>NZ_CP152412.1:7895817-9252481 GCF_038957035.1 Bradyrhizobium sp. B097
CGATCGCTTTGGCCGCGACCTTCGCGATCTGGTTTTCGGTCGAGCGGACGCTGTCAATCCACAGCATCGTGACCCAACGGCGCGAACTGTTCTACTGGGCCGCGATCCTGTTCACATTCGCGCTCGGCACCGCTGCGGGCGATCTTGCGACCGAGGCGCTGGGCCTTGGCTTCAACGTCGGGGTGGTCGCGTTCGCGGCACTGATCGCGGCGATCGCGGCGGCTTACGCACTCGGCGCCAATGGGGTGCTGACCTTCTGGCTCGCCTACATCCTGACGCGTCCGCTCGGAGCATCGTTCGGCGACCTCTTGTCCCAGGCCCGTGAGTATGGCGGCCTCGGCTTCGGCACGATCTACACCAGCCTCGCCTTCCTGACGGTGATCGTCGCGCTGGTCGCTTGGCGGTCGTTCGAAGGCGACGCCGGCGGAAAGCCCGAGGCGTCACCCGGCGCGTGAATTCGGCATGCGCCTCGACGGACACCAATCGAAGCCCCCCACAAAGGAGAACCACCATGAACAAGACGACACTCGGCCTTGCGACGGCGATTGTTGCGCTCGCAGTCATCCAGCCGCTCCCCGATGCCAACGCCGGCCTCAGGCTGCTGCCGCACACGCAGACGGCTGCCGCCAGGCTCGGCGACCTGGCGGCGTTCCGCAGCATCGCCGCCGACGTCGCGGCACTGGTCGACAAGGGCGACCTCGTCGGCGCCAAAACGGGGATCAAGGATCTCGAGACCAAATGGGACGAAGCGGAAGCCGGATTGAAGCCGCGCGCGGCCGCGGACTGGCACACGGTCGACAAGGCGATCGATCGCGCGCTCGAGGCCGTGCGTGAGGCCAATCCGGATGCCGCCAAATGCAAGAAGGCGCTCGCCGAGTTGCTGTCGATCATGGACTCGATGAAGGCCTGATCTCTCCATCCAGCATTTCGACCACCCGCCGGCGGCATCGTCCGCCGGCGACCCGGCCTCCCGGAGTGAAGAACCCATGGAATTATTGTTGCACGACACCGCCGCGGACGACCGCGCGGGAAAAATCCCCGCCGTCACGCTCGGCTTCTGGGTCATCAAGATTCTCGCCACGACGCTCGGCGAGACCGGCGGCGACGCCGTCACGATGTCGATGAATCTCGGCTACCTCGTCGGCACCGCGATCTTCGCGGTGATCTTCGCTGTTGCCGTCGCAGCGCAGATGGCGGCGAGGCGCTTTCACCCCGCTCTCTACTGGACGGTGATCATCGCGACGACGACCGTCGGCACGACCTTTGCCGATTTCGTCGACCGCTCGCTGGGGATCGGATATCTCGGCGGCTCATCGCTGCTCGCCGGACTGCTCGTTGTGTCCCTTGCCGCATGGCATCGTACCATGGGAACGGTCTCGATCGCGTCGATCGACAACAAGGCGGCCGAAACCTTCTACTGGATCACGATCCTGTTCTCGCAGACGCTGGGCACCGCGCTCGGCGACTGGATGGCCGACTCCACCGGCCTCGGCTATGGTGGCGGCGCCATCGTGTTCGCCGCCGGCATCGCCATCGTTGCCGCCGCCTATCTCTGGACCAGGGTGTCGCGCACGGTGCTGTTCTGGATCGCGTTCGTCATGACCAGGCCGCTCGGCGCGACTGTCGGCGATTTCCTCGACAAGCCGCTCGATCACGGCGGCCTTGCGCTCAGTCGCTACACGGCGTCGCTCGCTCTCGCTGTTGCGATCGCCGCCCTGGTCTTCCTCCTGCCGCAGCGGGCGGGGGAGCACGCGTGAACGCCAAGCCTCTGCCCGCACCGGACATCGTTCTCGTGCGGGTAGGTTGGCGCGTCGCGATCATCGTCTCGCGATTGATCGGTTCGCGGTCGATGGTCTGTCGCGAACTGCATGAACGGAGCCCCTCGATGTGAGGTGGTTCAAAGCGAGGTCTAGGACATTTTGCCGCAGTTCGTTTGGCCAGCGGGTGTGACGCCCGTCATAGATGCCGCGCGCATATTCTGCGAACGTGATCTTGATACTGCCTGCATTTTTGACGCGCTGCTCTCAGCCGAATAACGCTGGACCAGGACCAGCCCGCTTCGCGAGCGCAAAGTTGATTGTAACGTTGATTGCCTTGCACCTTGGACATTAGCCGGCTTCGACCGGCGCACCACGAGGACGCAAACCATGGCCAATACCGCACCGGTCGTCACGATCGGTAACCACAGCCTGTTGTACAATCAGTGGCAGCAAATGCAGCCATGGCTGACTTACTTCGACGCCGACGGCAATCCCGCGCAGAGCTTTGAGTTCTTCGACAGTGGTACTGCTGCGACCAGCGGCTATTTCTGGACCTCCAGCAATAGCCATTGGGCTGCCAACACCGTCATCGATGTTGCAGCGTCTGACCTCTCCGATGTGTGGCTGCGTGCCGGTTCGATCGGCGGCACCGAGACGATCTGGGCACGGGCCTTCGACGGGACGGACTGGAGCACCTGGACCTCGTTCACCTTCACGACGATTCCAAACACGCCTCCCGTCGCCACGATCAACGACCAGCAGCTGCACACCAACACATGGGCGCAGGTCACGAACTGGCTGAGCTACTCCGACGCCAACGGCGACGCCGCGACCAAGTACCAGTTCTGGGACAGCGGCACGGCCGCCACCAGCGCGCATTTCTGGACTCCGACCAATTCGCACTGGGCCGCCAACACGACGATCGACGTTTCGGCCGCTGACCTCGCCAATGTCTGGATCCAGGGCGGCTCCGCGACCGGCTCCGAGACCATGTGGGTCAGGGCGTTCGACGGAACGGACTGGAGCAACTGGGATTCCTTCACGCTGACGTCGACGAATTCGGTACCCGTCGTGACGGCCAGCGATCATTCCGTGCACTTGGGCCAGTGGGTGACCGTCGGCAACTGGTTGACGACGTCGGATGCCGACAACGATGCGATCACGAATTACCAGTTCTGGGACAGCGGCTCGGCCGCGACCAGCGCCTATTTCTGGACGCCGACCAATTCCCACTGGGATGCCAACACCACGATCGACGTTTCGGCCGCTGATCTCGCCAATGTCTGGATCCAGGGCGGCTCGGCGACCGGTTCCGAGACGATGTGGGTCCGGGGGTTCGACGGCACCGCGTGGAGCAATTGGGACAGTTTCACGCTGACGTCGACCGTCAACACACCGCCGGTTGCGACCATCAACGACCAGTCGGTGCACGTCAATCAATGGGTCAAACCCGAAGCCTGGCTCAGCACCAGCGATGCCGAGGGCGATGCGATCACGAAGTATCAGTTCTGGGACAGCGGCAGCGCCGCGACCAGCGCCTACTTCTGGACGCCGGCCAATGCGCACTGGGCAGCCAACACGGTGATCGACGTTTCGGCGTCCGATCTGGATAATCTCTGGATTCAGGGTGGCTCGGCGACCGGCTCCGAGACCATGTGGGTCAGGGCGTTCGACGGCACCGCCTGGGGCAATTGGGACAGCTTTAACCTGACGTCCACGAACACGGCCCCGACGGTTGCGATCAGCGATCATACGCTGAACGCCGCGCAGTGGGCGCAGCTCGTCAACTGGACGACGGCATCCGACGCCGACGGCGATGCGATCACCAAATACCAGTTCTGGGACGGCGGCGGGGCCGCGAACAGCGCCTATTTCTGGACGCCCGACAATTCACACTGGGCAGCCAGCACCCCCATCGACGTTGCAGCGTCCGATCTGGCCAATGTCTGGGTGCGAGGCGGCACCGCCGGCGGTTCCGAAACCATGTATGCGCGGGCCTTCGACGGTACCGCCTGGAGCAATTGGGACAGCTTTACCCTGACTTCGCTGCCAAACCATGCGCCCGTCGCCTCGATCAACGATCAGACCTTGCACATCAACGAGTGGAGCCAGGTCAGCAACCTGTTGTCCTACTCTGACGTCGACGGAAATCCCGCGACCGAGTATCAGTTCTTCGACGGCGGCAACACCGCCGACAGCGGCTACTTCTGGACCTCCGCGAATTCGCATTGGGCAGCCAGCACCGTCATCGACGTCAGCGCCGCGGCCGTCGATGACGTCTGGGTCCGCGGTGGCGCCGCCATCGGCACCGAGCCGATGTATGTGCGTGCGTTCGACGGCATCGACTGGGGCGCGTGGCACGCATTCGTGCTCACGACCATCGTCTAGCTGCCTGTCGCGATCCGGCGGCGGACATGGCATTGCCGTGTCACGCCACCGGCTGTCCGGATACACAGCCTAGTTCGGCGTGAAGATGACCTTGCCCCTGAATGCTGCCGCCTTGGCGATGGCTTCCGGGAATCCTTCGAGGCCATAGCTCCCCACCACCGGCGCGCTGATCGCGCCGGATGCGACCATCGGCACGAGATGGCCGTACATCCTGGCCAAGGCTTCATCGGTTGCAGTCTTGCCCCAATGGCCGAGCCAGAAGCCGCGCACCGACACTTCATTGAAGATCACGCTCAAGGCCGAGCCGGAGAACGGCTGTCCGCTCATCGCGCTGTAGATGACGAGCACCGCCTTCGGCGCCAGGCAGTTCATCAGGTTCAAGGCGGACGCGCCGCCGACGACGTCGAGCGCCAATAGGATCGGCGCGCCGCCGGTCTCCTTGGCGACACGTTTGGCGAGATCCGGCCCGTCGACCAGCACGACATCGCCGCCGACCGACTTGACCTCGTCGACGACCTCCTCGCGCCGGACCACGTTGACCGTCTTGAGACCGAGCGACTTGGCAACCGCGATCACCGCCCGCGCCGTCGCCGAATTGGCACCATTCTGGATCACCCAGCCGCCGTGCGGGATCTTCACGAAATCGGTCAGGAGTAGATAGGCGGTCGCCGGATTGACCCCGATCATCGAGAGTTGCTGGACGTCCGCCTTCTCGGGCAACGGCCGCTGCCACGACGCCGTGAACTTGACGCGTTCGGTCCATGTCGGGACCGTGAACGGGATCAACGTGCGGTCGCCCTCCTTCAGGTTCTTGACCTGCGATCCCGCGGCGACCACGCGCCCGACGCCCTCGATCCCGAGCGTCGCCGGTGGCGTCGGCAGATAGCCGTAGCGCCCGGCGATGATCATGAAATCCGAGTTGTTGATCGGCGCGGCTTCCACCGCGACCACGACCTCATTGGGACCGGGGCTGCCGACGTCGGCCACCTCGCTGAGCTTGACCACATCCTGAGCACGTCCGAATGCAACGACCTGAACAGCCTTCATGGCACGATCTCCCGATTTCGTTATGTACCAGTAAGTATAGAATGTCGACGACGTCAATGGTCCGAATCGCCTTCACGGCAAGGTGAAGGCTTCACATCCGACGCGGGAGTACATAAAAGGACGATATGGCAAGGCCGCGCAGCTTCGATCCGGACGACGTTCTGGAAATCGCCCGTCAGGTGTTCTGGCAGAAGGGCTTTCAGGCGACCTCGCTCGACGAGATCACCGCGGCGAGCGGCGTCGCGAAGCCCAGCCTCTACGCGGCGTTCGGCGACAAGAACGCGTTGTTCCTCAAGGTGCTGGACCGCTATCACGACGGCATTCTGGGCTGGGCCGAGCGCGTGCTGGCGCAGCCGGGGCCGGGGCGAGAAGCCATCAGGCAGTGGCTGACCGGCTTCATCCCCTACTGCTCGGGCGAGAAGGGACAGCGCGGCTGCCTGTCGATCAATTCCGCGACCGACGGCTCGCTCGATCAGGCCGGGTTTCGCAAGAGCATCGAACGCTACAACCGGCGGCTCGAAGAGCTGTTGCGCGCGCGGCTGTGCGCCGACCGCGCCGAGTTCAGCAAGGGCTTTGACCCCGACACGACCGCGCACACCATCATGGTGGTGCATGCCGGGCTGCTGGCGCTCGCGCATCAAAGGCCGGATCCGAAACGGGTGAAGGCCGTGATCGACCAGGTGATGGGCCTGCTCGCCTGACTTTGCCGGCACCCGGCCCGGCGGCACACAGTGCCTCGCATGAATGTTACTATATGACGATCGTCATGTTATTGATGTCGCGCGGGTGATGACCATGTCCGGATTGGCTGCTGGGCCTTTCCGGATCTGGGGATCAGATGAACAAACCGTTTTGGCGTGCGACGCTTTTTGCCATCACCGGCTTGCTGGCGCTGCCGGCGATCGGCCCGGTGCAAGCCCATGATCACCAGCATCCCGAGTTGAACGGCTGGTATGAGAGCCTGCACAGCGGCAAGGGACCCTGCTGCGACGGCAGCGACGCGCAGCGTGTCGACGATGCCGATTGGGACACCAAGGACGGCCACTATCGCGTCCGCCTCGAGGGTGAGTGGGTCGACGTTCCCGAGGACGCCGTCGTCGCCGGACCGAACCGCGCCGGCCGCACCATGGTCTGGCCGTATTACCTCGATGGCCACCCGCGGCCGCGCTGCTTCATGCCGGGCAGCATGGGCTGAACGTGATGAAGTTAGGTGTAATCGATCTCGTCAGGCACTGACTACACCTCTCCCGCTTGCGGGGGAGGTCGCATCGCATCGAAGATGCGATGCGGGTGGGGGTTCTCTCCGCAGCGTGACCCGTGGAGAGAGCCCCCACCCCAGCCCTCCCCCGCGAGCGGGAGAGGGGGCGGACCGCCTCGCGATTGTTATTCAACCTCATCTCATCATGCCTCGGGCGAACCACGAGCGCGCCGCGACGAAGCGCGCGTCCGCGAACGCCGCTGATCAGAGATCCAGCTGCACCCGCCCCTCGTCGTCGCCATCCGGCTTCGCCGGCACGGCGCAGCAGATCAGCACCTCGTCGTCAGCCACCTCGGCGGTCGGCTCCTTCAGATAGGTCACGGCGCCTGCCAGCAATCGGGTTCGACAGCTTCCGCAATTGCCTTCCCGGCAACTGAAGGCCGGGCTGAGGCCGCGCTCCTCCGCGAGTTCGAGCAGCGTTCCCGACTCCGGCGTCCAGCGCGCTTCCTTCATCGATGCGGTGAAGGCGACCGCAACCGGCGTGGTCGCAGCCGGCCGGCGCGGCGGCACTGTCGTGGCCACGTCCGGCTTCCGCAGCAGCGACGATGGACCGAACGCCTCGGCGTGAATCCTGCCGTCGGCAATGTTGTAGCCGCGCAGGGCGTCATAGAGCGATTGGGTGAACTGCGGCGGCCCGCACAGATAGAAATCGTAGTCGTTGAACGGCAGGACGCGCGACAGCAGCGCCATGTCGATCCGCCCCGCGGCGTCGTAGTCCATGCCTTGCTCGGCGCCATCGACGTCACCGAGGACGCGGATGATCCGGACCGCGCCGCCGGCGGCATCGACCAATTGCTGCAACTCGTCGCCGAACGCGCGCTCGGCCCTGGCATGCGCGGCCTGGAACAGGAAGGTCGGCCGAATGCCGCGGGTGCGCAGCCCTTCGTAGACCACGTGGCGCAGCATCGCGAGCATCGGCGTGATGCCGACGCCGCCGGCAAGCAGCACCACGGGGCGCTTCTCGCGTGCATCGATCGTGAAGCCGCCGCTCGGCGCCCGTGCCTCGATGATGTCGCCGACATGGATCGTGTCGTGGAGATGCTGCGACACCAGGCCGTCGCGCTTCACGCTGATCCGGTACATCTCGTCCGACGGCGCGACCGACAGCGTGTAGGTGCGAATGACCGGCTTGTCGGAGCCGGGCAATGCGAGGCGGATCGGCAGATGCTGTCCGGCCTGATGCGGCAGCAGCCCTGCGCCATCGTCCGGCTGCAGATGAAACGAGCGGATCGAACGGCTCTCGTCGACGATCTCAGTGACCTTGAACGGGCGCCAGTTCGTTGCGCGCTCGGCCGCGCGGAGCCGGTCGGCGGCCTGCGCCCAGTCGCCGGTCATCAGTGCATTCGGCGACCAGCCTTCGGCCCGGAACGCCCAACGCAGCGGCAGCGCGCCGCGCCTGCGCACCACGCGGCGGGCACGGAAGCTCCAGAGCCGTTCGGCGCCCTGGAACGCCGCGATCTCCGGCGAGTCCAGGATCACCTCGGCATCGCCGGTCAGCTGCAGCATGTCGCCGGTTTCGAAATCGACGAACACCAGCCCGGCCTTGCCGTTGACGAGGATGTTGCCGAGCGTGTTGAAGAACAGATTGCCGGCGAAATCGGGGATCGTCAGCGTGCCGTCGGCGGCGACGCGAACGAAACCGGCCTTGCCGCCGCGATGCGAAACATCGACCTGGCGACGGTCCTCGCGCTCGGCATAGGACGCCACGAAGAACGTATCCGCTGCCGCGATCGTGTCGCGCGCGGCCTGGTCGAGCCTCATGCCCTGCTCGACCTCTCCGGTGAATGCTGCGGCCGGCTCGCGCACAAAGGCGAAATCGCGCAGCTGGATATATTGCGGACAATTGCCAAAACTCTGGTCGAGTTCGAGGCTGAGCGCCTTGCCCGACGATGCACGAAGCAGCCCGTTCGCACGGTTGCGACGCCGCGTGTGCAATTCGATTCCGAGCAATCCGATCGCATCGCCCTCGCGCATGCCCTCGCTGACGGGATCGCTGGCGTCAGGCCGCGCATCGATTGCGAGGCTGCGCGGCGTCGGCGAGGCGATGAAGCCGGGCCGGCCGGCCAGCAACGAGGCCCACGCGTCGCCGCGCCGGTCGACGCTGCCGACCACGATGAAGGGAATCTGCGCGAAGAAATCGCGATGTTGGTCGGGCATGAAGTCTCGCACCGCGCGCTGGCCGACCGCCGCCATCTTCTCGGCGACGCCAACTTTCTGCTGGATCGCCATCTCGCCGGCATGCCAGGTCGCGAGCTTGCTCTTGGTTCGCCTGTCGCTCATCGCATCGTCCTCCCTTGCGGGGTTGGACGGGCGCGCCCGCGGGCACGCCCGATCGACCTGTCATGCAGCAGCCGCTAGACCGGCGCGCGTCTTGGCAAAGGGCACGAAGCCCGGCAGCGCCTCGACCCGGCGCAGGAACGCGTTGACGCGCGGATAGGCGGAGAGATCGACGTTGCCCTCGGGCGCGCTCGACAGATAGCTGTAGAGCGCGACGTCCGCGATCGTCGGCTGCGCGCCGACCAGCCAGTCGCGATCGGCAAGATGGGCTTCGAGCCGCTTCAGCAGGACGTGAGCGCGCGCGATCACGTCGTCCGGATTGAACTTCGCGCCGAACACCGTGATCAGCCGCGCCGCGGCGGGCCCGAATGCGAGATCGCCGGCGGCAACCGACAGCCAGCGCTGCACCATGGCCGCGCCCTTCGCATCCTGCGGCAGCCAGTCGGTGCGGCCGAGCTTGGTCGCGAGATAGACCAAGATCGCGTTGGAATCGGCAATAATGGTGCCGTCGTCGTCGAGCACCGGCACCTGGCCGAACGGATTGAGCGCGAGGAATTCCGGCGTCTTCTGCGCCGCGGACCTGAGGTCGACGTCGACCACCTCGTGCGGAATGCCCAGCAGGGACATGAACAGGCGGGCGCGGTGTGCGTGGCCGGAGAGAGCAAAGTGATAGAGCTTCATGGTGCCGTTCCTGATGTCGTGGACGGGGTTATCCCGTCCGCGACTTCAAGGTGGCCCATTGCAGTGGATATTATAATTGCTGCTGACGGAACTTCATTATTGCGAACATTGCAATAACACTATGTACCGTCATGGCAGGGCTTGCCTCGGCATGACGGATTTTACGCCGCGGCCTTCACACCTCGACGATCACGTAATTGTCTTCGATGTGCACCGGAAACGTCTCGGCGACATACGGCCCCTTCTGCAAGTCGGCGCCGCTCTCGACCGCGACCGGATAGGCGCGGATCCTGAACCGCTTGGGGTCGAACCAGGATTGGCCGTTGCGCATGTCGAATTCCCAGCCGTGCCACGGACAGCGCAGCATCTCGCCGATACGGTCGCGCTGATAGACGCCGGGCTCCGGCGAGGTCAGGCGCGCCACGCAGGCCGCCTTCTCCAGCGGCGCACCTTCATGCGGACAGCGATTGAGCAGCGCGAAGAACTCGCCATTGACGTGGAACACGACGATGTCGCGGCCCTCGAGGCCGAACACCTTGTTGCCGCCGGCAGGAATCTCAGTGGTGCGCGCGACGATGTGACGGGCCATCGGAATCCTAGTGCAGGATGAGGTCAGGTTGAAACGGTCTCGCAACAGACTCCCTGCACCTCTCCCGCTTGCGGGGGTCGAGACGAGCGAAGCTCGCTCTTAGGTCGTATCGCATCGTCAGATGCGATACGGGTGGGGGTTCTCTCCACGCGAAGAGTGTCGCGAGCGGCGACACCCCCACCCCTGCCCTCCCCCGCAAGCGGGAGAGGGAGCGCAGTTCCGTCGCGGTTGCTGCTCGATCCAATCTCATCACACTCAGAACTTGTAGACCGCGCGGGCGTTGCTGTTGAAGATCTTGCGCCGCTCGGCGTCGCTCAGCGGCGTCTTGAACGCGAAGCGCGCGTCGTCATAGTCCCAGTGCGGATAGTCCGACGAGAACAGCAGCCGGTCGATCCCGACCCATTCGATCAGCTGGCGCAGGTGCTTGGCTTCATCCGGCTCGTCGATCGGCTGGGTCGTGAACCAGAAATGCTGCTTCACATATTCGCTCGGCTTGCGCTTCAGATGCGGCACCTCGCTGCGGAAGCGCTCGAAATGCTGATCCATCCGCCACATCGTCGCCGGGATCCATCCGAAGCCGCCCTCGATGAACACGATCTTCAGCTTCGGGAAGCGCTCGGGAACGCCTTCCAGCACAAGGCTCGTGAGGTTCGAGGCGACCGTATGCGCGTTCGACTGATGCTCCTCGCAGTAATAGGACGGCCAGCCGCCGCCGGTCGGCGCATGCCCGCCATAGCCGCCGACATGAATGCCGAGCGGCAGATCGAGCTCTTGCGCGCGCTCATAGATCGGCCAGTAGCGGCGCCGGCCGAGCGGCTCGTTGGCGCGCGGCGAGACGTTGATCTGGATGTATTCGCCGGTTTTGGCGCAACGGTCGATCTCGGCGAGGCCGAGGTCGGAGCCGTCCTGCCCGACCAGGATCGAGGCCTTCAGGCGCGGATCGCGATGCGCCCAGAACGCGAGCTGCCAGTCGTTGATGGCGCGCTGGATCGCGGCGCCGAATTCCAGATTCTGCTGCGAGAAGATGAAGAGGTCGAGCACCTGCAGAATCCCGAACTCGACATCGAACGGATCGAGATGCTGCTTGCGCATGAAGTCGAGATCGGAGCCGGGCACGCCGCCGGTCGGCGGCCACGCATCGCGCCGCGCGATCAGCGGCGAGGAGCGCGGATACGGCGTGGTGCCGATATAGGGCGTGCGCAGATGGCTGCCATATTCCTTCAGATGCTGCTGCCAGCGATTTGGCAGGAACTCGTAGAGGTCGCTGTGCGCATGAATGCTCGGATGGATGTCGCAATCGATGATCTTGAGCCGCGTCGCCGCGGTGATCTCCTGGTCGAGCATCGGGCGGTCGATGACGTCACTCATGCGATCCTCCTCTTAGGAGTCGAGTTTGAGACGCGGAAAGGTTTCCAAGGGATTATCTTCGCACATCCGCCTGATGATGCCGTCAGGCAAATACGGCGGGACCGGATCGTCACCATCGAACTGCCAGTGCGGATAGTCCGACGCGAACAGGAACATCTTGTCGGAGCCGATCTGGTCGATGATATCTGCGACGCCGGTTGCATCCATCGGCGCATCGAACGGCTGCATGGTGACACGGAAATGGTCGCGGATGATCGCGGCCGGCTCGCGCTCCACCCACGGCACCTCGACACGCACGCCGCGCCAGGTCTTGTTGGCGCGCCACATGAAGGCGGGCAGCCAGCTCACCCCCGACTCCATCAGCACGACCGTCAAGCCCGGATACTTCCCGAACACGCCCTCATAGATCAGGCTCAATGTCTGCGCCTGGAACGCCTGCGCTTCGGCCAGATAATATTCGTAGCGATAGGACGGCCAGCCGATCGAGCTCGGCGCGCCGCGGTAGGCGCTGCCGGCGTGGATCGCGATCGGCAGTCTATACTTCTCCGCGGCCTGATAGATCGGCCAGTAGTGCCGCCGCCCGAGCAGCATCTCGCCTTGCGAGGGCACCAGCACCGAGACAAACCTGTTATCGCCGGCGCGGCGCTCGATCTCCTCGACCGCAAGATCCGGCGCCTGGATCGGCACCACGATCGAAGCGCGCAGCCGCGTGTCCCTGGCAAGCCACTCGGCCGCGATCCAGTCGTTGATCGCCTTGCAGAAGTCCGCCGCCATGTAGGGATCGAACACCGCCTGCGCGCCATAGACGACATTGCAGATCGCGTGGCTGGCGCCGAGCTGATCGAACGCGCCGCGCTGCACCATGGCGAGATCGCTGCCGGGCTTGCGGCCGTCGGCCGGCCGCCAGTCGGCACGGCCGGACAGCGGCATCGACGGCGGATAGGAATTGAGGTCGAGGCCGTCGATGGCACGGCTGACCACCTGTTCCTTCCAATGATCGCTCAGATAAGGCAGCAGCGTGGTGCGCGTTCCCCCCACCGCGGGATGGATGTCGCAGTCGATGCGCGTGGCCGCCATGGCGCTCCTCGAATTGTCTTTGTCTTCGTTGTTGGCGGCATCGCTGCCGCGGACCGGACTGTGACGCCGATGGCGCGATCGTGCAAGCGGGTCCACGCGGGGCCGCCCTGCCCTGTGCGCGCAGCGCGCTCACGTGAACTTGCAGAATGGCATGTGAACGGCATCACCCATCGAGGCCGCAAGGCGTGCTAGCCATTCCGCGCCGCGAAAAGCGCAGATACAGGAGACGGGAATGAGGCTTGGAATGAGACTGGGCCGCTGGACGATCCTCGCATGTTCATTGTCGCTGACCTCGTCCGCCGCATGGGCCGCGCCCGCAACCACCTCCGGCTCGGTCGCGCTGGCGCTTGCCGGCGTGGTGGCGCCCTATTCCTCGCTGCCGGCCAGGGAGAAGAAGGCCGTCGCCGCGTTCTTTGGCGGCGACAGCAACGTCCGCGTTACCAGGAAGATCACCGTCACCGCCGACAAGGTCGTCTGCCGCGCCAGCAATGTCGACATCACCTCGCGCTCCTGCGCGCTGACCTTCGGCAGCAGGACCCACACCGTGAAGGGCCGCGAAGCCAACGCGATCTACGCGACCGTGGCGCTGGCCGGCGTTCCCGGCGACGGAGCCGCCGGAACGATCTACGAAGCGCTATCGAAATTGTCCTGCACGCTCGATCCCGCTGTGATCAAGAACAAGGCCGGCGGCGGCGCCGACTGCAGCTTCGAGCCGGGGAATTAGAGCGCACCTGAAAGGCGGTGCTCAAGCTCCCACGACGACGCCCAGCCTGGCGGCCACGCGGCGTGCGGTCTCCTCCCGCTGCGCCGTGATCGCGCGTACGGCCTCGCGCGACTGCTGCAGGATCTCGGGCGGCGCGGTCTCCGGCGTGCCGCTGTCGAACGGCGGCTCCGGCGCATACACCATATAGAGCTGGATCGCGCGCGCGGCATCGTCGCCGCGCAATTCAGCCGCGAGCCGCAATGCGCCATCGATGCCTGCCGTGACTCCGGCGGCAAACACAAAGCTTCCGTCCACCACCACGCGCTGGTTCACGGGCGTCGCGCCGAAGAACGGCAGCAGATGAAACGACGCCCAATGCGTCGTCGCCCTGCGCCCCTTCAGAAGGCCGGCCGCTCCGCAGATCAGCGCGCCCGTGCAAACCGAGAAGATGCGGCATGCGCCTGCCGCCTGCCGGCTGATCCAGCCGAGCACTTCCGCGTCCTCCATCAGGGCTTGCTGACCGAAGCCGCCCGGCACATGCAGCACATCGAGCGGCGGCGCTTCGGCCAGCGTCGCATCCGGTGTCAGCCGCAATCCCTTGATGTCGCGGACGGGCTCGGCGGTCTTGCCGTAGATGCGGTAGGTCGAATTCGGAATCCGCGACAGCACCTCGAACGGCCCGGTCAAATCGATTTGATCGACGCCTTCGAACAGCAGTGATCCGATCCGCAAGTGGACATCGTGAGCAATCATCGAACTTCCCTCAAACTTCGCGTGAACTTTCCCTGCACTATGGACAAAGCGAATCTAGCGCGGCACGCTTCAGCGATGACGCCAACCAGCCCACGTTTCTCGCCAAACAGCCGCCGCCTGATCGAAGTGCTGGCTTATCCGGCGGTGCAATTGCTCGACGTCACCGGGCCGTTGCAGGTGTTCGCTTCCGCCAACGCGCTGGCGGCCAGGGCAGGCAATGCCGAGCCTTATGAGGTCCGCGTCGTCGCCAAGGACGGGCCCACGATCGAAGCATCGGCCGGTGTCGGGCTCGCGGTGCACCCGCTGCCCGCCGTCAGCACAGCGGTCGACACGCTGGTGATTCCGGGCGGCGACGGCGTCAATGCAGCGGCCGCCGATCGCGCTTTGGTGGACTGGGTACGCGGACGCGCCGGGCAAGCACGCCGCACCGCATCGGTCTGCACCGGCGCGTTCCTGCTCGCGGCATCGGGCGTTCTCGATGGCCGTCGTGCCGCGACCCACTGGCAATTCTGTTCGGAGCTCGCCGAGCGCTTTCCCGATATTCGTGTCGAGTCCGATCCGATCTTCGTGCGCGACGGATCGTTCTGGACGTCGGCCGGCGTCACGTCCGGCATCGATCTCGCGCTGGCACTGTTGGAGGAAGACCTCGGCCGCGCGGCGGCGCTTGCCGTTGCCCGCTATCTCGTGGTGTTCTTCAAGCGGCCGGGCGGACAGGCGCAGTTCAGCGAAATCCTGTCGCTGCAAACGACTGACGACAGGTTCGGCGCGCTGCATGACTGGATCAGCGGCCATCTGGCCGACGACCTCTCGCTTTCGACGCTGGCGAAACAGGCCGGCATGAGCGAGCGCAGCTTCAGCCGGCACTACGCCGATGCAACCGGGTTGACGCCGGCACGCGCGATCGAGCGATTGCGAGTCGAGGGCGCCCGGCATCTGCTCTCGGAGACGCGCCTGCCGATCAAGCGAATCTCGCAGCGCTGCGGCTTTGGATCGGAGGAGACGATGCGCCGCAGCTTCCTGCGCGTGCTGTCGACCACACCGCAGGATTACCGCGCCAGATTTGCGCGCTAAGGCATGATGAAGTTTGGTTGAACTGGCGACGCGAAGACGCTGCCCTCCCTCTCCCGCTTGCGGGGGAGGGTTGGGGTGGGGGTATCACCGCGCATCCCATGCTGGAGAGAGCCCCCACCCGCCGCGCCATGCGCGGCGGCCTCCCCCCGCAAGCGGGAGAGGCGAAGCGCGTCTGGGGGTAAGACCGATTCAACCAAAAATCATTATGCTCTAGAACGGAGGCGCACGCCGGCCCATGGCCGGCGCGCAGTGTTTGACACTCAACCCTTCCAGGCATGGTCCTGCAAGGCCGGCTCCAGCGGCGGATTGGTCACGCTGCCGGTGTAGTTGGTGATGGTCGATGCCGCCACAATGGTGATCACTTCAAGCACGAGGTCCTTGTAGAACCCGGCCGCCAGGAATCGTTCGATCTCCTCGTCGTCGAGCCGCCCGCGCTTTTCGATCAACGACCTCGCCAGCGTCGAGAGCGCGCCGAGAGTCTTGTCGGCAGGCGAGCGGCCGGCACGCATCGCATCGACATCTTCAGGATCGAGGCCGGCCTGCAGGCCGAGCGCGGAATGCAGTGCGACCGCCCAGGTGCAACCATTGGTCACCGCATCGGTGAGCAGCACGGTCTGGATCTGCTGCTCGGTGAAGCTGCCGCCGTGAACCTTGTCGAAGATGCCGATGAAGCTCTGGATCAGCACCGGCGACGTCGCCATCGTCGCCGCAAGGTTCGGGATCATGCCAAACCGCGCCTCGACGTCACGCAGGGCCGCCTTCGAAGGTTCGGGGGCGGAGTCGAGCGTATGGACAGGAAAACGTGCCATTGAACTGCCTTTCACTGTGGTGATTGAACCCGAGGCCGCCGGACGCAACTGAGCTGTTGCGATCGACGCGCCGGCATCGGAGTTCGATGGGAGCTATCTAGCCGCGCCCTGACGCGAATGTTCGCCAAACTCCCCACATTCCACGCCATCCGCGGGGTCTGCGTTGACGCGCGGCTACGTCGCGCGACACTGCCTCAAACGGCGGCACGGTCCTTCACCCGCCGCGTCACGATTCCGAGCAGGCGGCCGAGCGTGCCGCCGGCGGGGCCCTTCTTGCGCGCCAGCGCGAGCGGCGCGACCAGGCCCGTGGCGCGGTCGAGACGGAGATAGGACACGCCTGCGGTCTCGAGCCGCGCCATCGATTCCGGCACGATCGAAATCCCAAGCCCGGCCGCGACGAGGCTCAGCGTCGACACCATCCGCGTCGCCTCCTGCGCCACTTTCGGGCTGAAGCCCGCCGCGCGGCAGGCGGCGATGATGCTGTCGTAGAGGCCGGGCCCGGTCGGACGGCGGTAGAGGATCAGCGGCTCGTCGGCCAGCGCGGCCAATGAAATCCGCCGGCGCGGGTCCTTGCGGGCGCGCGGATGATGGTCGGGCAACGCGACCAGCATCTCCTCGTCGAGCAGATGCGTGATCGTGAGATTCTCCAGCCGCTCGCTCGGCGAGCGCACGAATGCGGCATCGAGCCGGTCGGCTTCGACGGCTTCGATCAGCTCGCCAGTCGAGGCCTCTTCCAGAGACAACGTGATCGCCGGCGCGCGCTCGCGCATTTCGCGCATCACGCCGGTGACGAAGGGATGGAAGGCGGCCGACGAGGTGAAGCCGATCGCAAGCTGGCCTTCCTGGCCGCGGCTCGCGCGGCGCGCGGCTTCCACCGCGAGCTCGGTATCGCGCAGGATCGCGCGCGCCTTGCCGACGAAGGCGCGGCCGGCGGCGGTCAGCTCCACCCCGCGCGGCTGCCGGCGAAACAGCGGCGCGCCGATCGCAGTTTCCAGCGCGCGGATCTGCTGGCTCAGCGGCGGCTGCTGGATGCCGAGCCGCGCGGCGGCTCGGGTGATGTGGCCCTCGTCGGCGACCGCAACGGCATAGCGGAGATGGCGCAGCTCGATCATCGGGCGATCCATATGCAATGGATATGCAAATTCCCGTATCCATATATTGGATATTTGGCACGCGGCCAACTAAAGTCAGTTCAACAACGAACGAACCGGAGCCGCCCCGCCGATGGACGCCATACCCGCCGCGCAAACCACCAAGCGTCACACACCTGATGTCGGCGAGTTGTTCACGGGCTTCTTCATTCTCGGACTGACCGGTTTCGGCGGCGTGCTGCCGCTGGCGCGCCACATGATGGTGGAGAAGCGCGGCTGGCTCTCCAGCGCCGAGTTCACCGACCTGCTCGGGCTCTGCCAGTTCCTGCCCGGCGGCAACATCATCAACATGTCGGTGGCGGTCGGGCTGAAGTTTCGCGGCATCCCCGGTGCGTTCGCGTCGATCCTCGGCCTGATCGCGGTGCCGACCGCGGTCGTGATCGGCCTTGGTGTGATCTATGGGCGCTTCGCCGACGACCCGGTGGTGCGTCATCTGTTCGGTGGCCTCGCCGCCGCGGCAGCCGGGCTGTTGATCTCGACCGCGATCAAGATCGCTTGGCCGTTACGCCGCGATGTGCTCGGCCTCGTGATCGGCGCGCTCTGCGTGCTCGCGATCGCGGTGTTCCGATTGCCGCTGCTGCCAACGCTATTGACGCTCGCGCCGCTCAGCATTGTCCTCAGGTCGAGGCAGGCGTCATGACCGCAACCCTGGTCACGCTCGCCCTGATCTTCGCCGAGCTGTCGCTGCTCGCGTTCGGTGGCGGCAACACCATCCTGCCGGAGATGCAGCGCCAGGTGGTCGACATCCATCACTGGATGACCGCGCAGGAATTCGGCGCGCTGTTCGCGCTGGCGCAGGCCGCGCCTGGGCCGAACATGATGGTGGTCCCGCTGGTCGGCTGGCATGTCGCCGGCTTCTCGGGGGTGCTGGTGACCTCGCTCGCCAAGTTCGGGCCGTCGTCGCTCGTCACCGGCTTCGCGCTTCGGCTCTGGGAACGCTTCAAGGACCGGCCGTGGCGCCGCACGGTGCAGGCCGGGCTGGTTCCGGTCACCGCCGGCCTCGTCACCGCCAGCGCCATCGTCATCACCCATTCGTCGACCTCGAGCTGGGGCACCATCCTGATCGCGGCCATGGTCGCGATCGCCACCACCACGACCCGGATCCATCCGCTGCTCGCGCTCGCTGCCGGCGCGGTGCTCGGCCTCACCGGCATCGGCCAGCCCTGACGCTATGACAGGGCGGTAAGATTCATCAAGTACACGCGACTGAAGAGCGCACTCGGCCTTCGGCATTGTAGCGCACTCTGCGGCCCACCGGTTTCCGTCCCATCGTTAGGCCCTTCTAATTGCTTCCTTCATTTTGAGGTTCTGGTTATTGCGGATTATTCAAGCTCGTGGTTATCTGCAACCAGAGCTTGTAGTGACCATCCAATTTGGGAGAAACGCTATTGCCCAGTATTGTTATTCCCGCCGCCCGAGTTCGGCAGGGCGGCTTAACGCTCTTTGCGACGGCCCTTAAAGTCAAAGATCTTATAGCAAAGGATTTTTACAGCGTCGAAACACTTGATCCGAATTCAGATGACACTGGCTACCAGCGTCTACTGAACGTGGCTCGCGCTAAAAAGCTCGCCGACTATATCCTGAAGGGCCAAGACAGTCAGGATGCGTTTTTGCCGACTTCGATTTTTCTCGCGACGGATAAGCTCATCGATTTCGACGAGCAGAACAACACCATTGCGATCGACACCAACACAGTCGGGCCGTTCAGCGTTGTAGACGGTCAACACCGCCTTGAAGGTCTAAAGATGGCCGCGCAAAAGGATGCGCGTGTCCTTGAGTTCGAGACACCGGTTAACATTGCCGTCAACCTGAGCAAGATTGCTCAGATGTGCCATTTTCTTATTGTCAACACCACTCAGAAGAGCGTCGACAAATCCGTTGAGCAGAGAATCATTGCGCGTCTTAGCGATGCTCTCGAACTAGAAGACATGCCTAGTCTTCCAAAGTGGATACTCAAGACCGTGGAGCGAGGCGAGGTCGAGAAGGCCATTCGTTTGGTTGATTACCTACATGAAGCAGAAGGATCGCCGTGGAGGGGTAAGATACTCATGGCAAACGCCGATGGCGAGGGTGCGACCATCAATCAAAGGTCTTTTGTAAAGGCGATAGTGAAATACGTTCTCACGGCAAACAATCCGATCGCCAGCCTTAACGATTTTGAACGAGAGAAGAAGGTCTTCCTCAATTATTGGAAAGCCATCGCCTCCCAGCTGGACGATGGAAATGCAAGCGTCCTTTACAAGTACAATGGAGTTGAGCTGTTCTGTAAGTTCTCGATCCCCTTCTTCACTAAACTTCTTGATCGCAAGAGCTTCACCGTTTCGACGATGGAGGAATTATTGTCATCCTGTTTCGAAAATGTGGAAGGAGATTACGCCGGGGTTGGCCACCCAGATTGGTGGTCAAAAGGCAATAAGGCTAGCTTTCTAAATGCAGGGGCGATCAACGTCGTCTCGCAAGAAATGGCGAAGGCACTCCACAAGGCGTCACTTACGAACGCGATTGAGCTATGAACATTTCAAGGCTTATTCCCCCTCCGAGCCATTTTCAAATGTTCAAGAGATCACGAGAGCGCTTCGTTCCGACCATGGCTGGTTGCTACGTTCTAACCACGTTCGAGAACGTAGTCCTCTATATTGGATTGACCAACAATCTCAGGCGTCGCATCGGTGAGCACCTGGACAATCCCGCGAAGGTGGACACTACGACCCTTGGAATTGCATTCTTCTTTCATTGGTTGGAGACGGAAGAACTCAACAAAGTTGAAAGAACGTGGATGAACATACATCTACTAGAGGAAGCCAGTCTGCCAGTGTTGAACGGAGCTTATTCGCCGACCTCCACCTAGCATTCCCAAGGGACACCCCTCTCAGCGGACCTATTTGTCAACACACGACCGGCAGCTTCTATTGCCATCCATCCGCTGCTCGCGCTCGCCGCCGGCGCGGTGCTCGGCCTCACCGGCATCGGCCAGCCCTGATACGGCGCATGCGCGCTTTCGCCGCAATGGATGCGACGTCGCCAGCGGCTATGTTGATGGTGCCATGATCGACACCTTGAGCATCGACACCCGCATTGCGCGCCTCGGTTTGCGCGCTGGACGTCTGCACGCAGGCACTTAGCCGGCCGGCGATCGCACGCCGTCCGGATTCTCGTCGTCGTCAATTCATAACACCATCAAATCATTCGGCCCGACGCATCGCGCGAGACATCCGCGCGCCGGCGTCGCCGCGCCCGCGATCAACTGCAGAGATCATCCGACATGACCCGAACCATTCAGAACGACTTTACCGCTCCCGCATTGCCGCCGATCGTGATCACCGCGAGCGAGGCGCATCGCCTCAGCGCGCTGGCCGATTCCAGCATGGCGGTGTTTCCGCGCGTGGCCCAGTTCCTCGCGCGCGAGACCGACCGGGCCCGGGTCGTCGCCGACGATTCCGAACTGCCCGACGTGGTCCGCATGGGCGCGCGCGTGCGCTACCGCGACGACGAGACCGGCGACGTCAGGGAAGTCGTGCTGGTGTACCCGCACGAAGCCGACATCGCGCTGCGGCGCATCTCGGTGCTGACGCCGGTCGGCGCCGCGCTGATCGGGCTTTCAGTCGGTCAGACGATCGATTTCCAGACGCCGAGCCACCAGACGCGCTCGGTGACGATTTTGGCCGTGAAGCAGCAGAGCTAGCGGCGCGACCTCGCCAAGTGTAACGCCCGTCCTAGGTGAGGGAGCCACCGGCGGAAGGGCTCCCTCCCCCCTTGCGGGGGAGGGTTGGGGAGAGGGGTGCCACACGGCGGACTCTCTCGGCAGAGTCTTGAACCAGACACGTCATAGGTGTTGCGACAGCGATGCGCATTCGATCATCTCGCCCGGGGCCACCCCTCTCCCCACCCTCTCCCGCAAGGGGAGAGGGGGCCTGACCGGCGTGCTCACCTTACGTGCCGGCGATATCAGAATGCTCAGCGCGTAGCTTAAGCCGCCAGATGACACTGCCCCATCTCGATCCCGTGCCGGCGCCCACGCGCGATGCCCTCGGCGATCGCCTTCACGACGATCTCGGCGTCGTCGGGGGAAAGATGGTCGAGCGGCTGCCAGGCGCGCATGATGTCGCGCGCACGGTCCAGATCGCCGTAGATTGCAAGAACAGGAAGCGTTTTGATCGGCATGTCCGTGGCTCCCAACCGCAACTGCGCGAGCCTACCTCACCTGGGTCGGCGGAGCCATGCGTTCGGCAGTCGCGGTTCCGCACTTTGCCGGCCGCCGATGCATGGCGAGAAGCCAGCAACTGGCTGCCATTGTGACTGGAGGCGCGGCTGGCGCAGCTACAACACCAGCAACAGCCCGGAAACCAGCAAGATGCTGAGAATAATTCGCCGGAACAGCGCGTCATCGACGCAGCGAAAAACGAAAAGCCCGAGCGCCGTTCCTGCGAGAAGTGCCGGGATGCTGACGGCGAAGTCAACCAGGACCCTTGTCGACAGATCTCCTCGGATCAGCATGAGACCAAGTGCGAATATCTGCATGGCGGCGATGAAGGGTTGAACCATTCCACGCTGCTCGGTTTTCGGCACGCCGTGGATGTCACACCATATGGTCGGTATTGCTCCCGGCATTGCCGTCAGCCCGCCGACAAAGCCTTCGCCGAAACCGATCAATGCATTGCGGCCCGCATTCATCTGCAGGCGATGAGAAAGCACCGGCCGGAATAACGTGTAGGCCGCATAGCAGGCGACGGCGAGACCAAAGCTCTCTCTGAAGATCCGCGCGTCCGCGGCTTGCAGCAACCAGACGGCGATCGGAACGCCAAGCAATCCGCCGACGACCAGTGCGGAGCTCTGTTTCCAGCGGATGCTCTTTCTCAGGGCCCAGAGACCCGTGGCCTGCACGGTGATGCTGCAGACCATCATCAGCGGGACCGCCTCCAGTGGTGGGAGAACGTGCAGCAGAATCGCGCCGGCCACCGCCGAAAAGGCAAAACCCGCGAGGCCCGAGACGAAGGCGCCGCAAAACACAGCGATACTGAGCAGGCAAAACGACGCAATGTCGCCCATGAGCTAACCCTTTTCGGTTCGCAAAATCCGGGAATAACGACGTGGCGATCAGTCCGTGGACGACAGTCCGGTTGGCTCGGGCGCTGTCCCGGCATCGCTCTGGCGGGTCGAAGTCAGCATCGTCGCTGCAAGGATGTGCACAATGACGAAGCAGATGGCGATCGTTGCCAGCAGCGCATTCTCGCTCGGTGCCGAAACCCGAAGCTTGCGTTCGGACGACTTTTCACTGACCGACATTGTCATGTCCTCCGATATCGGATCGCGAGGCAAACTGGTGCCACCTGTCGTCGATCAGGTGACGATACTGTCGACGGGTGCGCTCTGCCTGCAGCCGTCGCGAATGGTGGAGCGCCTGAAGGAGGCGCCCAAACCAGCCCTCTTTTCGGGGAAAACTCGTGGAGGCGACGGAAAACAACGGATCGCTTCGGGTTGAAGCCCTGCCGTCGAACAATGGTACGGCCGCTGCCGCGATCGACTGAAACATCTTGCGAAACAACAACCCATAGAACACGCGGGTGAGACGCCGCGCCTTTTCTTCCAAGCGCATGACACGAGCACCTTGTGTGAGTGGCTGGATACGGCTGGAAGTATCGAACGGGACGCCACGCCGCGCTTTAACGCGAGCTTAATTTGTTCTTATCGTTTCCTTGATTTTGCAGGGTGTGCTTGCTTTCGGGCCGCCGTACCGGTTGAATGTCCGCCTCGCGTGCACCCCCGAAGGCATTGTTTTGCAGTATCTATTTGACGAGTTTGTTCTCGACACCGAGCAGCGGGAATTGCGCCGTGACGGACGTCCGATCCCGTTGCAGCCTCAGGTTTTTGACCTCCTCGAATATCTTGTCCGCCACCGCGCCCGGGTGGTGACCAAGGACGATCTGATCAGTGCAATCTGGGGCGGGCGCATCGTCTCGGAGTCAGCGCTCACCACCCGGATCAACGCAGCCCGTACCGGAATAGGCGATTCCGGCGAGGCGCAACGGCTGATCAAGACCTTGCCGCGCAAAGGCGTCCGCTTTGTCGGCACGGTGCGGGAAGCCCCCCGGGAGGTCGCGAACGCGGTCGTACCTCTGAAGGTCGAGATCTCCACCCTGGTGGTCGGCCGGACAGCCTCCTTCGCGACGATCGACCAGATGACGCGGCATGTGTTGTCCGGCAAGCGGCAGATGGCTTTTGTCACCGGAGAAGCCGGGATCGGCAAGACGGCCTTCATCGCCAAGGCGATCGAGCAGCTGACGGAACAGGGCTTCGATCAGCTCTATGGGCGCTGCACTGAACGATTCGGAACGGACGAAGTCTTTCTTCCACTCATCGATGCACTGCTGAACCGTTATCGCGCAAACGGTCCGGAATTGATGTCGGCCGTTCGCGCGCACGCCCCCACCTGGATACTGCAATTGCCGGGCGCAATCGACGCATCGGAACGCGCGGCTTTCCAGGATGAAGTGTTCGGCGCGACGCGCGAGCGGATGCTGCGCGAATTTTGCGATCTTCTGGAAGCACTAAGCACCGGCCGCCCCTGGGTCCTTGTGCTCGAAGATCTGCATTGGAGCGACTTCGCGACACTCGACGTGCTGTCTCGCTTCGCGCGCGGAAACGGCAAGGCGCGCGTGCTGGTGCTCTGCTCCTATCGTCCGGCCGAGAGTTCTGCCGGCGGGCATCCCATCCGTCGCCTGCACCGGGATCTCGAGATCCATGGATACTGCAGCGAATTGCGGCTCGATCGATTGTCGCGTTCCGAGGTCGAGCGTTACCTGGCCTTGCGCTTCGACGACGAGGACCTTGCCTCCAGCCTGTCAAAGCCCGTGTTCGAGCGAACGCTAGGACATCCCTTGTTCGTTGCCTCGCTGCTCAAACATTTGATCGACCAGGAGTCGATCGTCGAAATCGACGGCAGATGGCGCCTGGCCTCGCAGGCGGCATTCACGCAAGATCGCATTCCAGACAGCCTCCTGAACATGATCGGCCACGAGCTCGATCGCCTCACCGATCACGAGCGGCGCCTGCTCGATGTCGCCAGCGTTGCCGGCGAAGAATTTTCTGCGGCCCTCGTTGCGGCTGGCTTGTCCGACGATCCGATCGACGTTGAAAGGGACATCGAAGCGTCGATCCGGAAGGATCAAATCCTCGTCCGTTCGGGGGTTTCCGAGTGGCCCGATGGCACATACTCGGGCTCCTACGCCTTTCGTCACATTCTCTATCAGAATATCATTTACCAGAATCTGCCGCCGGGGCACCGCGCGCAGACGCACAAGCGCTTGGGCAAGAGGCTGGAGGAGGCCTATGCCGGCCGCACCCCTGAAATTGCGCCCGCGCTCGCACTTCACTTTGAGCAGGGGCGCGACTTTCCGAGCGCGTTGCGCTACCTCCGGGAAGCGGCAAGGAGCTCGACGAAGCGCCTCGGCCATGCGGAAGCCGCAAGCTATCTCACCCGCGCGCTCGGCATACTTGATCGTTTCGATGCGGCCGACAAATTCTCAACCCGCGTCGCTCTCTTGCGGGAGCGGAGCTGGGCGCTTCGCTCGTGCGGCGACCTCGCCGGCTCGATCCGTGATTTGCGCGACATGATCGCCTGCGCCGAACGGGCCGGCGAGATCAAGCAGCAGCTCAACGGCCTCACGGCTGTGAGCAGTCTCTGCTTGCGTGTGGACCGCCACGCCTGCCTTGAGGCCGCTGACGATGTGCTGTCGCGAAGCCATACGCTTGCGGACGACACATTCAAGGCTCTGGTCCAGGGTAGCAGCGCGAGCGTCAACCTGTTCCTCAACGGCTGGCGCAAACAGGACGCCACGCTCTGCGACAGGGCGATCGAGCTGAGTGCGAATGCCACGAACTATGGCGTGTTGATCAGACGCAATGGAATATCCGGTATCGTTGATTGCTGGCGGTCGCGGTACCAGGAGTGCCGCCGCGCCGGCACCGAAGGAAAGCGGTTGGCGCGTCTAGCCGGCGACGTTTACACTTTTGTCCTGTTCAACGTTCTTGAATCCATCGCGCTCATTCATCTCGGCGAATGGCGCGAATTGCGGCGTGAAATCACGGCCGGCCTGGAACTTGCCGTCAGGAACGCGAACGGCCCCAGCAGCGCATTATGCAGGCTGACGCTTGCATGGTTGCATGTCGAAGCGATGGACTTTGATGGAGCCCGGGAGCTCTGCGAAAGCGTCGACGACAGCCTGCTGGTCGGCGATCAGTCGACCTACTTCCACAAGCGGGCCGTCCTTGCGAAGGCCTATGTCGGCCTGAACGATCCGTCGGGAGCGCGCAGGCAATTCGACGATATCGAGCGCCGCAGGCATGAGGAAGGCATCGACATCGAATTTACCGCCGCGACGCAGGTGTATCATTGCCTCGGCGAATATTACCTGCAGGTTGACGACCTTATGCAGGCTCAGAGCTGTGCACGCCGGCTCCACGACTATGTGGCCACGGCTCCGGATCTCAATCACCTGGCCCAGGCCCACGGACTGCTCGCGCGGACTGCGCTTGCCTTGGGCGATTCAGCGGAGGCTCGGTTGCAGCTGTCCCGCGCGCTGGAAATCGTCGACGGTGCCGACTTCCCGATTGCTTCCTGGCGGGTGTACCGCACGGCCGCCGAGATCTTCGCGAAGTACGGAGACGTCGACAGGGCGGCGAGGTATCGCATGCGATTTGCCGAGACCATCCGAACGCTCGCGCAAAATTTCGAACCCGAGGATCGGCTGCACAAGAGCTTGCTCGCGGTGCTGGCGACGCGAACAGCGCAACTCGAAGCGATGACCTCGCTGCCTTCGCGGCCCGCTTAGCCGACCGAGACCTCAGCAAGATCATCGAATCTGATCGTTATCCCGCCGCTCATGACGGTCGGGTTGCAGGTTCGAGCCCTGCCCCCGCCGCCAACGCGCGATCTGTTACTCGGCGCCCGAGCCGCCCTGCACGATCTTCTCGTTCAGCTTCTGATCGACGGTCTCGACGGTGCGGTCGATCTCGGCGCTGGGCGTGCCGAGCTGGTGCGAGATCAGCTTCACCAGCAGATCGACGCGCTCGATGAACGGTGCGCCGGCGGCGACCGCGCGGGCCGCCGAGGACGGCTTGAGCAGGCTTTCCGCCGCCTTGGCGTATTTCGCGAACGGCACCTGATCCGCAGGATCGGCACCGAGCTTCCGCGCGATGGTATCGACGTGGTCATAGATCGCCTGCGAGCGCGTCAGGTCGCCGTGGACGGCGTCGCGGATCGATTGCGGCTCAGTTGGCGTGATGCAGCGGTAGTTGCCGGTCAGCAGCATCGACCATTTCGCGAGCGGCACGAACAGCGACGAGAACACTTTCAGCTTCACCGGAACGTCCTGGCCGTCGAGCGTCACCGCGTCGATGTCGGCTTCGAGCTCGCGCAGCACCTTGTTGTGCTTGTCGTCGGCGAAGACGGAAGCCTTGAAGTTGGTCGGCAGGCCGACATGCAGCACGTTGGCCTTCTCCTCCGGCGGACGGAACGCCTGCGGATCCGGCGAGCACAGCGTGACGAGGCCCGGCTCGAAGCGCTCCCAGACCTGGGCGTTGGTGTAGGCCTCCTCGAGGTCCATGCCGGCGAGCGCGGGGATCCGCTTCAGATACGGCAGGGGCGGCATGTTCATGATCGACAGGCAGGGCAGCTTCGCCGCCGCGATCTTGATCATCAGCACGCGAACCGTGTGGTTGGTGTATTGCGGCTCCTGCATCGCCAGGCCGACCATGTCGTAGCGCGACACGTCGACGTCGGCGGGCGTGACGGCGTCGAGCTTGCCCGGCAGGTCGCGCGAGAAGATCGAGCGGTGCTGCTTCTCGTCCCGCAGCTTGATGCGCACCTCGGTGCCGTCGCGGTTGATCAGATCGGCGGTGTTCTTCCGGCACACCAGGGACACGTTGTGCCCCGCCATCAGAAGCTTGGTCCCCAGCAGGGAGCCGTAGGAAGCCCCAAGGATCAGAATGTTGCGCGCCATGCTCTCTCCAAAAGCCGCTGGTGTATGGTATACCAACGTCTATCGCAGATCGACAAGCCGCTGCCAAGGGGATTATCTCGCGTGCGGATTTTCCGCGATCAGGAAGGGCATTCGAGCTTGCAAGTCGCCGCCGACCCGACGGATCGGGCTGAAGAAATCCTCGTCTCAGCTTCCCGGCTGTTTGCCCGCCACTCCTACGCGAACGTGACGATGGAGCAGGTCGCGGCGTCCGTACGGGCGGTGCCGGGCGCGCTGTACCACTATTTCCGCGACAAGGAAGATCTGATCTTCCACTGCTATCTGCGCGGCCTTGCGATCTATCGGCATGAGATTGAAACGGCGGCCGAACCCGGTATCGACGGGCTCGAGATCATCAGGCGCTTTGTGCGCGGCAGGCTGCGGCCTGAAAGCCAGCGCATGATCCTGTTCACCGATATCGATGCGCTGGCTGCTCCCTACAGCAGCGAAGTCCATGCCAAGCGCTGGCAGAATGCCGCGCGGCTTGCGGAGATTCTGGATCGGGGCGTGGCCGACGGCTCGATCGCCTGCGACGAACCACAGCTCACGGCCGTGGCGCTCATCTCCATCCTGGACTGGGTGCCGTTCTGGCTGTCCGAACGCGACTACTACACGCGCCAGCAGGCGATCGATGCCATCGATGACATCATCACGCACGGCGTGTACCGGCGCGAGATCGCGGTTCCGGAAATGCCCGAACCGCTCAGCCTTGCCCCATTCCTGGAGTCTCGCGCGGCGTTGAACAAGCGGGCTGCGAAGTTCGACAGGATGCTTTCGATTGCCTCCGACAGCTTCAACCGCAGGGGCGCGTCAGGCACGTCGCTCGAGAGCATCGCCGTCGATGCGGGCATGACCCGCGCCGGCATCTACTATCACTTCAGCGAAAAGGAGAGCCTGCTGCTGGCTTGCCTGCGACGCGGGCTCGCCGGCGAGATCAGCATTCGCGAGCACCTGCAGGACCAGCGCCTCGGCGCATTCGATCACATCGTGCAGAGAATCCGCTTGCTGTTGATGCTGCACGACACGCCCTGCGGCCCGAAGGCGACCTATCACAACATCAACTATCTCAACGAAATCGACCGGAAGGCCTATGTCGGCGAGGTGCTGGCGACGATCCGGCGGGACCAGGACAGCTATCAGCGCTGGATCGATGAGGGCCGCTTCCGCCGCATCGACACCTACTTCGCAGAGCGTATTCTGACCGGAATGGGCCATTGGTATCCGATCTGGTTCAAGACCAGGCGCGACTGGTCTCCAGCCGAGATCGCAGATCATTTCGCGCGGTTGTTTCTCGCAGGTCTCAAGCCGCGCCGGCATCCGGCCTGAGCCGCCGCGGTAGCGATCGCTGTTTTCTCCTTCCCCCTGAAAGGGGGAAGGTCGGGATGGGGGGCGGCCACCGGCAACGCTGTATGCGGAGAGAGCCGATCCCCACCCGCTTCGCTCTCTCGAGCGAAGCGACCTCCCCTTTTCAAGGGGAGGTTAGAGTCGGGCCGCGGGCGACATCGGTTCCAAACAGTGAGCCAGCGCGCGAGCGCTGGCCTCATCCAAAAGTTTACCTGCAATTCAAAACAGCGACCGATTCCGGCGACATATAGCCTATAACATCATACTACCTTCCGCTAAAACTTGACGCTGTATTCAAAGCGAAAGTTGCGAAGGCGCGGCAATTGGGGTTATGAGACGGCCTCGATCGCTAAAGATCAAGAAACACGAGCAAGGGAGAACGCGCGATGCATAAGCTGATCGTTGCCGCCGCGGCAGCGCTGACGGTGTTGGGAGGCGCGGCGTCCGCGCAGGAAACCATCAAGATCGGCTATATCGATCCGCTCTCCGGCGGCGGCGCCAGCGTTGGCGAAGGCGGCCTGAAGACGTTTCAGTATCTCGCCGATGAACTGAACGCCAAGGGCGGCATCCTCGGCCACAAGGTCGAGATCGTCCCGCTCGACAACAAGACCAATCCGCAGGAAAGCCTGGTGCAGGCGCAGAAGGCGGTCGACGCCGGCATCCACTACATCACCCAGGGCAACGGCTCGTCGGTCGGTGCCGCGCTGGAAGATTTCGTCACCAAGAACAATTCGCGCAACCCCGGCAAGGAAGTGCTCTACTTCAACTACGCCGCGGTCGATCCGAGCATGACCAACGAGAAGTGCAGCTACTGGCATTTCCGCTGGGATGCGAACTCGGACATCAAGATGGCCGCGCTGACCAACTACATGAAGGGCCAGCCGTCGATCAAGAAAGTCTATCTGATCAACATGGACTATTCGTTCGGCCAGTCGGTGCGCTCAGAAGCGCGCAAGATGCTGGGCGAAAAGCGACCGGATATCCAGATCGTCGGCGACGAACTGCATCCGATGCTCAAGGTCACCGATTTCTCGCCCTACATCGCCAAGATCAAGGCGTCCGGCGCCGACACGGTCGTGACCGGCAATTGGGGACAGGACTTCGCGCTGCTGTTGAAGGCCGCGGCTGACGCCGGCCTCAAGGTCAACTGGTACACCTATTATGCCGGTGGCGCCGGTGGACCGACCGCAATCAAGCAGACCGGCCTCGACCACCAGGTGTTCCAGATAAGCGAGGGCATCCCGAACTCCGGCAACAAGGCGGCGATGGATTTCGAGAAGGACTTCCGCGCCAAGACCGGCATTTCCGTGTGGTATCCGCGCGCCGTCAACGAGATGCGGATGTTCAAGGCCGCTGCCGAGAAGGCCAATTCGATCGATCCGGTGAAAGTCGCGGCCGCACTCGAGGGCATGAAGTTCGAAGTGTTCGACGGCGGCGACGGCTTCATGCGCAAGGACGACCACCAGTTCTTCCAGCCGATCATCATCTCCTCGTTCGGAACGTTGGCCGACAAGGCCAAGGAGCCGTTCGACGAAGAGAATACCGGCTGGGGTTGGCACCCCGTCTCCAAGATCGACACCGATCAGACGATGCTTCCGACCACCTGCAACATGAAGCGGCCCTGAACGGCCCTTCGGTCATTCCGGGATGGTGCGCAAGCACCAGAACCCGGAATGACGGGTAGGTTCCTTTCGTTCGACAGGTTATTGATCACGTGAACCGTTCCAGTCTCAAGCGGGTGCGCCGTGGCTGAGCTCATCGTCATCTCGACACTCAACGGCGTGCTGTTCGGCATGCTGTTGTTTCTGCTGTCCAGCGGGCTCACCGTCATCTTCAGCATGATGGGCGTGCTCAATTTCGCGCATGCGAGCTTCTACATGCTGGGCGCGTTCTTCGGCTTTCAGCTCACCCGCTGGATCGGCTTCTGGCCGGCGCTGGTGATCGCACCGCTCCTGGTCGGCGTGGTCGGCATGGGCGTCGAGCGCTACGGCCTGCGCAACACCCACAAGCACGGCCATGTCGCCGAGCTGTTGCTGACCTTCGGTCTCGCCTTCGCCATCGAGGAAATCGTCTCGATGATCTGGGGCAAGAGCCCGGTCGACTATCGGGTCCCGGCGGCGCTCGACTTTCCGGCCTTCACTGTGTTCTCCACCAACTACCCCGCCTACAAGATCTTCATGCTGGTGGTCTCGGTCGTGATCTTCATCGCGCTCCTCGTCACGCTGAAGCGGACGCGGGTCGGCCTGATCGTGCAGGCCGCGCTGACCCATCCGAGCATGGTCGGCCATCTTGGCCACAATGTCGGCCGCGTGTTCATGCTGGTGTTCGGCGTCGGCAGCGCGCTGGCGGGTCTTGCCGGCGTCATCGCCGGGCCCTCGCTGGTGACGCAGTCCGACATGGCCGCGCTGCTCGGCCCGATCCTGTTCGTCGTCATCGTGTTCGGCGGTCTCGGCTCGCTGCCCGGCGCCTTCATCGCTTCGCTCCTGATCGGGCTGATCCAGACCTTTGCGGTCGCGCTCAACGGTTCGCTCGCCAGCGTGTTCGGCCCGCTCGATCCGAGCCTCGGCGCCTCGCCACTCACCGACATCTGGAACGTCACGATCGCGCAGATCGCGCCGATCCTGCCCTATCTGCTGCTGGTGCTGGTGCTGATCTTCCGCCCCATGGGCCTGTTGGGGACGCGCGAGTCATGACGAACGCTGTGACCCCCGCTCCCGCAGTGGCCAAAGAAGAGGCCGCCGGTGCCCTGAGCTTCTATGGCGTCTGGCTGCTCGCAGCCGCCGCGCTCGTCGTGCTGCCGCTGATCTTCTCCTCCGGCGGCTCGCTGACCTCGTTCAGCCTGATCGGCATCGCGATCATCTTCGCGCTGTCCTACAACATCCTGCTCGGCCAGACCGGGCTCTTGTCGTTCGGCCACGCCGTGCAGTACGGCCTCGGCGGCTTCCTCGCCGTGCACGCCATGAACGCCGTCGCGAGCCACAACTGGCCGATCCCGCTGCCGGTGATCCCGCTGGTCGGCGGCATCGGCGGCATGGCGTTCGCGCTGGTGGTCGGCTGGGTCATGACCAAGCGCGCCGGCACCGTGTTCGCGATGATCTCGCTCGGCATCGGCGAGTTAGTCGCCTCGTCGTCGCTGATCCTGCGCAGCGTGTTCGGCGGCGAATCCGGCATCACCACCGACCGCACCGCGCTGATGCCACTATTCGGCTGGACCTTCGGGCCGCAGATCCAGGTCTACTACCTGATCGCGTTCTGGGTAATGGTCTCGGCAATCGCGATGTACGCGCTGACCCGCACGCCGCTCGGGCGCATCTGCAACGCGGTGCGCGACAATCCGGAACGGGTCGAGTTCATCGGCTACGATCCGCATGTGGTGCGCTATCTCGCCTACATGTTCGCCGGCTTCTTCGCCGGCATCGCCGGCGGCCTCGCCGCGATCAATTTCGAGATCGCCAACTCGGCCTATCTCGGCGCGACGCAGTCGGGCCTGGTGCTGTTCGCAGCCTTCATCGGCGGCACCGCCTACTTCTTCGGTCCGATCCTCGGCGCCATCCTGGTGACGTACCTGCAGCTCGGGCTGACCAACGTCACCTCGGTCTGGCAGCTCTATTTCGGCATCATCTTCATCGCCATCGTGATGTTCGCACCGGGCGGCATCGCCGGCATTTTGATGAAGCACCGTCCGCTGATCCGCGCCGGTACGCTCGGCACCGTCATCCCGTCTTACCTGGTCGCGGCGATCCCGACGCTGGCGCTGGCGCTCGGCATCATCCTGACCATCGAGACGGTCGCGCGCTTCTCCGGCGGCGATGCCATCAATCTGCTCGGCATTCCCTTCGTCGCGACCGCGCCGGCGACCTGGGCGACTGCCGCGATTCTCGTCGTCGGCGGCTTCCTGGTCGCGCGCATCACCTGGCGGCGCGTTGCGGAAGCCTGGGATCGCGCCGCGACGGTGGCCCGTGATCGGGGGTATCTCGCATGACCGCAGCCATCCAAGTCAACGCCGTCGAGAAGAGCTTCGGCAATGTCGCCATCATCCGCGATCTCAATCTGAGCGTCGCCAAGGGCGAGCGTCACGCCATCATCGGCCCGAACGGCGCCGGCAAGTCGACGACGTTCAACCTGATCAGTGGCTACATCAAGCCAACCTCGGGCGAGATCCGGCTCAACGGCGAGGTCACCTCGGGGCTGCGGCCGTTCGAGATCAACCGGCGCGGGCTGTCGCGCTCGTTCCAGGTCACCAACGTGTTCGCCCGCATGACGGTGTGGGAGAACGTCCGCTGCGCCGTGCTGTGGGCGACCGGCCACCGCTACGCGTTCTGGAAGAATGTCGACAACCTGCCCGAGGTGAAGCAGCGCACCGCGCAGATCCTCGACGACATCCATCTCACCCATCGCCGCGACGTGCCGGCAGGCTTGCTCACCTATGCCGAGCAGCGCGAGCTGGAGATCGGCATCACGATCGCCGGCGGCGCCAGTGTCATCATGCTGGACGAGCCGACCGCGGGCATGAGCCATGCCGAGACCGAGCGCGCCGTCGCGCTGATCCGCCGCCTCACCGAAGGACGCACGCTCGTGATCGTCGAGCACGACATGAGCGTGGTGTTCGGCCTCGCCGACCGCATCTCGGTCTTGGTCTACGGCCACATCATCGCCTCCGGCACTCCGGAGGAAATCCGCGGCAATCCGAAGGTCAAGGAAGCCTATCTCGGCGAGGAGGTCGACTGATGCTCGAGGTCAGGAATCTCCACGCCTATTACGGCAAGAGCCACATCCTGCAGGGTGTCGATCTCGACATCGCCGCCGGCGAAGTGGTCAGCCTGCTCGGCCGCAACGGCGTCGGCCGCTCGACCACCGTCAAGGCGATCATGGGCGAAGTGCCGCCGCAAGGCACCATCCGCTTCAAGGGCCAGGACATCGCGGGTTTGCCGAGCCACAAGATCGCCCGCCTCGGCCTCGGCTATGTGCCGGAGCATCGCGACGTCTTCCCGAGCCTGACGGTTCGCCAGAACCTGATCCTCGGCATCAAGGACCCGCGTCGCCCCGGCAAGTGGCGGCTGCAGGAGATGCTCGACATGTTCCCCAACCTCGCCCGCCGCGCCGATACGCCGGCCGGCGTGCTGTCGGGCGGCGAGAAGCAGATGCTGACCACCTGCCGCACGCTGCTCGGCGACCCCGACCTGATGATGATCGACGAGCCGACCGAGGGCCTGGCGCCGCTGATCGTGCAGCAGGTCGGCGAACTGATCGCGCGGATCGCGAAAGCCGGCGTCGCCATCCTGCTGGTCGAGCAGAAGCTCTCGATCGCGATGAAGATCTCGAACCGGGTCTACATCATGGGCCACGGCCGCGTGGTGTTCGAAGGCACCCCCGACCAGCTCAAGGCGAACGCCGCCATTCGCGAGGAATGGCTCGAGGTGTGAGGGGGGTTCCCCGCTCGTGACCGACGGCGGCGGATCACGGGACAACGCCATATCCGGGCAAAGCGGCACGGATCGGGTCAGGCCGGAGCGCGCGCGGGCTTCCTGTATTCCGCGGTCTCGGCGCGAAGCAGGTCGCAGAATTCGAGCGCGAGACGGCTGCGCGGCCGTTGCGACGGAAACAGCAGCACGGTGGTGATCTCCAGCCGCGGCGTGAACGGCTTCAGCACGATCCGGGCGCTGGCAAAATCCCGCGCCACGACGGGATCGACGATCGAGAAGCCCAGCCCCTGCGCAACCAGGGCGCAGCGCTGCATGCTGTACTGAATCTCCGCCACCGTTCTGACCTCGGCCCCGGCGTCTTCGAAGGCGCGTTCGAGGCGCGTTCGATGCGGCGCGCCCGGGGCCGGCGCAATCATCGCCTCGCCGTGCAGGTCTTTTGGCATGATCAATCGCTTGGACCGCAGCCGGTGCTGACGCGGCAGCACGCAGATGGCGTCGGTCGTCATCAGCAGTTCGTCGTCGACCGCTGTAAAACCTGACTGGGGTCGCGCCAGCCCGACATCGCACTGGCCCGCAGCAACCAGGCTCCAGACCCGTTCGGGGCTATGCACGGCGACCGACAGCATGATGCCGGGGTTCTTCCTGGAGAACTTGCTGACGATCCGCGGCATCAACGAATAGGTGAATGCCGGAAGGCAGGCGATCCTCAGCGTCCCGCTGCCCCGCGCGCGAATGCCGCGCGCCGCACGCGCCAGATACTCCAGCCCGGCCTGGTTGCGCTCCACCTCATGCAGGAATATCTCGCCTTCCGGCGTCAAGGTGACGCCGCCGCGCCCGCGTTCGAACAGCGCGAAGCCGATCTCGCGCTCCAGCCGCGCGATGGCGCGACTGACGAAGGGCTGCCCGATCCGCAGGCTCAGGGCCGCCTTGGTAATTCCGTTGTGACGGACGACCTCGCGAAACAGGTCAACGTGTCTCGGATTCAGGGACATGACCAATCTGCATATGAACTGCCATTCCGGTCATTTGACGGCATGTTGGTTCGATGCGTCAATAGGGCATGCAATTCGCAGACAGACATGCCGCCTTGGCCACCGACCGCATCCTGCTGACCAGGATCCACCGTTCCGAGATCTCGCGGGTCAAGCCGCTCGGGGACGCCGGCATGCTTCGGCAGCTCGATCGCAGCGGACCCGGCCAGGCGGCGGCCGCGCGCATGGCAGCCACGCTGAGCTGCGCGAACGTCACGGCCGCGTTCGCGATCGAGGACGCCGGGTCGGGCGGCATCGTCGGCCTTACCGCTTTCGCGGCGCTCGAGCCGGAGGAGAAGCGGGCGAGGTTTGCGCCGATCTGGAGCAGCGGACGATTGGACGAGGTCCTGCTCATCAGCCATGTCGCGCATCTCATGACGCGGTATGCTTTCGAGGTGCTCGCCGTCGAGCGGGCCGAGGTGCATCTGGATTGGCGCCTGCGGCGTACGCTCGAGCTCTACACCGGCCTCGGCTTCCGCTGCGAGGGACGGCTTCGTGCCTATTTTGCCTGCGATGAAGGTCCATCCGCCGACGCTGCGGTCCTCAGCGTGGTACGCTCCGGATGGCCTGCCGTCGCCGACCGACAGCGCCGGCTCCTTGCCAACGAGGCGTGGCGCAGTCGGCTTCCGTCCGATCGTCCCCCATAGCGCCATGACGGGACAGGACCGCAGCAGATCGCCGCGGCCGAATCTACTCCGGCCGGATCAACGCCACCACATCGCCCGCGCGCAGCGTCTGGCCGGGCTTGACCGGCACCGACGCAATGCGGCCCGCGCTCGGCGAATGCACTGATATCTCCATCTTCATGGACTCGATGATGGCGAGTGTGTCGCCGGGTGCGACCACGGCGCCCTCCTCGACCAGTATCTTCCAGATGTTGCCCGGCACCTCCGAGAACGCGCCGACCTGGCCGTCGGGAATGCCGGTTGCCGCAGCCCCTGCATCGATCGATTCCACCGGCGTCTCGTCGAGCTTCATCTCGCGCCAGCGCTGGCGCTCGGCATCGAACGCCGCCTGCTGCGTTGCCTTGAACGCGGCGATCGACGGCCGCGCTTCGGCCAACGACTTCGCATAGTCGGCGTAGGAGAACTCGCCCTGCTCGATCCTGATGTCGTATTGCCCGTGCGGGAACGCGGCGCGGGCGTCGAGCAGTTCGTCGGCATCGACCGGGAAGAAGCGGATCTTGTCGAAGAACCGCAACAGCCAGGGATGACCCGGCTCGAACACCCGCGTGGTACGCCAGCTGTTCCAGACCTGGATGGTGCGGCCGAACAGCTGGTAGCCGCCCGGCCCTTCCATGCCGTAGATGCACATATAGGCGCCGCCGATGCCGACCGCGTTCTCTGGCGTCCAGGTCCGCGCCGGATTGTACTTGGTGGTCACCAGCCGGTGCCGTGGATCGAGCGGCGTCGCCACCGGCGCGCCGAGATAGACGTCGCCAAGGCCGAGCACGAAATAGTCCGCATCGAACACGATGCGGCGGACATCGTCCTCGCTGCCGAGCCCGTTGATGCGCCGGATGAACTCGACATTCGACGGACACCACGGCGCATCCGCGCGGACCAGCTCCTGATACTTGCGCATCGCAAGCTCGGCCTGCGGATCCCGCCACGACAGCGGCAGATGCACGGTGCGGCTCGGTACCCGCATCGCATCGACATCAGGCAGTTCGCGCTCGATCTTTCGCAGCAAGTCGAGCAGCTTCGTTCGCGACAGCGCGGTGCCGTCATAATGGATCTGCAGCGAGCGGATGCCGGGCGTGAGATCGATCAGGCCGCCGAGTCTTGCTTCCTCCAGCGCCTGCGCCAGCACATGGACGCGCAGCCGCAGCGCGATGTCGAGCTCCATCGGACCATATTCGACCAGCAGGTTGTCGTCGCCGGCACGGCGGTAGACCACCGGGATCGGACCGTCATCGTTGCGGCCAACGATGGCCGCGCCGAGCTCGGGCGCTTGCAGCACCGTGGGGCCGGCGACGGGATCGTCGCGTTTCACCGGAACGAAGCGGACGGTGTCGCCGGGCCTGAGCTGGCCGACCTTCCACAGCTCGTCGCGCGCGACGACCGCCGGACACACGAAACCGCCGAGACTCGGTCCATCTGGACCGAGAATGATCGGCATGTCGCCGGTGAAATCGATCGAGCCGACCGCATAGGCGTTGTCATGAATGTTCGACGGATGCAGCCCGGCCTCGCCGCCATCGGAACGCGCCCAGCGCGGCTTCGGCCCGATCAGCCGCACACCGGTGCGGGCACTGTTGAAGTGCACCTCATAGCTCGCCGCGAACAGCGTCTCGATGTCCTCGTCGAGGAAGAAGTCCGGCGCGCCATGCGGGCCATAGACCACGCCGATCTGCCACGCTGAAGTCAGCTCTGGCCGGTCGTCCTCCGTTGCGCGCCGCGGCGCCGCAAGGCTCGATGTCTCGGCACCGATATGTAGCACGTCGCCGGCCTTCAGCGAGCCCGTCGCATGGCCACCGAAGGCACCGAGCGCGAACACCGCCCGCGACCCAAGAATTTCTGGCACGTCGATGCCGCCACGCACGGCGAGATAGCTGCGCTGGCCGGGGCCCTTGATGCTGCCGATCACGAGCGTCTGACCCGCGCGCACCGCGACCGGCTCGTCATGGGCGACCTCGGCACCGTCGAGCGATGCCTTCATGCGTGCACCCGAGAGCGCGACGATCGCATCGGTGTTGAAGCGCAAGGTCGGCCCGTTGACCGTTAGTTCCAGCGCGGTTGTGGTCTCCGGATTGCCGACCACGCGGTTGGCAAGACGAAACGACCGCTCGTCCATCGGCCCGCTGGGCGGCACGCCGACATGCCAGAGATGCAGCCGGCCGGGCAATTCCTGCACGCCGCTTTGGGCACCGGGTGCGACGACATCGATGGTGCGGGGGCGATAGACGAATGCGCCGAGCACGCTGGTCGCCACCTGCCCGCTGCGGAACACATCGGACGCCGCGATGGCGCGCAGATAATCCAGATTGGTCTCGATGCCGGCGACGACCGTGTCATCCAACGCCTGCGTCAGCTTTGCGATCGCGGCCTCGCGCGTCTCGGCCGACACGATGATCTTGGCCAGCATCGGATCGTAGAACGGCGACACCTCGGTGCCGGTCTCGATCCATCCGTCGATCCGCGCATCCGGCGAAAACGCGACCTGGGTCAGGCGGCCCGCGCTGGGGCGAAAGCCTGCGCCCGGGTTCTCGGCATAGAGCCGCACCTCGATCGCCGCGCCCTTCGGTGCGAGCGCGCCGGCTTGGCCCAGCACATCCTCGCCGGCCGCCTGCCGGATCATCCATTCCACGAGGTCGACGCCAGTGACCTGCTCGGTGACGGGATGCTCGACCTGGAGACGGGTGTTCACCTCGAGGAAATAGAAGTCCTCGCGCGCGACATCGTAGATGAACTCCACCGTGCCCGCGGATTCGTAAGCCACCGCCTTGCCGAGCGACACCGCAGCCGCATGCAGCCGTTGCCTGATCTCCGTGGAGAGGCCGGGCGCGGGGGTCTCCTCAAAAACCTTCTGGTTGCGCCGCTGCAGCGAGCAATCGCGCTCGCCGAGCGCGACCACATCGCCCTTGCCGTTGCCGAAGATCTGCACCTCGATGTGGCGCGCTTGGGCGACGAACCGCTCGAGATAGACCCGGGCGTCGCCGAAGCTTGCGCGCGCCGTGCGCTGCACGGATTCAAACCGCTCGCGCAGGGTCGCCATGTCGTGGCAGAGCTGCATGCCGATGCCGCCGCCGCCCGCCGTGCTCTTCAGCATCACGGGAAAGCCGATCGCTTCCGCCTGTCGCACCGCCTCGTCGATGGTCTCGAGCAGGCCGGAGCCGGGCAGCAGCGGCACGCCGCTGCGCTCGGCGATCTCGCGCGCACGGTGCTTGAGGCCGAAGGCGTCGAGATGCTCAGGCCGCGGCCCGATGAACTTGATGCCGTGTTCGGCGAGCCGCTCGGCAAAGCGGCGGTTCTCCGACAGGAAGCCGTAACCGGGATGCACCGCCTGTGCGCCGGTCGCAAGGCACGCCGCCATGATCGCATCGACGTTGAGATAGCTCTCGGCCGCCGGTGCAGGACCAATGCGCACCGCCTCGTCGGCCTCGAGCACCGGCCGCGTGAAGCGGTCGGCGTCGGAATAGACCGCGACCGAAGAGATGCCCATGCGGTGCAATGTTCTGCCGATCCGCCCGGCGATCTCGCCGCGGTTGGCAATCAGGACCTTGCTGAACATGCCTCACGCCTCCGGCTCGAAGATCGTGACCTGTACCGCCGTCGGGAAGAAGCCGTTGCAGGGATTGTTGATCTGCGGGCAGTTCGAGATCAGGCACAGCACGTCCATCTCCGCCACCAGCTCGATGACGTCGCCGGGTTTGGAGACGCCGTCGACCACGGTGAAATTTCCGGCGGGATCGATCGGCACGTTCATGAAGAAGTTCAAATTCGGCACGATGTCGCGCTTCGACATGCCGTACTTCGCGGCTTCGATCACGAAATTCTCGCGGCAGGCGTGCTGGTAGCGGGTCTGGTGCCCGAACCGCACCGTGTTGCTTTCGCAGGAGCAGGCGCCCGCCGAAGTGTCGTGCAGGCCGCAACTGTCGGCCACCACGCGCAGCATCACGCGGCCCTCGTTGGACATGATCCGGGTGCCGAGCCCAACATAGGCCGAACCCTGCGCGCGCAGCGTATCCTGGCCGCTGTAGCGCTCCTGATAGTCGTCGGCACGATAGAACAGCGTATCGACCGCCTGCTGGCCATGGGTATCCGTGATCCGCAGCGTCTGGCCTTTGCGGATGATGGCGGACCACGGCTTGCGCGCGGGAATTTCCGCGTCGAGAACGATGCGGCCGCGGGTCTGAGCGAATTGCGTGGTCATCGCACGGCTCCTTCGCTCATCTCGCCGAGATACAGCGCATTGTTCTGATAGGCGCGGATCGCCTCGGCGGTCGCGGTACGGCACAGATCATCGGCGGCGGGCTGGGCCGAGCGGTAGCGCACGATCTCCACGCTCGCCTGCGGATAGCTTTCCGCGGGATCGAGCGGATGCGGACAGTTCGACAGCGCGATCAGCAAGTCCATCTCCGCACGCAGATCGACGAAATCGCCCTTTTGCCGGCGCGCGCCGGACCACACAAACCTGCCGTCCGCGTCGATGGCAACCGGCGCAAAGAAGCTGACGCAGGAATGGACGTCGCGGCGATCGAGCCCGAGCTTGGCCGCGGCGAGGATGAAATTGTCGCGCGTGTTGCGGAAACTGCCTTCGCCGTATTTCGCCAGGTTGGTCGCCGCCGTCGAGCCGCCGACCACCGCATCATGCGCGGCGCTGCTGTCCTCGGTGATGCCGAGCAGCGCGCGCCCCATGTCCGAGAGCAGCACGCGCCCCTTCTGCATCCGCGCCGCCCACTGCACCTTGATGGTGTCGGCGTGGTTGAGCCGCTCGGTGGTGTCAGCGCTGTTCCAGGCGAGCAGGCTGACGGTCGATGTCCCCGACGTGTTGACGATGCGCAACGTATCGCCGCGGTTCAGCCGTGTGGTCCAGTACCAGCCGGCCGGAATCACCTCGCGACGGATGATCGCGTCAGTGGCGATCGGCGCAGCGTCGCGCGCGGTCGGCGCCGGCAGCGCCCGCGGTGCGTGCTCCTGCCCTGCCGCCTTCAGCTCGTTGTAACGTCGGGTATGCGCCGCGATCTCGGCCTTCTGTTCCTCTGTGAGGATCATGGTTGCTCCTTCAAGACGAGAGCGCCGGGCCGTCCCGGCTGATGCTCCTGGTCTGACCGGGTCGTCCCGATCGGAGCTGGTTGAACGGATGACCGCGGCTCCGCGCTGCGGCGTGGGAAGACCTCGAGGTCGCGTGACACGGTGGCGCCGTAGCGCTCGCGCTCCTCCGGCCGGTTGCGCTGCCGCTCCAGCGCGATCACGCGCGTCGCGAGCCCGAACGCCTCGCTGAGGTCATGCGTCACCATCACGACCGTCAGATGGGTCTCGTTCCAGAGCCGCTTCATCAACAGGTGGATGTCGGCGCGAATCCCCGGATCGAGCGCGCCGAACGGCTCGTCAAGCAGCAGGATTTTCGGACCGCGCATGATCGCTTGCGCCAGCGCGAGGCGTTGCTGCATGCCGCCCGACAGCGCCGACGGATATTTGCTCTCCTGACCGGCGAGCCCGACCTCGGCGAGCAACGCCATGGCCTCCTCGCTGGCGGCGCGCCGTGCGGCGCCGAACAGCCACGCCGTGAATTTGGCGTCACGCAGTTCGCGGCCCAGCATGACGTTTTGCAGCACGGTCAGATGCGGAAACACCGAGTAGCGCTGGAACACCACGCCGCGGTCGGCATCCGGCTCGGCGCGCAACGGCTTGCCGTCGACCATGATCTGGCCGCGGCTCGGCTGCTCCTCGCCGAGCAGCATCCGCAGCAGCGTGGTCTTGCCGCAACCGGACGGACCGACCAGCGCAATGAAGGCGCGCGGCTCGACCTCCATCGTGATGCGCTCGAGCACGATGTGATCGCCGTATTCCTTCCAGACGTCGTCGAACCGGATCGCGCTCATTCCGCCCTCACCGACGCGAACCAGGGAAACAGCCTGCGCTGCGTGACGCGCAGGCCGACATCGATCAGGAACGCCAGCAGCGTGATCCAGGCGACGTAGGGAATGATGACGTCCATCGCGAGATAGCGCCGCACCAGGAATATCCGGTAGCCGAGCCCGGAGTCGGAGGCGATCGCCTCGGCCGCGATCAGGAACAGCCACGCCGGGCCGAGCTGCAACCGCAGCACGTCGATCAGCCGCGGCAGGGTTTGCGGCATCGCGACGCGCAGCGCGATCTGCCAGGTCGAGGCGCCGAGCGTCTGCGCCTTGACGATCTGCTCGCGCGGCAGCTCCTGCACCTTCATGGCGAGGTCGCGGATCATGCAGGGCAGCGTCCCGATCACGATCAGCGCAATCTTGGAATTCTCGCCGAGCCCCATCACGATGAACAAGATCGGCAACAATGCCAGTGGCGGCACCATCGAAGTCACCGACACGAACGGCCCGAGCAGGGCATTGGCGCCCGGCAGCAGCCCGATCACGATGCCGAGGACGAGCGCCGCCACCGTCGAGATCGCCAGCGCCGACCCCAGCCGCCCCAGGCTGGCGACGGTGTCGGAGGCCATCAGATAGCCGCCGGTGCGCGGGTCAACCTCGAACGCCATCTGCTTGACGGCCTGCACCATGCTGGGCAGCGCCGGCAGCAGCTTGTCGTTCGGGTTTTGCGTGAGCCGCGCGCTGGAGCCGGCGAAGTAGGCGATTGCGACCAATACGAACGGCAGCGCGAGCAGATAGAATCGCGTCTGCCGTCCCGGCCGTATGTTCACAAGTCGCATGTTCGCTCCTGCTTGAGGCAACGCGAGGCGCGTCAGGGCTTGGCGTCAGAGCTTGACGTCAAAGCTTGCCTTTGGCGGCTTCGTCCATGTAGGTCGGGTCGAAGCGCAGCTTGACGTTCGACTTGTCGCCCAGCACCGACTTGTCGGCGAGTTCGATCCCGACGGCGTCGGCGGATTTCGCGCCCTTGCCAAGCAGGTCCTTCTCGAACAGGAACTTGCGGACGCGGTCCATGGTGACGCCGATGGTCTGGCTGCGCGTGAACGCTTCGGCGTCCGTTGCCTTGTCGAACAGTTTTGTGGTCGAGAGCTGGCTGTCGAAACCTGCGAGGTCGGTGCCGGAGGCCTTGGCCATCGCTTCCTTGGCGGCCTTCGCGGCGGGATCGTTCGCCGTCATCTTGGACAGGGTCTCGTACCAGATGCCGACCAGCGCCTTGGCGAAATCCGGATTGTCCTTGGCGACCGCAGTGTTGACCACCATCAGGTCCATGATCTCGCCGGGGATCTGCGAGGAGTCGAACACCTTCTTGGCATCGGGCGAGCCGAGGATTTCCGTCACGATCGGATTCCAGGTCACGACCGCGTTGACGTCTGATGTCTTGTAGGCGGCGGCGATATCGGCATCGGAGGTGTTGACGACCTTGACGTCCTTCTCGCTCAGCTTGCTGGTCTCGAGCGCGCGTGCCAGCAGATAATGCGACACCGAGAACTCGACCAGATTGACCGTCTGCCCCTTGATCGCGGCCAGATCCGACTTGTTCTTGAGGATCACGGCGTCGTTGCCATTGGAGAAATCGCCCATCACGACGGCGGTGGTGTCGACACCGCCTGCTGCCGGAATCGACAGCGCGTCCATGTTGGTGATGGTGACGGCATCATAGCCGCCGGCGGTGTACTGGTTGATCGATTCGACGTAGTCGTTGAACTGCTTGACCTCGATCGTGATGCCGTATTTGTCGGCCCACTTCTTGACGATGCCGGTGTCTGCCGCATAGCCCCACGGCATCCACCCGACATAGATCGACCAGCCGACCTTGAAGCTTTTCTTCGGTGCGGCGTCAGCGACGGATGCGGCCGCGAGCACGATCGCGCAGCCGGTGACAACAGAGCGGAGGAAGAAAGAGAACTTGTTCATTGCCGATCCCTCTTGCGAAACTTCACAAAAAGGGACTGGCGAAAAGACCATCGCTCCGCCAATCCCTTGGCTAACGAGGTCTCCCGGGCTTTTATCCCGCCGTGCACCTGCGGGGATGTCTCCCCCGCAAGCGGCTGCTCTCGGACCAGCACCTTGCTTCGCAAGATCGGAACCCTAGCGGCCAACTCGATGCCCATGATGCACGAGGCGTGCCACACCGCCGGTATTTGAATCTCATCAGATTTTTTGGCGCGGCTCGCTGCGCCGCGATGGCCGTTTGCTCAAAAACTGCGCAGACCTGCCCAGAAATGGCTCTGTCATTTCGTCGGCGACGTCAGCAGGATGCCGCTATCGCTGATGTCGAGAGGGGCGTTCGATGCGCAAGCTTTTGAGTGCCCTCTGGCGCGGACTGCATGGCCGCTACGGCTTGACGCCGCGATGCGACGTCGGCGGTCCGAACAGGACCGGGACGCGGGCTCACCGATACGCAGCCATACCCTGATCGATGCGAGTTGGACGAGCGTAGGGTAGATGGCAGCAAGCCTGTCCTATCGCGTCGCGCCCCGACGACGTTGCTTGAATCTATTGACCTGGGGCTCGCAGATCGAACGACGGAGACTCTGTTCTTGCGCTCAGCCGGTCAGAGATGAGGCTCGCCGGGCATTGGGGCTACCCCTTCTGAGCCGACCAGCCTGCTGGCAGAAACGTTCTTGATTGGTTGGTTGCAAGATTCGCTTCGGGAATTGGCGGCCAGTCCGCCCTGCCGGAGGACTGCCCCGTAATCCGGGACTTGTAGGACTCTCGATCCGCTGTCATGTTGGAACATGCGGAACTCGCATGGCTGTTGCCCAAAACGGGCCGGCATCACCATAAGCAGGGGCGAACCAACGCGCCGGTTTTTGGGATCGAGACCGATATGGCCGCTGGCGGATCGTTTGACACGTTCCCCAAATTGCTGCTGCGGAATGCAGCGCAGTTAGGCACCCGTCCGGCGTTTCGGCACAAGGATCTTGGCATCTGGCAGAGCTGGACCTGGGCTCAAGTTGCCGAGATCGTGCGCGCCTACGCCGCGGGCTTGCATCGTCTCGGTTTGCAGCCGGGCGACACGATTGCCGTGGTCGGCTCCAATCGGCCGAAGCTTTACTGGACCATGATGGCAGCGCAGGTGCTGTGCGCTATTCCCGTTCCGGTATACTCCGATGCGGTGGCCGACGAGCTTGCGTTTGTGCTCGCTCACGCCGAGGCGAAGTTTGTCGCAGCGCAAGACCAGGAGCAGGTCGACAAGATCCTGTCGGTGTCCGACCGACTGCCGCAACTCAGCAAGATTGTCTATGACGAGCGGCGCGGCCTTGAGGGCTACGACCACAGTCGGATCATCGCAATCGGCGATGTCATCGAGGACGGCCGCGCAGCGCTTGCAGCCGACGCCGCGCTTGGTGCACGGATTGACGAATTCGTTAGAGCAGCTAAAGGCTCGGACATCGCGATCATTCTCTACACCTCGGGAACGACCGGCGCGCCGAAGGGAGTCATGCTGTCGGCGCGAGGCTGCATCGATGCTGCGACCGACACCACGCGGTTCGACAGACTGACTGACAGGGACGTGGTGCTCGCCTATCTGCCGCTGGCCTGGGCCGGCGATCATTACGTCAGCTATGTGCAAGGCCTTGTGGCCGGCTTCTGCATGGCGTGTCCCGAGAGCGGCGACACGATTGAGCAGGATCGGCGGGAGATCGGACCAACCTTCTACCTGGCCCCACCACGCGGTTTCGAGGCCATGCTGACACGGCTGATGGTCCGGATGGAGGACGCGGCGCCGATCAAGCGGCGATTGTTCAGCTACTTTCTGGACGTCGCGCGGCGATATGGCGAGCAAGTCTTGACGGGACGTCCGGTGCCGCTGTCAGGCCGATTGCTCTATGGGCTCGGGCGCTGGCTGGTCTACGAGCCTCTCAAGAACGTTCTTGGCCTGTCTCTGGTGCGCGTTGCATACACTGGAGGCGAAGCGATCGGTCCGGAACTGTTCGCGTTCTACCGTTCGATCGGACTGAATCTGAAACAGCTCTACGGCCAGACCGAAGCGTTCCTTTATGTAACGTGCCAGCCTGATGGCGAGATCTACTCGGATACGGTTGGTCCGCGAGCGCCCAATGTTGACATTCGCATTGCGGAATCGGGCGAAGTGCAGTTTCGATCGCCCGGCATGTTCCTCGGATATTTCAAGGATCAGGCAAAGACCGCGGAAGCCATGACGTCCGACGGATACGTCAGGACTGGTGACGCGGGCTTTTTCGACGAGAAGACCGGGCATCTGAAGATCATCGACCGCGCGAAGGACGTCGGTCGGCTGGCGGACGGCACGATGTTTGCCCCGAAATATCTCGAGAACAGACTGAAGTTCTATCCCAATATCAAGGAAGCGGTCACTTTCGGTGACTCCCGGGATTTTGTTTGCGCGATGCTCAACATCGACCCGGTCGCCGTCGCAAATTGGGCGGAACGCAACAACGTTGCCTACGGTTCGTATCAGGAACTGGCCGGGCATCCGCTGGTCTACGACATGGTCGCGAAAGACGTTGCCGAGGTGAACCGCTCGCTTGCCAAGGAAACGGTGCTGGCCGGCGCGCAGGTTCGCCGCTTCCTCATCCTGCCCAAGGAGCTCGACGCGGATGACGGCGAGTTGACCCGCACGCAGAAGGTGCGCCGCCGGTTCATTGCCGAGCGCTATGCGCCGCTGGTCACGGCGCTCTACAACGGCTCGCAGGAAGCCGACATTTCCACCGAGGTCACGTTGGAGGATGGTCGCAAAGGTACGATCGCGGCACGGGTCAAGGTTCGCGACATGCGAGTCATCGGTCCGGCAGAATCGCTGGGAAAAGCAGCATGAGAGCGCCGGACACCAACGAAATCCTGCTGCAGGTCGAGGGCGTGGCACTTGCCTTCGGCGGCGTCAAGGCGCTGCGGGACGTTTCGTTCAACGTCAGAAGAGGCGAAATTCGGGCCATCATCGGCCCCAACGGCGCCGGCAAGACCTCGATGCTGAACGTCGTCAACGGCTTCTATCATCCCAACCGTGGCGTCATCACCTTCAAGGGGCGCACCCGGGCCAAAATGCAGCCTTTCGAGGCGGCGCGCGGCGGCATCGCGCGCACCTTTCAGAATGTCGCTCTGTTCAAGGGCATGAGCGCGCTCGACAACATCATGGCGGGCCGCACCTTGAAGGTGCGCCGAGGGCTGTTATGGCAGGTGCTGCGTTATGGCCCCGCCCTCGCGGAGGAGGCCGAGCATCGGCGCAAGGTCGAGGAGATCATCGACTTTCTGGAGATCGAGACAATCCGCAAGGTACCGGTTGGGCGTTTGCCATACGGTTTGCAGAAGCGTGTCGAACTCGGTCGCGCTCTGGCGATGGAGCCCGACCTTCTCCTCCTCGACGAGCCGATGGCAGGCATGAACCTCGAGGAGAAGGAGGACATGTCGCGCTTCATCACTGATGTGAACAACCATTACGGCACGACCATCGCCCTGATCGAGCACGACATGGCCGTGGTCATGGATCTGTCGGATCGCGTAGCGGTGCTTGATCACGGTGTAAAGATCGCCGACGGCACGCCCGATGAAGTGAAGAAAAGTCAAGCCGTCATCGACGCATATCTTGGCGTCGCGCATTGAGGTGCGTCTATGATCGCACTGGGTCAGTTTCTCGAGGTCCTGATCGGCGGATTGATGTCCGGCGTGCTCTATTCGCTGGTCGCGCTCGGCTTCGTGCTGATCTTCAAGGCATCCGGCGTATTCAATTATGCTCAGGGAGCAATGGTATTGCTCGCGGGGTTGGCGCTGGTTCGCGCCCTCGACCTCCTGGTCGCCAACGGCCTTCCGCTTTGGGTCGCGGTCGTCCTCGCGATCGGCTTTGCCGCCGTGATCATGGCGGCAACGGCCTGGCTCATCGAGCGGTTCGTGATCGGACCTCTTCTCAACCAGGACGGCCTGACGCTGTTCATGTCGACGATCGGCGTGACATTCGTCATCGAGGGCGCCGCGGAGATGATCTTCGGATCGGATGTCTATCCGTTGCGGCTGTTCCCGACCGACGCCTGGTTCTTGTTTGAAAGCCTGTTCCCGGGTGGGATTCTGGTCAACAAGCTGGATGTCTGGGGCGCGTTGATCGCAGGCGTCCTGGTCGCCGGCCTCGCCGTCTTCTTTCAGCGCACCAAGACCGGTCGCGCTCTCAGAGCCGTGGCCGATGACCATTTGGCCGCGCATTCAGTCGGTATCCCGATCAGTTGGATCTGGTTTGTCGTCTGGCTTGCCGCCGGTCTCGTTGCGCTGGTCGCGGCGACCGTGTGGGGGACCAAGCTCGGCGTGCAGTTCTCCATCACTTTTCTCGCACTAAAGGCGCTGCCGGTTCTGATCATCGGGGGCCTCACCTCGATTCCGGGAGCCATAGTCGGCGGGCTCATCGTGGGGGCGGGCGAGAAGCTTGCCGAGGCGTATCTAGGGCCGTCCATCGGCGGCGGTATCGAATATTGGTTTGCGTTTGTGCTGGCGTTGGCGGTGCTCCTCGTGCGGCCGCAGGGGCTGTTCGGCGAGCGGATCATCGAACGTATCTGAAGCAAGGAGTTCGTCGTGCTTTATCGCGAGGCCGGCCAGTTCAAGACGAGCTACGCGGAGGACATGGCGATCTTTCCGATCCGTCAGGACCGTATTGCGCTTGCCGTCTTGCTCGCGATCGCTTTCGTTGGCGTGCCGCTGTTGGCCACCTTCCATATCTGGCCGTTCCGCACCGACTATCTGTTGTGGGCGATCCTGCTGCCCTTCCTTATCCTGGCGCTCGCCGCCATCGGCACGAACATACTTGTCGGCTATTGCGGCCAGATTTCGCTAGGCAGCGGCGCGTTCATGGCCATCGGCGCCTATTCCGCCTACAAGCTGGCGACTGGCGTTCATATCCCGCTTGCCTGGCTTGGCTTCGCGATCTCGATCCCGCCGTTGCCCGTGCTGACATCCATTCTGCTTGGCGGGTTTATGGCGGCGGGTGCCGGAATCCTGTTCGGTATTCCCAGTTTGCGGATCAAGGGTCTCTACCTGGCGGTCGCAACGCTCGCCGCGCAGTTCTTCTTCGATTGGGCGTTCCTGCGAATTCCGTGGTTCACCAACTACGCCCCGTCGGGATCGGTCAATGCGCCGGCGCTGGATTTCTTCGGCATGGTCGTTCGCACGCCGGTCGAGCGCTACCTGCTGTGCCTGCTCTTCGCGACCGTGATGGCGGTGTTGGCGAAGAATCTCGTTCGCGGCAATCTTGGCAGGCAGTGGATGGCGATCCGCGACATGGATATCGCCGCCGAACTGATTGGTATCCGGCCGCTCTACGCCAAGCTCACGGCGTTCGCGGTCTCTTCCTTCATCATCGGGGTGGCGGGTGCGCTCTGGGCGTTCGTCTACCTCGGTTCATGGGAGCCGCTTGCGTTCTCGATCGACCGCTCGCTCGAGCTTCTGTTCATGGTCATCATCGGCGGGCTCGGATCGATCATGGGTTCGTTCATCGGGGCGGCTTTCATCCTCATCGTGCCGATCATGCTGAATGTGATTCCAACCGAGCTCGGCCTGCCACTGTCGACGCAAACGATCACGCACCTCCAGTTCATCATCTTCGGATCCTTGATCTGTTATCTGCTGATCAAGGAACCCCATGGCTTCGCCCGGCTGATATCGATCGGCAAGGAGAAGCTCAGACTTTGGCCGTTTCCCTATTGAAGGAACGATCGCGCCTCGGTCGCAACGCGGATGGCGGCCGTTGACAGCGGAGAGGAAGCAAGCATCGCGAACGGGAATGAGGGACTTTAAGGAGGAGGATATCAATATGGCAAGCATTGCACGCAGTGTATTGATACTAGCGACCGCCTTGGCCGGCGCCGCGTTTAGCGCACCGGCCGCAGCGCAAAACGAGCAGTTCATCCCGATTCTGTCCTACCGGACCGGACCGTACGCCGTGAACGGCGCGCCGTATGCGAACGGCGTGGCCGACTACTACAACCTGATCAACGAGCGCGACGGCGGCATCAACGGCGTCAAGCTTCTGGTCGAGGAGTGCGAGACCGCCTACGCGACCGACAAAGGCGTCGAGTGCTATGAGCGTCTCAAGAGCAAGGGTCCAACCGGCGCGGCCTTCGTCAATCCGCTGTCGACCGGCATCACCTTCGCGCTCACCGAAAAGACCGCGACCGACAAGATCCCGATCATCACGATGGGGTACGGCCGCGCCGATTCCAAGAACGGCGCGGTGTTCCCGTACAACTTCCCGCTGCTCGGCACCTACTGGTCCGCGGCAGATATCGCGATCCAGCACGCCGCCAAGGAGCTCGGCGGGTTCGACAAGCTGAAGGGCAAGAAGATTTCGCTGCTGTATCACGACAGCCCGTATGGCAAGGAGCCGATCCCGATGCTGCAGGTGTTGGCGCAGAAGTACGGCTTTGAGTTCACGCCGATCCCGGTCACCCACCCCGGTGTCGAGCAGAAGTCGCAATGGCTGGCGATCCGCCAGAATCGGCCGGACTATGTGCTGGTCTGGGGCTGGGGCGTCATGAACAGCACGGCAATCAAGGAAGCGGCCGCCGTCGCCTATCCGCGCGACAAGATGATCGGTGTCTGGTGGTCGGGCGCAGAGCCGGATGTGACGCCGGCAGGTGATCAGGCCGCCGGCTACAAGTCGCTGATGCTTCAGCATGGTGCAGGAAAATATCCCGCTCACACTGACATAGAGAAGTACGTCTACGCCAAGGGCAAGGGTTCGACAGAACCTGGCAAGATCGGCGAAGTTCTCTACAACCGCGGCATGACGAACGCCATGCTCGGCGTGGAGGCGATCCGCAAGGCGCAGGAAAAGTTCGGCAAGAAACCGCTAACGGGCGAGCAGGTCCGTTGGGGGCTTGAGAACCTCATCCTCACCGCTGATCGTATCAAGGAACTCGGCTTTGAGGGGATGTTGAAGCCGGTGAGCATTTCCTGCTCCGACCACGAGGGCGCGCGCTACGGGCGCGTCCAGCAATGGGACGGCAAGGGTTGGAAAGTGATCTCCGACTGGTACACGGCCGACGAATCGCTCATCGAGCCGCTCGTGGCCGACGTGTCCGCGAAGTATGCCGCGGAGAAGAAGATCGCGCCGCGCGACTGCGCAAAAGAAACCTGAGCCGGTGCGAGTGATCCGGGAGGCAGGTTTGCCTGCTCCCGGATCCAGGACCCTGTTCCAGTTTGGAGGTCTGCGCGTGGCAATCGCCAAGGTCGTCACCGCTGCGACGGAAACGGCAGCTCTGATTCTATCGGTCAACAATATCGAGGTTGTCTACGATCACGTCATCCTCGTGTTGAAGGGAGTCTCGCTGGAGGTCCCGCGAGGCGGCATTGTCGCGCTTCTCGGCGCCAACGGCGCCGGCAAGACGACGACGCTGAAGGCGATCTCCAATCTGCTGCACGCAGAGCGCGGCGAGGTCACCAAGGGCTCGATCCTGTTCAACGGCGTCGAGGTGAAGTCCCTGTCGCCAAACGACGTGGTGCGACGCGGCTGCATTCAGGTGATGGAGGGCCGGCGCGCCTTCTCTCATCTTACGGTCGAGGAGAACATCCTGACCGGCGCCTTTACGCGGACGGATGGCAAGTTCGCGATCGCGCAGGATCTGGAACGGGTCTATGCCTATTTTCCCCGTCTCAAGGAACGGCGCGGCTCTACCGCCGGCTATACATCCGGCGGTGAGCAACAGATGTGTGTGATCGGGCGCGCGCTGATGTCGCGCCCGAAGATGATCCTGCTCGACGAACCTTCGATGGGCCTCGCGCCGCAGATCGTCGAGGAGATATTTGACATCGTGAAGGATCTCAACGTCAAAGAAGGTGTATCGTTTCTTCTCGCCGAACAGAACACCAATATGGCGCTTAGATATACGAGCCACGGCTACATCCTCGAGAACGGCCGCGTGGTGATGGATGGCGAAGCGCGCGCCCTCGCCGCCAACGAGGACGTCAAGGAGTTCTATCTTGGCATCGCCGGCGACAAGCGAAAATCATATCGCGATGTAAAGCACTACAAGCGGCGCAAGCGTTGGCTCGCTTAGCCGATGGCAACGTTTGCCTTTGAGCGGCCAGGGAGGCCCTGACACGTGTCACCGCTCAGATCTTCACTGTGTTGACCACGACACTTTCCTTGTAGGCCGGCCTTGCTGTAACCCGGTCGAGATACGGCGTCGCGACGTCGCAGACCCCGACGCCGTAATCGATCGCCCATACCAGGCAGGTCGCGAGCAGGATATCCGCGCTGGTAAACTGATCGCCCATCAGATATTGGCGGCCGTCCGACAGGGCGACTTCGACGTGCCGCAGCTGCTGGCGGAAATACTCGGCCGCTTTCACGACGACATCCGGAGCATGGCCGTAGATGTGGGCGAGGCCTTGGACGTCATGGCGGCGCATCACATAGAGGCTGGTCGAGTCGAGCTCAGCCACGATGAAGAAGCACCATTCCAGCCATCGCGCGAAGTCGCGCTCTGCGACCGGCACGAGCGAAATGTTCGGGCTCGAGTAATGGCGTGCCAGATAGGCGACGATGGCGGCACTCTCCCCGATCGTGAAGTCGCCGTCCTGCAACAGGGGAATCTTCTGCCGCGGATTGAGCAGCGTGTATTCCGGCGTCTTGGTCTCGCCCGAACGCGGCAGGATCGGCTTGCAGTGATAGTCCAGCCCCAGTTCGTGCAATGCCCAATGGGCCCGAATCGTCCGCGATGTCCCCACCCCCCACAGCGTCAGCGTCTCCGGCATGACGTCACCATTTCTCGACGGAGGGACGCAGATCGAGTTCATGGCTCCATCCGTCGCGGCTTTGCTGGTGCACGAACCAGTAAGCCTCGGCGATGGAAGATGTCCGCGTCAAGGAATCCGGCGGGATCGCCGATGCGTCGACGCCCGTGGCAGCCTTCATCCGCTGATGGATGGCCGGGCTGTCGACGCCGGCATCGATCAAGAGATGGGCAACATGAATATTCTTCGGCCCGAGCTCGCGCGCCATCGCCTGGGCGACCGCCCGTAGGCCGAACTTGGCGGATGCGAATGCCGCAAAGCCGCTGCTGCCGCGCACGCTCGCGGTCGCGCCGGTGAACAGCATGGTGCCGCGGCCATGCCGCAGCATGTGCCGGGTCGCTTCGCGTCCGACCAGGAAGCCGGCGAAGCAGGCGAGCTCCCAGGCCTTGAAGAACAGCTTTTCGCTGGTCTCGTGCAGCTCCTTCTTGACGTTCGAGCCGGCATTGAACAGGCAGACCTCGATCGGCCCGATCTCGCGTTCGACCCGCTCGCACAGCTCCTGCACCTCGGTCTCGCGCCGCGCGTCGACACTGAGCGCATGCACCCGGCTTCCGGCGCCGGTCAGTTCCTCCACCAGGGCACTCGATTTCGCCGCATCGCGCCGTGCGATGCAGACGGAGTAGCCGCCGGCGGCGAAGCGCCGCGCCACGGCGGCGCCGATCGCATCACCCGCGCCAACCAGCAAGGCGGTCTTGTTCGTCTCGGCCATAGGACATCTCCCACCGACGGCAGTTGTTCAGTTCAGCAATGGTGACGTCGCGCGGCGCGGCAGCTCAGACCGCGCGCACGGCCTTCTGCTCGATCATCGCTTCAATCGCAGCATTGCCGTAGCCGAGGTCGGACAGCACCTGCTTCGTATGCTGCCCGATGCGCGGCGCAGGACCGCCAATCGCGGCGGCATCGACGTCGAAACGCGCCGCAGGCTTCGGCTGCCGCACGGTGCCGACGCCTGGCTGCTCCAGCTCGGCGATCAGCCCGCGGGCGACCACCTGCTCGTTGGCGATGATCTCGCCGCGCCGCAGGATCGGCGCGCACGGCACGTCAGCCGCATCGAGCCGCGCCAGCCATTCGGCGGTGGTGTGCTTGCCGATATAGTCCTGCATCTTGTTGATACGCGCCGTTGCATTGACCGAGCGCGACGCCGGCGTGGCGAAGCGCGCATCGTTGGCGAGCTCCGGATCGCCAGTGGCCTTGCAGAAGCCCTGCCATTCGGAGTCGGAGATCGTCCCACAGGTGAGATAACCGTCCGAGGTCTGAAACACGAGATCGGGCCGGTCGTTCGGATCGGCCGTCGCCTGCTCGCGGCCGACCACGGTGTATTGCATCATGCCTTCCGGCCAGAGATAGGCGATCATCGCGTCGAGCATCGCCACCTGGATATGCTGGCCGCTGCCGGATTTTTCCCGCGCGTAGAGCGCCGCCGTGATCGCCTGCGCGGCATAGACCGCCGTCGTCTTGTCGGCCACGATGGTCCGGATCATCTGCGGACGGTTGGTCACCGGCTGCGCCTGTATATCGCAGAAACCCGACAGGGCCTGCACGATGGGGTCATAGACGCGCTTCTTGGCGTAAGGCCCGTCTTCGCCGACCCCGCTGATCGAGACGTAGATCAGCCGCGGGTTCTTCTTGCGCACCTCGTCCGGACCGAGCCCGAGACGTTCCATCGTGCCGGGCCGGAAATTCTGCACCAGCACGTCGGACTGCAGGACCAGCTTGCCCAGCACGTCCCGGCCGGCGTCGGTTTTCATGTCGATCGAGAGCGAGCGCTTGCCGCGGTTCGACGAAATGAACAGCGCCGAGAACTCGCCGGTCTTGTCGACATTGGCCCGGCTGCGGCGGGTGATGTCGCCGCCGATCGGTTCGACCTTCAGAACATCCGCGCCCTGATCGGCCAGAAACATCGTCGCGAACGGGCCCGAGACGACACCGGTCAGATCAAGTACGCGAACTCCCGCCAATGGCCCAGGCATGCTTTGCTTCCTTCTCCAATGCGCGGACGCGACCAAACCCCGAGCATACCCTCGGCATACGATGGACCGTGCGCCGGCGCTTGCTGGAAAGCGCCTCGACTTGCAAAAAAGCGCCGAAACTCACGCCCGGCCCTGCTGCCGGAACGCTGACGGACTGACACCCGTGGCATGCCTGAACGTCGACGAAAAATGCTGGGCGTGGCTGAACCCCGATGCCAGCGCGATGCTGGTCAGGCTCTCATCGGTGTCGCTGAGGCGACGCTTGGCCACCTCGATGCGCAGGCCTAGCACATAGCGATGCGGGCTGGTGCCCATGCTCTCCTGGAACGCGCGCAGGAAATGCCGCTTGCTCAGGCCGGCGACATCTGACAGTGCCGACAACGAGATCGTCTCGCCAAGATTGGCCCGGACGAACGCCTCGATCCTCCGCAGCTTGAGCGTCGGCAGTCCGCCACGGCTCGGCGCCTTCGCCGGTTCCGCGCCGCGCGACAGCCGCGCCATATGGGCCAGCGCCTGGCTGGCCCAGCCTTCGGCGAACAGATCGAACAGATTGTCCGGCGTGGTCGCTTCCTGGCAAAGTTCGGAGAGACCACGACAGAGCTGGTCATGGCCGAACGCAATCGCGGGCGTCTCGATCAGGCCATTGAGACGGCTCTGCACGAATTTTGGGTCGAGGAAGACGACCACATAGTCGAACGCCGGCCCGACCGACCACTCCCCCTCGATCTCGGTGCCGGCCGGAAACAGCGCGAGATTGGCCGCCCTGGAGAACTCATATTCGACCGGACGGCCGTCGATCGTGGCCTGCAACCGCGAGCAGCCGTTGCGGAACCAGAACAACGTCAGCTCGGGCTGGCGGAAATGCCAGTTCATGCGGGGCCGCGAGGTCCGGCTGAGCAGCTCGACCCTGATCGGCTCTGACCGCGCGATGACGGACGACACCAGCTCACCGCCGACCTTGCGGACAAACCGCTCCGGACGCGCTTCCTCCATGGGACATCTCCTCCGCGTATGCACGGATGGTAAGTTCCAAATCAGAATTGACGATCCGGAGCCGGAAATCCAGCCCTTTGATGGCTGATCGCCAAGATGTTAGCGGGCAGCTGCGGACGGCAGCGCACGCGAGAGACCGCGTGTCCCCTCATGTTCGGTGGCTCGCGGGAGATCGGCGCCGCGATTGCCAGGCGCTTTGCAGTGGAGAGGTGGATGCGGGGAGGCAGGGGCCCGGAGCCGCGCGCCGAGCGGCCGCACTATCCGGCGACCCGCAGCGCGGTCACCGCGACGCAGGCATTGCCGAACGGAATCAGCACCACCTGCGCGCCGTTCGGCAGCGCGATCGTCGCCAGATCACCGAGCGTGCCGTTCTGCCCGTTGAGCTTGGCGAGCTCCGCGGCAACCGTCGGGCAGCTTTCCGCGCTTGGCGTCACCCGCACCAGATTGCCTTCGCAGGACGACCCGACCGGCGCGGCAAACACGATGCCGGCGGCGCGCTGGGCAGCGCTGCCTTGGGGCGCCTGGTTTGGCGCGAGCGCAACCAGCGACTGCACCGAATGCGAATTGCCGGCCTTGGCGTCCCACTGCGACTGGGCGGTGTAGTTGGAGTTGGTCGCCAGACCGCGGCCGAGCGTTCCGAACAGATTGGCGCAGGTCACGACGTTGCCCTGCCGCGCATGCTCGTCGAACACGGTCGGCTGCTGCCCCGCCTGCTGCGGCGGAACGGATGCCGCGGCCGCCGACGGCGTCTGCGCCTCCTGCGGACGCTGTTTGTGCGGCTGCGGCTTCGCGGCGGCGGCAGGCTTCTTGGCCGGCGCGGGTACGGCCGGCTGCAAGGGTACAGGTTGCGTTTGCTGGGCGTAGACCACGACGCCGGCAGCACCGAGCGCGGCCACGACGACCGCAACAAAGATCAATCCAAGGGTGCGCCGCATCGACATTCCGTCCTTTTCACTTCGCACTTCAGTTTCGAGCCGGACGTCGGAATCCCGCATCCGCATGTCCGACCTCGCTTCATTTCAGCTTCGCCAGCACACCGGACAGTCCGTCGAGCGGCGCCTCCAGCACGACCGGCCCGCCTTGCGGCAGCGGATACGACACCAGGCACGGCGTCGCCGCGCGGATGTGCCGCCTCAGCACATTGCCGATCGCGATCGTGGCGAAGCAGAAACTGGCGTCGCAGCGATCGGTCTGCGCGACGATGCGGTCGGGACTATCGCCCATTGCGAGCTCGATCTGCGCGCCGACGCCGGCGGCCGCAGGAATCCGCATCGCCATCAGCGGCTTGCCGTCGGCGGTCGCAATCAGCGACCAGTTGAAGGCGACTGCGCCCTGCGCGCTGACGATCGATTGCGTGACGTTGCAGACGCGGCGCTTCGATTTGAGGCTCTCGTCGCAGATCAAGGTCCAGTTCTTGAACGGCTGGATCATCCGCCTGAACTCGCCGAGCGTCTCGCCTTCCGGCACCACGACGTCCGATGGCTTCACGGCATAGGCGAGTGGCGGCGCGCCCTGCGCGCTTGCGCCCGCCGCCGCGCCGAGCCAGATCGCCAAAGCCAGACACGCCAGCCGCCTCGTCGACGTCAGGGTCAATTGAGCGTCAGGCTCACGCCGGCGCTGACGCCCCACTCGCTGCCGGCGGTGGTCGCCGCCGCGTTGGTGCGCAGCCGGCCGTTCTCGCTGGTGTAGCCGATGCCGAAGGCGAGCGCGCCCTGGCTGCGCCAGACGCCGCCGCCAGCCGATGCGCTCACCTTGCCGGGCCGGTCGTCATAGCGCAGCGATGCGGCGGCCATGCCGATCGCGGCCGCACGCCAGGCGTCCTGCCGCACCTCGCCGATCTGGCCGTTCAGCTGCTGGAATGCGCTGTTGAGCTGGTTGACGTTGACCGCATCGGTGCCAGCGACGCCCGCCGCCACATTGCTGATGGTGACCGGCCCGCTGCTGCCGCTGTTCAGCGTCACCTTGTTGGTGGTGTTGCCGGAGGCATCGGTGTCGTAGCGGATCGAGCCGCTGGAAACCGCCTGGAGCTGGCTGACATTGACCGCATCGGTCGCGGCCGAGCCCGCGGCGACATTGGTAACGCGGCGCTCGGCCCCGGACGAGCCGACCGACACCTCGCCGGTCGCAACCCCCGCGACGCTCTTGCCGACGACGGGCGTATAGGCCGCATCGCTCAGATTGGCCGTGGTGGCCGAGTTCGCGCCGAGCGCCAGCGAATTGGCCGAAGTCGCCTTGGCGCCGGCGCCGATCGCGACCGAGTTGGCGCCCGACGCGGCCGAGCCGTTGCCCATCGATACTGCGTTCGCGCCGCTTGCGACCGATTGCGGTCCGATCGCGACGCTCTCCGCGCCGGTGGCAGACGAGTCCGCCGCGGTGGAGTTGGCGTGGAAATACTTGATGCCGCCGCTGCCGGTCGAGATGTTGTTGACCGTCGTATAGAGAGCGTCGAGCGAGGTGTTGGTGGCCCAGAGCTGCGAGCCGTTGATCGCGTCCGTCGAGGTCGAGCTGATCTGTCCCGCGGCGACGTTGGTGACGGTGCGTTCCGCCCCGGCGCTGCCGACGCTGACGGTCGAGGTCGGCGCCGTGCCGGCGAAGGCGTAGGTAGTGCCGCCGATCGTGGTGTTCTTGGTCGCGACCACCGTCTGTGTGGTTGAATTGGCACCGAGCGCGACGTCGCCGGCCTGCGCCGTCGCCTTGGCATTCGGGCCGAGCGCAACGCTGGTCGGGTTGGTGGTCTGGGATCCGGCGCCGATCGACACCGACTGGATGCCGCTGGCCTGCGCATTGGTTCCGAACGCGATCGAGTCGGCGAAGTTGGATACCGAATTCTGGCCGATCGCGATGCCGCCGGGTGCGGTCTGCTGCACGGTTGCGCCAAACCCCATGCCGATGCCGTTGTCGCCATTGACCACGGTCTGGGGCCCGACCGCGACGGAATTGTTGCCGACCGCGAGCGAGTCGGCGAGCGTCGAATTGGCGTGGAAGTATTTCGTGGTCGTGGTCGCGAACGACGACAGTGCACCGGTCAGCTGCCGCACGGTGACGGCGTCGCTCGACTGGGTGCCGTCGGCCACATTGGTGATCTGGCGATAGCTCGTCGCATTGCCGACCGACACCGCGCCGAGCAGCGCGAGATCGGTGGTGTTGTAGGGGATGATGGTGCCGCCGATCGTGCCGGAAGCCGGCGCGATCGCGCGGTTGGAGATCGATCCCGAACCGATCGCAACGCCATCGGCGACCGTGGCCTGGGTGTTGAAGCCGAGTGCGGTCGAATTGGCGGCGGTTGCCGACGCGGCGATGCCGGCGGCCATCGAATTCGCACCGGTCGCACCGTTGTTGGTGTAGTTCGCCAGCTGGGTGCCACCATCGTTGACGCTGTAATAATGCGTCAGGCCGTTGCTGACGATGGTCGACAGGCTGTCGATCGCTGAGGTGGCGGCAAACAGCTGCGAACCGTTGATCGCATCGGTCGAACCGTTGCTGATCCGTCCCGCGGCGACGTTGGTGATGGTGCGTTCGGCACCAACGGCGCCGACGCTGACGGTCGAGAGCGGCGTCGTGCCGGCGAAGCTGTAGGCGGTGTTGCCGATGGTGATGCCCGACGTGCCGACCGCCGTGGTGGTCTGGCTGCCGGAGCCGAGCGCGATATCGTTGGCATTCGCAGCGGTCGCGCCGTTGCCGATCGACACCGAGCCGCTGCCGGTCGCGGTCGACACCGGCCCGATCGCGACCGAATTCGTTCCGGCGGCCGACGAGTCGGCCAGCGTCGAATTGGCGTGGAAGTACTTGATGCCGCCGCCATTGTTGATGTTGTTGACGGTGGTCGCGAGACCGTCGACGGCCTGGTTGGTGGACCAGAGCTGGGAGCCGTTGACCGCATCCGTCGAGCCGTTGTTGAGCCGTCCTGCCGCCACGTTGGTGATGGTGCGCTCGGCACCGACCGCACCGACGCTCACCGTCGAGGCCGGCGTGGTGCCGGCAAAGCTGTAGGTGGTGCCGCCGATCACCGCGTTCGGCGTGCCGACCGCCGTGGCGGTCTGGCTTCCCGCGCCGAGCGCAACGTCATTGGCATTGGCGGCGTTCGCGCCGTTGCCGATCGACACCGAGCCGCTGCCGGTCGCGGTCGACACCGGGCCGATCGCGACCGAGTTCGTCCCGACCGGAGACGAATCGGCCAATGTCGAATTGGCATGGAAATACTTGATGCCGCCGCCGGTGTTGATGTTGTTGACGGTGCTGGCGAGGCCGTCGACCGCCTGGTTGGTGGCAAACAGCTGCGAGCCGTTGACCGCGTCGGTCGAGCCGTTGTTGAGCCGTCCCGCCGCGACATTGGTGATGGTGCGCTCGGCGCCGACCGCGCCGACGCTGACCGTCGAGCCCGGCGTCGTACCGGCGAAACTGTAGGTCGTGCCGTTGATCACGGTGTTCGGGGTACCGACCGCGACTGACGTGACGCTGCCGGAGCCGAGTGCGACCGCATTTGCGTTCGAGGCGTTGGCGTTGGCGCCGAGCGCAAGCGAATTGGCCTGGCTGGCCGTCGCGGAAGTACCGCCGGCAAAGGAGCTGACGCCTGATGCCGTCGCATTGGCGCCAACGGCGGTGGATGCGGAGCCTGACGCGGTGGTCTGAGTGCCGAGAGCAATCGAATCGCGACCGGATGCCTTCGGACCGCCGCCAAAGGCGTCGCCGATCGCGATGGCACCATCATTCGTGGCCTGCCCCGCACCGATGGCAACGGCTCCGGTCAGCGGCTGATTGCTGAGCGACGCGGCAAGCGCGCCCGAACCGAGCGCCGTGTCCGACGATGCCCGTGCCGCGGCGCCAGTGCCGACCGCAACACTGCTCGCACCGGCGGCACTCGCGCTGACACCGGCCGCGAGCGCGTTGGCGCCGGTGGCTCCGGCGTTGTTGTAGTTGGTGTCGGTTCCCGGCGTCGTGCTGTTGACGCTGTAGTCGTGGATCGCGCCGGCGGCGATCTGGCTCGTCAGTGTGTTGGCGACACTGTAGAGCTGCGAGCCGTTGATGGCATCGGTCGAGGTCTGCGTGACTCGGCCTGCCGCCACGTTGGTGATGGTCCGCTCCGCGCCGACCGCGCCGACACTGATCGTGGACCCCGGCGTGGTGCCGGCGAAGTTCCCGAACGTGACGCCATTGATGACAGCATTTGGCGTGCCGACTGCGGCAACAGTGACGCTGCCGGAGCCGAGTGCGACATCGCCGGATTTTGCCGCCGCCGTGGCGCCGTCGCCCAGTGCGACATTGCCCGCAAGACCGGCGGCGCCCGCGGTGGAGCCATTGCCGAGCGCCACGGAGCCCTGCCCGATCGCCTTGTTGTTGTTGCCAATCGCGACGGCACCGTTGGCCTGGTTGGCGGCGGTAGCGCTGGCCGTGCCGTCACTGTTGGCGATGTTGTTCGCGCCACCGGTGAAGGCGCCGGTGCCGCTGGCATAGCTGGGATCGCCGATCGCCACCGCGCCGTTGCCAAAGGCGGTGTTGTTCGCGCCGATCGAGACCGCCTGGCCGCCGGTCGCCACCGCGTTGGTGCCCAAGGCCACCGCGTTGGCGGAACTGGCCGCGGCATTGTTACCGACAGCGATGGCGCTTGTAGCCGACGCCTTGGCGCCGATGCCGAGCGCGGTACTGGCGGTTCCGCTGGCGCTGGCGCTGACGCCGGCCGCGAGAGAGTTGTCTCCTGTCGCGTTCGCTGCAGATCCGAACGCGGAGGCGTTTTGGCCGCTGGCAACGGCTGTGTTGCCAACAGCTGTGCTGGCGGCTGCACTCGCATTTGACGCAGTGCCGATCGCCAACGAGCTCGTGCCGGCGGCACTGGCCCCAACGCCGGTCGCGATCGAACTGATGCCGGCGGATGCCGCATTGTTGCCGAGCGCGATGCCGCCCGTCGCTGCACTGTTGACGATCGCGCCCGATCCAATTGCGACGGAGCCCCCGGTGCTCAGCGCCTGTGCCTGATTGCCCACAGCCACGGCAAAATCTGCGGCTGCGTTGCTGGAGCTGCCTCCGGCGAATGAGTTGATCCCCGACGCGGTCGCCTGCTTGCCAAGAGCAGTCGCGCTGTCCGCCGAGGCAACGGACGACCAGCCTCCGGCCCATGCAAAGTTCCCGCTCGCCAAGGAGCTGACGCCGACCGCGGTGGCATTGCCTCCGGTGGCATTGGCGAACGTGCCCAAGGCGCTCGTGCCGGCGCCGGTGGCGACGGCTTGAACGCCGAGCGCGACCGAGTTGACGCCGCTCGAGACCGTGCCCTGGCCCAGGGCCATCGCGCCGCCAGTGCCCGTCGCCTTCGCGTTCAGGCCGAGCGCCACCGAATACTGTGCCGATGCGACGGACGTACGTCCAACCGCGATGGCGTCGGCCTGGGATGCTGTCACATCCGTGCCAATGCCGATGGCGCTTGCAGCGGTCGCACCCGATCCCACAACAGTGCGCGAGCCAAGGTAGACGGAGTTCAACTGGGACGCGATCGCCTGGAAGCCGATCGCGACGGCATTCTGAGCGCCTGCGCTCGTGCTCGTGCCTTGGGCGATGGAATCGAGTCCCGAAGCCGCCGCTCCGCTTCCAAGCGCGAGGCCACGCAGCCCGCTGGCCGTCGAGCCAGGTCCGACCGCCACGGCATTGCCGCCTGTCGCGGAACCTCCGCCTGCCTGGTAGGCCTGCGCGCTCGCGGTTTGAGGGATGGCAGCAAAACTCGCTGCTACCAGCACGAACGACGCCCAACCGGCGAACCGGCCGCTGAACAACCGTGGTGCTACGGCTCCCGAGACGCCCAGCGAACCGAGCCCCAGCCTATCGCGCTTCACGCCGAGCCTGCGGTGCGCCTGCCGCAGCACCGCGATCAGCCGGCGCCGCAGCGAAGAGCTGCCCGCATCGCCCGATGCGACCCAGCTCCGAACGAAGCCGGTGCGGCCTTGACGCTTCAGCGATTCGGATGAGTTGCCTGCGACAACCATGGTGCGCCCCTTTTGTGACATCTGGTCCAGACGTCGGGGGTGCCATGCCGCGGACTGTGCCGACACGCGTGTCCCTTGGGACCACATGCGGAGATATGAAGGCCGCGCAACCTGCGCCGGCCTTCCGGTCCTGGCCAACGATGTGTCGAACTCAACGAGCGCATCTTGTCACCCAGCGCTCGCTCGACTGCCCCATCAATGTGCCCCGAGTCGTCATATCAAAAATGATAGACACATATTTGACAACGTCACTCAGCAGGCCGTCCAAATAGCGCGCAGATCGTCTCACAAGTTGAATGATTTGCTCGATGCACCGTGGGGTAATCTGCCAATCTTCAACCGGCAGTTGATCTGCGGCGCACGCGTTCACGCATTTCGCGCGGACTGACGCCGAATTCGCGGCGAAACGCGCGCGTGAAATCCGACGCCAGCTTGAAGCCGTGACGATAGGCGATCTCCTGCACCTGCCTGTCGGTGGATGCGACGAGTTCTGCATGTGCTGCGCGCAGCCGTTTGCGCAGGATATATCCGGCGACGCCGCCGACGCTCTCGAATGCACGGTAGAGGGCAGAGCGCGAGATCCGCAATTGCTGCGCAATGCGATCCGGCGTCAGATCGAAGTCGCCGAGATGCGTCTCTATATAAAGACGTGCACGCTCGAACAGCACCGATTCGATTGCGCCGCGTGCCTGCTCCAGCCGGTCCGAGGACAGCTGAATGCATGCCGCGATCATCTGCGCGGTCGCTCGCCCCGCCTGCCGCAGTTCGTCCGGCGACATCAGGACCAGACGCGTTTCGAGTCTGTCGAGATAGTCGGACAGCAGTTCGATCAGATTGCCCGAGAGGAGAATGTTGCAGGCGTCGTTGAGCTGATCGGCCACATCCGCGAATGACCGGCGCGGCAAAGCCAGCACCAGGCCTTCATAGTCGGTGATGCTGCCGCGGAAATCGTCGTCGAGCGAGATCAGGAACATCGCGCCTGGCCCGGCGTGAACGCGCCGCTCTGCGGTTTCGAAGCGGGCCTCGCCGGAGCGCACCCGGAACAGCCACCAGATATCGACCGGCGCGCCCTGCGAGGGGTCGCCGGCACGCGCGAATGTTTGAGCGGCAACGCGTCCTGATGTGAAGATGACGTCGGCCATGTTGCAGGTCAGATACTCCACCTCGAATCCCTGCGCAGGACTATGGCCTTCCGACGGCGCCACATCGACCAGCGAGGCCATGCGCGTCTTCCAGACCTCGAACTGCTCCGACGGCGGATAGAACCGTGTCGTGAAGAACCGCGGTACCGACGGGATTATGTCCCTGATGTCCCGGGGCTCGCGTGGCAGGGGAACTTGTTCGAGGAGATTGGCGGCATTCGCCGGCGCATTGTCGTCTTCTGGCATGTCATTCCGTCCCCCGTCGTCGCAAACGACGAACGTCGTCTCAACGGGGGCGCATTCCCAAGGTTGCGTCGCCGGCCGCTGACGGGCAGGCGAATTTCTGGCGGACAAGGAAGCAGCATTTTCGGATGCGGACATCACCCGCTTACGCCGGCCGCTCCTGATAGGGCCGATGGGTCCTGCGGCAGTCGGGCTCACACATGGCATTCATCATTGTCGCGTCATTTCCGGACCCGGCCCGGAAGGCCCGTCGCCGAGTCGGCCTGACTGATCTAGGGAACAATCTGAGCGAGAACCAGAGCGGCGGCAACGCGCTCGTTGAAGAAATCCAAAATTGCATTCGCGCGATGCGATCGGGCAACGCATCATCGCAGGGACTTCAGAAAATTTTCTCGATCTTCGCGCTGAGACGAAATGAATGTCGGGAGAGCGCAGCAACTTAAGCACGGTACATGACACATCGCGAATCCCGCGCACGGGATTCGCGTCGACCGCGCCCGAAGACGCTTGCCTAATCATGCGGCATTCCACCACGTGCGACGTGAATGCGATCGATGGGAACGGAACACGCGCGCCGCACGGGGCGCACATGTTGTGGCACGCTGCGGCATCTTCATATGAACGTCGAGATGACGAAAGTAACAATGGCTCATCATATTCGTCGGCGAACACGCCCGCTATGCCGGCGGGGCGAACCTGATCGCCGGCACCTGCAACACCAGCGACGGAGCAGGCGGTCCTCGATCGGGCGCCGCCCGGCTATGCCTTGGCTTGCCCGATATGGTCGAGCCATGCCGCAAAGCGCGGATGCTTCGCGAACCTGCCTTGCACGACCGCCAACTCCTGCTGGAACACCGGCAGCGAGAGCACCCGTTCGATGTCGGGCTCCCTGATCTTCCAGATTCCCGGCGGAACGAAGCCGTGCACCTTGAGCTCGTAGAGCTCAAAGATCGAGAAGATGAATTCATGCACAATTCGGCGCTCGTCCGGCGTCATCTCGATGACGTCGCCGGCGCCCTCGTCATGGAACGCCGACGTTGGCAGGCGACGCCGCAAATCGGATATGCGCTCGGAATATCTCAGGAAGATGTCGGCTCCCAGACGCCGGTTGTTGGTATGCAGCGCCGTGTAGATCGCGGTGATGCCGACGACGATGGTCCCGAGCGTCATGAACTTCAGGATATGATCGAGCACTGCGATGCCTCCTTCGACCTTCCGTGATCGCGCCAGGAGCCCTGTGCAACCTGTGTTCCGCGCCCTTTATTGCCCGGGGCGCCGTGATCGTCGAGATGTGGATCACCGATTTGCCCAACCGCACAAGTCTATCGTCCAAGCCGCCTTCGATGGCTCCCGGCAGCACAGGGGTTCTCACCGGGGAGGTCTGCCGCGCCCCGGCGCCCGTTCCGAATGGCCATGCGTCGGCACGGCGGCAATTTGGCCCTCGACGAAAGTCGCAACAAATGGGCGGCGCGCCCGTCGTAGATTTGTAACCATCTTGCAAATCGTTATCGCGCAAAAGTCGCGGGCAGCCTTCACGCTACCTTTTGCAAACTCCAAACTGCCTACCGTCGCCGGATATTATAGTGGATTGGGGATCGGCAGATGGTTGGACTGCGGCCGAATATTTCAATACGGCTCGGGGCCGCGATCAGGGAACAGCATTCGGGCGTTGAGCGCGATCTCGCCGTTCCATCGGTCGGAACAAACCCGGAGGTCGAGCGCCTGCGCGGCGTCGTTGCACGCCTGATGCACACGGCCGCGCATGACCAGCTGACCGGACTTCCGACGCGCAGCCTGCTGCTCGAGCGGCTGGATCGTGAACTGGCGCGCGAAGCCGATGACGGCGCGCGGATCGCGGTTCTGTTCGTCGATCTCGACAACTTCAAGCTCGTCAACGATTCACTCGGCCATAGCAGCGGCGACGAGGTGCTGTCCGAAATGGCCCGGCGCATCCTTGGCTGTCTCGGGCCGGAAGATACTGCGAGCCGGTTCGGCGGCGACGAGATGGTCGTTCTCCATCCGCGCGCCTCGGACTCCTCCGGAGCGGAACTCGGCAAGCGGATCCTTGCAGCGCTGGCGGAGCCGATCCTGCTCTCCGGCAAGGAAGTCGTGGTATCGGCAAGCGTGGGGCTCGCGCACTGCAAGCCCGGCACGAAGTGCGCCGAACAATTGCTGCGCGAGGCGGACACTGCCCTCTACGCGGCAAAGGTCCGCGGCCGTGCCCGATTGGCCGAGTTCAACGACGAGCTGCATGCCCGCGCCGAGAAGCGTGTTCAAATCGAATCCGATTTGCGGGCGGCGCTACGGGAATCGCAGCTGTTCGTGGAGTATCAGCCGCAAGTCCGCCTGAAAGATGGACGCGTGGTCGGCGTCGAGGCGCTGGTGCGCTGGCGACATCCCGAGCGTGGCATCATCTCGCCCGCCGACTTCATCCCTGTCGCCGAGGAATGCGGGCTCATCGTCAAGATCGGACGGCAGGTGTTGCAGGAATCCTGTCGCCAGCTCGCCGAGTGGACGAGGCTGATGCCGGGCTGCCCGCTGGCCATGACCGTGAACGTGTCGCCGCGCGAGATCGCGGAGCCGACCTTCATCCAGGAGCTCCGCCAGACTCTCGCCAGCACCAATGTCGATCCGACCGCCCTGTGTCTCGAAATCACCGAAAGCGTCATGATGAGCGCCCCGGAGGAGGTCGTCCAGGTGCTCGATCAGATCCGGCAGCTCGGCGTGTTCGTCGCGATCGACGATTTCGGCACCGAGCACTCATCGCTGTCGCGCCTGCGCGACATGCCGGCCGAGGTTCTGAAGATCGACCGCAGCTTCATCGACGGTCTCAGCAGCGAGCCCGGCGATACGGCGATCGTATCGTCGATCCTGAGCCTCGCCTACGCGATGGGCAAGCACACCATCGCCGAGGGCGTCGAACGAAGTGAGCAGGCGGCAATGCTGCTCCGCATGGGTTGCGACGTTGCCCAGGGCTATTTCTTTTCGCGGCCGGTTGCCGCCGAACAGATCGCGCCGATGCTGACCAGGGCACTCTGGCATCCGAGTTCGGGACGCGCGCTGCACGCCGCGCAGCCGGTGGAAGGACCGGTGCGGCGCGGCCATCATTATTTCATCGACGAATTCCTTGATCACATCGGGGCTCCCATGGGCACCAAGGCGACGGTCTCGCGATGATGTATCTCGTCATCGGTCTCAGCAATCTGGCGATCGGCCTGGCTTACGCCGGCCTCGGCGTATTGTCGGCCTGGGAAACGGTCAGCCTGCACCGTTACCGCGGCTGGTCCCGCTTCGGTATCGGATTTTCGATGATGGCGGCAAGCTGCGGGCCGCATCATCTGGTGCACGGCTTCCAGGTGCTGCAGGGCGAAAGCGTGTCCTGGTCGATGCTCGCCGTCACCTTGCTCGGGCTGCCGGCAGGTTTGACATTTGTGTTCCTGCGGTTCGAGACGATATTGGGTGGCCAGGGCGAGCGATTAATCGCCCTCTCGCCGCATCGCGCGATGTTGCTGGTCGGCGGCTTCGCCATCACGGCAGGCTGGCTGGCAGCCTGGGCGATGGCCCAACCCGGCGCAAACATCCCGTTCCTTTGCACGTCGGCCGAGCTTGCCGCGCGCGCGACGATGCCGAGCACCTGGATCGACGTCGCCTCCGCGACGTTCTACGCTAATGTGTTCGTCACCGTGACCTACGGCTTGGTCGGCTGGTATCTGGCTGACCATCAGGTGCGCCGCTATCTGGCGACCGGTGTGTGGTCGCTATCGGGGGCCGCATTGGCGGGCGTCTTCTTCAGCTGCGGCTTGATCCATCTCATTGACGCGACGACTCACGGCAGCGGATCGATGCTCGTGTTCGACCTGATCGGCATTCCCGCCTCGGTTTATTTCCTCTGGGTCGTCGAGCAGTTGCACTGCGACTCCGTGCTGGACTGGAATCGACGTCCGCTGGTCGGCGCCGCGGCCGCGCCGGCGCGGCCCTCACCCTGGAGCGGCAGGAACCTGCAGCACTGACCGGCCTTGTGGGTGCGATCGGCACCCGGCTTTGCCTGCGCCCTCTTCAAGAGCGAGGGCGAGACGAAAGGCAAGACTCGGACAGATCATGCCGCGAGAATGCGGAAGTTTGACTCACCGCCGCGCCAACAATCTCGATGTCGTCCCTGCGGAAGCAGGGACCCATAACCACGAATGGTTGGTGTTGGGCGATCATGGCGACGCTTGGCGCGCCGAGCGTAGCTCGCGGCCACAGTCCGTCTACGCTTTCACTTCGTTCAAGCTACGCCGGACACGCTTCGACCTGAAGGTCTCCGCGTGGCTGCGCCACGCGAAGCCCTTCAGGGCGAAGCGTGGTGGGTGCGACAGGGATCGAACCTGTGACCCCTACCATGTCAAGGTAGTGCTCTCCCGCTGAGCTACGCACCCAAAGCCGTGTTTGGATCGGGTCCCTATAACGGACGGCGGCGGGGCAGGCAAGGATACAAAGTGAAGGTTTTTTGGCGAATCAGGCCGCCAGCAACTTATTCACTTCGCTAACCAATTCCCGGAGGTGCACGGGCTTGGATAGCACCTTGGCGTTTTTCGGCGCCTCCGAATCGGAATTGAGGGCCACCGCGGCAAAGCCGGTGATGAACATGATCTTGATATCGGGATCGAGTTCCGAGGCACGGCGCGCCAGCTCGATGCCGTCCATCTCGGGCATCACGATGTCGGTGAGCAGCATTTCGAACGGCTCCTCACGCAGCCGCTGATAGGCCGACATGCCGTTGTCGTGCGGCGAGACCTTGAAACCCGCATTTTCCAGTGCCTTGACCAGAAAGCGGCGCATATCGGTGTCGTCTTCGGCGAGAAGAATTTTCGGCATGGCAGGGATCGTCGAATCCGGCTTGAGGAGCAGTCCGAACAGTAAGCCCGACAGACGGTAAATTTCGGGTGAAATTTGCGTCAAGCCATCGGCGAATGCGCGCCAGCCACTTGTGGACCGAACCACGCATCGAATCAACCTTGTGCGGCATTTCCCGCCTTTAAGACGCGTTCCAGCCCGCGCCACACTCTTTTCACTTGGCAGAATGATCGCGATTACCGACAATGCCCGCCCATAAATCTCCGCTTTTCCGGCAGAATCAGTTCTTGCGGGGCGAGGCGGACGCAAGGGACGGCGCCAAGGGAATGACCGAATTTGCTGGCGAGTTGTCGCCCCCGTTCGAGATCGTTGAGCCGCAGGCCTGGCGCGCGCCGATCATCTTCAATTCCCCGCATTCGGGCTCGATCTACCCGGCCGAGTTCCTCGAGGCGTCGCGAATCGACGTGGCGTCGCTGCGCCGCTCCGAAGACTCCTTCATGGACGAGTTGATCGCCGGATTGAGCGATCGCGGCTTTCCGATCATCCGGGTCAACTTCCCGCGTTCCTATGTCGACGTGAACCGCGAGCCCTATGAGCTCGACCCGCGCATGTTCACCGGGCGGCTGCCGAGCTTTGCCAACACGCGCTCGATGCGGGTGGCCGGCGGCCTCGGCACCATCCCGCGCGTGGTCGGCGACGGCCAGGAGATCTACCGCGAGCGGCTCGATGTCGACGAGGCGCTGCGGCGGATCGAGGTGCTCTACAAGCCCTATCACCGCGCACTGCGCCGGCTGATCAACAAGGCGCACCAAGCGTTCGGTGCCGTGATTTTGGTCGATTGCCATTCGATGCCGTCGGTCGGGGTATCGCGCGACGAGCCGCGCCGGCCCGACATCGTGATCGGCGACCGCTACGGCACGAGCTGCGCGCCGCTGCTGCCCGACCTGGTCGAGGAGATGATGAGTTCGCTCGGCTATTCGGTCGGCCGCAACAAGCCCTATGCCGGCGGCTTCATCACCGAGCATTACGGCAACCCGGCGAGCGGCCTGCACACCGTGCAGATCGAGCTCAACCGCGCGGTCTATATGGATGAGCGCCAACGCGAGCGCGGACCGCGCTTCGCCCAGGTGGCGGCCGACTTTGCGTCGCTCGCGGATGCGCTCGCGAAAATTCCGTTCGGGGATCTCGGCCCGTTCCAGGCGGCAGCGGAGTAAATCCTTCGTCGGCCACCCGTGGTGCCGATGAAGTCATGAACCAAGAATTCAAATTGGCGACGCGATAAGCGCCGAAGTGGATTCTCAGTTCACTCGCGGAAATGACGGCCCAAAGAAAAAAGGGCCGCTTGAATGAACAAGCGGCCCAAGTCTAGGGAGGAAACGCCCAAGGAGGGCAGCGATAGCGCGAGGCGCTACCGCACCGCAACAATATGCGACCGCGCTGCACAAAACGCAAGAACTTTCGAAACATTTCTTCTGTAATGTTGGTAAGTCTGGCGAAACTGCAACACGACCAGATGACTGAATTAAGATGTTGAATATCAACATCTTACACAAGAAATCGCGATCGGACAGCGTTCAGCGCATAGCTTGTATACCAGAACTCGCAACTTCGTGATCCGCCCCGAAGCCAGGGAGACTTTCGAATCGAAGCCAAATCGAAAGTCCGGAACCGAGTCATCAGGCTGGGATAACACTCCGTTAATCGTGCGCGCCGCCTGGGATTGAGCTAGGCAAGAGCACATCCTATCGCGTCGTTTGCGCACTTCAGGGACATGCCGTGACGGTCATCGACTTTACCGCCTTCATCGGCCGCCTCGCGACCGCATCCGGCGAAACCATCCTGCCCTTCTTCCGCACCTCGCTCTCGGTCGACAACAAGAGCTCGAGCGATTTCGATCCGGTCACCGAGGCGGACCGGGCCGCGGAAGCCGTGATGCGGCGGCTGATCAAGGCGAACTTCCCCCAGCACGGCATCGTCGGCGAGGAATTCGGCAATGAGCGCCAGGACGCCGACTATGTCTGGGTGCTCGATCCGATCGACGGCACGAAGTCCTTCATCGCCGGCTTTCCGATCTGGGGCACGCTGATCGCGCTGCTGCATAAAGGTACGCCGGTATTCGGCATGATGCACCAGCCCTATATCGGCGAGCGCTTCTCCGGCGACAACGGTTCGGCGAATTACGCGGGGCCGTCGGGCGCGCGACGGCTCTCGGTGCGGCGCTGCGCCTCGCTGAAGGAGGCGACCGTCTTCACCACCAGCCCGCTGCTGATGAATCCGGATGACCGCGCCCGCTTCGGCAGCGTCGAGCATGCGGCGCGCCTGTCGCGCTACGGCGGCGACTGCTACTCCTATTGCATGCTCGCGGCCGGCCATCTCGACCTCGTGGTCGAAACCGAGCTGAAACCCTACGACATTGCCGGCCTGATCCCGATCGTCACCGGCGCCGGCGGCGTCGTCACCACCTGGGACGGCAAGCCGGCGCAAGGCGGCGGCCGCATCATCGCAGCCGGTGACCCACGCGTGCACGAAGCCGCGATGAAGCTGCTCAACGCCTGATCCTTGCTCCGTCTGATTTCTTGAATTGCCGGGCGATTGATCTGCGCCCATCCTGACGGCAACGAGAAAAGTCAGGGATGGGCGCACATGACGATTTGCGGCAGGCTACTGGCAGCCATTCTCCTGCTTCTCGCGCCCGTCACCGCCAGCGCCCAGCAGTTCCCGGCCAAGGCGTTCCCGACGAAGCCGATCCGGCTGATTGTGCCGTTCCCGCCCGGCGGGCCGAACGACATCATCGCACGGGTGATCGGGCAGAAGATCTCGGAACTGGTGAAGCAGCCGATCATCGTCGACAACCGCGCCGGCCAGGGCGGCGTGCTCGGCACCGATGCGGTCGCGAAGGCCGCTCCCGACGGCTACACGGTTGCGATCGCGAGCGCCGGCGCGCTGGCGATCAGCCCGAGCATGGAGAAGGTCGCCTACGACACGCTGAAAGATCTTGCGCCGGTGACGCTGGTCGCGACCGTGCCGGAGATGCTGGTTGTCGCCACCGACGTACCGGCAAAGAACATGAGCGAGCTGGTCGCGCTCGCCAAGGCGCAGCCGGGCAAGCTCAACTTCGCCTCCTCCGGCCCCGGCAGCCTGCCGCATCTGGCCTGCGAATTGTTCAAGCTGACGGCGAAGATCGACATCGTGCATGTGCCCTATCGCGGCGCTGCGTCGGCGGTGAACGACCTGTTGGGTCAGCAGGTGCAGATGACCTTCCTTGACCTGCCGGTGATCCTGCCGCAGATCAAGGCGGGCACGCTGCGGCCGATCGCGCTCGGCGGCCGCGAGCGCGCCCCGACCGCGCCCGACGTGCCGACCACGACCGAGGCCGGCATGCCTGACCTGATCATCGAGAACTGGTACGGCATGATCGCGCCCGCCGGAACGCCGCCGGCGATCGTCACCAGGCTGAACCAGATCGCCACCGAAGCGATGGCTGATCCGGCGGTCAAGGCAAAACTCGCCGAGCAAGGCCTGACACTGGTCGGCGACACGCCGGAGCATTTCCGCGACTTCGTCGCCGCCGACATCAAGCGATGGGCGAAGGTGATCCAGGACGCCGGCGTGGTGACGGCGAAGTAGAGCAAGCCGTCAGCGCTGCGCTTCGGCCCGCAGATACTCCACCAGCTGCTTGGCCGCGCGCGGCAGCGCCTTGAAGCTGCGCGCGCAGATGGTCAGCCGGCGGTTGGCCCAGGCATCGCGGATCCGGATCGTTGTGATCGGCATCGCCGCCGCGCAGCGCCGCGCCGCGGTTTCCGGGATCACCGCGATGCCGACATCGGCAGCAACCATCTGGCAGATGGCGTCGAAGCCGCGCAGGCGGGCGCGGAAGCGCAGCCGCGCACCAAGTTTTGCCGCGTGCCGCGAAATATGGACCTGCAGCGCGGACGTCGCCGTGAGGCCGACGAAATCGCGGCCGACCACCTCCTGGAAGTCGATCTGGCGGCGGCCGCCGAGATCACTGCGGCGCGACGCCACCAGCATCAGGCGGTCCTCGCTGAACAGGAAACGCTCGACGCTGTCGGGCAGCGCGTGTTCGGCGGCAAAGCCGAGATCGGCGGCGCCGCTGGCGATCGCGGTCGCGATATCGGTGCTCTCGCGCTCCTCGACGTCGACGCTGATATCGGGATGCTCATGAAGGAACGCCGCCAGCGCCCGCGGCAGATGCTCCGACAGGCCCGAGGTGTTGGCGAGCAACAGCACGTTGGCGCGGACGCCGCTGGCATAGGCGGCGAGATCACTCTGCAGGGCCTCGACATTATGCATCACGATCCGCGCGTGACCGAGCAGGCTCTCGCCCGCCGCCGTCAATTCGACGCCGCGACGGCCGCGCTTGAGCAGCGCGACACCGAGCGCCTCCTCAAGGCCCTTGATCCGCTCGCTGGCCGAGGCTAGCGCAAGGTTTGCGCGCGCCGCGCCCTGGGTGATGCTGCGCGCATCCGAAACCGCGATGAACAATTGCAAGTCGATCAGGTCGAACCGCATGACGTTTCCCGCCCCGCCCTTCGGACTGTCCGAAGGCTAACTCCGTAACCTCCAGATTGTGCCGATCGGCGCGATCGGTCAATGTGCAGTCATGGTCGACCATCTCCTGATCTTCATCGCTTTCGCCTTCCTGCTCGCCGGCTTCGTCAAGGGTACGCTCGGCCTCGGTCTGCCGACGGTCGCGATGGGACTGCTGGCAACCACGATGGCACCGGGTCAGGCGATTGCGATCGTGATCGTGCCGGCGATCGTCACCAATATCTGGCAGACCTTCGTCGGCCTCTATCTGCGCGACATCCTCAAGCGGCTGTGGCCGCTGATGCTCGGCACCGTCGTTGGAATCTGGATCAATGCCGGACTATTGACCGGGCCTTACGCGGCTTACGGCACTGTTGTGCTCGGCGCGCTGCTGGTGATCTACGCGATCGTCGGCCTGAGCAGATTCAACTTCAAGGTCGCGCGGCGCCACGAGAAATGGGTCGGCGGCATCGTCGGCGTCGTCACCGGGCTGATCTCGGCGGCAACCGGCGTCCAGGTCATTCCCTCGATGCCGTTCATGCAGGCGATCGGCATGGACAAGGACGAACTGGTGCAGGCGCTCGGCGTCTTCTTCACCACCGCGACCATCGCACTCGCCTTCAATCTCACCGCCTCGGGCCTGCTGACCGCGGCCACCGCGCTGCCAGGAGCGGTCGCGATGGTGGCGTCGTTCACCGGCATGTTCATCGGCCAGGCGGTCCGCACACGGATGCAGCCGGACGTCTTCCGCCGCTGGTTCCTGATCTCGATGATCCTGCTCGGCATCTATCTGGCCGGCAGTGCGCTGCTCAAGATCCACGGCTAGAGATTCTTGTTTGACGCGTTTTCTTCACGCGAACCGGTAGCCACTTCGCTCGAAAACGCTCTAGCGGCTAGCGCGCCTCCAGCATCGCGACGCGGACGCCGAGATAGATGAAGAGCGCCCCGAGCGAACGGTTGATCCAGGCGATCACGCCGGTCGATTGCCGGATGCGGCCGGCTGCCCGCGCCGCAAAGGCCGCGAGGCCAAGACACCACAGCGTGCCGCCGGTGATGAAGATCAGCCCGAGCACCAGGAAGGCGAGCGTCTTGTGGGCTGAGTCCGCCGCCACGAATTGCGGCAGGAATGCCAGGAAAAACAGCGCCACCTTGGGGTTGAGGATGTTGGTCAGCGCGCCCTGCCAGAACACGCGCGAGATCGAGGTCTCGCCACCCTGCCCGGCGATGTCCGCGATCGGCTTGGCGCGCGACAGCAGCATCTGCAGCCCGGTCAGCACCAGATAGGCCGCGCCGATCAGCTTGACGGCCAGGAACGCGGTCGACGACGTCATCAGCAGCGCCGACAGCCCGATCGCCGCGCCCAGCACGTGGACCAGGCAGCCGCAGCTGATACCGATCGCCGCAGCGGCGCCGCCGCGCCATCCGTGCTGAATCGTGCGCCCTATGATATAAGCGGTATCCGGCCCCGGTGTGACGTTGAGCAGCAGCCCGGACAGGACAAACAGCCAAAGCTCGTGAATTCCCAGCATCTCGGCCACATTATCCTATGTAAGTAACGAACCCGAAAGGACGGTCAGCCAACCTGCGCCATCGCAGCGACACACGAATTCAGTAGAGAAACGGACTGTACGATCCGTTGGTCGCATGCCAATTCCTGCTACTATGCATTATAGGTGCCCGTAAACCGAGCTTCCGCCGGACCCGGCCTGTCTTGTAAGTATCGGATTCGGTCACCTCGGCTAAGTGGCCAATTCCAGGGCACAGGAGACATGGAAAGACGGCTCGCTGCCATTCTTTGCGCTGATATCGCCGGCTATTCCCGCATGATGGGTGTCGACGAGGCGGGGACGCATGCCTCGTTCAAGGCGCACCGCAGCGCGATTTACCCGATCATCCTCAACCATGGCGGCCGAATCGTCAAAAACACCGGCGACGGCTTCCTGCTGGAATTTCCGAGCATCATCGGCGCGATCGAGGCTGCCGTCGCGATGCAGACCCTGATGGCCGAGCGCAACGAACATCTGCCGGCCGACCGCGCCATGCACTTCCGGATGGGCGTCCACATGGGCGACGTCATGGCCGACGAGGACGAGGTGTTCGGCGACGACGTCAACATCGCCGTCCGTCTCGAGACCGTCGCCGTGCCCGGTGGCGTCGCGGTGTCGGACAAGGCCCGCACCGAGTCAGGGCGGCGGCTTGCCGTCACCTTGGTCGATGCCGGCCCGCACCGCTTCAAGAACATCACCGAGCCGGTCCATGTCTGGACCTGGGCGCCGGCCGGATCCGATCTGCAGGAGAAGACGCCGGATGACGGCCCGCATCTGCCGGGCCAATACCGGACCGCGATCGTCGGTGTGCTGCCGTTCGACAATCTGAGCGGCGGCGCCGACGAATATTTCTCCGACGGCCTGACCGAGGATCTGATCCACGCGCTGTCGCTGCAATCCTTCTACCGCGTGCTGAGCCGCAACTCGACCTTCGCCTACAAGGGCAAGAACGTCTCGACCCGCCTGATCGCGCGCGAAATCGACGCGAGCTATCTGATCCAGGGCTCGGTGCGCCGCGCCGGCAACAAGATCCGCGTCTCCGCCGAGTTGATCGCGCCCGAGAAGGGCGAGCAGCTGTGGACCGGCCGCTACGACCGCGACATGGGCGACCTGTTCGCGATGCAGGACGAGATCACCGCCAACCTCTCCGCTGCGGTTGCCCAGGAGATCTACCGCGCCGAGGCCTCGGCACCGGCGCGCTCGCCGAACGCCGAACTGACCGCGTGGGATCGCTTCCTGAAGGGCCTGTCGCACTACTATCACCAGACCAAGGACGATTGCGAAACCGCGATCGCGCTGTTCAAGGAGGCGATCGAGCTCGACCCCGCGCTGTCGATCGCGCGCGCCTATCTCGCGCTGATCCAGATCCAGAGTATCCAGTTCGGCTGGATTCCGAGCACGCGCGAATTGTGGGCCTCGTCGGTTAGCCTGGCCGAGAGCAGCGTCCGGCTCGACCCGCGCTCCTCGTTCGCATTTTCGCTGCTGGCCTATCTGCATGCGATGCAGGGCCACTACGAAGCCGCGATGGACGCCATCAAGCGGGCGATCGAGCTCAACCCCTACGACATGGGCGCCCGCGGCGTGCTTGGAATCTGCCATATGGTGATCGGCGATCATCGCAAGGCGGTCGATCTGTTCTCGACGGCGGTTCAGCGCGGCAACAGCGACCCACGCTACCAATGGGCCGCACTGAACGCGTTCAGTCATTATCTGCTCGGTCAATATGACGCATCGCTGTCATGGTCGCGCGAGGGGCTGTATCTCAACCCGAACCATCTGCAGTGCCTGGCGGTGCGCAGCGCCGCGCTCGCCCAGCTCGGCCGCGCCGACGAAGCCGCGCAGGCGGCCGAAGCGCTGCTCGCCAATCATCCCGGTCTCACCGTCGAACGTCATTTGCGCAATTTCCACTGGAAGAACCCGGCCGACATCGCGCTCTATCGCGATGGCCTCTTGAAAGCCGGCCTTCCCTTCGGCAAACTCGCTCTGGTTGCATCCAATTCGAAATTCGCCGCTGATTCCTGAGCGAATTCATCCACCGGTAATGGATGCTTTTTAAGCTGAAGCTTTTCAGGATGTGGTTTGATGTCCGATACGGCTGCAAGCGCGGCACCCGCCCCGCAGGTTTCCCCTGACAATCCCTGCCCGTTCCTGCGTGCGCTGGTCGCCGGCGACTATGTCGGCGGCCATATCGTGCCGCTGCCGAAGCTGACCGAAACCATCGACCGCGCCACCGGCAAGACCGGCCTTCCGGCGCTCAGCGCCGGCGCCAAGATCTTCATGGTCGCGCAGATGGCCAACGGCATCGGCCCCTTCAGCCAGGTTCGCAGCCTGTTGCAGGGCGCGATCCTCGACGAATTGCGCAATGGCCCGCTCGACAAGCACGGCGCCGGCTCGCGCATCCTCGACCAGCATGCCGTCGTGCATGAGGACGAGATCGCGCGGCTCGCCACCTTCGGCACGGACCACAAGGCCCCCGACGGCAGCGTCGAACGCGGGCTGTCGGCCTCCGAGATCAAGACCTTCATGGCGGCAAACTTCCAGCGCGCCAAGGACGAGCATCCGGCGTCCTCGTCCTACGCGATCCTGCACTGCTACTATCCGCTCCTGATGCTCGGCGAGTGGCCGGTGCTGCTCGACATCATGGGCAAGGGCGAAGGCAAGGAGCGCTATCTCAGCGTCGCCGAGGTCAGGACCTTGTTCGTGGAAAAGCGCTTTCCCGACCGGATCGTCGCGCTGCTGCAGGGCTAGATTTCTTTTTGACGCGTTTTCTTCACGCGAACCGGCATCCACTTCGCTCGAAAACGCTATGGTTCACTTGAACAGCGGCGTGCCCGGCACGAAGGCGTCGAACGCCGCCCAGAATTGCGCGCGGTAGCGATCCTGCTCCTGCAGGATCTCGTGCTTGGAGCCGGCGATCACGAGATGCGAGCCGGCGCGCAAATGGTAGGCGAACTCCTCGATCGCCGCCGTCGACACCACCTCGTCATTGCTCGCCGCCAGCATCAGGATCGGCTGGCGGATTTCGGTCGGATACGACATGCCGCGGAAGGTGCGCATCGCGGTGAACGCGGTGTCGGCCCAGGCGATCGTCGGCGCCGCGATGCCGAGCGTCGGGTCTTCTTCCAGGATCGCCGCGTTGCGGGCGTGGCGCACCGGGTCGCTGGTCACGGGATTGCCAATGAAGGGCGCGAGGCCGACCAGCTCATCGCCGCCGCCCGGAACGTAGCGGCCGCCCTGCCCGGCCAGCCGCATGATCCGCAGCAGCGCGCTCGGAAACAACGACACGCGCCGGCGCGGCAGGTCGATCATCGGCGCCGACAGCACCATGCGGTCGAACCAGCGCTTGCCGGCATGCGCGACCCGCAGCAGGACGGCGCCGCCCATCGAATGCGCCAGCGCGAAATAGGGCGGCGGGCAATCCGGCAGCACCACCTGCTGCACGAAGGTCTCGACATCGACCTCGTAGTCGGCGAAGTCGCGCACGTAACCCTTGCGCGGATCGCGCAGCCGCCGCGACGAGTGGCCCTGCCCGCGCCAGTCGATCATCGCCACCGCAAAGCCGCGGTCGCGCAGGTCGCGCACGGTCTCGAAGTATTTCTCGATCATCTCGCCGCGGCCGCCGAACACGCAGACCGTGCCCTTGCGGCCTGGCGGCGGCGCCCAGCGCGCGAAGCGCAGCTCGGCCCCGTCGGGTGTCTTGATGGTGCCACTGACAACGTCGTCCGGAACCGGGTTGGCGGGGATCGAGACGAGCGTCATGCAGGAGACCGGAGTGGAGGGACAGGGTGGAGATCAAGGACGCCGGCGCCGAGAAAAGCGACGCGGTTTCCGCCTCTTGAACGCGACGTGACCCCTCCCATATCACTTCAGTGCAGGCCGCTACCAGTGTTTCGGAACCGGAACATCAGGCTGCACACATCTAAGCCCGGCCCGATGGCGGGCGGGTAACTGAAACAGTCGCTCATTGGAGGACTACCCTATGCGTAGCTACGACCTCACTCCGTTCTATCGTTCCACCGTCGGCTTCGACCGCCTCTTCAGCCTGCTCGATCAGGTGACCTCGGACGGCAGCCCCGGCTATCCCCCCTACAACATCGAGCGCACCGGCGAGAATGCTTACCGGATCAGCGTTGCGGTCTCCGGCTTCTCGCAAGCCGAGCTTTCGATCGTCGCGAAAGAGAACACGCTGACGATCAAGGGCGAGAAGACCGCCAACGAGAACTCCGGCAACAGCGCCGCAGTGCTCTATCGCGGCATCGCCTCCCGCGCCTTCGAGCGCGTCTTCCAGCTTGCCGACTTCGTGCAGGTGAAGAACGCTTCGCTCGAGAACGGCCTGCTCCACGTCGATCTCGTCCGCGAGATTCCCGAGGCCAAGAAGCCCCGCAGCATTCCGATCGGCGGCGGCGAGAAGGCCCCGCAGGTGGTTGACGGCTCGGCCAGCAAGGTCGCGGCCTAAGCGACACATCCCGCGTCGGCAGATATTGGCTGAACGCGAAAACGGCCCGGGGAAACCGGGGCGTTTTTTGTTGCGAAGGGCCGTAGCCCGGATGGAGCGGAGCGCAATCCGGGGGGACGTTCTCCGCGACGGGACCGCCCCGGATTGCGCTACGCTCCATCCGGGCTACGCAGCGACCTCTGTCACTCCAGCCCCTGCACCTTCGGCATCGCCTGGGTCGGCAGGATTGCGGGCGCAGGCGGCGGCGGAGCGGCCTGACCGACGGTCGGAGCCTCGGCTTGCTGAACGGCCTGCGGCGCGGCCGCCTGGGCTTCGGCCGGCTTCGGCGTCGCCGTGGCCTGCTCGGCCGGCGCGGGTGCGGTGGCCTGGGCCGGCGCAGGCTGCTGCGCAGTGGTCGGGGCGACGGCGGCCTGAGCCGCCGGCGCGGGAGCCTGGGCCGCCGCCGGCGCCGGACCTGGCGCTGACTTGGCCGCAAGCGGGCTCCGCTTCGGCACCGGCACGCGGCTGGCGACATGCGGGATCGGAAGCGGTGGCCGCGGCACCCTTGCCTGGATCGCCCGCGGCATCGGGCCGACCGGGCCGTAGGTCGCGCTCATCTCCTCCTCGAAGTTGTCGCCGAGCCGGTAGGCCGGGGTGAAGCGGACGATGTGCCCGTCGCGCGCATCGATCACCAGCCGGCCGTCGTCGCCGCCCTGGTCGATCACCGAGATCGTGTAGACGAAGCCGCGCTGCTGGGGCGCGCCGAGCGGCAGATAGCCGTTCTCGCGCAGCACGGTGTAGACCTCGACCGGCGGCAGCAGGCTCGGGACGCGGCCGAAGCGCGGCGGCGGCGGAACCTCGGGCATGGCGGCGTAGGGTCCGCCCATGTCGGATACCCTGACGAAAGACGGGCTGCCAATCCGGACGGACGTCACCGGCTGCGCCTGGGCCGAGGCTGCGCTGAACGCGAGCGCGGCGGCTGCAACCGAACCTGTGAACAACTTCATCGCCGTAACTCCTGTCTGGCCCGCCTCTCGGAGCTTCCCGCTCTCTTGCCGGCTTGCCGGGCAAAATTTCGGTTTGAATTCCGGCGGTCCTTGGTCCCTCCTTGGGCCAGATCACGGCGTGTTTGCTTCGAATCAGGGGCGCGGCAGGCCCGCCGAGCTGTCCGATCCAAGCATGCGGGCGAGGACTTCCTCGCGCTTGTGTGATAGACAAAAATTTGGCAAGGTCGAGGTTAGGACAGCAGAGCTGTCTCAATTTCGAGGCCATTCCGGCATAGGGATTGCAACGAAACCTCGGCGCCCCGGGCTCCGAGAATGCTGCAGGCAGGGCCGTCCCCTAGGGGACGTTGAAACGCCCGTCGCCTGAATTTAGGAAAATGCGGCTCGCGGCGGACGAGCGGTGGCCCGGTGGGTGCCGCAACGTCCAAGGTGCGCCAAATACGGTGAGGCCCCTTACGAAAGGGAGAGGACACATGAGCGGATCGGAATTCGAGCGCGAAACCATCGTGACAGGCATGCTGTCGGCGACCGCGGACTCGAAAGCCGCCGATGTCGCGCATGATGCGTCCTATGGGCCGCACACCCCCGAGCTTCACACCTGGCGCCCGCAGGCCGAAGGCCTGTACGACCTGAGCCTGGAAAAGGATTCCTGCGGCGTCGGCTTCATCGCCAACATCAAGGGCCAGAAGTCGCATCAGATCGTCTCCGACGCGCTGAGCATCCTGTGCAACCTCGAGCATCGTGGCGCTGTCGGCGCCGATCCGCGCGCCGGTGACGGCGCCGGCATCCTGGTGCAGATCCCGCACGCCTTCTTCGCGCGCAAGGCCTCCGAGCTCGGCTTCAAGCTGCCGAAGCCCGGCGAATACGCCATCGGCGCGCTGTTCATGCCGCGCGATGCCGCGTGGCGGAACGTGATCAAGAGCATCATCGCCGACGAGATCAAGAACGAGGGCTTCAAGCTGCTCGGCTGGCGCGACGTGCCGTCGGACAACTCGTCGCTCGGCGTCACGGTGAAGCCGACCGAGCCCTATCACATGCAGGTCTTCATCGGCCGTAACAATGCGGTCAAGACCGAGGACGATTTCGAGCGCCGGCTCTATATCCTGCGCAAGTCGATCTCGCAGGCGATCTATCAGCGCCGCGACCGCGGCATGGCGGGCTACTATCCGTGCTCGCTGTCGTGCCGCACCGTGATCTACAAGGGCATGTTCCTCGCCGACCAGCTCGGCAAGTACTATCCCGACCTGCACGAAGCGGATTTCGACAGCGCGCTGGCGCTGGTGCATCAGCGCTTCTCGACCAACACCTTCCCGACCTGGTCGCTGGCGCATCCCTACCGGATGATCGCCCATAACGGCGAGATCAACACGCTGCGCGGCAACGTCAACTGGATGGCGGCGCGGCAGGCCTCCGTGCATTCGGAGCTCTACGGCAAGGACATCAGCCGTCTGTGGCCGATCTCCTATGAAGGCCAGAGCGACACCGCCTGCTTCGACAACGCGCTCGAATTCCTGGTGCAGGGTGGTTACTCGCTGCCGCATGCCGTGATGATGATGATTCCGGAAGCGTGGGCCGGCAATCCCCTGATGGATGAGCAGCGCCGCGCCTTCTACGAATATCATGCCGCGCTGATGGAGCCGTGGGACGGCCCCGCCGCGATCGCCTTCACCGACGGCCGCAAGATCGGCGCGACGCTCGACCGCAACGGCCTGCGCCCCGCGCGCTACCTCGTCACCAAGGACGACCGCATCGTGATGGCGTCCGAAATGGGCGTGCTGAAGATTCCGGAGGACCAGATCGTCACCAAGTGGCGGCTGCAGCCCGGCAAGATGCTGCTCGTCGACCTCGAGCAGGGCCGCCTGATTCCCGACGACGAGATCAAGGCCGACCTCGCCAAGAGCCATCCCTACAATGACTGGCTGCACCGCACCCAGATCCAGCTTGAGGAGCTGCCGGATGCGCCGACCAAGGGCGTGCGCTCGAACCTGCCGCTGCTCGATCGCCAGCAGGCGTTCGGCTACAGCCAGGAAGACATCACGATCCTGATGACGCCGATGGCGGCCACCGGTGAGGAGGCAGCCGGCTCGATGGGCAACGACACGCCGATCTCGGCGCTGTCGGACAAGCCGAAGCAGCTGTTCACCTACTTCAAGCAGAACTTCGCGCAGGTCACGAACCCGCCGATCGACCCGATCCGCGAAGAGATCGTGATGAGCCTCGTCTCGATCATCGGGCCGCGGCCGAACCTGTTCGACCTGCAGGGCGTCGCCTCGACCCAGCGCCTCGAAGTGCGGCAGCCGATCCTGACCGATGCCGACCTTGAGAAGATCCGCTCGATCTCCGACGTTCCCGAGACCCACTTCAAGTCGCGCACGCTCGACACCACCTTCCACGCCGGCTTCGGCGCGGCGGGCATGGAGCAGGTGCTCGACGAGCTCTGCGCCCGCGCCGAGGGCGCGGTGCGCGAGGGCATCAACATCATCATCCTGTCGGACCGCATGACCGGCACCGACCGGATTCCGATCCCGTCGCTCTTGGCCTGCGCCGCCGTGCATCATCATCTGATCCGCACCGGCCTGCGCACCTCGGTCGGCCTCGTCGTGGAATCCGGTGAGCCGCGCGAAGTGCATCACTTCGCCTGCCTCGCCGGCTACGGCGCCGAAGCGATCAACCCCTATCTCGCGTTCGAAACCATCCTCGCGATGAAGGACCGGCTGCCCGGCGCGCTCGACGACTACGAGATCGTCAAGCGCTACATCAAGTCGATCGGCAAGGGCCTGCTCAAGGTGATGTCCAAGATGGGCATCTCGACCTACCAGTCCTATTGCGGCGCGCAGATCTTCGACGCGGTCGGCCTCAAGGCTGATTTCGTCGCCAAGTATTTCGCCGGCACCCACACCAGGATCGAGGGCGTCGGCCTCGGCGAGATCGCCGAGGAGACCGTGCGGCGCCACACCGACGCGTTCGGTGACGGCCAGATCTACAAGAGCGCGCTCGATGTCGGCGGCGAATATGCCTACCGCACCCGCGGCGAGGACCATGCCTGGACCGCGGAATCGGTCTCGACGCTGCAGCATGCCGTGCGCGGCAACTCGCTGGAGCGCTACCGGGCGTTCGCCAAGATCCTCAACGAGCAGTCCGAGCGTCTGTTGACGCTGCGCGGCCTGTTCCGGATCAAGAGCGCCGAGGACGACAAGCGCAAGCCGATCAAGCTCGAGGACGTCGAGCCGGCCAAGGACATCGTCAAGCGCTTCTCGACCGGCGCGATGTCGTTCGGCTCGATCTCGCGCGAGGCGCACACCACGCTCGCGATCGCGATGAACCGGATCGGCGGCAAGTCGAACACCGGCGAAGGCGGCGAGGAATCCGACCGCTTCAAGCCGCTGCCCAATGGCGACAGCATGCGCTCGGCGATCAAGCAGGTCGCCTCGGGCCGGTTCGGCGTGACGACGGAATATCTCGTCAACTCCGACATGATGCAGATCAAGATGGCGCAGGGTGCCAAGCCCGGCGAAGGCGGCCAGTTGCCCGGCCACAAGGTCGACGCGACGATCGCCCGCGTCCGGCATTCGACGCCGGGCGTCGGCCTGATCTCGCCGCCGCCGCACCACGACATCTACTCGATCGAAGATCTCGCCCAGCTGATCTACGACCTCAAGAACGTCAATCCGGACGGCCAGGTCTCGGTCAAGCTGGTGTCCGAGGTCGGCGTCGGTACGGTTGCCGCCGGCGTCGCCAAGGCACGCGCCGACCATGTCACCATCGCGGGCTTCGAGGGCGGCACCGGTGCCTCGCCGCTCACCTCGATCAAGCATGCCGGCTCGCCGTGGGAGATCGGCCTTGCCGAAACCCATCAGACGCTGGTGCGCCAGCGGCTGCGCAGCCGCATCGCGGTTCAGGTCGACGGCGGTTTCCGCACCGGCCGTGACGTCGTGATCGGGGCGCTGCTCGGGGCCGACGAGTTCGGCTTCGCCACCGCGCCGTTGATCGCGGCGGGCTGCATCATGATGCGCAAGTGCCACCTCAACACCTGCCCGGTCGGGGTCGCGACCCAGGATCCGGTGCTGCGCAAGCGCTTCACCGGCCAGCCCGAGCACGTCATCAACTACTTCTTCTTCGTCGCCGAGGAAGTGCGCGAGATCATGGCGCAGCTCGGCTACAAGACGTTCGACGAGATGGTCGGTCAGGTCCAGATGCTGGACCAGACCGCGCTGGTCTCGCACTGGAAGGCCAAGGGTCTCGATTTCTCCAAGCTGTTCGTGCGGCAGAAGGAGGAGAAGGGCCAGACGATCTATCACTCGGAAAGCCAGAACCACCATCTGGACGCCGTGCTCGACCGCCGGCTGATCGAGCAGGCGCAGGCCGCGCTCGATCGCGGTGCGCCGGTCAAGATCGAGGAAGAGATCAACAACACCGACCGTTCCGCCGGCGCGATGCTGTCGGGCGCAGTGGCCAAGATCTACGGTCATGCCGGCCTTCCGCTCGACACCATCCATGTCGGCCTGAAGGGCACGGCGGGACAGGCGTTCGGCGCCTGGCTCGCCAAGGGCGTCACCTTCGAGCTCGAGGGTGAAGGCAACGACTATGTCGGCAAGGGCCTCTCGGGCGGCTGCATCATCGTCAAGCCGCCGAAGAACTCCGGCATCGTGCCGGAGGAGTCGATCATCGTCGGCAACACCGTGATGTACGGCGCGATCGCGGGCGAGTGCTATTTCCGCGGCATCGCCGGCGAGCGCTTCGCGGTGCGTAACTCCGGCGCGGTCGCGGTCGTCGAAGGCGCCGGCGATCATTGCTGCGAATACATGACCGGCGGCATCGTGGTGGTGCTCGGCAAGACCGGGCGCAACTTCGCGGCCGGCATGTCAGGCGGCATCGCCTATGTGCTGGACGAGAGCGGCGACTTCAACAAGCTCTGCAATCTTTCGATGGTCGAGCTGGAGCCGGTGCTGTCGGAGGAGATGATCAACGCCGACACCTACCACCACTCCGGCGATCTCGAGGCGCATGGCCGGGTCGACGTGTTCCAGAATCTGCTCGACTCCGACGTGGAGCGGCTGCATGTCCTGATCACGCGTCACGCCAAGCTGACGGGCTCAAAGAAGGCGGCCGAGATCCTCGCCGACTGGAAGAGCTGGCTGCCGAAATTCCGCAAGGTGATGCCGGTGGAGTATCGCCGCGCGCTGAAGGAAATGAAGGCCAACGCCGACGCCGAGCCGAAGATCGCGATCGGCGCGTAGTATCACCGGGCGTCATTCCGGGGCGCGCCATTGGCGCGAGCCCGGAATCTCGCCAGACCACTTCGAGACCTCCGGGTCTGCGCCTCGCGGCGCAGCCCGGAATGACGGACAACTGAGATGCAGGGGCATCGGGTTTCAATGGGTAAGATCACAGGTTTTCTCGAGATCGAGCGGCATGACCGCAAGTACGAGCCGGTCGCCGATCGGCTCAAGAACTTCAACGAGTTCGTCATTCCGCTGAGCGAGAAGGACACGCGCGACCAGGCCGCGCGCTGCATGAATTGCGGCATCCCCTATTGCCACGGCACCGGCTCGACCGCGCCGGGCACGCCGGGCTGCCCGGTCAACAACCAGATCCCCGATTTCAACGATCTCGTCTATCAGGGCAACTGGGAAGAGGCCTCGCGCAACCTGCACTCGACCAACAATTTCCCCGAGTTCACCGGCCGGATCTGCCCGGCGCCGTGCGAGGCGTCCTGCACGCTCAACATCGACGACAACCCGGTCACCATCAAGACCATCGAATGCGCGATCGTCGACCGCGCCTGGGACAATGGCTGGCTGAAGCCGGAGATCGCTGCGCAGAAGACCGGCAAGAAGGTCGCCGTGATCGGCTCGGGCCCCGCCGGCATGGCCGCCGCGCAGCAGCTCGCGCGCGCCGGCCACGAGGTGCATGTCTACGAGAAGTTCGCCAAGGCCGGCGGCCTGCTGCGCTACGGCATTCCCGACTTCAAGATGGAGAAGGACATCATCGACCGCCGCGTGGCGCAGATGGAAGCCGAGGGCGTCACCTTCCACTACGGCAAGGCGGTGGGCGGCTCGACGCTAGGTGCGATCGACCCGCAGGAGCTCGCCAAGCAGTATGACGCCGTGGCGCTGACCGGCGGCGCGGAAGCCCCGCGCGACCTGCCGATCCCGGGCCGCGACCTCGACGGCATCCACTTCGCGATGGACTTCCTGCCGCAGCAGAACCGCCGCGTTTCCGGCGAGCCGCTGAACGACGGCCCCGACATCCTGGCCGACGGCAAGCATGTCGTCGTGATCGGTGGCGGCGATACCGGATCGGACTGCATCGGCACCTCGTTCCGGCAAGGCGCGAAGTCCGTGACCCAGCTCGAGATCATGCCGGCGCCGCCCGAGCATGAGAACAAGGGCGTGACCTGGCCGAACTGGCCGCTGAAGATGCGGACGTCGTCGAGCCAGGCCGAAGGCGCGGTGCGCGAATACGCCGTGCTGACCACGAAGTTCGAGGGCAAGGACGGCAAGGTCACCAAGCTGCATTGCGTCAAGGTCGACGACAAGTTCAAGCCGCTGCCCGGCACCGAGTTCACGCTCGACGCCGAGCTGGTGCTGCTGGCGATGGGCTTCGTCCATCCGGTGCACGAGGGCCTGCTCAAGACGCTGGGCATCGAGCTCGACCAGCGCGGCAATGTCCGCGCCTCCCTGCAGGACTACCACACCTCGCGCGCGAAGATCTTCTCCGCCGGCGACATGCGCCGCGGCCAGTCGCTCGTGGTCTGGGCGATCCGCGAAGGCCGCCAGTGCGCACGCTCGATCGATAGCTTCCTGATGGGGAAGACGGACCTGCCGGGGTAAGCACTTCGGCCGTCACGCCGGACACAGCCACACACTGAACTGTCATCGCCCGCGAAAGCGGGCGATCCAGTATTCCAGAGACGTCTGCTGGATATGCCATTTGCATTCTTAATCGAGATCATTGGTTGAATTAATTTCACCATGCCCGTCCCACCTGTCAGGATCGCCATGCATGGCGAGGAATTGGGACGATGCTGGCAGGACCGCGACCGGAATGGCTGACCTTCGATTGCTACGGGACGCTGATCCAATGGGACGAAGGCCTGGCTGCTGCGGTTCGCAGCATCCTTTCCAGCAGCGGAGGATCGGTCGATCCGAATGAGCTCATCGCGATCCACGACCGCCATGAGCATCGGCTGGAGTAGCAGCGCCCGCATATGTCTTTCAAGGACGTCAGTGCCGAAGCGTTGCGCCTGACGATGGCGGAGCTGGCGCTGCCCTTCGAAGCGAGTCACGCGGAGATTTTGACATCGTCGATCAGTGCGATGCCTCCTTTCCCAGAGGTAGTCGGGACGCTGGGCCGCCTCAAGGCAGCGGGCTTGAAGCTTGCGATCATCTCCAACACCGATGATGCGATCATCGCCGGCAACGTCGCGCAACTCGGCGGCCATATCGATCGCGTCATCACCGCCGAGCAGGCCGAAGCCTACAAGCCGTCCGCGCGGATCTTCCAACACGCCTGGAACGCCATCGGTGTCGGCAAGGACAGGCTCCTGCATGTCTGCGCCAGCCCGCATCTCGACCTCGCGGCTGCTCGCGAACTCGGCTTTCGGAGCATCTGGATCGATCGTGGCACGGGGCGGCAGCCCTTGCCGGACTATGTGCCGAACGCAACGGCCAGCGCGCTCGATAAGGTGCCCGAGCTGCTGCGCGCTGCCGGCTGGATGTGACACTGCACCGGAAGCGAAATCAGCTAGTTCTGCACCCGCACGCCGAGCATCACGACCGTCGATGCCGAGCTCTGTCCGGCCAGGTTCGAATCCAGCCAGTCGCGGCGCAGCGTGCCCTTGATCCAGAGGCTGCGGGTCATCTTGTAGATCAGGTCGGCGGAGACCGAGTAGATCGTGTCGTTGCGGTTGTCGCCCTGGTAGTCGAGCGTGCCGTAGGTGAATTTGCCGATGCCGGTCAGCCAGCGGCGGAAGTCGTGGTCGACCTCGACGGTGTAGGTGCGCGACAGCACGCCGGAGGTGCCGGGCAGCGTGGTCTCGCCGAGCTGGGTGTCGGAATAGAATTTCGCCGTGGTCAGCGGCGTCGCGGTCCAGGTCAGCGACGCCGTCGTGAGCAGGCCCTCGAGCCGGTTGAGCCGTGGGTCGACGTAATCGCGCGCCGCGTAGCCGATCGAGATTTCGCCGAACAGAATCCGCGTGAATTCGAACGAGGTGCCGACCTTGGCGTAACCACCCGACGAATTGCGAGCGTAGCCGGAACGGTCGAAATAGAGATCGTGGAAGCGACTGTCGCCCTCCACTTCGATGAAGGGCTTTACCGCCGGGTTGAGCTCATAGCTGACGCGGCCGATGCCGCCATATTGCGTGAAGTTGCGGTCGTCGTTCGACGACGAGGTGCCGTCGGTCAGCTTCGACCATTGGTAGTCGGTGCGGTCGACGGTGCCGCCGAGCGAGACCTGCATGCGGTTGAAGTGCTGGTCGATGCCGAAGGTGCCGCCGACCGTGGAGTAGAGCGGATATTTGGCGAGGCCGGCCTGCACGTTCGGGCTGCCGGGATTGTCGGTCGAAACCAGCAAGCGGGCCTGCGCCGTCAGATGCGTATCCCTCGACACATCGAGACGGCCGTCGATATGGCCGGTGAAGCTCGGACGGTCGACGTCGAGCGGCGCCGACAGCGGCGTGCCGTCAATCGGCGTGAGCTGGGAGCCGTAGCCGGTGAACGAGCCGCGCAGATCGGCGACGACGGCGTGGCGCTCCCAGTCCGACATCGCGACGAATTCCGGCGCGACCATGTAGAACGCCTTGCCCTGCGGCGAATTCAGACGGCCCGGATTGGTGTCGTAGCCGGCCATCACCTCGACCGCCGTCTTGACCATGAACGAGCCGGCGTAGTCGCCGACCGCGCCGAACGGATCGTCGTCGAGCTTGAGCCGCCTGCGCGGCGGCTGGCCGACGATGGTGCCGGCCATCGCCGGCGGCAGCGGCGGCTTGCTCGCGGTCTCCGACGGCGGGATCGACAGCCGCAACTGCCCGGCCGCGGTCAACGGCTGTGGCGTGGGCACCGGCGAGCCGGGTCCCGGCGGCGGCTTCGGCTTGGCCTGGCCCGGATAATATTTCGGCTTCAGGCGCTTCCGATTGAGCGAGTCATAGCCTGATGTCGCGGCGCCATTCGCGGCGGGGAGACCGTAGGTCGGGACCTGTCCGACGCGCTCCGACGTTGATGCCGACGACGAGGCACGCCGGCCGGGATCGGCGTCGGGCAGCCTCAAGCCGTTGAGCGGATCCATGGCATCGGCCGTGGTCCGGCGCAGCGGCGAATCCTGTGTGATCACCTGGCTCTGGCGGCTCGGGCTGAACAAATCGGGCGTCACGGTCTGGGCGTTGGCGAGCCCGATCGTCGCGGTCAGCGCAAGAGCAGTCAGCAAAAGGCATGGCACAGCCACGCGAATGAAGCACTCGCGCCGATTTGGGCCGCTTGCTGGCCGCCGCAACACGATGGAAATACTCCAACGAATCCATGTACTTGACGTACGCATCCCGCCGGGCGGCGAAAAACGTCGTTAATGGAGTTAAAACAATTATGGTTAATGAGCCGTTGAGGATCCGCCGCCGCGCGTCGCATCGCGGAATCGAACGTGCTAAGGGAGACGCCCGGGTGCAAAACCCCTCCCCTGGAATCCGAAATGGCCAAATCGAAACCGCTGATGACCAAATCATCCGGCCCCGATGACGGCGCCGTTCAATCGGCGCTCCGCACCCTCGATGCCGAAGCAAGCGGCGTCGCTGCGCTCTCTGCGGCGCTCAAGTCCGACCTCGGCGCGGCGTTCACGGCGGCGGCCGGACTGATCCGCAAGGCCAAGGGGCGGCTGATCGTCACCGGGCTCGGCAAGTCTGGCCATATCGGCCGCAAGATCGCCGCGACCTTCGCCTCCACCGGCACGCCGGCGTTCTTCGTGCACGCCGCCGAAGCCAGCCACGGCGATCTCGGCATGATCACGGCCGACGACGCGATCCTGGCGCTGTCATGGTCCGGCGAGCAGCCGGAGATGCGCAATCTGATCGCCTATGCGGCGCGCTTCGGCATCCCGCTGATCGCGATGACCGCCGACAAGGACTCGACGCTGAGCAAGGCGGCCGACGTGCAGCTGACGCTGCCGAAGGCGCGCGAGGCCTGCCCGCATAATCTGGCGCCGACCACGTCCTCGCTGATGATGCTGGCGCTTGGCGATGCGTTGGCGATCGCGCTGCTCGAAGGCCGCGGCTTCACCTCGACCGATTTCAGCGTGCTGCATCCGGGCGGCAAGCTCGGCGCGCTCCTGAAATTTGCCCGCGACCTGATGCACAGCGGCGAGGCGCTGCCGCTGAAGCCGCTCGGTACCAAGATGTCTGACGCGCTGGTCGAGATGACCTCGAAGGGCTTCGGCTGCGTCGGCATCGTCGACCACCACGGCCATCTCGTCGGCATCGTCACCGACGGCGATCTGCGCCGGCAGCTGACGCGCCCCGACCTTTTGACGCTGTCGGTCGACGAGGTCATGACCAAGACGCCGAAGACGATCGGCCGCGACACGCTGGCCGGCGAAGCGCTGGAACTGCTCAACGCCTCGAAGATCACAACGCTGATCGTGACCGATGCGAAGAAGCCGGTCGGCATCGTCCATCTGCACGATCTGCTGCGCGCCGGCGTGGCGTAATTTCGCTTTGTCATTCCGGGGCGCGCCTCTTGGCGCGAGCCCGGAATCCATACTCACGATGATGGTTATGGATTCCGGGCTCGCCGCTTCGCGCCGCCCCGGAATGACGATTACCTCGGAAACCGCGCCGCGGTCGCCTCAAGCGGCAGCGCCAGCGCGTTGGCGAGGTAGGAGACGGTGCGGTAGAAGCCGCACAGCAGGATGATCTCCAGCACCTGGTCGTCATCATAATGCGCCGACAGCGCCGCGTACTCCGCGTCATCCAGCGTCGCCCGCGCATGCAGCGCGTCAACCGCCGCGATCATCGCCTGTTCGGCCGGCGACCAGCAGTCGGCATCGGCCGCACCACGCACGGTGGCGTGGACCTGCTGCTCCGACAACCCGGCGGCGGCGCCGAACGCGGTGACATGCACGCCCCATTCATATTCGCATGCATTGAGCGCGCAGGTGCGGTCGATCACGATCTCGCGCTCCCGCAAGGGCAGCGGCCCACGGTCCAGCAGGCTGCCGCCGCGGAATTTCTCCCAGGCGCGCGGATGGCCCGCCATCATGCGGAACAGCACCAGCGGCGGCTTGCCGCGCATGATGCGATCGAAATGCTGTTGAACGTCCGCGGCGTAAGGCGGATCGAGCGGTGCGATGCGTGACATGGGCAGATCTCGCTGCTACATTTACTGTAGCGTTACGCTACAATATCTGTAGCGATTGACGCAAGCGAGATTCATGGGGGATTCGCGATATGGCGAAGCAGGTTCCGACCGCAAAATCCGGCGTCCGCGGCTCACGGACCGGCCGCCCGATCATGGCGCTGCTCGATCTGCTCGGACGGCGCTGGACCTTGCGCATCGTCTGGGAGCTGCGCGAGGGCGCGCTGACCTCGCGCGCGCTACGCACCGCCTGCGACGAGGCGTCACCGACGATCCTGCAGACGCGGTTGACCGAGCTGCGCGAGGCCGGCTTCGTCGAGCTGACAGATGACGGTTACAGCCTCACCGCGCTCGGCCGGGAGCTGTTTGCGACCTTCACCCCGCTCAATCGCTTCGCCGAGCGCTGGAGCAAGCGCTAATTCTCTCCCTCTCCCCGTTCTTACGGGGAGAGGGTTGGGGTGAGGGGCTCCCTCCGCGAGCGAGCCGATAGTTGAGACCTGTACCCCCTCACCCGGATCGCATCTAACGATGCGATCCGACCTCTCCCCGCAAGCGGGGCGAGGTAAGCAAGAGCCTAGCTTAGCGAGCCTAAGCGATCGCCACCGTCAGGCTCGCGCCGTCGGCGCGGACCACTTTCACGCGGCTGCCGGCCGGCGCATCGGGGCCGGCGACGCGCCAGACCGTGTCGTCGATCCGCACCGTGCCCGAGCCATCGACGATCGGCTTCTCCAGCGTGAATTCGCGGCCGACCAGGGCTTCGTTGCGGCGGTTGAGGAACGGATTGGTCTTGCTTGCCTCGGTCGCGCCCCTGGCAAAATGCCGCCACGCCGGCACCGCGAGCGCGGCGAACACCGCGAACATCAGGAGCTGCGTCTGCCAGGACGGCGTGAAGACGAACGATAGCAGGCCGACCAGCAGCGCCGCTAGCCCGAGCCAGAACAGGAACACCCCGGGTGCCGCAAGCTCCAGCGCCATCAGGATGAAGCCGAAGATCAGCCAGTTCCAGGTACCCAATGACGAAAACATCTCGGCCATGACGTGACCTCTACAATGCCTCCACAGCGGAGGTGAGCTCCCTCTCCCCTTGTGGGAGAGGGTTGGGATGAGGGGTGACAGTCTCTCCGCGGAAAGAGACCCCTCACCCGGATTGCATCTAGCGATGCAATCCGACCTCTCCCACAAGGGGAGAGGTGAAGTAAGTACGCCGTCACGCCCTCTACCGCTGCGGCGGCACCGGCGGTGGCGGCGTTGGACCGGCCGACGGCACCGATCCGCCGCGCCGTGCGGCGGCCGCCGCGGATGCGGCACTCTCGCCGAAGGTGGCCTTGGCGATCTCGCCAATGCCGGCGAGCGAGCCGAGGATGCTGGTCGCCTCGATCGGCAGCATCAGCACTTTCTGGTTCGGCGAATCGGCCAATTGCCCGAACGCCTTGATGTATTTGTCGGCGATGAAATAGTTCAGCGCGGCGACATCGCCCTTGGCGATGGCATCGCTGACCATCTGGGTGGCTCTCGCCTCGGCTTCGGCGGAGCGCTCGCGCGCCTCGGCGTCGCGGAACGCAGCCTCCTTGCGGCCTTCAGCCTGCAGGATCTGGCCCTGCTTGGCGCCCTCGGCGCGCAGGATCTCGGACTGCCGCTGGCCCTCGGCCTGCAGGATGTCGGCGCGCTTGACGCGCTCGGCCTTCATCTGCCGGCCCATCGCCTCGACGAGGTCGGCCGGCGGCACGATGTCCTTGATCTCGATTCGGTTGACCTTGAGGCCCCAGGGCGAGACCGCTGCGTCGACCACGCGCAGCAGCCGCTCGTTGATCTCGTCGCGATGCGACAGCACCTGGTCGAGATCCATCGAGCCCATCACCGAGCGGATGTTGGTCATGGTCAGGACGATAATCGCCTGGTTGAGATTGGCGACCTCGTAGCTCGCCTTCGCCGCATCGAACACCTGGAAGAACGCAACGCCGTCCACCGTCACGGTGGCGTTGTCCTTGGTGATCACCTCCTGCTCGGGGATGTTGATCACCTGCTCCATCATGTTCATCTTGCGCCCGATGCGATCGAAGTAGGGCACGATCAGATTGAGGCCGGGCGACAGCGTGCGGGTGTATTTGCCGAACCGCTCGATGGTCCAGTCATAGCCCTGCGGCACGGTCTTGATGCCGGCGAACAGCGTGACGATGACGAGAAGAACAAGCGCGATCGCGAAAATATCGAAGCCAGTCATGAAGTCCTCCAAGGCGCCGCGAGACCCGCGACACCGTCGCCAGGCACGGTCGTGCATTGGTCGGCAGGACCGCTCCGCCGGTTCAGCCGGCTGTTGTTCTCTCTAGCACATAGGAAGGGGTTGTCGGACTGCCAGATGCACGCAAGCTGAACACGAGATGCAGCGAAGCTGAACGAAGCGCGGTGTCCGGTGTCACGGATCGTTAACAATCAGATCCAGCCCCCTTGGATCAAGCGGTGCTAGATCCAGCCCTGAAGCTCGCGCAGCACGAGCTGGCGGATCACGTCCATGCCGCCGTCGCTGTCGTTGAGGCAGGGGATGGCCGCGAACTGCTCGCCGCCATTGTGCCGAAAGATCTCGGCATTCTCCTGCGCGATCTCCTCCAGCGTCTCCAGGCAATCGGCGGAGAAGCCGGGCGTGACCACGGCAATCCGCCGCACGCCGTCCTTGGCGAGCTTCTCGACCGTCTTGTCGGTATAGGGCTGCAGCCACTCGGCATTGCCGAAGCGCGACTGGAAGGTGAGGATCAATCTATTGGCATCGAGCCCGAGCCGCTTGCGCAGCGCATCGGTCGTGGCGATGCACTGCGCCTGATAGGGATCGCCCTTGTCGACATATTCCTTCGGCATGCCGTGGAACGATGCGAGGATGATCTCGGGCTGGAACGGCAACGTCGCGAGATGGTCATTGATCGAGACCGCGAGCGCCTCGATGTAGTCAGGATCATCGTAATAGGGCGGCGTCACCCGCAGGATCGGCTGCGCGCGCATGCCGGCCAGCACGCGAAACGCCTCGTCGCAGACCGTCGCCGACGTCGCCGCCGAATATTGCGGATAGAGCGGCACCAGCAGCAGCCGGCCGCAGCCCTGCGCCGCCAGCGCCTCGATGCGCTCCTTGATCGACGGATTGCCATAGCGCATCGCCCAGTCGACTACGACGTGATCGTGATCGGCAATCGCCTCCGCCAGCTTTTCGGCCTGTGAGCGCGTGATGGTCTTCAGCGGCGACTCGTTCTTCGCGGTGTTCCAGATCTTCAGATAGTCGCGCGCCTTGCGGGCCGGGCGGACGCGCAGAATGATGCCGTTGAGGATCAGCTTCCAGAGCAGGCCCTGGTTCTCGATCACCCGCGGATCGGACAGGAATTCCCTCAGATAGACCCGCACGCCCGCGGCATCGGCCGTATCCGGCGTGCCGAGATTGACCAGCAGCACGCCGACGCGTTCCGGCTTCGGCGCCGCGGCAGGCTTCGCGCTCTCGAAGGGGATCACCGTGCTCATGATGGCGTTGCGCCTAAGGTCCTTCGCTTGGGGGCTTTGGGCTTCGCGCGTTGCTCCAACCTTGTCAAGCCGAGTGCCGGTTGGCTACGTTCCGGTCCGTGAATCGGGAGGAACCATGACGATCGCCGAATGGTGCGTCTTCGGGACGCTGCTGCTCTCGCTGCTGACGATCGTATCGGTGAAGTGGCCCGGCATCCACGGTTTTGACAATTCGAAACCACGCGATCCCGACTTCTACGACGACCCGATCCGCTCGCGCGCGCTCGGCGCCCACCAGAACGGCATCGAGGCCTTGCCGTTCTTCGCCTTCGCCGTGCTGCTCGCCGAATTCCGCGTCGGGCCGCTGCGGCTGATCGACGAGCTCGCGGTACTGTTCCTGATCGTGCGGATCGCCTACGTCCTCACCTATATCGGCAACCGCCCGACACTGCGCTCGATCCTCTGGAGCATCGGCTTTGCGATCAACATCGCGATCTTCTTCCTGCCGGCGATCAGGGGATATCTGACGAGTTGAGCGAGGCAGCCCTGTTATCCGTCATCCTGAGGTGCGAGCAGAGCGAGCCTCGAAGGATGCACGGCCCCGCTGGTGGCCGTCGATCCTTCGAGACGGCGCTGACGCGCCTCCTCAGAGTCTGACTCCAAATGAGCTGAGTATTTTCAGGGCGTAGCGAGGCGTCGGGTCAAGAGTCTGAGATGGGCTACGAGGAGCCAGGCGACCTCAGTTGAGGCGGAGCCCTCGAAATCTCTGGAGAGGCGGCGACACCTGCCGAACCACGCGAAGGTGCGCTCGACGACCCAGCGTCGTGGTAAGAGCTGGAAGCCTTTGACCCCAGGCGGCCGCTGAACGATCTCAATGGTCCATGGCCCGCAATGGGAGAGCGCGCCAACAAGCTGCTTTCCGCGATAAACCCGGTCAGCAAAGACATGACGCAGTTTCGGAAAGCGCTCTCGCACGCGCTCCAGTAAGGGGACTGCACCATGCACGTCCTGAACATTGGCTGGGTGAACGTGGACGGCCAGCAAGAGACCGTTGGTATCGGTGACGATGTGCCGCTTACGTCCGTTAACACGTTTGCCCGGATCGAAGCCGCGCGGGCCGCCGGCTTGTGTCGTCGAAGCGCTCTGACTGTCGATGACGGCCGCCGTCGGTGTCGGCTTGCGGCCGAGTTTGCGCCGTGCCTGTCGGACCAGAGCCTTCACGATCCTGTGCCATCGGCGAGTATCGCGCCAAGTATAGAAATAACCTTGCACCGTCGAGTACGGCGGGAACTCCCGCGGCAGAGCGCGCCATTGGCAGCCGGTGGACAGAATGAACAAAATGGCCTCGACTACCTTGCGCAGATCAACCTTCCGCGGGCGGCCCAATCGACGCCGACCCGGCAACTTCCTGGCTATCAGACGCCACTCCGCGTCGGTCATGTCGCTTGCATAGCGCAGTCCGTTCCGCAGATACTGAGCACGAGTGATTTTGGTCCATGGCATGGTGCACTCCCTCGAATCTTTGCAAATCCGAAGGAATCACAGCCGACTGAAATCACTCACTGCTTTTTCGGTCAGGCTCTCAGGATGACGGATTACTTGGAGTTAGGACCCTACAGGCACGTCGCTCGTTCGGCCGCAACGTAGCCGAACAACAGTCCGAGCCCGAACAGCAGCACCAGCGCAGCGGCGGCAAACTCCAGGCCGCGCATGATCACCATGCCGCCGCCGTCGCGCGCCGCGCTCAATCGCTCGGCCACGCCGCGCGCCGACACTGCGACGAGCGCGATCGCGGCCACCGTGATGGCGGTGCCGAGCCCCATCACGAAGGTCGCGGCAATGCCGGCCCAGAACAGCCCCTGCGCCAGCGCGAACACCAGCACCAGGATCGCGCCCGAGCACGGCCGGATCCCGACGGTGAAGATTGCGCCAAGGCCGCGCCGCCAGCCGCCGGGACCGGCGAGCTCGGCCGGCGTCGGCCCGTGCGAATGGCCGCAATGCTCGTCATGGACGTGCTGCGCGTCATGCCCGTGATCGTGGCCGTGATCATGGTGATGGCCATGCTTGTCATGCACGTGGTCGTGGTGATCGTGATCATGGTGGTCGTGATCATGCTGATGCGCGCCGGCCATCGCCAGCGCCGGCCGCGGCACCTGGAGCGCGCGGAGGAAGCCGCCGCCCTTGACCCAGACCAGCCGGGCGCCGAACGCCGCGATCAGCGCGTAGCTCGCGATCTCGATCGCCTTCTCCGCCCCGCACATGGTCTTCGCCGTCGCGTTGAGCAGCCAGGCACAGACCCCGACGATCAGAACGGCGACCAGCGACTGCATCAGCGCCGAGGCGAACGACAGCACGATGCCGCGCCGCGCGGTCTCGCGATTGGCGACCATGTAGGACGAGATCACCGCCTTGCCGTGGCCGGGGCCGGCGGCATGGAAGATCCCGTAGGCAAAGGAGATCGCAAGCAGCGTCCAGACCGCAGAGCCGTCGGATTTCGCGGCGCGGATGGTCGCCGACATCTCACGGTAAAACTCCGACTGCTTTGCCAAGAGCCAGCCGACGATCCCGCCTTGCGGCTCCGCAGCGCGCGGTGCGCCGAACGGATTTTGCGCCAGCAGCGCATGCACCGCACCATCCAGCACCGCGAATGCCGCCAGCACAGCAGCGGACACGGCGAGGCCGCGCATCACGCGGGAAGCGATCGGCGTCATGGGCAATCCACCGTGATCTTGTTGGCGAACATCATCGCGAAATTGCCGGCACTTCCGTCGAGGAAGTTCTGCTCGCCGAGCTTCTGCGCGGCGGCGGTGCCGTCATTCGGCCGCTCGAATGCCAACTTGCAGTCGGCCGCGGCGCCGACCAGCTTGACCGGCTCCTTCTCCGCGAACTGGAAGTCGATGAAGTAGGTCGGGTCGAACACTTCGAGCGAGAGCTGCCTAGCCTTGAACGGCGTCTTCACCGGCAAGGTGAAGTGCAGCGTCAGCGCCGAGTCCTTGTATTCGAGGAAGTAGTCGACCGGCTCGGTGAACTTCTGCTTCTTGCCGTCGCCCTTGGCGAAGGTGAAGTAGGCGTATTCCTTCAGCGACTCGACATTGGTCTGCGCCAGCGGCGCCAGCTCCTCGCGGCTGTAGGCGCCCTTCACCTTGGTCTCGATGCCCTGCAACGCATAGGTCGAGAACATGTCGTCGAAGGTCCAGGCGTGGCGGACCCCCGTGACGGTGCCGTCGGGCGCGTAGATCAGCTCGCTTTTGGCCACGATCCAGACATGCGGGTGGGCCTTGGCGGCCGCCGTGTCGAGCACGACGGACACCGCGAGCACGAGCCCGGCGATCAGGCGGTTCAGAGAGGGCACCTTCAGGCCGCCTCGGGCGTCTCGAGCAGGCCGCGACGGCGCAAGAGCGCGTCCGGCTCGGGCTCTCGGCCGCGGAAGGCGACATAGGCCTCCTCCGGATCGCGCGAGCCGCCCGACGAATAGATGTCGTCATGCAGCCGCTTGGCGGTCGCGGGATCGAAGATGTCGCCAGCCTCCTCGAAGGCGCCAAACGCGTCGGCGTCCATCACCTCCGACCACATGTAGCTGTAATAGCCGGACGCATAGTGGTCGCCGGAGAAGATGTGGCCGAACTGGGTCGGCCGGTGCCGCAGCGAGATCTCGGCGGGCATGCCGATCTTCTCCAGCTCCTTCTGCTCGAAGGCGCGGACGTCGCGACTCGCCGCCGCCGGCTGGGTGTGGAATTCGAGGTCGACCAGCGCCGAGGAGACGAACTCCACGGTGGCAAAGCCCTGGTTGAACTTGCGCGCGGCGAGGAAGCGCTTGAGCAGATCGTCCGGCAGCGCCTCCCCGGTCTGGTAGTGGCGGGCGAAGCGCTGCAGCACCTCGGGCCGCTCCTGCCAGTGCTCGTAGAGCTGCGAGGGCAGCTCGACGAAGTCGGTGAAAACCGATGTCCCCGACAGCGACGGATAGGTCACGTCCGAGAGCATGCCGTGCAGGCCATGGCCGAACTCGTGGAACAGGGTCCGCGCGTCGTCCGGCGACAGCAGCGACGGCGCGCCGTCGGCGCCCTTGGCGAAGTTGCAGACATTGATGACCAGCGGCGCGACGTCGCCGTCGAGCTTCTGCTGGTCGCGCAGCGAGGTCATCCAGGCGCCGGAGCGCTTGGAGGGCCGCGCGAAGTAGTCGCCGTAGAACAGCGCCTTGTGCTGGCCGTCGCGGCCCGTGACCTCCCACACCCGCACATCCGGGTGCCAGACCGGCACGTCCTTGCGCTCGGCGAAGGTGACGCCGAACAGGCGGGTGGCGCAGTCGAAGGCGGCCTCGATCATGTGGTCGAGCACCAGATAGGGCTTGATCGCGGAATCGTCGAAATTGGCTTTGGCCTGGCGCAGCTTCTCGGCGTAGTAACGCCAGTCCCAGGCCGCCAGGGTGAAATTGCCGCCCTCTTCAGCGATCAGCGCCTGCAGCGCATCGCGGTCGGCGAGCGCCCGCGCCCGCGCCGGCTTCCAGACCCGCTCCAAGAGGCCGCGCACCGCCTCCGGCGTCTTGGCCATGGAATCCTCGAGGCGGTAGGCGGCGTAGGTCGGGAAGCCCAGGATCTTCGCGGTCTCCTCGCGGAGCGAGAGGATCTCCACGATGGTCGCATTGTTGTCGTTGGTGTTGCCGTTGTCGCCGCGGGCCGTGAAGGCCTTGTAGACCTTCTCGCGCAGGTCGCGGCGCGACGAGCTCTGCAGGAACGGCTCGACCGAGGAGCGTGACAGCGTCACGATCGCCTTGCCACCCTTGCCGCGCTCTTCCGCCGCAGCCTTGGCGGCCGCCACATATGTGTCGGAGAGGCCGGCGCGGTCGCCCTCGCCGAGCTCCATGGACCACTCCTGCTCGTCGCCGAGCAGATGGTGGCTGAACGAGGTGCCGAGCTGGGCGAGGCGTTCGTTGATCGCGGCCATGCGGGCCTTGGCCGCGTCGTCGAGCCCGGCGCCGGAGCGGTGGAAGCGGGTGTAGGTGCGCTCCAGCAGCCGCATCTGCTCGCCGGTCAGGCCGAGCGAGGCGCGCTTCTCGTGCAGCATCGCGATGCGGCCAAACAGCACAGCGTTCATCATGATCGGATTCCAGTGCCGCGCCATCCGGGGCGACACCTCCTTGTCGATCTCGAGGATCGCAGGGCTCGAATGGGCCGAGACCAAGTCGTAGAACACCGCCGAGACCTTCGACAGCAGCTTGCCGGAGCGCTCCAGCGCCGTGATGGTGTTGTCGAAGTCGGGCAGCGCCGGATCATGGGTAATCGCAGCCACTTCAGCCGAATGGTCGGCGAAGGCCTGCTCGAAGGCAGGGAGGAAATGCTCCGGCTTGATCTCGGCGAAGGGCGGCGTCTCGAGCGGCGTCTGCCATGCCTTCAGGAGGGGGTTGGCGTGAGCGTCTGCGCTGGTTTCTGACATCGAATATCCCGTTTTTCGCCTTGAAAATGCGGCCCAATCTATATCACGCGATACGGCATTTTTGGGCCTTTTGCGCTTGATAGATGGGCTCTTTTCGGAGAGATTGCGCCCCCTGAACAGGACCTATTCCATGACCATGCAGCCCACCACCGCAGGCACCAGCCGGATCCTCTGGCCGAGCGTCATCACCGTGATTTCGGCGGCGATCCTGATCGGCGCGGAAGTGTTCGGCGCGGCCTTCGCCGGCGGCTGGGCGCTCGCGATCGTGCTCGGGCTCGGTGATTTCGGCGCACACATCCTGCAGGCCGTGCTGTTCGGCATCGGCGTCCTGATCATGATCGCCTTCATCCGCGCGGCGCAGCGCGTCGAGCCGTTCACGCGTCGCGCGTGAGCTGAAGCGATTCAAGAAAGCGCTGCGGCACAGGGCTTAAACGCACACGCTTCGTTAGTCATTCTTAACAGCCGTTCATCTTCAACACCTGCTGCGCGCGCCATCGCAAGCGCGTGTTAGGGAAATTTGTCGCTATCGCAAAAAAAATCTTGCGAAGCGAATTCAAAAGACTTATTTCCTGCCTTGCCCAATTTCGCACGTGCCTGTGGTCGTGTGTCAGTCGGTAGGTATCCGGACAAGAGGCCGGACAGCCGCCAAGGGGTGGAAGAACCGAGGGTCGCTTACGTCCGTCAGGACACGAGGCGGCCAGCCTCCCTCTCCAGGGATGCCGTTGAAGGTCTCACCACTCTTTGCAACCGTGACTGGCAGCCGGAGGCGAACCGGCGCACCCCGCTCTCAACGGGGGACGCGACTTAAAGCAACGACGGATCGGGCTTTTTTGGTCTCTACCGGCAGTCCAACGCCGGCGCGGGCTACTGAAAAGGCTTGTCCTTCATTGCCAGGTGTGCGGGCGGGAAACTCTCCCAACCAATCCACGGCAGCACAGTCTGGTTTGAGTCTTTTGGCTTCCGTTGCGCCTCCATCGCGCAATGCGGCCAGAGCACTCTTATCCGACGTCACGTTGATGCGGATCCCGTCGCTGGGGCCGTTGGAGAGTGCCATGACCGAACGTATCCAGGAATTCCTGCGTCACCGCCGCAGCGAAGGTCTCGACACCGAGCCGTGCCTCGTCGTCGACCTCGAGGTCGTGCGCGACAATTACCAGACCTTCGCGAAGGTGCTGCCGGACAGCCGCGTGTTCTACGCGGTGAAGGCCAACCCGGCGCCCGAGGTGCTGGCGCTGCTCGCCTCGCTCGGCTCCTGCTTCGACACCGCGACCGTTGCGGAAATCGAGATGGCGCTGGCCGCCGGTGCGACGCCGGACCGCATCTCCTATGGCAACACGATCAAGAAGGAGCGCGACATCGCGCGTGCCTTCGCGCTCGGCATTCGCCTGTTCGCCGTCGACTGCGCCGCCGAGGTCGAGAAGATCTCCCGCGCCGCTCCCGGCGCGAAGGTGTTTTGCCGCATCCTCTATGACTGCGCCGGCGCCGAGTGGCCGCTGTCGCGCAAGTTCGGCTGCGACCCGGAGATGGCGGTCGACGTGCTCGACCTCGCCAAGCGCCTCGGGCTGGAGCCGTGCGGCATCTCGTTCCATGTCGGCTCGCAGCAGCGCAAGGTGAAGGCGTGGGACCGCGCGCTCGCGATGGCCTCGACCGTGTTCCGTGACTGCGCCGAGCGCGGCATCAACCTCACCATGGTCAACATGGGCGGTGGCTTCCCGACCAAGTACCTCAAGGACGTTCCGCCGGTCCTGCAGTATGGCCGGTCGATCTTCCGCGCGCTGCGCAAGCATTTCGGCAACCAGATCCCGGAGACGATCATCGAGCCGGGCCGCGGCATGGTCGGCAATGCAGGCATCATCGAGACCGAAGTCGTTCTGATCTCGAAGAAGAGCGACGAGGACGAGGTGCGCTGGGTCTATCTCGACATCGGCAAGTTCGGCGGTCTCGCCGAGACGATGGACGAGTCGATCCGCTACGCCATCCGCACCCCGCATGACGGCGCGGACATGACGCCGTGCGTGCTCGCGGGCCCGACCTGCGATAGTGCCGACGTGCTGTACGAGAAGCTGCCGTATCCGCTCCCGGTGACGCTCGAGATCGGCGACAAGCTGCTGATCGAAGGCACCGGCGCCTATACGTCGACCTACTCGTCGGTGGCGTTCAACGGCATTCCGCCGCTGAAGACCTACCACATCTAAGCCGCCTCCTTTTCGAGGCCTGATAAACCGGGAGCCGGCCCCGCCGGCTCCTTCCCGATCATTTTTGATTTTTCTGAACGACGCTTGCGCGGCGTGCGACATGCCGTTGCAAGCGGGGACTGACGTGCCATGACTGCGAAACGGAACACCCCCGTTGCCCTCATCCGAAAAGCCGCCCCGTTCGCGATCCGCGCGGAGCGTGCCTCGGACGTCGTCGCGCGCGAAGCGCTGCTGGATGCCTGCTTTGGCGAGAACCGCCATGCCCGCACTTGCCAGCGCCTGCGCGACGGACGTGCGCCCGCCCAAGGCCTGAGCCTTGCGGCCGTGCGCCAGGACGGCCGGCTGGTTGGAACCGTGCGGCTGTGGCACGTCAGCGCGGGGGGCCGCAGCGCGCTGATGCTGGGGCCGCTGGCTGTCGACGACGACTGCCGCGGCCTCGGCGTCGGCGCCGCGCTGATGCAGCGCGCGCTGGCCGTGGCGAAGGCCCGTGGCCACGGCGCGGTGATCCTGCTTGGCGATGCGCCCTATTACGCCCGCTATGGCTTCACCGCCGCGAGGACCGGCGAATTGTCGCTGCCGGGCGCATTCGAGCGCGAGCGGCTGCTCGGCCTCGAGCTTGTCGAGGGCGCGCTGGACGGCGCCTGGGGCATGATCACGCCGACCGGCGCACCGCTGCCCAAGAGCAAGGCAACCCGCAACCGGAAGGCACCGCTCGCCGTGCCGCACGCGGCGTAAGGCGGGCGCCATGGCAGAGAACCTTCCCGCAATCGATGGCGCGCGCCCGCGTTGGCGCGGCCTCGTCCCCACGGTCATGCTGGTCCTGATCTCGGTCATGATCGTCCGGGACATCCTGATCCGGCGCTGGACCGGCACGCCGCCGTCGCCGCCGGACACCACGCAGCAGTCCCACTAACGCCGGGCCGCAAGGCCCGGAATCCCAGGTCAGAATCTGGGGGTTGCGCGGGCGCCGAAAATGCCCGTAAACCCCGAGCAAAGCCATTTTCAGCCGAGATCCGACATGTCCCGCCGCCTGATTTCCACCGGCTCGCCGTTCGAGAAGACCGCTGGCTACAGCCGTGCCGTGATCGACGGCGACCTCGCCTTCGTTGCCGGAACCACCGGCTACGACTACACCACCATGACCATGCCTGATGATGTCACGAGCCAGTCACGGAACTGCTTCAAGACCATCGAGGCTGCCCTGAAAGAGGGCGGCTTCGCGATGGCCGACATCGTCCGCGCGACCTACTACCTCACTGACATCAGTGACGTGGATGCCCATTTCGCGGTCTGCGGCGAGGTTCTCGGCGACATCCGCCCGGCCGCAACGATGCTGATCGTCGCGGGGCTCTACAAGCCCGAGATGAAGGTCGAGATCGAAGTTACCGCAAAGCGACGCAACCCCTGATCCACTCTACCCGCCGCTCGGCGCTCTCCTGGAGAAAATGATGAGCCCCTCCTCGCAGATCTACGCGAAAATCACCGGCCCCATTGTCATGATCGGCTTCGGCTCGATCGGCAAAGGCACGTTGCCGATGATCGAGCGGCATCTCGATTACGACAAGTCGCGCGTCACCGTGATCGATCCCAAGGACGAGGGCCGCAAGGCGCATTGCGAGAAGCAGAATGTAAAGTTCATCCAGCAGGCCGTGACCAAGGACAATTATCGCGACCTGCTGACCCCGCTGCTCACTGAAGGCGGCGGCCAGGGCTTTTGCGTCAATCTGTCGGTCGATACCGGCTCGACCGACATCATGGAGCTCTGCAACGAGCTTGGCGCGCTTTATATCGACACCGTCAACGAGCCTTGGCTCGGCTTCTACTTCGATTCGTCGAAGGGCCCGGAAGCGCGCTCCAACTACGCCCTGCGCGAAGTGACGCTGGCCGCCAAGAAGGCGCGTCCGGCGGGCTCGACCACGGCCGTCTCCTGCTGTGGCGCCAATCCCGGCATGGTCTCGTTTTTCGTCAAGCAGGCGCTGCTCAACGTCGCCGCCGATCTAAAGCTCAATGCCCCCAAGCCGAAGACCAAGGCCGAATGGGCGGACTTGATGCGGCAGGCCGGCATCAAGGGCATCCACATCGCCGAACGCGACACCCAGCGCTCCAAGTCGCCGAAGGAGCCTGACGTCTTCGTCAACACCTGGTCGGTGGAAGGTTTCCTGTCGGAAGGCGTGCAGCCGTCCGAACTCGGTTGGGGCACTCATGAAAAATGGATGCCCGAGAATGCGCACACCCATGAAGCCGGCTGCGGCGCAGCGATCTATCTGATGCAGCCCGGCGCCAACACACGCGTGCGGACCTGGTGCCCGACCCGCGGCGCGCAGTACGGCTTCCTCGTCACCCACAACGAGTCGATCTCGATCGCCGATTACTTCACGGTGCATGACGCATCGGGCAAGGCGATCTATCGGCCGACGTGCCACTATGCCTATCATCCGGCTGACGATGCCGTGTTGTCGCTGCATGAAATGTTCGGCCGCGCAGCGAAGATGCAGGAGAAGCACCACATCCTCGATGAGAACGAAATCGTCGACGGCATCGACGAACTCGGCGTGCTGCTGTTCGGCCACGACAACAACGCCTACTGGTACGGCTCGCAGCTCTCCATCGAGGAGACCCGCAAACTCGCGCCCTATCAGAACGCGACCGGCCTGCAGGTGACCTCCGCCGTGCTCGGCGGCATGGTGTGGGCGCTGGAGAATCCGAACGAAGGCATCGTCGAAGCCGACGAGATGGATTTCGACCGTCTGCTGGAAATCCAGCTGCCGTATCTCGGCCCGGTGAAAGGTTTCTACACCGACTGGACCCCGCTGACGGATCGTCCGGGACTGTTCCCGGAAGATATCGACACCAGCGATCCCTGGCAGTTCAAGAACGTCCTGGTGCGCTGACCGCACAGCGTACCTTGAGAACGAAAATGCCCGGCTTTGCGCCGGGCATTTTGCTGTCTGGCGCCGCTCACTTCGCCATGTAGTCGAACGCGACCGAGCCGAGCCCCAGCGTCAGGTCCGCCTTGTAATGCAGCGCCGAGACCACTTCGCGCACCGGCAGGCGGGCGACGTCGCACAGCGCGTGCGGAAACAGGCCGAGCGCGGAGGGCCCTGTCCAGGCCTCCTTCAAGGTAATGTCGTCGAGATGGAAGCGCACCAGCTCGCAGATCCGCGGCGTGCCGTCGACATGCGGAATGATCTTCAGGATGAAGTTCGGCGCCTTCATCGCGTTCAAGACCGTGTCGTGATCGACCTTGTGGTACTTGTAACCCATCGTGGCGGAGGCGCAGAGCACCGAGCCGTAATGCAGCGAGCCGACCAGCACGTCGCTCTCGACCGCAATCTTCGGCCGCGCCAGCTTTTTCGGAAATCCCCAGAGCTCGCGGCCGCCGGCGATCGGGGCCTCGTCGTCGAGATACATCGCGTGGGTATAGGCCCCGAGCTCGCCCTTGAAGCGGACCGGGATCACCTGCCCGGTCTCCGTGTAGTCGCCGAAGCCGGTCGAGTCCGGCATGCGGATGAATTCGTACTTCACGACAGGCTCGGCGACCTCGAGCGGCTCCGGCACCACGGCCGCCAGCGCCTCGGGGTCGGTCTTGTAGGTGATGATGAAATATTCGCGGTCGAAGAACCGGTACGGTCCCGGCGGAAACGACGGGTTGGTGAGCGGCATCGAATAGGCGGTGCGCCGGACGTCCTCGATCTTCATGAAGTGCCCCATCTGTCGTTAGTGTGCCGGTAGATTATGGCGGGCGCGGAGGGCGGAGGCGAGACCGTATAATCGGCAGCATCAGTCAAATGCGCGTCACAATGCGCCGGCCGAACGCGGCTATTTCTTCTCGATCGGCGGGGCGATCTTCTCGGCGGGCGCCGGCGGCAGCGCCGGCCTGGCGCCGGCCTTCTGCGCGTCAGCGTCGGGACGCGCCGGCTCCGGCGCCGGCGTGGTCGGCCGCTCGCCGCCGGGTTTTGACTCGGCGGGCGGCGTTGTCTGCAGCGGCTGGGTCGCCTGCGCCATCTCCTGCGGGGCAGCGTTGATCGCGTGCAGCGACAGCGCCGCGATCGCAACGCCCGCCACCACCAGCGTGGAGGCGATCAGCACGTCGTTCCGCAGCCTGGTCCGATCCGCAACCATCTCGTTCACCCGCGATTGTCAGCGAGATCAACGATCCGGCCACGGCATGGTTCCTGAGCAGAGCTTGCGGGAACCCGGCCTCAATCCGTGGTGCTGATTTCCCAGGTCACGTGCCGCACGCCGGGCTGATGCTGCAGGTCGACCACCACGGCATTCAGCTCGTTGGGGTCGACCGCGGTCGAGACCAGCTCCGCCACGATCTCCAGGAAATCGTCGCCGGCCTCGACCACGTTGACATCGGCGACCGGATAGTTCGCGGCCTCGAGCTTCTCGACCAGGCGGTCGCGCATGTCGGGCAGCGCCTCGGGAGTCACCACGAGCTTGAAGTAGTAGGTCGCCTCCGAGGCCTTTTCGTTCAGCGGGATGCGGTTGATGGCGTTGACCAGCGGACGCAGCAGCGTGTTGCCGGCGATCACGAACACGGTCAGCGCCGCCGCCTGCGCCACCAGGTCGGCGCCGGCGCAGGAGCCGACCGCGGCCGAGGCCCACAGCGTCGCCGCGGTGTTGAGGCCGCGCACGTCCATGCCCTGCTTCATGATGACGCCGGCGCCGAGGAAGCCGATCCCCGACACCACATAGGCGATCACCCGCACCGCGCCGTCGGCGCCGGCCAGATGCATCGCGAGGTCGACGAAGGCGGCCGCGCCGACCGCGACCAGCACATTGGTGCGCAACCCAGCGGTGCGCTGCCGGTACTGCCGCTCGGCTCCGATCAGGGTGCCGAGCACAAAAGCTGTCGTCAGGCTGACCAGCGTGTCGATGAAGTCGGCGAGCTGGAATGTGGTGAGAAATCGCATCACGCTGCCGATTCTTCCTCGCTCGAAACCGATGCAGCGATCTCTTACATTTCCAGGATGCCCGCGTCACCATCTTCCGTGCCGAAGGCGAGCAGCGTGCCCTTGGCATTCCACCCCAGCGCGGACACCGCGGTACCGGCATTCCGACGCACCAGGATCTCGGCGCCGTCCTCGAGCCGGACCATCAGCACAGTGCCGTCGGCATAGCCGACCGCCATGATGTCGTTCTTCGGATGGCAGGCGACCACCGCGACCCGCGCCGGCATCGGCGCCAGCATCGCCGGCTCCTTGCCCATCGGCCCATCCTTGCTGGTGAACGGCCAGACGATCACGGTATCAGCGCCCGAGGTCGCGAGCCCCTTGCCACCGGCGCTCCATGACATCGAGCGCACGCGGCCGGGATAGCCGCTCATCCGCATGTGCCGGTTATCGGCGAGCCGCCAGCCATGCATCGCGGCCTCGTGCATCGCCGTGACAAGAAACTTGTTGTCCGGGCTGAAAGAGACCGCGAGGTGCGAGCCGGCCCATTCCAGGAATTCCGGATTGGCGGCCATGTTGGGAAACCACAAGGTCACGCCGTTGTAGTGCGCGATCGCAAGCCGCAGGCCCTTCGGCGCGAACGCCAGCCCGCCGACGGTCGACGGCACCTCGAAGGTTTTCTCTTCGCCCTTGGGATTGCGCACGAACGCGGTCTTGCCCGCCGACCACGCCACGGTGCCGTCGCTGTGCAGCGCGACATTGTCGATCCAGCGCCGCTTGGCGTCGGTCGCAATCGTCGAGATCTCGCCCTTGGCGTCGATCGCGACCAGCTTGCCGTCGTCACCGCCGGTGACGAGCCGCTTGCCGTCGGAGGCCGCGCACAGGATGGCGCCGAAATGCGTCTCTGTCCGCGTGATCTCGCCGTCGGCGGTCGCGATCACGACGCTCTCCTCGGCGCCGACGAAGAACGCGCGGTCGCCGAGAAAATGTACTGAGCCGATCGCCGCGCCGAGCGGAAGCTGCTTGACGCGGTCGGTGATCGAAACGATGGAAGAAGGGGCCTCGCCCGGGTCGAACTCTTTCATCACGTGGTGATGCACTGCTCGAAGCCGTCGCGGATCGCCTGCTCCGGCAATTCGCGACCGATGAACACGACGCGGCTTTCGCGCTTCTCGCCGTCCTTCCACTTCCGCTGGTGGTCGCCCTCCAGCATCATGTGGACGCCCTGGAACACGTAGCGGTCGTCATCGCCGGTGAAGGCGAGGATACCCTTCGAACGCAGGATCTTCTGGCCCTCGGTGGCGACGAGGTTCTGCAGCCAGGGCATGAACTTGGTTGGGTCGAGCGGCTTCTCCGAACGCAGCGACAGCGATTGCATGTCCTCGTCGTGATAGTGCTTCAGCCCACCATGGCCGTGATCGTGGTGGTGGTGATCATGGTCATGACCGTGGTCGTGATGATCGTGGTCGTGACCGTCGCCGGCCTCGAGGAAATCAGGCTCGATCTCCAGGATGCGGTCGAGATCGAACGCGCCGCGTTCCAGCACGTCTGATAGCCCGACCTGGCAGCGCTCCGTGCGGTGTAGCTTGGCATAGGGGTTGATGCCGCGGATGCGGGCTTCGACCTCGGCGAGCTCAGCCTTCGAGACCAGGTCAGTCTTGTTCAGCACGATGACGTCGGCGAACGCGATCTGGTTCTTGGCTTCCGGCGCGTCCTTGAGGCGATCGCTCAGCCATTTGGCGTCGGCGACGGTTACGACGGCGTCGAGCCGGGCGTTCTTCTGCACGTCCTCGTCGACGAAGAAGGTCTGCGCGACCGGCGCCGGATCGGCAAGGCCGGTGGTCTCGACGATGATGGCGTCGAACTTGCCCTTGCGCTTCATCAACCCGTCCATGATGCGGACGAGGTCGCCGCGCACCGTGCAGCAGACGCAGCCATTGTTCATCTCGAATACTTCCTCATCGGCGCCGATGATGAGGTCGTTGTCGATGCCGATCTCGCCGAATTCGTTGACGATGACGGCGTATTTCTTGCCGTGGTTTTCCGACAGGATGCGGTTCAACAGCGTGGTCTTGCCGGCGCCGAGATAGCCCGTCAGCACGGTCACTGGAATTTTTTGCGAAGCTTCAGCCATAACAACTCCGAATTGGGGCCGCGCTCAATCCCGGCAGGGAGGCCCCTGCCCCTAGTTGGCGAGCGCGCTGGTCAGGGCCTTTATATTGTGCCTGACCATATCAATGTAAGTGGGTGCTTGGCCCTTTTCGGCCGTCAAACTGTCCGAATACAGGGTCCCGCCGACCCTGGCGCCGGTCTCGGCCGCGATCCGCTCGATCAGGCGCGGATCGCTGATATTTTCGAGAAAAACTGCCGGAATTTTCGCGAGCTTGATCTGGGCGATGATGGCGGCGATATCGCGCGCGCTGGGCTCGGAATCGGTCGAGACGCTGAGCGGCGAGAAGAACGTAATTCCATAGGAATCGGCGAAATAACCGAAGGCGCCGTGGGTCGAGATCACCTTGCGCCGCGCCTCCGGTATTTTCGCCACCGCCTCGTGCACCTCGCGGTCGAGCGCCTCGAGCTTCGCCAGATAGGCGTCGGCATTGGCCTTGAAGACGCCGGCTTGGTCAGGGGCCGCGGCGATCAGCCCGTCGCGGATATTGACGACATAGATCTTCGCATTGGCCACGGATTGCCAGGCATGCGGATCGTCATGGCCGCCCATCTTGCGTGGCATGATCCCCTTGGTTGCCACCGCGACCGGCGCCTTGCTGCCGGAGGCCTGCAGCAGCCGCGGCAACCAGCCCTCGAAGCCGAGGCCGTTGATGACCAGCAGCCTGGCGTCGGCGACCTTCTTGGCGTCTGCCGGCGTCGGCGCATAAACATGCGCGTCGCCGTCGGGCCCGACCAGCGCCACCACGTCGACGCTGTTGCCGCCGACATTGCGCACCATGTCGGCGAGGATCGAGAAGCTCGCAACGACGTTGATGCGCTCCTCGGCGCGCGCCGCGCCGCTCGCCAGCAGCAGCACCAGACCGATCAACCCGAACAATCGCCGCATCGTCCTCACGCCTCGAGATGGCGGCCGGGAAACAGCTGCCGGACCAGGCCGCTGACATTGCCGAACAGCAGCGACACAATATAGAGCCCGGCCGCGACCAGGATGATCGCGGGTCCGGAGGGAATCCGGGTCTGGTACGACAGCACCAGCCCGGCATAGCCCGACACAATCGCGCTCGCGACCGCGATGCAGATCATGGTGGTGATGTCGCGCGACCAGAACCGCGCGATGCCGGCGGGCAGGATCATCAACCCGACGCCGAGCAGCGTGCCGAGCGCGTGGAAGCCGTTGACGAGATTGACCACGACCAGCGCGAGGAAGGCGAGATGCGCCGGCGCGCCGGCCCGGCTCACGGTGCGCAGGAACACCGGATCGACGCATTCGATCACGAGCGGGCGATAGATCACTGCGAGCACCAGCAGCGTGATGGTGGCGTTGAACGCGATCACCAGCAGGGTCTGGTCGTCCATCGCGAGGATATTGCCGAACAGCACGTGCAGCAGGTCGATATTGGTACCCTTGATGGAGACAATGGTGACGCCGAGCGCGAGCGAGACCAGGTAGAAGGTCGCAAGCGAAGCGTCCTCCTTCAGCTCGGTGGTGCGGGCGACGAGGCCGGCGAGCAGCGCCACTGCAAAGCCCGCGATCAGGCCGCCGGTCGTCATCGCGAACAGGTTGAGCCCGGACAGCAGGAAGCCGATCGCAGCGCCCGGCAGGATCGCATGCGCCATGGCGTCGCCGACCAGGCTCATCCGCCGCAACATCAGGAACACGCCGATCGGCGCGCCGCCGAGCGACAGCGCGATCACGGCCGCGAGCGCGCGGCGCATGAACTCGAATTCGGTGAAGGGCGTGATCAGCGCGTCAGTCAGCATCGGCGTCAGGCGGCCCGTGAGCGCGGATCGGCTGCGCAGGCCGCGGCACTGTCGTCGAACGCCTCGCACATCCGCATCGCGACCGTCAGATTGTCCGCCGTCAGCGTCTCCGCGGTCGGGCCCCATTCCACCGGGCCGCGCGCCAGGAGCAGTGTTTCCGGGAAATTGTTGCGCACCATGTCGAGGTCGTGCAGCGCGGCCAGCACCGTGCGTCCCTCGCCGTTCCAGCGCTTCACCAGCGCCAGGAGATCGCCGGTGGTCTTGGCATCGATGGCGTTGAACGGCTCGTCGAGCACGATCAGGCGGGCATCCTGCAACAGCACGCGCGCGAACAGCATGCGCTGCATCTGGCCGCCGGACAGCGTGCCGATCGGGCGGTTCTCGAAGCCGTTGAGGCCGACGGCCGCGAGCGCCGCCCGGATCTTGTCGCGCGCGGCCCGGCCGATGCCGCCGAAGAAGCCGGTCGAGCGCCACAGCCCGGTGCCGACGAAATCGAACACCGAGATCGGAAACGTGCGGTCGATGTCGGCGGATTGCGGCAGATAGGCGATGTCGCGGTGGTCGAGCCCGTCGAGATCGATCACGCCCGACAGCGGCTTGAGCACGCCGGCGATGCCGCGCAGCAGCGTCGACTTGCCGGCGCCGTTCGGGCCGATCACGGCGAGCAGCGCGCCCGCCTCAACCGCACCGTTGAGATGGTGCACCGCCGGGTGGCGGTCATAGCCGAGCGTGACGTCGCGGAAGGTGACAAGCGCGCCCATTGGTTTACCTCATCGCCAGCCAGACGACCGCCCACAGGCAGGCAGAGACCGCGAGCGCCGCGGCCAGCCGGGCCGGCACCGGCATGCGCAGGATCGACCAGGGCGCGGCCTGGGCCGGATGCGCGTGCGGGCCGTGGCTGTGCACGTGGGGATGGCCGTGGTCGTGATGGTGGTGGTCGTGGGTGTGCGTATGCGCCATGGGGAAGCTGTTATATTATAACATAACGCGAGTCTACAAACGAGGAACTCATGGCCGCTCCGCAAAACCGGGAGAGATTCGAGTTGCGCCGGCAGAGTGACGCCCTCGCCGACAGCTTTGCCAGGGAAACCCGCCCCGATGGAACCGCCGGCTACCAGCGCCAGGATCGGGATTTCTGGTAGCCAGCCCGGCACCGGTCGCGCCTGGAACGGGCTGCCGGCCGCCCAGGGCGACCGTCCGCCAGAAGGGCGACTGCGTGAGCCGCAGGGGGTCTCTCCGTTCGTCGTCCTGGCGAAAGCCAGGACCCATAACCACCGCATTCGGTGATGAACGGGATCGCGGCCCCAACGTCGCGCAACAATTGCGATTTGGGGTAATGGGTCCTGGCTTTCGCCAGGACGACGATGAGTGTGTGGCGCATCTGCTTGCCTCAAATTCCGCCGTCGTCCCGGCGCAGGCCGGGATCCATAACCACCGCATTCGGTGATGAACGCGCTCGCGGCCCCAGCCTCGCGTAACAATTGCGATTTGGGGTAATGGGTCCTGGCCTTCGCCAGGACGACACCGAGTGCGTGGCGCAAGTTGCGAGGCACGTCTGCACGTCTCGAATTCCGCTGTCGTCCCGGCCTAGTGCGCAATTGCGCACTAGGCCGGGATGACGACGATGAGGATGGCTTCTCGATTCAAGAGAGAGACACGAGCCAGTCTACTGGCACACCGGCGTGGTCAGTTTTGGGTCAGCTGGTCTTGCTGACCAATACGCCCGCTGACTGAGCTCCGCTTCGTTTATCGCGGGAGCACATACGTAGCTCGTCTTGCCAATGCACATCGGCGAGCCAATCGAGAAGATGAGGTTTTCGTAGATGCAATAGTTGCCGATCCCGGATGGCAGATCGGTCGGCGGCGCTGTGGAGCCCCCAAAATAGGGCTGCGATGAACCGCCCGGCGCCCTGTCTTGCGCCTCGGCCGCGTGAAGGGAAATCAATAGCGTCAGACACGTGACGATGCGGAGCATGATCCCTCCGGTCAAGGAATGCCGGCGAAGCGTCGGGCGGCTTGCGGCGCGGGAAGCGCACCGGCAGCCGCGACGGAATCGCTAGCAGGCTAGTATGACACTTGCTTTGCAAGTTGGTGCGCCCCGATCGCAAACAGGTTCAGGCAGCCGGCCCTGCTGACACCATGCTGTCAGCAGGACGGGCGTAAGCAGACCTCGTGCGGGTGCAACCCCGGACGGGGATTGGGAGGCAGCGCGGCATGCACGATCGCTCATCTGACGTCGCCCAAGAGCGCTCGACCCTGATCACGTTCGTTCTTGGCCTTGGCGCATTCCTGATCCTGTTCGATGTGACCGCGGTCGTGGTCGCCATGCCGGCCATTGCCGGGGATCTCGGGTTCGCCGTCGCCGGTTCCGCCTGGGTCATCGACGCCTACAGCCTCGCCCTCACCGGCGCGCTATTGGCATCAGGCGCGCTTGCGGACCGCTTCGGCCGGCGGCGCGCGATGCTGGCCGGCAACATCGTGTTTCTGCTGGCGTCGATTGCCTGCGGCGCGGCGACCAGCGGTCCGTTGCTGCTCGCTGCACGCGTGCTGCAAGGTGTCGGTGCGGCCTTTCTGAGCACAGGCGCGATTGCGCTGATCGCGGGGGCGTTTCCGCATCAGGGTCAGCGGGCACGGGCCTTCGGCACCATCGGGGTGATCTCGGGCGTCGCCATGGCGCTGGGTCCGACGCTGGGTGGCCTGCTCGCCGCGTGGTTCGGCTGGCGCTGGATATTCTATGCCAACATCCCCTTTTGCCTGACGCTGGCCTTCGCCGTGCCGCGCGTCGTTGCCGAGGCGCATCAGCCCGGCGGGCGCCCGCTCGATCCCAAGGGTATCGTGCTGCTGACATTGTCGCTGGGTCTCGCAATCGACGCGCTGCTAAGGCACGACGCCGCGCCGATCGTGAGAGCGGCCGGCCTGATCGCAAGCGCGACGGCAGCATTCACATTCGTCCGGCAGCAGTGGCGCAGTCCGCATCCGGTGCTCGACCCGCGCGTATTCGCAACGGCGCCGATGATCGGGGTCGGCACATCGCTGACCTCCATCCAGTTTGGCTACTGGGCCGTCCTGGTCTATCTGCCGCTGTTCTTGAGCACCGGCCTGCATGTGAGCATGGAAGTGGCGGGGGTGGCGCTGCTGGCGGCGACGCTGCCGATGCTGCTGGTGCCCTTGCTGGGCGGCCGCTTCGTCACCCAATGGGGCTGGCGGCTGTTCTTCATGGTGGCGCTTGGCATCATCGCATCAGGAGATGTGTTGCTCGTGGTGGCGGCGCTGACCGCCGATGCTGCAATGCGCGGCGTCGCAACGGTCGCCGGCATGCTGACGATCGGCATTGGCGCTGCGCTGGCCAACCCGCAATTGGGCAGCGTCGCCCTGGCGTTGGCTCCGCCCGCGCAGGCCGGTATGACCTCAGCGATGACCATGATCGTCCGTCAGGCCGGCTTTGCCATCAGCATTGCCGGGCTGGGGGCGACGCTCGGGACAACGGATACGGCGCCGGCGTTCGCGGCCCCGTTCGTCCTCGCGGCGCTCGGGGCGATTGCCGGCGTGGTCGCAGCGGCGGTCCTGTTTCCTGCAGCGGAGAGCGGAGCGTCCGTAAGCCGGACGGAGCAGCGGTAGGGTACCCTCTTTCGTCATTCCGGGGCAGCCCGAAGGGCTGAGCCCGGAATTCATTTCGCCACAAATGATACGGCCCGATGGATTCCGGGCTCGTGCTTCGCACGCCCCGGAATGACGAGGAGAGAGACACTCACGCCTCCCGCGCGTAGCTCTTCAATCTCGCTTCCAGCACCGCGATCACCTGGTCGCGGACCGGATCGCGGGAGCCTTTCAGCCAGGCGGCGGCGAGCGGCAGGCGGCCGGTGCTGCTGCCGCGCTTGAGCTTGAGGGGAACGAAACGCACGCCCGGGATCGCCATCCGCGCGGTCCAGCGCGGCACGATGGCAACGCCGAGCCGTGCTGCGACCATGTTGACGATGGTCTGCTTCTCGTCGGCGATCTCCTGGATGCGCGGCGTCAGCCCGGCCTCGTCGAACAGTTTTGTCGTGAGATCGTGGCTGTGCGGCCGCGAGCGGCGCTCCGGCACGATCAAGGGCTGATCGGCGATGTCAGCCAGCACGATCTGCTTGCGCCGCGCCAGCCTATGCTTGTGCGACAGCGCCACCACAGCGGTCTCCTGCAGCAGCGGAAAAAACTCGATGCGCCGGTCGGGCCGCTCCGGTGGGCGCACGAAAGCGAGATCGAGCGCGCCCGACAACAGCTTCGGCAGCAGCCGGATGGTCTTCTCCTCGAGCAGCTGCACGGCAACCTCCGGATGGGCGGCGCGGAGGTCACGCAGCAGCGGCGGCAGCAGCCCGGCGGCCGCGCTGTCGATCGCGCCGATCCGGAAGCGCCGCGCCAGCGGCTTGCGCAGCCGGCGACGAAAGCCGTCCTCGATCGCCTCGGCGCGGCCGAGCAGCGCCCGTCCCTCGCGCAGCAGCACAGAGCCGTCCTCGGTCAACGACACCGCGCGCGTGGTGCGCGCGAACAGCCGCACCCCGAGATCCTCCTCCAGCAGCTTGATGTGGCGGCCCAGCGCCGACGGCATCATCTGCAGGCGCTGCGCGGCGCGGCCGAAATGCAGTTCCTCGGCGGCCGCCACGAAGCAGCGAAGCTGGTGCAGTTCCAAGAGGCACTCCAGTGCTAGCCGGCGTCATTGCGAGCGCAAGCGAAGCAATCCATTGGGACCGCATATGCGGAGCGATGGATTGCTTCGTCGCTTCGCTCCTCGCAATGACGGGCGACGGCGGCGATTATATCATTTTTTTGTATAAACCGGCGCGGATTGAATCGGAAGGGCGCGCGCCTCTAGGCTTCTCAATGGCGCGGCAAAATGCGCCGTCCCAACAAACAAGACGAACCCGGGGAAGCCCATGGAAAGCGAGCTTGGCACGCGCGTGTTGCGCAAGATCTCACTGCGCATCGTGCCGTTCATCATGCTGCTGTACTTCGTGGCCTTCATCGACCGCGTCAATATCGGCTTCGCCTCGCTGACCATGAACAAGGACATCGGCCTGTCGCCGGCGGTCTATGGCTTCGGCGCCGGTATCTTTTTCTGGGGCTACTTCCTGTTCGAGGTGCCCTCCAACATCATCCTGCACAAGATCGGCGCGCGGATCTGGATCGCGCGGGTGATGATCACCTGGGGCCTGGTCTCGGCGGCGATGGCGCTGGTGCAGGGCGCGACCAGCTTCTACGTGCTGCGCTTCCTGCTCGGCGCCGCGGAGGCCGGCTTCTTCCCGGGCATCATCCTCTACCTCTCCTACTGGTTCCCGGCGCGGCAGCGCGCCGCCGTCACCGCGCTGTTCATGGCCGCCGCGCCGCTCTCGACCGTGCTCGGCTCGCCGGTCTCCGGCGCGCTGCTGGAGATGGACGGCCTGTTCGGCTTCAAGGGCTGGCAATGGCTATTCGCGCTGGAGGCGGTGCCCGCCGTGCTGCTCGGCTTCGTCGTACTCGGCTTCCTGACCGACCGGCCGGAGCAGGCCCGATGGCTCGCCGACGACGAGCGCGCCTGGCTGGTCAAGACCATGAAGACGGAGACCGACGGCAAGGCTGCGACCGCGAGCCATAGCGTCTGGCGCGGCCTTGCGGATCCTCGCGTGCTGGCGCTGTCGCTGGTCTATTTCGGCACCTCGGCCGGGCTCTATACGCTCGGCGTGTGGGCGCCGCAGATCATCAAGGCGTTCGGCCTGTCGTCGCTGCAAGTCGGCTTCCTCAACGCGGTGCCGGCGACCATCGCCGTGATCGCGATGATCCTGTGGGCGCGGCATTCCGACCGCACCGGCGAACGCACCTGGCACGTCGTGATCGCCTGCCTGATCGCGGCCGCAGGACTTGCGCTTGCCGGACTGTGGACCGGCCTTGCTGCCGTGATCGCGGCGCTGACCTTGGTCAATATCGGCATCTCCTCATCGAAGCCGCCGCTGTGGAGCATGCCGACCATGTTCCTGTCAGGCTCAGCCGCAGCGGCCGGGATCGCCACCATCAACTCGATCGGCAATCTCGGCGGCTTCGTCGGCCCCGCGATGATCGGCTGGATCAAGGAACGCACCGGCAGTTTCGAGGGCGGCCTCTATTTCGTCGCTGGCCTCCTGGTGCTGTCAGCCGTGCTCACGCTGCTGCTGTCGCGCGCGCAAGGCGCGCCGGCACCAGCCGAACCGCAACCCAATCCCGTGCGAACCCGCTAACCATTGATCCGGAGACAACCCATGCGTACCCATTCCATCGCCGCCATTCCCGCCGACGGCATCGGCCCCGAAGTGATCTCCGCGGGTGTCCGCGTGCTTCAGGCGCTGGCCAAGCGCTCGGGCGACATCAGCTTCAACGTCAAGACCTTCGACTGGGGCTCGGACTATTACAAGAAGCACGGCGTGATGATGCCGGCCGACGGGCTGGCCGATCTGAAAAACTTCGACGCGATCTATTTCGGCGCGGTCGGCGCGCCCGACGTGCCCGACCACATCACGCTGTGGGGCCTTCGCTTACCGATCTGCCAGGGCTTCGACCAATACGCCAATGTGCGGCCGACAAAAATCCTGCCCGGCGTCGCCTCGCCGCTGCGCAATGTCGGCGTCGGCGATCTCGACTGGGTGATCGTGCGCGAGAATTCCGAAGGCGAGTATGCCGGGATGGGCGGCCGCGCCCACAGGGGCCTGCCGGAAGAGGTCGGCACTGAAGTGGCTGTCTTTACTCGTGTCGGCGTGACGCGGATCATGCGCTACGCGTTCCAGCTCGCGCAGTCGCGGCCGCGTAAATTCCTCACCGCGGTGACGAAGTCGAACGCGCAGCGCCACGGCATGGTGATGTGGGACGAGATCGCGGCCGAGGTGGCCAAGGAATTCCCCGACGTCACCTGGGACAAGATGCTGGTCGACGCCATGACGGTGCGGATGACGCTCCATCCGAAGAGCCTCGACACCATCGTTGCGACCAATCTGCATGCCGACATCCTGTCGGATCTCGCAGGCGCGCTGGCCGGCAGCCTCGGCGTCGCGCCGACCGGCAATATCGACCCGCAGCGCCGCTTCCCCTCGATGTTCGAGCCGATCCACGGCTCGGCCTTCGACATCACCGGCAAGGGCATCGCCAACCCGGTCGCGACCTTCTGGACCGGCGCGCAGATGCTGGAGCATCTCGGCGAAAAGGACGCCGCCGCGCGCCTGATGGCCGCGGTCGAGAAGGTGTGCGCGGCCGGCGTGCTGACGCCCGACGTCGGCGGCACGGCGACGACCAGGGAAGTGACCGACGCCGTGATCGACGCGATCCATGGATCGAATGTGTGAGGGGGCGGTAGCCAGCCGCGAACTCCGTCCGCCTCTCCCGCTTGCGGGGGAGGCCGGGTCGCATCGCAGATGCGATCCGGGTGGGGGTTCTCTCCACCATACGACTCGCGGTGAGAGCCCCCACCCCACCCTCCCCCGCAAGCGGGAGAGGGAGCCGGCCAGCGTGCTCACCTGACAAGGGCGCTGGCACGCCCCTTCCGATACCGCAACTGGGGAACAAACCGTGCTACCCGATCTGACCAGACGACACTTCATGACTGCTGGAGGACTATCGATCATGGCCGCGATGACGGGGATACAGCCGGCGGACGCCGCGACATGGCGCGACGAGATCCGCGCCATCGCGTTCGACGTCCAGGGGACGTGCGTCGATTTCTATCAGCCGATCCTGCGCGCGGGGCAGGCCGTCAACGCCGCGAAGGGGCTTGCGATCGACTGGGCCAGGCTCTCGAGCGAATGGCGCGATCTTTATCGTGCCGCGCTCGACGACGTGATCGCCGGCAAGCGCCCGTGGATTCGGGTCGACCGCATCTATCGCGAGGCGCTGGACGTTCTGCTCGATCGCCACGGCCTCTCGGAGGCCTTCTCGAGCGACGAGCGCGACGAACTGAACATGGTGTGGAGCAAGCTCGACGCATGGCCCGACAGCGTCGAAGGCCTCGCGCGCCTGCGCAGCCGGTTCGTGACCTCGACCTTGTCGAATGCCGGCATGGCCGCGGTGGTGGCGGTGGTCAAGCACGCCAAGCTGCCATTCGACGCCGTGCTGACCGCGGAGCTTGCTCACAACTACAAGCCGTCACCGGCGGTGTATCAGCTCGCCGTCGACTACCTCGGTTATCCCGCCGACAAGATCCTGATGGTCGCCTGCCACAAATACGACCTGAAGGCGGCCCGCGCCTTCGGCATGCGCACCGCATTCGTCGCCCGTCCGCTGGAATTCGGGCCGGCGGCGAAGGTCGACGTCGCGCCGGAATCCTGGATCGACCTTCACGCGGACAGTTTTACGCAACTCGCCGACTTGCTCGCCCCGGCGTGACGACGAGCGGGGCCACTTTTCCGGATTATGCTCCAGGCGCACCCGCCTCGGCGCAATTGGTCAGCCGTGCCGGCACGCCGACGGCGGTGCAGCCGGCCGGCACATCCGATGTCACCAGCGCGCCGGCGCCGACCTTGGCGAAATCGCCGATAGAAAGGTTTCCGATCAGCGTTGCGCCGGCGCTGAGCAGCACGCCGCGGCCGATCGTCGGGGCGTGGCGCGGGTCATCCTGATGCCGCGCGATGGTGACGTTCTGCAGGATCGTGACCTCGTCGCCGACGGAAGCCAACGCGCCGATGATAATGCCGGTGCCGTGATCGAGGAAAACCGCCGTTCCGATCCGGGCCGATGGGTGAATGCTGATCTGCAACTGGTCCGCCGCCGCACTGTGCATCAACAGCGCGAGGTCGGGGCGATCGTGGCGCCACAGCCAGTTCGACACCCGCCAGGCTTGCAGCGCGACGTAGCCCTTGAAGTTGAGCAGCGGCGGCAGCAAGCCCGTGATCGCCGGGTCGCGGCGCACGATGGCAACCAGATCGGTGGCCGCGGCATCGACCAACGCAGGCTCGGCCGCGAACGCTTCGCGGGCGGTCCGCATGAACTGCGCGCGATCGGCTTCGGCGCGGCAGATAGCCCGGCCGATCAGGAAGGCGAGCGCGCCGACGAGGTCGCCCTGATCGAGGATGAAAGCAGCCGAGGCCTCGAGAAAGCGATCGGCGACAACAGCAGCTTCCGCTTCGCGCCGGATCGCAAGCCAGAGATCGTCAGAACTCGCCGTCGCAGATGCCGCCATCACTTCACCTCATCGCCCGGATTCCGACGATAGAGTGGGCATGGCTGCCGCACAACGCAAACCGCCCGCTTGCTTGTCGCAAACGGGCGGCTCAGGCCATCAGGTGTTATGGGGGCACATCGCCTGAGGGCTCAGTGCTTGCCTCGCGGGATCAGCTCTGCGGCGGCTGATCGGTCGGCGGGGTCGGACGGGTCTTGTGCTGCGCCATGAAGGCGTCGAACTCTTCCTTGTCCTTGGCGTGGCGCAGGCGATCGAGGAAGTTCTTGAACTCGACCTGCTCTTCCTCGAGCCGGCGCAGCGTGTCCTGGCGGTACTCGTCGAAGGCGCGGTTGCCGCTGGTGGGCGGGCCGAAGCCGCCGAACGGGAAGCCGCGGCGCTCCATGCGGCTCTTCATCCGCTCCATCTTGTCCTGCATGCGCTCCATCTTGTTCGCCCAGCGATCCTGATCGTAGTGACTCCAACAGGCCATTTTTCTGCTCCCGAGTGTGAAAAAGAGAAGGGCGAGGCCGATCGGCCACCAGATCATGAAGCCGAGGATGATCCCGGCAATCTTCAGGGGATGCCACGGCGTCGCGTAGAAGTAGGGGCGGTAGGGCTCTTCGACGGGGCCGCGCCAGCGATTGACATCAGCGGTGTAGGCCATTTCCTTCTCCATGACGGCATCACGCCGTTGTGAATGTAAATAACATTTACATAGATAGCCGAGCCCTTGGGAAAGTCAAGCAGAGCAGATGACGCACCCCTCGGATTATTTTTAGGCCTGTCGTTGAACCTTATTTCGGCTTGCCCCACGGGCCGGATCTGTCGCCGGCCGGCTCTTCGTCGGCTGCCGCGGTTCCCGGCCTGCGATCGGTGAGGAAGCCAAGGCCGCGCAGATAGATCAGCACTTCGGCCTCGAGCAGATCCTCCGGCGACATCGGCAGCTTGCGCCGCGCGGCATCGCCGCGGCCGAACAGCGAGGCGACGCCGTGCGACATCGACCAGATATGCAGCGCCATCATCATCGCCGGCGGGCGCGGTGTGCCGGGCGGCGCCAGCGCCGCGAGCCGCTCGGCGGCGGCGCGAATGATCGCAAACGCGCGCTCGCTTGCCGCCATCAAGGTCGGATTGGAATCGACCGGCAGGCCGGATTCGAACATCGCGGAGTAGAACGCGGGCTCCTCGCGCGCGAAGGCGAGATAGGCCTTGCCGACCCGCTCGAACGCCGAGACGGTGTCGGGACGGCCGTCGTCCCAGGCCTGCGTGAGCAGGGATTCGAATTGCTCGAAGCCGCGTTGCGCGATGCTGGCGATCAGCTCGTCACGGTCGCGGAAGTGGCGGTAGGGTGCGGCGGGGCTGACGCCGGCCATTCGCGCGGCATCGGCGAAGGTGAAGCCGGCCGGCCCCTTCTTCGAGATCAGGTCGAGGGCTGCCTGCAACAACGCCTCTTTGAGATTGCCGTGATGATAGCCGCGCTCGGCGCGGCCTTGGTCCTTGCGCCAGCTCATGTGAACGGCTTTTACATGAGCCGGCGGTAAAGGTCACTAGCGGCCAGGCCGGCGGTTCATCAAGATTAACGGATCGGTGGCGCAGGCTTGCTGCTCTCGCTTGACCAGAGTCGCCCGGCTCAAGCCAATGGCTCCATCTTCCCCTTCCCCCTGCAAGGGGGAAGGTCGGGATGGGGGGACAGACGCAGGCGGCGCTGCAAGTGGAGAGAGTAGATCCCCACCCGCTTTGCTCTGGCGAGCAAAGCGACCTCCCCTTTTCAAGGGGAGGTCAATGCCCCCCGCCCTGTCGTCCCGGGGACTACCGTCCCGGGATCGGCAGCACCGGCATGATCTCCACGGCCTCGCCCGGGAAGATCGAAAAGTGTGGGTGGTTCTCGAACAGCTTTGCCGCCGCCTCATGCGAGGGCGCGCGCACCACGGTGAAGCCGGTCATCAGATTGGCGATGTCGGCGGTGCCGCCGGCTCCGACATGCTTGGTCTTGCCGAGCGGCCCGCCCATCTCGACGATCACGTCGTGGTGCTTCTCGACCCAGGCGCCCCACGCGGCCATGCCCTGCTGCTCCTTGGCACGCCGTTCGGCCTCCGGCAGCGCATTCCAGGCTGCCATGCGCGAACCGGATTTGCCGCCGCCGAGATAGACGGCAAGGAAGGTGTTGCTGCTCATCGTGCTTCTCCGTTGTGGTGGTTTGACGATCGGTTGGTGCTACGATGACGCTTTGGAGCGGCATCGCTTCTCGTTTGAGATCTAGCGCAGCGCCTTGCCCCAGCCGCCCTGTGGATGTTCGAAGGTCGCGGCCGCCTGCTGCACTTCCTCGGAGAAATCCGCCATCTCCTGCACCTGGCGAATTTCGATCATCTCGTTCGCGGAGGCCGGGCACTGCTTCGCCCATGCGATCGCTTCGGCGCGCGAGGCGACCTCGATCATCCAGAAGCCGCCGATCACTTCCTTGGCCTCGGTGAACGGACCGTCGATCACCACCGGCAGGCCGGTGTCGAACTTGACGCGCGCGCCTGAGGCCGGCGGATGCAGGCCTTCCAGCGTGATCAGCACGCCGGCGTCCTTCAGCGCCTGATTGTATCGCATCATCGCGGCGACCCGTTCCGGGTCGAGCTCGAGCTTGGCCGGCGCGGACTCGTAGCCGAGTGGGATCATCAGCATCATGAAACGCATTTGAATGACATCCTTTGGTTTGATGTCATTCCGGGCGTGCCAAGCACGAACCCGGAATGACGGTCGAATATTACTTCCTTCCAGCCTGCGCACGCAGGCGCTCTCCCTGCTCGCGCAGCTCGGGCGTTAGCGCCTCGCCGAAATCCTCCGCGGCAAACACCTGGCGGATCTCGATCTCGGAGCCGCCGCCGAACGGCGCGCGCTTCATCCAGTCGATCGCTTCATCGAGCGAGGAGGTCTCGATCAGCCAGAAGCCGCAGACCAGATCGCCGGTCGGGCTGAACGGCCCGTGGCTCACGGTGCTCTGCCCGCCGGCATATTTGACGCGCGCGCCCTTGTTGGTCGGATGCAGGCCCTCGCCGGCCTGCATCACGCCGGCCTTGACCATCTCCTCGTTGAACTTGCCCATCGCGGCAAGCAGCTCGGTGCTCGGCATCACGCCGGCCTCGGTATCCTTGTTCGCCTTCACGATCACCATGAACTTCATCGTCCTGCTCCGTTGTCTCTGAGCCGATCTCAGCACCGGCGCTCGATTGAACGACGATGCAGAGTTTGCGATTCCGACACGGGGTTTGAAATTATTCTCGAGGTCATTGACGCACGCTCCGGGCTAGTCATCGATCGCCTGATAGGCGAGCGTCCAGAAATCGGCGAACACCGCGGGCGGCTGCGGCGAATCCATCATGCGCTGGGTCAGCAGGATTCCCGTCATCGTTTCGCGCGGGTCGGAATACCAGGAGGTGCCATAACCGCCGTCCCAGCCGTAGCGACCCGGCACGTGACAGAGATCGTCGCGCACAGTGAACACCGACAGCCCGAGACCCCAGCCGCGCGAACCGAGCAAGAACTCGGAGCCAAGTTTCTGCTCCGGCGTGATCTGGTTCGACGTCATCAGCTCCACCGAGGGACGCGACAGGATGCGCTCGGTGCCGAGCCGCCCGCCATTGAGCAGCATCTGCGCGAAGGCGTTGAAATCATCCGCGGTCGACACCAGCCCGGCACCGCCGTTCTGGAACGCCGGCGGCGCCGCGTATCTGCCGGTCGCAGGTTCGTCGAACACTTTCAGCGTGCCGGTCGCAGGATCGCCGCCATAGCACGTCGCAAGCCGCGGCAGCTTGTGCTGCGGCACGTGGAACGCCGTGTCGCTCATGCCGAGAGGTCCAAAGATCCGCTCCTGCAGAAAGTCCGCGAACGAGATTCCGGCAACACGCGCGATCAGGACGCCGAGGATCAGGCTCCCGGTGTTATAGAGCCAGCGTTCGCCGGGCTGATAGGCCAGCGGCAGCGTGCCGTAGCGGCGCAGCAATTCGTCCGGCGGAAACGACGGAAACACCGGCCCGGGCGCAAAGCCGGCATCCGCGATCGCCATCTGGATCGGATAGCGCGCCGGAAACACCGGGATCATGCCAAGCCCGAGACGGAAGGTCAGAAGGTCGCGCAGCGTGATCGCGCGCCTGGCCGGCACCGTGTCGTGGATCTCGGATTCGATGGTGCGCAACACACGGCGATCGGCGAGCTCGGGCAGCCAGCGATCGATGGGATCGTCGAGCTTGAGCCGGCATTCCTCGACCAAAATCATCGCGGCGACCGCCGTCACCGGCTTGGTCATCGAGGCGATGCGGAAGATGGTGTCGCGCTGCATCGGCGGCCCGTCCACCGCCATGCGGCCAAGCACATCGGCATGGATTTCGCCGCGACGGCTGACCAGCGCCACGAGACCCGGAACGTCGCCACCATCGACATGGCGTGCCAGCACCTCGCGCATGCGTCCGAGCCGTGCCTGCGACAGGCCGCTGCTTTCACTTGCAATGGACATTTTCCAGGTTTCCTTCGCAGAATTCGTGCTCGCCTGCGACGATCGCGCGAGCGATATCACCGAGGCCGCCTCATCGATCCTGCCTGACCAGTTCGCCGTCCTGATGCGACGGACCGAAATAGACGTCAATGCGCGACACCTTGTCGCCGTCGAACACGAAGAACTCGGTGTTGCGGAAGCTCTTGCCGTCCCGAGCAACGCAGCGATAGGTGACGAAAGCCTCAACGCCGTCGACCATGATGCGCTCGATCTCGTGACGGCCGATCCAGCCAGAGTCGCGCCAGCACTCGGCGAAATAGCGCGGCTTGTCGATGTTCTCGCCATAGGGCGTCGAGAAGCGGAAATCCTCCGCGAACGCGGCCTCGACGCTCGCGCGGTCATTGGCGAGATAGGCGGCGAAGATCCCGCGGATGATCTCGGCCCTGTTGCCAGCTGCAGCCATGTCGTCTCCACACAGATGTCGCCCGGGCCCCTCGGCGCGACCGGCGCTCCAGAACCCGGGCTTCAGGGAGATGACGAACGGGGCGGCGCGAAAACGACATCGCGCCGCATTTATTTTCGGGGTCCTGATCGGACCTCAGGTTCCTTTTTCAGGTTTCCTTTTCAGTCCTCCTTGGGGAACATGCCGAAATAGGGCTCGGCTTCCTTGAGGACGCGCGCGAAGGACGGCCGCGCCTTCAGCCGCTCGAGATAGGCCGCCAGATGCGGATGGCCCTCCCCGATCGGCTCGACCTTATTGCCATAGAACAGCGCCGGCGCGGCGGCGCAGTCGGCCAGCGAGACCTGCTCACCCATCATCCAGCCGCCATGCGCGAGCTGCTGGTCGAGGATCGAATAGGAGGTGCGGAGCTGCGCCCGCGCCTCGGCGACGCCACGCGGATCCCTGCTGTCCGCTGGACGCAGCCGGTCGCCGACGATCCTCTGCAACGGCAGATGGACGTAGAGATCGAGGAAGCGGTCGCGCAGCCGGGTCTGCAACGCAAGCTCCGGGTCGTCAGGAATCAACTTGACGGTGCCGGGATAGTGCCGGTCGAGATATTCGATAACGATGCTCGATTCAGGCACCGCCTCGCCGCGCGTCTCGTCGTGAAGGACAGGAAAGCGGCCGATCGGCGACAGCGCGAGCAGCGCCGCGCGTTCGGCGGGATCGCCAAGATTGACCATGTTCGGCGTGAACGGCGCGCCGTTCTCGTAAAGCGCGACCAGCGCCTTCCAGCAGAACGAGGACAGCGGGTGGTAATGCAGGGTCAGTGACATCAGAACTCCATCATGGAACCAGTATCCGGAGGACGAACCTGAGACCGCCCTGCCGACATCTCGTGTGGCAATTATTTTGGCCGGCGCCGGGAACGGGCATCGACGCGACGCGGATTCGTCAAGCACGCGAATCGAGGTGCTAGACCAATCCGTGAAACGCTCAGCAATATCAGCCTTCGTAATAGATCTATCAGCGTTGCTGAAGGACACGCGTTGCGATCATCTGCATCAGACCAAAGTTGCCATCGATTTTCGTCCGTAAGAGTGAACATCGCATCGCGACTATGGATGTCAACTTGCCCATCAGAAAACTGCTTCGCAAACTGATCCTCGAAGGATGGACAGCCCTGGCTGGTGGCCGTGTATCCTTCGAGACGCCCGCTGTGCGGGCTCCTCAGGATGACGGGGAGAGAATCACCCGCGCGCGGCGCCGCCACGTCGGCGCGACAACTGGCTGATGGTCGTCCAGTCCGATCGCAGCAAAGCTTCCTTCTTCCCGCGGCCCCAACGTGATCAAGAGCAGAATGGAGTAGCAGTTCTCTCATGATCCACTCAAACTTGTCCCCGTCATCCTGAGGTGCGAGCTCAGCGGCGCACTTACGGCGCTGGGCGAGCCTCGAAGGATGTGCGGCCCGGCTGGTGGCCGTGCACCCTTCGAGGCTCGCTGCGCTCGCACCTCAGGGTGACGGGAAACAGGTCCGGTTGACACCGCGAGACAAAGGTCGCAGACGGTCGGGACTTGCTGCCCGAACCGATGGACCATCCGATGAATTCCACTTCCCCCAAAGTCGCACTCGTGACCGGCGCCGCGCGCGGCATCGGGCTCGCCGCAGCGAAGCGCTTTCTCGCTGACGGCTGGCGCGTCGCGCTGCTCGACATCGAGGGCGAATTGCTGCGCGCCGCGGTCGCGGCATTGAAGCAGCCTGACGCGACGCTGGCGCTGACCTGCGACGTATCGGATGCCGCCGGTGTAACCGAAGCGATCGCGGCGATCACGGACCGCTTCGGCCGGCTCGACGCGCTGGTCAACAACGCCGGCATTGCCGTGTTCACGCCGGTGCTGGAGACTTCGGACGCCGACTGGAACCGGATCATGGCGGTCAACCTCACCGGCCCGTTCCTGTGCACCAAGGCGGCCGCGCCTGTGATGCGCGAGCATGGCGGCGGCGCGATCGTCAACATCACCTCGATCTCGGCGGTGCGCGCCTCGACGCTGCGCTCGGCCTACGGCACCAGCAAGGCCGGCCTTGCGCATCTCACCAAGCAGCTCGCGGTCGAGCTCGCCTCGCTCGGCATCCGCGTCAACGGCGTCGCACCCGGGCCGGTCGAGACCGCGATGGCCAAGGCCGTGCACACGCCGGAGATCCGCGCCGACTATCACGACGCCATCCCGCTCAACCGCTACGGTCTGGAAGAGGAACTGGCGGAAGCGATCTTCTTCCTGTGCTCAGATCGCGCCAGCTACATCACCGGCCAGATCCTCGCCGTCGACGGCGGCTTCGACGCCGCCGGCATCGGCCTGCCGACCCTGCGCGGCCAGCGGCGGAATGGGTAGCGCCTTTCTGTAGCAGCACTCCTCCTCGTTGCCCGTCACCCTGAGGAGCGCGCTCTTGCGCGCGTCTCGAAGGGTCGACGGCCCGGCCGGTGGCCGATCCATCCTTCGAGGCTCGCTGCGCTCGCACCTCAGAGTCTGACTCCAAATGAGCTGAGTATTTTCAGGGCGTAGCGAGGCGTCGGGTCAAGAGTCTGAGATGGGCTACGAGGAGCCAGGCGACCTCAGTTGAGGCGGAGCCCTCGAAATCTCTGGAGAGGCGGCGACACCTGCCGAACCACGCGAAGGTGCGCTCGACGACCCAGCGTCGTGGTAAGAGCTGGAAGCCTTTGACCCCAGGCGGCCGCTGAACGATCTCAATGGTCCATGGCCCGCAATGGGAGAGCGCGCCAACAAGCTGCTTTCCGCGATAAACCCGGTCAGCAAAGACATGACGCAGCTTCGGAAAGCGCTCTCGCACGCGCTCCAGTAGGGGGACTGCACCATGCACGTCCTGAACATTGGCTGGGTGAACGTGGACGGCCAGCAAGAGACCGTTGGTATCGGTGACGATGTGCCGCTTACGTCCGTTAACACGTTTGCCCGGATCGAAGCCGCGCGGGCCGCCGGCTTGTGTCGTCGAAGCGCTCTGACTGTCGATGACGGCCGCCGTCGGTGTCGGCTTGCGGCCGAGTTTGCGCCGTGCCTGTCGGACCAGAGCCTTCACGATCCTGTGCCATCGGCGAGTATCGCGCCAAGTATAGAAATAACCTTGCACCGTCGAGTACGGCGGGAACTCCCGCGGCAGAGCGCGCCATTGGCAGCCGGTGGACAGAATGAACAAAATGGCCTCGACCACCTTGCGCAGATCAACCTTCCGCGGGCGGCCCAATCGACGCCGACCCGGCAACTTCCTGGCTATCAGACGCCACTCCGCGTCGGTCATGTCGCTTGCATAGCGCAGTCCGTTCCGCAGATACTGAGCACGAGTGATTTTGGTCCATGGCATGGTGCACTCCCTCGAATCTTCGCAAATCCGAAGGAATCACAGCCGACTGAAATCACTCACTGCTTTTTCGGTCAGGCTCTCAGGATGACGGGACAAGGAGCGGCGCAGTTGGCCTACCGCCCATTCACTGCAACAACGCGCCAGGCGCCCGGCAGCCGATCGATCCGCGTCAGCGACAGCGGATCGATAACGAAGCGCAGCGCGAGCTCCGGCGCGAGCTCGAGCGCGATTGCGAGAATCGCGCGGATGGTGCCGGAATGCACGACCAGCACGACATCACCGGCCGGCAGGCGCGCCAACCCTGCCCGAGCCCGCGCGATCTGATCGGCAAAACTTTCGCCGCCGGGCGGCCGGTTGGTCCCCGGTGAATTCCAGAACGCGCGATAGGCCGCCGCGCCGAGCTCGGCCTCGATCTCGCTGTGGCGACGGCCGGTCCAGTCGCCAAAATCCTGCTCGCGAAAGGCATCATCCGCCGTTGCCGTGAGGCCGAGCCGCACGGCGGTCTCACTTGTGCGCCGCGCCGGACTGCAGACCGCGACAGCGTCAACCGGCAGCATGGCCTGCAGCGCTGCAAAGGCCGCGGCATCGCCGAGATCCGCGGGCGCATCCGGCGCATGGATCACGCCGCGCGGACCGTCGACCGGCGCGTGGCGGATCAACCAGAGATGCGTTTCGCGGTCCATCGCTGCAGGAGCCCTTCCATTCTGACCAGGGCGTGTACTCATGGACAGTCGATACCTGATTTATCGGGCAAGGCGGAAATGCGTTAACGTGCTCGGCACGAGCTGGTCCCCCTCCACTATCACGAGACCTCAAGCCCGCTATCATCCGGCCATTTTTTGGACAAGACTGACGGGAGTGCTGGGGGCTAATCGACCCTAACGGATAACCGAGTCGGCACGCTTGGGTGACATTGGATGGAAAGGGAAGCGCCAGTGAACTCCACCCCCACCCCGAACCCAGTCGAATCGAACGATGGCCTGGCCACGCGCGCCGACGAAAGACTCGCAGAAACCCACAAGCAGATCACGCGCGCCAATGAAGACCTCGCGCGTTTGAGTGAACAGCTTGCAAGAATGGAGCGCGATGCCGCGTCCCCAGCTCCGGCGCAACCTGCCCCGCCTTCGGTCGGACCCAACCCTGCCGCTTCCGAGCCTGGCCCTACCTCTTCCGGACCTCGCTCGCGATCGCCGCGCCGAATGCCGGGATTCCGCGCTCTCGCCGGCTTGTCGCTGGCAGCATGTATCGTTGTCGCTGCGCTGGCTTTGCAGTCGTCGTATGGTCGAGGAGCCAAGCAGATTGTCGCCCGTTGGGTGCCTCAGCTCGTTTCAACTCCGTCATTGCCCTCGGATAATCCGCCGCTTGCGGCGCAGCCCGCTCCACCCACCGTTCAGGTCGCAGCGGCAAACGCAGCTCCGCCCCAAGCGACGCCCCCAATTCAGACCGCACCGCCGCAGGACGCCGCGCCGGCAGCCAATACAGCTCTTCCCGACCAGGCGCAGCTGCTGCAAACGATCGCCCGCAACCTCGAAAATGTGGAGCGAAGTATCGAGCAGCTCAAGGCGGATCAGCAACAGATGGCCCGCGCGAACTCCAAAGCCATTGAGGAACTCAAGGCGAGCCAGGAAGAAATGAAACGGACCCTAGCGAAGGTCTCCGAGCCGAAGCCGTTACCGCTTCCGACGCCGCCGACCCCAAGCGTGCGCAAGCCCGAGCGGACGTCCCAGCCCCCGTATACAAGAGCGCGGCCTCCAATCTCCAGGGAGTGGCTCTACGACGATTGGTGACGGTCGATGCAATGCTCATCGATGTCTTGTCCCGCAACAGCGCCTCGATCGGCGCGGCTTCCAGTTCTGGCCCATAGCTGAATTTCGCGCCGGCTGTTGCATGGGATCGCATCATCTTCACGCGAACCAGTATCCGCTTCGCTCGAAACGCTCTAACCGAGCCGCGCCGCGAGCAACACCAGGATCGCGGTCTCCGCAACCTGCTCGGTACCGCCAAGCACGTCGCCGGTCTGGCCGCCGATCTGCCGCTTTGCCAGCAGCGCCATGATCAATGCGCTGGAGCCTGCCGCGATCGCCGCCAGCAGCGCGCTGCCGAAGGGCAGAGCGAGGAGTGCGATCGCCAGCGCGATGCCGGCTGCGATCACCGCAATCGTGCCATCGGGCCGGCCGGCATTGGCCGCGAGCCCATCCCTGCGCGCGTAGGGCAGGCTGATCGCGATCCACGGCAGCACGCCGCGGCCGAGCGCATGCGCCGCGATCAGGCTCTGCACCACCATGCCGTCCGGAAGCGCCGCCAGCGCCGCAAGCCTGGTGGCAAAGCTCACCACCAGCGCCAGCGCGCCATAGGTGCCGAGCCGGCTGTCGCGCATGATCTCGAGCTTGGCCGCTACATCGCGGCCGCCGCCGAATCCGTCGGCGACATCGGCGAGCCCGTCCTCGTGCAGCGCGCCGGTCAACAGCGCGCCGCCGCCGAGCGCCAGCGCCGCCGCGGCGAGGTCCGGCACGCCGATCGTCCGCAGCAGCAGACAGATCAGGCCGATCGCCGCCCCGATGCCGGCGCCGACCAGGGGAAACAGCCGCTGCGCCCGGGCAAAGCCCTCCTGCCGCGTGCCGTCCGGATGCGGCATCGGCAGCCGGGTCAGGAAGGCGATGGCGGTCCTGAGATCGTCGAGCCATTGATTCATGGTGAAGGCCTGAAAATTGAACTAAAGCGCGATGAGATCGGGCTGAATCTCATCGCGCTTTAGCTTCTTGTTAGGGCATGATCTCCGCGCAAATGCTACGCATTTGTCGCGAGGGAAAACCGCTTCACACTTTTCCGGATCATGCTTTAGTTTGCGGCCCGCTCGACGAGGGAATCGCATGCAGTTCAGTACTCTAGACGACATCCGCAGCTTTTGTCGCGAGCTGCCCGACGGCGACGCGGCGAGCGCCGCGGCCGCCACGCTGCGCCAGCAGAACCTGACCAAGCCGCCGGGCAGCCTCGGCCGGCTGGAAGAGGTCGCGATCTGGCTCGCGCGCTGGCAGCGGCGCGAGATCCCCCGCCTCGACCAGGTCACGATCGCCGTGTTCGCCGGCAATCACGGCATCGCCGAGCGCGGCGTCTCCGCCTTTCCCTCCGAGGTCACCGCGCAGATGGTGGCGAATTTCGCCGCGGGGGGTGCCGCGATCAACCAGATCGCCAAGCTTGCCGGGGCCGAGCTGCGCGTCGAGCCGCTCGAGCTCGCACGTCCGACCCGCGATTTCACGATGGCGACCGCGATGGACGGCGCCGATTTCCTCGTCGCCTTCGACACCGGCTGGCGCACGGTGCCGGAGCGATGCGATTTGCTCGTGGTCGGCGAGATGGGCATCGCCAACACCACGGTCGCCGCCACGCTGTGCGCGGCGCTGATGGGCGGGCGTGGTGCGCGCTGGGCCGGCCGCGGCACCGGCGTCGACGATGCCGGCCTGCTGCGCAAGCGCACCGTGATCGATACCGCGCTGAAGCTGCATCGCAGCCTGCTTGACGATCCGCTCGCCGTCGCCGTCGCGCTCGGCGGCCGCGAGCTCGCGGCGATCGCGGGCGCCGTGCTGGCAGCGCGGGCAAGATCGATCCCGGTGCTGCTCGACGGCTTCGTCGCGACATCGGCGGTGCTGCCGCTGGCGCGGCTTGCGCCCAACGGTCTCGCACATTGCCGCGCCGGGCATGTCTCGGCCGAGCTCGGCCATCGCCAGTTGCTGCGCGAATTGCAGCTCGCGCCCCTGCTCGATCTCGAGATGCGGCTCGGCGAAGCCTCCGGCGCAGGGGTTGCGATCCTGCTGCTACGCGCAGCGCTCGCCTGTCATGGCGGCATGGCGACCTTTGCCGAGGCCGGCGTCTCCGGCGCGGGCTGAGGCCTCGGAATGGCCGAACAACGCCCAAGAAGGCGGTGCATATCGTCCATCCAGGTCGACAATCTTCGCGTGCGCAGCATGACCTCTACGCGTTGGAGGCCTAACCTTTGCCCCCGGTGAGGCGCCGTCGGCGCCTCAGCCGGCTGAACCAGAGACCGGGGAGAAATCGCGTCATGTCGGGAGTCCTCATCAATCTGATCATTCAAGTCATCAGCGGAGCCGTCGGCGGCAATGTCGCCGCCGGAGCGGCCAAGAACATCGATCTCGGCACGCTCGGAAACACCATCGCAGGCGCCATCGGCGGCGGCGCGGGCGGACAGCTTCTGGGCATGCTGATTCCGCTGCTCGCCAATTCCGCCGCGACGCCGGACATCGGCAGCATCATCGGACAGGTCGCCGGCGGCGGCGTTGCCGGTGCAGTGCTGACGGCGATCGTGGGCGCGCTCAAGAACCGGGCAGCCTGAGCCCCGCCTGTCACTGCGAAAGGGGCATCGGTCTTAACGATGCCCCATTCCGGCGCGAGCCTTGCGGCTTCGGATGCGGCGGGACCTCGACCGCATCGTCGGCAGGGATTGCGCTGATGAAAATGTTTGTCGCGGCGGCGGCCCTCTGCGCAACGATTGGCTGTGCACAAGCCGACGTCCGCATCCTCGCCAGCCCCGGCGGCCAGGTCGGTCCGTTCATCGACCTGTTCGACAAGGTGCGCGAGTCAGGCGAGCGCGTGGTGATCGACGGGCCGTGCCTGTCGGCCTGCACGCTGGTGCTCTCGATGGTGCCGGGCGATCGCATCTGCGTGACGCGGCGCGCCGTGCTCGGCTTCCACGCCGCGCGCTCGATCGACCGGCGCGGCCGAACCTATGCGGAGCCGGAAGCATCCGAGGCGGTGCTGGAGGCCTATCCGGCGCCGGTGCGCGGCTGGATCGTGCGCCGCGGCGGCCTGACCTCACGCCTGCTGCTGCTGCGCGGCCGCGAGCTCGCCGCGATTTATCCGCGGTGCAGGTAGCGGCGCGAATTGCGTCTTTCTTCGCGCGGCGAAGCTACCGGACCGTCATCCTGAGGTGCGAGCCCTTGCGAGCCTCGAAGGATGAACGGCCACGAGCCCGGCCGTCGATCCTTCGAGGGCCGCTGAAGAAGCGGCCACCTCAGGATGACGGTCCAATCGGTTGTCGCGTGTTACATCTGCTGCGGGCAGTTCACCATCCAGGGGATGCCGAACTGATCGACGCACATGCCGAAGCCGTTGGAGAAGAAGGTCTTGCCGAACGGCATGGTGACCGTGCCGCCTTCGGACAGCGCCTTGAAGCGGCTCGCGGCCTCTGTGGGATCCTCGACCTGCAGCGAGACGTGAAACCCCTGCGGCTTCTGGAAGTGGCCGGGCGGGGCGTCGGAGGCCATGATGATCTCGCCGTCGATCGAGACCCTGGCGTGCATGATCTTGTCCTTCCATCCCGGCGGCGTCTGCATCTCCGGATTGCCCTCGCCGTAGGGATAGCTTTCCTCGATCCGCGCACCGAGAACCTTCTGGTAGAAGTTCAGCGCGGCGCCGCAATTGCCGTCGTAGGAGAGATAGGGGTTGACCTGCATCACATGCTCCCTGGGCTAGATTTTCGCTTTGACGCGATTTCTTCACGCGAACCGGTAACCACTTCGCCCGAAAACGCTCGCTATTTTTCAGTCAGCTTCTTCAGATTGGCGAGACCGACCTCGAAATCCTTGCCGATCATGTGATCCAGGTTCATGAACACCTGCATCACCTTCGACATGAAGACGGCCGGACCATACATGGTCCATGTGACGCTGGTCGCATCTCCCTGCGGCAGCATTGTGAACTCGGCGGTGTTGTGGCCCTCGAACGGCTTGAGGAAGTCGAGCTTGATGACGATCTTCGACGGCGCGGACGATTGCAGGATCTCCATGCGGCCGGTGCCGACATTCTTGTTGCCGTCCCAGGCATAGACCGCCCCCTGCCCGCGCCCGGCGCCGTCATAGCTACGCTTCATAGCCGGATCCCGGTTCTCGTAGGGCGACCAGACCGTCCACTGCCGGAAATCGTCGATCAATGGAAAGATCCGTTCGGCCGGCGCATTGATGCTGGTCGCACGCGTGACGCGGAACGTGCTCGGCTTGGTCGCCGCGAGGACGAGGATGACGGCAATCGCGACCGCGAGGATGACAGCGATGATGGCAATGGTCTCGAACATGATGGTCTCCAGGTAGATGAATTGAGAGGATAGCTCAGCGGCGGAACGGAAGCAGCGCGCGCAGATTGCCGTCGCGCAGATAGAGCCCGCCCCACACCATCAGGCCGAGATAGAGCCCGAACAGCGTGTGGCTGAACAGCGGGCTGCCGATCCGCACATGGGACGCGATCGCGCCGCCGAGATAGCCGGTGAGCAGGATGGCGCCGAGGATCGAGGTCGGCGGCACCGAGTACAGCAGCGTGCAGACGATGGTGATGATGCCGAGGCTGCGCGCCAGCGTGTCGCTCGCACCAAAGCCCATCTTGTCCATGGTCTCGGTGACGACAGGCAATGGCAACAGCTTGATCGCGCCATCGAACAGCAGGAAAAGGATAACCACGCCGCTCATGACGCGGCCGGTGATGCGGGCGGGCTTTGAGACTTCGGTGTCGACGGTCGTCGGCATGGCGGGCTCCGTAAGGCTTGGTGATGCTCTGCCTCCATGACGAACGACGGGGTACAGAGCCGACAAGGACGGTGAAGATTTTTCGCAGCCGACCAGAGTTGCGAGAGCGACGCACACGTTGATCAGCTCGCCCGGGGCTTACCCCTCTCCCCTACCCTCCCCCGCAAGGTAGGGGAATCGCATATGGCTGTGGAGTGGTGTTGCCAAGCGGTTGGAACTGGATTCTTTGGGTGTCTCTCGATTCCCGAGGGAGACCGGAATGCGCAAGCTCAAGCGCCTGTTTCGTCCGCTCAAAGACCCGCGCGCCAGCAACACCCGACACGATCTGGTTGAGATTCTCGTCATCGCCTTGGCGGCGACGCTGGCTGGCGCCAAGACCTGCACCGAGTTCGAGTTCTTCGGCAAAGGCCGAGAGGAGTTGCTGCGGCAATTCCTGGAACTCAGATGCGGTATCCCCAGCCACGACACCTTCAGCAACGTCTTCCGGGTGCTGGACCCGAAGGGGCTGGAAGCGGTTTTGCGCAAGTTCAGCAAGGGCTTCGGCATCAAGGGAGTAGTCAGCATCGACGGCAAGGCTCTGCGCGGGGCCTACGCGCGTGGACGGCAGGCCACGCCGTTGCATATGGTCAACGTCTGGGCCGCAGGCACGCGCATGGCGTTGGCTCAGCGGAAGGCTCCCAACCGCAACGAGGTTGCCGGCGTTCTCGAAGTCCTTGCCCTTCTCGATCTGGACGGTGCTCTTGTCACCGCAGACGCCTTGCATTGCCGACCCGACACGGCACAACGCATCCGTGACCGGAAGGGTCACTACGTGTTGGCCATCAAGAGCAATCGCGGTCGGCTGTTCAAAGCCGTCAAGACACTGCTCGACACCGTTCAAAAGCCGATGCGGGCGAGCCAGCGACCGACATCCGCTCACGGCCGCATTGAGCGCCGGCAGGCCACCGTCGCGCCAGCGCCGAACCTGGCAAAACAATACGACTTCCCTGCTATCGCCGCCGTCGGCCGGATCGACAGTTGGCGCGCCAGCGCCGGCAAGGCCGCTAAGCACACGGCCCGATATTTCTTGGCCTCGCGCCTGCTGTCGGCCAAGAAATTGCTCGACGTCGTGCGCGCCCACTGGGGGATCGAGAACAATCTGCACTGGGTTCTCGACGTTCTGTTCGATGAGGATGCCTGCCGCAGCCGCAAGGGTCATGCCGCGGAAAATCTCGCGGTCATGCGCAAGCTGGCCATCAATGCCCTGCAGGCAACCCCAGGTCCGTCTCGCATCAGTCACAAAATGCTCCAGGCCAGATGGAACAACGAATTCTTTCTCTCCGTACTTGGCCATATGCGATAGCCCTACCCCGCAAGGGGGGAGGGAGCCTGACCATCGTGCTCGCCTCACACAATCGGCTGGCGACGTTCGTGCTCTTACGTGAGGGAAGCCACCGGCAGAGGGGTTCCCTCTCCCCTTGGGGGAGAGGGTTAGGGAGAGGGGTGCCACACGGGAAGTTTCTCAACGTGCACTCGAACGAGGCACGACCAGCGACCGCTACTTCGCCTTCACATTGCGCGGCTGGCTGTCACGCATCAGGCGGTCGATATGCATGCGGATATGGGCGGCTTCGGCAGTGGTGTTGGCGAGCGCGATGGCACGGTCGAAGGTGACGCGGGCCTCCTCGTTGCGGCCGAGCTGCATCAGGAAGGCGCCGCGCACGCCGAAATAATGGAAATAATTGGAGAGTCGCGGGGCTAAGGGCTCGATCATCTCGAGCGCGGCTTGCGGCCCCTTCACCTTGGAGACCGCAACAGCGCGGTTGAGCGTGATCACCGGCGACGGCTGCATGATCTCGAGCGCGCCATAAAGCAGGTCGATCTGGGTCCAGTCGGTATCCTCGGGCTTTTCCGCGCGGGCGTGGAGTGCGGCGATCGCGGCCTGCACCTGATAGGGCCCGCTGCGGCGATGGCGCATCGCCTTGTCGATCAGCGCGAGGCCTTCGGCGATCAGCTTCTGGTTCCACAGGCTGCGGTCCTGGTCGTCGAGCAGGATCACCGCGCCATCCGTGTCGAACCGCGCGGCGGCGCGGGCGTGCTGCAACAGCAGCAGCGCCGTCAGCCCCATGATCTCCGGCTCGCTCTGGAATAGCCGCAGCAGTAGACGGGCCAGCCGGATCGCCTCCTCGCACAGCGGCGAGCGGATCTGCGCGGTGTCGCCGCTCGCCGAATAGCCCTCGTTGAAGATCAGATAGATCATCGCTGCGACCGAGACGAGCCGCTCGCTGCGCTCGACCGCGCCCGGGGTCTCGAACGGCACATTGGCGTCGGCGACGCGCGTCTTGGCCCGCGTGATGCGCTGCTCCATCGCGGCTTCCGAGACCAGGAAGGCGCGCGCGATCTGCTTCACTGACAGCCCGGAGACGATGCGCAGCGCGAGCGCGATCTGCTGGGTCGCCGGCAGATCCTTGTGGCAGCAGATGAACAACAGCCGCAGGATGTCGTCGCGGTAGTGCGAACCGTCGAGCCGCTCGGCGAGCTCTTCCTCGGCGTCGCCGAGATCGGAGATCGCCTGGTCGTCGTCGGGCAACGCCTCCTGCTTCTTGCTGCGCCTGATGTCGTCGATCGCGACATTGCGGCCGACCATGATCAGCCACGCCGCGGGATCGCGCGGCGGGCCGTTCTGTGGCCAGCTCTTCAGCGCCCGCAGGCAGGCGTTCTGGAAAGCTTCCTCGGCGGTATCGAGATTGCGGAAGTAGCGCAGCAGGGCGCCAACCGCCTGGGGACGCGCCGACGTCAGCGCGGCATCGATCCAGGCGGTGTCGGTCATGCTCACGCCTTCGTACCCCCCTGATTGAAGTAGCCGACCGGGCGGATCTCATAGGTGCCGCCGGGATTGGCCTCGCCGAGGTCGCGCGCGATGTCGAGCACCTCGTCGAGGTTCTTGCCCTCGACCAGATAGAAGCCGAGCAGCTGCTCCTTGGTTTCGGCGAACGGGCCATCGAGCACCAGCGGCGGGTTTTCCTTGCGCAGCGTGGTCGCCGCGGTGGTCGGCAGCAGCCGCGCCACCGGGCCGAGCCGGCCCTGCTTGGCGAGCTTGTCCTGCACGACCGACAATTTCTGCATGACCGAGGTGTCGTGCTCCTTGCTCCAGGAACCGACCATGTCTTCGTCATGATAGCAGAGGATGGCGTACAGCATCGAAAAGGCACCTCCGTTCATTGCAAGAACGAACGATTATGCCCGCTGCCGACAGGTGGAGCGAAAGAAATTTAAGTTCCGGATGTCGGCGATGGATTTGGCCGACGCTTCATGGCGGGCCGCGACAGACTGAAGGCTGAGGCCACAGCGATGGCGTGTCAGGTCATCGCCGTGACGACGATGCTGCGATCACCAATAGACACCGTAACGGGCGGCGATCCGGCGCGCCTTGGCCTCGTCGCTCTCGCGTCGGCTGGTCTGGCTCCGCTTCGCCGGACGCGACGCCTGCGGTCGGGAGGCCTCGGCCGGCTGCGCCTGCGACGGCGCCGGCTGGACTTCGGCCGCAGCGGGCGCAACGGCCGGTTGCGCCTGGGCGGGCGTGTCGGCATTTGCGAGCACGAGGCCGCGGCTCTGGCCGGCGTGCGCGGTGGTGGCAGCGGCTGCGATGAAAGCCGCGGTCAAGATCAGCTTGCGCATGGAAGTTCTCCCCGGTTGATGGCAGGAGACTAGGGAGCGGGCCATACCCGCTCTGTGATGCATATCACATTGATATTGGAGGTATCCAGATGGGTAAGGGCGCACTGGCGCTGCTGATCAATGGCGGCTCGGAAAACTGGTCGTCGGCGCGCTGGAAGGCGCGGTTCGACACGGTCTGCCCGGACCGCCGCGTGGTGCTGCTGCCGGACGGCACGCTCGATCCCGCCGAGGTGCACTATGCCGCGGTGTGGAAGCCGAAGCCGGGCGAGCTCGCGGCGTTCAAGAACCTGCGCGTGATCTTCAATCTCGGCGCCGGCGTCGACGCGCTGATGGCCGACCGCTCGCTGCCCGACGTGCCGCTGGTACGGGTCGCGGTCGGCGACCTCACCGATCGCATGACCGAATATGTCGTGCTGCATGTGCTGATGCATCACCGCCAGGAACTCTATCTGCGGGAGTCGCAGCGATTGAGGCGCTGGGCGCCGGACTATCAATGGGCGGCAAGCGCGATCACCGTCGGCGTGATGGGGCTCGGCACGCTTGGCGCGGCCTCGGCGCACGCGCTGCGCGCGCTCGGCTTCCGCGTCGTCGGCTGGAGCCGCAGCGAGAAGCGGATCGACGGCATCGCCTGCCACCATGGCACTGAGGGGCTGGACGCGTTCCTGCGCGAGACCAACATCCTGGTCTGCCTGCTGCCGCTGACGCCGGATACGCGCCACGTGCTGAACCGCGACGTGTTCGCAAAGCTCAACCGCGAGAGCCCGCTCGGCGCACCCGTGATCATCAATGCCGGCCGCGGCGGCTTGCAGAACGAATCGGACATTTTGCGCGCGCTCGACGACGGCACGCTGGGCGCCGCCTCGCTCGACGTCTACGAGACCGAGCCGCTGCCGCAAGACAGCCCGTTCTGGAGCCACCCGAAGGTGGTGCTGACGCCGCACAACGCCGCCGATACCGACGCCGACGAGATCTCGAAATACGTCGCGCAGCAGATCGCGCGCTTCGAGCAAGGCGGCGCGCTGGAGAATCTCGTCGATCGCAAGCGGGGGTATTGAGGCAGTGTCGTCCCTGCGAAAGCAGGGACCCATAACCACCGATGCTTATTGATGCGCGATAGTGGAACGACGAGTCTGTTTCACTACACGGGCCGCGGGGTATGGGTCCCTGCTTTCGCAGGGACGACCACGTTGATGGAGCAGCGCTTCGCTGGCGAAGCGCAACTTGCGGCCACGGCCTCACCCCATCTCGGCCACGACGTCCGCGAGCCGGTCGTAGGCGGGCTCGACGCCCTTGTCGATGCCGGAATTGAGATGGCCGTCACGCGCCTCCTTGGTGGGATGGCGAATGGTGGTCGTCAGCGTGGTCGTTCCGCCCTCCTCGACGAAGGTCGAGGTGACCAGATATTCGTCGCTGGTGAAGCCCGGCATCGCAAAGGTCTCGCCGAATGCCAACCGCTCCGGGCGCACCACTTCGCGATAGGTGCCGGTGAGGATGTGCTCGACGCCGTCGGACGACCGGAACACGAACCGATAGGCGCCGCCGACGCGCAGGTCGATCTCGCACACCGGCATTGTGAGCTGCTCGCAGCCGAGCCAACGCACGACGTATTCGGGCTTCGTCATGGCGTCGAACACGAAGCGCCGCGGCGCGGCGAACTGGCGCGTCATGGCGAACTCGAATTCCGACGGGGTGGTGATCCTCAGCGTCTTATCCACGCGTGCGTCCACGTTGCTTCTCCTTCTTTACTCTGACTTTACGGTTGGTGCGCGGCGGGGCCTTCGCGGCCTCCTCCGCCTTCATCTCCTCGAGCAGGCCGTCGAGGCGGTTGAAGCTCTCGTCCCAGAAGCGGCGGAAATTCCCGAGCCAGCCGTCGACCTGCTTGAACGAGGCAGGCGCGATGCGGCACGGCCGCCACTGCGCCTCGCGCCCGCGCGAGATCAACCCGGCATGCTCCAGCACCTTCAGGTGCTTTGAAATCGCCGGCAGGCTCATATCGAACGGCTTTGCCAGCTCCATCACCGAGGTCTCCCCTAACGCGAGCCGCGCCAGGATCGCGCGCCGGGTCGGATCGGCCAGCGCCGCGAAGGTCGAACTGAGGGGGTCGATCGGCATGTACTTAGCTCATCGGTTAAATAACCTTTGGGTTAAGTACGCCCGAACGGCGCCCGCGTCAACGGCCAATTTTTGGCCGCTGACGCAGGCGACGCCGCTACACCCCCTCTCCCCGCTCTTGCGGGGAGAGGGTTGGGGTGAGGGGCCGTCTCCGCGTATGCGGAGATAGCTGCATTTGCGGAGACTCCCCCTCACCCGGAACGCATCTGACGATGCGTTCCGACCTCTCCCCGCACGCGGGGCGAGGTGAAGCGAGTCCATCGCTCAATTTGAACTGACGTTCTTGTCTTTAAGTCTTGCGCGCGAAGGTGACGTGCGTGGCGTTCGGGCTCGCGACATGCGAGACGACGGCATAGCCGAACGCAGGCAGATCGAGGCCCGCGAACAGATTCTCGCCCGAGCCGAGCAGCACCGGCGACAGCGCTAGTTGCACCTCGTCGAGCAGGCGCGCTTGCAGGAACTGACGCACCAGCGAAACGCCGCCGCCGACCCGGATGTCCTTGTCCCCCGCAACAGCGCGCGCGCGCTCGAGCGCGGCATGAATGCCATCGGTCACGAAATGGAAGGTCGTGCCGCCTTCCATCTCGATGTCGGGCCGCGCGTGATGGGTCAGCACGAACACCGGCGTGTGATACGGCGGATTGTCGCCCCACCAGCCTTTCCAGGCATGATCCGGCCACGGCCCGCGGATCGGGCCGAACATGTTACGGCCCAAAATCCAGGCGCCGATATTTTCCATCGATTTGCGCGCGATCTCGTCATCGAGACCCGTGCTGCCGCCATCCTGGCCGAAAGTCTGGCGAAACGTTCGCGTCTGGAGGAACCAGCCTGGCAGCGCCATGCCACCTTCGCCGAACGGATTTTCGAGGCTCTGCCGCGACGCGGCGCCAAATCCGTCGATAGAGACCGAGAATGCCGAAGTCCTGACTTTTCCCATGATATTCCACTTCCGTAGGTTGAGGGACCTTACGGAAGACGGGCGGGAAAAACAGCACCCGACATTTGCTGCAGAAGAAACTTCGCCGCTTCTATTTGGCCGCGCACAGCACGTCGAGGGCGCCCTTCACGATCGCCTCGAGTTCCCCGCGCGGCACGCGGGCGCGGGCACGGATCGCGATGGTGTGGATGGTCGCGGAGGCAAGATGCGCCAGCGACGCGGGATCGGCACCCTCAGGCAGTTCGCCACGCTCCTTGGCATGGCGAAAGCAGATGCCGAACGCCTTGTCGAGCTCGGTCAGGCCCTCCACCACCATGGTGCGGATACCTGGATCCGACACCGCCTCGGACGCGGCCGTCATCACCGTGAAACAGCCGCGCGGGCCGGACTCGCCGGAGAGATAGATGTCGAGCGCGATGCGGTAGATGCGCTCCAGCCGCTCGCGCAGCGGCGCATCGGCGCGGAAAATATCGACCATCGCCGCGCGCGCGTCGTCGCGGTAGCGCTGGTAGCTCTTGATGTAGAGCTCGCGCTTGTCGCCGAACGCGCCATAGAGGCTCGGCCGGTTCATGCCGGTCGCAGCGCTGAGATCATCGAGCGAGGTCGCGGCAAAGCCGTCGCGGCGGAACAGATCGAGCGCCTTGCCGAGCGCGACCTCGGGCTCATAGGCGCGCGGCCGCCCGCGCCGCTTCGGCGCGACCGGCGCTCCGATTTTGGCAGCAGATGGCGGCTTCTTACTTTTTTGTACCATTTCGCATATAATTCCTTGACGCCTTCAATATTATCCATGACAGTACAAAAATCAACAACGGCCGGGACATCCGCGCCAGACCGCCCCAAGGAGGCACCAATGGACCTTTATTTCTCGCCGCTCGCCTGCTCGATGGCGACCCGCGTCGCGCTCTATGAAGCGGGCCAGCCGGCCAACTATCTCGAGGTCGATCCGAAGACCAAGCAGGTCCGCAACGACGGCTCCGACTTCAACAAGGTCAACCCGCTCGGCCTGGTGCCGACGCTGCGTACCGATGATGGCGTGGTGCTGACCGAGAACGCGGCGATCCTGCAATATGTCGCCGACCAGTTCCCGCGGGCCGGCCTCGGCACCGCGTCGAACGCCGAGCGTTCAAAGTTGCATCAGTGGCTGTGCTTCATCGGCACCGAGCTGCACAAGGGCCTGTTCCTGCCGCTGCTCGACAAGAAGGCGCCGCCGGACGCCAAGTCCTACGCGCTGGAGAAATACGTGTCGCGGCTCGACTATGTCGAGGATCACCTGAAAGGCCGCGAGTATTTGCTCGATCATTTCAGCGTCGCCGATGCCTATCTCGTCACGGTGATCAACTGGACCATGGCGACGCCGCCGATCGAGCTGGCGAAATGGCCGGCGCTGAAGGCCTATTACGAACGGCTGAGGACGCGGCCGTCGGTCGCGAAAGCGGTCGCGGAGGAATTTGAGCTCTACAAGGCCGAGATCGCGCGCCACAAGGCGGCGGCGTAAGGATTCGCAGATAGCATTTGAGGCGTGACGGCCCTGCAAGCGGGGCCGTCCATCCTTCGAGGCTCGCTCCGCTCGCACCTCAGGATGACGGGGATAGGTTGCGCGCACGGCAACTCGAGCCAAGCGGAACGATCCTTCACCGTCATGCTGAGGTGCGAGCGCAGCGAGCCTCGAAGCACGACGGCCCGGCTCGCACCTCACCTTTCGTAGCCCGGATGGAGCGCAGCGCAATCCGGGAACGATCTCGCCGCATCAGAGACCGTCCCGGATTTCGCTTCGCTCCATCCGGGCTACGAAGAGCGCATCAGAACGGCTCTTGCCCCAACCCGGGCACGTCTGCCGGACGCGGGCCCGGCGCGGGCCAGTGGAAGCGGCGGTCCTTCTCCGCAATCGCGATGTCGTTGATCGAGGCCTCGCGGCGGCGCATCAGGCCGTGCTCGTCGAACTCCCACTGCTCATTGCCGTAGGAGCGAAACCAGTTGTCGCCGGCGTCGTGCCATTCGTACTGGAAGCGCACCGCGATGCGGTTGCCGTCGAACGCCCAGAGATCCTTGATCAGGCGATACTCCCGCTCCTTTTCCCATTTGCGGGTCAGGAAGGCCACGATCGCCTCGCGCCCGGCAAACACCTCGGAGCGATTGCGCCAGCGGCTGTCCTCGGTATAGGCGCCGGCGACCCGAACCGGGTCGCGCGAATTCCAGGCATCCTCCGCCATGCGCGCTTTCTGCGCGGCGGTCTCGCGGGTGAAAGGTGGCAGCGGCGGGCGTGACATCGGCGATCCCTCGCGGTTGAAGCATGATCCGGAAAAGTGTGAAGCGGTTTTCCGAAAAGATCATGCTCGAAATGGAAAACAAACGCGATCAATCTGATCGCGCTTGGTCGCACGCAAATCTATCGTCGCGCCGCGCAGAGTCGATGGGGCGTTTCCTATCGCCCGATAGCTAGGCCAGATCGGCCTTCATCAGTGCGCGGATGGACTTCGGAATCGGCTGTGCCCGGCCCTGACTGACGAAGGCGACGCGCACCTGCGCCTTCACAAGCACGTCATCGCCACGCCTGACCTCCTGCGCGAGCATGATGGAGGCGCCCTTCACCGCGATCGGCCAGGTCACGACGTCGAGCATGTCGTCCATCCGCGCGGGCTTGAGGAAGTCCAGCGTCATCGAGCGCACCACAAAGGCGAAGCCGCCGGTCTCCTCCTGCGCCTCCTCGAACAGCGCGTTCTGCTCGGCGCCCATCAACCGGAGATGGTTGGTGCGCCCGCGCTCCATGAAGCGCAGGTAATTGGCGTGGTAAACGATGCCGGAAAAATCGGTGTCTTCGTAATAGACACGGACCTGCATATGATGTCGGCCATCGCGGATCGCGCCGTCGATATGGGGTAAGGTCAATTGCGGCCCCTCGATTGCCTTCGGATAAGCAATCGTTTTGCGCAAATTGCGCGATCACGCAAGCGCGATCAGGACACCACCGGCCCCTTTGCGCCGAGCGTGACCTGCACGATCTCGGGCGGCACGCCGAGGCGGAACGGCATGATGCTGCAGCCGAGGCCGCCGGAAACGACGACGTCGCATTTCAACTTGATGTGGCCATAGGCGAGCCGCATGCCGTGCTTCACCGGCACCGCCGGCGACCAGCCGAGCAGCCGGATCTGGCCGCCATGGGTGTGGCCGGACAGCTGCAGCGCGACGCGCGAGGGCACGCGGAGCGCGACGTCGGGCTCATGCGCGAGCAGGATCACCGGTGCGTCGTCGGTGACTTTCGCAAGTGTCGCGTTGAGATCGTCGACGCCGATACGCCGGACCTCGCGATAGCGCCGCGCCGGCAGATAGGCGAGCTGGTCGCCGAGACCGGCGAGCCAGAACGGGCGGTTATCCTTGACGAGCCGCACCGCGTCGTTCTCGTAGACCGGAATGCCGACGCGCTCCAGCGCACGGCGCGCGACGGGTGTGCCCTGCCCTAGGCGCTGCACCGTCTTGTCTTCCCAGTAATCGTGATTGCCGAGCACGGCATGCACGCCGAGGGGCGCCTTCAGGTCCTTCAGCACCGCAGCCCATTCGGAGGCCGGAATGAAGCGGGTGACGTGGCGCAGCCCGGCGACATAATCGCCGAGCAGCACGATGATGTCGGGGTTCAGCGCGTTGGTGCGCTCGACGATCTCGGCGATGCGATCGAGCGACATCCAGGGATCGCAGGCGTGAATGTCGGCGAGCGCGGCGATCTTGAGCGGAAAGTCCGCAGGCCATTGCCGCGGCGACAGATCGTAGCGCGTCAGCGTGAGGCGGACGACCGGCTCGCTCAGGCCATAGGCCGCGGTCGAGGCGGTGGCGGCGGTCAATCCGCCGGCGGTGCGCAGAAAATGTCGACGTGAGATCATGGATGTTTGATCGGTGATGCCTGATCCATGATACGCCCTTGGATTGGAGCGAAATTGGGCCGCGTTTGTGCAGACGGCCTGCAGAGACGTCGCAATGGTTAGCGGGCAAGGTTACCGCGTAGCGCGATGCGCTGCGTCAACACGTCTGTTCACGTCTTCGAGAGCGAGGAGGCTCAGTCTTCATCGCCATTGCCGCCGAACAGGCCGAATTGCGAGGGATCGCGGTTCGGCTCGGCGAGACCGAGATGGCGGAAGGCATGCGAGGTCAGGAGCCGGCCGCGCGGGGTGCGCTGCAGATAGCCGCACTGGATCAGATAGGGCTCGATGATGTCCTCGATCGCATCGCGCGGCTCCGACAGCGCCGCCGCCATGGTCTCGACGCCGACCGGTCCGCCGCCGTAGTTCAAGGCGATGGTGGTGAGATAGCGGCGGTCCATCGCGTCTAACCCGGCGCTGTCGACCTCGAGCGCGCTCAGCGCACGGTCGGCGATGCCGCGATCGATGGCATCGGCATCCGCGGCGGAAGCAAAGTCGCGCACGCGGCGCAAGAGGCGGCCGGCGATGCGCGGCGTGCCGCGGGCGCGGCGCGCGATCTCGTTGGCGCCGTCGGGGCTCATGCCGATGTTGAGCACGCGGGCGCCGCGGGTGACGATCTTCTCCAACTCTTCCTCGGTATAGAAATTGAGCCGGATCGGAATGCCGAAGCGGTCGCGCAGCGGATTGGTGAGCAGGCCTGCGCGCGTCGTCGCGCCGACCAGAGTAAATTTCGACAGCTCGATCTTCACCGAGCGCGCTGCGGGGCCTTCGCCGATGATCAAATCGAGCTGGAAATCCTCCATCGCGGGATAGAGCACTTCCTCGACCGCGGGGCTCAGGCGATGGATCTCGTCGATGAACAGCACATCGCGCTCTTCCAGGTTGGTGAGCAGCGCCGCGAGGTCGCCGGCCTTCGCGATCACGGGACCGGAGGTGGCACGGAAGCCGACACCGAGCTCGCGCGCGACGATCTGCGCCAGCGTGGTCTTGCCGAGGCCGGGGGGACCGACGAACAGCACGTGATCGAGCGCCTCGCCGCGCTTCTTCGCCGCCTCGATGAAGATCGAGAGATTCTTGCGCGCCTGGGCCTGGCCGACGAACTCCGACAGCGACTGCGGACGCAGCGCGGTGTCGCCGACATCGTCGGAGCGGCGTTCGGGCGTGACGATGCGCGAGGGCGTGTTCACTTCGACAATTCCTTCAGGCCCAGCCGGATCAGCTGCGCGGTCTCGGCCTTCTCACCGGCGCTGCGCGAGGCGGCGGCGATGGCGGCGGCGGCCTGCGGCTGGCCGTAGCCGAGATTGACCAGCGCGGAGATCGCGTCCGTCACCGGGCGCGGCGCGCGGTTGTTGTCGATCGCGCCGGACAACTGCACCACCGCGGGATCGACATCGGCAAAGCCCGGCGCCTTGTCCTTCAATTCACTGACGATGCGCTCGGCCACTTTGGGTCCGACGCCCGGCGTGCGCGCCACCGCCGCCTTGTCGCGCAGCGCGATGGCATTGGCGAGATCGGTCGGCGGCAACGTGCCGAGCACCGCCAGCGCGACCTTGGCGCCGACGCCCTGCACGGTCTGCAACAGACGAAACCACTCGCGCTCGAGATCCGAGCGGAAGCCGAACAGCTTGATCTGGTCCTCGCGGACATAGGTCTCGATCGAGAGCACGGCGGCGCCGCCCGGCTGTGGCAGCGCCTGCAACGTGCGGCTGGCGCAATGTACCTGATAGCCGACGCCGCCGACATCGAGGATCACGTAATCCTCGCCGTAGGAATCGATCAGGCCCTTGAGCTTGCCGATCATCGTATGCCCCCGCACTCGGTGCTCGTGCCCCGCACAATCGCTTTGGCCTCAGTGAGGGACGCACCAGCAGAAGGGTTCCCTCCCCCCTTGCGGGGGAAGGTTAGGGAGAGGGGTGCCGCTTGCTCGATTGCCAGACGCAGAGTGTGAACAACGCTCGCACCGCGCTCAATTGTCTCGCGCGCTTTGTTGATGCCTCGTCGCGGCATCTCATGAGCCATCGCCCGGGGCTTACCCCTCTCCCCAACCCTCCCCCGCAAGGGGGGAGGGAGCCTGACGAGCGTGCCCTCCTCACTTACGTCGATCATAGGTTCGCTACCCTGAGCCGCAGCGCGATGCTCTGGCGGTGATGGGCGTGGGTGATCGCGACCGCGAGCGCGTCGGCGGCGTCGGCGGACGGCGGCTCGGCTTTCGGCAACAGGATCTTCAGCATCACCTGGATCTGGTTCTTCTCGGCATGTCCGGCGCCGACCACGGTCTTCTTGACCTGGTTCGGCGCGTATTCGGCGACCGAGATACCGAACATTGCGGGCGCCAGCATGGCGACGCCACGGGCCTGCCCGAGCTTCAGCGTGGCAACGCCGTCCTTGTTGACGAAGGTCTGCTCGACCGCGGCCTCCGCCGGCCTGTAGTCGCCGAGCACGGCAGCAAGCCCTTCATGGATTGCGAGCAGCCGACTCGCCAGCGGTAGATCGTCCGGCGGCTCGACCGAACCGCAGGCGATATAGACCAGGCGGTTGCCCTCGGTCTCGATCACGCCCCAGCCGGTGCGGCGGAGACCCGGATCGATACCGATGATGCGGACGGGAGAGCGAATCGGCTGCGATGTCATGGGGTAGTGATACCGCCTGGGCCGGGAGAACGAAACACAAACGGAGGTTCGTCCCCTGCTCCGCGTGTCATCGCACCGTGCTCGTCATTCAGCCCCGCTCGTCATGCCCGCGAAAGCGGGGATCCATTACGCTGCGGCTTCTCGGATCAAACGTAGGTCTCTGGAATACTGGATCGCCCGATCGAGCGGGCGATGACAGCGGAGTTTTGGGCGATGAACGAGGCTCTTAGCCGCCCATCTTCGCGAGCAGCGCGTCGGACACCTCGAAATTGGCGTACACGTTCTGCACGTCGTCGTGCTCGTTGAGCAGGTCCATCAGCTTCAACAGCTTTTCGCCGGTCTCGTCGTCGACCGCGACGGTGTTCTGCGGCTTCCAGGTCAGCGCCGCCTTGCGCGGCTCGCCGAACTTCGCTTCCAGCGCCTTTGCGACCTCGCGGAAGGTGTCCTGCGAGGCGTAGACCTCGTGACCGGCCTCGCTGGAAACCACATCGTCGGCGCCGGCCTCGATCGCGGCGTCCAGCATGGCGTCGTCGGAGGCGACCTTGGCGTCGTATTCGATGATGCCGGTGTGATCGAACATGAAGGCGACCGAGCCGGTTTCGCCGAGATTGCCGCCCGACTTGGTGAAGAAGGAGCGGATGTCGGAGGCGGCGCGGTTGCGGTTGTCGGTCAGCGCCTCGACGATCACGGCGACGCCGCCAGGGCCATAGCCCTCGTAGCGGATCTCGTCATAGTTCTCGCCCTCACCGCCGATCGCCTTCTTGATGGCGCGGTCGATATTGTCCTTGGGCATGTTCTCGGCGCGGGCGGCGACCACGGCGGCGCGCAGCCGCGGGTTCATCGCCGGGTCCGGGGTGCCGAGCTTGGCCGCCACGGTGATTTCGCGGGCCAGCTTGCCGAAAAGCTTCGACTTCTGGGCATCCTGCCGGCCCTTGCGGTGCATGATGTTCTTGAATTGGGAATGGCCGGCCATGCGACGTCTCTTCGAGCGTAGGGTCTGAACAGGGGTGGAAAACGCGGCCTTATAGGCCCCTGGCGGTCAAAATCAAAGGTCGGCAGGGGCCCTCCGGCGGAGGAATACTACCGCAAGCCGGAATATGAGGCACTTGTTAACCATGACTTCATGCCCGGATGCGAGGATCACCCCGTCCCGCCGCAACTTTCCAAGACAACTACCAAGGCAACTTCCAAAAGCCCCGCAGAGCGCCCATGGCATTCGGTTTGTTTCGAAAGCAAGTGCCGGAGCCGGCCGCGCCGCAGGTTCCAACAGCGGCCGCCGCGGCTGAAGCCTCGACCGAGACTGATTCGGCCAAGGATTCGTCCAGGGAGATCCTGGAATTGCTGGAACTCGAGCTCGGCGCGATGATCCGCCAGCTCGAGCGCGCCGCAGGCTCGGTGGCCGACGGCGCCGAGGCGACGGCCGCCAAGCTCGCGACCATCCGCGCCCGCACCGACGCGCTCACCGGCCGCAGCAGCGATGCGCAGACCACCGCGACGACGTTCTCGGAGGCCGCCGACCGCTTCACCCATTCCGCCGAAGGCATCGGCGCGCAGGTGCGCAGCGCGAGCCAGCTCGCCGACGATGCCGCGGCCGCAGCGCGCGAAGCCACCGCCAATGTCGATCGCCTGCGCGAATCCTCGGCGGCGATCGGCAACGTCGTCAATCTGATCGCGCAGATCGCGCGGCAGACCACGCTGCTCGCGCTCAACTCGACCATTGAAGCTGCGCGCGCCGGCGCGGCCGGCAAGGGCTTTGCGGTGGTCGCCACCGAGGTCAAGGCGCTCGCAGTACAGACCCAGAGCGCAACCGAAGAGATCACGCGCAAGATCGAGGCGTTGCAGAAGGACGCCACCGGATCGGCGGACGCCGTCCACCGCATCTCGCAGGCGATCGAAAAGATCCGGCCGGTGTTCGAGAACGTCAACGGCGCGGTCGCCGAGCAGAACCAGATCACCGGCGAGATGGGCCAGAACGCGGCCTCCGCCTCGCACTTCATCGTCTCGGTCGGCACCAGCGCCGGCGAGATCGACTCGGCAACGCGCGAAGCTGCCGCGCATGGCGACAATGTCGCCAAGGCCGGCAAGGCGGTGACCGGCTTCGCCCAGAAACTGAAGGCGCGCTGTGCGGTGCTGCTGCGCCAGGACGAGCGCGGCGATCCGCGCAAGAACGAGCGCCTGCCCTGCAGCCTCACAATCGAGATCACGACCGCACGCGGCATGATCACCGCCCCGGTCTACGAGATCGCGATGGACGGCATCCTGATCGGCGGGCCCGATGCCGAGAGGCTGCCGACCCATGAGACCCTGACCGCGACCTTGCAGGACGTCGGCGCGTGCCGAATCAGGATCGGCGAGCGCCCCAAGGCAGGCAGCCAGGCGCGCTTCGAGGCGGCGTCCGCCGCGCTGCGCGAGAAGATCGAAGACCGGATGTGGGCGATCCATGAGGAGAACGCCGAACTCGTCACCCGCGCGATGGAGGCGGGTCGCACACTGAGCAAGCTCTTCGAGGACGGACTGGCAAGCGGCGCGATCACGATCGCTGACATGTTCGACACCGACTATGTCGAGATATCAGGCACCAACCCGGTGCAGTATCGGACCAGGATGCTGGATTGGGCGGATCGCGCACTGCCCGCCCTGCTCGAGGCGTTCCTCGCCAAGGACAAGCGCCTGGCGTTCTGTGCGACGGTCGACCGGAACGGCTATCTGCCGGTCCACAACAAGGTCTACTCGCAGCCGCAGCGGCCGGGCGACGTCGCCTACAACACCGCCAATTGCCGCAATCGCCGTATCTTCAACGATCCCGCGGGCCTCGCCGCCGCTCATAACGAGCGCGCCTATCTGGTCCAGAGCTACGCGCGCGACATGGGCAACGGCACCACCGTGATGATGCGCGAGATCGACGTGCCGATCCGCGTGCGCGGCCGGCACTGGGGCGCGTTCCGGACCGCGTACAAGCTTTAATGGTGCCGTAGCCCGGATGCAGCGAAGCGTAATCCGGGACCAATGTACCCGCGGACGAGAACCCCGAATTGCGCTGCGCTCCATCCGGGCTACGCAGTGCACGCTCAGGCAAGACCGGCGGCCCGAATCACGCTTTGAATCGGAATGGGGAATGCTGCAGCGGCGAGACGGACTGCTGTAACGGAGGAAACGCGACATGTCGGCGGCGCAGCTTGCAGTGCTGGATACGTCATCGAACCGGACACTGGCCGAACGGCTGGTCGACCAGCTCGCCGACCGCATCGGCGGTCTCGGGGTCGAGCTCGCTGATATCGCCGGCAACGTCCAGGAGGTCGCGAACCGCGTCACCAACCAGTCGGACCGGTTCCATCATCTGCAGGAGACCGCCGAGATCATGGTCTCGGCCAATCATGACATCGCCAACGCATCGCAGGCGGTGCAAACGACCGCATCCGCCGCGGTCGGCCAGATCGCCGGATCGCGCAACGTCGTCGAGACGGCGGTCAGCCATATTGCAGAGCTCGTCGCAGCGGTCGGACGGATCGAGGCGCGGCTCGCCGCGGTCGGCTCCGCGCTGAGCCAGGTCGCCAAGGTCTCCGGTTCGATCGAGGCGATCGCCAAGCAGACCAATCTGCTCGCGCTCAACGCCACGATCGAGGCCGCGCGCGCCGGCGATGCCGGCCGCGGCTTTGCCGTGGTCGCGAGCGAGGTGAAGAACCTTGCCGAGGCGACCCGCCAGGCGACCCATCAGATTTCCGACACCGTGCGCGATCTCGACGGCCAGATCGGCAGCCTGATCGGCGAGAGCAGCGACGCCTCGCTGCGCGCCAAGAGCGCCGGCGAAGGCGCCCGGCAGATCTCCGGCATCATCATGCGCGTGCAGGAGGGCTTCTCATCCGTCGGCGCCGAGATCGGCAGCGTGGCGCGCGCCGCGACCTCCAATCTCGGCCATTGCGACACCGTGATCGCGGAGCTCAACGAGCTCGCCAAGGGCGTCGACCTCTCCTCGCGCGACCTCAAGCACGCCGACGGCCGCGTCGCGAAGCTGCTCGAGCTATCCGAGAGCCTGATCGTGACGATCGCCGACAGCGGCGTCGAGACCAGCGATGCGCCGCTGATCCGCGTCGTGATCGACACCGCGAAACAGATCTCGGAGCTGTTCGAGCATGCCATCGCGCGCGGCGAGATCACGCTCGCGCAATTGATGGACGAGAATTATCGCGAGATCGCCGGCACCGATCCGAAGCAATATCTGACCGACTATGTCGGCTTCACCGACCGCGTGCTGCCTGCGATCCAGGACCCGATCCAGAAGACCGACCCGCGCATCGTGTTCTGCGTCGCCTGGGCGCGGGGCGGCTATCTGCCGACCCACAATCCGAACTACCGGCTGCCGCAGGGACCGGACCCGGTGTGGAATAACGCCAATTGCCGCAACCGCCGGCTGTTCAACGACCGCGCGGTGAGCAAGGTCGCGGCCAATACCAAGCCGTTCCTGCTGCAGACCTATCGCCGCGACATGGGCGGCGGCAATTTCGTGCTGATGAAGGACGTGTCGTCGCCGATCGTCGTCAACGGCCGCCACTGGGGCGCATTCCGGATGGGTTTTCGGCAGGGCTAGGCCGGCCCCTCGCCGGGACGGCGGGGTGTACCGCCAAAATATCGAAAACAACCCCATGCACAGTAGCCGACGGCTGCCGGCGCTCGACACTGCACTTGACACGTCGGGCAACTCAAAAGTATTTTTCCATTATTCCGAAATAGTCTCGTAGCCCGGATGGAGCGAAGCGCAATCCGATACAGCCTCTCAACTTGCGAGGGACCCCGGATTTCGCTTCGCTCCATCCGGGCTACGGGCGCTACGTCCAGAACGGCGGCACCGTTGGCTCGAGCCGCCCGCCGGCGCGCACTGGCGCAACCTTCACCGCAAGCCCGGTCGCGTCGTCGGTCTCGACCGCGACGCCGCTCAGCGTCGCAACGCCTCCGGCCGGCTCGAAACGGCCGGAGGGAATGCCGGTGAGGAAACGCTGCAGCGGCTCCTCCTTCTGCATGCCGATCACCGAATCATAGTCGCCGGTCATGCCGGCATCGCTCATATAGGCGGTGCCGCCGGGCAGCACCTGATGGTCGGCGGTCGGCACATGCGTGTGCGTGCCGACCACGAGGCTGACGCGGCCGTCGCAGAAGAAACCGACGCCCTGCTTCTCGCTGGTGGCCTCGGCATGGAAATCCAGCACGATGGCGTCACAGCCCTCGCGCAACGGGCAGGCTTCGAGCTCGCGCTCGATCGCGCTGAACGGATCGTTCGAGGACGGCTCCATGAAGACGCGGCCGATCGCGTTTATGATCAGCGCGCGCTTGCCGCTCTTGGTATCGACCAGCGTGGCGCCGCGACCCGGCGAATGGCGCGGGAAATTCAGCGGCCGGATCAGGCGTGGCGCGCGCTCGATGAAGACCAGCGCCTCCTTCTGATTCCAGGCGTGGTTGCCGAGCGTGATCGCATCGGCGCCGGCATCGAGCAGCTCCTGGTAGATCGCCTCGGTGATGCCGAAGCCGCCGGCCGCGTTCTCGCCGTTGACGACGACGAGATCGAGCGACCAGTCCTTGATCATGCCGGGAAGATGGTCTGATATGGCGGTGCGGCCGGTCCTGCCGACGACGTCACCAACGAACAGAATACGCAAGGCTAGCTACTCCGGAAATCGAAAGTCTTGCGCTCCGTTAGCACATAATCGAGCGGGACGTCGTGCGACAGCGCCGGAATGGCCTTGGTTTCCTGTGCAGCAAAGGCGATCCCCACCCCGATCACATGCTTGGCCTTGCGCAGATGTGCAAAGGTATAGTCGTAATAGCCGGCGCCATAGCCGATGCGGTGGCCGAGCCGGTCGAATGCCGCAAGCGGCACCAGCATCACGTCGGGATGCACCTCGGCCGCGGCCGGCGAAGGCTCGGGAATGCCGAGCGGCCCGAGCATCAGCCGGTCCTGCGGCAACCAGCTCCGGAAGGTCAGCGACTGGCCGCGCGCATTGATGCAGGGCAGCGCAAGCCGCGCCCCCTTTTCGGCAAGCTTCTTCATCAGCGGCGCAGGATCGAGCTCGCTGCGGATCGGCGCATAGCCCGAGATGATCAGGCCTTGCGTGATCTCGAACGGCGCGCCGCGCTTGGCGAGCGCCTCGGCAGCGGTCGCGCGCTGCTCATCGCTCAGCGCGTCGCGCTTGGCGAGAGCAAGTGCCCGAAGCTCGGCCTTCGATGGAGATGCGTGCATGACCCATCTTCCGCTGTCATCGTCCGCAAAACGCGAACGAGCCGGCACTCAGAAACGCTAGCATTCGTTTGACCAGGCCGCGGCGCACTGGACACCCCGCGAGGAGCCTGCCAGCGGGCGAGCCGATGACGAGACCCATTGCGGGGAAACTGCACCACAATCAAACCGCCGCAGCGCGACGACAAGGCAACAGCAAAAATCAGTGCGAAGCCGCAGAGGCCGTTGGAGCGCTCGATCCCGGAGTTCCCTACGAAAGTAGGTGGGCACCATATGTCCGGGTCCACGGACCCGGCCAGGGACAGTTCCCTAAAGGATCGATAAGGCCCCGGGGATATATGGCTCCTGACGCACGACGCAGCTTCGCAGGGCCAATGTAGCGACGAAGTTGCGGTTCCGCCAGCGGCAAGGGGCGGACTTCCGCAAATCAGGCGCCGGGCGCCGTGCTCGGCTTCCAAAGGAGTGGAAAATGTGCGCTCCGTCGCGGCGCCGGACGAAGCGGGCGACCCTAGCCGGCCCCGCCGCCTGATCGCCGACCGAACTGGCGCTTCAATCAGCCTCCGCCACCCAGCCGCGCAACCATGTTCCTGGTGTAGTGCGCCAGCAGAACCGGCGCGTTGTTGCCAAGCACGTCGATCCTTCCCCCGTGCTTGAGCACGAGCAACCCGACCAGATGCGTGATAAGCGCGGTTGCCTCGATGCGGACCATCGGCTGAAACGGCTTCGCCGTGGCCTTGCGAACCTGCTCCGCGAGCAGAGCGAGCAGAGCGTCCAGCTGCCGCTTGAGGGCCTCATCCAATCCGGACCCGAGCTTCTTCTTGCGGTCCCCATTGAACAGCACGAGCGACAGCGTCAGCTCGGACGGATGCGCGTCGTAATATTTGTATATTGCAAGGGTCCCCCGTCGAAGCGATTTCGCGGGAACGGCGATGCCGTCCATCGCGGCCCTGACTTCTTCAGTGACTGCCAACAGCGATTCACCCAGCACCGCCGCGAATACTTCCTCCTTCGATCGAAACAGCGGGTAGATCGCGCCGGTCGTGCACCCGGCCATTTGCGCGATCGCCCTGATCGACGCGCCCTCGAGGCCGGTGGTCTCAAATACACGACGCGCGGCGTCAACGATCACGCGGCGACGATGAAGGTCGAGGGTCTGCTGATAGGTTTGCGCAGCGGCAGACATTGACTCCTTGCCAAATCTGTAACATCGTTCTTGGATGATAACACTGTTATTTCGCCTGGGCAAGCGCAGGTTGGCGCCGCGGCCCCAAGGACTTCCGACGCCAGACGCAGTTCAGAATCTCTCCCGGAGAGCAGCATGCGTGAACACGAAACGGCACGCTCCATTGAGCCTCTGCTGGATGCCGAGCAAGTGCGGCGGGCGATCATCCGAAACCTGCCGAGCATCGATCACCACGGCGAAATCGTCGAGAACGTCGGACCGAACGCGATCCGCGTCCGGCTACCGTATCAACAGGCGTTCATGGGCGCCGAGTTGTGGCAAGACGGCAGCGGCGGCGTGTTTTCGGGACCGATGGTGATGGGCCTTGCCGACACCACGATGTACGGCTGCGTCCTGGCAGCCCTCGGAGCCAACGTCATCCCGGTGATGGCAGGCTTCAACATCACCTTCGTGCGGCCAGCCAGGGCTTCGGATCTGATCGCGGAGGCGCGCATCGTGCGCCGCGGCCGCCGCCTGCATTATCTCGAATGCTGGCTGACGTCCGACGGCGAGCCAGACCCTTGCGCCCATATCACGTCGACATATCGGGTCGCGGCGCGGCCGGAGCGCTAGAGCCTATCCCGTTCCGATTGAATCGGAACGGGGCTCTGGATTCTTGTTTTGATGCGTTTTCTTCACGCGAACCGGTATCCACTTCGCTCGAAAACGCTCTAACGCGCCATGCGCCACTCATGCGGTCCGGCGGAGGATCGTTGGCAGATGCGGGCAAATAGATCGCATCCGGCGGCGTCCGATCATTGCAGTCCGGCCCGCCAGTGAAGCTGCCGCGAACTTCAGCCGATCGCGATGCCGCCGCCGATGGTGCGGTTGAGCACCTGCGTGGTGCGCTCGATCCGCTCGGCGGCGGCGTTGAGCGCATTGGAGACCGCGGTCTGGGTCGCGCGGGCGCGGTCGGTGGCGGCGACGCGGGCATTGCGTAGCTGCTCGACCTCTTCCTCGAGGCTGCGGATGCGCGCGCCCGCATCGACCAGCTCGTCGCAGGCGGTGAGCGCCGCCATCACGGTGAGCCGCGCATCGCCGATCTCGCCGAACTTGCCGCGCAGCGATTCGACGCGCTGCTGGAGATTTTCCGCGAGCTTCAACAGCCGCACCTCCTGGCCCTCCTCGCAGGCCATCCGGTATTGCCGGCCATTGATGGTGACGTTGATGTGGCTCATCTGCCTTCTCCGCCCTCGAGCACGGCGCGAATGGTGCCGATCGCCGCATCGAGCTTTTCCGCGATGTCGCGATTGACGCGCTCGAGCTTGCGCGTCTTCACCAGCGATCCGTCGAGTTCGTCGGCAAGTCTGGAGCGATCGGCGCCGAGGGCCTGGATCCGGCTCGCCAATTCGTTTTCGTCGCGGTCGGCCTCGCGGCGCCGCTCCACCGAGCTCTCCAGCGCATCGAGTGCTGCCATCAGCCGCCTTGTCGCAGCATCGATATCGGCGAGCGGTGCCTCGGTATTGCCAGAGCCGTTGGCGAGACGATCACTCATGACACGCGGTGCGGACCCTTCAAATTGGCTAGCTGGGGTAGCCTGGTGGAAACAGGCCTGCCGCACGGCAAAACTGGCGGTTCGGCAAGCGGTTAGCGGACGAAATTTACGTGGCAAGCGAGCCGAGCGCAACGGCGGCGCCAAACTATGCACCGTTCAATGAAACTGGGCCATTTTGAGCAACTTTTCCCCGTTTTGGGGCGTTTCATCGCCTTGGACTTGCGGAATTGAGGTGCTAATCCACCCTCCAACCCGTAAGGCCATCCACACGCGTATCGCGGCTGCCCGCCCCGATGCGTCCAGCAATCAGCTCCTCATTCCAGGCGGACTTTTCATCATGACGCAGGTCGATCACACCCGTATGGCCAATGCGATCCGTGGCCTTGCCATGGACGCCGTCGAGAAGGCGAATTCGGGCCATCCCGGCCTGCCGATGGGCGCCGCCGACATCGCAACCGTGCTGTTCACCAAATTCCTGAAATTCGATGCCGCCGACACCGCGTGGCCCGATCGCGACCGCTTCGTGCTGTCGGCCGGCCATGGCTCGATGCTGCTCTATGCGTTGCTGTACCTCACCGGCAACAAGGACATGACGCTCGACCAGATCAAGCATTTCCGCCAGCTCGGATCGCTGACGCCCGGACACCCGGAGAATTTCCACACCCAGGGCATCGAGACCACCACCGGCCCGCTCGGCCAGGGCATTGCGACCGCGGTCGGCATGGCGCTCGCCGAGAAGATGCTCGCTGCGGAGTTCGGCAAGAAGATCGTCAGCCACCACACCTACGTGCTCGCCTCCGACGGCGACCTGATGGAAGGCATCTCGCAGGAAGCAATCGCGCTGGCCGGTCACTGGCGCCTCAACAAGATGATCGTGCTGTACGACGACAACGGCATCTCGATCGACGGTCCGACCTCGATCTCCGATTCGGTCGACCAGGTGAAGCGCTTCAAGTCCGCCGGCTGGGCCGCCGAATTGATCGACGGCCATGATCCGCAGGCAATTGCAGCTGCGATCACCCGCGCCCAGAAATCGAGCAAGCCGTCGATGATCGCCTGCAAGACCACGATCGGCTTCGGCGCGCCGACCAGGGCCGGCACCGCGAAAGCCCATGGCGAGGCGCTCGGCGCCGCCGAGCTCAAGGGTGCCAAGGAGAAGCTCGGCATTTCGCTCGAGCCGTTCTCGGTGCCCGACGACGTGCTGAAGGCCTGGCGTGAGGCCGGCGCCCGCGGCGCCGCCGAGCACAAGGCCTGGGACGAGCAGTTCGCGCAGCTCGGCAACCGCAAGCGCGCCGAGTTCGAGCGCCGGCTGCGTCACGAGCGGCCGCAATCGCTCGCCAAGGGCCTGCGCGCGTTCAAGAAGGGCCTGCTGGAAAATCCGCTCAACGTCGCGACCCGCAAATCGTCGGAAGCCGCGATCGAAGTGATCGCCGCCGCGATGCCGATGGAATTCGTGGCCGGCTCCGCCGACCTCACCGGCTCCAACAACAATAAGGCGAAGTCGGCGACAGCGTTCGCCGCCAAGACGCCGAAGGGCCGCTTCATCCATTACGGTATCCGCGAACACGGCATGGCGGCGTGCCTCAACGGCATCTTCCTGCATGGCGGCTTCGCGCCGAACGGCGCCACCTTCCTGGTGTTCACCGACTATGCGCGCGGTGCGATGCGGCTGTCGGCGCTGATGGGCACCGGCGTGGTCTATGTCATGACCCATGACTCGATCGGCCTCGGCGAGGACGGCCCGACGCACCAGCCGGTCGAGCATCTCTCCGCGCTGCGCGCGATGCCCAACATGCGCGTGTTCCGCCCCTGCGATGCGGTCGAGACCGCCGAGTGCTGGGAACTGGCGCTCAACCGCGTGGACGGACCGACCGTGCTGGCGCTGACCCGCCAGAACCTGCCGCAGCTCCGCACCACGGCGCCGAACGACAACCCGTGCAGCCACGGCGCCTACGAATTGGTCGCGGCGCAGGGTGACGCAAAAGTGTCATTGTTCGCCTCCGGTTCCGAGGTCCAGATCGCGGTCGAGGCGCAGAAGCAGCTCGCCGGGCGCGGCATCGCGACGCGGGTCGTCTCGGTCCCGTCGCTCGAATTGTTGCTGGCGCAGCCCGCCGAGCGGCAAAATGCCGTCATCGGCAACGCTCCGGTCAAGATCGCGATCGAGGCTGCGGTGCGCTGGGGCTGGGATGCCGTGATCGGCCGCGATGGCGAATTCGTCGGCATGCACGGTTTCGGCGCCAGCGCCCCGGCGAAGGACCTTTTCCCGCATTTCGGCATTACTGCGGAGGCCGTCGTTAACGCTGCCCTGAAGCGCGTCTGACGCTGGCCTGACACCGCCGGTCAAAGGTTGAGCTTGCCGCGAAAAAGGATTACCAAAGCTCCATCTTTTCCGCTCGCGTCCGGCTGAACCGGGCGTTCCGCCGTAAAACCCTCGTGGGACACCTCCCGCGGGGCCGGCAGTAGCTTTTAGAGGAGACACAGCATGGCAATCCGCGTCGCGATCAACGGGTTTGGGCGTATCGGCCGCAATGTGTTGCGCGCCATCGCCGAGTCCGGCCGCAAGGACATCGAGGTGGTCGGCATCAACGACCTCGGCCCGGTCGAGACCAACGCGCACCTGCTGCGCTTCGATTCCGTGCACGGCCGCTTCCCGGGCACCGTGACCGTCGACGGCGACTCGATCAGCGTCGGCGACAACAAGATCAAGGTCTCGGCCGAGCGCGATCCCTCCAAGCTGCCGTGGAAGGCCCTCGGCGTCGACATCGCGCTGGAATGCACCGGCATCTTCACCGCCAAGGACAAGGCCTCTGCGCACCTCACCGCCGGCGCCAAACGCGTGCTGGTCTCGGCGCCCGCCGATGGGGCTGACGCCACCATCGTCTACGGCGTCAATCACGACACGCTGAACAAGGATCAGCTCGTCATCTCCAACGGCTCCTGCACCACCAACTGCCTCGCGCCGGTTGCCAAGGTGTTGAACGAGACGGTCGGCATCGAGACCGGCTTCATGACCACGATCCACGCCTATACCGGCGACCAGCCGACGCTCGATACCCTGCACAAGGATCTCTATCGCGGTCGCGCCGCGGCGATGTCGATGATCCCGACCTCGACCGGAGCCGCGAAAGCCATCGGCCTGGTGCTGCCGGAACTGAAGGGCAAGCTCGACGGCGTCTCGATCCGCGTGCCGACCCCGAACGTCTCGGTGATCGACCTCAAGATCGTCGCCAAGCGCGCCACCGACGCCAAGGAGATCAACGAGGCGATGAAGCGCGCCTCCGAGCAGCAGCTCAAGGGCATCCTCGGCTTCACCACCGCGCCGAACGTCTCGATCGATTTCAACCACGATCCGCACTCGGCCACCTTCCACATGGACCAGACCAAGGTGCAGAACGGCACGCTGGTGCGCGTGATGGCCTGGTACGACAATGAGTGGGGCTTCTCGAACCGCATGGCGGACACCGCCGTTGCGATCGGCAAGCTGATCTAAATTCGACTGTTCGTGATGCCCGGCCGAGCGCCGGGCATCTGCGTGTTTGCCCCCGCATTCGCGACCTCAACGGTCGCGACATCGGCAAGCGAAAGCGACGCCGCCCGCTGGACGGCTGTGTCCGGCCGCACAGGAAACGCCAATGACCAAATCGTTCCGCACCCTCGACGACGTCAACGTGAAGGGCAAGCGCGTGCTGCTGCGCGTCGACCTCAACGTCCCCATGGAAGGCGGCCGCGTCACCGACGCCACCCGGCTCGAGCGCGTTGCTCCCACCATCACCGAGATTTCCGACAAGGGCGGCAAGGTGATCCTGCTCGCCCATTTCGGCCGGCCCAAGGGCCGCGATCCCAAGGAGTCGCTGAAGCCGGTCGCCGAAGCGTTGTCGAAGGTGATCAAGCGCCCGGTCGCCTTCGCCGAGGATTGCATCGGCGAAGCGGCGGCCAACGCGGTTGCGGCCCTCAAGGACGGCGACATTCTCTGCCTGGAGAACACCCGCTTCCACAAGGAAGAGGAAAAGAACGACGCCGGCTTCGTCGCTGAACTCGCCAAGCTCGGCGACATCTGGGTCAACGACGCCTTTTCCGCCGCGCATCGCGCCCACGCCTCGACTGAAGGCCTCGGCCACAAGCTGCCGGCCTATGCCGGCCGCACCATGCAGGCCGAGCTCGACGCACTCGGCAAGGCGCTGGAAGCGCCGACCAAGCCCGTGATCGCGATCATCGGCGGCGCCAAGGTCTCGACCAAGATCGACCTTCTGGAAAACCTCGTGAGCAAGGTCGACGCGCTGGTGATCGGCGGCGGCATGGCCAACACCTTCCTGCACGCGCAGGGCATTGCCGTCGGCAAGTCGCTCGCCGAGAAGGACCTCGCCGCGACCGCGCTGCGGATCATGGAGAAGGCCAACGCCGCGAATTGCGCGATCATCCTGCCTGTCGATGCTGTCGTCGCCAACCAGTTCGCCGCCAACGCGCCGTCGCACGCCTACGGCCTCGACGCGATCCCGGCCGACGGCATGATCCTCGACGTCGGCCCGCAATCGATCGCGCGGATCCATGCCGCGATCGACGATGCCGCGACGCTGGTCTGGAACGGACCGCTGGGCGCCTTCGAATTGACGCCGTTCGACCGCGGCACGGTGGTGTCGGCCAAGCATGCCGCCGAGCGCACCAGGGCCAAAAAACTGGTCTCGGTCGCCGGCGGCGGCGATACCGTCGCGGCGCTCAACCAGGCGGGCGTCGCCGGTGATTTTTCCTACGTCTCGACCGCGGGCGGCGCGTTTCTTGAATGGATGGAAGGCAAGCCGCTGCCGGGCGTCGAAGTGTTGAAAAACCGTTGATTTAGTTCAAATCCGCGAACGCGCTTACAGGGAGAAATGGAATGGCTCGCATAACATTGCGGCAACTGCTCGATCACGCGGCCGAGCATGATTACGGCGTACCTGCCTTCAACATCAACAACATGGAGCAGGCGCTGGCGATCATGGTCGCGGCCTCCGAGGTCGACGCACCCGTCATCATCCAGGCCTCGCGCGGTGCGCGGTCCTACGCCAACGACGTCATGCTCAAGCACATGATGGACGCCGTCACCGAGATCTATCCGCAGATCCCGGTCTGCGTGCATCTCGACCATGGCAACGAGCCCGCCACCTGCATGACGGCGATCCAGGCCGGCTTCACCTCGGTCATGATGGACGGCTCGCTGAAGGCCGACGGCAAGACCCCCGGCGACTGGGACTACAATGTCGGCGTCACCAGGACCGTGACCGGCATGGCCCATCTCGGCGGCATCTCGGTGGAAGGCGAGCTCGGCGTGCTCGGCTCGCTCGAGACCGGCATGGGCGACAAGGAAGACGGCCACGGCGCCGAGGGCAAGCTGTCGCATGACCAGCTTCTGACCAATCCGGACGAGGCCGTGAAGTTCGTCACGGAAACCAAGGTCGATGCGCTGGCGATCGCGATGGGCACCTCGCACGGTGCCTACAAATTCACCCGCAAGCCCGACGGCGACATCCTCGCCATGAACGTGATCGAGGAAATCCATCGCAAGCTGCCGAACACGCATCTCGTGATGCACGGCTCCTCGTCGGTGCCGCAGGACCTGCAGGAGATCATCAACGCCAACGGCGGCAAGATGAAGCCGACCTGGGGCGTGCCGGTCGCCGAGATCCAGCGCGGCATCAAGAACGGCGTGCGCAAGATCAACATCGACACCGACAACCGGATGGCGATGACCGGCCAGATTCGCAAGGTGCTGAAGGACAATCCGGAAGAGTTCGATCCGCGCAAGTACCTGAAGCCCGCGATGGAGGCGATGACCAAGCTGTGCAAGCAGCGCCTGCAGGAGTTCAACACCGCGGGCCAGGCCAGCAAGATCAAGAAGGTGCTGACCACGGCGGAAATGGCCAAGCGCTACGCTTCGGGCGCGCTCGATCCCAAGGTCGCCTGACAAGGTCGCCTGACAACTTCTCGCCTGAATCATTAAGGCGGGACACCGGCTCTGACGCAGTTGGAAACGGTGTCCCGGGGCTTGATCGCCGGCTGCGACAAACATCGGCCGCGACGAACGTTTTCTAGGCATTTGCCCGAGAACCGCCTATTTTGGTTTGCAAAGGCAATGGCTCCGGAGGACGCCCCCGATGAACCTCGCTGACCTCAACAAAATTGCGCTCGCCATGGTCACCCCGGGCAAGGGCATTCTCGCCGCCGACGAATCTTCCGGCACCATCAAGAAGCGTTTCGACGCCATCAAGGTCGATTCGACCGAAGACAGTCGCCGCGACTATCGCGAGATGCTGTTCCGCTCGCAGGAGGCGATGAGCAAGTACATCTCCGGCGTCATCCTGTACGACGAGACGATCTGGCAGAATGCCAAGGACGGCACGCCGCTGGTCAAGCTGATCGAGCAAGCCGGCGCAATCCCCGGCATCAAGGTCGATGAAGGCACCCAGGCGCTGCCGAACTGCCCGGGTGAACTCGTCACCGTCGGCCTCGACAAGCTCGCCGAGCGCCTGAAGAAATATTACGAACGCGGTGCGCGCTTTGCGAAATGGCGCGCCGTGATCGATATCGGGCCGCGAATCCCGACCCAGACCGCGGTCCGCGTCAACGCCCATGCACTGGCGCGCTACGCCGCGCTGTGTCAGGCCGCGCAGATCGTCCCGATTGTCGAGCCCGAGGTGCTGATGGACGGCGATCACGATATCGACCGCTGCTACGAGGTGACGCAGCGCGTGCTGAATCGCACCTTCCAGGAATTGCGGGTGCAGCGTGTTGCGCTGGAAGGCATGATCCTGAAGCCCAACATGGCGATCTCGGGCAAGAAATGCCCGAAGCAGGCGTCGGTGCAGGAAGTCGCCGAGAAGACCATTCGTTTGCTCAAGAGCTGCGTGCCGGCCGCGGTGCCGGGCATCGCGTTCCTCTCCGGCGGACAGAGCGACGAGGAAGCGACCGCGCATCTCGACGCAATGAACAAGATCGGCCACCTGCCCTGGCGGCTGACCTTCTCCTATGGCCGCGCGTTGCAGGCGGCGCCGCAGAAGGCGTGGTCCGGCAAGCCCGACAACGTCCCGGCGGGCCAGCGCGCCTTCTCGCATCGCGCCCGGATGAACGGGCTCGCGAGCACCGGCAATTGGGAAGCCGGCCTCGAGAAACAGGCGGCATAGTTGGCGACCAAGCCCGTTCCGCCGCGGCCGGCGCCGCGCCTCTATCTGGCAACCCCGCCGGTCGACGAGCCCGCGCGGCTTGCGGCCGAGCTTGCCGACCTGCTTGCCGCGGCCGACGTCGCGGCCGTTCTGGTGCGGCTGCATGAGACCGATCCGCGCAGCATGATCTCCACCATCAAGGCGCTGGCGCCTGCGATCCAGAACGCGGGTGCGGCGCTGCTGATCGACGGCCATCCCGATATCGTGGCGCGCGCCGGCGCCGATGGCGCGCATCTGACCGGCCTCGCCGCGATGGAAGAGGCGATGCCCTCGCTGAAACCCGACCGCATCGCAGGCGTCGGCGGGCTCGCGACGCGCCACGATTCGATGGCCGCGGGCGAAGCCGGTGCCGATTATGTGCTGTTCGGCGAGCCCGACACCAACGGACAGCGGCCCTCGCTTGAGGCGATCGCCGAGCGGCTGGAATGGTGGGACGAATTGTTCGAGCCGCCTTGCGTCGGCTTTGCGACCTCGCGCGAGGAGGCCGAGGCATTCGCTGCGGCCGGCGCGGATTTCGTGCTGGTCGGAGATTTCATCTGGTCCGATCCGCGCGGCGCCAAGACAGCACTCGCCGAGATCGGCGCAGCGATTGCAGAGGCGCATGCCGGCACGTTGGGCCAGGCCAAGGCCGAGGGATGACGCCGGAATGAACCGCCTGCGTCCGATAGGTGTTGCGCTCGGCTGCATGATGCTGGCGAGCGGTGCGATGGCGCAGCTCTCGATCACGCCGCCGGCACAGACGCCGCCGCCCGCGAAGAAGGAGGCGCCGAAAGAGAAGCCGAAGGTGCATGCGCCCGCCGCGAAGAAGCCCGCGCCGAAGCCCGCCGCCACACCAACGGCCACCCCGACGCCCTCGCCGACCCCGACGCCTGATGATCCCAATGTCGACCTCGTCTATGGCGCCTATCAGCGCGGCATGTACAAGACCGCATTCGATCTGGCGCTGGTGCGCGCCCAGAACAGCAACGATGCCAAGGCAATGACGATGCTGGGCGAGCTCTATGCCAACGGGCTCGGCGTCAAGCGCGACTACGTCAAGGCGGACGACTGGTACAAGCGCGCATCCGATGCCGGCGACCGCGAGGCGATGTTCGCGCTCGCGATGATGCGGATCGCGGGCCGTGGCGGCGCGGTGGACAAGGATTCCGCGGTCAAGCTGCTGGCCTCGTCGGCCAAGCTTGGCGAGCCGAAGGCAGCCTATAACCTCGCGCTGCTCTATCTCGACGGCCAGACCCTGCCGCAGGACCTCAAGCGCTCCGCCGAGCTGTTGCGGATGGCCGCGGACGCCGGCAGCCCCGAGGCGCAATACGCGCTGGCGACCTTCTACAAGGAAGGCACCGGCGTGCCGAAGGACCTCGAAAAGGCGGCCCGGCTGCTGCAGGCCGCCTCGTTGGCCGACAATGTCGATGCCGAGGTCGAATATGCCATCGCGCTCTACAACGGCGCCGGTACGCCGCGGAACGTGCCGGCGGCGGTGGCGCTGCTGCGCAAGGCGGCCCGGCAGAACAGCGCGATCGCGCAAAACCGCCTCGCCCACGTGCTGGCGACCGGCGCCGGCGCCCCGGTGGACAAGGTCGAGGCGCTGAAATGGCACACCGTCGCCAAGACCGCCGGCAAGGGCGACCCCGATCTCGACGACATCCTCGCCGATATGAGCCGGGAAGACCGCGCCAAGGGCGAGGCAGCCGCGCGAAAATGGATCGGAAACAACGTCAAATGACGCCTTGACGGGGCGGCCTCCAGAGGGCACCCAGTCCGGCAATCCAAGGCCAGTTCCCTCTCACCCCGTCATCCTGAGGTGCGAGCAAAGCGAGCCTCGAAGGATGCACGGCCCCGCTGGTGGCCGTCGATCCTTCGAGACGCGCGTTCCGCGCTCCTCAGGATGACGGGACCACGTTTGGCCGGCCCTCCAGCACAATCGCAAAGAAACCGCTCATCATGCTCTACTCCGCTCTCATCAATGTCATGGTCAAGGCCGCGCGGCGCGCCGGCCGCAGCCTCAAGCGCGACCTCGGCGAGATCGAACATCTCCAGGTGTCGCTGAAGGGGCCGGCGAACTTCGTCTCGCTCGCCGACAAGCGCGCCGAGGAGATGCTCTACACCGACCTCGAAAAGGCCCGGCCCGGTTACGGGTTCCTCGGCGAAGAAGGCGGCAAGCGCGAAGGCGGCGACAAGAGCCACACCTGGATCGTCGATCCCTTGGACGGCACCACCAACTTCCTGCACGGCATCCCGCAATTCGCGATCTCGATCGGGCTTCAGCGCGAAGACACGATCATCGCGGGCGTGATCTACAATCCCGCCAATGACGAGCTCTACATCGCCGAGCGCGGCAAGGGCGCGTTCCTCAACGACCAGCGGCTGCGCGTCGCCGGCCGCCGCCAGCTCAACGAATGCGTGGTCGCCTGCGGCCTGCCGCATATCGGCCGCGGCAATCACCAGCTGGCGCTGCAGGAGATGGCCGCGCTGCAGAACAAGGTCGCGGGCTTCCGCCGCTTCGGCGCCGCCTCGCTCGACCTCGCCTTTGTCGCGGCCGGCCGTCTGGACGGCTATTGGGAGCGCAATCTGCAAGCCTGGGACGTCGCGGCGGGCCTGCTGATGGTCCGCGAAGCCGGCGGCACCGTCTCCGGCATCCAGGGCAGTGACGACCCGCTGCAGACCGGCCACGTCGTCTGCGGCAACGAGTTCGTGCACGGCGAGCTGATCAAGATCCTGAAGCCGCTCGGGCAGTAACGCGACGGCGCGATCTAATCGTCGTCGTCATCTTCGTCGTCGTCCTCGCCGTCACGAAATTCACCGCCGAGGGTCAGGCCCTCGATGGTGGTGGCGCCCTTCGCCTTGATCACCCGTCGAAGCGGGACCGAACTCTCGCTGCGCAGCGCCTCCATCAGATGTTCCGAATGGGTGACGATCCAGATGTCGGCGCGGCGCGACGCCCTGGCGATCAGCCTCGCCAACGGCGCCAGCAGCGATGGATGCAGGCTGGTCTCGGGCTCGTTCAGCGCGATGAACGGCGGCAGCCGATAGCCCATGAACACGGCGAGCAGGCAGATATATTTCAGCGTCCCGTCGGATAGTTCGTGCGCCTTGAACGGACGCGGCACGTCCGCCTGCTGCAACTCGAATTCGCACCGCCCGTTGTCCGCCCATGCCCGGAGCTCGGCGCCCGGGAACGCGTCCTCGATCGCATCCTGCAGGTCGACCGCATCTTGCCTGATCGCGCTGAGCGTTGCCAAAGCCGCAGCCAGATCGCTGCCATCGGCGCTCAGCGAGGGCGTCGTGATCGCAAGGCACGGCTTACGGATCGGCGACGCCGGATCGGTGCGAAAATCGTGATAGAAGCGCCAGCTCTGCAGCGCGTTTCGGATCAGGTCGATTTCGGGGCACGCTTTGCCGTCGAGGAAATCGGCGAGCGCGGTTTCCGACGGCAGCACCGCATTCTTGTGCTCGCTCCAGGCGCCGCTCTCGCCGCGGACACTGACGTGCGAATTGGTCCGCTCCATCATCAGGACCTTCCGCTTGCCGTGGATCGCCTCGATGCGTTCGGACTTGATCATCGGCTCGCCGGGAAACGCCGCCTCGAGCGGGCCTGAATGTCCGAGCTCGATCGCGTAGTTGACGTGATCGAATCTGACCTCCAACCGCAGCCGCCCATCTTCACCCCGCCTGCGGATGCCGGACCAGCAGACCGAGTTCAATCCACCCTCGTCGGCGATCGTGCGCGTGATCCGGCCGGTCGCCGCGTCGCGCAGCAGCGACAGGGACTTGTAGAGATTGGATTTGCCGACACCGTTCTCGCCGACGAAGACCGACAGCGGTTGAATGGGCATGTGGAGCCGCCGAATGGAGCGATAATTCGAGATCGCAATATCGGTCGGCCGCATCACATGCCCTCAATTCCCGGGTAGCCTCCACGCTCCCCGTTCAATCCAGAGATGCAATCTGGATTGGCCAGGTCGCGAAGGCAAGCCGCCGATCCGATCGGCACCGATCTCTGACATCAGTGACCGATCCTTGCCGGCGCGGGCGGGCCGTAGACTTCGGCGTTCTCCGGCGTTTTCTCGCGATCGCCGGCGAGCACGCGCTGCACGCTGACGAAGAACACCGGCACCAGGAGCAGCGCGAGGATCACGACGGCGATCATGCCGCCCATCACTGACGTGCCGAGCGCCTGCTGGCTGGCGCCGCCGGCGCCGGTGGCGATCGCCATCGGCAGCACGCCGCAGACGAAGGCGAGACCGGTCATCAGGATCGGGCGGAATCGGAGGCTGCACGCCTCGATGGTCGCCTCGACCAGCGGCTTGCCCTGCGCGCGCAGGTCCTTGGCGAACTCGATGATCAGGATCGCGTCCTTGGCGGCAAGGCCAATGATGGTGATCAGGCCGACCGTGAAATAGACGTCGTTCGACAGCCCGCGCAGCGTCGCCGCCACCACGGCGCCGAGAATGCCGAGCGGAATCGTGAGCAGCACCGCGAGCGGAATGGTCCAGCTCTCATAGAGCGCCGCGAGCAAGAGGAACACCACCAGCACCGACAGCGCGAGCAGGAACGGCGCCTGCGAGCCCGACAGCTTCTCCTGCAGCGACTGGCCGGTCCATTCATAGCCGAAGCCGCGCGGCAGCTTGTCGGCGAGCCGCTCCATCTCCGCGATCGCATCGCCCGAGGTGAAGCCGGGCTTCGCCTCGCCGGAGATGCGCACCGCCGGATAGTAGTTGAAGCCCGCAATTTGCGTGGGCCCCTTCGACCATTCGATGGTGGCGAAGGCCGAGAACGGCACCAGCTGGCCGCGGCTGTTCTTGACATTGTAATTGAGGATGTCGTCCGCGTTCATGCGGCTGGTCTTGTCGGCCTGCACGATGACGCGCTGCATGCGCCCGCGGTTCGGGAAGTCGTTGATGTAGTTCGAGCCGAGGTTGGTCGAAATGGTATTGTTGATGTCCTCGAAGGTGAGGCCGAACGCGCCCGCCTTCTCGCGGTCGATCATCAGATTGACCTGCGGCGCCGGCGGCAGGCCCTCGACATAGACCTTCTGCAGCACGGGACTGGCATTGGCCTCCGCGATCAGGCGATCGGACGCCGCGATCAGCGCCGCATAGCCCTTCTGGCCGCGGTCCTGCAGGCGGAACGAGAAGCCCGAGGAGTTGCCGAGGTTGTCGATCGGCGGCGGCTGCAGCGCCGAGATCCTGGCATCGCGGATCGTCGACGACAGGTCGCGGTTGATGTCGGCAACGATGGCTGCGGCGGAATCCTTCGCGCCGCGCTCCGACCAGTCCTTCAACGTGATGAAGGCCTGCGCAGTGTTCATGCCCTGGCCGAGGAAGCTGAAGCCGGTGAGGAACGTGACATTCTCGATGCCGGCGCGATCCTTCAGGTACTTCTCGACCTGCTCGACCGCAGCTTCGGTCCGCGCATAGGACGACTCCGACGGCGTCTGCACGTCGGTCGTGATGAAGCCCTGGTCGTCGACCGGCAGGAAGCCGCCGGGCAGCCGCACGAAGCCGTAGGCGACGCCAGCGAACAGCACGAGATAGATCAGCATCAGGCGGCCGGTGCGCTTCAGCCCGGCCTGCACCGTGCGGACATAACCGGCACGGCCATTGTCGAGCACGCGATTGAAGGCGCCGAACACGCCCTTGCGGGCATGGCCGTGGCCCTTCTCGACCGGCTTGAGCAGCGTCGCGCAAAGCGCCGGCGTCAGCGACAGCGCAAGCAGCGCCGAGAACGCGATCGCCGCCACCATGGTGACCGAGAACTGGCGATAGATGATGCCGACCGAGCCGGGGAAGAACGCCATCGGCACGAACACCGCCATCAGCACCAGCGTGATGCCGATGATGGCGCCGGTGATTTGCGACATCGCCTTCTTGGTGGCTTCCTTCGGCGGCAGGCCCTCTTCGGCCATGATGCGCTCGACGTTCTCGACCACGACGATGGCGTCGTCGACCAGGATGCCGACCGCCAGCACCATGCCGAACATGGTCAGCATGTTGATCGAGAAGCCCGCGATCATCAGCGTGGCGCAGGCGCCCAGCAGCGCCACCGGAACCACGATGGTCGGAATGATGGTGTAGCGGATGTTCTGTAGAAATAAGAACATCACGATGAACACCAGCACCACCGCCTCGACCAGCGTCATCAGGACCTTCTCGATCGAGGCCTTCACGACGGGCGTGATGTTGTAGGGGATCTCGTAGGAGATATTGGCCGGGAAGAAGCGCGACAGCTCCTTCATCTTGGCTTCGACCGCGCTCGCGGTCGCCAGCGCATTGCCCTTCGGCGACAGCAGCACCGAGAGGCCGGCGGTCGGCTTGCCGTCGAGGCGGGTGTTGAACTGATAGCTGAGGCCGCCGATCTCGATCCGCGCGACGTCGCGCAGGCGGACCGTCGAGCCGTCGGGGTTGGCGCGCAGGATGATCGCGCCGAACTCGTCGGGCGAGGAGAGCTGGCCCTTCACCAGCACCTGCGCGGAAATCTTCTGCGTGTCCGTGCTCGGCTCGGCGCCGATGCTGCCGGAGGCGACCTGGGCGTTCTGCGCCGTGATCGCCTTGTTGACGTCGTCGGCGGACAGGCCGTAGCCGACCAGCTTGGCCGGATCGATCCAGATGCGCAGCGAACGCTCGGTCGAATACAGCGTGGCGCGGCCGACGCCGGGGATGCGGCGCACCTCGCCCAGCACGTTGCGGATCATGAAGTCGCCGAGGCCCACTTCATCCAGCGAGCCGTCGGTCGAGTTCAGCGTGATGATCTGCAGCACGGCGGACGAGGCTTCCTCGACCAGGATGCCCTGCTGGATCACGGCGCGCGGCAGCCGCGCCTCGACGCGCTTGAGGCGGTTCTGCACCTCGACCGAGGCCTGGCTGGTGTCCGTGCCCGGCTTGAAGTTGGCGATGATCTCGACCTGGCCGAGCGAGTCGGAGGTCGATTCGAAGTTCAGGATGTTGGCGGCGCCGTTGAGCTCCTCCTCGATCAGCCGCGTGACGCTGTTGTAGAGGTTTTCAGGCGACGCGCCGGGATAGCTCGTCGAGATCGAGATCGAGGGCGGCGCGATGATCGGATACTGCGCGACGGCGAGCAGTGGAATCGAGATCGCACCGACCAGACAGATGAACAGCGCGACGACCCAGGCGAAGATCGGCCTGTCGATGAAGAAGTTGGGCATGTCGGATCACCGCACCGCGTGCGCGGTCTGCTGCGAATCCGATGCCGCAGCAGCGTCGATGTCACGCCAGGCCAGCGGCCGTACCTTGTCGCCGGCGGCGAACTTCTGGAAGCCCTCGACGACGACCTTGTCACCGGCCTTGAGGCCTTCGGTCACGAACCAGGAACCGCCCTGCAGCGAGCCGGTGCGCACCGGCTGCACCGCGACGTGATTGTCGTCCTTGACGACGAACACCTCGCTGCCGCCGCCGCCATTGCGCTGGATCGCCTGCTGCGGCACGGCGATCGCATCGGTGTCGATGCCCTGCTCGATCTGCACGCGGACATACATGCCCGGCAGCAGGACTCGATTCGGGTTCGGGAACTCGCCGCGCAGGGTGACCTGCCCGGTATGGGCGTCGACCTTGGCGTCGGAGAACAGCAGCTTGCCCGGCAGCGGATAGATCGATCCGTCGTCGAGCACGAGACGCACCTTCATCGCGTCGGCCTCGATGCGGTCGAGATCGCCGCTCTCGAAGGCCCGGCGGAGCTGGTTCATCTCGGTGACCGATTGCTGGAAGTCGGCATAGATCGGATCGAGCTGCTGGATGGTCGCAAGGCTCGCGGCGTCGTTCTGCACGACGAGCGCGCCTTCGCTGATGACGGCAGCACCGATGATGCCGTCGATCGGCGCGCGAATGGTGGCGTAATCCAGATTGAGCTTGGCACGCGCGACGTCGGCCTCGCGACCCTGCACGTCGGCTTCGGCCTGCTTCAGGTTGGCGATCGCCTTCTCGTTCTCGGCCTCCGAGGTCGCGCGCTGGTTGGTGAGGGTGGCGATACGGCGGGCCTGCAGCGAGGTCTGCTCCAGCACCGCCTTGGCGCGTGACAGCGCCGCCTCGGTCGACTGCACTTCGACCTCGAACGGGCGCGGATCGATCTGGTACAGCGGATCGCCGGTCTTCACCTCGCTGCCCTGATGGAACATGCGGTTGACGACGATGCCCGAGACGCGCGGGCGCACCTCGGAGACGCGGGTCGGCGCGATGCGGCCCGGCAGCTCGCGCACCATCGCGCGCGCCTGCTGCTTCACAGTGACGACGCTGACGTCCGGCTCGGGTGCTTGTACGGCGGCGGTTGCGGAATTCGGCTCGTCGCAGCCAGCAAGCAGTGGCGCCGTCACGGCCAGCATCAGAGCAATGCATGCCGATTGCGCGCGAAGTCCAGACATTGAGATGATCGCCCCTGAGAGGTTTGAACAAACGAACGGCGGTGTCACGGCGACAGCGCTCGCGTTGCTGCAGTGAAAATAAAATCTCGTTGCTGCGACGCAATGCGTTTCTTGGCGGCTCATTGTCACAGAACGCTATCGCCCTGATTTCGCGGCATGTTTTATCGGGTCACTGCATTGTGAGCGGGTTCCATCGCAGGCTGTGGGAATGCGTTAAGGACTGCGTGAGCGGGAATTCGCCTTTTATCTGTGCGGGAATGCCGCAGATTGCAAAGTCGTCATGCGCGGCGCGCGAATCGCCGATCGCGGCGCGCCTCGCCCAGCGATGCGTGCAATCCGAGTTCGTCTCGCGACCCGCGCGTGGGATTGGCACCTTCCGAACAGGCTGATGCGCCGAAGCGCCGGAATGCTGCGCAAAGCGGCAACACTCCGCCCAGTCTCAACCCAAGGTTCTGCTGACAGCCTTTGGATTCGGCTTTCCTCACTCCGCCGCTGTGCCATATTGCTGGCAGATGCGGCCTTCGCGAACGGATGACCCGGCAATGCCCCCTTCCCGCTCCGAGATGGAGATCGAACTGAGCAAGCTGTCCTCGCCCAGGATCTTCCTGGTGCGGATGCTGGTGTTCCTGGTGCTCTGCGGCCTGGTCGGGGTCGTGCTGTACAAGCAGATCGTCACCGCCTTCTTCGCCAATCCCGGGCTGAACGCCCTGATCGGCGCCGTCCTGCTGATCGGCATCATCCTGGCGTTCCGGCAGGTGATCCGGCTGTATCCCGAAGTTGCCTGGGTCAATAACTTCCGCATTGCCGATCCCGGCCTTGCGATCGAGCGCCGCCCGACCCTGCTTGCCCCAATGGCCGCGATCCTCGGCGGCGAGCGTACCGGGCGGATGTCGATCTCGCAGCAGACCATGCGGCATCTGCTCGATTCGATCGCAACCCGCCTCGATGAAGCCCGCGACATCTCGCGCTACATGACCGGCCTGCTGGTGTTCCTCGGCCTGCTCGGCACCTTCTGGGGCCTGATCGAGACGGTGGGCTCGGTCGGCAAGGTGATCGACGGGCTCAAGGTCGGCGGCGACGCCGGCGCGCTGTTCGACACGCTGAAGGAGGGCCTCGCCGCGCCGCTCGGCGGCATGGGCATTTCGTTCTCGTCTTCGCTGTTCGGCCTCGCCGGCTCGCTGATCCTCGGCTTCCTCGACCTGCAATCGAGCCAGGCCCAGAACCGCTTCTACACCGACCTCGAGGACTGGCTCGCCACCACCGTGCGCGGCATTTCCGGCGACGGTGTCGGCGCCGGCGGTGCCGACCTGCAGGGCGCGATCGACCGGCTGCGTGCGACCTTCGAAGAAGGTGGCGCCGGCGGCGGCGGCCGCAGCACCACGGCGGCGATGGCCAATCTTGCCGAGGCGATCCAGGGGCTGGTTGCGCATATGCGCACCGAGCAGCAGATGATCCGCGAATGGGCCGACGGCCAGGGCGAGCAGAACCGCGAGATCAAGCGGCTGCTCGAGCGCCTCGCCCGCCAGCCCGAGAAGAGTTGAGCGGCGCGGCAAGCCCAAGGAGAAACGCATGGCCCTCGCCCGCTCGCGCCGCAGTGAATCCGGCTTCAACTACTGGCCCGGTTTTGTCGACGCGCTGTCGACGCTGGTGCTGTCGATCGTGTTCCTGCTGTCGGTTTTCCTGGTCGTGCAGTTCTTCCTGTCGCAGGAAGTGACCGGCAAGGACAAGGCGCTGGAGCAGCTCAACGCCAAGATCGCCCAGCTCAACGACCTGTTGTCGCTGGAGAAGCTCTCCAAGCTGACGCTCGACGACCAGGTGTCGCAGCTCCGCGCCGGGCTCGCTTCCGCCGAGGGCGAGCGCGACCGCATGAAGGGGCTCTATGAGGGGCTCGCCAATTCCGGCAATGACGCGCAGGGCCGCGCCAACGAACTCAACAAGGCGCTGGAGTCCGAGAAGAGCGTGTCGTCGCGCGCGCTGGCGCAGATCGAGGTGCTGAACCAGCAGATCAGCGCGCTGCGCCGCCAGCTCGCGGCGCTCGAGGAGGCGCTCGACGCCTCCGAGAAGCGCGACAAGGAATCGCAGAGCCGGATCGCCGATCTCGGCTCGCGCCTTAACGTCGCGCTGGCGCAGCGGGTGCAGGAATTGTCGAAATACCGCTCGGAATTCTTCGGCCGGCTGCGCGCGATCCTCGGCAACCGTCCGGATATCCGCATCGTCGGCGACCGCTTCGTGTTCCAGTCCGAAGTGTTCTTCGATACCGGCCAGGCGACGCTGCTGCCGGAGGGCAAGACCGAGCTCGACACCGTGGCGAACGCGCTGATCGATCTCGACAAGCAGATCCCGGCCGAGATCGCCTGGGTGCTGCGGGTCGACGGCCACACCGACGTGCGGCCGATCAACAGCCCGCTGTTCAAGTCGAACTGGGAGTTGTCCTCTGCGCGCGCGATCTCGGTGGTGCAATATCTGGTCTCGCTCGGCGTGCCCGCGCAGCGCCTGGTCGCCGCCGGCTTCGCCGAATTCCAGCCGCTCGACACTGCGCAGACCGAAGACGCCTACAAGCGCAACCGCCGCATCGAGCTGAAGCTGACGGAACGCTAGCTGGCACACGCCTTCGCGCTCCGCTTTCGCGAGGACGACATTGAATGTGTGGCACGGCCTACTTCCACAATCGTCGTCCCTGCGAAAGCAGGGACCCATAACCACAGGGTTGTGTTGTTGCAGAGGGCTGTGGCGCCAGCGTCGCGCAACAATTGCCGTTGGTGGTTATGGGTCCCGGGTCAAGCCCGGGACGACACCGAATGTATGGCATGGCCTGCATCCACAATCGTCGTCCCTGCGAAAGCAGGGACCCATAACCGCAGGGTTGTGTTGTTGCAGAGGGCTGTGGCCCCCGCGTCGCGCAACAATTGCCATTTGTGGTTATGGGTCCCGGGTCAAGCCCGGGACGACACTGAATGTGTGGCACGGCCTGCATCCACAATCGTCGTCCCTGCGAAAGCAGGGACCCATAACCACAGGGTCGCGTTGTTGAAGCGAGCTGTGGCACCAGCGTCGTGCGGCAACGCGCATTTGGGGTAATGGATCCTGGCTTTCGCCAGGACGACATCGAATGAGTGGCACGGACTACATCACAATCGTCGTCCCTGCGAAAGCAGGGACCCATAACCACAGGGTTGTGTTGTTGCAGACGGCTGTCGACCCAGCGTCGCGCAGCAATTGCCGTTCGTGGTTATGGGTCCCGGGTCAAGCTCAGGACGACACTGAGTTTGTGGCTCGACTCAGCGGCCAACCATCCCGAGCAATTGCTCCGGATAGCGCGCGCCCTGCACCTCGACGGCGGCGACGGCCTTGCCGATGTCTGACAGATCGGCGGAGCTCAGCTCGATCCGCGCCGCACCGATGTTCTCCTCGAGCCGGTTGAGCTTCGTGGTGCCCGGGATCGGCACGATCCACGGCTTTTGCGCCAGCAGCCAGGCCAGCGCGATCTGGGCCGGCGTTGCGCCCTTGCCGACCGCGATACGGCCGAGTTGATCGACCAGCGCCTGATTGGTGCGGCGGGCTTCCGGCGAAAAACGCGGCACGAGGTTGCGGAAGTCGTCGCTGGCGAACGTCGTCGACGCGCTGATCGCACCGGTGAGAAAACCGCGGCCGAGCGGGCTGTACGGCACGAAGCCGATACCGAGCTCTTGCAGCACCGGCAGGATCTCCGCCTCCGGACCGCGCTCCCACAGCGAATATTCGCTCTGCAATGCCGTGACCTGCTGCACCGCGTGCGCCCGGCGGATGGTCTGCACGCCGGCCTCCGAGAGGCCGAAATGGCGGACCTTGCCGGCGGCGATCAGGTCCTTCACGGCGCCGGCGACATCCTCGATCGGCACGTTGGGGTCGACCCGATGCTGATAGAACAGATCGATCACATCGATGTTGAGCCGCTTCAGCGAGGCGTCCGCGACCGCCTTGATGTGCTCGGGCCGGCTGTTCAACGACCGGTGCCGCTCGGCCATGGTGCCGATATCGAAGCCGAACTTGGTGGCGATCACGACGTCGTTGCGAACCGGCGTCAGCGCCTCGCCGACCAGCTCCTCGTTGACGAAGGGACCGTAGACCTCCGCGGTATCGAAGAAGGTGACGCCGCGCTCGATGGCGCCGCGCAGCAGCGCGATGCCTGCGGCTTTCTCGACCGCTGGGCCATAGGCGAAGCTGAGGCCCATGCAGCCCAGGCCGATCGCCGATACCTCCAGATTGCTGTTACCGAGTTTACGCTTCTGCATGATGTCTCTCCGCATCAAAGGGCTGGAACCTGCCGCTGCGGGATTTAGGTCGTGCACGCGCACCCTATTAGACGTAGAAATCGGGATGGACTTATGAGCAGGATTCATCAATGCCGCGGCACGACGTCAATGACCTGATCGCCTTCCTCGCGGTGGCGCGCGAGCGCAGCTTCACCCGCGCGGCGGCGCGGCTCGGTGTGTCGCAATCGGCGCTCAGCCACACCATGCGCGCGCTGGAGGAACGGCTGGGCGTGCGGCTCCTGACCCGCACCACACGCAGCGTCGCGCCGACCGAGGCCGGCGAGCGGCTGCTCCAGGGCGTCGGGCCGCGCTTCGAGGAGATCGAGGCCGAACTCACAGCCCTCAACGCGCTGCGCGACAAGCCGGCCGGCACCATCCGCATCAACGCCGGCGAGCACGCAGCCGAGACCATCCTGTGGCCGGCGCTGGAAAAGTTCCTGCCGCGCTATCCCGACATCAAGGTGGACCTGACCGTCGACAACGGGCTCGCGAACATCGTCGCGGAGCGTTTTGACGCCGGCGTCCGCCTCGGCGAGCAGCTGGCAAAGGACATGATCGCGGTGCGGATCGCGCCGGATTTCCGCATGGTCGTGGTCGGCGCGCCGTCCTACTTCAAACGGCGAGACCGTCCGAAGCGGCCGCAGGACCTGACCCAGCACGCCTGCATCAACATTCGCCTGCCGACCCATGGCGGCATTTATGCCTGGGAATTCGAGAAGCGCGGACGCCCGATCAAGGTCCGCGTCGACGGACAACTGGTCTTCAACAGCACCGCGCTGCGGATCAAGGCGGCGTTGGCCGGGCTCGGGCTTGCCTATGTCGCCGAGGATCAGGTGCAGGCACAATTGGCCAAGGGCCAGCTGGTCCAGGTGCTCGACGACTGGTGCGCGCCGTTTCCCGGCTATCACCTCTATTACCCGAGCCGCCGGCAATCCTCGCCGGCGTTCGCGCTGCTGGTCGACGCACTGCGCTATCGGGGATGACAGAGCGAACGCGGCCCGCCGGGGTCCACCACACGGATATTTGCTTTGCGGTTTGGCCATAGCCTCTGGGAACGAGACCAGCACCGCTTACGTTATTGCAGACGAAATCGTGCGGGCCTGGCGGATCTCGCCACCGCTCGAACCTCACCGCACCATCCGGACCAGCCCATGTTCAGAAACACATTCGCCATCATCGTCGCCGCCGGCCTGACGCTCGCCCCGGCTCAGCTTCTCGCGCAAAGCACGGGAGGCTCCCCACTGCCACCGAGGCCGGGCGACCGCGCTGCTTCGTCGGACGGCGTTGGCGGTACTGCGCTTCCAGCCCAGAGCGGCCAGCGCTATGCACCGTCTTCCGGCGGCAACTTCAGCGCGGCGCCGGCCGCTCCCGGCGGTTCGGTGAGCACGACCGGCAACGTCAATAGCGCGCAGGGACGCTGAGGCGCGGTGCTAGATGGCGGCGGCGGGCTCCGCGGCCGGTTCGTCCGGCTCGGCGTCGGCGGTCACGAATTTGAGCCCGTAGGTCTTGCCGCGACGCCAGACCACTTCGCAAGGGTAGCGCTTGGCGTGATCGGCGAGCAGCGTCAGCGCAAGGCGATCCTTCACGTCGAACTCGACCTCGGTCGTGATCTTGGCGCCGCCGGGCGAGATGTCGACCACGGCGCAGGCATTCTCGGTCACGCCGTCATCCACCGTGATCCACGCCGCACGGTTGTTGAGCTGGCGCCGCGGCTCGCGACTGACCTTGATCCGTGCTCCATTGCTCGCCATCGTCGTCGTCCTTGAAGACATTGGTCCTTGAAAAAACATTGGAGGCCGCGCAGGTCGATCGACGTGCCCGGCACACAACCGCACGGGCCACAATGCCGTCCGCCCGTAAAGTCCGGCTTAGCGCGATCGCTTGAACTTTACCGGAATCTTGCCCCGGCTTTTAGCAAATGAGGATTCCGCAATTCCATCAGCGGGATACCGGCCGCACGAGCAGCCGTCGGCTTGACACGGGGACCGCATAGTTGGTGAAGTGGCGGCCGTGGCGCTGGCCACATCCCTGCAACAAGAGCGCTCCAAGCTGCCTCTGTCTTCCGGAAACGCCCCATGCTGATCCCCCTCGCCGACGTGCCGCGCTGGTATGCCGAACGCAAGCCCGCAGACGCGATCGCCGTCAGTCACGGCGCGGATACGCTGACCTGGCTTGAGCTCGAGCGCCGCGCCAATGCACGGGCGCGCGCGTTTGCCGCCAAGGGCGTCAAGCCCGGCGACTTCGTCGCGATCGGGCTGCCCAACAGCAACGCATTCTTCGAGACCACTTTCGCGGTGTGGAAATGCGGCGCGACGCCGACCTCGCTGTCATGGCGGCTGCCGCGCGGCGAGGCCGCCGCGGTGCTCGAGATCCTGAAACCGTCGCTGGTGGTCGGCGGCGAGGCCGACTGGAATGCGCCGAATTCGCTGCCGGTGGATTTCGTGCCGGAAGGATTTTCCGGAGAGCCGCTCGATGCACCGGTCGCACGCTACTGGAAGGCGATGACGAGCGGCGGCTCGACCGGGCGGCCGAAGGTGATCCTCGATCACAACCCCGCCGTGATCGAAACCACGACACCGCTGCTGCTCGGCATGCCACATGAGGCGTCGGTGCTCAACCCGGGCCCGCTCTATCACAACGCGCCGTTCATCCTGTCGCACGCCGCGCTGTTCGGCGGCGGGCGGCTGACCGGCATGGTGAAGTTCGACGCCGAGGAGACGCTGCGGCTGATCGCGCGCGAGCGCGTGCAATGGGTCAACTTCGTGCCGACCATGATGCACCGAATCTGGGCGCTGCCCGAAGAGGTGCGCAACCGCTACGACGTCTCCAGCCTGCAAATCGTGTTTCACATGGCGGCACCGATGCCGCCCTGGCTGAAGGAGAAGTGGATCGAATGGCTCGGGCCGGAGCGGATCTGGGAGCTCTATGGCGGCACCGAGCGGCAGGGCGCCTGCGTGATCTCGGGCGTCGAGTGGATGGCGCACAAGGGGTCGGTCGGCAGGATCGGCGAGACCGCGCGCTTGCGCATCATCGGCGAAGACGGCAACGACGTCGCGCCCGGCGAGACCGGTGAGATCTACTTCCTGCCCAATGACGGCGCCGGCTCCACCTATCACTATCTCGGCGCATCACCGAAGCGGCGGCCGGACGGTTGGGAATCGCTCGGCGATATCGGCCGGCTCGACGAGGAAGGCTATCTCTATCTCGGCGACCGGCTCGCCGACATGGTGCTGCGCGGCGGCGCCAACATCTATCCGGCCGAGGTCGAGGCCGCGGTCAGCGAACATCCCGAGGTGCGCTCCTGCGTCGTGGTCGGATTGCCCGATCCGGAATTCGGCCAGCGCGTGCATGCGATCCTCGAACTCGCCGACAGCGCCGATGCGCAGAAGATCGCCGACGGCATGGGCGACTTCCTGAAGGACCGGCTCAGCCGCTACAAGCATCCGGAAAGTTTCGAGCGCGTCGGCACCGCGCCGCGCGATGATTCCGGAAAGGTTCGCCGCACCATGCTGCGCGACGAGCGCGCCGCCTGGATCAAGGAGGACCGCGCCTTCCGCATCGTGCCGGCGCGTGCGGCAGCAAAAAGCGATTAGGTTCAGTTCATCTTGCGAGGGGCAGCTCTGCACGCCAGATGAGCTGTGCAGGCCGCCGCGCAAGGTATATCATTCCATCTTCCCTGCCGGCAGAACCTCGGACTACCATGAGGTTCCAGCGCCCTGCACGCCAGGAGATCCTTGATGCCCTCCACCACCGAATGGAAAGTGCCGGCGGCCTTTCAGCCCCGTCCCGAAGATTACCGCTACGACCTCGATCGTGCGCTGACGAGCGTGATCGGGCTGCATTCGATCATTCCGCCTGACGCGTTCAGCGCCGAGACGCTCGGCACCGAGCGCGCCGGCAACGGCGTCTTGATCGACGACGGGCTTGTGCTGACGATCGGCTATCTGATCACCGAAGCCGCCACGGTGTGGCTGCATCTCGGCGACGGCCGCGCGGTTGAGGGCCACGCACTCGGCTTCGATTTCGAATCCGGCTTCGGCCTGGTGCAGGCGCTGGGACGGCTCGACATCAAGCCGCTGCCGATCGGCTCGTCGGCGGCGACGCAGGTCGGCGACAATGTCGTGCTCGGCGGCGCCGGCGGCCGCACGCGCTCGGTCGCGAGCCAGATCGCGGCGAAGCAGGAGTTCGCGGGCTACTGGGAATATCTGCTCGACGAAGCGATCTTCACCTATCCGTCGCATCCGAACTGGGGCGGCACCGGACTGATCAACAATGCCGGCGAGCTGATCGGCATCGGCTCGCTGCAGCTCGAACGCGAACGCTCGGGCCGCGCCGAGCATGTCAACATGATCGTGCCGATCGATCTGCTCAATCCGGTGCTCGGCGACCTGCGCAAATTCGGCCGCGTCGACAGGCCGGCGCGGCCGTGGCTCGGCATGTACACGACCGAGATCGACAACCGCCTCGTGGTGGTCGGCGTCGCCAGCAAGGGACCGGCGGCGCGCGCCGAGCTGAAGACCGGCGACGTGATCCTCGCGGTCGACGGCGACAAGGTGACGAGCCAGACCGGCTTCTACCGCAAGCTCTGGTCGCTCGGCGCAGCCGGCGTCGACGTGCCGCTAACCATCTACCACGAGGGCGTCACCTTCGACGTGACGCTGACCTCGATCGACCGCATGAAGCTGTTGAAGGCGCCGCGGCTGCATTAAGGTGCGATGCTCTTCCGGCGCGATCGCTTCACCTCTCCCGCTTGCGGGGGAGGTCGTATCGCATCGAAGATGCGATACGGGTGGGGGCTCTCTCCAATCAGAGGCTCTCACTTGCGGCGACACCCCCACCCCAACCCTCCCCCGCAAGCGGGAGAGGGGGCGCAGCTTCCGCGCGGCTACATATTCGAACCAGCAATCGAGAGGTAATAGCGATGAGCGAGGCGGTGGTTGACGACATCGTGGCCGTGCTGCCACCGCTGTTGCAGACACTGGAATCGCTGTCCTTTGTCGCGCGCAATCTCAATCCGCCGGACTTCGATCGCGTGATGCAGATCGCAGGCGAACCCGAGGAGGCCCTGCAGGCGGTGCGGCCGCGGCTTGCCGATTGGCCGGAGAAATTCGCGCATATCCAGACCGCACTGGAAGCTGCGATCGAACCGGCACTGGCCGGCTATGCGGGCCTGCGCGCGGTGCAGAATGGCGAAGGAGATCTGGTCAGCGTATTCCGCGCGCTGCGCTATCTGCCGCGCGCACAGGAGGCGCTCTATCCGCTGACCGAGCTGCCGCCGGTCAGCGGCTTCTTCATCGCGCCCGACTTGCGCGAGGACGCCGACCTGCAAGCGAAGCTCGCGGCCACGCCGAACGCCGACACCGGCATCTTCCACGAGCGCAACGAGCCCGGCAGCCGCGGCGGCTTCTCGATGTACGTGCCTGAGTATTACACGCCTGATCGCACCTGGCCGCTGGTGATGGCGCTGCACGGCGGCAGCGGCAACGGCCGCGGCTTCCTGTGGAGCTGGCTGCGCGATGCGCGCAGCCGCGGCGCGATCCTGGTGGCGCCGACCGCAACCGGCCAGACCTGGGCGCTGATGGGCGACGACACCGACACGCCGAACCTCAACCGCATCCTCGACCAGGTGCGGGCGCGCTGGCGGATCGACGAGACGCGGATGCTGCTGACCGGCATGAGCGACGGCGGCACGTTCAGCTATGTGAGCGGGCTCGACGGCGCCTCGCGCTTCACGCATCTTGCTCCGGTTGCCGCAACCTTCCATCCGCTGATGGCCGAGATGGCCGATGCCGAGCGGCTGCGCGGTTTGCCGATCTTCATCACCCATGGCCAGCTCGACTGGATGTTCCCGGTGCAGACCGCGCGGCAGACCCAGGGCCTGCTGTCGGCCGCGGGAGCGAAGGTGGTCTATCGCGAGATCGACGATCTCAGCCACACCTATCCGCGCGAGATCAATGCGGAGATTTTTCGGTGGCTGAACGGGGAGCGCGTCGACGGTGCGTGAGGGACTTTCTCCCCGTCACCCTGAGGAGCGCGAAGCGCGTCTCGAAGGGTCGACGGCCCGGCTGCGGCTACATCGGGGCCGTGCACCCTTCGAGGCTCGCTTCGCTCGCACCTCAGGATGACGGTGATGGATAGTGCGCGTGGCACTATCCTCGTCGTTGATGCGGGCAGAGCGCGCCGAGCTACTCATTCACCCGCGGCTCGAGCAGGTCGGAGAAGCCGACCCGGTGCAGCATTTCGTTGCGGACGCGGTCGATCACGCCGAAGGCAACCTCGGCACCGTCCTGGGTCGGATCGATGTGGACGCGGAACGGCCGCTTGCCGAACGGCGTGTCCACCACCTTGACGATCGCATCGGCAACGGAGCCGGCGTCGGCATCCTCGGGCACGATCGCCGAAAACGCCTTCATGATCTCGTCGCCGAAGCCGGCATAGGGACCGGCCTCATATTCCGCGACGCGCGCCTGGTCGGCGGGACGGCCGGAATGTGCGAAGTGGTTGGTGCCGCCGGTGAAGGCGCCGGGCACGATGATCGAGGTCTCGATGCCCCAGCGCGTGAGCTCACGGGCGTAGATCACCGCCATCGCATCCATGCCGGCCTTCGCCGCGAAGTATGGCGCGAGATAGGGCGGCGTGCCGCCGGCCGAGCTAGAGCTCGATACCCAGACCACGAGTCCTCTGCCCTGCTTGCGCAGCTGCGGCAGCGCCGCGCGATTGACGCGCTGGGTCGAGAGCACGTTGATGTCGTAGAGCTCGGCGAGCTGTTCGGGCGTGAAGGCCTCCGCCGGTCCGAACACCATGTGGCCGGCGTTGTGCATGACGACGTCGAGGCGGCCCTCTTCAGTGACGATCCGCGCGATCGCCGCATCGACCAACGCCTGCGAGCCGACATCGAGCTCGAGCGAGCGCAGATCGACCTTGTTGTCCCGGGCGAACTCCTCGATATTGGCGACCGCGGCGGCGTTGCGGCCCGTGGTGTGGCGCATCGAGGCGTAGACAGTGTGGCCGGCGTTGGCGAGCGCGTTGGCGGTGAGGCGGCCAAAGCCGCTCGAAGCGCCGGTGATGACGATGACCTGTTTCATGACACGTATCCTTGTGGGTTGAACGAGAGTTGGGTTGAAGTGTGGGGACGTCAGACCAGGCCGCCATTGGCGCGCAGAGTCTGGCCGTTGATCCAGGAGCCGTCGGGACCGACGAGGAACGACACGGCATTCGCGATGTCGTCGGGCGTGCCTAGCCGCTCCAGCGGGACCATCCTGGCGAAGCGGTCGATCAGCTCATCCGACTTGCCGTTGAGGAACAGATCGGTCGCGGTCGGGCCGGGGGCGACCGCATTCACCGTGATGCTGCGGCCGCGCAATTCCTTGGACAGGATCGCGGTCAGTGACTCGATCGCGGCCTTGGTCGCGACATAGATGCCGTAGGTCTCGAGCTTGGTGCCGACGACGCTGGTCGAGAAGTTGACGATGCGTCCCCCATTGCGCAGCCGGCGCGCCGCCTCGCGCATGGTGTTGAAGCTGCCTTTCAGGTTGACCGCGACCTGCTGGTCGAAGGCCGCATCGTCGCTGTCGGCGATCTTGCCGAGCTTCATGATGCCGGCATTATTGACCAGCACGTCGACGCCGCCGAACGCCGCTTCCGCCGCGTCAAACATGCCGCGCACCGCATTGGCGTCGCTGACATCGGCCTTCGCCGTCAGCGCCCGGCCGCCGGCGGCCTCGATCCGGTCGGCCACCGCCTGCGCGGCCTTGGCGTCACCGGAGTAGTTGATGACGACAGTGAAGCCGTCCTTGGCGAGGCGCTCAGCCACCGCCGCGCCGATCCCGCGCGAGGCACCCGTCACCAGAGCTACCTTGTTGGCTTGGTTGGTCATTTTCAGTCTCCCATCAGGTTGGCGGCCGAGGCCGCGTTCGATGGAAGGACAATAGATCTTGGCATCATCCGGATAATCATGCATATTCCGGCATCAATATTCGCAATTTTCGGATAATAAATGGACCGCTTCGACGCGATGCGCGTGTTCACCCGCGTGGTCGAGCGGCGCAGCTTCTCGCTCGCCGCCGACGATCTCGCTTTGCCCCGGTCGACGGTGACGGACGCGGTGAAGGGGCTGGAGGCGCGGCTCGGGGTGCGGCTGCTCGAGCGCACCACGCGCACGGTGCGCCCGACGCTCGACGGCGAGGCGCATTACCGCCGCTGCCTGTCGCTGATCTCAGACCTCGAAGACGCCGAGGGCGCGTTCGGCGGTGCCCAGCCCAAGGGGCTGCTGCGGCTCGAAGTGCAGGGCACCTTGGCGCGGCACTTCCTGCTGCCGAACCTGCCGGGCTTCCTCGTCCAATATCCCGACATCGAGATCAACATGAGCGAGAGCGACCGCTGGGTCGACCTGATCCGCGAAGGCGTCGACTGCGTGCTGCGCTTCGGCCGATTGCCCGACAGCGACATGATCGCGCGGCAGGTCACGATGCTGGAGCGATTGACCTGCGCCACGCCGGACTACCTTGCGCACTTCGGCATGCCGACCGATCCGTTCGCGCTCGACGGTCATCGCATGATCGGCATCCGCTCGCTGACGACAGGGCGCTTGCGCCCGATGGAATTCGTGATCGACGGCACGCTGAAACAGTTTCCGCTGCCGGCGCCGATGTCGGTGACCGGCCCCGAGAGTTATCTCGCAAGTGCCAGGCTCGGCCTCGGCCTTGTGCAGGTGCCGCGCTTCCATGCCGAAACCGATCTCGCGAGCGGCATGCTGATCCCGGTGCTGCAGCAATGCCCGCCGCCGTCGGTGCCGGTATCCATGCTCTATCCGCGCAACCGCCAGCTGTCGCCGCGCGTGCGCGTGTTCATCGATTATGTGATGCAGGTGTTCGCGCGCAGTTGATCGCTCGCCGGATACCGGTCAGCAAAGCCCGTCCTTCAGATCGAGCTCGGGCAACTCGCCTACGCGATCTCGCGCGTTCGACAAGATAGTCCGGTCAGCCGCGGTTACTGAGTTCAGATCTCCGTCGCCAAAGAATCCGATTGCCCGCAACACCTGCGCGGGCTCGCCGTGAAACATCGTCCGGAAAGCACTCAAGGCTGTCGGCAACGAAGCGCCCGCGGACAACATTGCAGCAATATCCCGATAATCCTTGGCCTCGGCGCGGTCCAGCGTCGCCTTGAGCTTGGTCGCCATCAGATCGTCGAGCGACGCGACGAGTAGCACGCCATCGGAGGTCTGAAGCGGGTCGTTGATACGGCCGAGCTTGAGGCCGCCAAAGAACGAAACCTTGACCGGGCCCGACGGCATCTCGGCCAGCACGACCAACGTGTCCGGCGCGTCCTGCAGGATCGCCGCGCCGGCGACGAACGCGAATTCGGTGCGAAGTCGCCCTTTGTCCAAGTGCTCGGTGCAGAAGAAGTCAAAATCGAGCGATTGGCGATGACCAAGCTGGAGCGCAACCGCCGTCCCCCCGTACAGAACGAACTTCATTTGTTGCGCCGAAATGAGGCTGGGCCACATCTCGCGTTGCGCCGCAGGAAGGATATCAAGGCGCGGCTCAAACTGCGGCATGGAAGCCCCTGCGGGGGGCCCTGTCCGGAATTGCCAGGCCCGTGGCAAATGTCAGCCGGCCCCGCCAGAATTCCCACGAGCGATCGTTGATCCAGCCCGGCTCCGCGCTGCGCATAATCTCGACCAGGCGACCATGGCCGACCGCATCTTCGAGCAAAAGAATGTCGTCATACGTTCCGAGATTCATCGTTTGCGCGACGATACGCTCTTCGGGAAACGGCCGTCCGTCCACCGGACTCCACCACAAATATTTGCGGCGAAATTGCTCCAACAGATCGCTCGGTAAGCCTGTTGCCGTCATGGCTCATTGTACCTGATTCAAGCGGCGTTTTCCACGCAGAACGTCCCTTGTGGCGTACCGCAACGAGATACGAGGTTGATGATCCGTCGCCGTCCGGAACCACAGCGAACCCCACGACGTTATCCCGCCGACACCGGAGGGATTGAGCGATGCGGACGTTTTTCGGCATGATTTTGGGCGCGCTGCTGCTGGTTTGCGGCGTCTATGTCTACGACTAGATGCAGACGTCGAGCGTGGCAAATGGGCAGGTTGCACAGGACACCCGCACGATCGTAAATTGGGACGTCGCCGCCCGCGACTGGAATCGACTGAAGGCACGGGCGCACGAGGAATGGACAAGGGTCGCCGCGAAGTAACTGCCGTCGTCACGGCGCGATCGCGGATGTCGCGATCGCCGCACCAAACCCCGCGCTCAGCGCGGCCCACTCCCTGGCCGTGACAGCCATCGTCACGAGCGCGACCATCGTCCCGACGAGACCCGCCAGCCCGCCGGACAGGCAGCCGCCAACAATGAATGCGATGAACAGATTGCCGGGCGCGAGCCGGAGAAGCCGGGCGGCGATGCCGTCGTCGCGCATCGACGCGGCGAGGACGTATCCACCGGCGCGCATGGCATAGCATGTCAGCCCGAGGATGAAGATCACGCCGAGAATGTCCAGGTCACGCATCGGTCCGCTCCATCATGCTGACGAGCGTGCCGCATCCGCCCCCGATCAGCATGGACCAGCTCGGATCGACGAATCGGCTGACCAGGAGCGCGACGACCGCCGAGGTCAGCCACGGCCACGGCGACGTCGCGTTCTTCCACTGGCTGGGAAGCAGGGTCGCAATGAACATCGTCGGCAGCAGTGCGGCGGCGAGCCGCAGCGGTCCGTTCGTTGCGAGCGGGGCGGCATAGGCAAGCGCGGTGCCGCCGACCCAGCCGATCGCCATGGGGATGCTCGATCCGAGCAGATAGCCGGCGTCGGGTCCGTTGCGGTCCGCATCCGAACTCGTCATCAGCCACGACGCATCGGCGAGCAGAAACAGGCTGAGCAAGATCTTCCGGGGGGCGAATGCGCCAAACAGCTGGCGCAGGTGGGCGCCCATCAGTAAGTATCGCGAATTGGTGGCGATGCAGGCAACGACCATGGCGGCAACCGGCAGTGGGCTTGCCCACATGCTCAGCGTGATCGCCTGGGCGGTGGCGGAGTAGACGAGCAGGCTGAACAGAATCGCGTGCGGCGCCCCCAGCCCAAGCCCCTTGTAGGTCAGCCCCATCACGAGGCCAGCGGCGCCATTGCTGAACAGGAAGGGCAAGGCCGCGACCAGGCCCCGCCTGAATCCGGCGGCCGTCATCGTTGGGACGCGTCGAGATGGTTGGGCGCTTGTAATGGTCATGACCGTTAGATTAAACTTGGTGAGAGGCCGTGATGTCAAGGGATCCCGCGCGAGCAGCGACACAGTTCTTCGGTGGACGGGTCTGCCTCGACTTCGCGAACACACTCGACTGGCGGACGTCGCACGATCCGCAGGAGCTGATCCCGGACTACGCTGCGCTATTGTCCTGGAGCGAACGCCGCGGGACCTTGCCGCTCGCGGCGATCAGGAAGCTGAAAGCGCATTCGGCGAGCAGCGCTGCCATGGCCGCGATGCAGAAGGCGCATGATCTGCGTCGCGACATCTGGAGCATCTCCGATGCGCTCCGCGATGGCCGAAGCGCGGACCTGCGCCTCGTCAATCAGATGCTGGCGGCGGCTCCCCGACAGCCCGACCTTGTGCGGCAGGATCGAGGCTATCGCCATGCGCTGGCCGGGACCGACGTGACGGAGCCATTGTGGCCAGTGCTGTGGTCGCTGACGGCCCTGCTGGCGTCCGATGACGCAAGCCGCATCGGATGCTGCGAGGCTGACGGCTGCGGCTGGTTCTTCGTCGACGAGAGCCCGAACCGGAGCCGCAGATGGTGCTCCAGCGAAGTGTGCGGCAATCGCGAGCGCGCGCGGCGCGCCTATGCCAAGCGGAAAGGCTCTGGGTAAACGCGCGCTCCCCGTCCGTCGCCAGGGAAGCCACGTCAAGCTGGTGGGTCCGCTTGTCTTCCAACAGCGGCACAAAAGCGGACGTTGCCGGACTTCGCCCGTGGGCCCGACAAACCCGGCGGTCTCGGTTCGGAAATCCGTTTACGGCGCCGTTCTCCGGCCGAAGCCCGCGTCGCGCGCAATCGCAACAGCTTGGGCGCGGCTAACTGCCCCGAGCTTGCCCAAGATGATTGAAACGTGATTGCGGACAGTCTTCTCGGAAATCTTCAACCGCGTCGAGAGCTCGACATTGGTTAAGCCGCGGGCAACCAGCTCCAGAACCTCACGTTCGCGCGAGGTCAATTCATCGGCGATCAAAGCCGTGCTGCGGCTGGAGGAGATGGCCAAGAAACCACTGATCGCCTCGGCCACCTGTTTCCAGGCCGATTCTGTCTCGAAGATCAGATGATTTCGACTTTCAAGCGGCACAAATCGTGCTGTCGGAATTAGGCCGGCAAGTTCGCGGCCCTGCTCGAAGGGAATTCTTCCGTCCTGGCGGGAGTGAAGAACAAGCGTCGGGCAGCGCAGGTTGCTCGCCTCTGTTCTGATATCTGCATTCCAGAAAGCCTCGATGATTCTCTTCCCGTTGGCTGGAGGGGTCGTCACGCGGATTTGTTCATTGAATAATCGGAACTGTTCGGCCGTACCGTCCGGGATAAGCATTGACGTAAAGAGCTGACGAAATGCCGGATTCTCGTTGGGCCAGCCCAGTTCAATCGCTTCGAGCTGAGTTGCCGCCGTCTGCCGAAATCTGTCACTCGCGGGCGCCGAAAGCGGACCATAGGCAGTACTGCTATGGATGATGAAACGATCGACTCGATGGGGAAAGCGCGCAGCGTATGTGATCCCAGTCATTGCGCCGCCCGAAAAACCAAAGAGGTCGAATCGATCGAGACCGGCCGCCTCAATGACAGCCGCAAAGTCCTCGACAAACCGTTCAAAGGAGAATTCGACCCCGTCGCGATCCGACAAACCGCACCCGCGCTGGTCAAATCGGATCACCGTGCGATGCCGTTCCAGCAGCGCATTCCAGTGACTCCAGACCTGACTATCCGACTCCAGATTGATGCTGGACATCCAGTGCGGTGCTCGCACCAGCGCCGGACCAGCGCCGCTGATCGCATAGGCGATGCGCGTACCGTCACGACTGGTACAAAAGCGAACCTGCTGTGTTGAAGGCAACATGGACCACGGCCGCTCACCACGATAGGTGGCATCATAGCGGGTCGAGCGGTACGAAGTGAAGGTGTGAAAAGCTACGCCTCCGAGGGCCAATCCGCGATATTTCCTTGACCATATTCGCGCAGCAACCTCTCCGTTGGGGGGCGGGCAAGCGCGTGCCCCGCACATTCCGACCGCCTTGGCTCCAAATGCGCTCCCAACCGACGCCCGCGCGCCACCAACTGGCTACCGGCCTGCATTCGGCTGCATTCGTAACCAGCAAGCGCAGCGAAGAGATTTCCGTCGAAGCCGGCGAGCGCGTCGACAAGCCTTTGGGCATCGAGCGCCGCTTTAGTGACGCCGGTACCGACATGCGGGCGAGCCACGAAAGCCGCGTCGCCGACCAGCACGATGCGACCAAATGTCATGCGCGGCGTTTCGAAATCGAAGATGGCCGACAGGATCGGTTGATGTGCGCGCGCGACCAGCTCGGACAACTGGGGGGCGAGTAGTTGACGCGCCGCCTGCCTGATCTCGGCGATCGCCTCTTGCCGAATGAGAGGAGGCGGTATTGAGTCGCCGTGGCATGCACCGGTCGCGTCGGTACACCAGCGTCGCAAGGTGGAATTGTATTCGGCCGGACGGAACCACACAAACGCGCAGCGCCGAACGTCTCCTATATCGTCCTGAGCTGCCATCGGGATCGAGAATGCGAGTTCACCGTCGGGAAGGCAGAATACCATTTCGCGGAGTGCCTTGCTCCGCCAATCCGACGGGATTTGGCCTTCTGCCACCACCCCGCGCCAAGCCGCATAACCGGCATAGCGCGGCGCGATGTCAGGCATCAGTTCGCGGCGCACAGTGGAGCGCATACCATCGGCACCGATCAGTAAATCAGCTTTAGCGCATATCCCGTTCGCAAACGTCGCGAGCACCCCATTTTCATTCTGACTACAGCTCAACAGCGTCATACCCCCATGGTAGCGCTCTGTCGGAAAGGCTCGTTTCAGGGCGCGGTACACGCGGTCCCAGGCGGTGGTAGCCTCGCGAACCGGCACTTCGCAGGTCACTTTGCCGCTCTGGTCGAGGCAGATGTGCGAGTGCACCTGCGTCCAAATCGATTTGTCGGTCGGAATGCCAATTCGGCGCAGGACGGCAAAGAGATCGGCCTGAGCGCCGAGCACGGCGCCTCGCCCGGTCAGGTCGCCGCGTGTGCGTTCAAACACATCGACGTCCCACCCGATGATGCGCAGAAGGTTTGCGACGAAGAGTCCGCTTAACGACCCACCGATCACTATGGCACGGAGTGCGCTCATTGGGAAAAATCCGACTGGCCGCGATGTGTCTCCCGTCAGTTGATCTTGAGGCCGTTTGCGTTGATCAAGTCGCGCCAGCGAGCGCTTTCGAGCTGAATGAACGCTGCGGCGGCGTCCGGATTGGAGCCCACCGGGATGGCCGCGAAGTCGGCGAGGCGCGCGGCAACATCCGGGAGCGCCAGCGCCTCGGCAATCGCTGTTGACAGCATCAGCACGATAGGGGTGGGCGTTCTCGGGGGCGCAACGATCGCAAACCACTCCACGTGATCGAACTCCGGCAAGGCTTCGGAAATCGCTGGCACGTCCGGCTCTTGCGGCAGCCGCCCCGGTGTCGCGACACCGAGAAGCTTGAGCTTGCGCGCCTGGATGCCAGGTGAGGCGTTGCCGTAGAGATCGAGCATCAAGTCAATGTGCCCACCGAGCAGATCATTCATGGCAGGCGCCATGCCCTGATAGGGCACATGGACAAGGCGGATACCTGCCGCTTTCATCAAGCGCTCCATGCCAAGGTGCGGCGTACTGCCTACGCCCGGCGATCCAAAGGTGAGCTTGTCCGGATTCGCTTTAGCATAGGCAAGGAGTTCCTGAAGATTCGATGCAGGCACTTTCGGGTTGGCGACCAGCACCGTCGGAAGCTTGACCATCACGCTCACCGGAACGAGTGCGCGGGGAGCGAAGTTCAGGCTGCTGTGAAGATGCTCGCTCACAACGAGAGGCGCCGGCGGCGAGGCCAATAAGGTGTAACCGTCCGGGTCTGCCTTGGCCACGACCTCCGCTCCAAGGTCTCCGGCTGCGCCAGCCCGATTCTCGATGATTACGGCTACGCCCCATTTTGCCGACAGCTTTTGCGCAATCAAACGGGGTATAACGTCCAGGAGCGGGCCAGGGGGGACCGGTACGACGATCTTTATCGTGTGTTTGGGAAACTCATCGGCCGCTAATCCTCTTGGCAGGCTTGTGCCGACCAGGATGGACACAACAAGGCAACGCGCAATTGCAGAACGACTAATCATGGGTCGTCTCCTCCGGTCAGCCCAAGACCGCGATACGCCGTTGGAGGATTGTGGCGAGCGTTCCGGTTCCTGTCATGAGGCCAATGTCCCAGGGCAGCCAGACAAAGCGGACCCTGCTGTCCCGAATTCCGGGACCGAGAAGAGCAATCAGCTTCAGGCAAAAGAGAACATTTTGCCCCGGGAGCCGATGCAGCCGAGCGCACGCGCGATTGGCTTGCTGGAACGCTCTTGTCTCGGCTGAAGGCGGGATCGATGCTTCTGGCCGATCGCAGCTACGATGCCGACTGAATCAGAGAACCTGCAACCACGAAAGGCGCCTGGGCGAGTATCACGCCGAACAGCAACCGCACACTGCACGCCATTGCATTGGTCCAGCTTGCGTCGATCAGGCTGTGGGCTCCGCACTAATGAGTCCGCGTCCTAATTCTGCTCGGTCTTGCGGCCCATATTGGCCTTGCGGGCGTCCGCGATCACCTGCTCGAATTGATCGATGCTGAGCACGCCCGGCACGCGATACTTGCCGACAATGAATGACGGCGTGCCGTTGAAGCCGAATGCCTGCGCCTGCTCGTTGTTGCGCGCCAAAACTGCGTCGATCGCCTTGGCGTTGGCGTCGAGATCCTTTTTGAGGCGGTCCATGTCGAGGCCGGCGCCCGACAGCAGCTCGGCAATGCGCGGCTCGGTGATGCGCGAATTGACCGAGATCATCGCCTCATGCGCGGCTTCGAACTTGTCCTGGTACTTCGCCGCCAACGCCATCCGCGCCGCGACCTTCGACACCGGCCCGAGGATCGGCCAATCCTTCAGCACCAGGCGAACCTTGCCGTCGTCCTGCACCACCTGGCGGAGCTCCGGCGCGAGCTTGCGGCAGTACGGGCAGTTGTAGTCGAACCATTCGACGATCGTGATGTCGCCCTTGGGATTGCCGATCACCGGAATATCCGGATCGCGCAGCACCTGTTCCTCGGTCAGGACATTGTCGTCCCCGGCGCGCGCGCCTCCCGCGGCCAGCAGCGCAATGCCGGCACCGATGAGGCCGAGCGCGCCGCGGCGGGTGGCGCAGGCGTTGTCGAGGGGGGATTTTGTCAGATGGTTCATAGCTCGCTTCCGGAAGGGCTCCTCGCCCTTCTACGTTCAGGACACATTGATGTTACGCAGCAGCATATAGATCGCCACGACGATAATCACAGTCGCAAACACGATATTGAGCGCGCCGCGCCGTTCCGACAGGTGCCGGGCGCTCCGTGTGCCCAGCAGGCCGCCGGCGATGCCACCGGCGACGAATAGCCCCGCCAGATCCCACGACACCAGCCCGGACCACGCATAGCTCAAGGCCGTGGTCACGCCGAAAGCGGTAACCGCCACCAGCGACGAACTGACCGCGTTCATGATCGGCATCCCGGTCGCCAGCATCAAGGCCGGCACGATCAGGAAGCCGCCGCCGATGCCGAAGAAGCCGGACATGGTTCCCGTCACAAGCCCGAGACCTACGATCGCGGGTGTGTTGGCCATCGAGATCTTGACGTCGGTCAGCCCGACCCGCGCGCGGGTCTTCAGCATCAGGCCCGCGATCACCAGCATCACGATCGAGAACAGCGCCAGCAGCTTCTGCCCGTCCAGCATCTTGCCGAGGATCGAGCCGCCGAAAGCGCCGAACATGCCTGACAGCGCGAACACCAGTGCGCAGGACCAGATCACGGTGCCGCCGCGGGCGTGGTTGGAGAGGTTGATCGCGGCGTTGGCGGCGACCGCGATCGCCGAGGTGCCGATCGCGACATGCGGCTGGGGCACCCCGACCACATAGACCATCAGCGGCACGGCAAGGATCGACCCGCCGCCGCCGACCAGGCCCAGCGAAAAGCCGACCAGCATGCCCGATGCCAGCCCAAGCACGCTCTGAGTTGCGGAGAAGACCAAGGGGAACAGACTCGCGTTTGAGGCCACAATCCTAGAAGGATTTGCTGCACAACGCCATAGCAATAGCACAAAACTGCCCAGCAACCAGTGTCAGCGCAGCAGATATGTCACGGCCAGCGGCACCAGCAGCGAGGTGACCAGCGCGTTCAGGCTCATCGCGATCCCGGCAAAGACGCCGGCGACCTCGTCGACCTGGAAGGCACGCGCGGTGCCGATGCCATGGGCGGCGATGCCGGCGGCAAAGCCGCGGCCACGGAAGTCGGTGACGCCGGTGAAGTTCATCAAGGGCGTGACGATGATCGCCCCCATGATGCCGGTGAGGATCACGGAGACCGCCGTCAGCGAGGGATCGGCATGCAGGGATTCGCTGATGCCCATGGCAACGCCGGCCGTCACCGATTTCGGCGCCAGCGACAGGATGATGTCACGCGGCAGGCCGAAAGCCTGCGCCAATAGCACCACCGAGACAATCGCGGTGAGCGAGCCGACCGCGAGTGCGACCAGCATCGGCAGGACCGCGGCCGCGACCCGCCTGCGGTTCTCGTAGAGCGGCACTGCGAGGGCGACCGTCGCCGGCCCGAGCAGGAAGTGCACGAACTGCGCGCCGGCAAAATAGGTGGTGTAGGAGGTCCCGGTCAGCAGCAGGAACGCGCCGATGATCCACAGCGAATGCAGCACGGGATTGGCGAGCGGATGCCGGCGGGTCTTCAACGACACCGCATCGGTCGCGGCATAGGTCAGCAGCGTCACCGTCAGCCAGAGCAGCGGCGACTGCGAGAGATAGACCCAGAGCGAGAACGGATTGTCGCTCACGGGTTGTCCTCCTCGCGCGAAAGCAGGCTGCTCGCCGCGACGAAGGTCGCAACCGTCGCCAGCAGCGTTACGACGACCGAAACCGCGAGGATCACCAGGATCGCGATGCCGTGCTCGGCGAGCAGATCGAGCTTCTGCACCACGCCGACGCCGGCCGGAATGAACAGCAGCGAGAGATTGGCAAGCATGCCGCGGCTCGCGCTCTCGACCCCGTCATTGCCGAGCGGCCCGCGCGCGAGCATCGGAAAACGGTCGCGCGCCAACAGCAGCAACAGCAGCAGCACCAGCCCGACGACAGGCCCCGGCACCGGCACGGCCAGCGCCCGCACGGCAACCTCGCCGACCAGCTGACAGAGCAGGATCAGGCTGAGGCTGGCGATCATGACAAGGCGCTCACGCGAAGCATTCGCGTATCAGGTCGGTGTGGGGAAAGGTTGTCAATGCGCTCGCCCCGCTCAGATGCGCAAATGCTGGGCACGCCGATCTCTCAGGTCCGTCATCCTGAGGTGCGCGCTCTTGCGGGCCTCGAAGGATGCACGGCCCCGATGTTTCCGCGCGCTGCTTCTCCACTGCCGAGAGAGTGGGGCCGTCGCCCCTTCGAGACGCCGCTTCGCGGCTCCTCAGGGTGACGGGGATAGTTCGTCGCGGTTACTACTCCCGCCGCTGCAACGCCATCAGCGTCCCGCTCATGGTCGCGACCAGCGTCTCGATGCCGTCCTGCACGGCATAGGCGCGGCCGTCGCAGACCGTCAGCGTGCGGCCTGGCTTGACCACGACGCCGCGGAACACGAACCGCTCGCCGCGGGCCGGCGCCAGCAGATTGGTCTTGAACTCCACCGTGAGGATGTCGGAGCCTTCGGGCATCAGCGTGAAGGCGGCGATCCCGCAGGCATTGTCGAGACCCGCGGTGATGATTCCGGCATGCACGAAGCCGTTCTGCTGGCAGAATTCCGGCGCATAGGGCATCGCGAGATCGACTTCCCCCGGCTCCACGCGCGCGATCGAGACACCAAGCGTCTGCATTGCGCGCTGGCGCGCGAATGTGGCGGTGGCAACCGCGCGGAAGTCGGGATTCTTCGGCTCAAAGCGGGGCATGGCGGTCACGCAGTCACAGGTTCTGACGGCACGAGGTGCGGCATCGCGGCGTAGCGGATCGCCGGCGCGAACGGCGCCGATTTGCGCGCGGCGCGATCGATGTGCACGGCCGCGATCTCGCAGGTCGCGGCGATGTCGCCGGTCTCCGCGTTGCGCATCTCATGCAGGATGCGGACCGACTTGTCGCGGAACTCGACCAGTCGGCTCTTCACCTCGACGAGGTCGCCGGCAAGCAGTTCGCGCTGGTAGGAGATGTTCTGCTGCACGGCGGCCATGCCGCGGCCGGACTCGCGCAGATAGCTCGGCGTCAGCCCGAGCCGCGCGAACATGTTCCAGCTCGCCTCGTCGAACTTGCCGACATACCACATGACGTTCATGTGGCCGATGTGGTCGCAATGCCAGGGATAGACCGTGCCGCGATAGGTCGCCTCGCCCTCCATGCTTCCCTCCTTTGCGCTCTGATACGGTAGCGTATCAGGGACCAAGCAGGCTAGCAATACGGCACCGTATCGGGACCGCTCCGCGGAGATCACATGACTGAAAGCAAGGGCGACGTCTGGGTCGCGGCCGGCTTTGCCGAACTCGCGCATACCGGCGTCGACGGCGTGCGGGTCGAGGTGCTGGCGAAGAATCTCGGCGTCACCAAGGGCGGCTTCTACCGCCGCTTCAGGGATCGTGCCGCGCTGCTCGAGGCCATGCTGACGCGCTGGCGCGACGGCCGCATCGCCGCGATCGAGAAGCAGACCGCGCTCGACGGCGCCAGCGCGCGCGAGCGGCTGAAGGCGATCATCACGCTCTATTCGGAGCGCATGAACACCGAGGCGATGGCGGTCGAGCTCGCGATCCGGCAATGGGCGCGCACCGACGAGGCCGCGGCCACCGCCGCCGCGAGCGTCGATGCCGCGCGGCTGAAGAATGTCGGCCAGCTCTATCGTGCCACCGGGCTCTCAGCTGAGGAGGCCGACGCGCAGGCGTTCCTGTTCTACTGCTTCATCTTCGGCCAGAGCCTGTTGTTTCTCGAACGCGGCCCGCGCAAGCGCGCGCAATTGCTGGCGCAGTCGGCGGACAAGCTGCTGGCGGAAAGCCCGTAGCGCTTCGACCAAAGGAAAAGCGGCCGGCGTGCGCCGACCGCTCCTCAAACCGGTGGCCGAATCAGGCGCCCTTCAGCTTCTTGTTGCATTCGCTGTAGTAGCCGCCGCCCTTCTGGATCCACTTCAGGCCGCCATTGCCGCCCGTGGTCTTGTTGGCATTGTACTGGTCAACGCAAGTATGCATACGCTGCTTGCCTTCGGACTCCTTGGCGTATTTGGGATCGACCGCGTTCGGAAACACGGCGGGCCCTGCTGGTGCGGCCGGTGCCGCGGCGGGAGCGGCTTCGCGCTTGGCTTCCTTCGGCGCGGCCGGAGCAGGCGCAGCGGCAGCGGGCGGCGGAGCAGCGGCGGGCGCGGCGGCCGGGGTCGCGTCGGCACCGCATTGCGCCTTGCGGAAATCATTCCACTTCTGGCCGCCGAGGGTGCCGGCCGACTTGGCCGCCTGGTACTTGGCACTGCATTCCTGCGCGGTCAGGGCCTGCGCCGGCGCGCTCGCCGCAAAGGCTGCAAAGCCCGACACTGCAATCACGCACAACAATCTGGTCTGAATGGTCATCCCTGGTCTCCCGTCATCCCTGGTTTCCCTTTGGTTTCCCTCGGGGGGCATTGGCGTAAGACCATTATCCTAGCGCAACCCCGACTTGCGACAACGTGCGGGCGCCCTTGGCCGTTAAAATATTGTGGCGGCGGGACCACCGCATATTCATCCACGGTTCATCATCGCCGCGCAACGTTTCGGCTCCTTCCCTCACGAGGTGCCCCATGAAGAAGATTTCCGCGCTCGCGACCGCAACCGCCCTTGCCTCCCTGCTGCTGATGGGCGGAGCTTTCGCGCAAACCGCCGCCCCCGCAGCCAAGGAGGCCGCTCCGAAGGCCGACGGCAAGATGGCCAAGGAAGCCAAGCCGCGCACCGCCGAGTCGCTGGAATGCTCGAAGGAGGCCGACGCCAAGGGCCTGCACGGCAAGGAGCGCAAGAAATTCCGCTCCGAGTGCAAGAAGGCGGGCGGAGCTGCCGCTGCGCCGGCCGCGAAGTAAAGTAGTACGTGTGATCGGCCCACCCTCCCCTGGAGGGGGAGGGTCGACGCGAATGAAATGAGCGGCGGGGTGGGGTGACGGTCTCTCGCGGCGGGCGCTGCCCGTGTTGAGAGACCACCCCACCCCGCTTCGCATTGCGCTTCGCTTCATGCGAAGCGACCCTCCCCCTCCAGGGGAGGGTAAGGGAAGACGCGGCCGCTTTTTCATTCGCAATGCTGCAATCGCGAGATGCAATTGTCGCGTGATTGCGAATTTGCCATAAGGCAGCGTGACCCTGATCCGCGCTTCGATGGCGACCGCCATTCCCGACCGCAGCAAAGTTCTGAACGGGCTCGAGACACTCGTCATCGGCGCCGCCGGCGGCTTGCTGTTTTTATGGGCGGGATTGCCGGGCGGGCTGATCTCGGGTGCGATGTGCGCGGTCGCGATCGCCGCACTGGCCGGACGGCCGCTCGCGGTGCCGCCGGTGCTGACGCAATCGGTACTGCTGCTGCTCGGCATCTCGCTGGGCTCGCTGATGTCGCAGCAATTGCTGCAGCACATGAGTTCCTATCCGCTCACCATCGCCCTGCTGGCGCTGGCGACGTTCTGCTCGACCTTCGGCTCGAGCGTCTATCTGCAACGCGTGCATGGCTGGGACCAGACCTCGGCCTTCCTCGCCGGCAGCCCCGGCGCGCTCTCGCAGATCACGATCCTCGCCGCGGAAAAGGGCGCCGACGTCGCGGCGATCGCCGTGGTGCAGACCATGCGCGTCATCATCCTGACCGCGGCCCTGCCGCTGGTGCTGGCACTGACCGGGGTGACGCACGCGGCGCCGCCGCCATTGCCGACGACGGTGGCCTCGCCGTTCGGCCTTGTCGCCCTGGTCGCCGGGTCGATCGGCGTCTCGCTGCTGCTGCGCTGGATCAAGTTTCCCGCCAGCTGGATGTTCGGCGCGATGCTCGCCTCCAGCCTGCTGCACGGCTCGGACCTGCTCGATGGCGGCCTGCCGCCCTGGCTGCGCAACATCGCGCTGGTCGGCATCGGCGCGCTGATCGGGACCCGCTTTGCGCGGATGAAGACCTCGACCCTGCTGAGCCACGTCAATGCCGGGCTCGGCTCATTCGCGATCGCGATCGCAATCTCCGCCGTGTTCGTCGCGGTGATCGGCTTCACCACCCATGTGCGGCTTGCCGACGTCGTGGTCGCCTTCGCGCCCGGCGCAATGGACGCGATGCTGGCGCTGGCGCTGACGCTGCACATCGACCCGATCTTCGTCGGCGCGCATCATCTGTCGCGCTTCCTGTTCGTCACCATCTCGACGCCGGGCATCATCCATCTGTTCGGACGGCCGCAGGACGACGTCGACGATTAGGCCAAGGCTCACCTGTTAATTCCGTCATCCCCGCGCAAAGGCTTCGCCTTTGTCGCTGGAGGTGCGAGCGGAGCGAGCCTCGAAGGATGAACGGCCCGGTTGGTGGCCGTGCATGCTTCGAGACGGCCGCAAGTGCGGCCTCCTCAGCATGACGGATTGAGAGGCGGACGGGCTTTAACCGTGGAAGCGTGGTGGGTTTCGCGGTGCCTGTCATCGGGCCGCGCTTTGCGCGGACCCGTTGGCTCTACCTACCCTGCCTCGGCCGTCGACTGGTCCGGCTGATCGCGAAACGATCGCGCCAACGCTGTCAGTTCGCCGGGATCGAACCATAGCTCCTCGTCCCGGTCCATTTGCAGCTTCGCGACGGCGGCAGCGTGCCACAACGGCCCGGTGATCTGGGCATAGACCGAATCGGGCTGCGCTTCGCTCCATTCCTCGAGCCGCTCTCTGGCCACTGCGCGCCATAGCGCGGTCAGCCGGCTGCTCGCACCATGGATTTCGGAGATGGTATATCTCGGGCGCTGCTCGCTCATCAGCGTGGCGACGAGGTTGCGGCGGCTCTTGAGGCGCAACAACGTCTCATTGGCCAACAGCAACAATTCGACGGGGACGCGGTGCACGATGATCAGCATGGGCTCGTCTGTCGCGCACGATCGGAACGGTGAAGGCGGGATAGCCTCCACCTTGCAACACCTGACACGCGCGTCAGGGCCTTCGCACAGGGAATCCTCTACCTTGGCTTCCGGAAATCGATGCTGCGCAGGATGATCCGGGGTGGCGCTCCCTCGAACTCCTTCGCCTGATACTTGTCATCGGCGCACGCCTCGATGCGCTCGCGCAGCCGCATGAACTGGGTCTCGCGGTGGCCGGCGCGCCCGAGCGCCCCGCCTTCCAATTCATCCATGGCGGAAGTCGAGATCGCGCAATGGATCTCCTTCTCGTCGTCATGCATCGAAAACAGCACGACCATCCGGTCGTATTCGTAGCTGATGAAGCGACCCTGGGTAAGCGTCATGTGACCAGCTCCTTCAAAGCCGCGAAGCGGTTCTGGTTCATCGCGGCTCGGTGAGCCGGACAAAGTCCTCGAGAATTGCCGTGACCAGATCGCGATGCCTTGTATCCTCCGGCGGCAGGCTCGCTGCGTACAGATTCAAAACGTAGCGCGCCTTGGCGGCGACCTCCGGCCACGACGTCGCAGGTACCGCCAGCAGTCCGGTCTCGAGTGAGGCCTGCCGTTCGCGCAGATCCCTCGCATGGGTCTCGATTTCCGCCAGCGCACGGCGAATATCGGTGGCTTTCTGGGCTGCCATACCGCGGCGGCGATCGAGGTCGAGCGGTTCGTCAGTCATTGGATGCGCTCGCGTCGATACGCTGGGCGTCCGCCAGATCGACCGAGCCGATCGACACCATCTCCGTCGTCAATCCGCGCGAGCCTTGTGCCGGGACGATGATCATCGTGGCAACACGGCGGAACACCGCGAATGAGAGCCCTTCGATCGCCTCTTCATCGGTAATGACGTCATAGGCGCCTGCGGGCAATTCACGATCGATGCCTCTGATCCGGAATGGATGCTGGAAGGTGACGACTTCACGTCGGGAGCGCATGGTCATGGGCCAGCCTTTTGCGAAATGCCTTGCGCCGGTGCGCGGCCCCATTGGCAGCATGCGCCGCTTCGGCGGCAATAGCCAATGCTTTCTTATTGGTTTTCCTGGTGTTCCTGGCTTTCTCGCTGAACGAGGGGCAAAGACCGCTCCGCACAGCATCCTGCGCGTTGTTGCCGCAGCGCGCCGCAGACCGCTTTGGCGCTCGCTATTCGGGTGCGATCGGCCTACGGTCGATCACCATCACTTCCGGCAAAGCAAATCCACGTCGACGTTTGGGACTGCTCCGGAGGCAGGCTCTGACCGAGTCGATGATCTCGATAAACAGAGGGAGACCGACATGTCCAAAGGCGAGCGACACGGCAACCGCGAGGTCAAGAAGCCCAAGAAGGAGAAGATCAAGGTGATCGCCGCGGCTCCCAGCCTGAAGAGCGGACAGCCGAGCTTCACGCCGGGGAAGAAGAAATAGATCGATTGAGACAAGGCCTGTAAATCAGGCCACTCAGTCAGACCTTGGCTGCCTTCGCCACGCCCCAGCCGGCGATCGCGGCCATCAAGAGCGAGATCAGCACGTTGTAGCCGGCAAGCGAGATGCCGAGGAAGCGCCACTGCACTTCGTCGCAGCGGACCACCTTGACCTTGTCGAGCTGATCCAGCAGCGAGCCGGCCTTGCCGAAATCCACCATCGGGCCGGTGCAGTCGGTCGGCCCCTGCCAAAACCCCCATTCGACCCCGGCGTGATAGGCGCCGAGCCCGGCATTGGCCAGCGCGGCGAGGCCGAGGATCACAAGGCCCGCGAGCAGCACCGGGCGCGCCGCGCCACGGGCGGCCGCGAGCGCCACCACGGCGCCGAGCGGGACCGCGAGGTAATAGGCATAGCGCTGCTCGAGGCAGAGCGGACAGGGCATGATCTCCAGCACGAGCTGGAAGAACCAGGCGCCGGCCAGCGTCGCCGCCGCGATCACGGCAATCGCCAGGGCCGAGGTCAGCGCCGGATTGCCGGTGGCGGAAGCATCCGACGGATGGGCGGTGGCGAGCGTCACGGCAGTCCTCCTGCGAGCATCGTTCGGCAGGGTCATGGCCCCTGCTCCATGCTCAGCCCGGGTCGTATCGCGCCAAAATACCGCTGTCGAGGCGCGGGACAATCACATCCGCGCGGGTTGACCGTGACGGGCCGCCCGCTATAGTCCGCCGCGCTTCGCGACCCCGGGCCCGTCTCGGCCAGGATCACCGCGAATGCCCCTGTGGCGGAACTGGTAGACGCGCTCGACTCAAAATCGAGTTCCGCAAGGAGTGCTGGTTCGATTCCGGCCAGGGGCACCAACCAGGCTGTTCGCGCCGGTTCGCCAGCATCCGCAGCCGTCCGCGCGGCGCTTCAAACCCTTGAAAAATAGGCACTTCTGCATAGCTCGGTGTTCGCCACCGTTTGTTCTCATCCGATCCCATCCGCTCGATTTGTTGGTATTTCTGTTGGTATCGGGAGAACAGACGTTCACGGTAACTTCCGTTATTCCTAACTAAGGAATTGTGCAGATGGCCTGCAAGAACGACGGCGCGCATGCAAATCCAAAGCAGATCAGGACTGACGTCGACTGCCGCGTTGCCCGACCGAAATTCAACAATGGCGCGTGGAGCGCCGCCAAGATTTCCGACGTGACCGGGGGCGGTCTCTATCTCTTCATCACGGCGGACAGGAGTAGGCTAGGTAACGCTGCCTCCAAGCTCTGGCGGATGAGCTACCGCTTCCACAGCCGTCAGAAGACCTACTCCATCGGCCCTTACGGGAGCGGCAAGGACGGCACGTTCTCGCTCGCCGACGCGCGGCTTGAGCGCGACAAGGCCAAAGCCCTGCTCAAGGAAGGCAAAGACCCGAGCACCGAGAAGCAACTCGACAAGCACAGGCAGGCGGCCGCCCGGCCCTTCGGGCAATGGGCCGACGAGTGGCTCGCGAAGAAGAGGGTGGAGAAAGTCAAACGCGGCAGGATTGTAGCGGTGCGCGACCCCAAGACCATCGAGGTGCTCGAGCTCCGCGTTGGCTACGTCAAAAATCGCTTCGGCAAGCTGTGCAGGCAGGACATCAAGCGTCCGGACGTGCTCGCGTTCATGCGTTCATACGAAGCCGAAGGAAAGTTGGAGACCCGCGACCGCGTGCGCAGCATTGGTGAGCAGATCTGTAATTATGCCGATGTCGAAGGCGACGGCTACAACCCATTCCGCAACCTGAATGGGCAGATGATTGCCAACATTTCAACGCCGCGTCCCGGCGTCACCGAGCCCCGTGACGTGACGCGCGTCTTCAAGCTCATCAGCGCACCGTGGACAAAGGCGAGATTTGGTGACGTTGTTGGCTTTGCTCTGCGCTTCGATGCACTGACCATTCCCCGCCCCGGCATGGTCAATGAAATGGAGTGGAGCGAGGTCGATTGGGATGCTAAACGCTGGACTGTTCCAGCCGCCAAGATGAAGACCGGCTGGGACCATGTCGTGCCGCTATCACGGCAGGCGCTCGCAATCCTGCGGAGCGTTCAGAAGCTAACCAGCCATCGCCGATACGCATTTTCCTGCTCGAAGGATGCGCCGCTATCAAACAACACGCTCAACAAGCGCTTGCGGCTGCTCGGCATTGACACCAAGACTGATCATTGCGCCCACGGATTCCGGACCACCTTCTCGACCCTGTCTCACCACGAAGAGATCAAGGATGCTAAAGCCTGGGATGGCGATGTCGTCGAGCTGCAGCTCGCGCATCTCGATAACTCTACTGTGGAAGGTCTCTACAAGAAGCACGGACCGCTCGCGCTCATCGGCTCGCGCACGAAGTTGATGCAGCATTGGGCTGATCGGATCGACCACTGGCTCGACCCCAAGAGGGTGATGCCGATCAAGGCCGGCGCGCAGCGCTGAGCACCTATCAGGCTGATCAGGGTTTTGTCACGCCGAAATAGTTACGTCCACAAGTTCGAGAAGCGATCGCACTATCACCAGGCGCCGACGCCCGATTGTTGTCGTGATAAGCTGGCCAGATCCTATCAACTCATAAAGTTTTGTGCGTCCCAAGCCTGTTACCACGCACGCTTCGTCCACCGTGCAGCTGAGTCGCTCGCGAAACGGGACCACACTCCCGTCACGATCATTCGTAGTCAAAAACGGGCTTCTAGGCAGTCTCCGGCCATTCTCCTCCAGAGCGTCATCCGTCATGGTCTCTCCTTTTCACGAAAGCCGTCGCCTAGTTAAAGCGCGCTGGAGACAGATCGAATGATACAAAACGCAAAATGAAGACACTTCAACAGCTCTGAAAATTCGCGAACTGAGCTGCGGCAATTTCGATCGAGTTGCGCCATAAGGATATCAAGCTCCGGCAAGCTTCAGCGCATGTGGTGAAACAGTTCAATAAGACGTGAGCAGTTCACGCGCCCCCCCAAGGCAGCCCTTTCCATTCCGAGTTCGGCAACGCAGGAAAGCGAGGCAAGACGGATGCGCGACGATACTCCCAAGTCGCGCCAGCTCGATCGCTCATAACGGTCTGGTTGCAGGTTCGAGTCCTGCCGGGCCCACCAATGAGATCAATATCTTACTGGGTCCTCGTTGCCCGCGGAATGACGACCGCACCAGAAACCGCACCAGATACGTCCACTTTTCGTTCGTGGGTCGCGCGCACTCCGCCCGCCATTGGCCAAACCGAGCGAGGGCGAAGGAGTTGTTGCTGGCGATCGCTCGCCGCTTCATCGCGGCGAAGAAACTCAAACCGGGAAGATTGGGGTTTCCAACACCGCGCTGTTGGCTTGCGGCAAGTGCACGTAGACCCGGCAGTCTCGACACACGATCGCCAAGACCCCGCACCTTCCGAACCTAGGATCGACTCTTTGGACGTGGCCACAGGCCTCCTTCAGACCATGATTCAGATTCTTCTGGGGACATCGGATCGGCTCCGCCGCCGGTCCGGGCAGGATCGGAATTGAGCCAGCGGTGCAACTCGAGCTTGCCTATCTGGTTGCGGTGGACCTCATCGGGTCCGTCGGCTAGCCGCAGCAAGCGGGTCGTAGCGAGCGCCGCAGAAAGGAAATGGTCGTTGTTGGTTCCACCCCCACCGAAAACCTGTATGGCCCAGTCAACAATCGTCTGCGCCATGTTTGGCGCGACGACCTTGATCATCGCGATTTCCTGCCGCGCGGCCTTGTTGCCGACCGTATCCATCATATAGGCCGCTCTGAGAGTCAGCAGGCGGGCCTGCTCGATCTTCATGCGCGCTTCGGCCAAGCGTTCAAGCGTAACCGTTTGCTCGGCGAGAGGCTTGCCGAAAGCAACACGTTTCAGCGCTCGCCGGCACATGCGCTCGAGCACGCGCTCGGAAAGGCCGACCAACCGCATGCAATGATGAATGCGTCCAGGCCCAAGCCGTCCCTGCGCGATCTCAAATCCACGCCCCTCGCCAAGCAGCATGTTGGTGGCGGGCACGCGCACATTGGTGAACATCACCTCGGATGCACGATCCGGCACGCCGTAAAATCCGAGCACCGGCAGCGAACGGACAACGTGCACGCCCGGTGTATCCTTCGGCACAAGAATCATCGATTGGCGCTTGTGACGGTCAGGGTGTGCCGGATCGGTCTGCCCCATGAAGATGATGATCTTGCACCGCGGATCGGTGGCACCGGTCGTGTACCACTTGCGGCCGTTGATCACGTAATCGTCGCCGTCACGCACGATCAGGCTGGCGACATTGGTCGCGTCCGACGAGGCAACGTCAGGCTCGGTCATCGCGAACGAAGAACGAATCTCGCCCGCGAGCAACGGCTTCAGCCAGCGCTCTTTCTGCGCCTCCGTACCATAGCGCAGGATCGTCTCCATGTTGCCGGTGTCCGGCGCACTACAATTGAAGACCTCGGGAGCAAGATGCGAGCGCCCCATGATTTCACACAGCGGCGCATATTCGAGATTCGTCAGCCCGTCCTCGTGAGCCGGCAGAAACAGGTTCCACAAGCCGGCACGTTGGGCGAGCGGCTTCAGTTCCTCGACAACCGGATGCACGGCCCAGGGCCCGAGCCGCTCCGCCTCCTGATAGTATCGGTGCTCATTCGGATAGATGTGCTCCATCATAAAGCGCTGGATGCGCTCGGCCAGTTCAAGGCTGCGTTCGCTTTGGGTGATATCCACGTAAATTCTCCTTAACCGGTGCGCAGGCCGTCCCTGAGCGTGTTTCGGGTGATCTTTCCGGATTCCGTCTTCGGCAGATCGTCCAACACGCGAATGTCGACGGGGCATTTGTAGGCTGCCAGTCGCTCGCGACAGAAGCGGGAGAGCGCGGCGACATCGATTGTCGTACCGGCTTGGGCGGACACGAACGCCACCACCGTCTCTCCCCGATAGGAATCGGCGGCGCCGACGACGGCTGCCTCGCGCACACCCGGAAAGCCGTAGATCACGTCCTCAACTTCGCGTGGCCAGACCTTGAAGCCGGAGGCGGAGATCATGTCTTTCTTGCGGTCCACCAGATAGAACCAGCCGTTCTCGTCAAAGAAGCCGACGTCGCCGCTGTGCAGCCAACCATTGCTCAGCACCTCGTCGGTTTCCGTCGGCTTTTTCCAGTAGCCCGCCATCACGCCCGAACCGCGCACAACTACTTCGCCATGCTCGCCGGGCCCGAGCGGGCGACGCTCGTCGTCAACGACGATCGCATCGACGGCGGCCGTCGGCCTGCCGATAGAAAGCGCACCGGACCCTGGATCGACGGGAATCGGACCTTCGTTGGGTGCAAGGTGACTTGCAGAGGTCAGTTCAGTCATTCCGTAGGAACTGCGGATCGCCCTCCCAAACCGTTTCGCGAACGCGTCGATGACCGAGGGAGCAATCGGCGCGCCGCCGGAATAGAGATGTACAAAGCTCTCGAAATGGCGGCTGGTCGCGTCGGCCTGGTTCATGAGCGCGATGAACGCGGTAATGGCGCCCACGATGAATGTCGGCCGCCATTCAAGAAAGGCATCGAGCGCGACCTGCGGCTGGAAGCGATAGGTCAGCACCATCGCCGCGTGCGCGGCGAAAGCCGCGACCATCTGGATCTCGAAGCCGGTGATGTGGAACAGCGGCGCGACACCAAAGATCCGCGACATGCCGTTCAGCTCAAAATGATCGCGGCAGATCACCGCCGTCGCCACCAGATTACGATGCGCCAGCATCGCACCCTTGGGAACGCCCGTGGTCCCGGACGTGTAGAGCAGCAGCCCGATGTCGTCGGAGGTCAGAACCGGAACCGGCGGGACCGGTTGGTCTTCGGCGAGGATCATGTCCAGCGCATGAGCCTGCGGCGCTCGGCCCGGCTCCGGCAGCACGCGGACATCGTTTCTCATCTGGAATTCGCGAGCGGCAGTCCAGAGCACCAGTTCGGGATCGACCGTAGTGGCCGCCGTGAAAACATTGTCCCATTGGTCATCGTGGCAAATCACCGCCTTGGGCTCGCAGTCCTTGAACAGCTTCCGAAGCTCCGGCGTGCGGTACATCGGGTTGAGGCTGACGACAATGGCCCCGACCTTCCAGGCCGCCACGCTGACGATGACGAATTGCGGCACATTCTGAAGAATGACGGCGACCCGGTCCCCCCGCCCAACCCCTTTGCGTGCGAACACAGCGGCGAGCCGGTCGCTGTATCGGTCAACATCGCCATAGGTCTGCATCGCATCGAAATAGAACAGTGCCGGTGCCTCGCGCGGCGCGGAGCGAAACAGATCGAGCGCCGTCAGCGTACTGCAATCGGGAACAACGACAGGCGAATCCACGAGACGCGCCCGCAGCCGGCCTGCGGCCTCCTCATAAGCGCGCAGCCGTGATGCGGAATCGGATTCGGCCATCATCCTCATTGCCCGTTGCCGCCGCGGTCGCAACGATTCCCGCCGCGCCCGACCCTGCCGCTCTGATGGCCGGCCGCCATCATCAACGTGTCGCGGACGACGCCGGCGCTCCGGAAACTAGTCATTGGACCTTTTCCCTCGATAGACCGAGCCGAGACGGGCGTGCGGCGACGCGGCGCGGCTCGCAAGGGGCGGTCGGACCATCCCGCTCTCCTTAGCCTGAATGACAACGCGCGTGCGCCGGATGTGGAGGCGTACCAGCACCTGCGCGGCGTCGACATCGCGCGCCCGGATCGCATCCATGATCAGGACGTGCTGGGGATCGGAGAAAGGGAAGCCGTCCTTGGCATACGTTTCGCTGACGAATTGCCGCCGGAAATGCTGCGTGCTGTTCCAGAAGCGCTCGACCATCGCCAGCAATTGCGGCATCTGCGCGCGCGAATATGTGCGTAGATGAAACTCCCGATCAAGCTGGATGTATTCCTCGAGCGTCGTGACCTGCTCGAGTTCGCGTACGATGCGGTCAAGCGCCTCGATGTCCTCGTCGGTCAGGTTCGGTACGCTTTCGCCGATGGCAAGGGGCTCGACCGCTTCACGTATCTTGTAAATCTCGATCGATTCTTCCGAGTTGACGTCCGCAATCCAGGCACCGCGGTTCGGCGCCATCACGACCAGCCCCTCGTTCTCGAGCTGCTTCAGGGCTTCGCGCACGGGAATGCGACTCGCTCCGAAATGCGCCGCGAGAAGCTCCTGCCGGATCCGCGTACCCGGCCGCATCTCCCCGCTCAACACCGCGCTGCGGATTTCACTTGCGATCCGCTCGCTCATCAGCCGACCGCCCTCCGGATCGTCTTCGTTAGCGTCGCGCGCCGTGTCGTTCCAATGGGGAGGCCGCTGATAGGCACTCATAAAAGGCCCTCCTTGTCAGTGAATGGCCGCGTACATGATCTTGTCCTCGGTCGCATCGGCCCGCGTCATTTCCTCGACGATACGCCCGCCGCGCGCGACCAGTATCCGATCCGAGATCGCCAGGATCTCCGGCAAATAGGAAGAGATCACGACGACCGCCTTGTTCTCGCCCGCCAGCCCGCGAATTGCCTGGTGGATCTGCGGAATGGCGCTGACATCGACCCCTCGCGTCGGCTCGTCGAAGATGACCACTGTCGGTTCCTGCGCCAGAGACTTCCCCACCACGACCTTCTGCTGATTGCCGCCGGAATATTCTACAATCTTCAATGTTCGCTTCAGCGCCGAGATGGAGAGTGCCGAGATCCATCGATCGGCAATCCGCTTCATCTCGCGCGCGGAGTAGAAGAACCGCCTGATGCGCGGCGACGACAGATAGCCAAGATAGATATTCTGATCCACCGTCATTGTCTCGAAGAAGCCGTCGACTTTCCGATCCTCGGTGATATATGCGATTCCATCGCGCACCGCCTGCCGCGGCACCCGGTAGCGGACGGGCTTGTCCCGGAGATAGATCATCCCGCCGCGCAGGAAGTTGCGCTTGCGCGCGCCGCTGACGATCTGCGCAATCTCGGAACGTCCTGCGCCCACCAGTCCGAAAATACCGACGACTTCCCCGTTGAAGACCGAGAAGGACATATTCTTGACGATGCTGCCCATCGTCACATTCTCGACCGAAAGCACCTTCTCTCCGCGCGCCGACTGCGCCTTCGGTGCATCCGGATCAGCCCCGTGGGTCGCGTACTGAGCTGCCGTTTCCTCGCGGCCAACCATCATGCGGACGAGCGAGTCGCGGGTGACGTCCTTTGCGGGCACCGTGGCGACGAGCTTGCCGTCCCGGAGTACGGTGATGCGATCGGCGATATTGAGCGCTTCTTCCAGCGCATGCGAGATGAAGATGATCCCGGCGCCCTTCTCTTTCAGGGTGTTGAGAAGATGGAACAAATGCTGCGTTTCTTCGGGCGTCAACGACGCAGTCGGTTCATCGAAGATGAAGACCTGTGCATTGTGGCGTACGGCACGCACGATCTCGACCATCTGCCGCTTGGCAGTTCCGAGATTCTCGACCAGCACCAGCGGATCGACATTGAAGTTCATCGATTGCAACGACTGCGTCGCCGCAATATTGATCTTGCTATAGACAGTAACCCACTTCTCCATGCCGAGTTCGAGATTCTGCGCGACCGTCATCGACGGCACCAGACTGGACTCCTGGTAGACCATCGCGACGCCGCCCTCGAGCGCCTCCTTTGGCGAGGAAAACGAGACCTTGCGTCCACGGATCATATAGTCCCCGGAGGTCAGGACGATTGCGCCGGCGATCGCCTTGCACAGCGTCGACTTTCCCGCACCGTTCTCACCCAGCAGCGCGTGGATTTCGCCCGGCCGCAGATCGAAATTGACGCCGTCGATCGCATGCAGGCCGCCATAGACCTTGCTACCATTGACGACCTGCAGCAGCGGGGTGCCTGCCTGTTGTTCCGCGGGCATGGCGCTCATCCTTTCTGGGCGCCGCGACCACGCGGCAGTTCAACCAGGCAATCGCGTCCCTTGGACACCGCGAGCACGCGAGAGCCAATCGGGCGGACGGCGGTTACTCCATGGACCCGACCATCTACTCGGCTGTGCAACGTCTCCACCGCTATGCCCTTGGCATCCAGCCGCGCAACGAGACCATACGAACGCGGCGGCGCCCACGGCTTCTGAATGCCGAGCTTCTTGATGCGGCCGATCTGGGTCGGCTCGCGCGGATTGAGGCGACCATCCAGCACCGGCCCGATCCAAAGCTCCGATGGTACCGTCCGCATCATTTCTTCGCAGAATGCCCGTTCGCGCAGGACGAATTCGGTCAGCTGCGTGCGAAGCGCCAGGAAGGCCATCCAGACCTCTCCGTCCGCGCCGCGGCCAAGACGCGCCGGATAGCCGGTATAGTTCTTGACGATCACGCGTCTCTCACCGCCGTCGCGTGGAAAAGCGGTCAGGCGATGAGCCCAGGATTCGGCGACCCACACCTCATTGCCGTCGCTGGAAGCGACCACGCCAAGCGGCCAAGCAAGCTTGTCCGCACGCACGCTCGCGCCACCGAGCGAGGCATCGCAAGCGATGAGCCGGCCCGATGGGGCGCGATTCTGCATCAGGTCGGTAAGCCAGAGGTCAGCCTGGTTGGTACGCGAACCGTCGGTCAGATAGATCGCCCCATCGGGGGCTACCGTCACCGACAACGCACAGGCAATCTTCTCACCACCGACGCTTTCGAGCTTTGCGACGATCTTCCCGACTGGCGAAAGCGCCACCAATCCAACGCCAGAAATGCAAGCCAGCAGCCTGCCGTCCGGCACGGAGGCAAGCCCGCCGACAGGACCGTCAAGTGTTGCGAACACCTCCCGCGCGTCGAAATCATCCCCAGTACAACGCAGGATGCTGTTGCCGGTCGAGACATAAAGCGCACCGTCCTGCCCGAATGCGATGTCATCCGGCCGTTCGATCTCTGCGCCGAGCTGGCGGGCACCGTCGAGCCGCTGGTTCGGGGAGAACGCGCCGTCGAGCACCGGAATGCCATGAAGCTCCCGGTTCGGGAACAACACGCGATCGACGATGTCGCCAAGCAGAGACATGGCTCAGGCCTCTCCCCAATAAGATTTGTGCGCTTCCCAGGTCGGATCAGCGTCCTGCAGGCGGATACGGCCGATGCGGTTATTCTCGAGACCCCCGATATAGAGGTAGCCCTTGTGTTCGCGGACCGAGGTGATCGTTGGATGCGAAAGCCCGCCCGGATCCCAAAGCGATTCGGTCACGACGCCATTGTCGTCGAACTTGGCCACGCAGCCGTAGTTGATCCCCGGGCACAGCCACTCGTCCGGTGGGATCTGCTTGACCATCCGGGTGCGGAAAACGGGATTGCGCATTGCAAGGTCATAGACCGGCGTGCGCAGGCCGACGAAGGCAAGCCAATATTTGCCATCCGAGGCGCGGTTGATGTTGTCGCAATAGCCTGGAAGGTTGTCGATCAGGATCTCGCTGGTGCCTGCCTTCGGGCCGGCGATCCAGTAGCGGTTGACCTGGCACAGCCAGGTGCTCGCCCACAGCACCGACCGGCCGTCATGCGAGATGCAGATGCCGTTGGGGAATGTCAGGTTTTTGAGGACGGTCTTGGTGGTGCCGGTTTTCGGATCGTGGCAGATCAGCCGGCCGTTGCCGCGGCCCTCAAAGCCGTCGAGCGCCCAGTCGGTCAGCTCGTAGCGCGTCGAGGCTTCGCTGAAGTAGATCTTGCCGTCGGGCGCGACGTCGAGATCGTCGGCGAGATAGAGCCGCGAGTCGTCCTTGAGGCGTGTACGCGTACGTGTGGTGCGGTCGGTGACCTTGAAGACCGATCGATCGGGCTTGACGCCATACACTCCCATCCCGGCGATGCAGACAAGGAGGTTCTGGTCCCGATCAAATGCCAACCCAAGCGGCCGGCCGCCGATGCGCGCGAACTCCTCACGCGCGGTATAGTCAGGCGCGAGAAAGCGAATGATCGAGCCATTGCGGTTGACGGTATAGAGGTTGTCCTTGCGGTCGAGGATGACGTCCTCCGGGCCCTCGATCATGTTGAGCGCGATCGCCTCCGCATTCTTCAGGCGGTCGTTCTCCGCGAACGGCGTGCCGCTGCCGCGCTCGACCGACGGCGGGGGCTCGAAATCGACCCAGCTTGGGGTGACATAGACCTTTTGCAGCACCTTGCCCTTGTTCTTGACCCACTTCACATTGAAGCCGACCGCGAGCAGCAGGATGACGCCGATGATGGCTGTCGTCAGGTTGCCGGAAATCCCGAGCCGCACCATGCCGCTGGTGAGCATGAAGATGATCGCTGCGCCCATGACGGCGCGCGCGATGGTGCCGCGGCCGCCGGCAAGACTGATGCCGCCAAGGACCACCGCGGCCAGCGCGTTGATCTCCCAGCCGACGCCGGTGTCGGTGCCCGAACTGCTTTGCCGAGCTGCATAAAGGATCCCCGCCAGTGCCGCGATCGACCCTGACATCACATACGCCGAGAACAGCACGCGCTTGACGTTGACACCGGCGTGGCGGGCCGCCTTGCGGCTCGATCCAACCGCCATGATGTGGACGCCTGGCTTGATACGGGTGAGAAAGAAGTGTGTTCCGACGGCAAGCACGATCAACACCAGCATATTGACGGGAATGCCGAGAGCTCTGCCCGACCCCATGAAATCCCATGCACTGGACCCGCTATCGATGCTTGCGAGCTCATCCGTGAACGCAACCGTCACCTTGTTGTAGGCCGCGCGGACGATGATGAGGACGACCAGGGTCGTCAGGAACGGCCGGGTTTTGCCGTAGGCAATCAGGCCACCGTTGATCGCCCCCATTGCGGCGCCGAACAGGATGACAAGAACGATCATCAACGGCAGCGGCAGCCCGACAATGAGATACAGATAGAGTGCGAGGAAGTTCGACATCGCGAACACCGCGCCGACCGACAGATCGATGCCACCTGACAGCACCGAGAAGGCCATCGCGACCGCGACCATCCCCTGCTCCGCGAAATTCCGCATCAGTTCCTGAAGGCTGCCCGCTGTCAGGTAGCGCGGGATCATCACCGCGAATGCCAGGAACACCGCGATCGTGAGCGTGAATGGAATGATCGGCTCCATCCACCGCTTTTCAAGCAGCTCACCCAGGAGCAGCTGGGGCGAATGGCGATGCCAGGCTCGTTGCAGGCTTTTCATCAACAGACTCCGGCGGGCTCGGCACAGGCGCGGCCGAACGGCGGGACGACGCAGGGAATGGGAATCGGCAACTCCGGGATGCCCGCGCCGCAGGGGGCGCGGGCGCCGGAACGTTTACTTCGCGCCCTTCGGGATGCTGAAGCAGTACATCCGATCGTCCTTCGACTTCACCCAGGCGGGGGTCGTGTAATAGGCGACGTTCTTCGAGCCCGGCTTGTCGCCGCTCTGCAAGAGCGCGATCACCGCGTCGGCAATGGTCTGTCCCTGCACGTCGGCGCGATACGACAGGTTCGCGGAGAACGCGCCCTGTTCCAGCAGATCGCAATCCGCGGGCTGCCCGTCGCTGGCAACGAACACCTTCACCTTGTCGCCCATGTTGGCCGCCTTGATCGCCTGCGCTGCGCCGGCAGTTTGCGGTCCCCAGACGCTGAGGATCCCGCACAGCTTGGGATGCTGCTGCAACACGGTCGTCGTGATATCGCCGGCCTTGTTGGCGTCCCAGCTTGTCGGCTGCGACGACACGACCTTGATCGACGGGTCGGTCTTGAACACTTCCATGGCGCCGTTCTTCATGTCCAGCGAATAGGCTGCGGTCGCCTCGCCTTCGAGGATCGCGATCTCCCCCGAACCCTTGCCGCCGCCGCACTGGTTGATCACCTCGCGGGCGATTTTGGTGCCGAGATCCTTGGCATCGACGCCGACATAGGCGTCGCTCAGGGTGTTCGACGCCATGTTGACCTGCACGACATAGATGCCCGCATCCATCGCACGCTTGAGCTCCTTGGCGAGCAGCGTGACGTTCGGATTTTGAACAACGAGCACATCAGGCTTTTCGTTGATGTAGTCGCTGACGGTCTGAAGCTGGATGTCGGACTTCATGTTGGCGTCACGCGTGACGAGCTTGATGCCGTAATCATCGAAACGGTCTTTCATCACGCGCGTCCACTCGGATTCCAGTACACCCATCCAGACCGGCGACCAGGCCACCGTCTTACCCTTGAGCGCCTTGTCGAATTTCTCGCGCAGCTGGTCGCGAGGTCCTGCCGCCTGCGATGGCACCGTCACCAGCACGGCGGTTGCCACAATCGCCGCCAGCCCGAAGCCGGCAAGCGCCTTCCTGTGCACTGCTTTCGTCATGTTCCTTCCTCCCCTTCTATGCCGGCCGACTGTTGCGGCCCGTTGATGGAAACAGGGCTTCAATCGCCCTGCTTCGACGTCTCTTCGTCGCGCGGGTGCAGCCGGGAATCGAGCAGGATTGCGATCAGCAACACGATTCCCTTGACGATATTCTGGGTCTGCACGTCCATGTCCATGATGGTCATGCCATTCAGCAGCACGCCGATCAGTAGCGTTCCGGCGATGACGCTCATCACATTGCCGCGGCCGCCGACGAGGCTGACGCCACCGAGCACCACGACCATGATGACATCGAAAATGATCGTCGATTCCGCAACCTGGAGATGCATCAGCGCCGTCTGCGCGACCATCACGACGCCGCCGACGTAGCCGATCGCCGCACACAGCGCGTATTCGATCATGGTCAGCGGACGGGTCGGCAGACCGGTCTGGCGCGCGGCATCGGGGTTGTCGCCGTGGGCATAGACGAAGCGCCCGATGACCGTGCGCGACAGGAAGAGATGCACGACGAGCGCAGTGGCCGCGAAGATCAGGATCGAGATCGGGACGCCCCCCCAGATGTTTCCGCCCAGCCGCAGGAACTCGTCGTGCCCCTTCGAAAGGTACACGACATAGTGCTGCACAGCCGTGGTGCGCACGATTCCCAACACTGCAAGGCTGGATGCAAGCGTCGTCAGCAGCGGCGGCATCTCGATCACCGAGATGAGAAACCCGTTCAGGATGCCGATGGCAATTGCCATCACGAAGCCGATCAGCAGAGCCACCGGCGTCGCGTAGCCTGAGTTCATCAGAATGATCGCGATCGCGGTGGAGGCAGCGAAGGAAGCGACTTGCGACAGATCGAGTCCACGGCCGATCACGACGACCGCCATGCCGAGCGCGAGAATGCCAAGTATCGAAATGTTGCGCGCCAGCGCGAACAGATTGCCGAGCGTCAGAAAGCCCTTCAGGAAGATCGAGAAAACGACGATCAACACCGCGCACATCGCCAGCACGGCGGTCGTCTGCGTCAATTTCGGCCCGCGCGCGCCCGAAATGCCGGTCACCGGGTCCTCCCAAGGTTGATTTTTATTCTAGACGGAAACTGGACAAAATGTATCCAGAAGTCAACTTCTGTATCCAGATCGCCAAGTGACGGGATATCTCGCGTAAGAAAACGCAGCCGCCAAAATCGACAATATAGTAATTCTTATCAGTTGGTTATACATGATAACCCGCCATATTCGGCATTAGCCAAGGCGACAGCAGATCGAAAGCACGGAGCTGAAAAATATAAATTGGATACATTCAACACTACGAGCCGCGGGGGTCTGTCCACGCGGCAAGTGAGATTGATGCCGAGCCGTATATTCGACGGGGGCTGCAAAACTCGGCGTGGGTTTATGGTGCGCTCGGAGGGAGGTCGCATTTCCTGTAGCTTCAATGAGTTACAGGGGCGGAAAACGAGTTAAAGTGCATTTCGCGCTCTAAAGTGCCTTTCGGCCCTGTCATACTTCGGGCAGGGCGCAGCGGCAGGATTTGAACCTGCATTCTCTTCGACCGCGCCAAACCTAAGTAGAAATCGAAGGCTCTATGGGTATCTTCCGGCCGCTTTTCCTGAGCGCCTAACGGCAATAGCCCGTGATAGCGCCAGCCACTATCAGGCGCCCGACAACACCCAGACCCAGCCGCGAGCGGCGCGGTCGTGCTGTTGCCAGGCAACGATGTCGTCCCGCTGCCGCAGCGTCAGCTCGATCTCGTCGATCCCTTCGATCAATGTCTTCCGCCGGGCGGCATCGATCTCGAAGCCGATCTGCTCGCCATCGGGCAATGCGATGGACTGACTGACTAGGTCGACAGTGAGCGCCTCGCCCTGCGCGGTCTGCGCCGAGATCGTCCTGACGGCTAATTCCGGGAGAGCGACCGGAAGCATGCCGTTCTGGAAGCAGTTGTTGTAGAAGATGTCGCCAAAGCTCTCGGCGATGACACAGCGCAGCCCTGCTGCCATCAGCGCCCATACAGCGCCTTCGCGCGATGAGCCGCAGCCGAAGTTCGCGCCCGCGATCAGGATCGGCGCAGCGCGGAACGCCGGCCGGTTCAGCACGAAATCCGGATTCTCGCTACCGTCCTTGTGATAGCGCAGCGCCTCAAGCGCATAACGTCCGAGTTGGTCGCGCGGCACCGACGTCAGCCGCTCGATCCGAATGATGAGATCGGTATCGATATTGGCGCGCGGCAGCGCGGCAGCGGGGCCGGTGACCTGAGTGAATGGTTGCATCCTCAGAGTTTCCTTACATCGGTGATCATTCCGGTGACCGCGGCCGCGACCGCCATGGCGGGGCTTGCGAGATGGGTGCGCGCACCCGGCCCCTGCCGGCCGACGAAGTTGCGGTTCGATGTCGAGACGCAGCGGGCGCCCGTCGGCACCTGCTCCCCGTTCGCCGCAACACACATGCTGCAACCGGGCTCCCGCCATTGAAAGCCGGCGGCCTTGAACACGGCGTCGAGGCCTTCGGCCTCCGCCTTGCGCTTCACCTTCTCCGAGCCCGGAACTATCCAGGCATTGAGCCCGGGCGCGACCTGCCGGCCGCGCGAAAGACCGGCGGCCTCGCGCAGGTCGGACAGCCGCGAATTGGTGCAGGAGCCGATGAACACCCAATCGACCTTGGTGCCAGCGATTGGCCGCCCCGGCGTCAGCGCCATATAGTCCAGCGCCTCCTGCCACGCCTTGCGACTGACAGGATCGGGCGCAGTGGCCGGATCGGGGATGGCCTGATCGATCGCGATCGCATGCTCCGGGCTCGTGCCCCAGGTGACGGTCGGCGCGACATCGTCGGCACGGACGATCTCGTCACGATCATAGCGTGCGTCGGCGTCGGCATGGAGCGAACGCCAATGCGCGAGCGCATCGTCGAACGCCTTGCCCCTGGGCGCGAAGCGGCGTCCTTCGACGTAGCGGAACGTGGTCTCGTCGGGAGCGACGAAGCCGATCTTGGCACCGAGCTCGATCGACAGATTGCACATGGTCATCCGGGCTTCGACGTCCATGGCCCTGACCGCTTCACCGCCATATTCGACGGCGTATCCCGTGCCGGCCGATGCACCGACCTTGCCGATCAGATGCAGGATGAGATCCTTTGATGTCACGCCCTTGCCGGGCTTGCCTTCGAACCGAACCCGCATCGCCTTGGGTCTGCGCTGACGCAGCGTCTGCGTGGCCAGTGCATGCGTCAGCTCGGACGAGCCTACCCCGAAGGCCAGCGCACCCAGCCCGCCATTGGTGCAGGTGTGGCTGTCGCCGCAGATCAGCGAGACGCCGGGCAGCGTGATGCCGAGCTCGGGCGCCATCACATGCACGATGCCCTGCCCCATGTCGCCGAGCTCGAAATAGCGGATACCGGCCTTGTGCGAGAGATCGCGCAATCCCGCCCAGAGTCTTGCGCCCGGCTCAAATGTCTCGCCGGTGCGCCCCGGCCGTGTCGAGACCACGTGATCGGGAGTTGCGAAGGCAAGCTCGGGATTTGCCACAGCATGGCCCTTCTGCGCCAGCGCCGCGAGGCCCGCAGTGCCCGAGAGGTCATGCAGCAGATGGCGGTCGATGTGCAGTAGCGACCAGCCACCGCCGAGATCGGCCACGACATGCAGGTCCCACAATTTGTCGAGCAGTGTCTTCGCCATGGTCATTCCGCCGCCCGTGGCGCAGCCGCATCGCGGAACCTGGTCGAAAGCGCGATCCATTCGTCGGAGCCGAGCCGGCGGAACCGCTCGCTGACCGGCATGGCGCCTGCCGAGCTCGGCGGCGCATTGGTCTCCTTGACGCCGCGCAGCGCGGAAATACAGGCTTCCGTTGCCGCGAGCAGCAGCAGGCTCGGCAGGATCGCAAGCCTGTAGCCGATCGATTGCGCCGTCGCGAAATCGATATCCGGTGTCTTGCCGCCGCGCACCACATTGAGCAGGCACGGCCCTTGCACCAGCTTCGGCACTGCCTGCAGCTCCTCCATGGTCTGCACCGCCTCGACGAAGGCCATGTCGGCACCGGCCGCGACCGCCGCGTTGGCGCGCGCAATCGCCTCGTCAAAGCCCGTGACAGCGCGGGCGTCGGTCCGCGCGATGATGACGAAATCCTGATCGCGCCGCGCCGCGACGGCCGCACGGATCTTGGCGACGAATTCGTCGGCGGGGATGATCTCCTTGCCGTCGAGATGGCCGCACCGTTTCGGCGCGACCTGGTCCTCGATATGAATGCCGGCGACGCCACGGGCCTCATGTTCGCGCACCGTGCGCGTGACATTCAGCTCGTTGCCGTATCCGGTATCGGCATCGGCGATCACGGGTATATTGACCGAGCGCGCCAGGGTCGTCGCATTCGCCACCATTTCGGTCATCGTCACCAGACCGAAATCGGGATAACCGAGCGTCGCCGCGGTGCCGGCGCCGGTCATGTAGACCGCCGGAAACCCGGCGCCCTCGACCAGCTTCGCTGTCATGCCGTCATAAGCGCCGGGTGCAAGAATGATTTGGCCGGAACGCATCAGGTTCCGATATGCCGTGGTCTGTTTCATATGGTTCTCCCAATTCAAGCTTTGCCGGCGCTGACGGCGGCGACGTCGGTGAAAGTCGAAGTCGGCACGTAGACCGTGCCTTCCATGATGTGGCGCGCAGTGCGGCCGAAGCCGAGCTCATCGAATGCGACACCGCCGACCGTATTCGCATCGCGTGCCTTGACGCGGACCCGCATGATGCCGAGAGGATGGCCGATCCGTAGCGTATCGCGACCGTCCGGCGGCGCGCCGAGCGCCTGATTGACCAGCGAACCGGGAATTCGCGACGCCGCTGCCGTGCACATCGATCCGGTCCCCGCCATGCTCTCGTGGCACTTGTTGAAGAACACCAGCCGCGCCCGCAGATCCATGTCGGAGGCAAGCACCTGCTCGCGTCGCATATTGCCGTATTCCGCTGGCGGCGCGACCAGCACCAGCAACGGTCCTCCCGTCGCTTCAGCTGACCGATCGCTGCAGCCCCGCGAAAACCCCATCCGCTCCGCCGATTTGCGGCGGATGTCCTCCAGCCGGGTGAGCAGCGGGCGGTTGCCATTGATCGCATCGGGAAGCTCGCTGCCCGTGAGGCCGACATCGCTGGCGCGAAAGAACGCGCAGGGATTGCCGACGTCACACAGCGTCACCTCGATGCGATCGCCGCCTTCGAGCTCCAGCGTGTCGACGGCATTCTCGGTCGGCAACATCCGCCCGGTGCGGGCGCCGAGCGTGAGATGATAGTCCATGAAGATCTCGGCGCCGGTCCCGGGCACACCGTCGATGGTGAAATCGCCGGTCACCTTTGCCCGTCCGCCCCGGACCGGGACATGCGCGATCAGAACCTTGTCGGTGTTGGTGTTGTAGATGCGAACGACGGTGACGGGCGAGACGACCTCGACAAGACCTGCGTTGATCGCGAATGGCCCGACGCCGGCGGAGATGTTGCCGCAATTGCCGCTCCAATGGATCGCATCTTGCTCGACCTCGAGCTGGCCGAAGGTGAAATCGACGTCGGCATCGCCTCGCGACGAGCGCTTGATGATCGCGATCTTTGACGTGATCAGCCGCGAGCCGCCGAGACCGTCGATCTGGACCACGTCGGGTGTCCCCATGATCCGCTTCAGCACCCGGTCGCGCAGCGCACCACGCGGCGGCAGATCGGCCTCGTGGAAATAGACGCCCTTGCTGGTCCCGCCGCGCAGGATGGTGCAGGGAATGCCGGTCTGCTCGGGCAACACGCGTTGTTTCATGCGTTCCTCCTCAGGATTTGTTCGGCACGACCGACAGCGCTCGCTCGGGCACGAGTTCCGGAGTCTGCGAGGCTGCCTGTTCGAGCGACACCTGTTTGGTTTCCGGCCCGAACAGCTGCACCGCGATCGCCTCGATCACCAGCAGCCCCGCGAGCATCGACACGATCGCGGCAAGCCCGCCATTGGCGTAGAGGTAGACCACCAGGAACTGCACGGCTGACGTCGCCAGCCGTCCGGCGGCGCCGCAGAGCCCAGTGCCGCGCAGCCGGTAGCGCGTCTCGAACAGCTCCGGCACATAGACCGTGTACGCGATCGTGTTGGTCACTCCGAGCGCTACCGCGAGCACGAAGCTGGTTGCGATGAATGCGTCGCCCTGGGTAAAGATCAGGGCGATCCCGAGTAGGGACGAGAGCAGCGCGAACAGCGTGATGCTCGGCTTGCGACCGACCCAATCCGTGAGCACGACGCCGGCGCCCGCTCCGACGACCTTGCCGACCGTCATCACCATGACGATCTGCAGCGACGATCCGAGGGTCATGCCCTGCTGCACGAAGATGGTCGGCAGCCACTGCAGGAAGCCGTACAGCGTGAAGCCGACCGTGATGTTGATCAGGATGCCGATCAGCGTTCGGCGCAGCACGGGGCGCGAAAACAGGACGGCCGACGAAATCGGTTCCTGCGACCGCACCGGCGCGGGCGGTGCGGCTTCCGGCAGCGGACCGCTTGCCGCAACGCGCGCCTCGATCTCGGACAGGACCTGGTCCGCCTCTTCGATGCGGCCGACGCTTTCCAGCCAGCGCGGTGATTCCGGCATCGACCGCCGCGCCTGCCAGATCAGCAGCGCCGCGATGCCTGGAATCGCGAACATGTAGCGCCAGCCCACGGCCGGGATCACGTAATAGGCAATGACAAGCGACACGAAGGAGGCGAAGTTGGCGATCATCGCCATCAGGGCCACCCAGCGGCCGCGGTTCTTCGCAGGCAGGAATTCCGCCAGCGTCGCATAGCCGACGACAACCTCGGCGCCGAGGCCGAGCCCCATCACGAAGCGCAGACCGATCAGCACGGTCATGTGGGGTGCGAAGGCCGCGGCGAGCGATGCAACGCCGAAGATTGCGAAGTTGAGCTGGTAGCAGAAGCGACGGCCATAACGGTCGCCGAGTACGCCCGCGAACCATGAGCCAATCAACAATCCAAGGAAGGTCACCGACAGGAAGGTCGCGTTGACCGACATCGTCGACCATCCCTCCTGCACCAGTGCCGCCAGGATGCTGCCGCCGGAATAGAGCTCGAACAGATCGACGAACATACCGGCGGTCACCAGCGCCACCAGCCGATAATGCCAGCCACTCATCGGCAACCGATCCAGCCGATTTCCGGCATTGGCGCTCATTGCGCCCGACGCAGGCGGCATGCTCCCTCCTCCAATGTGTTGTGTGGCGGTCGGCGCGATCTAGCTCAGCGGCGTCGCGGCGGCCCTGCGCAGACCCTTGACGAGCCCGGACATCGCGGTCGCAGGGCCCATCGTCCTGACGGCCTGCTCGATGGCCGCAGCCTTCGCGCTGCCGTAGGTCGGCTCAGCCAGCGAGAGGAATTTTGCAGTGAGGCCGTTCCAGTCCAGCGGACACTCGGGTTCGCCGAGCGGAGTGTCGATGGTCCGCGACAGCGTGATCCCGTCGATCTCGACGGTGAATGACGATCCGATCTTCTGCATCGCAGGATCGACATGGGTCGTGATGCGCTGCGCCAGCGCGACGATGTCAGGCGCACCCAGCCGTTGATAGCTCGACCATTCGAGCTTGCCGTCGAGCCAGGCGGCAGCGGCCTGGAAATAGACGCTGAACTGCGCGTCGACATTGTTGCGCGGATCGAGCTTGGCGGGTGAGCGCTCGCCGACGATCTTCATTGCCACCGGCGACAGACCGATATGGATCGCGGCGCGCGACAGGTCCGCCGCCGAGATCTGCTGCCGTAGCGCGATCGCGGCATCGATGGCCGAATGGGTGAAGCGACAGGATGGATACGGCTTGATCGCAGTGCGCAGCAGCGTCCACTGGGTGCCCAGACCATTCGTCAGGATGCCCGGCTGCGGCGCGCCGGTGAAGCTTGTCAGCACGCCATAACGCCCCTCGATCGCCGCGGCGGCGCCGATCACACCGGCCTCCGCCATCGTGACACAGAGAAACGCATCATGTGCGGCGAAGCCTGGGTGAAGCCGCTTGTTCCACGAGCCGTTCTCGAGATACTGCATCGAACCCGAGGCCTTGCTCAGCGCCAGCCCGAACGCGTTGCCGATGGCGGGGGGATCGAGCCCGCGCAGTTTCGACACGGCTGCGACGGATCCGAAGATTCCGGCGATCGCCGTGATGTGGAAGCCGCGGTCATAGCCGGCGATGGTAATCGCGCCGCCGACCCGGCAATAGACCTCGTAGCCGACCGCCAGGGCTTCGAGAAACGCGGTACCGCCGGCGTCAACGCGCTCGGCCTCGACCAGCGCCGCCGAGATCACTGGCGCGCCGGGATGGCCCTGGTTGGTGTCGTCGAAATCCAGCGTATGCGCGTAGGCGCCGTTGAGCAGCGCCGCGTATTGCCAGGAATAGCCGCGCCCCTCGCCGATCACGGTGCCAGGTCCGTCGGCTGCATCGAGCCGCGCGATCGCGGCACGGATCGCCGGGCTGCTTTCGCCATGCAGGGAGGCAAACGCCGAGTTGCCGACGTAATCGAGGAAGCAGCAGCGAAGCACGCGCACCGCCGGCTCCGGGAGGTCGGCAAACGATGTCTGCGCGACGAAGCGCGCCAGCGCATCGGTGGCGCCGATGGCATCGATCGCGGCGGCGTCGTGCGCGCATTGCGGTGCGGGTCGGATAAGGCCTTGCATGCTTCGCTCCCGGAAGAAATCGTTTGACTCACACAACACCCAGGGCTTTCTTTCAACAATCCGGAAAGATCGGATCGATTGATAGATGAAACTGATCAATATCGAAGCCGCCGATTTGCAAAGCGTGCTGGCGATCGCCGAACTCGGCAGCTTTCGCGCCGCAGCTCTGGCGCTGGGCTGTTCGCAGCCAGCGATCACGGCGCGAATCCAGCGCGTCGAGGCGATCCTCGGGCTGAAGCTGTTTTACCGCACCACAAGGCGGGTGACGATCACCGAAGCCGGACAACGGCTGAAACTGCGGGCGGAACGCACGGTCGCAGACCTCGCCTCCATCGTGCAGGAGTTCAATGACGAGGCGCAGCTCAAGCGCGGCCGGGTGGTGCTCGGTGCCACCTCGACGGTCGCTGCCGGCCTGGTTCCTACGGCGGTCAAGCAGTTCAAGGAAGAATGGCCCGGCGTCGAGGTCGTCGTGATCGACGATTTCTTCGGCCGTGAGCTCGGCCGCCTCGCCAGCGGCGAGATCGATTTCGCGGTGATTCCGTTCGATCCGGAGGAGCGGCAGTACAATTTCCAGAAACTTCTCGACGACGCCTTCATGGTGATGGTGCCGAGCGGCCATCCGCTGAGCGCGCAGCGCTCGGTCGAGCTGCGGGATGTAGCGAAATACCCGATCATCAGCTTTCCACCGAACTCGACCGCCTGGGGCAATCTCGCGCGGGTCTTTGCCGAGGCCGGATTGCCCTATGAGCCGATCCTGCTGACGCGCAACATATTGACCAAAACGGCGATGGTGCGCGCCGGACTTGGAATCTCGTTCATTGCCGGCCTGGTCACGCCGCAACTCAATCTCGACGGGCTCAAGCTGCTGCCGCTCAGGGGGCGCAAGGCGACCCGGGAGATCGGGATTGCGACGCTGCGCGGCAAGCCGCTGCAGCCCGCGGCGCAGGCGTTCGTCAAGTTGTTGCGTTCGCGCGTCGCCCAGGCAAGGCGCGCCTCACGATAGACGCGCGTCGCCGGCGCCGGCAGACTGATTGTTCCGGCGGCATGAATAATCGATCAGCCGATTGCTATTGTTCGCGGGCCGACGGCCCCGCATGTTGCTTTCAGACGCGCGGCTGCCGCGTGGAGCAGGATGAACCCGCATGACAGAGCCCGACCAGGTCGCGATACGCTGCACCATCCTGCGCGGCGGCACCAGCAAGGGCGTCTATCTGCTCGAGCACGACATTCCGCCGCCCGGCGCAGCGCGCGATCGCCTACTCAAGCGGATCATGGGAACGCCCGATATTCTCCAGATCGACGGGCTCGGCGGCTCGCGCTTGATCACCTCGAAGATGGCGATCATCAAGCAGTCGGCGCGGCCTGATGCCGACATCGACTACACCTACGCCCAGGTGGTGCTCGACCGCGACCTCGTGATGTACAGCTCCAACTGCGGCAACATCTCCGCCGGTGTCGGGCCGTTCGCAATCGATTCCGGCCTCGTAGAAATCTCCGAGCCGGTGACGCGGGTGCGTATCCACAACACCAACACCGGAAAGACCCTCGTCGCGCATGTCCCGGTCGCCGGCGGTCGCGCCAGGGTCACCGGCGACTTCGCGATCGATGGCGTCCCGGGGACCGGCGCCGAGATCCGGATGGACTACAGCGGCACAATCGGCGCCAAGACCGGCAGGATGCTGCCGACCGGCCGGGCGGTCGACGAGATCGAGCTGGAGACCGGTGCCCGGCTGGAGGTGACGATCTGCGACGTCGCCAATCCGGCCGTGTTCGTGGAAGCGTCAGCGATCGACCTCGATGGCAGCGAACTGCCGGAGCGCTTCGCGTCCGACGCCGACCTGATCGACCGGCTCAAGGAAATTCGCGGCAAGGCGGCCGAGAAGATCGGCTTCTGCAATGACTGGCGCGAGGTCGACCAGCAGTCGCCGGCGCTGCCATTGATGATGATCGTTGCCCCACCCGCGCACTACACCAACCTGCGGGGGCAAGCCGTCGAGGTGGCAACGACCGACCTTCGTGCACGTATGGTCTGGTACAATCGTTGCCACGAGAGCATGGCCGGCACGGGATCGATGTGCACCGCCGCGGCATCACGGATTCCGGGCTCCATCGTCAATCGCACAGTTGGAGAAATGGCCGCGCTGTCCGATCGGCTGCGCATTGGACATCCGCTCGGGGTGATGACGGTCAATGTGTCGGCAAAGCCAGCCAACGTCCCCGGGGGCGTCGCCTTCGAGGCGCTCGGTTTCAGCCGCACGGCACGCCGCATCATGGACGGCCTGGTCTATGTGCCGCGAGACGTTGTCGCGGACAGCCCATGACAAAGCTGCGCGCATTTCGCAAAGACGCAGCAGTAGAATGGCCGGGCCTCCGATCGGCATATCGAAGGCCATATGAGCTCGCAGTGACTTGCTACGAGTGAAGCTAAGACATTACACGCTAGACGCCGTGCTCCTGCATGTGGCTTCCGAACGTTACTGCCGAAGTCGAGCCACTGGGTATTCTGTCGATGAAACCCGTGACCACCGACGAGCCCTCGTTGCTGCGGTGAGCAACGCCAAGGTCGGCACAGAGACGAGGTGAACTCAAGTGCACATAGCTTACGGCGTCGGACCGGCTCGTCATCATGCACTCGGGCACGATGGTGATGCCGAGCGACGCGGCAACGAAATTGATCGTCGAGGATATCTGAGGCGCACGCTGGGCAATCAGCGGACTAAAACCGGCTCTCTCGCAGGCCGTCAGGATCATGTCTGAAAGACCGAGGCGCGTCGCGCGTGGATAGAGGATGAACTCTTCGCCCTTCAGCTCGATCAGCCGGAGCGATCTTCGTCCCGCAAGGCGATGACGCTTGGGAACGGCAACTACCATTCGCTCGCTGTGGAGCGGCCGGAAGGTGAGATCGTTCCCTCGTGTCACCGGCGGCCGGACAAAGGCCACATCGATGCGTCCCTGCCGCAGCAGCTCCGCCAATTGCGCGGTACGGGCCTCCTCGAATGACAATTCCACGTTCGGAAAGTCATGCCGATAGCGCCGGAGGGACGACGTTACCAGCGTGCTGAACGAAGCGGACTCCGTGAATCCGATCCCGAGCCGTCCGACCATGCCCTTGGCGCTTGACTGGCTTCGCGCCACGGCGCGGCCGACTCCGTCAAGGATACGCTGCGCATCCTCGAAGAATACGCGGCCCGCATCCGTCAATTCGACGCGGCCGGGCAGGCGATGAAACAGCTTCAGTCCCAACTCGGCTTCCAGCGCCTTGATCTGCTGGGTCAGCGGCGGTTGCGCGATGCCAAGGCGTTGCGCCGCGCGCGTGAAGTGCAACTCCTCCGCGGTGGCGACGAAATAACGAAGATGGCGCAGCTCCATCGGCGATATCCAAAACGTATCGGACCCTGCCCCTGAATATATTGGACATAGGAGGGGCCGCAAGCTTTAACCGGACCAACCACAAGAATCCGGGAGGACCCATGAAGATCGCGCTGCGTGCACTGGCCGCCTCGCTCGCTCTGAGCATCACCATGGCGTCAACGACAATAGGCCACGCGGCGGAGGCGGGTGAAATCCGCGTGTCGCGAGGCTACAGCGTCCTCTATCTGCCGCAGATGGTGATGCAGAGGAATGCGCTGATCGAAAAGCACGCCCGCGCGCTCGGACTCGGCGACGTCAAAGTCACCTGGCGGGTCCTCGACGGCGGGAACGTGATCAATGATGCCTTACTGTCGGGCACGTTGGATGTGGCGGCCGTCGGCACGCCCGGCTTTCTGATCCTTTGGTCCAAGGCGCTCGGCAATCCCTCGGCCGAGATTGCCGGCCTCAGCGGCATCAGTTCGACGCCGATGTATCTGAACACGATCAATCCGAAGATCAAAACGCTGGCCGACTTCGGCTCTGGAGACAGGATCGCGGTCGCCGGCGTGAGGAGTTCGCTACCGGCCGGGATCCTGCAGATGATGGTCGCTCACGAATTGGGTCCCGCCAATTATGCACAGCTGGATAAATTCACCGTCGCAATCCCCTACCCCGATGCGACGGCAGCGATGCTGAGCGGCAAGACGGAAATCAATGCCCATGTCGCCTCACCCCCGTTCTCGTTGATGGAACTCGACAATCCCAATATCCGGCGCGTCGCAAACTCGGCCGACATCCTGGGCGACATGACGCTGGTGATGTCGGCTTCGCCGAAACGCTTCCATGACTCCAATCCGACGCTGTGCAAGGCCTATGTCGAAGCGCTGGATGAAGCCAATCACCTGATCGCCACTGATCCGCAGTCGGCCGCCGACCTCTACAATGAGGCCTCCGCAACCAGGGTGCCGAAGGAAATGATGCTTCGTATCCTCTCGGACAAGGACACCCATTTTTCGATCGCTCCTTCTGGCATCGCCCGCTGGGCCTCCTTCATGAAGAGCATCGGCCTGATCCGCCAGGACGTCACCGATTGGAAGCAATTCTTCTATCCGGAAAGCCATGGTTTGGCCGGAAGCTGAACCGGTCCGGAACGCATCCTCAAGGAAAGATCCTCATGAGCAGCTCACAGCCCTCCCTTCCGCCTCACGCCACGCGCGCACTCGCGAGCTTCGCCGCCACAACCGGATTCACCGACATCCCAACCGAGGTGATCGAACGCATCAAGCTTAGCCTGATCGACGGGCTCGGCGTGTGCCTGCATGGCGCGACCCTGCCCTGGACGCAAAAGGTCTGCGAATTGGCGCGCGAGGAAGGAGGCAATCCGCTCGCCTCGATCTGGGGAAGCGGGCATCGTACCTCGACGACGAATGCGGTGCTGGTCAACAGCACCGCCGGCCACGCCTTCGAGATGGATGACATCCACAAGGAATCCATCCTTCATCCCAATTCGCTGGCCGTGCCGATCGCGCTGGCGTTGGCCGAAGCCGATCCCACTGTCACCGGACGGGATATCGCCACGGCTCTGGTGGTCGGCTACGAGGTCGGCCTGCGCGTCGGCAATGCCGCGACGATGTCGCTGTTTCTGAACGGTTTCCATCCGCAGGGCACGTCAGGGACTTTCGTCGCGGCGGCGACCGCCGGAAAAATGCTGCGCCTCGATCCCGAGCAGATGCAGAACGCGCTCGGCATTGCCGGATCGATGGCTGCCGGCCTGATGGCGGCGCAGGAAGGCGCCATGGTGAAGCGCCTCCATACCGGCCGCGCGGCGCAAGGCGGTCTTCTCGCTGCGCTCCTCGCCAAACGGAGTTTTACAGGGATATCCGACGTCGTCGAAGCCGGCTATGGCGGATTCCTCAGCTCGTTCTCACGCACACCAAACCCTTCGCGCTTGCTGGAGGGAATTGGAGAGGACTGGGAAGCCGGCAAGGTCGGCTTCAAGATGTATCCCAACGTGACCAGCATTCACGCTGCGCTCGACGCGATGCGGTCGATCCTGACCGAGGAGAAGCTGGAGGCGGCGGATATTGCGGAGGTTCATGTCGGATGCGGCCACATGACCTTCGTGCACACGGCCTGGCCGTACCGGCCCGCCGGCGTCACGGCCGCCCAGATGAACATGTATTACGGCCTCAGCGTCATGGCGCACAAGAAAGACGTGACCGCGGCAGATTACGGCGAGGCGGATATCGCGAGCCAGCAGCTCCTGGACTTCATGTCGAAGATCAAGATCGAGGAGGATGCAGAGCTCGAGGCGAGCGGCCCGGCCCTCCGCCATGCCGCGCGCGTCCGCGTGCGGACCACCGACGGGCGTTCATTCGCACGCGAAATCCTGCACCGGCGCGGCAGTCCGGAGAATCCGGTCAAGTGGGGAGATATTGAACGCAAGTTCAACGCCAACATCGCCGGGCTTCTGGCGCCGAACGTTGGAAGGAACCTGCTCGATTCCTGCGCGATCCTCGAGAAGCTTGCGAATGTCACAGCCATCAACGACATCCTCGCAGCCGCCTTTCCGACGACGATGGTGCCAGTGTCGAAGCAACCGGCTGAAGCACGTCGATGACACCAGCGCTCACCGGCCAGTCAGCCCTCCTCGAGGTCAAAGGGCTGACGCTTCAGTACAAGACCGAGCGGAGCCAGGTGACCGCAACATTCCGCGTGAGTTTCGAGGTTTTTGCCGGAGACCGCTACGTGCTGCTTGGCCCCTCCGGCTGCGGCAAGTCGACCCTTTTGAAGGCCATCGGCGGATATCTGCATCCCACCGAAGGCAGCATCCGATTGGCCGGACGGGAGATCGTCAAGCCCGGCCCGGACAGGATGATAGTTTTCCAGGAATTCGACCAGCTATTTCCCTGGTTGACGGTAGCGCAGAATGTCGCCTTTGCGCTGACAAACGGCGTCGGCATGTCGCGGAAGCTTGCGATCAAGAAGGCGCGCGATTTTGTCGGCCGGGTTGGCTTGTCAAAATTTGCCGATGCCTTCCCTCACGCGCTGTCCGGCGGCATGAAGGCGCGTGTCGCCATCGCCCGCGGCATGGCAGTCGAACCGGAGATTCTGCTGATGGATGAGCCGTTCGCCGCGCTCGACGCGCTGACGCGCGCGCAGATGCAGGACGATCTCTTGCTGCTATGCCGGCAAACCAAAACGACGATCATCTTCGTCACGCATTCGATCAGCGAAGCCATCAAGCTTGGCAACCGAATCCTGTTGCTCTCGCCGCATCCGGGCCGCGTCAAGGCCGAGCTTGGCGGTGACGGCAAGGATGATGTCGATCCGTCAAACGGATTGAAGAAGTCGGAGAAAATCCACCGTCTGCTGTTCTCCGAAGACCGAAAAGCGGAGGTCGACTAGCATGAAGAGGAACGCGTCGACGATGCCGGAGCGGCGTGACGTCATACGTGAAGTTCCCGACGTCACCGTCGTTTCTGAACGAAGCCTTTCCGTCTGGGAGCGACTCTACAATATCGACGGAACGCGGCGTGGCGCGGTCATCCTGATGTTGGCGCTGGCGTGGGAATTGTACGGACGCTGGCTCAACAATCCCCTGCTCTTTCCGACCCTCGGCGAGACGCTAGAAGCACTCTGGTCCGGTCTTTCGACCGGCGAGTTGACCCGTCATGTCCTTGCTTCGCTGCAGACATTGCTGATCGGTTACATCGCGGGAGTAGCACTTGCGGCCATGCTTGCCGTCGCAGCGATCACCTCGCGCTTCGGCAATGACCTGCTGACCACGCTGACGTCCATGTTCAACCCACTGCCGGCAATCGCCCTATTTCCGCTTGCGCTGATTTGGTTCGGTCTTGGCGTATCGAGCATTGTGTTCGTGCTGATTCACTCGGTGTTGTGGGCCGTTGCGCTCAATACCAACGCCGGCTTTCGCGGCGTATCCAGGACGCTGCGCATGGTGGGACGGAATTGCGGGCTTTCCGGGCTCTCCCTTATCGGCAAGGTCATCCTGCCGGCGGCTTTGCCGAGCGTGCTGTCCGGATTGAAGATCGGCTGGGCGTTTGCCTGGCGCACCCTGATCGCGGCGGAGATGGTGTTCGGCGTTGCCTCCGGCGATGGTGGGCTTGGCTGGTATATCTTGCAGAGCAAGAACTCGCTGGAGACGCCGAGCGTCTTCGCGGGTCTGCTTGCGGTTATCATCGTCGGCCTGCTCGTCGAACTGATCCTCTTTCGCGCGATCGAGCGGAGCACCATTGACCGCTGGGGAATGCAGCATTGAAGACGGAGCATTAAGGATGCGTAACACGATACGACTGAAGCAGATGATGGCTAAGCGGGAGGGGCTTACGGTCCCCGGCGTCGCCAATGCGCTGTTTGCGAGGGTCGCCGAAGACCTCGGATTTCCTGCGATCTATGCGACCGGCGCCGGGATTGCCAACATGCATTTGGGCGCGCCGGACATCGGACTAACGACCTTGACGGAAGTCGCGACCGCAGTTGCGGCGATGGCAGATACGGTCTCGGTCCCAGTGATCGTCGATGCCGACACCGGTTTCGGCAACCCGGTCAACATGGTTCGCACCGTCCGTGTGCTCGAACGCGCCGGAGCCGCGGGGATTCAGATCGAAGACCAGGTCTTTCCGAAGCGATGCGGGCATTTTACCGGAAAGGATGTCATTCCTCTGGACCAGATGGTCCAGAAGATAAAGGCCGCGGTGGACAGCCGCGGCGATCAGGACTTGCAGATCATCGCCAGAACAGACGCCCGCGCGGGCGAGGGTCTCGATCGCGCGATCGAAAGAGCGCAGCGCTTTGCGGAAGCGGGCGCCGATGTGACGTTCGTGGAGGCGCCACTATCCCTCGCCGAACTCGAGCGGATCGCCCGCGAAGTGCCCGTTCCGCAGGTTGCGAATATCGTCCACGGTGGACGAACACCGGATCCCGGACGCGCCGCATTTGCGCAAATGGGTTTTGGCATCGTCCTATATGCAAATGCCGTCTTACAGGCGGCATTGCGCGCTTCAAGCCAGATCCTCTCGATCTTGAAGCAAGACGGCAGCCTGGAAAACGGGTCTGGCCTGTTGGCAACGTTCGAGGAGCGCCAACGATCGGTCGCCAAGGATGCGTGGGACAAGCTCGAGCAAAGATATCGCGATTGATCCGTTAACTCGACCGGCAGAACGCTTCGGTCTAGCGTGTGCCCAGAAATGGCTTGGGCACAACAAGCACACACATCGCGCCTGCCGCGGTGATTGCCAAAAATGCGCAACGAAGAAAACTCGACGGCACATGCGGGTTTGTGGTGCGCTCGGAGGGCGTTCGCATCTGCTGCGGGTTCAACGGCTTGTGCCGATGACGAGCATCGAAACGGTCCTTTCAGCCCTCAGGAGGGCCTTTCAGCTCTGTTGCGCTGGTCGCAGCATCAGCCAGATCCTTGAGTCGACCAACGAGGTTTCATCCTACGGCCAATCCTACTTAGTCGACCGGCCAAGCTTCAGGTCGACCGCACAGGGTCCACTCCGGTTGAACCTGATCCTGAAGTTCACGTCCGACCCAACCGACAACTCCGACAGCACGTCAGGCTCCACAAGCGAGTTGTGCGCGAAGATGCTGCTTGGATAGCTTCCCGACCGGATGAAGAAGAATTGCGGCTTCATCCCCTCAACCGTTCCCGAATAGCGGCCGAGCAAAGCGGTCACGGCAGATTCCTTGCGGGGTGCGACTCTTCTGAAGCTCGGCGGCGCCTTCGAGTTGATGTAATCGAACAGCTCCGACGCCCGCAGCGGCTGCCCGCGATAAAACAAGAACTCGCCCAGGACGTAACGCTCTTCGTAGTTCGCATCACCGGCCGAAAAGCTGTTCCTCAAATGTTGCTCGACGAGATCAGCGTCGAAGTTTGGCTGACGCAGGTAATGCAGGGCGAGCATCTGGTGTGCTTGCTTGTCGTCTGAATTCCGGGTCAACGCTTCCTTTAGTATTTTTTCGGCGTCGACGTCCCGCTTTCTAGCCTGATAGATTCGAGCCACACGGATGGCCAGGCCGGAACCACGGGGACCGGCTGCCCACGCCCTTTCGAGCGCCCACAATGCCTTGTCCTTCTGGTCCAGCTCACTCCTGAGACGGGCCTCGACTTGGATGATGTCAGAGTCGTCAGGAAACTCTTGCTGGGCTTTGATAAGTGCGGTCTCCGCGTCCTTCACCTTCTCCGCGAAGAAGATGGCGTCGTGGGGTTTGGCGTCCTCCGCCAGGGCCCGCCCAATGTCCTCGACCTCGTCCACCAGCAGCTTGCACCGGCTCGACACAGTGAACCTGTCGTTCTGCGGCAGTTCAGCTAGCCGCGCCCTCACCCGCCTGCGGAGGGATTCCTTTAAAATGACCGAGGGTTCGTCGTTCGCTCTTCGGCGATCGATTTCGGCCTGGGTGTGAACGATACTCTTGTTCTTGGGGTCGAGGTCGTGGGCGTCCGCGGCGTGCAGCTCTGCGTCGGCAATCGATCCGTGCGGATGGTTCAGCTCGAACACCGCCCACTGCTGATGCAGGAAGGCCTGAGTGGGGGCTGCTTTGATTGCGGCTTCGTAGATTCCTCGAACTTCATCTGGCTTGTTGAAGTTTTCGGCCAGACCACGTCCCTTCGTCATCTCCTCCAAGGCACGGCGGTCGGAGGAATATCCGACATCGATGCCGTCCAGAATCCTGATGAACTGGCGCGATTTCGCTTCGTCAGTAGGACACACCTGCCTAAACACGAGCTGGGCAACGCGAGAATGGCGGGTCCGGTATACATAGTCGCCCGAATAGCTATCGGTTGTGACCCGTACGATGTTTTCGAGGGGGTGGAAGAAGTTGTTCTTGTAGTCCTCGAAATCGATGCCCGAGATACGTGAAATTGTACCGGCCCTGATGTTCACCCCGAATTGGTGCATGGTCGCGATATCGAGGTAAAGCTGGCGAGCTTGTTCCGGGTTCACGTTCTGGTGCTCGGAGAAGACAATCTCCTCGAAGGGTTTGCCTTGCGTCAGTTCATGCAAAGCCACTAAGAGCTGCCTATCGGCGCGGCCCATGAACGCTTCGATACGCTCCTCGTAGTTCTTCTCCTTCAGCAGTCCCAAGCAGGAGTGCTTTTCGAGCAAATCGAGCAGCGAGACTGTTTCGTCGGCGGACAGGTTGCCGACCCGCTTTTCAACCGGCTCCAGATCCTCAAGAGCACCACAGTACGTGTTCCAATCGGAATCTCTCTCGGCGCCGACGATGACCAACGGGATTTGCTTTTGCTGGGCGTGTTTGTGGAGCGCCAGAACCTTGTCGACGTGAAGCGCGAGCTGGTCGACGAACAGGTACATCGTCGCGTTGGTCAGCTCGTAGATTTCTGCGAACACCTCCGGCCGGAGGGCGCCATCCTCCTTCAGCCACAGTACGAGCGCGTTTGAAGCAGTGGCGGCCTCGAATGCGGTTCGCTTGAGAACAATCGATTTACCCGCACCGCCAGGCCCGCGCGCGACGACCAGAAAAGGTCCCTTCAGGTTCTCATTTTCGAGCAGGATCGTGAAAAGGAGGTCGTCTTCGATCTTTCTGCGAGCGTCGAATCTCTGGACAATGCTGCCCCAGCCGGTGTCATACCCCGAGTAAAATCGTTCCGCGGTCTGCGGTGCAGATGACATGCCGGCATGGACGTGGGTAAGGTCGTTCTGCAGCGCCAGCTTGACCTTGTGGGATTCCTCGGTTCGCTGGACGTAGAACTTGCGAAGCGGCAACTCAGATACCGCATCACTGACGGCCAGGGATCGCCAGAGCGGCGGGATGGCCGCATCGAGCGATTGCATGAACTCCCCGAACCGCGCCTTGATAACCTCGATGTTCTTCGAGGCCCAGTAATTGATATCGTAGTCCTCAGCATCGGGCGTGACGATGTACCAGCGCGGTCGTCGGTTGGTCTCCAGCTTGTAAATCAGTTCCCGGATGTGGGGATCATCAAGCCGATAGCCGATAAAGAGCAACGTCGACTCTCGGGCGAGCTGCCTCAGCCTTTCGAACAGGTGGGTACGGTTGGCCGAATACGTTGCGTACTGCTCCTTGGCCAGGACGAGAGGCACGTCGCGGTCGTAGACATGATCGAGACAGCCATGCAGTTTCAAATATGCCACGGGATTAGGGACCGCCTGCATCCGCTCCTCGACAGGCTCATCGTCCTTTATGAACCGCACGAGGGACTGCATGCGCTTTGACGAGCTGCTGTAGGCTTGCTCGACAAGGGTGTCGTAGTTGGTGGTCGCGATCATGCGCCAGTTGAAGGCGCTGAGAGCCATGTGCGCCTGAGACGGCGGGTAGCCGTCGAAGGCTTGCCGCACCGCATCGTAGACTAGACCAGTCCCCCCCGCCGACGAGATCGCCATGTCGGACACGGCCATTACGTCCCTGTTTGGGATAAGCTTGCCGAAGAACTTCTGAGCCAGGACGTCCCTGAGCTGGTCGGCATCAGGTGGCATCTTGCCGGTAGAATTACGGGATTCCTTCGAGGCACCTGCTCCTAGGAAGGGAATAACCCGCTTGCTTTTGACAGCCTCAACAAGCACGTCCGGAATCTTGACGAGCGGCGCGGCCGGTTTTTTCCCCATGGAAGCCCCCAACAATAAAAGGCTCCATTGATTTGAGCCCTTATTCCCTTCGTAGTTGTGCAAGGGGCCATTGCAAGCCCTAAATTGGGCTAACACCCGGCTTTCCAGTGGGTGCCTAGAAGCTGTCAGCGAACCTCGCGACCCAGGCCACCATCGGTACGACAAAGGCCAAGATCATGACGGCGCCAAACGCGACTACGTTCTTCATCGCTATTCCTCTGTATGTGCTTCTCGCGCTGGGTCATCTTGTGCCGCTGCTCAAATAGGCGCTACGCTAACGAGGTTCTGCGCATCCTCCCCCACCCCCAGGCGCCCAAAATGCCCCGTAACCAACCGGGGCTTTTTGCTAGGAGACTTATGGCCACAAAGCGCTGCCTATACATATCTACTTTTGGTCCAGGAAATGCTCCGACGCACAGTGCCGCTGAAGCCGCCTATAACGCACTTGTCGCGCCGGTTTTTCGCATAGATTTTCCTGAATTTGAGGTCATTCGATTTCACTCTGAATCCGTGCACGGTTCAATTAGTGAAGAGCTCTTGAACGATGTTCTAACTGCCGATTTGGTCATAGCTGACCTCACTGAGCTCACTTCGAACGGATTTTATGAACTTGGAGTGCGGCATTCGACCGGGCTTCCCACTGTATTGCTGGCGCAGGTTGGTCATCCACTGGCCTTCGACCATAAGGATTTTCGGTTCGTCACCTATCTCAATAAGGGAACTGACGACGAGGTTGAGCAGAGGACACGGGAAGCACTCATCGAAGCCATCAACAGCGCTCTTCAAGCAACCCAGCTTACTCCTGCCTCTGGTCTTCCCGCGAATAGAATATCCACGCGCGAAACGCGCCACGAGTTGGCTACACGGATACAGGAATCCGCCGATGCGCTCCAATCGCTGCGCATCAATTCGGCTGCAGAGATCGTTGCTTCACTACACAAGATTGCGGCGGACCTCGAAACCATCGAAGACGAAAAGACTCCTTCAGCGATTCAAGAGGCGGGAGAAAAGGTTCTTAAGGTCCTCTCGCGGATAGCTGACCAGCTTTCAACCGTTAAAGGCTCTCGCATCGTCATTGCGGGCGTTATCTCGCTCGTTTTGGGTGGTGCCGGCTATTCCGCTTTCACGATTTACGGGCTCACGTTGGCCTTCTGGCAAGGACCCGAAATGTTCAGCAAGGCGATCGACGCGCTCGCGAAACGAAAGAGGTAGCCGCATGGTGTCATTCGGCCTGCAATATTGACCCCCTAAGCCGGGGGATCGGCGTCCAAAATTGACCCCCTGTAGGTTGGTCTGTTGCGCTGCCTGCTTTGGAATGAAGCAGGTGGTCGGGGATGCTGGTCGTGGAGACGATTGCGCGGATTCGGCGCGAGCACTTCATCAAGGGCAAGACGATCAAGGAGATCGCCCGCGACCTGAAGGTGTCGCGGAACACGGTCCGGAAGGTGCTGAGGTCCGGAGAGACCTCCTTCGAGTACGAGCGGCAGGTGCAGCCGCGGCCAAAGCTGGGGCGGTGGGCATCGGAGCTCGATAGGCTGCTGGCGGCGAACGCGACCAAACCGGCTCGTGAACAGCTGACGCTGATCCGGATCTTCGAAGAGCTGCGCGGGGGCGGCTACGACGGCGGTTACGATGCCGTGCGGCGTTACGCCAGGCGGTGGAGCAAAGAACGCGGGCAATCGACCGCGGCCGCTTATGTCCCGCTGTGCTTTGCCCCCGGCGAAGCCTACCAGTTCGACTGGAGCCACGAGGTGGTCTTGCTGAGCGGCACCACGGTGATGGTGAAGGCCGCCCATGTCCGGCTCTGTCACAGCCGCATGCTGTTCGTGCGGGCCTATCCGCGGGAGACGCAGGAGATGGTGTTCGACGCCCACGACCGGGCGTTCGCCCTGTTCAAAGGCACCTGCACCCGCGGCATCTACGACAACATGAAGACCGCCGTAGAGACGATCTTCGTCGGTAAAGGGCGTCTCTACAATCGCCGCTTCCTGCAGATGTGCAGCCACTATCTGGTCGATCCGGTCGCCTGCACGCCAGCGTCGGGCTGGGAGAAGGGCCAGGTCGAGAACCAGGTCGGGCTAGTCAGGGAACGCTTCTTCACGCCGCGGCTGCGGTTCAAAAACCTCGACGAGTTAAACGCCTGGCTGCTCGACAAATGCATCGCCTACGCCAAGGCTCATCGCCATCCGGAACTGGTCGATCAGACGATCTGGGAAGTGTTCGAAGCCGAACGCCCCAAACTCGTTCCTTATGCCGGCCGCTTCGACGGCTTCCATGCGGTGACGGCATCGGTCTCCAAGACCTGCCTGGTGCGCTTCGACAATAACAAATACTCGGTCGCAGCCAGCGCAGTCGGACGACCGGTCGAGGTTCAAGCCTATGCCGATCGCATTGTGATCCGTCAGGATGGACGCATCGTTGCCGAGCACCCGCGATCCTTTGGCCGCGGCGATACCGTCTACGACCCCTGGCATTATGTGCCGGTGCTCGCCCGCAAACCCGGCGCCTTGCGCAACGGTGCTCCCTTCAAAGACTGGGTGCTGCCGGCCGCGATCGAGCGGATCCGGCGCAAGCTTGCCAGCACCGACGATGGCAATCGGCAGATGGTCGACATCCTCAACGCGGTGCTGACTGACGGTCTGCCCGCGGTGGAAGCAGCCTGTGCCGAAGCGCTCAGTCACAGCGTCCATTCCGCCGATGTCGTGCTCAATATCCTGGCCCGTCAACGTGAACCCGCCCCACCGGCCAACATCATGACGCCGGCCGCACTGACGCTCCGTCATGCGCCGATCGCCGATTGTGCCCGCTACGACAACCTCCGGAGGACCATCTAATGGAACGAACCCAAATCTTCGACCTCATGGGCGAACTCAAGCTCTACGGCATGAAGGCTGCCTTCGACGAGATCATGGCAACTGCCGTCAAACGCCAGCACGAACCTCAGCGCATTGTCGGCGACCTGCTCAACGCCGAGATCAACGAGAAGCAAGCCAGGTCGATCAAATACCAGCTCACCATTGCCAAGCTGCCGCTTGCCAAGGACATTGCCGACTTCCAGTTCGACGGCACGCCGATCAATCAGACTCTCGTCAATGATCTCGCTGGCGGCGGCTTCATCGCCCAACAACGCAACGTCGTGCTGGTTGGCGGCACCGGCACAGGCAAGACCCACCTGGCCATTGCCATCGCCAGAAGCTGCATCCGATCCGGAGCTCGCGGCCGCTTCTTCAACGTAGTCGACCTCGTCAATCGCCTCGAGACCGAGACCCGCAACGGACGGCAAGGACGGCTCGCCGAGCATCTGACCCGGATGGACTTCATCGTGCTGGATGAACTCGGCTATTTGCCCTTCGCCCAGTCCGGTGGCCAGCTTCTCTTCCACCTCGTCAGCCGGCTCTATGAGCGCGCCTCTGTCATCGTGACCACCAATCTCGCCTTCGGCGAATGGCCGAGCGTGTTCGGCGACGCCAAAATGACCACCGCGCTGCTCGACCGGTTGACCCATCACTGCGACATTGTCGAGACCGGCAACGACAGCTGGCGGTTCAAGAGCCGAGACGACGATCACGCCACCCGCGCTCGTCTCGCCTCCGCTATCCCGGCCAGCTCCGACGAGACGAGCGCTACCAGCAAAGCCCGCCGCGCAAAGGGGTCAAAATTGGACGCCGATGAGGGGTCAAATTTGAACGCCGATTGACATTCCGGCCTGCGTGTCCTCGATCCCGTCCGCGTGCGCGGCGAGATCGATCTTCACCGGCTGGATGCCGACCACATGCGCGGCCGCCCCGACATAGAAGATTTGGGCGGCGAGCGCGTGGGTCACCGCTACGATGGCAACGTCAGGCTGCTCACTCAGATTGAGCCGCAGCCCCAAGGTTCGGTGCGCAGTGAGGTCGCGGACGAGCGCGTCGGACAGCTTCTGGTCCTCGTCCTCCTCGTCGCTAGCGCCCTCGTCGTCCTCACCGTCCGGCGCGGCTTCCTCGCCTCCCCGGTCCTCGCCATCCCGCCCCTCGGCATCGCTGTCCGGCCCGGTTCCAGCCTCGGGCTTCTCGTCTCCGGGGCGGATAAAGCCCCGTTCGATCCGCACGCTGCCGTCGTGATTGAGGCTCAGGAACGCGCCGCCGCAGGCAACATCTTCAGCGTCGTAGGCCTGCCGTTTCGCTTCCAGCCGCTCGATTTTGGCCTCCAGCTGGCCGAACCGCGCGTCCACCTCATCAGGCAGTTCCTCGGCCGTCTGGTGCTGCTCAGTCAACCGGTCGAACTCGGTCTGAACGGACTGACGCGCGGCTTGATCCTCCGCCGACAGCTCGACTGGATGCGGGTAGACGCGCCGCATGCCGTGGGCATGCGGGAAGTCGAGATGGGCTTCCGTCCACCTCCATCCTTCGGCCGCCCGCAAGGCGTCCGCCTCGCGATTGAGCCTTGCCGTCACCAAGAGATCGAGCAGCGCCACATCTTCCAGATAGCCGCCGCGATCATCTGTGAAGAGGTCGCGCAACACCGTGCCGCCCGCCTCCGTGTAGGCCTCGAGGCCGACAAAGCGCGCCCGGCGATCCGTGGCGGCGACATGGGTTTCGGTGAGCAGACGGCGGATGGTCGAGGCATCCGGGTCAAAGGGCAGGCGCTCATACAGGGCTTCCTGCCGGGCATGATCATCCGTGATGGCAAAGGCCATCAGCTGCTCAAGCGTCAGATCGCCATCACGATAGAGCTGCACCAATTTTGGCGAAACCGCACCCAATCGGAGCCGTTGCCGCACCACATGCGCTGTCACGCCGAAGCGTGCCGCGATCTCCTCCGCGCCGAGCCCGCGCTCGTCCGCCTGCTTCCTGAACGCCTCGAACTGGTCGGCCGGATGCATGTTCTCCCGGGTGACATTCTCGTCCAGGCTGATTTCGTGGGGGTCGTTCGCGGTGTCGACGATGCAGCGGATCGGCTCGCTTTTCCTGATCTCCTTGCGCTCTACCCGCAGCAGCTGGGCCAGCCGCCTGCCCTCGCCGATGGTCACGCAGAAGAACCCCGTCGCCGCCCCTTCACCATCGACCTCCGGCTCGACGACCAGATTCTGCAGGATGCCTTTGACGGCGATACTCGCCGCCAGGGCCTCGATCGCCGCATCGCTGTGCGGCGTCTTGCGGGCATTCTTCGGTGACTTCTTGAGCTTGCCGAGCGGAATGCGAACCTCCGTTCCGTCAGGTATTCCAATCGATTTGGCCGACATGATCATTCTTCCTTTTGCTTCCATGGGTGCAAGGCGCACTCCGCGCCTGCGCCCCTGCCCGTCGGCGAGACCGGGGGTAGCAAGTGCCAGGGCGACCTGAGCGGAGGGGACTCCCCACCTTTTGCAAGAGCATTTCTCGCAAGCTCGACCGACCATTCGCAGCTTCCCGTTCTCGCCTTTTGGGCAGGGTGAAGAGCGCAACATCGCGCTCGAAGCCCTGCCTCGCGGCGAGCAGCGGGTGTGCAAGCGGAGCGAGTGCCTTCGCGGGGAACCGGCTGCAGGGAGCGGGATAATTGTCGCCTTTAGCGTTAGTGAGCAGCGACCGAAGCTGGGCGGAAGGCACTCCGAAGCGCGCTGAGGGCGGAGCCCTAAGTCTTCGCCGCGGGAGCACAGCGACACGCACAACAACGCCGGCACGGCGACAACACTCACAAGTGTCATCGTCGCTGATATGAAGAACGACTGGTTACATCCGGGCCTGTCGTCGTCGCGACGCTTCGCAATTTGGAAGCTTCGCGTCGCGCCGACGCCAGGATCAGGCCGCTGCGGACTGCGGAATTCGGTTGTTGTCGAAGAGTTCACCGGTTCTGAGCATGGCACAAGCAACGCCAATCAACCTGCTGCCGATAGACCGGAGCGCGCGAGCATGGGAATGCCCACGCTTGCGCAAGGCGGCATATCGATTGCGCGTTTGGAAGTCATGCAGCACCGCAACGCGCGCCCAATGATAGACAGCGGTCCTCAGACGGTGCGGGCAAGACTGCCTCATGACCACGACCATTTGCTTACCGCTGCGTCGTGTGACGGGCGCGACGCCCGATAATCCCCGAAGCGCCTGAGCGTCTCGGTGAACGATCGCATCACGCCCCTCGGACAGAAGTGCAGCGAGGACAATCGTTCCGATTCCAGGCATCGAGCGCAAGATCTGGGGATCGGCCTGGGGCGCGATACCTGTCGCTGACGGAAGCTCGGCCACCGCCGAACACAGGCGTTCGAGCTCCTTCATGGCTTGCTTCATCTGGTGCATCACCAACCGCAGACGGCCCAAAATAAGCTGACAATGGGCCACGCAGGCCTCCGTAACGCCGGCGGCCACCGATATCGGTGTGCTGCGAAGATGGGTGAGCAGAGTGTCCGCAGTCCACCTCTTCACCCTGCTCTCCTTGAGGTGCCTTTCGATCGTCGACGCCCTCACCGTTCGTGCCCTTGCCGGTGTCGGGATCAGATCCCAGAGATCCAAAATCCACTGCTTCGACCAATCTTCTGCCAACTCAAGCATCTGTGGAAAATACCGCCACAGTTGATGACGAAAGCGGTTGGCCAGGCGATTGCGTTCGGCGGACAAATCTTCCGTCATGCGTGACCACTCGCGCAACTGAATGATCGTCGGATGTACCGGCTCCAGGAAACGATAGAAACGCCGATCCGTCCGCAGAGCATCAGCGAGCACAAACGCATCGAGCCGATCATCTTTTGCGCCCGCTATCGTGAATCGATCTCGAAAGCGATCGAGCTGCTTTGGATTCAACGCATAAACGAGAAAGCCAGAATCCATTAGGCTTTCGACGACGGGTCCGTGCGGGACCTCAATGCCAATCGCGATACGACCTGGTTCGGCACCCGTCGTTTGCTGAACCCAGCCTGCCAGTTCAGCCAAACCTTCCCCGCTATGTCTAAATGAGCGATGGCCGAGCTTCGCTCCATGGGCATCCAAAGCGTAAGCGTAGTGCGTCGCCGATGCCCAATCGATGCCGACGTATGCAGCTATGTCTTCCATCATTCCCCTTCCTTTCTGCGTGGTCGGGCAGCTGCGATCCTCGCCGGCCCTGTTCTGGCGCTCAAAGGCGCAACTCCCCACGGGGCGTCGACCGCAGCTAATCCGCCGGGGCACTCGTCCCCTCTAGGCGCTCACGGCGCAGGATCACCAGGTGGCTCCCGACGAATCAGCCCGTAGGCCGACGATAGCCCCGTGAGGAGCATCCTGATTGGAACAGGGATCGCCCGCCCGATCAGGGCCGCTCAAAGAGCGGGTCTGCACAAGCGCGTGCTACGTCGTCCAAAATCGGCAGGTGAGAAAGCGCGGAAGACCGGGGAGACCGCTCGGGTCGGCGCCGGCCCAAGCCGGCGCTTCACCCTGGCGCGCGCGAGGGACGGAGTCCCTTAGCTCTCGACGATGAGGCAGCCGCCGACAGAGCAGTGATAGCGACGCGGTTATGCAATGACCGCGGGCACCGAGGCGACTGCAGTCGCGAGACCGGTTAACAAGGCCCCCGAGCGCGGGACAGCGATAGCGACGCCGGCATGCAATGACGGCGGGGCCCGCGGGCGAGTGCCTCCGGCGAGCGACACATTATCTCTCTGTACTTGCGCGAGGGACCGTAGCCGTATGGCCGAGACGCTCCGCGGCGCGGTTCACGAGAGCCCGGTCCGCGACCAGCGGATGCGCCCAACCCCAACGAGCCCACTTCCCGTCTGTCGCAGCGAACGATGCGCCGTTGTCTTAAGCCGAATTCTGTTTCACCATCGGCTTCTTCGCCGCTGAAATATCCGGCAATCCTTCCTGACTGGAGCAGAATAGCCCGGATCTCCGGATGCTCCTTAAGGTGACGGATCATATCGCCAAAATGGGTCCGACCCCTGAGCTTGGCAGTTTCGACGTCGCCGAACTCTTCGGAATGTCGCGAGCGGAATCAAAAACCGAATCCGGTCCACATTGCAGGCGCATCGCGCTTTACCAGCGGACCAGACAGCCGCGAGCCCTCCAAAGACACGGCCTGCAGCGAAGATCGCTAAAGTTTTAGCATCCCTATTGAAATAGCTTGTAGTTGTGGTCGGTATACAACTGACACCCACCTCAACTCACGGGCTACTACGATGATTGATGCGATCGGAACTAACGGCGCTGCAGCAGTTACGCGTCGCCGATACCCGGGCCATGTTGGCTTGACGGTCGCTCAGCCTATCGCAAAGCATTTCGGCTTGCCCCAGCTGGCCACTGTCCTCGCCCTGAGCCTCGGAGTGCCAGGTCTGGCGGCCGCGGCGGAATGGGACGACTGCGGCACGCGACCGACCGATATGACCGAGCGCGCATGCACGCTGATACTGGATGATGCGACGCGCCCGGCCTCGGATCATGTCCGAGCCTATGTGAACCGCGCCCATGCGTTGTTGAACAATGCACAGGTGGACCGAGCCTTGTCGGACGCCGATGCTGCGTTGAAGATAGACCCCCGCTCGGCGCCAGCATTGCTCGAGCGAGGTCTCGCTCACGAGCGGAAAAAGGAGCTGGACGCTGCGCGACTGGATTTCGACGGCGCGATCGGCATCGATCCCAAGTTTGCCCGAGGCTACGTCTCGCGCGGCAATCTGAGCCTGGACCAGCGGAATTGGTCGGAAGCAGGGAAGGATTTCGAGGCGGCTCTGCACATCATGCAAAGTTCCGCTCCGGCACACGCCGGCCGGGGGAGGGTCTATCTCGAGACCGGCGAACTGGATAAGGCCCTCGCCGAGCTGAACACCGCTATCGCGATAAATGTCAATTATTCCTATGCGTACTATTGGCGAGGGCAGATCTATCGGCGCATGGGTGACCTCGACCACGGCATCGCGGACTTTACCCGCGCAATCGCGCAGGGAAACAGAAAGGACGTTTCGAACCTTCTCGCGCGCGGTCGGCTTTATGTCGCGAAAGGTGACTACGAGAAGGCTCTCGCCGACTTCCATGCGGTTCTGGAGGTTGATTCCAATAATGGAGAGGCGCGTCAGTCGATCCGATCGGCGGAAGCGATGCAATCGGAAATCGGCAGATCGCAAAGCAGGCCGCCGAGCGACCACGCCGCCAGTTCCGTCATCGACCTCAGGACGCCGGGCACCAGCGCGGCGGCAGATTCGAGCGTTCAAGACTTGACCGGCCAGGGCAAGCCTGCGGGGCTGAACCTGCCGGCTTTGATCGCCCAGGGAAAGCAACTGCTCGATCAGGGCAAATTTGGCGAGGCAAGCGACACGGCGAGCCGAGCTCTCGCGATAGATCCGCATAACAAAGCGGCCCTGATGTTGCGGGTCGTCGGCCAGATCGGTCTCAATCACGCGCCCGAGGCGCGGGCCGACCTGGACGAACTGCTCCGGATCAGTCCGAAAGATGCGTTGGTTTTGTCCATGCATGGTTGGATCCTCGCTTCCATGAAACAGGTGGAAGCAGGAGTGCAGGACATCGACCAGGCGATCGCGCTTGATCCGCGGATTCCTGCCGTTTACCTGTACCGCGGATTGGTCGAGCGCCAGCTTCACAAATATCCCGAGGCGCTGGCCGATTTCGATCGAGCAATCACCATCAATCCCAAAGACAGCTTCCTGTACTCGCAACGAGGGCAAACCCGTGTTGCGATGGGTGCCTTCGGTAAATCGCTGGTCGATTTCGATCAGGCACTGGTCCTGAATCAACGGAATGAACAGGCTCGCGCGGCCAGAGGTCTTGCGTTGCTGATGCGGGGCAGTGCAGCGGAAGGAATTGCCGATCTTAATGCGGCGCTCGAACGCGATCCCAACAACCAAATCGCTCTCCTTGGGCGTGGAATAGCCATGCTCACGTCCGGCCAACCCGACAGGGCTATCATCGCTTTCAATCAGGTTGTCGCAAAGGCGCCCGACAACACCGGCGCCAGGCTGCTCCACGCAAGAGCGTTGCTGCAAATGAAGGACCTGAAGAATGCGATGGCGGACGTCGAGGCAGTATCGGCTGTCCGCGCCGACGATCCGGATCTGTTCATGGTCCGGGGACTGATTCTGCTCGACATGCACGATTACCAGAAGGCGCTGGTCGATTTCGACCAGGCGATCGGAAAGCGGGAATCCGCTGAGGGCTACATCGCGCGCGGCAGAGCCTATGAGGCCAGCAATGATCCCGCGAAGGCCGCTTCTGATTTCAGGCGCGCCTTGCAGTTTCCACCGAAGAACGTCTTCGACATCGCCGCACAGACGCTCATCAGGCAGAAGGTCGAGCAGCTTTCCAAGCGCGTTCCTTGTGGCACGTCGAACGTCTCAGATACCGCCGGCACCTGCCTTTGAGGCCGACCGGATAGGTGCTCTTTTCGGTCACGAAGACGCTACCCAAGAGTTTCCCGAAGGCAATGACAGATTCAGTTCGTGTCGCCGCGCTTCATCGGGTCGAGCTGATCGGCGCGGACAATCCATAATTCTCTATCTCACACCTCATTGAGGGACCGGTCGTCGATCACATCGGCATTCAGTCAAGGCTAGAGCCTGGCAAGAGACATCAATTCGGCCGACACTTTGTCGAACACATGATCCCAATCACCTCCCGCCCTAGGCCTGAAGAGGCGCATGGAAGGGTACCACGGACTATCGGTGCGGTGCGTTAGCCACAGCCAATGCGCGTTCCTGCCGAGGAGCACCCAGACCGGCTTACCGAGAGCGCCGGCCAAATGCGCAACCGCGCTATCGGTCATAACAACGAGATCGAGTTGCTCGATTGCGGCAGCAGTGTCAGCAAAGTCATTCAAATGAGGGCTGAGATCGATGATCGGCCAACCCTGAGGAAGGGAATGAAGCTCGGCCGACGGCTCGCCCTTCTGAAGGCTATAGAGCTGGACACCCGGCAAAGCACAGGCTTGGAAGAAGCTGAGCAGAGGTTGCGCACGGCGGCGATTGTTTCCAAACGTCACACTTCCCGACCATACGATCCCGACCTTGAGAAGCCCAGCAGTTGCGGGAATGAGGGCCTTGAACCTGTCACGCCGGTCGAACGGCGCTGCAAGATACGTCCGATTGGGGATTGACGCCACGTCCTTTGTAAAGAAGCCCGGCAGGCTGCAGATATAACAGTGCAGGTCGGTTTGGGGTAAAGACGATCCCCGCGGAATGATGCGATCTGCCACTCCCAAATGCGCAATGAGGGATATGAGCTCCGGCCTGCACTCGATAACAAGCTCACCACCAAGCGCCTTCACCTGCGCAAGATAACGGGCAACCCAGAGCATATCCCCGAAGCCCTGCTCGCAAATCAGTATGAGGCGCTTCCCACCATATGGCTTGCCGTCCCATTCAGAACCCGGCAGTTTGCGCGCGGGGAGCTGACCCGTCACTTTGCGGATCTCATAATCGGGCCAGCCCTGCGCGTAGTTCCCGAGATGGAGATAACTGAGCCCGCGGTCCCAGCGAGCGGAATGATAAGCTTCATTCAATTTGAGCGCGTTGCTGAACGAAATCACCGCCTCGCTATGCTCTCCCGCCTCGGCAAACGAAGTCCCAAGATTGTGGTAGAGGAGTGGATCTCGTCCTTGCGAAAGCGCGATCGCCCGACGATGGCAATAGATTGCCGAGTTCAAGTGATTGAGCCGCGCGAGCGCGTTGCCGAGATTGGTCCATATGCCCGTTATGCTTCCATCGTAGGCGAGCGCTTCGCGATAACAGCAAACCGCGTCGAGATAGCGGTTCATCGCCGCAAACGTTACACCCCGTGCGTTCCTGAGCCGCACGTTGGAGGGGTCGCGCGTGATCGCATCACGCAATACGATCTCGGCTTCGGCAAATCGACTGGCATCGTGCAGGGTCGATGCCTCCGCAAAGGCCCATTGAGAATCGTTTGGATGGACGGTGACACCCTCGGCCGTATTCATGGCGGCGACATAGTTGCGCGATTGCTCCAGTGCTCAGTTCAGCAGAAACATCAAGCCCGACCCGGGGATCTCGAATGGCACGGCGCTCATCAGTGCCAAGCTGCACCAACCGCATTTTGGAGACTCGCATCGTTGGGAATGGTGGTGATGCTCGACGACGTCGGATCAAAGCCGGCATTGCTTGCGGAATAGGTCGCCATTGCCTGGACAAGCTGGGATATCTGGCTATCGATTTTCAATCCCGCGGCATTGATTTCCTGTAACTGGCTTGCGCCACCATTAAACCAGCCGGCGATGTTGACCTGAGTGTCGGTTCCCAGAAGATCGATCTTCAAATCGTTCCCGGATTGCTGGAACCACAGATTTTCGTCGGTAATCCCTCCAACAAAATCGAGTTCGTTCGTCGATCCCGGACTCGCGTTGGCATTGATCGTGGCCTGACCGGTGCTCGACGAAACGACGTAGGTGTTGTTTCCGTTGCCGCCGCCGCTTGTAGTCCCGCCAGTCGCCGATTCACTGCCGGGCCCCAAATCGAAGATGTTCGCTCCGTAGCTGCTGCCTTGCATCGACGCATTGCCAACACCGATCCAGGTGAAGGTTGGCGATGTCCCTTGCCCGATGTCGATGCCGGAGCCATCGGCAAACCGGATTTGACTGATCCCGCTGGACACCGTGCCACCGTTGTCCGTCAGATCATGGTTCACGGTAATTGTGTCGCCGGGATCACCATCAATACCTATGACAAGATCACCACTGTTGTCGGTCTGCAGGTACACGTCGCTCGCCGATAGGCCGGACCCTATATCGATCTCGCCGGTCCCACCGTCCAGATTGATAGCGGCCTGTCCCGAACCGGCGGCGTAGTTCACGATGTTGGTGCCGGCAACGGCCGGGGCGCTTGGGAAGTCGACGACTGCATGGCCGGCCGTGATGTCATAGACGTTCGATCCAAACCCGCTTCCCGTGAGCGTGTCCCACGACTGGTTCGCAAGCCAGGTGAAGGTCAACGGTCCGTTTTCACCGGGGCTCGAGCCGAGATACTCGACCGACCCGTCGCTGAAGCGCAGCTTGTTGATGCCGCTGGTGAAGGTCCCGTTGCCCTGCGCGACCAGGTCGCCATTGACCTGGATGGTGTCGCTGCTGCCGGCAACCCCGATCGTGAGGTCGCCGGAGCTGTCCGCCGTAAACACGAGGTTCGAGGCCGAGATGCCGGCACCGAAGTCGATCTCGCCGGTCCCGCCGTCCAGATTGATAGCCGCCTGTCCCGAACCCGCAGCGTAGTTCACGATGTTGGTGCCGGCAACGGCCGGGGCGCTGGGGAAGTTGACGGCCGCGCGGCCGGCCGTGATGTCATAGACGTTCGATCCGAACCCGCTTCCTGTGAGCGTGTCCCACGACTGGTTCGCAAGCCAGGTGAAGGTCAGCGGTCCGCTTCCGCCGGCGCTTGACCCGAGATATTCGACCGACCCGTCGCTGAAGCGCAGCTTGTTGATGCCGCTGGTGAAGGTCCCATTGCCCTGCGCGACCAGGTCGCCGTTGATCTGGATGGTGTCGCTGCTGCCGGCAACCCCGATCGTGAGGTCGCCGGAGCTGTCCGCCGCAAACACGAGATTCGAGGCCGAGATGCCCGCTCCGAAGTCGAGCTCGCCGGTCCCGCCGTCCAGGTTGATGGCCGCCTGTCCCGAACCCGCAGCGTAATTCACGATGTTGGTGCCGGCAACGGCCGGGGCGCTTGGAAAGTTGACGGTCGCGCGGCCGGCCGTGATGTCATAGACGTTCGATCCGAACCCGCTTCCCGTGAGCGTGTCCCACGTCTGGTTCGCAAGCCAGGTGAAGGTCAACGGTCCGCTTCCGCCGGCGCTTGACCCGAGATATTCGACCGACCCGTCGCTGAAGCGCAGCTTGTTGATCCCGCTGGTGAAGGTCCCATTGCCCTGCGCGACCAGGTCGCCGTTGATCTGGATGGTGTCGCTGCTGCCGGCAACCCCGATCGTGAGGTCGCCGGAGCTGTCCGCCGCAAACACGAGATTCGAGGCCGAGATGCCCGCTCCGAAGTCGAGCTCGCCGGTCCCGCCGTCCAGATTGATGGCCGCCTGTCCCGAACCCGCAGCGTAGTTCACGACGTTGGTACCGGCAACGACCGGAGCGTTGGGAAAGTCGACGGTCGCGCGGCCGGCCGTGATGTCATAAACATTCGATCCAAACCCGCTGCCCGTAAGCGTGTCCCACGTCTGGTTCGCAAGCCAGGTGTAGGTCAGCGGGTCGTCCAGGTTGATCGAGCTGCCGTCACTGAAGTTGAGCTGTGTGACACCACTGGAAATCGCGCCATTGCTGAAGCTCAGATCCTTGTGGATCGTGATCTTGTCGCTGCTGTTGCCAGCGAATGTGATCGTCAGGTCGCCCGTGCTGTCCTGAGCCTGGAAGAACAGGTCCTGTGCCGAGATCCCGCTGCCGAAGTCGATGACGGTTGTGCCACGGTTCAGCGGGACATCCAGCGCACCATCGCCCTTGCTATAGTTCACAATGTTGGTGCCGACGATGACGACATTTGAGCCGATTGTTGCACTATCCCATGTCGTGCCATCCGCGAACGTGATCGTTGCAAGCGAGGTCGTTTGGCTGCTGATGTTCAAGTCCCGCAGCAGCGTGATACTGTCACCCGTGTCGAGCAGCTTGATCGTAAGATCACCGGCTTGGTTGGCCTGCAGTACAACGTCCGATGGTGCGATTCCTTCCGCCATCTTTACCGTTCCACCGCCTGCAAGTGTCACGATGGCTTGCCCATCACCCTTGCCGAATTCGAAGACATCGTTGGCGGTCGTAGCGGTTACCGTGTCGCCGCCAGCTCCCAGAATGAAAATGTTTGGACCGAAATTGCTCCCTACGAGGTTTGTATCGCCGGCCGTCCCGATCTCGGTGAAGGTCAGGGGCTGATTCAGGTCGATCGAAGATCCGTCGGCGAATTCGATCGCGCCAACAACACTGCCCGGACGGCTGGCAATATCCTTCCGGAGATCATGCAGCAGGGTAATGCTATCGCCGGTAGCGACAAGCTCGATGATGAGATCGTTTTCGGCATTGGACTGCAGGATCACGTCCGACGGAGCAACATCGGCGGCCATCTTGACAGTTCCGCCCCCATCGAGTGTGACCGTCGCCTGACCATCGCCCTTGTCGAAGTCGAATTCGTCGGTTGCAGATCCTGCGGTGACGGTATCGCCGCCGGGCCCGAGATCGAAGATGTTCGAACCAAAGGTGCTCCCGACCAGCGTCGTATCGGTCGGTGTGCCGGTGTACGAGTACGTCAGGGGCTGATTTAGATTGATCGAAGATCCGTCAGCGAATTCAATCGCGCCAGCAACGCTGTTCGGCCGGCTGGCAATATCCTTCCCCAGATCATGCAGCAGGGTGATGCTGTCACCGGTGCCGACCAGCTTGATGATGAGATCGTTTTCGGCATTGGACTGCAGGATCACGTCCGACGGAGCAACATCGGCGGCCATCTTGACGGTTCCGCCCCCATCGAGGGTAACCGTCGCCTGACCATCGCCCTTGTCGAAGTCGAACTCGTCGGTTGCAGATCCCGCGGTGACGGTATCGCCGCCGGGCCCGAGATCGAAGATGTTCGAACCAAAGGTGCTCCCGACCAGCGTCGTATCGGTCGGTGTGCCGGTGTACGAGAACCTCAGGGGCTGATTTAGATTGATCGAAGATCCGTCGGCGAATTCAATCGCGCCTGCAACGCTGTTCGGCCGGCTGGCAATATCCTTCCCGAGATCATGCAACAGGGTAATGCTGTCACCGGAGCCGACCTTGATGATCAGATCGCCGTTGGCGTTGGACTGCAGGATCACGTCCGACGGAGCAACATCGGCGGCCATCTTGACGGTCCCGCCCCCATCGAGCGTGACCGTCGCCTGACCATCGCCCTTGTCGAAGTCGAACTCGTCGGTTGCAGACCCCGCTGTGACGGTATCGCCGCCGGGCCCGAGATCGAAGACGTTCGAGCCAAAGGTGCTCCCGACCAGCGTCGTATCGGTCGTTGTGCCGGTGTACGAGTACGTCAGGGGCTGACTTAGATTGATCGAAGATCCGTCAGCGAATTCGATCGCGCCAGCAACACTGTTAGGCCGGCTGGCGATATCCTTCCCCAGATCATGCACCAGGGTAATGCTGTCACCGGTGGTGACGAGCTTGATGATGAGATCGCCGTTGGCATTGGACTGCAGGATCAGATCCGACGCCGTGATGCCGGCGCCCATTTTCAACAGGCCGCCGCCGGCGAGATTCACGGTCGCCTGGCCGTCGCCCTTCCCAAAGACGAAGAGATCGTTGGCCGTCTTGGCGTTTACAACGTCGCCGCCAGGTCCCAGGTTGAAAATATTGGGACCATAGACCACCCCCGTAAGCGTTGTGTCAGTTGCAGTGCCTGTCCAGGTGAAGGTCAGGTTCTGCGGCAATGTCCACGTCACCCCGTCCCCAAACGCGATCGTGCTCAAACGGGAATTCGTCCGGCTGGCAATATCCAGCCCGAGCTCGCCTTCAAAGGTGACGCTGGTCCCGGTATCGAGCCGCTTGATGATAAGATCACCCGCTGTGTCGGCTTGTAAGATGACATTTGATGAAGCGACCCCAGTCATCATCAAATTCGCCCCGAAGCCGGTATCCCCGACTATGTCGTTGCCGCCATCTGATGAGTAAACATACAGGTCGCCCACTCCTCCAGTGATTGTCTTGTCACCGGACCCCATGAAGACAACACCCCTTGTCGCTCCAATTGATATCGCTCCGACTGCCGCCCCCTCGTCATAGATGTTGACCCCGAGCGCGGTAGCCGCAACTTTCTCGACGGTCGAGGTAACCCCCCGGCGTGTGAGATCTGTCAGCGCCTGGGTTGCCAGCGCCAGCGTGTCGCCTGCGAACAGATCTTTGCTCAATCCGCGCACAACCCGGAACGTGAGGTCGTAGTAGTTACTACCGGCGGTCGCCGCATCCGTCGGCGCGTGCGAGACAATCGAAGTCACAAGCTCATCAAAATTGACGGATATGTCGTCCGTCGTGGGATCGTAGCCAATATCAGAGAGGGCCACGAACGGGTTCGACTGGAGCGATGCAATGTCGACGCCGTTCGCAAAAAGGCTGTCGATGATTTGGCTGGCGAAGCGGACTTCAATCGCTCCTACCAGTCCCTGATAGATCCTCTCCCATTGTGGGCCCGTGTGAGAGTTCGGGTTGAGAGCATAGGCTGGCTGAGACGTGGGATCGATGCCGTAATATGCATAGACAACGGCCAGCTGGCGGGCGTCAATGTAAGGGCCGCGGCTGGCGGGATCGATGCCCGAAGCGCCGGCCCATTCGTACAGCAGCACCTGAAACGCCGCGTCGAATTGCGCGCCGGTCATCTGCCCTGCATAGAGAACGACATTCTTGACGTCGGAGAGCAACGTCGCGTTCTGCGACATCGCGACTTGCAGACTTGGAAGCTTTCCAAAACCCGCGAGATCTGGCAGATTCAGTGCTTCCGGCGTGTAGGTAAAGTCGGCCGGCGGTGTATAAATCGTATTGACCGTGTTGGTCGAGAACTCGACTTCCGAGATAACGTGCGCCACCCCGTTGATCATGACCGTCGCCTGCTCGACGACCTGATTGCCGCTGACCGTCAGATTAACAGGCGACGTCGATAACGATATCGAGGTGATTCCAAGATCACTCAGCGATTCCAGTTCACCGGCGTCGAGCTGCCCGTTGAGGTTCTGGTCCGTCCACACCTTGAGCTGCGAAAAAGCGGCATCGTTTGCGTCGATGACGCCATCATGATTGCTGTCGAGCGCCGCCAGATCCTGAAAGCCGTCACCGGATTTTGCGCCAAGCAGCTCATCAGGCGTGATCGTGCTTCCTCCCTGACCATTGTCGAGGATGAGAATACCTTCATTCGCGCCGATCCAGCCGGTCTGGGTGGCGAAACCCGAGCCCGTAAAGTCGAAGTGAGCTTGCGAGTTGGCCAGAGAGGTAAGCTGGAGATCTCCAGTACCAAAGTTGATCACCAGTGGATCTCGCGGATTGGGCGGCGGATCATCCGGCCAGTGGATGATAATTTTATACGTCCAGTGACGGTCCGGTCTGATCAAGTGTCTCTTACCGTCAGGGCGATACTCGACGCTCATATCGCCATTGGACGCCAGCACGTTGGAGGTGATCTGCCCTTGGAGTCTCGACAGGTCGAGGACGACATCGGCCCGGGTGATGCTGCCGGCGGCGAGCTGCGATGTCCACGTATTCAGCTCGGCATCACTCGCTTGCCGGCCGAACGTATTCTGATACATCGAGCTGACAAAGTCGGCGTCGCCGTAGTCGAGGCCCGACATTGAAACCCCGACACCGAGATCACTCGTGAAATTCGAGCTGAAGCTCGGCGTAGAATCTCCCGATCCCCCCGACGAAGGCGTCGTGCCGAAACCCACGGTAGCAAGCAAGTCACTGGCCAGTTGCCTGACGTCAAGCCCGGATGGCGTCAGGTATTTCAGCCAGGTCTGCCCTTCCTCCGGTTTCATCATGCGCCCGAGCGCAACCCAATAGATGCGCTGTATTTCTGCCAGATCAGCGGCCTCCTGCGATTGCGCAATTTTGTAGGTGGTCTCGATTCCGTTCTGGGTGAGAGAGACAGTGTCGATACCGTTGCTGTCCACCAGATGATCGGCGACGACCACATAGGTTCCGGTGCTGTTCTGTTCGGTCCAGGAATAGCTGCACGAGCCATCGGCACTGACGAGCGTGGTCTCTAGCGTATCCGAGGCCGGCTTTTGCAGGTTGTTGCGAGCGATTGTGACGTCCCGTTGATCTGCCGACGTCGTGGTAATTGTCTGGTCCGTGATGCGACCAAGGAGATCGTAGTCGGTATCCGTCACCGTAGTGACGCCGTTCGCCGCAGTTTTCGAAGTTTTGACCTCGTCCGGGCTACCGTCTCCGTAGGCATAGTGGGTCGTAGTGACGGACTTGCCGTCAGCACTCGTCGTCGTGTCGGTCGAACCGACGACTTCCAGGTAAAGCCCAACGTCCGGATCTGAGGCCATGGCCTTTTGCGTGATCGCAACAGTCGTTGATCCGTCGCTGTTGTTTGTCTTTACGCTCGTCGTCTGCCGGTTGAGAACATCGCCTATGTATATTGCTGTCGTCACGCTCAGGCCGTCCGCCGACGTGGTCGTCACATGCTGTTCGGTCCACGTTTCGGAGGAATCGCCTTCAATACGCTGGAACGTGTTAACGAGTGTAACCGTCCGGCTACCGTCCGCGTTCAAGACTGTCGTGTTCGTCTCGCTCTCGTCGACTGTACCGTCCCCGTTTGTGTCGATGCCGATCGTATCCGAGAAACCGTTTGCGGAACGGGTCTCGGTAACCTTGCTGATCAGCGTTCCGGACCCATTCGTGTTGGTCGTCACCCTGACCGTATCGCCATTGGTGCTCGGCGTTATGCTCGTGACGGCGGTGTTGACCAGGCCATGCTCACTGGTCATGTCGGAGATCGTCTTGGTACGGCCGTCCTGGCTGACGTTGATGGTCTTGAACTCGCCCGTGCTGCCGTCCGCGTTCAGGTTCGTAATTGTCTCGGTCGTGCTGCCATCGAGGTTCGTCGCCATCACGTCGACATGATCGAACACACCGTTACCGAGCGTCGACCATTCCTTGGTGACCGTCAGGCCGGTACGATCGACGGTGGTCGCGGCAACGTCCTGTGCGGCGCCGACCGTCTCGGTGTCCGTCGTGGTCTGGCTGCCGTCGGCATTGATCACGGTGGCGATGACGGCCGAATGGTCGAGAGAGGCTTGACCGTTCGTCCCCGTCGTCGTGATAGTCCTGGATAGACCGTTCGCGGACGTCACCGTGACGACGGATGCGGATTCGGTGTATCCGCCGGAGATCGCATGCAGCGCATTGCTGCTGTCCGAGAACGTTTCGGTGACGCTTCCGTTGACTCCGATGGACTTGACGTCACGCTCGGTCTCGTCGACCGAACCATCACCATTGTCGTCGAAAGCCGTTGTAACCGACAAGCCATTGGCCGATGTCGTCGTCAGGGCCCGCGCGACCAAAGCCCCTAAAGCGTCGTAGTCGCTGAGCGTATCGACAATAGAGCCGTCCGTCTGCGTCGCCCTCGTTTCGATCGAGCTTCGGGGCGTCGGACCGTAGGTGTTCTTCTGAACGGTCGTCGTCTTGCGATCGGCGCTGGTCGTCGTAACGGTCGTGCTCTGCGTCGTGCCGTCACCGCTCTTGACGGTTACGGTCTGCGTTCTGCTCCCATCGGAACCATAGCTGGTCACCGAGGAATCGATTTCCTGCAAGACGCCGTCAGTCGTAGTTGTCGACGTTGTCGACGTCCGGTCCGCCGAGGTCGTCGTCACGGCGCTGCTGACCGTCGTGGTTCCCACCACGTCGGTAACAGTCTCCGTTCGGCTGCCATCGGCGTTGAGCACGGTCACATCGGTGCGCGTCTCATCGAAGATGCCGTCACCATTGGCATCGGTCTGCGTCGTCCGCGACAGGCCGTTTGCCGACATCGTCGTGACGGTTGATCCAACGAGGCTCCCGTCCTGGTTCTGGATCGACGTCGTCTTGACCACATCCCCGTCGGTCAGCGTCACAACCGACACAATGCGATCGATGGCGCCGTCGCCGGTCGTATCGGAATCGGCAGTGCTATTGAGGCCATTCGCCGATGTCGTCGTCACGGTCTGGTTGCGCAACGTGCCGTTGGCATTGGTGTTGGTGATCGTTTCGGTGCGGCTGCCATTGGCCCCGATCATGACACTGTCGGACCGCGTCACGTCCGTGACCCCGTCGCCATTCTCGTCGATCAGCGTGGTTGCGGAGAGGCCGTTCGCGGAGGTCGTGGTTGCGGTCGAGCTGATCTTGGCTCCCGTCGAATCGAACGAAGAGACGGTTTCGGTCCGGCTCCCGTCCGCGTTAAGAACCGTGATATCGCTGGTCGTGCCATCGACCTTGCCGTCGATGTTCCGGGTCACCGTGCTCGAGAGGCCGGTCGCACCGACGGTCGTAACGGTCTGGCTGACCTGGCTGCCGTCGTTGCTGGATCGCGTCACGGTCTCGGTCCGGCTGCCGTCGGCATTGAGAACCGTGCTGTCGGTCGTAGTCGAATCGACCTTCCCGTCAACATTGCTCGTGACCGCCTTGGACAGACCATCGGCGCTGGTGGTGGAGACCGTCTGAGCAACAAGGGTCCCGTCGGACGCATAGCTCGAGACGGTATCGACCACCGAGCCGCTGCTCTGCTTGACGATGGTCTCGACCTGGTCGACATGCCCATCGCCATTGAAATCGCTGCTGACGGTCTCGTTGTTGCGATCGGCGCTGGTGACAGTTACAACTTGGCTCTCGAGCGTGCCGTTGGCACTCGCAACCGAAACCGTTTCAGTCCGCACCCCGGTCGAGGCGTCGACCGTCGTCGCATCGGTCGACCTAAGGTCGTCTCCTCCTACATCGCTCTGAGTTGTGATCGTGAGGCCATCGGCCGACGTCGTCTTGACCGTTGAATCGACGATCGTGCCGTTACCAGCGGCGTCGGTCATTGTAACGGTCGAGCCACCGCCGGCAATCGCCGCCGTTGTGGTCGTCGTCGTCCAGTCTATGGTTCCGTTGCCATCGAGATCGGCCTGTACTGTTTTGGTCAGGCCGTCCGCGCTGGTCGTAATCACCGTGCGGCCGATGAGCGTCCCATTCACCGCGTAGGTCGATGCCGTATCGACAATCGAACCGGCCGCGCCAACGGCAACCGTCTCGACCTTGTCGAAAACGCTGCTTCCGGAGTTGCCGATTGAACCGGTCGTGTCCAGCTCCGTGGTGCGCGAAATTCCGTCGGTCCCAATGATCGTGAGCCTCTGGTCCAGCAGGGAGCCGTCGGCATTTCGATCGATCACCGTCTCCGTGCGAGTGCCCGTTGTCCCATCCACGACCGTAACATCGGTAGTGGTACGGTTGAACACCGGCGCTGCGCTCGTTCCGGCACCGGTCGTGTCTGATTGCACAACCTTGATCAGGCCATCATTGCTCTCGAACCGAACGACCTCGCTAATCAGCGCACCGTTCGCAGCGGTCTCAACGATGGTCGTCGTTGCGCCCAGAACTCCCGCGACGATGCCCGAGCTCGTTCCCTGGACGATATTCGACGTTGTCGTCAGGTCGACCACGCCGTCACCGTTGAGATCGCTCGTGACCGTCTTGGACTGGCCATCGGCGGATGCGACGGTGACCGTTTGATCTCGCTCGGACCCGTCGGCGTTCCTGTCCGTCACCGTGGTGGTACGAGTTCCGGTCGTTGCGTCGACGACGGTCGCCGTGACCGTGGTCAGATCGAAGACGCCGTCGCCATTGATGTCGTACTGGACCGTGCTGATCAGACCACCCTCGCTCGGCGTCCTAGCGGTCTGATCCTTGATCGAGCCATCCGGATTGAGATCCTGCAGCAGGACGGTCGTCAGCCCGTTGCTGGTCGTGTCGACCTCGTGCTGCGAGGAGACGTAGACCCCACCGACAATGCTGCCATTGGCATCGCGGTCGATCGTCACCGTCTTGATACCCGTCGAGGGGTCGACGGACGTCACGGTGACGGTCCGGTCGATCAAAACGCCGGCAAGCGTCGCGTCCGTGAGCGTCTCGGTCGTCACCCCAGCGCTGGTGACGGTATTGTCGGTCTGGACCACATCGATCTGGCCGTCACCATTCAGATCATACTCGACGGTCCTGGTCTTCCCATCGGCGCTGGTGATAGAAATCGTCTCGTTGGCGAGACTTCCATCACTGTTGAGGGCCTTGTTGTCGACGGTCACGACACCCGTCGTGGCATCGGTCGAGGTCGTCGTGCGGACGGCATACCCCTGCGAATCGTAGGCAAAGGTCACCGTAGCGGCAGTCCCGGTCGCCCCCGACGTCGTCGTGTACGTCGTCTCGCCGTCGATCGAGGAGCCGTCCGACAGCTGCTGATGGACATTATTGGCCGAAAGATCGATCGACGTTATGCCGGCATCGGCCAACGATATCACGCTCTGAGTGCCATCCGCGTTAGTGACCATCAACTTGAAGTCGGCAAAGCCCGCATCGCCAGCATCCAGCTTGCCGTCGTGATTGGTATCGAACACATCGAGCAACGCCTGCATGTCGGTCGTTGCCGTCGGATCCCAATCCTTGAATGCGATCTGGTTGGCCTGCGTGATCGTATTGGTGTTGTTGGGGTCAAAGAACAGCACGGCATTGCCGGCACCCGCCCACGCCGTCCGGTTCTTGAAGCCGTCACCAGTCGAATCGACGAAAGTGTTCGACGACGTCAGCTTGGTGATGTTGATGCCATTGCCGGTGAGGTCGAGAACGACCGGACCATCACCTCCATCGCCACCGCCGTCTCCACTGCTCTGACCGTCCGTCGGATTGTCCGTGCCGCCGTCGTTCGAATTGTTGTTGTCCGGATTACCACTATTCCCGTTGCCTGAGTTGGATGTCGGCTTGCCACTCGGATCAACTGTGACAGGGTTTTGCGGATATGTGGTTTGGCCAGACGTTGTGTCGCTGGTCGAGTTAGCCGCGTTCGACCATTCGTTGCTGATCGTCTGATTGGTCGATCCAATATTGTCGATTGCTTGTTGGAAGACGTCATCGGTTGATTGAGCGGATTGACTCGAAGAGAGATTCGAGTCGCCCGGATTGCCGGTGCCAGACGTCAACTGCTGATAAAGCTGAAATTCTGGAAGGTCCGCGACAGGTTGAAACGAAGGGCTCTGACCCGAAGAGCTTGAAGTCAGATTTCCTAGTTCCGAACCAATATCTACACCAGTGCTACCGCTGAGCGCACTCTGCTCATATTGCTGATACTCTTGAAGATAGGGAACGGACGGAAAGTCTGGGTTAACCGGCCATTCTGCTGGCGTCGGTATTGCTCCGTCGATCTGGAGGCCGGCGCCAGGAATTGATGTTAGAGGGACTTGATCACCAGGCCACGGTCCAGGGGAGAACGATGGGTCCGTCCACGAAGAACCATCGAGATTCGCGCCAGTGAGCGGGAATGGCTGCGTATACTGAACTTGCCCAGTCTTGATGTCGAAGCCTAATCCCAACGTTAGCGTAACGGAGTAACCATTCAGGCCGCCTGAACCTTCCAGGGGACTGCCTATGTATAAGCCAGCCACCCCGAGATGAAATCCGTAGTAGGCAGAGAAACCACCCATATCGTTGGCGTTGCCGAAGATAAGTGACGCTTGTTCGCCGAACTCAGCGCCCGGTATGGCGACTCGGCCAAGGCCATTCGACTGCGTTTGTGGTCCACTTAGGGATAGGTATGCACCGAATCCATCGTTCGCGTTCCCACCGAAAGCTGTGACATATCCGCCGGCCCCTGCGTCATATGTCTGTGGTCCCTCGCCAGGTTTGGCCTTGTCGATACCACTGAGATAATAACTGCCACCGTACGAGAGCGTAAGTCCGCGAAAGCTTGAATCCACCACTGCTTGCTTCCTTCTGTTGCGCCATCCCTAGCGCTACGGTTTTGTCTACGAATTACGCCGAAAGAGCTGACAATTGGTCTCGCGAAACGCGCACTTGTCGAGTTGCGGTTGGTAGAAATTCCATAGTGGAAATCCCGCGAGCACTTGGTTGCTAAAGCGAAAATCTTGCTTGCGTGAGAGCTAGCTCAGGAAGGCGGCGATGCCGATGATGATCAAAATCACAGCGAACGCGGCAAGGCCAAGATAGAACTCCCGTGCTGAGAAAGCCTTGGGGATGTTCTGCCAAGATGACGGGGAGATAGAGATGTCGAGTTTTCGTCTAAGACGATCTTGCATTAGCGCGTAGAAGCCGAGCGCCACACACAATGCGACGGCCAACGCTACACCCGTGAAGCTGTTAAGCAACATCTCGTCTATCTTTCCCTCAAGCTTTCCTGCCGATAGCGAAGCACCGGTGACATGAGATATTCGATGATTCGTCTGGTGCCGGTCTTGATTTCCACTGTGACAGCCATACCGGGCGCAAGACCGACGAGCTTGTCATCGATCTGCATCTGGGTTTCATCGAGCGCAACGCGCGCGGAGTACACGAGCTCCTGCCCTTCCGGCTCACTGGAGTCCGACAATGCGCCGCTTGTCTTGCCCGCAGATGCCTTTTCATTCGGCTTGTCGCGCACTATCGCATCCTGCGATACGCTGGTCACCCTGCCATGCAGCAGACCATAGCGCGTGAAGTTGAAAGTATCGATCTTGACTTCAGCGAACTGGCCGGCGCTGACAAACCCGATATCCCGGTTCGAAATCATGGCCTCCGCCTCGAGATGGCTGTCGGCCGGCACAATCAGCATCAACTGCTGCGCTGGAGTTACGACACCACCCACGGTGTGAAGGATGAGTTGCTGAACGGTCCCGTCGATCGGAGACCGCAGAACCTGTTCATCCATCTTTCGCTCGGCCTTGACGAGATCCTGTGCGAACTCGTCGACCTTCTTCTGTGCATCCGCGAGATCACTGAGCACCTGGCGCTCGTAGCCGGCCTTGGTTTGGCCAAACTGCTGCTCGAGCGCCTGTTTTGCAGCCGTCAGCTCCGCCAGTTTTCGCTGCTGAACGATCCGTTCATTTTGCTGGTCGACCAAATGGGTCTGCGCATCGAGATAGGCGATACGGTTGCCATACTGGATTTCCATGGCCTTGCGCCGGACGGTCGCAGTTTCCTCGACCATTGGCATCGACGCATCGATCTTATCAATAGCGGCGTCGATCGATCGGGCCTCGGCGACTTTTTGCTCGATCTGTCGCGTGATCGACGCCAGCTTTGCCGACTGTTCGGCCGCTTGCGCCTGCTCCGCCAATCGAGCACGCGAGACATCCGTCGCTGGTGCAGCTGCCGGCGCGACTAGGTTAAGGGGTGCCTCGCGGGCATCGAAGCTGTCACGCAGGGCTTCGAGACGAGCGACATCGAGCTGGCTCGCGGTCAGGTCCTTTTGTACATGCTGGCGTTCAGCCTGGGTCACCGTCCGATCCATTTCGACCAGGATCTGGCCCGACACGACGTGGTCGCCATCCTGGACATGAATAGCGGATACAATTCCCGTGTCGAGCGGCTGTATCGTCTTGGTGCGCCCCGTTGGCACGATCTTGCCCGGCGCGGTCGCAATGATGTCGACATGCCCGAAGGTTGCCCAGGCGATCGCAATGGCAAAGAACAGAATGATGGTACCGGCAATGGCGCGGCCGACCGGAGAGGCCGGCGTCTCCAGTATCTCGAGCGCCGCGGGTAAGAACTGACGCGCGGTATCGCCACGCGGCCGCCGGAACGGGAGAATGTTCGCGCTCACTTTGTCCTTGGCAGAGCTCTCAGCCGACAACATGAAGCCCCGCCTGGATCTGGTGCAATGTCGCGTAGCGGCCGGCCCTGGTCATCAGCTCATCGTGGGTGCCGTCTTCGACAAGACGTCCGCCTTCAATCGTGATGATACGGTCGGCGTGCCGCACGGCCGACAGCCGGTGCGCGATGATAAAGACGGTGCGTCCAGCGGAGATCCGGCGCATGTTGCGCTGAATGATGCTTTCGCTCTCATAGTCGAGCGCGCTGGTCGCCTCATCGAAGATGAGGATCCTGGGATTCATGACCAGCGCCCGGGCGATCGCAATGCGTTGGCGCTGGCCGCCCGACAGGCTCGCGCCCCGCTCCCCGACCACCGTGTTGTATCCATCCGGCAGTCCAAGAATGAACTCATGGGCGCCCGCGAGCTCCGCGGCGGCGATCACCCGCTCCATCGGCATGCCCGGCTCGGCCAGCGCGATATTCTCCCTGATCGTGCGGTTAAACAGCACGTTCTCCTGCAGGACTGCCCCCACCTGCCGGCGCAGCCAGGCGACGTCGGCCACCGTCAGATCGATGCCATCGATCAGCACCCGGCCCGCTTCGGGGACATAAAGGCGCTGCAACAACTTTGTGAGGGTCGATTTTCCCGAGCCCGAGGGGCCAACGATGCCGATGACCTGGCCAGCAGCGACTTTGAGCGAGATGTCGTGCAGCGCAAGTGGGCCGTCGACCCGGTAGCGGAAGTCAATATGATCGAAGGTGACGTCGCCGCGGATCGCCGGCAGCACTGCTCGGGAAGCATCGAACGCCGGTTCCGGCGTGGCGTTCAAGATATCACCCAGCCGCGCGATAGAGACCCGCGCCTGATGAAAATCCTGCCAAACCTGCGCCAGTCGCAACACCGGTTGGGCGACGCGCCCGGCCAGCATGTTGAAGGCGATCAGTTCACCGACCGATAGCTGACCTTCGATGACCAGATGGGCGCCAAAATAGAGCGTGAGCGCCGTAACAACCTTGCTGATGAACTGAACGAATTGGCTGGTCCAGTTGCCGAGCGACAGCACGTCGAAGCTGGAGCCGACATACCCGGCAAGTTGCTCCTCCCAGCGCCGCTGCATCTGTGGCTCAATCGCCATCGCCTTCAAGGTCTGGATAGCCGTGACACTTTCAACCAGGAACGCCTGATTCTCGGCGCCGCGGTCGAACTTCTTCTCAAGCCGGCGTCGGAACACGGGGGTCACCCCGGCCGACAGCGCGACATAGAACGGGAATGACCCGACCACGATCCAGGCGAGAAGTGGTGAATAGTAGAACATCACTGCGAGGAAGACGATGGTGAACGCGAGGTCGACTACCAGCGTCAGCGCGGAGCTGGTCAGGAAGTTGCGGATGTTTTCCAGTTCCCGCACGCGCGCGACCGAATCGCCCGCCCGACGCGCCTCGAAATAAGCGATCGGAAGGGCGATCAAATGCTTGAAAAGCCGCGTTCCCAGTTCGACGTCGATCCGATTGGTCGTGTGCGAGAACACATAGGTGCGAAGCGCGCCCAGCACGGTCTCAAAAATCGAGACTGTGATCAGCCCGACCACCAGAACGTCGAGTGTCGTAAAGCCACGATGGGTCAACACCTTGTCGGTCACGACCTGAAAGAACAGTGGTGTGACCAATGCGAACAGCTGCAGGAAGAACGAGGCCACCAGCACTTCGCCGAGCAAGCGTCGATACTTGTGCATCGCCTGCAGGAACCAAGTGATGTCGAAGCGCCGTGCGAGGTCAGCAAGCGATGCCCGGCGCGCCATCATGACCAGGCGACCGGTCCATTTGTCGAGAAATTCTGCACGCCCGAGCCGTTGCGGCCGACCGACGACGGGTATCTGCACGAGCACGTCGTCGGCTGTCGCGCGGCCGAGGATCAGAAAGCCGCCGTCCTTCAGCTCGGCAATTGCCGGCAGCGGAAGCGCCGCGAGCTGCGGCCATTTTGCCGACACCACCTTTGCCTTCAATTTCAGCTGCTTGGCACAGCGAAGCATTTCGGTGACGCCGATCGCTTCACTCGAGAAACGATGCCTGATCTGTTCCGGATCGATGGAAATCTGATGGAAACGAAGCAGCAACTGCAGTGACTGCAGCCCCGAATGATTGTTGATCGCTTCCATCGAACGATTTCCAAAACCTCGCCCGACAAGCATCTGTCGAGCACGTCCCACCGCCAGGCGTGGAGGTACCTTGCCTGCCACACCCCAAACTCCTTCGATGAGCGCAAAAGATCACCGCTCGTCGGACGCAACGTCCACGAGTGTCAGATTCTCACTTGTCCTATCGAAGGAGACATGACTCAGCGACCGCGGCAGAGCACTGCCGTGTCGTCGCGCCGGTCACACTGCCAACGAGTGGAAGAGAAACGTGGTATCTTTAGAGACGCCCCAGCGCCGATCGCATCAACGACCCGTATTCCTGACCCTAGCCACCATCAACTTCAGTTTCTAACTGCGGCAGTTTGTCACGCAAGAGACACGCTGACAAGTTGCAAATTACAGAACGCTCACGCGGGCTCTGGACAATGGCGGTTCCACAAAAATTGGAACCAAGCGCTCAGATGACGCGCTACATTTCGATGCTCGGAAGTCGCACCGTGTGGCTAATGCGGGCCGAGGCGAAGCGCGCATCCTGCTTGCTTCGACGTTCCGGTGGATGGAGCCCAATGCAACTACGTGGAGCAGCGGATCATTTTGCCAGACCATTACAGGGCCCCGACAAGTACGGCGGCCTCGCCGAGCGTTGTCTCGGTTGCTGCAGCATTGCTGGATCCGTCGACCGCCGTTACCGATGTCGCGGGCGTCGCGTTCTGTGCATAAGGAAGGCCGCTGTCGCGGGAGAGCCGGAGGAGATCAGGCAATCCCTGCGCGCGTACGTGGTCGAGAGCTGGATCCGCAACGTAGACACGTTGCATGTCCGCCCGAACGACTGTCGCCGTGCGTGTATCCGGCCCAAACTCCGCCGCCACGCACGGCACGATCTCCAGGAGCTGCACGAAGCAGGCGACTTTCAGCAGGCGTCCTGCGGAAGTGGATAGCGATCTCATCATACTCCGCGCCACCCCAGGCGACCCGCCTTTGCAAAATTCGGCCTCGGCACGAAGCCCTTAGAATTGAGCTTAAGCGAAACTGATATCAGGGTAGGCCGGATCCTGGATTGCCAGTTCGCGCCAATCTCACAGGACGGTGACAGCTGTGCGCAATACAGTCGCCGTTAGAGCACATCAAGGGAGACGTTCCGGGACGTCCGTTGGGCGAGTAGCGTGCGGAAACAGCCAAGGAGCACGCAGAGACCAGCTGACTGCTATCAGGAGTGCTCAAAGGGGGCCGACTTACCGGATCACTCTGCAAACTTGCAAGAACCCGCTGGCATAGAATTCGGCATGTCCTCGCTTCATGGTTTCCACGTGCTCAGGATGCGTGCGCCAGGCTTCGAGCGCCTCCTCTGAAGCGAAGCGAAACACAGTCAACTCCTCGCCATCAGCCGCCTTGAACGACTTGACCGACAGGAATCCCGGAAGATCGCTGACAATCTTGTACATGCGTTCGGCTAGCCGGTCATATTCGCTGAGGGGGCGTCATCGCGTCGTTTGAGATCGCCAATCACAATCACTTCGCCAATCATGTTGTCATCCATTCGTTCAGTGAGTTCCCGCCGGCTTGAGAGCAAGCGCACCCGAACGATAGTTCGATTTTGCGATCGGTCTTGTTACACCTTCGCGCGACGCCGTCGACGTCCGCTCCCAACGCGCGAGGCGCCGCGGACAGGCGGATTGTTCAACGGCAGGCTCACGCCTGCGCCGGCACGACGTCAGGGAAGTCGAGCTCGACCTGGGAGATGTTGCTCATGAAGTTGGTGTACAGGAACTGCGCCGTGAGGCCGGCGATGGCGACAATGTCGCCGTCGGTGAACCCGGCCGCGCGCACATCGGCGAGCTGCTCATCGCTCACCTTGCCTCGCCTGTCTGCGATGGCCTTGGCGAAGCGAACAGCGGCAGCGCGCTTCGGGTCGCGCGATTTGCCTTCGCGATTGAGATCGAGCTCCCCGGCGTCAAGCTTCGCGAGCCAGGAGCCCAGGAATACGTGCGACTGCGCGCAATACTTGCAGCCGCTGTCTTCCGAAACGGCCAGGCCCATCGATTCGATGGTCGCGACGTCCAGGGTTCGGGAAAGCGTCCCCGATAGGGCCACGAAGGCAGCGAGTGTATTGGGGCTGAGGGCCATAAACCGGAACAGCGCCGGCGTCCAGCCGAGCCGCTTGGCAACCCCTTCAAGGGTCGCATGAGTCTCTGCTGGCGCCTCGGCCAGACTCGGAATCGCTATACGTGACATTGAAGTTCTCCTTTGCGATGCAGGCGGATTCTCTTTGCCATGCCGGCCGGATGTCCGCGGCGAGCCGTCCTTGCTTCGTCTTCGCCCAACCTTGACCCGGGTCGGTCAGGCTTTGTTCAGGGCGCCAACAAGGGTTTGGAAGCCAACCCATCCCCAATAAACCCGGTGATGGGCGATCAGGCCGTTGGCAATATCCATGACCTCGACCAAATCCACCTGGTCGCCCTTCGGAGTCTCGCGCGGATATTCCCAGATCAGCTGCCGTCCGTTGGAATAGAACAGCCCGGTGCGATACCAGTTGGCGAGCTCGTTTCCGAGCTTGCGAAATCCGGCCTCGAAAAATGGCCTGATCTCGCTCTTTCCCCGCAGAACCCCCGCCTTCCGATCCTTCAGCGTGACCAGGATCGCAGCCGTCTCAAATATGGCATCTTCTGCATAGAGCGCGATCAGCCCATCCACGTCCTTCTGGACGATGGTTGTTTGCCATCGATCGTAGATGTAACGGATCTGCGCATCGGTATTTTCGGTCATGGGTGGCTCCCTGCAATTTCTGCAAGGAACATGGGTCAAGCCGCTCGAAACCCCAATCTCAGAGCGTTCGGCGTTTGTCGCAGATCATCCGGAAATCGCTTGTCTTGGCTGCCGACAAGCAGCTGAGGTGACGCCGCTAACGGATGGATCCGGCCGTCGGCTCCCGCCGCCAGCGGTCGAGGCGATTCCGATGGCGTGGTCCGCACTGTGGGAGCACATCAGCGCGGCCCTACAGGCATCGCGCTCCATCGGCGGCTAGGCGGCGCTCGGATTGCGAAGTCTCCTAAGGTAAGCGTACGGCGTGGTCCCATGGACAGCCTGGAACGCGCGAAGGAAGCTCGTGCGCGCGCTGTAGCCGCAGTCTTCGGCGAGCTGGTCCATCGACGTCTCGCCAGAACCGAGGAGCGCCACCGCCTGGCGCATTCTCAGGTCCCGTAACGTCGCCATGGGCGCCTTGCCGAACAGCCGCGTAAACCGCTCGGCGAAGAGAGTTCGGCTGAGACCGGCCGTCTGGGCCAGGCTCTTTAGCGAATGCGGTGCGCTCGGCCGAGCGACCATGTCGGCGAAGGCGCGAGCGATCTGCGGATCGCTCAACACCGCGAAGCGCTCGACCCAAAGGTTCATCGAGCTCAGCGAACGGCGTAGCAGCGTCACAAGAACCTGTTTCAGGAGAGCGTTCGACATAGCGCCCGCCCCAACCTCTTCGGTAATGAGCTCGGCCAGGGCAGTCTTCAGCCGGACATCGAGGTGATGACTTTCGTCGAACTGCTCGACGATTGGCGTCATGAGGTCGGAAAACAGCTCGACGTTCGCTCCGTACCGCGCGCAGAAGTACCCGCAGATGAGGATCATCCGATATGGGCCGCCCCCAACCTCGTAGCGGCGGATCGCCCCTGGCGGAAAAACCTGATCCCGACCGCGTAACGTCGTGTCGGGGCCAGCGGCTGCCTCCCCTCCGGCCGCCTCAATTTGGAACAGGAGCCCTTTCGGCATGACCATGAGAGTGTGCGGCTTCACCGCCATCGGCTCCTGACCTGCGATCCGGAGGAGCCCCGAACCCGCGAGGCAGTAGTGGATGGCCGGCCTGGGGGGACCGCCACCGAGCTCGAGCCGCCAGCCCGGACTCACGAGGCATTCGGCCAAGCCCAGGAATTCGACATCCAGCGCCGTGACCAGATCATCGAGATCGGCGCGAGACTGTCGAACGAGGAGTTGCACGCCCGTTCTCACCCTTCAGCTCCTCCACTGCCGCCCCCTCGGCGTCCGGCATGCGTCGAGGATCAGCGCGTCAATCATAACATTTTCAAAGCGGACCGTCCCTTGTGATGAACGATGAGACGATGCAAGGCTAAGCCGTCAGTTTGCGCCCAACCTCGGTCGGTGTCACACTCGCGAGCGAGCATTTCGCAGGATCCACTCGCGGGCAGCCATGAGCAGCTTCTCAAGAAAGCGTGGATCGGCATGCGGCACGAACCGGTCGAAACATTCGATCGTGGTGGCCTCAAACAGTCCTGCGCGGGTATAGGGTTCATTGGCCATCAAGCCGTCGACTTCGGCCCGGTTGCCCCGCAGGATCAGGAACATGCCTTTGACCGTGCCGTCCTCGTCCATCAGCGCGCCGCCTTGCTCCAGAGAGTTCCGGTTCGCGATCATATACTCGAGGTGAACGTCACGGATACTCAGCCGCGCATCCGCGCCGCCGGGCCTGTAGAGACATCGCACAACCGTCAGCATCGGATTACCCTACGCGGCTCCCTTGTTCTCTCCGGGGAGCGGCGCGCGGATCGCATCGAACTGCCCGATCAGGTGCTGCTGCTCCCGCTCCACTGCGACGAGACTTCTCGCTTTGACGTGACCAAAGCCTCTGATCCTCTCAGGCAGCGCCGCCAGCCGCACGGCAGTATCGAGCGTCGCCGGTGACAAGCCGGCTAGCAGATGTTCGACGAGCGTCCGATAATCGCCGATCAGGCGACGTTCCGTCTTGCGCTCGTGGCTGTAGCCGAAGAGATCGAGCGGCGTCCCCCGCAGGAATTTCAAGCGGGCCAGCAGCGCAAACAGACGTATCATCCAGGGGCCGAAGGTGAGCTTGCGTGGCTCGGCACCGCTTGACCCCGGCTTTGCAACGAATGGGGGCGCAAGATGGAAGCGGAGCGTGAAGTCACCGTCGAACTGCCGGCTCAGCGCCGCCGCGAATTCCGGGCTCCGGTAGAGCCGGGCGACCTCGTATTCATCCTTGTAGGCCATGAGCTTGAACAGATTGTTCGCCACCGTGCGGGCGAATGGCAGACCGGCGCGAACGCCGAGCCGCCGCTCGGCCGCGGCGCATCGCTCGACCAAATCGCAGTACCGCGCCGCGTAGGCTGCGTTCTGATAGTCGGTCAATTGTGTCATGCGCCGTTGCAGAAGCACGCGCCAATCCTCCGGCTGGGCAGCGACGACGGCCATTTGCGCTGCCCCGGCAGCCACTACGCGCCCAAAGGCGAACGCGCGCCTGTTGGACTCGACCGCCACGCCGTTCAGCGCGATCGCCTGAAACATTGCCGCCTCGCTGACCGGGATCAACCCTTGCTGCCAGGCATGACCGATCAGGACCATGTTGACGGCGGTCGAATCCCCGAACTCATCCTGTACGCGCTTGTGCGCGTCGAAGCTCGTCAGCATCTCCCCGCTCGAGGCATGGCGCACCTTCTTCAACAGCTCGTCGGCGCGGGAGTCGAAATCCGGGTCGCGGGTAAATTCCGCTGTGGAACCGATATGGGTGTTGGCGAGCACCCGCGTCGAACCGTGACGGATAGTGCCGAGGCTATCGGGCAGGCTGCCGACGATAAGATCACCCACGATCACGCCGTCGGCCTCGCCCCAGTCGATGCGCGGCTGGTTGATCCGCGTTCCGGGGCGGCCGAGCCGCAAATGACACATCACCGAGCCGCCCTTCTGGGCCACCGCCGTGAAATCAAGCTCGGCGACCTCGAGGTGATCGAGATGCGCCGCCATCGCGACGATGGCACCAACGGTGATGATGCCGCTACCACCGACACCGGCGATCAGCAGATTGTGCGGCCGGCCTTCGGGCAGTGCGAGCGACGGCTTCGTCAGGCGTTCGGCGCGTGCGATCCAATCCGTGGCAGAGGCTTGCGGCTTACGGAGCTTGCCGCCGATCACGGAGACGAAACTCGGGCAGAAGCCGTCGACACAGGAGAAATCCTTGTTGCAAGAGGTCTGATCGATGGCACGTTTCAGGCCAAGGTCAGTCTCCAGCGGCACGATCGAGAGGCAATTGGAGGCCTTGCCGCAATCACCGCAGCCCTCGCACACCGCGCTGTTGATGAACAGGCGCTTGTCGGGATCGGGGTAAGTGCCCCTCTTGCGGCGGCGGCGCTTCTCCGCCGCGCAGGTCTGGTCGTAGATCAGGACGGTGACGCCCTTGATGGCGCGCAGTTCGCGCTGGATCGCATCCAGCTCGTGGCGATCGTGCACGGAGACACCGGGCTCGAGCGCGACGCCGGCGTAGCGCACGACGTCATCGGTTGCCACCACCACCTTCTTCGCGCCTTCACTCAGCATCTGGCGTGCGACCTGCGGCACGGTCAGCTGGCCGTCAACCGGCTGCCCGCCGGTCATCGCCACCGCGTCATTGAACAGGATCTTGTAGGTGACGTTGTTGCCGGCCGCGATCGACTGCCGGATTGCAAGATAGCCAGAATGGAAATAGGTGCCCTCGCCCATATTCTGAAACACATGCTGCGTCGTGGTGAAGCTGGCCTGCCCGACCCAGTCGACGCCTTCGGCACCCATCTGGGTGAGGCCCGAGGTCTGCCGATCCATCCAGCTCGCCATAAAGTGGCAGCCGACCCCAGCCAGTGCCACGCTGCCCTCCGGCACCTTGGTCGAGGAATTGTGCGGACAGCCCGAACAGAAATACGGCAGACGGCGCATGCCGTCCGCCGTATTGCTGAGCGCCGGCGGCTTCTCGAACGCCGTCGCGGCGCCGGTCAACGCGAGGTCAGGCCGGACCGCCGCCAGCCACATCGACAGCGGGCCAAGCAGCGAGGACGGCCTGTGCTGTCCAAGCGCCGAGATGAGCGGCGCGCCATGCAGATCGCGGCGGCCGGCGATGCTCGGCCTGCGATCGGCCGGGCGGTTGAACAGGATGTCCTTGACCTGATCTTCGACGAGACTGGTCTTTTCTTCGACGACCAGGATGTGTTTCAATCCAGCGGAAAATGTCTCGAAACCATCGCGGTCCAACGGAAACACGAGCCCGGGCTTCCAGATGCGCACGCCCGCTTGGGCCAGTCGTTCGGGCGGAAGACCGGCGCGCGACAAAGCTTCCACCACGTCGAGCGCGGTCTTGCCCGCCGCGACAATGCCGATTTCGGCGCGCGGCGAGCCGATCAAGAGCCGGTCTAGCGGGTTGGCACGCGCAAAGGCCGAAATCGCTTCGAGCCGGCGCATCATGCGGACTTCGATGGCCGGGGTCAGAAAATCACGCGTAGCATAGCCAAGATCTTCGCGCGTCAGGTTCTCCAGGTCGGGACCCGCAAACCGCGGCAACGCTTCAGAGCGAAAGCTCCGGCTGCTCTCGACGGTCTCAGAGATCGCCTTGAAGGCGACCCAGGCTCCGGAAAAGCGCGACGCCGCCCACCCCCAGAGGCCGAACAAGACGAATTCATCCACGCTTCCGGGGTGGATGACCGGCATGCTCCATCCCAACAGAGAGCAGTCACTCGCGTTTGGAATGGTCGACGACGTCGCGGCATGGTCGTCGCCAACGACGAGCAGCACACCGCCCTTCTCCGACGCGCCTGCGGCATGGCCATGCCGGATCGCATCGCCGGCCCGGTCGAGCCCGGGCCCCTTGCCGTACCAGAGCGCAAACACGCCATCGACCGTGCGATTGGGGTCGCCGCCGACGCGCTGCGTGCCGGAAACGGCGGTCGCAGCGAGATCCTCGTTCACCGCAGGTAGAAATCTGATCTCGTGCTGGCCGAGCGCAGATTTCGCCCGCCACAGTTCCGTATCGACGCCCGCCAACGGCGAGCCGCGGTAGCCGCTGATGAAGCCTGCCGAGCGGATCCCGTCACGGCGATCAGCGAGCCGCTGCATGACCATCATGCGCACCAGCGCCTGTGTACCCGACGCAAAGACGCGCCCTTCCGGCCGGGTTACGGCATCCTCGAGGCGATAACGGAGATCGACGCCGCCTTGGTCGGGTTCGAGTAGAGACATGACAAGCTTCCCTGTTCGTTTGCTGTCACGTGCATCGCGCCGCTACTGGTAGGGACGATACGCGCCGACATCCAGGATCTTCCCGGGATTCATGATGTTGCGGGGATCGAGCGCACGCTTCACTGCGCAAAGCGCCGCCATCGCTTCGCCCCGCTCTGCGGCGAGATAGCCGATCTTGCCGGTGCCGATCCCGTGCTCGCCCGTACAGGTCCCGCCAACCGCGTGTGCGCGCGCGATCATGCGGGCGTTCAGTTCGGTGACGCGCGCCTGCTCGTTGTGATCATCTGGCCCTACCAGGACGCAGAGATGAAAGTTGCCGTCGCCCACATGGCCGCACATCGGGGCGATCAGCCCAAGTTCGGCAACATCCGCATGCGTCTGCGCAACGACCTCGGGCAGCGCCGAAATCGGCACGCAGATATCGGTCGGGATTCCCAGCGAGCCCGGACGCAGGGCCAACGCCGCCCACCAGATATCGTGACGCGCTTGCCAAAGCCGGTTTCGTTCCTCGGTCGCCGTAGCCCATCGGAAGTCACCGCCGCCGTACTCTTTGGCGATCTCGGCCATCATCTCGACCTGCTCGTCGACCGCACGATCCGTGCCGTGGAATTCCAGGAACAGCGTCGGGCAAACGGCAAGGTTAAGTTTCGAGTAACGGTTGCAGGCTTCGACCTGCAACGCATCCAGAAGCTCGGCACGTGCAAGCGGAATAGCGCTCTGCAGTGCTGCGACCACGGCCGATACAGCAGCTCGTACGGTCGGAAATGTGCAGACGGCAGCGGCGATACGCTGGGGGATCGGCGCAAGCCGCAGCGTCGCCTCGGTGATGATGCCGAGCGTTCCCTCCGCGCCGACGAAAAGGCGCGTCAGGTCGTAGCCGGCCGACGACTTCCTCGCCCGCGTTCCGGTTTCGATCAACTGACCATCGGCGAGCACCACGGACAGCGACATGACGACCTCCCGCATCGTTCCGTACCGCACGGCATTGGTACCGGAAGCCCGGGTCGATGCCATGCCGCCGATCGATGCATCGGCACCAGGGTCGACCGGAAAGAACAATCCGGTATCCCGCAGTGACGCATTCAGCGTCTTGCGCGTCACGCCTGCTTCCACCCTGCAATCGAGATCGTCGGCCGACACACGCAGGATGCGGTTCATGCCGGAAAGATCGATGGTGACACCGCCCTGCTCGGCGCTGATCTGCCCCTCGGTCGAGGTACCCGTGCCGAAGGGCACGATGGGGCAGCTATGTTGATGACAGATCCTGACCGCATCGACGACATCCGCGGTGGCGCGTGCGAACAGTACGGCGTCAGGCGTCTCGGTGCGATGCGCGGTGACGCCGGTGGCGTGATGGCGGCGGATTGCGTCAGCGGTCGTGAACTGATCGCCGAAGCGGCCGCCGAGACGGGTGATCGCCTGCGTCGTGTTCTGCTTCACTATCGCCTCCCCGAGAGCCGCTGCCGGCCATCGTCAGCCGCCGTCATCGACCCACCGAGATAGGCGTCAATGATGCGCGGGTCGGCCGCAATTTCACTTGCCCCGCCGGCAAGATGGACCGCTCCGTTCTCGAGCACATAGGCGCGATCGGAAATCCCCAATGCGGCACGCGCGTTCTGCTCGATCAGGAGAATAGAGACGCCATCATCCTTCAGGCGCTGTATGATGCGGAACATCTCGGCGACGATCAGCGGCGCAAGGCCGAGGCTCGGTTCATCAAGCATCAGGAACGACGGACGCAGCATCAGCGCGCGGCCGAGCGCCAGCATCTGCCGTTCTCCGCCGCTCAATGTGTCGGCGCGCTGCTCGCGCCGCTCGGCAAGGCGTGGAAACAGCTTGAAAACCTCGGTAAGCCGCGACGCCATGTCGAAGCCGACCTCACCGCGCAGCGCGAACGCGCCGAGCCTTAGGTTGTCGAGGACGCTCATCGGTCCAAACAGGTCGCGCGTCTCAGGCACCAGGGAAATGCGTGCCCTTATCCGCGCCTCGATCGAACGCGCCGCCGAGGGCCAGGCTGGAAACGCAAGGCTGCCCTCGAAAGGAATGAGGCCCATGATCGCATTCACCAGCGAGGTCTTGCCCGCGCCATTCGGCCCAATTACCGCCGTCACCTCGCCTGCATGCGCCTCGAGCGAGACATCGCTCACCGCGAGCAGCCGGCCATATCTGACCGAAAAGCGTTCGATCCTCAGAAGGGCCGTCATGCTGCCGCTCCGAGATAGGCTTCCTGCACGCCGGTGTCGGCGCGAACGTCGTCGGGACGACCGTAGGCGATGCGGCGGCCGAAATTCATCACCATCAACCGATCGGCCAGGCGGAACACGAAATCCATGTCGTGCTCCACCAGCACGATCGCGAGGCCCTCGCGCCGCAACTGCGCGAGAAGCTCGGCCAACGCGACCTTCTCATTCATCCTTAATCCAGCCGCAGGCTCGTCGAGCAGCAACAGCACGGGATCGGCCGCAAGCGCGCGAGCAATCTCAAGCAACCGCTGATGGCCGAGCGACAGGTTGCCGGCGAGCTCGAACGCCTTGTCCGCAAGCCCTACGCGATCGAGCAGATGCCTCGACCATCCGAGCAATTGCCTCTCTTCGGTGCGATCGAGGCGGAGCGAATTGGCGAACAGGCCGCAGCGACCGAGATGGGTCGCCCCGATTGCAACATTCTCCAGCAACGTCATGTCTTGCACGAGCGCAGCATGCTGGAAAGTCCGAGAAAGGCCGCGCCGGCACATATCGCGCGCGCTCGCCCGCAACAGCGGCGCGCCGAGGAAGCTCAGCTCGCCCTGGCTGGGCAGCAGCGCGCCGCTGATGAGATTGAACAGTGTGGTCTTGCCCGCACCGTTGGGGCCCAGAATGCCGAGAATCTCACCGCTCTTGACATGGAAGCTGATGTCGTCGACCGCAACCAGCCCCCCGAACCGTCGCTGAAGGTGACTTGCCGTAACCACGGTCAGGCCATGTTCGGGCTTTGGCCGCCGATGCGGCAGAATCACCGGTTCGATATCCAGGGCCGGAGCGGCCTTCGGCGCGATCCACTGTTCCAACAACGGCCATAGGCCCTTCCGCGCCTTCTGCAGCACCACGATCATGATGGCTGCGAACACCAGGAGCTCGAGCCGTGTGGTCGGACCGAACACGATTTTCAGGAGATCCTGCAACTCGTGCTTGATGATGGTCACGAGGCCCGCGCCTAGCACAGCGCCCCATAGCTGGCTGCTTCCGCCGATCACCGTCATGAAGAGATAGTCGATGCTGGCGGTGAGCCCGAAGGGCGTCGGGCTAAGGTAGCGCTGCGCGTGGGCGTAGAGCCAGCCCGCGATGGCGCTTATGACGGCGGCGAGCACGAAGGCCGTCAAGCGATAGCGATAGGCATTGGCGCCGAACGTCTCGGCGATCGCCGGCCCGGTTCGCAACGAGCGCAGGACGCGCCCGGTCCGTGACGCCAAAAACTGACGGCACCAGGCCATTACCAGGACGATTGTGACCAGCGCCAGATAGTAGCCCTGCCGCTCGCTGCGCAGATCGAATCCGCCGACGCTTACCGGCGCAATCCCTGTCAGGCCGTTGAAGCGGCCGAGCATCTCGGAATTGCCGACCAGAAAGTAGAAGCTGATGCCGAAGCAGAGCGTGGTCAGCGCAAGATAATGTCCGCTCATGCGTACGGTAACGGCGCCGATCAATCCGGCAACGACGCCAGCAGTCATCACGGCGCCGACAAGCCCGATCCAGGCCGAGCATCCAAGGCGCGTCGACAGATACCCGGACACATAGGCGCCAAGCCCGACGAATGCCGCTTGGCCGAACGATACCATGCCGGCGACGCCTGTCATGAGCACCAGGCCGAGGCAGGCGATGGCGGCGATCATCACATACGTGATGACCTCGACCTGATAGACCGGCAACAGCACCGGCGACGCTGCCGCCACAACGAGTGCAAGCAAGGGGGCAAACCGGATCAGGCGCGTCATTCGAGACCATCCTCCGGCGCAACTGTTGAGACGGAGCGCCAGAACAGCACGGGAATGATGACAAGAAAGACGATGACGTCGCGATAGGCGCTGGCCCAGAACGAAGCAAAAGCCTCCACCGTGCCAACCAGCAGTGCGCCCGCAGCGGCGAGAGGATAGACCGCCATGCCGCCGACGATGGCACCGACAAAGCCCTTCAGGCCGAGGAGGAAGCCGGAGTCATAATAAAGTGTCGTGGTCGGCCCGATCAGCAGTCCGGAAATCGCAGCGGCGATCCCCGTCAAGAGAAACACCGTCCGGCCAGCCGCCACCGTGCTGATGCCCACGATTTCCGCACCGCGCCGATTGTGCGCTGCCGCCAACAAAGCGCGCCCGCGCAGCGAGAAACGGAAGAAGAGGTAGAGCGCTGTGACAACCGCGGCGCTGCTGGCGAGCACGCCGGCGGCCTGCGGTGTCACGATCATTCCGAACAGGGCAAACGGAGCGCCGGAAAAGCCTTCGGTGCGCACGCCCTCCGCACCGAAAACATGCAGCCCAATGCTGCTCAGCCCGAGATGCGCCGCGACCGCTGCGATCAGCAGGACCAGCGGGGAGGCCGAGGCAAGCGGCTGAAAGACAATCCGGTAGATCAACGGACCCAGACAGGCGATCAAGGCGGCACTTACGGCCATCTTCCAGGCCAGCGGGGCCGTCTTCGGCACCAGGAACAACGCTGCCATGACGATCGCCGCCGGCACCAGGCCAAAGCGCAGCAGCGACCGCATTGCGTGTAGCCGATCCCGCAACCTCACCGCTTCGATGACATCGAGTGCGAGGGCGATCGCGGCGGCGACGATCAAGATCCAAACGGTGCCCGGCGGCTGACCGGCTTCGAAGGCGGACAAGGTCAGCGCGGTGAATGCAACCAGATCGCCCTGCGGCACGAAGACGACACGGGTGACCGAGAACACCAGCACGAGCGCAGTCGCCAGCAGAACATAGACTGCGCCGCTGACCAGTCCGTCCTGCAGAAGGATCAATGCAACGTCGGTGTTCATGCTGCTTCGCGTGATTCTCGGCGACAAGCCAATCGGCAGAGGCGCATCACTGCACCAGACGCCATTTTCCGTCGACAATCTGCGTCATCACGCGCGAACGTTCGTCGAGGCCGAGATGATCCGCCGGCGACATGTTGTAGACCCCGTTCGGCCCGGCAACGTTCTTGACGTTCTCGATGGCGTCGCGCAGGGCCACCCGAAACTCTTCCGTTCCAGGTTTGGCGATGTCGGAGGCGACGGAAATTGCCCTGTTGAGGATAAGCTGCGCGTCCCAGAGATAGGCAGCGAAGGTCGAGCGCGCGCCTGCATCCGGGATCGCCTCGTAACGTTCGATGAAGTCGAGGCCAGCCGCTTTCGCCGGATGGCCGTCGGGCAACTGCTCCGCCACCAGCACCGGACCGGCCGGCACGAAGGTCCCTTCGAGCGCCTTACCGCCGATGCGAAGAAAGTCGTTATTGGCGACGCCGTGCGTCTGATAGATCAGACCCTTGTAGCCGCGCTCGACCAGCGTGGTTTGCGGCAGCGCCGCGGGCGTGCCCGATGCGGCGACAAAGACCGCGTCGGGGTTTTGCGAGGTGATCTTGAGAACCTGGCCAAGCACACTCGTGTCGGTGCGCTGATATCGCTCGGACGCCACAACCTTGATGCCGGCGCCATCGAGGAGACCGGTCAGCACCTTGATCCAGCCTTCGCCATAGGCGTCGGTGAAGCCAATGAGACCGACGCTTCTGACGTTCTTGCGCTTCATGTGATCGAGCACGATGGAAGCCATCTGCGCGTCACTCTGCGGCGTCTTGAACACCCAGCGGCGCTTGTCGGTCGGCGGGTCGACGATCAGCGCCGATCCGGCAAGGCTGATCATCGGCGTCTTGCTCTCCGCCACGATGTCGAGGAGCGCCAGCGAATTCGGGGTGAGACTCGGGCCGACGATCGCATCGACTTTCTCGTCCGTGATCAGCTTGCGAGCGTCCGTGACAGTCGTCGACGCGTCGGACGCATCGTCGAGCAGGATGTAGCGGACATCCTGCCCGCCAAGTTTTCGCGGTAGAATGGTCACGGCGCGTTGCTGAGTGATGCCGACGGACGCGGCCGGCCCCGTCGCCGAAATTATCACCCCAATCCTGACCTCGGCATGAGTCGGAACCGCCTGGGTCAGCATTGCGACCACGGCGATGATCAATTTCTTCATGGATCCTCCTCAAGGCCGTTTTTTTTCCGCTCGCCGACGGATCGCCGCCTCGCGCGCGTGCGGCCCCACTTCACAGAGACCGTCGAGCTCTTTCTTAGACCAAACGGTCGGACTAAGAAAGAAAAAAATGAGAACCCGCGACGTTTGTTGACTCGATCCTGGTGTTGAGAAAGCGCCGTGCGCAAACGACCGGGAGGACAACATCGTTTCACGCCGATGTTGAAACCCTGGATTTTCCGTCAATGCGCGGCTTGCAACGCAGAACGCTGTCGGAAGTGGCTCGAGGGACGGCCCGACTGGATGCGCATATCGCCTCCGCCTGGATGCAGGCCGCCCGATCCCGCCACCCACAGGCAATACCGGCTGAAGAGTGCGGCCTTCTCCCGAGCGAAAGAGGCAGCTAGCCGGCCACCCTCATTCCCAATGCGACAGGTTAGGCAGCCCCCCTGAGACAAGCTGGGCCGGATGAGCACAACTTGTATCATGGGTTTATTCGCTCCCGTAACGCATGCCAGCCAGCCGCCTCGATGCGAGCGCTGACCACCTCAAGGCTCGCTATCGCTTGACTGAGCAATCGACGTTCGGTTGCGGCGAGCGGACCAAGCAGGTCATCCTCAATGACACGCGCCATCGCCGCTATCTCGTCGAATGCAGCTTTTCCAGCCGACGTAATCGTCACGGACGCGTACCGTCGATCGGCCTTCGCACTGCTTCGCTCGGCGAAACCGAGGTCAACGAGCTGACTGATGCCGCGGCTCACCGCGAAGGGATCAAGTTCGCAAGCCCTGGATATCTCCGACGCATTCACTCCGCTTCGATCCGCAGCTACTGCGAGCACGCGCCAGGCCCCCTGACTCAGGCGGAAACGCTCACCGTAGAAGGCCTCCAGAGGGCGGGCGACCCGTCCCGCAATGATGGAAAGACGATATGGCAGCCATTCGCCGAGGCGAAGCGCCGGGAGTGCCTCCTCCTTCGCTTTCGTCATGAGACGTCCTTTCAGATTACTATCATTGCGCAAATAGATTGCCCGCCCCTGGCTTCAATGCTTCGTGGGGTTTGGCGCAAGCAACTTTGCTGCGCTACCGGGCCAAAACGACGCGTGTCCAGCATTGACCGGAATTGCTCAAGCCTCGATGGCTGCACGACCTGCTCGATTGCCCCGAAGCAGGTGCGAGGGTATATAGTCCGATCGTTCGAACGATAGACAGGAAAGCTTGTGACGAGACCGCGCTCGCCCGACTACGACAACATACAGGAATCAATCGTCAAGCAGGCTGCCTCGCTGTTCGCCCACCGCGGATATGCCGCCACCTCCATCAACGATATCGCCGCGGCGTGTCGCTGCTCGAAATCCCGTCTATATCACTATTTCGAATCCAAGGACGCCATCCTCGTCTTCATGCTGACCGAGCATGTCGACAAACTGCTGGCAGGCTGTAACGACATCCTTGCCGGACGCGAAAATGATGTGGCGCGCTTTCGCAGATTGATCCGCTTCTTCATGGAGATTTACGCCGTATCAAGCGACAAGCATGCGGTGATGCTGACCTGCCTGGAATTCCTGCCAACCAACGTACGCAAGGATGTGATCAAAAAGCAGCGGCAGCTCATTCAGATCGTCACCGACATCCTCGCAAAAATACGCCCCGATCGCGCAAGGGACGCATCCAACGCGCATATCGATGCAATGCTCTTCTTTGGCATGATCAACTGGACCTATACCTGGTTCAAGCCCGACGGAGACGTACTGCCGACCGAGCTTGCCGATCGTGCGGTCAGCCTGTTTCTCGACGGTTACATCAAGTCCAAGGCCTTCTGAGCCGCTCTCCATTTCCAGGCTCCGCCTCTCGTCGAACAATCGCTCTTCAAATGAAATAGTTGAGCCCGATCTCGCGCGACGTTGACGGAGCGAGCTGGTGCAGGAGCGCGCGGACAACAGACAGGCTCGGTATCACCGAACAGCGCTTTGCTGCCACGACCCTTCCTAGGCTAAGAACGACCACTCGAAGCCAGGACGTCACCACCTGTTGCGGGGCCGGGTGCGAATGGGCTTGTTACCGGTCGCCGGATCATCTCTGGACGAAGATCCTCGATCCGCGCGGCGCCGAGGAGCGCCTGAGCGACGTCGAGTTCGGCATGCAGGAGGCCGAGCGCATGGAACACGGCGTCCTCACCTCCGGCCGCGAGCGCATAGAGCGTGGCACGCCCGATCTGGACAGCATTCGCGCCAAGCGCGATCGCGCGGGCGATATCAACGCCGGTCCGGAAGCCGCTGTCTACCAGCAACGTCAGCTTCCCTTGCGCCTGCGCTACGAACTCCGGCAGAACATCGATCGGCGCCACCGCCCCATCGAGCTGCCGCCCGCCGTGGTTTGAGATCACCAAACCATCGACTCCCACGGCCAGAGCCTTGGCGACATGTGCGGGATCGAGCACCCCCTTGACAATCAGGGGCTTCTTCCAGCGATCACGTAGCCTTGCGACGTCGTCCCAACAAATGGACGCATCGAACTGGCTCTGCATGAGCTCGGCGATCGTGTCGGTTTTGCTAAGCCCGAGCCCTTCGGCCATGACCTTGAGCTGTGGAGCGCCCGTTCGCGCCATCCTCAAACTCCAGCGGGGATGCGCGACGAGGCTCGCGAGCTTTGCCGGGGTCCACCGGAACGGCAGGGAGAATCCGTTGCGCGCGTCGCGTAGTCTCTTGCCGGCAACGGCGTTGTCGACCGTCACCTCGATCGCGTCGAAGCCGAGTGCGTCTGCCTTCTCGACGATTCGGTCACTGAAGGCGCGATCCTTGAAGATATAAAGCTGCATCCATTTGGAGCCGTCGCCGGCCGAAGCGACTTCGTCCTGCGTGCAGGTGCCGGCGCTGCTCATGACAAATGGAATACCGGTCCGACCGGCCGCTCGGGCCAGACCTACGTCCCCGTTCGGCCAGGCCGCTGCGGCAAGGCCTGTTGGTCCGATGATAAGCGGCATTGCGTAGGTCTTGCCGAAGAGCTTCACCTGTTGACTGCGACTGCCTACGTTGACCGGTGCCGAAGCGAGAAGCCGCCTTGCATCCAGCGCAGCCCGATTGTGTGCAAGTGTATTTTCACCATCGGCCCCGCCATCGAAAAAGTCGAAGATCATCGTTGGCAACGCGCGCCGTGCCAACTCGCGATACTCTTCGATCGAATGGACGCGGACCTGGGGTTTCATCAACCGCCCTTCCCGGGCCGATTGAGCGTAAGCGTCGCAACGTTCGCGCGGTAACTGAGCAGCACCGGTCCGTCAGGAATCCAGGTTTCGCGATCCGCGGCAATCGATGTCATGCATAACTCGCGATTGGTTAGATGAGGAAGGACAGCGTGGAGATCGGCTTGTGGTTGTTGACGAGCGACACCTTCTTGCGAACCATCATGAATCCCGCGTCCGATACGCGCAGCCGATATTCATTGCGCGCCGCCCACAGGGTCTCGCCGCGCAGATTATCCTCAAAGATAAACACGTTGGCACGCGCCTCGACTTCGCCTCGGGTCTGCTCGACCAGTTCGACGTTGGAGACGATACGGGCGAGTTCCGATCGTGGCGTTTGCGTGTGATGTCGGCCGGTTTTGAGCTGACTGATCCGCACCCCTATCCGCGAGCGATTGTCGTAGATGATCGACATTTGCGTCTCGGGGTTCGTCGCACCGTTCGCGGGAACCCAATAGATCGCGTCTTCGGTCCACAACGCCTCCCATTCGTCATAGGCGTGCGTATCCTGCAGCCGCGCTTCCATGAACAGGAATTGCTCGACCCGCTCGAGCAGGCTGCCTTTCCTGCTCCCGGATGGTTCCGGGACCGTCGAAATCTCCTTCTGATCCATCGTCGACCTCAAGCCGCCATCAGGCTGGCATAGTGCCGCCAGATACCTCGTTGCGGCACCTCGTCGGTCGAATGTCCGATGAGATATCCGTTCTCGTCCCGGCGCTCGCGATGCAGGCCGCGGCTGAGGGTCAACCACTCCGGGTCACTGATCAGTGCGCCGCGGTGGTTACGCTCATACATCTCGGTGTCGTCCGCGAGCAAAAAGCCGGCGGGGCCGACGGACCCCATGGTTTGCTGGCGCAGGCGGCGGTTGAAAGCGGGGGCCCCCTTGAACTGGAGCGCGGTGACGTGCTGGATGGTCTCGTCGACAGCAATCGGCTGCAGAACGAACAACTGAATTTCGGCGATGAACAGGTTCGGAAAGATCATGGTGTGTGGCGAGCCGTCGATCATGATCTGGCGCGCCCTCTCCGCGCCGTAGCTTGCCTTCATCGCCTCGGCATAGTCGGGCAGTCGGTCCTCCGTCGTGCCGAACCAGGCAAGTGGCTTGTCGAGACGCCGCCATTCCGGCCTCAGATCAAACTCGGTGTGGCCATTGCCGAAGTCGCGGGTCAGCGCACTGGACTGCGGACCATAGAGCTTGCCGATGCTGCTGTCGGTAACCTGGAAAACGGAGCCGTGAACGAAGGCCGGATGGTAGCCGTCGGTCTCGTTCTCCAGCAGGAACTTCCAGTTTGCCTTCGTGCGATGTTGCAGGAAGCCAGCAGTGAGTTCGAGCTCACCTTCGGGCGAATTGTCTAGCAACTGGTCGAGCGATGCCTTGGCGCCACCTAGATAGTCCTCCAGAGAGGGTCCGTCGCTGGCAAATGAGCCGAACACGAAGCCGCGATAGACCGCAACACGCGGCACCCGGCCAAGCGAAAACCGACTCTTATCTGCTCCATTGTAGCCATCGGCATAAGCGAAACCGGTTAGCTCGCCGGTATTGCTGAACGTCCAGGAATGGTAGGGACAGGTGAATGTGCTGCGATTACCCTCTCGATAGGCGCAGAGCTGATTGCCACGGTGAGGGCACTTGTTCAGCAGCAGCGTGATTTGTCCTGTTCGATCGTGGACGAGCAAAACTGGCGTCGGCCCGATCGACTTGGTGACGTAGTCGTTACGGTTCGGCACCTCGCTGACATGGCCGACATAGACCCAGCTTTTGTGCCAGATGCGCTCAAGCTCCTGCTCGAAAATGCCCCTGTCATAATATAGACGGCTGTGAACTCTGGCCGGCTCGATCAAGGCACGGCAGTCGTGGCTGTTTGCGAGGGACGTCATTGCACTCACTTTCTTAGTCCGATCGTTCGGACTATAAATACTGACACAGCTTCGAAGTCAAGTTGATTCGATTGGCCCGAACTGACTCGGACCAGTATTCCCTCTTCTGTTCGGTTTCCTGAGTGGCCAATCACATGAGCACCGCGAGCCTGTAGTGAGTCTGGCGCCCCAGCGGGCCGACTACGATCTGCGCCAGCACGGCGAGATGAAGCAGCCGATGCGATACGGACGAGGGACGGTCGAGCAGCAGCGAGCCGTAGCACCGGTGCAGGACGTTTCGTGCTCAGCCGAATGGAATCCCCGGGAGAGCGATCATGGGCAACGGCCACCGCTGCTCAATGCAGCAAACAGCTCTCAGACTGAAGGATGAGAACGCGCGCTGCGCCGGCCTCAAGTCCAGTGGCGACGTCCAGCATTTGCGCCAGCTCCGGTGCGGCTATCGCCACACACGCCTGGACAAAGCACGATGACCAAGCTTGACGAACAATGGCGGACACAGCGATTCGTCCTGCCAGGAGTGACGTCGATGCTGATGACCAGGCAGCGGAGGCCCGCGATACGGACGTTGCGTGGATGGGCGGTCCACGTCCTACAGGAAGCGGCCGCCATCCGCGAGTGCGAGGAGCACGGCTGGATGCAGGATCGCGCCGATCCGCATGCACAGGATCGAGCCTTTGACATCGCCCGCCGAGACCCGCCGACAGGGATGTCCGCGCAAGAAGCCGTGGCCGAGGTTCGTGAGATGCTGGACTCGATCGGCGATACCTGCCCGGAGTGCCCTTGATTCAGGAAATAAACGGCTATTTGAGCCCGCGAAACATCGGAATCCATCAGCGCATGTTCTGGATCAGCGGAACCTAAGCTGATTTCCGCTGCGGCTTTGCTGCCGGCTTCTTTGCCGCAGCTTCCTTCGCCGGCTTCTTGCCGGTGATCGGCATGAGCATTTCCTTCTGACCGCTTGCGGCCTTGCGCGGCCTCCTGGCCGCCTTGCCGTTTTTTACCGCCTTTTCGCCGCCAATGCTCTTGCGCAACGCGTCCATCAAATCGACGACGTTGTCGCCACGCGGCCGCTCCTTCGCGGTAATCGGTTTGCCGGCGCGCTTCTTGTTGATGAGGTCGATCAAGGCGGTTTCATACTGGTCTTCGAACCTGTCCGGTTCGAAGTGACCCGACTTTTGATTGACGATGTGCCTGGCGAGATCGAGCATCTCCTTGGTCACTTTGACATCCTGGATCTCGTCGAAATATTCGGCCGCTGAGCGCACCTCATAGGGATAGCGCAGCAGCGTTCCCATCAGGCCCTTGTCCATCGGCTCGAGGGCGACGATGTGCTCACGGTTGGTCAGCACTACGCGCCCAATGGCGACCTTGTTCATCTCCCGGATGGTTTCACGGATCACGGCGAACGCATCGTGCCCAACCTTGCCGTCAGGACACAGGTAGTAGGGCCGGATCAGATATCGCGGATCGATCTCGCTGCGGTCGACGAACTCGTCGATCTCGATGGTTCGCGTCGATTCCAGCGCGGCGTTCTCGAGCTCCTCCCTGGTCACCTCGATGAAGGTGTCGTCGTCGACCTTGTAGCCCTTGACGATGTCCTCGTTGGCAACCTCCTCGCCGGTGTCGGCATCGACCTTGGCGTATTTGATCCGGTGGCCTGTCTTGCGGTTGAGCTGGTTGAACGAGACCTTCTCGGATTCGGATGTGGCCGGATACAGCGCGACCGGACAGGTGACGAGGGAAAGACGCAGGAAGCCTTTCCAGTTGGCGCGGGGGGCCATGGCGGGGGAACTCCGATACTGATAACCGGATTCAAGACGATCCGCAGGCCCTGGTTCCGACATCCCGGCGCCCCCCCCCCAACAGGACGATTTTTCTCCGCGGCCGCCTGAGCGGACTCGACATTTGTTCTTGTTATGTTCTAATTCGGCATAACCGACCGACCCGCGAGCTGGCGCATGCCGACCCCGAAGCAGATGGAAAAGCTGGCCGCCGAGGCCACTCCCAGGCCGGCTCCTTCCGCTCCGGCTCCTGATGCATCACTCCCGGCCGAGTACTGGGAATCGGTGCTCAAGGATCCTCGCGCCGATACGACCGATGCCCAGATGCGGCAACGACGTCTCTGCGAATTTCAGCGCCACATCCTTCGCGTCTCCTGCCGCCGCTGCGAGCGGATCGTCGAAATCCAGACCGCCGATGCGGTCCGATTGTATGGCCGCAACGCGATCTGGAAGGATGTCGCGCAGCGGCTGCTCGACAACACCTGCCGGCAACGAACCGGCGGGCATGAGGAAGACGGGTGCTGGCCAACGTTCGAAACGCCTTAGCCCGCTCCAGGTCGCCGATCCTCTTCTTCGCGCCGGGATCTCTGGATGGCTCCGAAGTATCACCCTATGCCGCTATCGGGTGGCGACCGCAGGGCTCTGAACAACGAGCTTGGCAAGGCGCGCGCGTTGGCCGTCGTCCTGGCCACCCGATCGGCGGAGATGCGGGCCAAGGGCGAAGCACTGATCCGACAGGCGGACAAGCTACTGTGCGAGAGCTGGAACGCGCGCATGTGGTCCGACGGAGAGCCGATCGACCCGTCCCCGGCGATCGACCAGGCCGTGAATGGAGGCTTCCCCTGGCTTGAGATCATGTGCGAACGTTGCAAGACGTCGAGTGACGTCGACCTCGCAACGATGAAGCATCCGCCGACCACCTTCGTGCACGATCTCGCCAGCCGGCTGCGCTGCCGCAAATGTGCCACGTCGGGCCGGCGCCCCTCCGCAACTCTGCTACAACTGGCTGGGCAACCGCGCCACCCTCGGACCGAAACCTGATGTGCAATCTCTACTCGATCACGACCAACCAGGCCGCCATCAGCGCGCTGTTTCGCGTCGTGAACCGATATGTGGGCAACCTTGCGCCGATGCCGGGGGTGTTCCCTGACTACAAAGCACCGATCGTGCGCAACGGCACGGAGGGACGCGAGCTTGCCACCGCGCAATGGGGGATGCCTTCGTCTCAGCAAGCCCTGATGGAGGCAACGAAGAAGCGCGCGGCAAAGCTCGAGGCGAATGGTAAGCCGGTCGATTTCAAAGAGCTGTTGCGCATGGAGCCGGACGGCGGCACCACCAACATCCGCAACGTGAAGAGCAAGCATTGGACAAGATGGCTTGGTACCGAAAACCGGTGCGTGGTGCCGTTCAATTCCTTCAGCGAGTTCAACAAGGCCGAGGGCGGTGATATCTGGTTCGCGCTCGACGAGAGCCGTCCCCTCGCCTGCTTTGCCGGCATCTGGGCCAGCTGGACGTCTGTCCGGAAGGTCAAGGAAGGCGAGACGACCAACGACCTCTACGCGTTCCTCACAACGGAGCCAAACGCCGAGGTCGGCGCCATCCACCCGAAGGCGATGCCGGTGATCCTGACATCGCCGGACGAGGTAGAAACCTGGATGACGGCCTCCCCGGATGAGGCCCTAAAACTGCAGCGGCCGCTTGCCGACGGAACGCTCAAGATCGTCGCCCGCGGCGTCAAGGAAGATACGGCTGGGCTGCCGACGTGACCACCGAGAACGATGACGACCGGACAACCGTGCCACAACCTGGATCTGCTCAAAGAGCTGAGACGACGTCGACAGGGTGCGCGACTTGCTTTAACAAAATGCCTGAGGACGGTACGCCCGAAGGCTGACCTCGCAATCTAAAAAAGCGGCGTCACGCTTTCTCGTGACGCCTTCCAGTCGGCCCTTGGAGGCTGGGAGAAATGCTCGACGATCCGCTGAGCAATGTTCCAGATGATCCATCATTTGCTCTTGGCGACCGGCGCTACGACCGGCTTGGCGTCACCGAACATCGCCGGATCGATCGTCAACTGGAAGCGCTTGAAGCGCCAGCCTTCCACCGTCCGCTTGACGATGCAATCACCACCCGCGGTGGCGATCGCGACCGGCCCGGTCGCGATGTTCATCTTGGTGATGTAGAAGCGATAACGTGCCCCCTCCTCGTGAGCATCGACGACGTGGTTGGTGAGGAAGTGCCGCACGCCGTCTTCCTTGCCGGCGGCGATGTGCTTGGTGATGAATTCCTTCACCGCGGCGGGGCCGACGAACTCGCCGTAGGGGGCGACGAAGACGCCGTCGTCGGCAAAGCCGGAGGCGAACCCGCCGGCGTCCTCGCTGTCGAGCCCGATATAGGTCCGCGCGGTGAGTTCCTGGATGTCGATCTTGTCTTCGGTCGTGATGGTCATCGATAGTCTCCCTTGGGTTTCAGTTTCTGAATGAATGGACTCAGGCGGACGCGATGTGCCGTAGCAGCAGTGCGTTGAAGGGCTCGCCAACTTTCTGGACGGCGTGACCCGCACCTTGCAGGCAGTGGCATTCGACGTCGAACAGGTCGGCGAGCCGCCCGCTGATGCCGTCGAAGGCCTCGCTCCAGCCGCCGGTGACGACGAGCTTCGGGAAGCGCGCGTCGGCGACCGCACCGACCGGCACATCGACGCTCCAGGGACGCTCGGTGACGAGGACGCCGGCCGCGGCATGAACCGGCGGGGGAAGCGGATCGGGCATCGGCATGTTCATTTCGAGCGCCGCCAGGAAGCCGGTCACGAAGGCGTGGCGTTTCGCCCGATCGGCGGTGGCCCAATGCTTGCGCATCGCCTCCGCCACGCGGCGCACCGGGGCGAGATCGGATGCCAGCGCAAAGGCGGGCGGCTCGATCACCGTGAGAGAACGCACGAGGTCGGGACGCCGGCCCGCGGCGTTCATCGCAACGATCCCTCCCATCGACGTACCGACCAGATGGGCGCCGTCGCCGAGCAACTCGATGACGTCAGCCGCATCGCGCACGACATCCACCGCATCGATCGGTGCTGTGTCGCCGTAGCCGCGGCGGGTCATGACTGCAAGGGCGAAGGTGTCGGCCAGCGGTTTCTGCTCCCCGAATGCGGCGGCGCCGACGCCAAGGCTGCCATGAACAAGGACGATCCGATCCCTTCCACCGCCCCAATTTTCAACTGCATAGGACATCAATGGTCTCCAATTTTCGATAGCGTGATGTGCGGTCGCACGCCCGCGCAGCGCGGTGTCGCGCGTTGCGCCGGCGCGAATTCTGCTATTTGCGAAACGATGTCCGCGTCGGCACGGCGGCTGGAGCATCAGGCGCCCACAGCCGGTAGCTGAGATTGGCGAACACCGTGAAACCGCGTGAGACGGCCGCGCTGTCGATGCCGGGCACCGCCGTCCCTCCGGAAACGTTGGCCGACAGCTCGTGCGTCACCCACACGTTCAACGCGGCGGGACCGAAATTGTATCCAACCAGCGCGCCAGCGGCCCAGATGTCGTAACGCTTGAGGTTCACCGCTCCGCCATAGAACGCGCTGGACTTGTCGTCGCTCACCTGTCCGACGTAGTAGCCGACCGGACCGAATGTCCAGTTGCCGATGGTTCTGGTCGCGGTGAACTCGGCATGGAGCACGTTGCCGCTGGTGTAGCCGGTCACCGAGCTCGCGGTGTTGATTTCCTCGAACATGTTGGCGGTGAGATTCCAGCCGTCCTTGAAATAGGAGACGACGAGGTTCGGCTGGAAGGTCCACCAGGGCGCACCGACATTTCCGAGCCCGTTCGGGCCCGACGTGGTGCCGGTCGGCATCCACATGCCGAAGCCCGCCTTGACATACACACCGCTGTCGCCGAGCTTCCAGCTCAACTCCGCGGGCGCCAGGAACGTATTGTGCATGCCGAGCGGATTGACGTTCAGCGGCGAGCCGACGTCAAGCATCATGAACGGTTGCACGAGCACCGCATCGTAGGTTGCGCCGAACACCGTCCATCCGGGCACCCAGAGCAATCCTGCGGCCCCGGCCGCGATGTGAACGTCGGTCTTGCCGCCGCCTGCGGCGGTGGGCGCACCCGGACCGACGATCGATCCCGAATAGGCCACCGCCTGGTCGAACAGGTAGAGGCCGGCCGGCGGCGTGATCGCGGCATTTCCGAGCACAAGGCCCGGCTTCTGCGCCGAGCCGATGTAGCCGGCCTCGAACGCAGAGACCTGCGTGCAAGCCATCGTCAAACCGACCGTCAATGCTGTGGTAAATATCCGTGTAGAAAACATGTCCCCTCCGATCCCAAGCGTCCTGCTCTCATCACCGGATGGCGGCGGCAGGTTTAGTTGGCCGGACTGTTGGACAGAGGGCGGCGTGGCGCTATCGCGTGCGCGAAGACGATTATCGGAATCGCGAAATTTTCGTTGATGTGCGGCGCTACGAGCGACGCTTTGCCAGCACGGCGGACGGCTTCTCGCCGAACCGCTCCTTGAAACGCATTGAGAAATCGCCAAGGTGGAAGAAGCCGCACTGCAGCGCGACGTCGGTTACCGCGACGCTGCCGGGTTCAGATGACAACAGAATGGCGTGCACCCGGTCGAGCCGTTGCGCGCGCAGCCACCGGCTCGGCGACGTCCCGAGATCGCGCTGGAACCCGGCCTGGAGGCTGCGCAGGCTGAGCCCGCAGTGCCGAGCGACCTGCCCCAGGCTGACCGCATCGGCGATGCGCTGGCGCATATAGTCCATCGCCTTGCGCACCTGCGCCGACGGCGCTGCCCCGTTCGCCGCAGCAATCGCGGCGCTGAAATTGTTCGGCTGCGCCATCAGCAGCGATTCGATGATCATTTCCTCGAGCCGCACCAACATCGTCGGATGCGCCAGCGCCTCGCTGAACATCGACAGGCTGGCGGCAGCCTCGAGCAGCTTGTGCCAGAACGCCGGGACGTCGCGCAGCGCGAGATCGAAATGAACCGGCATCGCCTTGTCGAGGCCGAGCAGGTTCGCGCAAACGACCTCTACGCGCCGACGGTCCAGCCGCAGCAAGATCTGGTCGAAGGTACCTTCGATGTCGAGGCGAAATTCCTGATATGGCCCAACGATCGTGCCATGACCCGGTGTCACGTCGGCGGCCGCCGAACCGTAGCGAAATTGCGCACTGCCCTGCACCGGCAGCGTGACGAGGAAATTCCCCTCCTCCGACAATTCGGGCACCACGGTGACGTCGCCCCCATAGCGCAGCCGGTTGAGCGAAATCGGCCCGATTGGCAGATGATGCAAGCGCGCGGCGAGTTTCGCGCGCCGCCCTCGCATAGTCAGCTCGTGCGGCCGCAGCATTCTGCTGCATCCGTCGACGACCTCGTCAAGGTCACCACTTGCAAGAACCAGGTGCTTTGCGTCGAACAGACGATCTGCGATGAACGAGGTCGATACAGTCATCACTGCTCCTCTCCAATCGTCGGCGGCACCGCGACACTACAACCATAGCCCAATCGGCTGATCCACGCACGATATCGCGGCTGCCGGCAGCGTGGCACTGCCGCATCGCAAAATCCGCTGTTGGGCCGCCGCACCATCAGCGCCCTTGCTTCCGCGCCCATCGCCTTATGTCGACAATCGGCAAGCTGCAGCTTCACATGCGCTTTTGCACAATCCCCTCACTTGAGCGGATCTGGCGCCCCTTTCGCGAAAGTCCTAAACGGCATGCGAATGGCCTCGCAGCATCGTTTCTACACTGGTCGCGATCTCCAGCAAGCGCCGGTCGGCGTTCCTGCGGCCGATCAGCATAAGGCCCACAGGCAGGCCGTCGACCGGCAACGGCGTCGAGATCGACGGACAATCGAGCATGTTGGCGATGCGGGGATTGCGAAGCACCAGTCCGTTGAATTTATGGAACGCGCTATCCTCCTCTAGCGCCGACAGAAGCGGCGCGCGGATTGGCGTCGTAGGTAGAATGAAAACCTCATCATTGCTGAAGGATTGCTCAAAAGCCCGGACTGCGGCGTGCCGGAGCCGCAGCATGCGCACATAATCGACGGCGAGGATGCCGGCACCCGCTTCGATGCGAACCCGGGTTTTCGGATCGATCCCATCCAGCCGCGATAGCCCGAGACTGCGCAGCGTAGCGCCGACCTCGATCGACGGAAAAGTGCCGATCCTGTCGATCTCTGCAACGCGATCGAGAGCAGGGTCGATCGATCCATCCTCGATCTGCAGGCCACACGATCGAAGCCGCTCCAGGGCATTCTCAAACGCGTCAAGGACTTCCGGCTCGCAGCCGTCGAACAAGCGACCGCGCGCGACAGTGAGACGAAAGGTGTAGGGGGAGGCAGCTTGCGGCCGCGAGACCACATCGCCACCCGACAGCACCTGATCGGCAGCGAAACAGTCCGCGACGCTCGAGGCAATCGGCCCGATGGTATCGAGGCTCGACGACAGCGAGAATGCGCCGGCGGTCGGCACGAACCCGCTCGTCGGCTTGAAGCCGGTTGCGCCCGACAGAGCCGCCGGAATTCGGATCGACCCTCCCGTATCGCTCCCAATGGCGATTTCCGCCATGCCATCGATGACCGAGACGACAGCCCCCGACGATGATCCCCCCGGGGCGCGGCGGCGGTCGCGAGGGTTGCCCGGCACCCCATCATTCGGGTTGGTGCCCAGCGCCGAAAAGGCAAACTCGGTCATCTGGGTCTTGCCGATGATCACGGCACCCGCCGCGCGCAAACGCTTCACGGCCAGGGCGTCTTCGGCGGCAGGGGACAAGGCGCGCAGTACAGCGGACCCCGAACTCGTCACGGTGCCGGCGACGTCGAAGAGTGCCTTGACCGAGACGATGCGACCATCGAGCGGGCCGCGCCTGGTCCCCGCCACGGCTCGCCGATCGGCAGCTTCAGCCTCGCACCGGGCGCTCTCCGGAAACAAAGCGGTGAAAGTATTCTCCGCGCCGGATGAGTTCGCGAGCGCGAGGGCGGCCTCCAGCCTTCCCACGGCCGTGGGTTGGGGTTGATCGGATGCTGACGTCATTCGTCGAAGCTCCTCACCGGGGTTGGCGGTCAAGCGATAACCGGCAGGACGTCTATGTCGTAGCCGTGGATCAGGGAGCGTTTGAGAACCGGATCGCTCAGCTCCATCTCGAAGCGCGCCCCCGGGCGAATTCCGCCGATCGCACCCGGCGTCCCGCAGAACATCAGGGTCCCGGCAGGGAGGAGATCGGCGCTCGCGTAACGACGAATGAGATCGCGCGGTGTTCTTAGCGACGAGACAGGACTTTCCTGATACAGCACCCGCTTGCCATCGATCGTCGCCCAGGAACGAAGGACCAATTCATCCCAGTGCGGTTCGACATCAGCGTAGCTCCAGAGCTGCAGGCCGACCGGCTTGCCGCAGAGCTGCTTCGAAAGTGCGATCCCCATAGCTTCCGCCCTGCGATCGGTGTGGTCGGATCCGATTCCGATCCAAAGTCCATCGGCCATCGCGACCAAGACCGGCTCGACCTCACCGGAACTGTCCGGACCGAGCACCGTCAGGCGATCCGCCTGCGTCAGTATCTGGGCTGCGACACGGTAGTAAAGCGGCGTCGTCGACGGGCGCGGGATTCCGAGCGCAGCAAGCTCCTCGATGTGGTGCTCGATCGTCGCCGCGTCCCTGCCCGCCCAACCCGCGATCACGAGCGATTCGATTTCGACGCCGACATGATCGGTTCGATCCTTCGCGATGCGGTCAAACTTCATGAACATGGGCTTTTTCATCCTTGGTAGTTGGAACAAGAATCTCGCCGCGCTCGATCTGCAATGTGCGGTCGGCAACGCGGTCGAGCAGAACCGGCGAGGATTCCGTGATCAGCAACGCGAGTTCGGGCCGGTGCTTGCGCAGCTCGCCGAGCGTCCGCGCATATTCGAGCGCGAGGGCCGGCGCCAGGCCCTGGAAGGGTTCATCGAGCAACAGGACCTTGCGCGCCACAGTCAACGCACGGCCCAGCGCAACCATCTTGCCCTGCCCGCCGGAAACACCGCCCGCAGGTCTCGACCGCATCACATGCAGTTCCGGCAGGAGCATATAGATTTCGTCCAGCCTGCGACCGATTTCCGCCTTGTCGAGGTTGAGCGCCAGGGCCGGAAGGCGGATGTTCTCCTCCACGCTCAGCTCCGGTATCAATCGGCGGTCTTCCGGGGCATATCCGATACCGGCCCGGGCGCGGGTGTAGGCCGGCATATTGCCGAGATCGTCGGAATCGAGGCGGATCGAGCCCTCGTCGTGCGGGATGAGCCCCATGATTGCGCGAAGCGTCGTTGTCTTGCCGGCACCATTGCGGCCGATCAACACTGTCGTCTTGCGCGCGACGACATCGCAGCTGACCTTGCGCAGCACACGCACGCCTTCGATCGAGACGCTGACCTTGTCGACACAGAGCATCATGCCACTCCCACGACGCGCTCGCGCACCAGCGCATTGCTGAACACCTCTTCGGGCCGTCCTTCGGCCATGATGTTGCCGGCGTTCCAGACCAGCACGCGGCTCGCATAGCGAGCGACCACGTCCATGTCGTGCTCGACGAACAGCGCCGTAATCCGGCGCTGGCGCAGCGCACTCATCAGCGCTTCCATCAGTGGAAACCGCTCGATCGCGCTGACACCACTTGTAGGCTCGTCGAGCAGCAGCAGCCGCGGCTTGAGCGCAAGCGCGACCGCGATGTCGAGCAGCTTGCGATGCCCCTCGGGCAGCGTGCTGCTGATTCGTTCACTGTCGCCGGCGAGCCCGACAAGGTCGAGCAGCGCTTCGGCCTCCTCGCGCCGGCTTGCGATCTCGAGCGGACGCACCACGTTCCACAAGCCGTCCTTGGCGGCTAGCGCCAGCATCATATTGTCGATTACGCGCTGCGCGGAGAACAACTGCGGGATCTGGAAGGCACGCGCCATGCCGCGCCGCGCGATCGCTCGCGGCGACATTCGGGTGATGTCCTGCCCGTCAAGTCTCACGCTGCCCGATCGCGGACGAATGTAGCCGGTGCAGATGTTCAGCAACGTCGTCTTGCCCGAACCGTTTGGGCCGATGATGGCGAGAAACTCGCCGTCGTAAATCGAGATGCTGACGCCGTCGGCGGCCTTGACCCCGTTGAAGGCGACGTGAAGCTCTTCGGCCTCAAGGATCGGACGCGTCATAGGCGCGACGCCTCCTTGCGCGAGAACAGCCCGTAGAACCCTTGCGGCATGAACATGATCACCACGATCAAGGCCGCTCCGACGATCATGTTCCAGGCATCAGTCACGGTGACGGCCGCGCTGTGCAGCAACTCCAGGAACAGCGCACCGAGAAACGCGCCGGGCACGCCGCCGATGCCGCCGAGCACGGCGACCAGCACAAGATGACCCGACGCGGTCCAGAACGCGAAGTCGGGCACGACCCGGCCGATCGCAAAGCCGGCAATCGCGCCGCCGAGCCCGGCCAACGCCGCCGAGATGATATAGGCGATCAGGAGCACGGCCCACACTGGAATTCCCAGATACTCAAGCCGGATCTCATTGGTGTGGACCGCCGATAGAGCTTGCCCCAGCGGGCTGTTCAAATAGCGCTGCACGGCAAGCCCCACCAACACCATCAGCCCCAGGCTGAGATAGAACAGAATGTTCTTGAAGACAGGCTCGGCGACCACGACCCCGAAGATCGCGGGAATCGGCACCGGCATGCCGTCGGTGCCGCCGGTAACACCGTAGAGCTTGGCGCACAGCGCGTAGAACACCATCGAGACGGCGAGGTTCAGCATCGCAAAGAAGATCGCGCGATAGCGCACCAGGAACGATCCGGCGATGGCGCCGACCAGCGCTGCAGACAGCACCGAGAGGATCAGCAGCACGCCGAAATCGTTGATCCCGGCCCGCGCCAGGAACGCAACACCATAGGCGCTGGCGGCAAAGAACATCGCATGGCCGATCGAGATCAGCCCAGCGCGCAGCAACACGGCGACGCCAAGTGCGGCAAAGCCCTTGGCGACGGCCAGAGTCAGCACGAATTGCAGCCAGGGCGCAAACAGCGGAAGTGCAGCGAGAACGAGAACTGCGGCGGCGGCAGGAATGGTGCGCATCAGATCCTCCGCGCCGTGACTGAGCCGAACAGGCCGTAGGGACGGATCAGGAGCACCGCAAGCATCGCCGCATAGGGCGCAACCGCATCCAGCGACGGTGCCAGATAGATCGCAAGCACGCGCGCCACGCCGACGATCAGTGAGGCAACCGCGGCGCCTTCGATCTGCCCGAGGCCGCCGATCGCCGCCACCGCAAAAGCGAGCACCATGGTGTCCGCGCCGAGCCCTGGCGCGATGCCGGAGGTCGGGGTCGCCAGCGCCCCGCCCAGCGCCGCCAGGAATACGCCGAGCGAGAACGCCAGGATGAATATCCGGTTGGTGTCGATGCCGATCGCCTGCGCCATCTCGCGGTCGGTCACGACAGCGGTGATCAGCCGCCCGAGCCTTGTGTGATTGATCAGGAGCCGCAGTCCGATCACGACGAGCAACGCCAGTCCGATCAGCAATATCTGGTAGTTGAGATAGACGACCCCGCCGATTTTCGACGTGCCGAGCAGCCGCGTCGGCGTATCCTCGTAGAAGGACTGTACGCCGAAGATCATGCGCTGCAGATCCTCAAGGATCAGGAAGATCCCGAAGGTGATCAATATCTGCACCGCCTCCGACTTGCCATAGGTCCAGCGGATCAGGCTGCGCTCAATCAGCGGGCCGAAGATTGCGGCGACAAACACGGCGCTGAACAGCAGCGCAACGAACGACAAATACGGGTTGAGCTGCTTGCTTGCGATGAACAGGCAAGCCGACGCGGCAGCATAACCACCGATCGAATAGAGGCTGCCATGGGCGACGTTGAGCACGCGGAGCACGCTGAACACCAGCGTGAGGCCGACCGCCGCGAAGAAGATCAGCGCAGCGCTGGCCAAACTGTCCAACAGCAAGGGGATGATTGTATTCGACATCGGGCTTGCGCTTTCTGAGGCGAAGACAAGTGACGCGGACGGCCGCCTATTTGTAGCTTCCAGGCTTTGACAGTGTCTTCGCGAACTCCGGCTTCAGCGTCGAAACCCAAGCAATCGGATCCTGTCCCGGCGCCGGCATCAGGCTGTCGCCCTTGTAGCGCGCCATCTCGCCGATCAGCGGAAAGGAACGACCTTCGGTCTTCATTGTGACGCCGACGATCTGGTCGACAAGACCATCATTGTCCGCGCGGGTCTTTGTGGTGCCGGTCAGGGTCGCCACGCTGCTCCCCTTCATCGCCTCGGCGATTTCCGCCCGCGTTGGCCACTTGCCGCCGTTCTTCTGCATCGCGGCCTGATAGGCGGCTTTTACGTAGATCAAGGCGTTGGCCATCTTGATCGACGGGAAAACCGGATACTCGCCAAAGCGCTGCTTGTAAGCCGCCGCGAACTTCGTGGTCTCAACATTGGCCTTGGCGTCGGGTGACATCCACCAACCGTCGCCGAGCACGCCAACGATCACGCCGTCGGGTAACGGAACGCGCTGCAATACGGTCTCGCCGAGCGCGAGGACCACCTGGCTGGACGAGAACAGCCCGCGTGGTGTGGCCTGACGCACGAAATTCTCGAGGTCGGCTCCCCATAGATTCGAGAAGACGACATCGGGATGCGCCGTGGTGAGGCGGGAGATCTCGGTCTGGTAGTTCGGCGAGCCGAGCTTGGGATAGAGCTCGGCAACGACCTCGATATCGGGCTTCAACGCCTTGAGCGCCGCCTTGAAGATTGTCGCCGCGTCGTGGCCGAAAGCGTAGTCTGGATTAATGATTGCGACCGTTTTCACATCGGGCTTGCGCTCGAGCAGGTAGGCCGCATAGGCGACAAACTCCGGCACGGTGTTGCCGCTGGGCCGGAACATGTACTTGCTCTTGCCGTCGAGCAGGAGCTGATGGGTGTCGCAGTTCCAGCCGACGGTCGGGACCTCCAGCTGTTCGGCAATTGGAGCGAGCGCAAGGCAGTTCGCGCTGGACAGTGCGGCCACCATCACCTGGTTCCTGGCCTCGCCAGCAAGACGACGGTACTCCGCAATAACACCCTGAGCACCCTGCGCCTCATCGACATAGATCGCACTCACCGGCACGCCCCCGATACCGCCCTTGGCGTTGATCTCATCGATCATCAGGTCGGCCGCGTTCTTGCCGGGCATGCCGTAAGCGGCGGCTGGCCCCGACGTGAAGGTGAAGATGCCGAGCCCGAGAGAACTCGGCTTCTCCTGCGCCGCGGCGGGCATTGCCGCAGCGATACTGATCGCGAGCACTGCCGCGAGACCATCAGCTTTCGATTGAAGAAATGTTGGCTGAGGCCGACAGCACGAGCTTGAGAAAAGCGAACCCCTTGGCCAGCGCCAAGATGCAATCGTAGAAAACGCGTTCTTAAGCTTCATGATTTCCCCCGAGATAGATGAGATCCGCAGCCTACTCAAACCGTGTGCGAGCGAGACGTCACACCGGATCGAAGTAGTGGATCTCCATCAGCAGGCAGCCGTTGACGGACTTGAACGGCCCATGCGCCGCGTGCGGCGGACGGCAGGCATAGGTGTTCGGCGGAAAACTCTTGCCGCCTTCGCCCTTCGCGTCGTTGCCGACGATCAGGTCGCCCGAGACCAGATAAACCTCCTCCCAATACTCGTGGGAAAACGGCGCTGTCGTGTAGACGCCCGGCGCGAAGCGAAGCAGCCGCGTGCGCGTGCCTCGCCGATTCTCCTCGTCCAGCCCACCTGAGAGGATCTTCTGCTGGATACCAGCCGGATAGCCTGCCGGCACTTCCCAGCCGGTGTTCATGTCAAGCGTGTAGAATTCGTCGTGCTTCTTGTTGACGGGCATTGGATGTTCTCCCTGGTTCAGGCAGCTTTGCTGGTGGACGAGACGCCGTTGAGGTCGTAGGAATCGAGCATGCCCTGGACCAGCCGGTCGGCGCCGGCCCAGTCGTAGGTGCGATAGGAATGGCCCTTGGTGACGAAGGTCGCGCCGGCGTAGAACATCTCGTACTGCTGATGGCGCGAGCCGAACTCGGAGCCCACGGCATCCCAGGCGAGCTTGTAGAACTTCACACGGTCGTGCGAATTGGCCTTCGGAGACTGCTGGGTCTTGCTGATCAACGCCGCGATCTCCGGATTCTCGAAGTCCGCAATCGACGATGGCAGCATGATCATGCCGCCGCCGGCGAGCTCGCGCAGCGTGTTGACGATATGCGCGTAGAGTTGCTGGGTCAGCACCTGCGCGGAGTAGAGCGTATGTCGGTCAGGGATGAAGTAAGGCCCGGCCTGCGAACCTTTCGCTTCCATCGCCGCCACAAGCGCGTCCACCATTCCGGTCTCGGCCGCAAGCTGGCCCAGCATCTCGCGCACCTGCGGAAACTGAGTGACGCCGTTCATCTCGGCCGTTCGGTGCGCCAGGCCGCTCAGGAACTTGAGCTTCACGCTGAGGCGCACCATCGCCTGGTAATTCTGGTAGACGTGGCACGGCGTTGCGTGGAACTGCTTCTGGCACATCTCGACATTGCCCTCGACGAAGACGCGGTCCCACGGCACCTTCACGTCGTCGAAATAGAGAACCGAGTCGTTTTCGTCGAAGCGGCTGGACAACGGATTGTCGAACACTGCGCCCGCGGCATCCTCGTAGGATTTGCGGGAGAGCATCTTGAGCCCCTTGCTGTTCATCGGGATAGCGAAGGACATCGCGTAGCGCTCTTCACCTGGACGCATGGGCTGGATGGTGGTGACGAAAACCTCGTCGGCAACGACGCCGCCGGTCGCCAGCATCTTGGCGCCGCGGATGGTGATCCCCTCGGCGTCGCGATCGACGACGCCTGCGGTCAGGAACGGATCGGCTTGCTCCGCGGCGCCCTTCGAGCGGTCGGCCTGGGGATTGATGATGACGTAGGTGAGATAGAGATCTTTGTCGCGCGCGTAGCGGTAATAGCTTTCCAGCGCGCCGGCGCGTGCCGGATCGTACGCCTTGAAAACATCGAGCCCCATGTAAAGGCCGGAGATGCAGGACGCGACATGGTCCGGCGCGCGGCCCATGAAGCCCGCATGCAAGCCGGCCCAGGCCTCCAGCGCCTTGCGCCGCTCCACAAGCTCGGCGTAGGAGGCCGGAAGCTGCCAAATGCGGTTGGCACGACCGGCGCCGGTGTCGAACGTCATGAGCTCGGCATTCTCGGGAGCGCTCGCGAACTCGAACAAGCCCGCCATGGAGCTCGCAAGATTGCGGAAAGCATGATGTGTGGTCACATCGCCGACCGAGGCGCCATTGATGTAGATGGTGCGGCCGTCCTTCAGGCCCGACAGAAATTCCTTCGCACTGCGCATCGCGGTTCTCCGGTTCGAAGCTAGTAATGAATGGGAAGCGGCCAGGTTGGCTCGCGCTCGGTTTCGTCGACAAGATCGCGGTAGCGGCCGCGAAAGAAGATCAGCGGCGCGGTCGGCTCACTGCGCGTGGTGTGACGAACGACGCGAACAACGAAAATGACGTGATCGCCGCCGTCATAATTTCCGAACGGTTCGCATTCGAAATGCGCCAGCGCGCCGGAGATCAGCGGCGCCTCGGCGTGACCGACCGAGGTCTTGACCTGATCCCATTTGTTGGAAAGCGCGCGCGCAAACTGGTTGGAAATCTGCTCCTGGTCGCGCGCGAGGATATTGACGGCAAAGCCCTTGGCTTCGCGCATCGCCGGCAGGCTTTTTGCCTTGCGGTCGACGCTGAACAAGACCAACGGCGGATCGAGGGAGACGGAATTGAACGAACTCATGGTCATGCCGATGAGTTCTTCGCCTTGGCCCCGCGCGGTCACCACCGCAACGCCGGTCGCGAATTCTCCCAACGCCCGCCTGAATGCACGGTCCTCCATGGGACGCCTGCCTCGCTGCTTCGACCCTGATTTATCATTCTCAGATAGCTTTCTGACAAAGCTATTTGGCAATGTCAAGCCCTCTTGCTGGGCACGCGCATGCGTGCTTCTTAAGCAAGTTCGCAAGACTATGATTTCGCGGAGGGAACGACCGTGACTGAAGCGCTTTTGACGGCGTCGAAGCCCGAGCTGCTCGAAAAGGAAGGAGACCGAACGCTTCGCGGCCTCCTCTACGACTATTTCGCGTTCGGACGCAGCCTGGAAGCCTGTCGTGAAATATTCGCGAACTTCGTCGATCTGTCGACCACCCAGTATCTGATCCTGATCGCCATCAAGAACTCGACGGCGGATGAGCCGATGGGCGTCAATCAGATAGCCGAACGGCTGTATCTGAGCGGCGCCTTCGTCACTAACGAGATCAACAAGCTGGTTGCGGACGGCCTCCTCGAGAAGAGCCCCCATCCGGAAGACCGACGGCGCGTGCAACTTGCACTCACCCAGCACGGCGTCGGCCTGTTGATCCGTCTTGCCGCCCTGCAACGCCCCGTCAACGACGCGTTGTTTGGAATGCTGACGCGCGACGAGTTCAAAATGCTGTCCCAGCTGCTGTCACGTCTTGCGTCGAGCGCGGACAGCGCGCTGAAGCTCGCCGAACATGTCAAAGCGACCCTCAAGTCCCAGGAGGATCAGCGAGCTCTCACAACGAATTCGTCGGCGCCGCGCAGGAAGGGACGCGCGGCGCTTCGCAATACGCGGTAAACACCACAACGGGATCATAAAGTCTGTTTCACGCTGACCGGCAAGGGACCCGGGAACGTAGTCTCGACGCGGCTGAGCGCATGTTCGCGTACAAGGGCTACGATGGCACCGCTCTTCGGGACGTTGCCGCTGAGGCCGACGTCCAGCTCGCCAACATTGCACATCATTTTGGACCGAAAGAGAGCGTGTTCGAAAAGTCATCGAACGGCGAGCCACGGTCATGAGAGAACTGGGGCTCAAGGCGAAAAATAACCTCGCGATTGATCCATTCGGGACTTCGCGTCGGAGCCGGGTTCGATTCCGGTCGGGGAATTCCTGGAGCTTGGAACGGCATAGGCGCGCCCGCTGCCGGAAGCCCGCTGTTTTATTTTTGTTGGCTAACCGCCCGGCATCCTGTTGGTATTTGTGATGGTATCGATAGCAACACAAGAAAAAAATCTTGTTCTAATTCAATATGTTATGGCACCAGGCGACTGTCGGCCAGGGGCACCACATCGAAAATATCCGCAATAACAATAACTTACAGCACTGGTTCGATTCCTGATTTTTCAGTAGAATTTGGGCGGCGCATTTGAAAACGTTAGTTAAAGTTCGCGAAGCACCCGCCGCAGCCGATCGTTTTGCTGGTATTTTTGCTGGTATCGAGGGGGCAAACGTTGACGACGAATTTCGCTATTCCCGAACGAGGGAATTGAGCAGAATGGCTCGCAAGAACGATGGCGCGAGCGCCAACCTGAGCACGTCGACGGCCGCGATAGCGTCGACCAAAGCCATTTATCTCATGCAGAGTTGGTCCTGGCGTACGCGTAGCTGAAATGGCACCCGTGCCGCGTGAGCATAACGACGGCGAAGCCAGCATGCGATTGACGACAACACTGCCATCGATTTGCGGGCATTCACGAGCAGTTCGTGTTCAATACCCAGGCGCTGCATCCGAGCTTTGTCGAAGAGCCGCACGCGCCTGAACTGCATTTGGTCCACTCGCAGGACGCCTTCTATCTGGTTTAGTGGGCCATCGGATTTCCCACCGGCTACCCGGCTCACAACGTTCTCTATGCGCGCTTGCGACGAGCACGTTGACTGGCAATCAGAGCCCTCAGCTCCTTGAGGGTTAGCGGGATTTCGCGCCGATGAACCATGCGGTGGCAATTGGCGCAGAGAACGTCAACGTCATGGACCGTCGAAACGCGGACCTCGCCGCCGGCGATCGGGCGTTTGTGATGGATCTCGACGTAGTCCTCGCCGATATCTCCGTAGACATCCGCGAAATTGAAACCGCATCCTTGGCAGGTGGTTCCGTGATGATGCTTTGCCGCCTTCACCAACCCTGCATTGCGGGCGAAGTACGACGCTTCACGCGATGCACGCTGGCCCTCCTGGAACGCCGTCTGATCCGTCTCGCCGGTCCCGTTGGGCTGTGCGCCCCTTCGGACTAGATCGAAGTTCTGTAGAAACCGTTCATAGTTCGGATTGCCTGCCGGATAGAAGATGTTGCGCTGACCGATGAACCCTCGATCGATCCGCCGGGTCTTTCTCGGTACCTCGAGATCGCGCTCCGTGGCCGGAACGAGATGAGCATCGACGGACGAGGCCTGAAAGTAGTATTCCCAATCGCCGCGAATTGAGCCCTTCTTCGCTGGTTGCAGCTCGCGAAAGACGATCGCGTTCTCGTACCAGCCAACGACTCTCAGATTCATACTGAGCTTATCCACGGCGCAGAATACGATGGTGACTCCATCTATGGATTCATCAGCCGGGTTGGCTCCCAGATTTTCAAGTTTGACGTTTTGGCCTCGGTTCTCGACGAAGCCGAACACCGAGCCTTTCTCATCGGCAAAATTGAGCTGCTCAACGGCGAACTCGTGCGTCGCCGGGTAGCTCATATTGCCCGCGAAGATCTTCTCCTTTTTCGATTTGTATTCTTCGGCCCAAACAAGCCGGCACAGCATTATCTTTTGAGGCATATCCACAAATATCCGGCAATCAACAGACTTGAGAAGGACCTCACGAGATCGCAACTACAACGTTTGATGGACTTTACCTACACGAAGTGCGTATGTATGTCACCCCGCGCGCCGCATCGTGGCTACGTGGTTTGATGCGGCGCGGGGCGAAGCCATCTATATTGGCAATGCATTTTGCGAGAGGGTAAGCGAGTGACCGACGGTCAACGAACTCATGCAGCTCACACAAGATGAACTTTGCGATCTCGCCGGCAGGATTGAGGGCACTCTCTCAAGCTTCGAACCGGGCACGGCCGAGCGCGTGAACGCCCTGACCAGCCTCAACAACATCCGGCGCGTGATGGTGAGCAGGGGTTTGCACTATTAGTTGCAGATCCCTGCAATCCACCCGATGTTGTCTCCAGCAAACAGGATGCGCGCAGATCGTCGAGCGGCCAGAATTGGCATATCTTGGAGTGATTCACTGACATTCGGAACGATTTCACGCCTCGAGGGACGGAGTGGGTTATGGCCGAAAGCGCAGAGGCCGTTTACGCATTGGCTAACGTCTTGGAGCACCTCGGCGCCCCTTGGGGCTTGCCGGAAGACTGGATCATCCTCTGCGACAACGATGATCTGCGCCACATGCCACGGGCAACAGCAAAGAGACTGCTCGCGAAGGCAAGGAAGGAAACAGCGCGCCGATGGCTATTCGGTCGCTTTGATCCAAGCGAAATGGACCTGGAGCTTTCGGAAGAATCCGAAGGCGGTGACGGCACCGAGATATTTGACGACAGACTCTTGAAGCGGCGGGCCATCAACTCGATCGATGATGTCGTATCAACGGTCAAGTCACTGCGAGACCTGTACACAAATCGTGCGATTGATCCGGACCAGGCGACGGCTCACCAGGCTACGGTGGCGGCGCGCTTGGAGTTTGGCTACCCGAAGGAGCCGCCATCTCGAACGGATTGCTTCGATGAGGATGTGCCTCGCCAATGTCGCCGTATCATCAACGAAATTTACAGCCCCAAGGTGAGATCCTCCGAACCGTTGGTCTATTTGATCAGCACCGACAATCCTGAATTCGTAAAGATAGGATTTACGACCCGCCTTGAGCACCGATTGAAATCCCTGCGGACGGCTTCGCATGTCGAGCCTACAGTTCATTTGACGATACCAGGCACACGGACACTTGAAGGCGAGCTTCACACGCGGTTCGAAGCGGCCCGCTACAATCGAGAATGGTTTCGGATGACGGACGAAATCAAGACATTCATCGCCTCGGAGAGAGACATCTGAAGCTCGCGCCTCGGGCGTATCGCGCCAACCGGCAACGGTTCACGGGTATTCGTCGATGATCTTTTCGAGCTTGCCGGCAATATCGCGTGCCCGAAGCTCGATCTCATAGAGCTTCCGTTTCAGGGGTTCCGTAAGGCGGGCATTCTCGCGCTGTCCCGGATCCACGGTCTCAATGATCGAATTGTACTCGTCGATCTCGTGAACCAGTTCGGCAACGGCCTTACGGTCCGACTTTTCAAGAAAGATGACCGCCTCGCCGGCTCCCCTCAATTCGCCTGAAACGGCAATCATGAACGTCGTTCGCGGGAAATAGTCGCTCCCTGACATCTTGTGACGTTCGCCGGCCGCAGCCCGCAAACGACGAATTTCGACGACCAGGCTCCATGCCAGCCCGAACTTCCGCCCATAGGCGATGCTGCGGCGCATGGCATCGCGGACTTCATAGTCGTGCATCGGCTCCGCCTTGAAGTTATGCCGGCGGTAGTATTTGTGGTCGGACACGTTCTGATGTGGGGCCATCGCGGTTGCCTGTCCGATCCGGATGACAAACGCGACGCGGTCCTTGCCCTTGCTCGGCAGATCAATTGCCGCGATTTCTAGCTGCTCGATCTTCGGCTGCACGCCGGTCGTAAGAACATTTTCAATCCATTCGCGATTGTAGACCGTTGCATCAACGCCGCTATCGATGCCAACCGGATCGTGGTTGTTCTCGGCGATCCCATAGATGATCATGCCGCCGCCGGCGTTGGCAAAAGCTGATACGTCCTTGCACAGCTCCGATTTTTCCGTGCTCTGCTTACCGAGGGCTGCGGACGCCTTGTATTCCAGCGACTGGCTTTCCCTGAGTTTTCCCTGGACAAACTGACGATCGAGATAGGCCTCGTCCCAATCCTTTAGCGCATTCATTGAAAGCCGCCTCCCCGAACGGCCTGACACACCTGGACAAGCTTAGATTGATCTAAAGGCCGTTACCAGCGTGAATGCACTTGGTCAGACCCAAAGCGAGCGACGCTGCCTGACCGGCCTCGACAACATCCGGCGCGTCATGCTTTGGCGAGGCCCGTCACCGAACTGACAGATGCATCGGCTGCCTCTTCTGCCGCCGCCGACGCCTCTTCGAAACGCTTGATGTCGTGGTGATAGATATTCAGCAGATTGCCTGTGGTCTCGTAAATCTGTTGGGCCCTCCTGTCCTCGCTCAGGAATCCATCGAAATACGTCGCAAAGGCAGCAATCATCGCATCGATGATCTGGTTGCCTATGTTCTTCGACGACGCTCCCTGCGCACCTCCTTCCTTGATGCAGCGGAGTGCCACCACATAGCCCGCAACAGCGTAGCGAAAGATGAATGCGTTGGACAATGTCCGCGTTGGAGGCTGTTTCTTGAAGTAGCCATGCGCCATGAACATGTTGTCGGCAAGCGCGACGATCCCTCCCGTGATCTTGTTGAACAATTCATGAGGGATCGGCTCGCCCTTCGTCAGAATGGTGAGCTCGGCCTCCTTGTACTTCTTGGCATGCTCAGCCAGGTTGGCGGTGTAGGTCTCCTGACCCTTCCGCAACTGCGCGATTTGGGCGGCCGCGGCAGCCGATTTCTGCGCCAGGAGCCTTTTGGCGGCTTCGTTGCCGTCTCGCGCGAGCTCGAGCGTTGCATAGAACCTCTTGAAGTTAGCCGTTTGATCCCGCTCGATGAGGCGCTTCTGAAGACCACGGCTTCGCCGCTTTGCGCGCAAGCCGCTGATAGCGTGGGTTGACTTCAGTATCCTGACCTGGTCGGGGTATTCAGCTAAAATCTTGAACCGTTCGCAGATGGAAGCCGCATCACCACTGGCGAGCGCTTCCATCATGACGTAATCGGGAATGACGACGATGTTAGCGGGATCGGCTAGATACTCGCGCAGCTTCTCGGATTTGAGATAGTTCGTATCGACGAGCTTTCGCATGTCCCCCTCCCTCAAATGGCCCATCTTTAGCACGCAGGGCAGAGAAAAGCCCCGGCCAGAAGTCCGACCGGGGCCCATTTAGCTACTTCATCTGCGACCGAAGACTAAGTGCGAAACGCCTCCATGCGCCGCGATCCGTTGCGCCCTCGTCCGGGACGCCGTGTCGGACGTTTCGCCACCTTGGCCAACGCTTCTTTGGCGCCAAGGATTTCCGCGATGACGGTCTCGGCCTCGGTGAGCAGGAGCTTGCTCTGCTATCCGCCGGTCAGGTCCCGCCATTTGAGCCGTGTCTTGTAGGGCTTCGCTGGCTTGAAGTTCTCGGTCGGTTCAAAGGTCTCGATCCTGAACACGATGGCCCGATTGACGGCAACACTGTCCTCGGTGAACAGGTGCAGTTCGTGCTCGCTTGCGAACTCCTGCGGCGTCTGTTCGGTAAGGACGATGTCCCGATTGAGCATGACAATGCGGCCCTTGTAGTTCTTCTCGGGCTTGAATTCCGGATTGGCTGAAGGATCGAACGGCTCGACGAATGCGACTTGCTCGACAGCGACCAGCTTCTTTCCGATGGTGATGACTTTCATGTGGATCTCCCTGTGTTGGTGAAGGAAATCCAGGTGTACCGAAGCATCGGGTGACAAACGACCGGAAGGATTCGTAGTCGAGCTAGACAGATTGCGAATGATTGGTAGTTGTCCGGTCGTCAGCGAGACTGGCCGGCGGTTGCCACCTCACGCCTAAGCCACACGTTCGTAGTCGCGCGTGGCCCACGAACATGCAAGCGCATGCCGATGACGTCGCGCCGCCCGGATAAATCCGGAAGGTTTCGCAGTCGCAGCATTTTGAAATTGACTTGCGAGCTACCAAAAAAAGAAAATGGATCATTCTCACGGTGCTGATCGCCAGCAATCAGCACCAGAAAACGCGGCCGAGCCCAAAAAATGGTAGCGGCCTCGAAACTAAAGAAAGAATCTACCTCGCAACGAAGAGTAGGCAACCCGCAAAGGAGAACCAATGACGGCGAATTCCGCAGCGCAGACAGAACGACACAATCTTGCCGACGACATACTCGAAGGTGCAGATGCAATCGCCGAATTTCTGCTGTGCGCGCGCAAATCGGTGCTGCTTGCCTTCATCGCCAGTCAGGAAGAGCGCGCGTTGCCTGCCGAAATCTGATCGACCGCAAACTGGTTCCCCTCCACGATCCCGTCGAGCATTGTACGTATGTGCGCACTCGGGAGAACAGCAAAACGATCGTCGCGCGCGTTCGTGACAATTCCCTCGAACCTGAGGTGACGATCTTTCAGCTCGTCGTGAACGATCGAGAAGACGGGGGAGTGTCATTCGGCCTGCAATATTGACCCCCTAAGCCGGGGGATCGGCGTCCAAAATTGACCCCCTGTAGGTTGGTCTGTTGCGCTGCCTGCTTTGGAATGAAGCAGGTGGTCGGGGATGCTGGTCGTGGAGACGATTGCGCGGATTCGGCGCGAGCACTTCATCAAGGGCAAGACGATCAAGGAGATCGCCCGCGACCTGAAGGTGTCGCGGAACACGGTCCGGAAGGTGCTGAGGTCCGGAGAGACCTCCTTCGAGTACGAGCGGCAGGTGCAGCCGCGGCCAAAGCTGGGGCGGTGGGCATCGGAGCTCGATAGGCTGCTGGCGGCGAACGCGACCAAACCGGCTCGTGAACAGCTGACGCTGATCCGGATCTTCGAAGAGCTGCGCGGGGGCGGCTACGACGGCGGTTACGATGCCGTGCGGCGTTACGCCAGGCGGTGGAGCAAAGAACGCGGGCAATCGACCGCGGCCGCTTATGTCCCGCTGTGCTTTGCCCCCGGCGAAGCCTACCAGTTCGACTGGAGCCACGAGGTGGTCTTGCTGAGCGGCACCACGGTGATGGTGAAGGCCGCCCATGTCCGGCTCTGTCACAGCCGCATGCTGTTCGTGCGGGCCTATCCGCGGGAGACGCAGGAGATGGTGTTCGACGCCCACGACCGGGCGTTCGCCCTGTTCAAAGGCACCTGCACCCGCGGCATCTACGACAACATGAAGACCGCCGTAGAGACGATCTTCGTCGGTAAAGGGCGTCTCTACAATCGCCGCTTCCTGCAGATGTGCAGCCACTATCTGGTCGATCCGGTCGCCTGCACGCCAGCGTCGGGCTGGGAGAAGGGCCAGGTCGAGAACCAGGTCGGGCTAGTCAGGGAACGCTTCTTCACGCCGCGGCTGCGGTTCAAAAACCTCGACGAGTTAAACGCCTGGCTGCTCGACAAATGCATCGCCTACGCCAAGGCTCATCGCCATCCGGAACTGGTCGATCAGACGATCTGGGAAGTGTTCGAAGCCGAACGCCCCAAACTCGTTCCTTATGCCGGCCGCTTCGACGGCTTCCATGCGGTGACGGCATCGGTCTCCAAGACCTGCCTGGTGCGCTTCGACAATAACAAATACTCGGTCGCAGCCAGCGCAGTCGGACGACCGGTCGAGGTTCAAGCCTATGCCGATCGCATTGTGATCCGTCAGGATGGACGCATCGTTGCCGAGCACCCGCGATCCTTTGGCCGCGGCGATACCGTCTACGACCCCTGGCATTATGTGCCGGTGCTCGCCCGCAAACCCGGCGCCTTGCGCAACGGTGCTCCCTTCAAAGACTGGGTGCTGCCGGCCGCGATCGAGCGGATCCGGCGCAAGCTTGCCAGCACCGACGATGGCAATCGGCAGATGGTCGACATCCTCAACGCGGTGCTGACTGACGGTCTGCCCGCGGTGGAAGCAGCCTGTGCCGAAGCGCTCAGTCACAGCGTCCATTCCGCCGATGTCGTGCTCAATATCCTGGCCCGTCAACGTGAACCCGCCCCACCGGCCAACATCATGACGCCGGCCGCACTGACGCTCCGTCATGCGCCGATCGCCGATTGTGCCCGCTACGACAACCTCCGGAGGACCATCTAATGGAACGAACCCAAATCTTCGACCTCATGGGCGAACTCAAGCTCTACGGCATGAAGGCTGCCTTCGACGAGATCATGGCAACTGCCGTCAAACGCCAGCACGAACCTCAGCGCATTGTCGGCGACCTGCTCAACGCCGAGATCAACGAGAAGCAAGCCAGGTCGATCAAATACCAGCTCACCATTGCCAAGCTGCCGCTTGCCAAGGACATTGCCGACTTCCAGTTCGACGGCACGCCGATCAATCAGACTCTCGTCAATGATCTCGCTGGCGGCGGCTTCATCGCCCAACAACGCAACGTCGTGCTGGTTGGCGGCACCGGCACAGGCAAGACCCACCTGGCCATTGCCATCGCCAGAAGCTGCATCCGATCCGGAGCTCGCGGCCGCTTCTTCAACGTAGTCGACCTCGTCAATCGCCTCGAGACCGAGACCCGCAACGGACGGCAAGGACGGCTCGCCGAGCATCTGACCCGGATGGACTTCATCGTGCTGGATGAACTCGGCTATTTGCCCTTCGCCCAGTCCGGTGGCCAGCTTCTCTTCCACCTCGTCAGCCGGCTCTATGAGCGCGCCTCTGTCATCGTGACCACCAATCTCGCCTTCGGCGAATGGCCGAGCGTGTTCGGCGACGCCAAAATGACCACCGCGCTGCTCGACCGGTTGACCCATCACTGCGACATTGTCGAGACCGGCAACGACAGCTGGCGGTTCAAGAGCCGAGACGACGATCACGCCACCCGCGCTCGTCTCGCCTCCGCTATCCCGGCCAGCTCCGACGAGACGAGCGCTACCAGCAAAGCCCGCCGCGCAAAGGGGTCAAAATTGGACGCCGATGAGGGGTCAAATTTGAACGCCGATTGACAACGGAAGACCCTCGTGCATGGGGCATCGTGCAGCACAATCTCGGCTGCGCTTACATCGGGCTCTCGAAAGTCCGCTCCGAAGAAGCCCAATCGATCCGCGATATAGAGAGTGCGATCCGCCACGCAGAACTGTCGTTCGAGGTCAGGAACCCCGAAGACAGCCTGCAATACTGGCTCGCGTCTTGCCGGACGCTGGGAGAAGCTCTGCTGGACCTGTCGGCCCATTCAGGCATCGAAAACCCCGACCAGTATGCGCGCCGGGCAGAGGAGGTTCTGCGGGCGGCCGCCGTGAGAATATCCGCAAGCGAACATCCCCATCAGTGGGCCGAAATTCAGGATCAGTTGGCGAAATGCGGAGAACGGGCAGCCTCTACGAAAACGTGAGTTCTCTAGCGAGGATGGGGCGCCTTCTTCTGAAAAATCGACATAGGCAACAATCACATAGGCGTTCCCAGTTCCATCCTGCCGGGCGCGCCAGTTTTCTTGATTTTATAAGGCGATAAGCGGGCCCGAAGAAAAACTCCAATTGCGCCGCACTCCATCGAGTAAGCAATCTCGAGAGGAATTGCGTGCTTCCCACTCAATATGTCGGTCGAAAGACCTGCCGGTCTAACTTGCGCGACCTTCCTGCGTCTCAGTCGACGGGGGCCGATCTACAGGCAGTTCAAAAACGAACCTCGCTCCGCCCAAAGCAGACTCATTGTCGGCTCGTATCCGCCCGTTATGCGCTTCAATGATCGACTGGGCGATAGGAAGACCCAGTCCCATGCCGGTTTCCTTGGTCGTGAAAAAGCTGTCGAACAGACGTGGCAAATGCTCCGCCTTGATGCCGGGACCACTATCTTCAATGACACAACATACCGCTCCTGAATCAATCTGTTGCGCCCGAATAGCAACGCTCTTCTGCCCTGCATCCGAGTTCGTCAACGCATGCAGGGCGTTGATCGCAAGATTCACGATGACTTGTTGCAACTGAGTCCGGTCGCCGACTACCTTGGGAAGATTAGGGGTCAGATCGACGGAGATTGACACATCCCTCGCCTGCAACTCGTGTTGAAGGAACGTCATAGATTCAGCGATGATCTCGGCGAGTGAAACCTCCGACTGTTTGGGCGCCCCCCGACTTGCCATGGTTCGGATACGATCAATGATTTCAGCCGCCCGTCGGGCATCGCCGACGATCCGCTTTACGATATCGCGCGCTTTCACCAGATCGGGCTCCGGTCGATCCAGCCAGCGTAATCCCGTCTCGCCGCTTGTGACAATTGAAGCCAGCGGCTGATTGATCTCGTGCGCAATCGACGCGGTTAGCGTCCCGAGACTTTCCACCCTGCTTACATGCGCCAGTTCGGATCTGACCTTGTCACGTGCATCTTCCGCTTGCCGGCGTCGCGTAATGTCCTGAATAGCACCGAGACATTCGAGTCGGCCATCTTCGTGCCTCACCACACGCGCGCACACCCATAGATATTTGGTCCGACCATCCGGCATTCTCAGCCGCATTTCATAATCTGGATTGTCGAATCCCGCCCGCACCTGTTCGAGGTAGGCACCCGTCATTCGGAGATCTTCCGGATGGGTACGCTGGCTAAGCAGATCAAAGGTTATCACCGTGTTCGGCTCGAACTCCCAAATGCGCTTGAGTTGATCCGAAAACGTGATCTCATCCGTAGCCACATCCCATGCGAAAGTGCCAGTCAGACCTATCCTTTGACCTTGCGTGAGGTAGAATTCGTTTCGCTTGATCGCGGCTTCGGCCTGCGATCGTTCGATCGCTATGCTCGCCAGGTGTGCAACATGCGCAATGATTTCCTGATGATGCGGAGACGGACTGCCTGGCTCTTGCTGGTAGACGCAAACGGTACCGATGACGGCCCCCTCCCGTGAGCAAATCGGCGTACTCCAGACTGCTCTCAGGCCGTGCTCCAGAACATGGGCCCGGCACGGCGCCTCCATCCAACGAGGGTCAGATCCAATATCTTCAGCGATCACCTGGGTCTTTTCGCTGATCGATTGGCCGCGTGGAGAGTCATCCGAAGCAACCGATACCCCCTCGATTGGATTGGTGTAGCTGGCGGGAAGAGAGGGCGCGACGCCGAATTCGAACCCCTTGCCCCGACCGTCGATCGGATAAATGCCGCAGTGGCAATCCGACGCAGATTCCTCAAAAAAACCGCATAACGCCGTGAGCACTTCCCGAAGGGGCCGCCCCGAGGCGATCATCTCCAATACATGCTTCTCGCCTGCCAGATAGTTCTCAGCCTGCTTCCGGTGCTCGACCGCTTGCGCCAGATCACCATACAGATAGGTATTTTCGAGAGAGATTGCCGCTTGCAATGCCAGTAGCCTCAGCACCGTGGTTCGACTCGGCGTAAACACACCGGAAGCGAGATTGTTCTCAAGGTAGAGCACGCCGTTTATCTTGGACTCGTTGACAAGCGGCAGGCACAGAATGGACCTTGCTTTGCATCCGCGTACGTACGTATCCGCAGCATAAGTCGGATGAATCGAGGCATCGTCGAGGATCACGATTTCCCGAGTTCGCATAACGTATTGGACGACCGTATCGGGATGGGCCGCCACGGGCCCATCTGGTCGGCGAACGACGGTCCCGTCCCCGTTGGTGATCGCCTCCGCTTCTTGCCGCAGCTCGTGCCCACGTGACAAAAGCAATACCCCTCGTTCGGCACCCGCATATTCAATGGCCAACCGCATAAGCGTATCGATCAGCCTCTCGAGGACCATTTCGCCTGACAACGCCTGCGACACCTTGGTCACGGTCGCGAAATCAAGCTGCTCGAGCTGGGTTGTGATCGTCGCAGCACCGCTCTGGGCCGGCTCCGTACTCAGCAGGTGAGGATAGAGGGCTTCCATCTGGCGCACTTTACCTTCGGCCCCCCAGCGTCGATAGCAGGAGCGAGCCTCACGCAGATAGGCATTCGCCATGGTCTCGAAGCCGCGAGAGGCTTGAAACCGCGCAGCGAGTTCGTTAGCGAGTGCCTCGTTGTTCAGAAAACCGTTTGACCGGGCGGAATTGATCGAGCGTTCATACAGACGCTCGGCCTCGATCTCTCGCCCTTCAATACGTGCGAGTTCGGCGCCCATGAGAGTGGCCCGATTCTCGAAATTTTCGGGGCACTGCCTCGCCCAGGTCGCAACCTGTTCGAAATGAGACTTCAGCGCATCGACATGCTGGCGTCGCGACTCGGCCTCTCCTGCAGCGGCGGCAGCAGCATGGCAAAGCGCCGTATAGAAGTGATATTCTGACACTTCCACGCAGTCTATGCTTTCGTGCAGGCGCTGTAAGGCGACCGGCGTCGAAAGCAACCGTTTTGCCCCGCTCGCGGCGTCGAGAGCCGCAGAATAGTCCCCGGCATAGAATCGAGCCTGCAGCTTCCTGATGCGATAGAAGCATTCAGCCACCAACTTGCGCTGATCACTCGCCAAATGCCGTTCGAACAAAGACTCGCCGAACTGCTCGGAGTCAAAGGAACCAAACCTTGACGTCAAGCCGCGCAAATTGCGAATGTACTCGAGCCGCGGAACCATAAGATCAATTACGAATTCGAAGCGAGCGCCAGTGGCAAACTCAAGGCCGGTCTCAGTCTCGCGCTGAACTTCCGCAAGCGGCAGTCCAGACACCATGAGGAATCGGCTCAACGCCTCCGTACTGTACGCCGCGTAGTTGATATCACCGACCCTCTTCGAGGATTCGAATGCCCGTCGAAGCAGATCGCGCCCAATCCGAATGTGCTCATTCCAAAATGAGACGCTTTCTGCGAATACCCGATAAGTCCTTCCCTGGAAGCGATTGAGGCTCTTCTGCTCTATCAGTTCGAGCCCCAGCCGACCGAATCTGACGCTATCTTCGTGATCACCAAACAGCGTACGAGCCACCATGCCGTACCACACGTAAGCGAGGCATGATCCGTGGCTATTGCCATGCTGCAGACTGAGATTCGCCATCCGGCAAACGACAAGGCTCAGAAGGTTGCCGTCCGCGAGCAGCGTTGGCGCTATCGCTTTGGTTAGAACGTCAAGAGTTGCGAGCGAAGCTGCATCACTCATTAAGGGCAACTCAACGAGCTCCTCGATCGAACGCTCCCCGAGCCGTGTACGCACCTCCTCGTATTCGCGCCTTATTTCCTCGATGGTCGGCCTGAACGACCATTGGATGCCCTGCTTCTTGAGATAATCCAGGACGACATTGATCGCTCTTTCGGGCGGGTAGCGCGTAAGAAACAGGTCGATACGCAGGCATTCCAGGGCCGACTGCTCGACCGTGCTCTCGGCGCGGTCAGAAAGAGCCGATAATCGTTGCTCCGCAGCGTCCAGGTCACCCGTCAGAAATTCGCATTCGGCTCGATATAGCTCCAACTGAAAAACGAGATCGTGTCTGTTTAGCCAGGCGTCCTCACCAAGGAACGCCGCGGCCGCCGCGAAATACCTCAAGGCCGACGAATAGGCCGCAGAGGCCTTCGCGCGCTTGCCGGCCGCAATATTGAGTTCAGCAATGTCTTCGCGTTCGGTGGGCGAAGTCACCAGCCAAGACCCACGCTCAAACTGGGCTACGATCTCGAAAATCGTCTCTTCGCGCTTCTCCAGAGGTGTGCGTTCCAGGAGGAGCCTTCCGATCCTGAGATGGACGGCGGCGCGCCTGTCTTCCGACATCAATGAGTATGCCGCCTCCTGAACGCGATCGTGACCGAACTTGTAAGCGCCCTCCGAATGCACAACCAATTCGGCCAGTCGGGCTTCCCAGAGATCCGCATGAACCTGCTCTTCTGTCGTCTCGCCTGCGATCGAAAGAAATTGAGTGCCGGCACTGTCGCCAAGGCATGCAATCTGCTCGAGTATCACCTGGGTTTCTCGTGGAAGGCGACTTAACCTCCCGACCATGAGGTCAACGACATTATCGGTATACCCCTTGGCCTCTATGAGGCTTAGATCCCAGAACCAATGCCCTCGCGCGTGATCGAAATCGACAAGCCCTTCATCACAAAGGGCCGTGAGAAACTGAATAACAAAAAATGGATTTCCGGCAGTCTTCTCCGAAATCAATCGCGCCAGCGGTTCGGCCCGATCCGCGCTACAGTGGAATGCGTCCTGTACAAGCAGCGACAGATCGTGTGTCCCAAGGGGAGTGAGGGCGATATGCGTCGTCGTCGCGCCACTGTTGCGGATCGACTCCAGTTTGCGAATCAGCGGATGGTCGGGACCCGTTTCGTTGTCACGATAGGCCCCGATAAGGAGCAGATGGCGTACATCCAACCGCGTCAACAGGCTCTCGATGAAATCAAGGGTCGCGGAATCGAGCCATTGCAGGTCGTCAAGGAACAACGCCAGTGGATGTTCGGGGCGCGCAAAGACGTTGATAAACCGACCTAGCACGAGTTGAAACCGGGCCCCCGCCTCCTGCGGCGGCAATTCCAGAATCGGCGGCTGTTCTCCGATGATGGCTTTCAATTCCGGGACGAGATCGGTGATAAGCGAACCGTTCGCGCCCAACGCCTGAATAAGGTCTTCGCGCCATTTGTTTAGCTCGGCTTCGGACTGACCGAGAAGCTCGCGGATCACAATCTGGAAGGCCTGCACCACCGTCGCGTAAGGAATATCGCGTTTGTATTGGTCAAATTTGCCCGATGCAAACAGGCCACGCGGCAGAACCAGTACCTTGTGAAGTTCGTTGACAACGGCCGATTTTCCAATTCCGGAATAACCAGCGACCAACACCAATTCCGGCGTACCGTTCGCCAAAACCCTGTCGAACGCCGCGAGAAGTCTATCGATGTCACGGTCGCGTCCATAGAGTTTCTCGGGTATCAGCACCCGACTGCGGATATCGTGCTCGCCAAGGGGAAATGGATTAATGCGGCGGAGCATCTCCCAGTCCGCCAGGCAGCGTTGAAGATCCTTCTCCAGTCCAGCCGCAGTTTGGTATCGATCTTCTGCCGCTTTTGCGAGCAGCTTGCCAACGATTGCGGATATCGTGCGCGGCACGTCCGGCACCAGGCTTGTTGGTGATGGTGGCTGCCGCGCGATGTGGCAATGAATCCATTCAATTGCATCTACGGCATTGAAGGGCAGGCCGCCCGTCAGCATCTGATGGAAGGTAACGCCTAGGGAATAGAGATCACTCCGCGAATCCACCGACCGGTTCATCCGGCCCGTTTGCTCCGGCGCCATGTACGCAAGCGTTCCGGCTATGAATTTGGGAGGCTCGGGAGATTGCCGTTCGCGCGGCACACGCGATGCTATTCCAAAGCCGGTGAGCCAAACCTGCCCACTTCTGTTCACGAAAATATTGCCTGGCTTTAGGTCCTTGTGAACAAGACCCGCCTGATGCATCTTGCTTACGGTTGACGCGATGCCGATCGCAGCACGCAGGAAGCGCCCGATTTCCATGGGCGCATCCAGACGCTGACTGAGCAACTCGCCTCCAGGATCCTCGCGTATCAGAACGGCCTCACCGTTCTGGTCGGTCAGTTCCAGGGGCATCAGTGCCCAGTCGCGATCGAGGTGTTCCGCGAGCCCGTACTCGTGAGCGAGTCCGTTAAAGCTGTGAGAGGTCGAGCTCTCGGAGGCGGCGAGCACGGTGATCAGTCTGTTTGGATCGCCGTCGTTGCCTTGGCGCCGAATCCTGCGCAAGAGCAGGTCGCTTCGCTGCGACAAAACTTCCACTGCGCCGTCATCTTTGACTGCGTTGATCGACACCGTTTCGCTCGCTCGTGTTGAGAATTCGCTCTCTTTTATTGGCCAGCGTTTACAGCGAAAATTCCGAAGAAGTCTCCGTTTGCGAGAAACCTATCACAAGGCGGGTTCCCGGCAATCCGCAAAAAACATCGGGGAACTCGGAACCGTGTCGCCAAAATATTACGCTCAGCCCTTCACAGCTCCTTCGATGCAATCGATCAAGTCGTTTATTTCAAAAGGCTTTCTCAGTAGGCACGCCGCACCGGCGGCGGCCGCCTTGGCCGCCAAGTTCGTGTCTGAACGTGCTGTGATCAATACGACGGGAGTCGTCGAGCCCTGAGCAGCGAGGCGTTGCATCAGATCGAGCCCGCTCATCCCGGGCATATGAATGTCCGTCACAACGCAGTTGAACGATTTGCCTCCAATCGAACCAATATAGTCCTCCGCGGAGGCGTATCCGTCGGCGCCATACCCAAGGGAAGCTAGCGACTCTACGAGCGCCGCCCGAAATGACTCGTCATCATCGATAACTGCGATTTCGAGATCTCGTGTCACTCAGCATCCTTGCCCCGAATTGAACCCAGGAAACGGGGAAATGTGACTGTTGCATGTACTTGCGATGCCCAGGAATTATACAAGAGTGTTAGGTGGCCTTCAGTGAGCTCGGCACGCTCAGAAATTAGCCACGGCTTTCAGTCCGAATGCGAGGACGTTCCTGTTCGGGCTGGTCCCGTCGGGCTCGATGACATCTTGAACGTTCGGACGAACCTCCAGTCCGTTGAACGCCGGTGGCAAGCCCGGCGAGACGTCCTTCATGGCGGGCGCGCTCATCATACGATCGGCTGATCAGGACACCGGAACGTAGGATGGCGACTTCCGTAAGACAGGCTTTTCATGGGGACATGGAATAAGGACAGCAGAGGGACAGAGATGAGAACGATCGAAGGCTTCATCGTTGCACCGGCCAAGCGCGATCAAAAGCCGAAAGCCCTGGCCGCGCAGGAGCTTCAAACCACGCTCGTGGGCATGATGGGGCATGACCTCCGGCAATCCCTCCACGTCATTCAGGGCACCTACGCGCTGCTCCGCTCAAGGTTCGAAGTCATGCCGCAACAGGCATGGCTTGACCGAGGAGAGCGGGCTGTCACGAAGCTCACCGAGCAACTCAATTGCCTGGTGGATGTCTTTTACCTGGCCGAGCGCACCAATGCGCTGGAGATTTCCTCCGTCGGACTTGGGCCGCTGTTCTGGCGGCTGCGACATGAAAACGAAGATGCCGCACTTCAAAGGGGCATAGATCTTCGAGCGGTTTCAACCAGCGCTTGCGTGGCGAGCAACGCTATGCTGCTTGGCTGTATCCTCGGCAATCTGTTGACCAACGCCATTAAGTACACCGAACCGGGGGGCCGCATTCTGATCGGTTGCCGCCGCAAAGCGTCCGAAATCAGGATCGACGTCTACGATACTGGCATCGGCATTCCGGAAAGCCAGTTGCCTCGAATCTTCGATTCTTTCACGCGCCTCGCGCCCGAGCGTGGCGACGGCCTGGGCATCGGGCTATCGATCGTCCGTCGCGCTATCGAGGCGCTCGGCCATCGGATCGAAGTCCGATCGATCGTCGGGGAAGGATCGCTGTTCTCGATCTATGCGCCCACTACACCGGCAAGCGGCGCTTAAGGCACCGCCAGAATTGGATTTTTGCGCGGGAACCAGCCGCCGAAGCCTCGTCGCACCTATACACAGGTGTGATCCCCGCTCGTTCGCCGTTCATGTTAGATATTCCCGCAAAAATACGGTGTGTCTAAAGGCATGCGGTCCGCCACCAACGAAAAGCCCCTTGTGCACGTCGTCGATGACGATGAGTCCATGCGCAATGCATTGGCGGGGCTGTTCGACTCGGTCGGACTTCAGACCGAGACCTACGCCACGGCGGAGGATTTCCTTTCGGCTAAGCAGACGGACAGGCCCGGCTGCATCGTCCTCGATGTGAGGCTGCCGGACATGAACGGCCTCGAATTTCAAGGCCGCTTGATCCAGACCGGGGTCGGAATCCCGGTGGTGATGATGACCGGTTTCGGAGACATTCCGATGTCCGTGCGCGCCATGAAGCACGGCGCCGTCGACTTTCTTCCCAAGCCATTCCGTGATCAAGACATGCTCGACGCCGTGATGGCCGCCATCGAGCGTGACCGGCAACGGCGGGTCGTCGAGAACGATGTTTCGCAGTTGAAACAGCGTTTCGAGACCCTGTCGCCGCGCGAACAGGAAGTGATGATGCACGTCACAGCCGGAAAAATGAACAAGCAGGTGGCCGGCGATCTCGGGATCAGCGAAATCACGGTCAAGATTCATCGCGGGGCGGCCATGCACAAGATGGGCGCCCGGACCTACGCCGAGTTGGTCCGGATGGCCGATGCTCTTAAGCCGGAGCGCCAGAAACTCGGGCGATAGCTCCGTCCAATCGCTTGCGCGCCGCGCCGGGACCATTCGCGCGATTTCAGCCCACTCCCCCGACAATACGAACATCCCGTTCGCAGGTGTTGCCGAGTGCCTTCAGCGCCTCTTGATAGGCGGGACTATTGTGAGCTGCTATCGCCAACTCGACGCTCTCGAACTCCGTCACCGTGGCGCGCTGGGCAATCCCCTGCTCATAGGCTTCAGCGGCTTCGCCGCGCGCAAGGAAGCGGCCACCATGGGAAACGATGGCCGGCCCCGCGAGCTTTCCATATGCCGCTGGCGCCGTTGGGTCGGAAATGGAGCGATAGAAGGTGATCCAGTAACCCTTTGCCATTTCTGCTCTCCCGGAGTCGATTTGAACAACAAGGCTCAGACTGCCGACTGAACCGTCCGCTTTGGCAGCTTCCAGCCGGGGCGCACAAAGTGACAGGTGTAACCGTCCGGATAGTGCTCGAGATAGTCCTGGTGTTCGGGCTCGGCTTCCCAGAAATCGCCGGCAGGGGTGACTTCCGTGACCACCTTGCCGGGCCAGAGATGCGAAGCATCGACGTCCGCGATCGTGTCTTCTGCGATCTTCCTTTGCTCCTCCGTCGTATAGAAGATTGCCGAGCGATAGCTCGTGCCCAAATCGTTGCCCTGACGATTGAGCGTGGTCGGATCGTGAATCTGGAAGAAGAACTCCAGCAGCGTCCGATAGCCGGTCTTTGCCGGATCAAAGGTGATCTCGATCGCCTCAGCATGGCCTTCGTGATTGCGGTAGGTCGCGTTCTTGACCTTTCCGCCCGTGTAGCCCACGCGCGTCGAGGTCACGCCCGGCTGTTTTCGGATGAGATCCTGCATGCCCCAGAAGCAACCTCCGGCCAGGACCGCGCGTTCCGTTGTCATTTGATCGTCTCCATTCAATAAACCCGTTCCCTGGGCGGGATTGTCGCCACCTCGTTGGTGAGCGGCTGCAGATGCACTGGCCGGTAGTCGAGCCGGACGCGGCCGTCATCGTCAAGCCACGAGAGCGTGTGCTTGAGCCAGTTATGATCGTCCCGCTTGGGAAAATCCTCGCGCGCATGGGCGCCGCGGCTTTCGGTGCGGCCGATCGCCGAGCGCAGGCTGACATTGGCCTGCGCGAACATGTTGTCGAGTTCCAGCGCTTCGGCGAGGTCGGTGTTGAACATCATGGAACGGTCGGCAACGACGAGGTCGTCGCGCATTATGGTCAGCACGTCGTCGAGTTTGACCGCGCCGTCGCCGAGCAGTGAGCCGGTGCGAAACACCGCGCAATACCGCTGCATGGTCCGTTGCATCGCAAGCCTGATATCGCCGGCGCCGGTTTTGCCCCTTGACCAACGGATCCGGTCGAGCCTCGAAATTGCCCGGTCGGTGGCAGCCGGTGGCGGTGGCGGGTGTCCCTCATTCGGACGCAGCATCTCGGTTGCGCGATGCGCTGCCGCGCGGCCGAACACGATGATGTCGAGCAGCGAGTTGGAGCCGAGCCGATTGGCGCCGTGAACCGAGACGCAGGCGGCCTCGCCGATTGCCATAAGTCCCGGTACGGCGGCGTCCGGATCACCATCGCGCTTGGTGATCACCTCGCCATGCAGATTGGTCGGCACGCCGCCCATGTTGTAGTGCACCGTCGGCAGCACCGGGATCGGTTGGCGCGTCACGTCGACGCCGGCGAAGATCCGCGCGGTCTCGCTGATGCCCGGCAGGCGCTCATGCAGGATGTTGGCGCCGAGATGCTCCAGGTGCAGCTCGATGTAGTCCTTGCGTGGACCGCAACCGCGACCTTCGTTGATCTCGATCGTCATGGCGCGACAGACGACGTCGCGCCCGGCGAGATCCTTGGCGCTCGGCGCGTAACGTTCCATGAAACGCTCGCCTTCAGAATTGGTGAAATAACCACCCTCGCCGCGCGCGCCTTCCGTGATCAGGCAGCCCGAGCCATAGATGCCGCTCGGATGGAATTGCGTGAATTCCATGTCCTCGAGCGGCAGCCCGGCGCGCAGCACCATGGCGTTGCCGTCGCCGGTGCAGGTGTGCGCGGCGGTGCAGGAGAAATAGACGCGGCCATAGCCGCCGGTCGCGAGCACCGTGCGATGCGCGCGGAAGCGATGCAGCGTGCCGTCATCCAGGTTCCAGGCGAGCAGGCCGCGGCAAGCGCCGTCGTCGTCCATCAAGAGATCGAGTGCGACATATTCGACGAAGAACTCGGTGTTGTGCTTGACGCACTGCTGATAGAGCGTGTGCAGGATGGCGTGCCCGGTGCGGTCGGCCGCCGCGCATGTGCGTTGCGCCATCTGCTTGCCGAAGCCGATAGTCTGCCCGCCGAACGGCCGCTGATAGATCGTGCCGTCCTTGGTGCGCGAGAACGGCACGCCGTAATGCTCGAGCTCCAGCACCGCGGGCACAGCTTCACGGCACATATATTCGATCGCGTCCTGATCACCGAGCCAGTCGGAGCCCTTGACCGTATCGTACATGTGGAAGCGCCAGTCATCGCCGTCGCCCATATTGCCGAGGGAGGCGGCCATGCCGCCTTGCGCGGCAACGGTATGGCTGCGGGTCGGAAACACTTTTGTCACGCAGGCCGTCCGCAATCCGGATGCTGCCATGCCGAGAGCGGCGCGCATCCCGGCGCCGCCGGCTCCGACGATGACAACGTCATAGGCGTGATCGATGATTTCGTAGGCTTCCGTCATCGCTTCAGTTCCAGCGGCAGGCCTTGATGACATCGGGATCGGGGTCGATCCCCAGGCCCGGTCCCTGGGGCACATCAACCCGGCCCTCTTTCGTGTTCAGCCTATCACCGTAGATCGTCGTCTCCAGATCGAACCAACGCCATTCGATCATGGAATCGGCCGTTCCCAGCGCGGCGGTCGCATGAATCGCCGCCAACAGGCCGGGACCATCGTAGAAGGAGTGCGGCATCACCGGGACGTTGTGGATTGCAGCGAGCGGAAAGATTTTGCGAAGCGCGCTGATGCCCCCCCATCTTGGCCGGGCTTGGTTGGACGAAGTCCACAGCTCCTGCCGCGAGCAGGCGCTCGAAATCCATCAGCGTGTAGACATTTTCGCCGGCGGCGAGCGGGATGCCGGTGGTCCTTCTCAACGCGGCGAGACCGTCGAAATTCTCCGGCGGCCAGAGCGGCTCCTCCAGCCATTTCAGGTCAACCGGCCTGAGGTCGTCCGCCATTTGCCGCGCCTCATAGAGCGTCCAGGGACAATTGACGTCGAGTGTCAGCTCGATGTCGGGACCGGCTTCCTCGCGGGCGGCGCGAATGGCGGGAAATTCTATCTCATGAAGCTTGAGGGTACGAAATCCGGCGTCGATCGCCTGTCGAACGGCGGCGCGGACGAGCGAGGGCTCCGAATAGCGGACCAGGCTTGCGTAGCAGTCGAGTTGACCCGCACCACCGCCCAGAAGCCGGCAGAGCGGCGCGTTAGCGGCCTTGCCCGCGATATCCCAAAGGGCGATGTCGACCGCCGAGATGGCGAAGGCCAGCGCGCCGCCCCGTCCAAAGACGTGCAACTTCTTCTGAACGTCCAGCATCAGCGGTTCTATCCGCGTCGCGTCCTTGCCGATGCAAAGTGGCGCGATCAGTTGATCAATGGCGAGTTTGACGGAAGCGACTGCGCGGAAGCCAAAGGCCTCACCCCACCCCACCAGCCCGTGATCAGTCGTCACCTTGACAAGCAGCGAGTCCGCGGCCGGGAGGTTGCCGTCACCCCAGGCGGAAGAGGCGGATTTGGTTCCAGCCCTGAACGGAATGCGCAGTGGGATGGACTCGATGTCAGTGATGATCACTTTAAGGACCTCCAGCATTCGGCGGCACGATTGGCCGGACCGATCGAAAACGAGTCAGGCGTGCTGATGGCGCGGATCGTCGTGCGAGTCGTGATAATCGAGACCGAGTGGGCCGATCCCCGTAATCTGGGTGACGTATTCGCCGGATTTCGCCCAGTGGAAATGCCACGTTTCGCCGGGCAAAACGATAACGCTTCCCGGCGGATAGGCTTTCACCTTGTCACCGTCGAAGGTCTCGCCGAGCGCGATGTAAAACACCCCTGACATGACCGTGTAGATGCGATCTTCCGGATGCTTGTGCGGCATCAGCTTCGTGCCGCCGGGCGCCTTGACTCTTATGACGTAAGGACCGGGTTCGGTGGGATCGCCGACCACGACGGCCAGGCGAGCCCCCGGCGGAAACGCCGGAAATGGCTTCCAGTCGATGTCTTCGGGCAGGATCGCTCTGAAATCGGCTTGGTCAGGCTGATGATTGCGTGTCATCGTCGTTCTCCTGTTTGTGAAATCTCAGGTTCGGGTCAGCCGATCAACTTCGCGTCCAGTGTGATCGCGGCGTTGAGAACCTTGGACACCGGACAGTTCTTCTCGGCCTCGCCGGCGATGCGGGCGAACGCGGCCTCGTCGAGGTTCGGCACTTTCGCGCGCAACGTGAGTGCCGACTTGCTGATGCGGAATCCCTGCCCTTCCTGCTCGAGCGTGACGGAGGCCTCGGTCGAGAGCTCAGTCGGTGTGAAGCCCGCAGCCTGCAGACCGAAAGCCAGCGCCATGGTGAAACAACCGGCGTGGGCGGCGGCGACGAGTTCCTCGGGATTGGTGCCTTTCTCGTTCTCGAAGCGGGTCCTGAACGAGTACGGCGTTTGGGCGAGAACACCGGAATCGCTCGTGAGATGACCGCTCCCGGCGCGGCCCGTGCCGTGCCACACGGCACTTGCTTTGCGGATCATGTGCTTTTTCCTCACTCAAACCTGTTTGTTGATGCTTCTTCGCTGAGCGCTCGGCGACCTCGTCATCCTCCGAGTTGACCGACGTAGAAGCCGAGCCGATTTTCGACATCGCCAGGGCGATGGAAGCCACGGTCCATCAGCGACTTGATGCGCTTCTGGCTCGCCGGCCGCCCGAGCGCAGCAATGAACGCGTCCCATTCCGGCTTGATCTCCGCGTCGGGCGGCAGGCTCGCGACGTCGACGAGACGTTTGGTGTCGGCGATGGCCTGCTTGTCGAACGAAGCGATGCGCATCGCCAGTGCATCGACGAAGCCGTCGAGCTCGGCGTCAGGAAGGGACCGATTGACGTAGCCGTACCGCTCGGCGAGATCGCCATTGATGTCGTCAGCGCTGAGCAAGACCTCGAGCGCCCGGCCCCGGCCCATCAGTCGTGGCAATCGGGCCATCGGTCCTCCGCCTGGCACGAGGCCCGCGCCAACCTCCCACTGGGACAGGATCGCCTTCTCGCGGCTTGCGAACCGCATGTCGCTCGCGAGCGCGAGCTCGCTCCCGACACCGGTTGCGCGCCCCCTGATCGAAGCAATGGATACGACCGGAGCCCGGCTGAGGCGCACCAGCATGTCCGGTAGAGCCTGCAACCCCGTCGGTCCCGGCGGGATCTTGGCCGACTCCTCGAGCGGCGCCAAGAAATCGTAGTGCGTGATGAAGAAGCCATCGACAGCGCTGTTGAAGACCACGACTTTGACCTGCTCGTCTCTCTCGATGGCCGTGATGATCTCGCCGAGTTGCACCGTCTCCTTCGGTCCGATGATGTTGACCGGCGGCAGGTCGAACGTGACCCGCCAATATGACGGCAAGAGCCGCTCGACTCGGATTTCCCGGCTGGAGAAGGTTCTTTCGGGACGATTCATGATGGGCTCCTTGATCCGGAAAGATGCGCGAGCCGATCCAATCGGCTCGCGCTGGTTCCGCTCAAATTGATTGGCGCAGCGAGCGGAAAGCGGCACGCATTTCCGCGCTGAACAACTTGGGCTGCTCCCAGGCGGCGAAGTGGCCGCCCTTGTCGAGCTTGTTGTAATAGATGAGTTTGGGATATGCTCGCTCTGCCCAACTGCGCGGGGCCGCATAGATTTCGTCGGGGAAGGCGCTCACAGCGACCGGGATCTTGACGCCCCTGACGTCGAAGAAGCCTCCTCCCGTTGAAATCTGCGTGGTGTCCCAGTAGAGGCGCGCCGAGGAGATCCCGGTGTTCGTCAACCAATAGAGCGTGACGTTGTCGAGGACGTCGTCCCGAGTGAGCCCCTCGGTCTTTCCATCGAAGACGCGTGAGATCATGCCGTAACTGCGGATGTCGTGATCAAGCATCCAGGCGGCGAGGCCGACCGGCGAATCGGCGACTCCATAAAGCGTCTGTGGCCGGTTCGACATTTCCTGGGCGTAGGCCAGGCCGTGCCTGTAGAAATCATCGAGTTGGTCCCACGCATGCTTCTCGTCGGCCGTGAGGCCGGAGGGCATCGCTCCGCCGACCGAAAGAGCTTTTGAAACATCGGCAGGAACCGTGGCCGCCATGTTGGTGTGAATACCGAGCAATCCCGGCGGCTGCTGCAGCGCCATCACCTCCGAGACCGCGTTCCCCCAATCTCCGCCCTGCGCCACGTACCGTGTGTAGCCGAGGCGTTGCATCAACGTCGCCCAGGCGCGAGCAATGGTGACGGGGGTCCACCCGGGCGCGGTCGGCTTGCCCGAAAAGCCGTGGCCCGGCAGCGACGGTATCACCACATCGAATGCGTCGGACGCGGTTCCGCCATGGGCCGTGGGGTTGGTCAATGGATCGATGATCTTCAACTGCTCGATGATCGAGCCGGGCCAGCCGTGGGTCACGATCATCGGCAGCGCATTCTCGTGTTTTGAGCGAACGTGAATGAAATGAATGTCGAGTCCATCGATCTTAGTGACGAATTGCGGCAAGGCGTTGAGCCGCGTCGCGACTTTCCGCCAGTCGTAGTCCGTCCCCCAATATCGGGCGAGCTGCTGGATGGTCGTGAGCTGCACGCCTTGGGACGCGTTGGCAACTGTTTCGCGATCCGGCCAGCGCGTCGCCAGGACGCGTTTGCGCAGGTCGACAAGCTCGTCGTTAGGAAAGTTGACGTGGAAGGGGCGAATCTCTTCGTCTTTGGTCGCGGCAACGGCGGGATGCGCCGAAAGGAGGCTAGCCGCGCCTGCTGACGCGATACCCATCGCCGCGGTGGTGAGAAACTGGCGGCGATCCTGCTCGAGGGCGGCTGCCTTCTGGGCGGACTGATCGACTGGATATTTCATGGCGTTTGCTCCTGACGTTGGTAGACGCGTGTCAGCTTCGGCTGACGTCGATAACAGCTTGTGCGAAGGCTTCCGGTGCCTCTTGAGGCAGATTGTGACCTATGCCGCCCGTCACGAGACGGTGCAGATACTTGCCCGAGAACTTCTTGGCGTAAGCGGCCGGATCCGGATGTGGCGCGCCGTTGGCGTCGCCTTCGAGAGTGATGGTCGGTACGCCGACCTGGGGCCCTGCGGCTAATTTCGCCTCCAACGCATCGAGGCCTGGATCACCCTGGGCGAGCCCGAGCCGCCACCGATAATTGTGGATCACAATGTCGACGTGGTCCGGATTATCGAAGGCTACGGCGCTGCGAGCGAAGGTCGCGTCGTCGAACTGCCACTTGGGTGAGGCGAGCCTCCAGATCAGTTCGGCGAACTCGCGCCGATATTTTGCGTACCCCTCGCGACCGCGCTCCGTTGCAAAATAATATTGGTACCACCACTGCAATTCGGCCTTCGGAGGCAAGGGCATCTTCCCAGCTTCCTGATTTCCAATGAGATAGCCGCTCACCGAGACGATGCCCTTGACACGATCTGGCCAGAGAGCGGCGACGATATCAGCAGTGCGAGCTCCCCAATCGAAGCCAGCTATCGTCGCTTGCTTGATCTTGAGCGTGTCCATCAAAGCAATGGCGTCGACCGCTAGTGCGGATGGCTGACCCGTCTTCGGAGTTTCGTTCGACAGAAAGCGCGTAGAACCATAGCCCCGTGCGTACGGGACAATGACGCGAAACCCTGCAGATGCCAGGCGCGGCGTCACCTCACCGAAGCTGTGAATGTCATAGGGCCAGCCATGCAAGAGAATGGCCACCGGCCCATCGACGGGACCTGCTGCGACGTATCCGACATTGAGCACACCGACATTGATCTGCTTCAGCGATGGTGAGGAGGAGTCGGGCGTCTCAGCCTGGGCCAGCTGGATTGGTCTGATCAGCCCCGCGTTCGCAACTCGAGCTTGGACGAATTGCGTTGTCGCAAGGGCGCCGGCGGCAGCCTCAAGAAATCGTCGTCGTCCCAGGAGGTTCCGTCCGCTTTTCCCGATCATATGCGTCACCCATCACTTGGTCAGTCTCGTATCGGAGCAATTGACGTCACGAGACGAGCATCAGTGAGCGAATACTGTTCGCCCGCAATGCCATCGACCATCGAACGTTCGGAAAGCGCGGCTCATATCAACGTATGAGTGATTTGCGCTCAATGGGTGAGTGAATAACGCCCCGCCTGCCCGCTAAAAACAGCACCACTCGCCTTCGCGATTTTTGCGATCACCTCGGCACAAGCCGCGAAGGGACGAGATGCGCCGGAGCATCTCCATGCGATGCCTGGTGACGCTTCGTTCAATGAACGCAAACAAAGGAGACAGCCATGAAGGTGCTGATGGTTATCACATCGCACGACCAACTGGGCAACACCGGGCGAAAGACGGGCTTTTGGCTCGAGGAGCTCGCGGCGCCCTACTACACTTTCAAGGACGCCGGCGTTGAGATCACACTCGCATCGCCAAAGGGCGGACGGCCGCCGCTCGACCCCAAGAGCAACGAGCCCGAATTCCGCACCGATCTTACGCGCCGCTTCGAGAAAGATGTGGCCGCAGAAGCCCAGCTCGACAAGACCGTTCGCCTCGACAGCGTCAGGCAGGAAGACTTCGACACCCTCTTCTACCCGGGCGGCCATGGTCCGATGTGGGATCTCGCCGAGGACAAGCACTCCATCAAGCTGATCGAGTCGTTCATCGCCGCCGGCAAGCACATCGGCATCGTGTGCCACTCCACGGGCGCGCTTCGTCACGTCAAGGCGCCCGACGGGAAGGTGCTGGTACAGGGCAAGGAAGTCACCGGCTTCACCAACGGCGAAGAAGAAGAGGTCGGTCTCACCCACGTCGTGCCCTTTCTCGTCGAAGACGAGATGCTGAAACTGGGCGCCACCTTCTCGAAGACGGCGAACTGGACGCCGCACGTGGTCAGCGACGGCCTGCTCATCACGGGACAGAACCCGCACTCCTCGGGCCCGGCCGCGAAGACGCTGATGGCGGCGGTGAAGCAGAAGACCAAGCCGGCCGTCACCGCCCGGGCTTCGTAGGAGCAATATCGACCGGAGAGGCGCCTTTGTTTTGCGCCTCTCCTCACCGCAACACAGTTTGATGCCGTCGCGGAAGCGATGATGGAGGCTCCGATGCACGCAAGGACAGAGAAAAAGCAGATCCAGCTCACCCGCGCGTCGGGCGCCTGCTGGCGAATTGCATTCGACAATCCGCCGCTGAATGTCATGGGCCCGCAATTCGTTCGCGAGTTCCGGGAGATCGTCTCGGCCATCGAGGCCGACGAGCACCTCAAAGTCGTGATCTTCGAAAGCGCGGTCGACGGATTCTTTCTCAACCACAGCGATTTCCATGCCGACTTCAAGGAGCTGACCAGCATGCCTCAGGGACCGACCGGGTTGGAGGCATGGCCGGACGCCCTCGTCCGCCTGACGCGCGCGCCCGTCGTGTCGATCGCGTTGATCCGCGGCCGCGCCACAGGGAACGGCAGCGAGCTGGCGCTGGCCTGCGACATGAGCTTTGCGAGCCGCGAGAAGGCGGTGCTGTCGCAATGGGAGGTAGGCGTCGGCTTGGTCGCCGGCGGAGGCCCGATGGCGCGACTGCCGGGGCTCATGGGCCGGCAACGCGCGCTTGAAGTTCTCCTCAGCTCCAACGACATCGGCGGCGACCTCGCCGAAGCCTATGGCTATGTGAACAGGTCGTTGCCAGACTGCGAGCTCGGCGGCTTCGTCGACGCGCTGGCGACGCGCATCGCCTCATTCGACAAATGGGCGATCGCGAACACGAAGCGGCTCGTGAATGCCGCCAGCCTTCCTCCGGATGTGGAGATCGCAGCCGGCTGGGAGGCCTGCATGGCCTCGATCCCCCGTCCGGCCGCGCAGGACAGGCTGAAGACGTTCTTCGCGCTGGGATTTCATCAGCCCGGCGACGCCGAAGATCGCCTTGGATCTTTTTTGGAGCGGCTCGGCCAGGGCGCCTGAACAACGCCGGCCCCAGTTCCCCTTGAACGCAACATCAGACAGAGAGGACATCAGCCATGGACTTACTTGCTCTTGCCAAAAATATCGCAGACCGCGTCGAAGCGCAGTCGGCGCGCGCAAAGGTGCCGGTTGCCGTTTGCGTCATGGATATTCACGGCAACATCGTGCTCAAGCACCGCATGAACGGTGCGCCGGCCTTCTCGATCGAAATAGCGGAACGCAAGGCCTACACATCCGCGCTGGTCGGGCTTCGCACGGCTGACATCTCTCCACTCGTGCAGCCTGGGCAGGAGCTCTTCCCCCTGATGGGTCTCTCTGGTGGGAGATTTTGCTCCATGGGCGGCGGCGCGCCGCTTACCAGCGATGGACAATTGGTCGCCGGCGTCGGCGTCAGCGGCGGCACCGTCGCGCAGGACGTAGCCATTCTCGAAGGGGCACTTCGGGATGCCGGGACGCCTGCCCTCGCCGCGGCATCGTGACGCCAGGTATCCAGGGAGTTGGACATGACCATCACTGAGTTGCAGGAAAGGCCCGCAGCCGAAACCTTTCGCGCGGGCACGATCGAGATGAAGCTCGAAGTCGTCGTCATCCCGGTCTCGGACGTCGATCGCGCCAAGCGCTTCTACAGCGACCTCGGGTGGCGCCTCGACATCGACTACATCGACGGCGCCGACTACCGGGTGATCCAGTTCACCCCGCCCGGCTCCGGATGCTCGGTCATCTTCGGCAGGAATGTCACCACGGCTTTGCCGGGCTCGGTGCAGGGATTGCACCTGATCGTTTCCGACATCGAGGCTGCCTGCGCCGACCTGCTCGGCCGCGGCATCGCGATCGGCAAGCCTTTCCATGACCCCGGCGGCATATTCCACCATGCCAACGCGAAAGGAGTGGTCGCCGGCGCAAATCCGCAACGAAAGAGTTACGCCTCGTACGCGTCGTTCAGCGATCCGGACGGTAACGGCTGGGTGTTCCAAGAGGTCACAGCACGACTGACCGGACATATCGAGGCGAGCGACACAAGCTTTACTCCCGAGCTGACGAACTTCGTCCGGCGTGCGGATGCGCTTAAACGCACTTGAACCTCGTAAGATGGCATGAAGCGCCAAATCGTCGAGCAACGGACGCCTTCGAACACACGCCGGGAATTTGTGTGGCCGCAACCGATCACGCAATGGTGTGGCCTAATTAAAGTCGTGGAGAATCCATGTCCCGCCCTTCATCGTCGTCCAGATCATCAATGCCCGCGCATCATCAAGGTTCGGTCGACGCAACGCGACGCGCGATGCTGGCAGGGAGTGTTGCAGCCGTGAGTCTAGGAACTCCTTTATCAGCCCAAGCGTCGGTGCCGCAGCCCTCGACGGAGACAAAGCACAAATGGGTCCGCGCCGACGGCGTCGACGTCTTCTATCGCGAAGCCGGTCCCGCTGGGGCCCCCATCTTGCTCCTGTTGCACGGCTTTGCGAATTCTTCCTTCTACTTCCGTCACCTGATGCCAAGACTTGCAGACCGATTTCGACTGATCGCACCAGATTTGCCGTCGTTGGGCTTCACACAAGTCCCGGCCGAGCGGAACTATCGCTATGACTTCGAATCCCTCTCCCGCACGATCACGGCATTCGTCGACGCTCTGGAGCTCAAGCACTACTTCCTGTACGTCTTTGATTACGGTGCGCCAGTCGGTTGGGATCTGGCGCTGAAATATCCGGATCGTGTTGCCGGGATCATCAGCCAGAACGGCAATGCCTATGTCGAAGGCCTGAGGGACGAGGCCTGGGATCCGTTACGAGCCTATTGGGCCAGCCCGAGCCCGGACAAGCGCGAACCCATCCGCGCCCGCATGACGCTCGATGGAGTCAAGGCGGCTTATTTCCACGGCGTGGCCGATCCATCCAGCATCGAGCCGGAGTCTTATACGCTCGATGCAGCGATCCTGGCCCGGCCGGGAAATGCAGATCTCCAGATCGACCTCAAGCTGGACTACAAGCGCAACATCGAACGCTATCCGCTCTATCAGGCTTTCTTTCGCCAGCGGCAGCCGAAGCTGCTGGCCGTATGGGGAAAAAAAGATCCATTCTTCGCCCCTGAGGGCGCTGAGGCATTCCGGCGCGATCTTCCGGCCGCACGTATCGTTCTTCTGGATACGGGTCACTTCGCGCTCGAGACAGAAGGCGGCACGGTCGCCGACGAGCTTAGGCGCTTCTTGCTGGACTGATAGAGGGTGCTGCGCGCGCGGGGAATTCATACCCCTGAGACCTCGCCCACACACCCTAGGCGGCCAACCTACGTTCCGCTTCTCCCTCCTCTAAGTCGGCGCCCGAAGCCCTTTTCAGAAAGCGGGCCTTGACCATGACGTTCCTTCATTCCGGCCGAACCCTTCGCGTAAGCGAGACGTAAGCAGTCGACGCGACCGAAGACATGGTGGAGATCGTATCCGTGATCTCTGCGGTCGCATCGGCGTCGGTCTCACGCCTAGCGCAACCGAGTCGATCCCCGAAGTCGTCCAGCACGAGGTAAGTGTCTCAGGGCACAATCGATGGGGTACGCATGACAAGACCTTCCCTTGAGCTCTCGATATTACGTTAGGTCGACCTCGCCGGGATTTCGAGTCAGAGCGGGTTCGATTCCGGTCGGGGCGATTGTGGAGACCGGAACGGTAGGGGCGTTCCTGCTGCCAGGCAGCCTGCTGTTTATTTTTGCCAGCCAATACCGCGCGTGAGTGTGCTGGTATTCCTGCTGGTATTGGTCGTAATCGACGATGAAAATTGCTTTACATTCAGATGGTTAAATGGCCAATCGGCTATCGGCCAGGGGCACCACGCTTCGCCCTTGCGGGCTTCGCGTGGCGCAGCCGCGCCAAGACCGCAAAGGCGAAGCGTGTCCGGCGAAGCTCGAGCGACGCGAGAGCGAAGACGGACGGCCTCATTTCGGGTATGGGCCCGCGGATTCCAATATCAGTCCTTTTGAGCTGCGCCGACATACATGCGGTCGACAGCGGCGGCGATCACCATTTCAATGCGGCTGTGCGCACCGGGGCGTCCCACAGCGCCGACGTCTCGGCATCGAGCAGGCTCACGGTGAGCGAGCAACCGGCCATATCCAGCGAGGTGACGTAGCTGCCCACCAGCGAGCGGGCGATGCGCAGGCCGCGCTGCTCGAGCATGCGGCGCGCCGCGTTGTACATCAGATAGAGCTCGATCGTCGGGGTGCCGCCGAAGCCGTTGACCAGCAGCAAGGCCTCGGAGCCTGCGGGCGCGGCGAGATCGTCGGCAATGGCGGTCGTCATTTCCGATGCGATCGCGTCGGCCTCCGCGAGCTTGACGCGGCGGCGACCCGGCTCGCCGTGGATGCCGACACCCATCTCCATTTCGTCCTCGCCGAGCGTGAAGGTCGGGGTGCCTGCGGCGGGGACGGTGCAGCTGGTCAGCGCCACACCCATCGAACGCGTCCGCGCGTTGACGCGCTCGCCGAGCGCCACGCAGGCCTTGAGATCGGCGCCTTTCTCGGCGGCGGCGCCGACGATCTTCTCGACGATCAAGGTGCCGGCGACGCCGCGGCGCCCGATACTGTAGGTCGATTTCTCGACCGCGACATCGTCGTCGGTCACGATGGTGGCGGTGCGGCCTTCGGCGATCTCGGCCGCCATCTCGAAATTCATGCGGTCGCCCGCATAGTTCTTGACGATGAACAGCACGCCGGCATCGCCCGCGACCGCCTGCGCGGCCTCGACGATCTGGTCGGGCGTCGGCGAGGTGAACACTTGTCCGGGACAGGCCGCATCCAGCATGCCGTAGCCGACGAAGCCGGCATGCAGCGGCTCATGCCCGCTGCCGCCGCCAGAGACCAGCGCGACCTTCCTGCCGTTCAGCTCGCGGCGGCGAACGAATTTGCGCTCGGCGCCGAGCACGACCAGATCGGCATGCGCCGCGGCGAAGCCGTCGAGGCTTTCGCCGAGCACATTGTCGACCGCATTGATGAACTTCTTCATTGTGTCCTCCCCGCTTCGTCCAAAGCTTCGTTCCGATCAATCGGAACGAAGCTCCAGGTTGTTGTTTTGACGCGTTTTCTTCACGCGAACCGGTATCCACTTCGCTCGAAAACGCTTTGGTTGGCGTTTTCGCCTATTTTTCCCGCATGATGCCGATCAGGCGCCGCGTGAATTCCTGCAACAGCGCGTCGAGCTCGGCGTTGCGCTTGGCGCTGCCGAGATCCGGCAGATGCAATGTCAGCGTCCGCTCGTGCGAGCCTTCGCTCAGCCGGCCGACGCGGCGCGGATGCGCGCGCGCATAGGCGCGCAAGAAGGCGGTCTTCGCCTGCGGCGGAAAATGGCAGACATCGAAGATCGTGTTGAGATGCTGCACCGGGATCGGCACCGGATAGGCCGGATTGCTGATCTGGCTGACGAAGCTGCGGTTCTTGCCGATGGCATGGGCGAGGCGCAGCCGCATGCCGGACGGGCGGCTCTCCAGCACTTCCTTGAAGATGCGCTTGTAGACCGCAACCGCGCCGGCTTCGGGCGCTTCATCGGCCGCCGCGTCAGCCAACACTGCCTCCGCTGCTCAGCCGGTCGATGGTCTGCTTGATCTGCGCCAGCGCCGATGGGTTCACGGACAATTCGCGCAGGCCGCAATTCAGAAGCGCGGGAAGGCAGCGCGGATCACCTGCCATGTCGCCGCACAGGCTGACACTGACGCCGGCGCGGCGGCCGTGCTCGGCGGTCCGCGCGATCAGTTCGAGCACTGCGGGATGCAGGGGGTCCATCAGGGGCGCGAGAGCTCCGTTGGAACGATCGCAGGCCAGCACATATTGCGCGAGATCGTTCGAGCCGATCGAGAAAAACGACGCCTTGAAGCTCGAGACCGCCAGGGCCGCCGCCGGAACCTCGACCATGATTCCGAGTTCCGGGAGCATTGCGGCAATGCCGTCCGCCTGCAAGTGCTGCACGATGCCGGCGAACAGCTTCCGTCCCGCCTCAAGCTCGTCCGCCGACGTCACCATCGGGAACATGACCTTGAGATTGCCGCGCACCGCGGCACGGGCCAGCGCGCGGAGCTGGACGGCAAAGATCTCCGGCCGGGCCAGGCACAGCCGCAAGCCACGCACGCCGAGGAACGGATTGGCCTCGCCGTCGAATGTGAAGCCGGGCACCGGCTTGTCGCCGCCGGCATCGAACGTGCGGATCGTGACCGGCCGCTGACCGGCCCAGCGCAATACCGCGTCGTAGGCCTGGAATTGGGTCTCCTCGTCCGGCAGGTCGCTCCGCCCGGCGAGCAGGAATTCGGTCCGCATCAGGCCGATGCCGTCGGCATATTGCGCGTCCGCATCATCGAGGTCGTCGACCCGCTGGATATTGATCAGGAGCTTGACGTGTTCGCCGCGCCACGAGGCCGTCGGCCGCCGCAGGATCGCGCGCGCGGATGCCCTGCTCTTGCGATGGCTCTCGCGCCGCTTCTCGAAGATCCGCACCTGCTCGGCGCTGGGATCGAGCTCCAGCGTCGCGCCTTCGCCGTCGAGCAGCGCGGTGGCGCCGGCATGAGGAATAGCACCGAGCTGCACGACCATCGGAATGCCGCGCGCCCGCGCCAGCATCGCGACGTGGCTGGTCGGACTCCCATGCAGCAGCGCCAGGCCGCCGCCGCCGGACCAGTCGATCTCCAGGAAGCGCGACGGCGGCAGGTCGTCGGCACAGACGACGCCTCCGCTCGGGATCTTGAGCGGCTCGCCCTCGTCGCCGCGCAGGATGTGGACCACGCGGTCGCGCAGGTCCGCAAGGTCCGACGAGCGCGCCTGCAGATACTCATCCGCCGCCGAATTGTACTCCGCGATCTGATCGTCGAGCGTCGAGCGCCATGCGACATCGGCCGGACGCCCCTCGCCGATCGACGCGAAGATCGCCTCGATCAGATCCTCATCCTCCAGCAATGCGACCTGGAATTCGAGGATCTGCGCGGCTTCGCCGCCGGCGCTGGCGGCAAGATCGGCGATCTGCCCGCTCGCGAGATCGATCGCCTTGCGCAAGGCGAGCGCCTCCTCGACCAGCGTGCCGGCCACCCGCTCGCCGCCGGCGCCCGCATCGACGCGGACCAGCGGACCGTGGGCAAAGCCGATCGAGGCAGTCCTGCCGCGGTAAGCCGATCCTGCAGCGCCGCCCTGCATGCTAGCCTGCTCCATCCGGAAAATCGCTGGCAACCAGATCGACCAGAGCCGCGACGGCGGCCTCGGCGTCGATGCCGGAGGCCTTGATCTCGATCGTGCTGCCGTGCGCGGCGCGCATCGCCATGATCTTGGCCACGCTCTTGGCGTTGATCCACTCGGGCGCACCGGCGACCCGCACCGAGATCTGCGCCTGGAACTTCTTGGCGAGCTTGGTCAGCTTGACCGCCGGGCGCGCGTGCATGCCCACCGCATGCACCAGCCGCACATTGCCGGTGAAGATCTGTCCGTCCGCTTTATCAAGCATACTCATCATCCATCATCGCTTCGCCGACATCTCAATCGGCAGAGAGTTCTTCGGCCACGGCCTTGACCTGGGCCAGCGAGCTGCCGCCCGCTGCCTCGGTCGCCGCCATCACGGCGCCCTCGACGATCGGCGCGTTGCAGACGACAACGAGATCGCGCCGCGCGGGCTCCAGCATCTCCACCGCCATTTCGCTGTTGGTCTCGGCGCCGCCGAGATCGACCAGCACCGCGACACCCTTCGGCGACCAGGCGTCATTGATGGCGTCGATGATCAGCGGCACGCTGGTGCCCAATCCGCCGTCTGGATTGCCGCCGCAGAACGCCACCTTGACTTCGCTGCCGACCATCTGCCGCACCATATCGGCGGTTCCCTTGGCGATGTCGCTGGAATGCGAGACGATCACGATCCCCACGGTGTCGGTCATGCCCGTGCCTCCAGGCCCGCGCACACCGCCTGCACCAGCACGCAGCTCGACCGTGCGCCGGGATCGACATGGCCGACGCTGCGCGCGCCGAGGAACGACGCGCGTCCCTTGGTGGCCTGCATCGGCGCTGTCCGTTCGACCGCCTCGGTCGCGGTGGTGCGCACCCGCGCGATCAGATCCGGCTGGCCGGCTGCCGTCTTCAATGTCTCGAGCACGGGAACCAGCACATCCAGCATCGTCTTCTCGCCGACCTGCGAGCGGCCGCGCGCGCTTACCGCGTTCACGGCGCTGCCGAACACGTCGGCGAGATCCTCGGGCAGGTGCTTGTCGTGCGACAGCGCCTCGCCTGCGGCAAGAAAGAAGCTGCCATAGAGCGGCCCGGAGGCACCGCCGACCGTCATCACCAGGGTCTTGCCGATCATCTTCAGCGCTTCGTCGAGCGGCTGCGCCGAGATCGCATCGAGCTTGCCGAGCACGGCTTCGCAACCGCGCTTCATGTTGGTCCCGTGATCGCCGTCGCCGATCGCCTGATCGAGGCTGGTCAGCTCCGGCGCGCTGGCGATGACCTGCTCGGCGGCCGCCTTGACCAACGACTTCAATGTCTCTGATGGCACCGACATCTCCTCGATCCTCTCGCCCCTCTAATGAACCGCCGCGGCAATGCGCTGCCCCGCGCGGTCGAAACACAACGGATGCACCAGATGCAAGTCGACCTCCTGGCCTGCCTGCAGCGGCTGATGCGGATCCGCCAGCGTCACCAGCGTTTCGCCCTTATAGTCCAGATGAACATGATTCTGCTCGCCGAGGTGCTCGACCCGATGCACGCGGCCGACCATCTGCCCGCCATTGCGCGCGGCGAGCTGAAGATGCTCGGTGCGAATGCCGACCGTCTCGGTTCCGGCCGGCACCGCGACATCGGAGAGCAGGCGAGCCGGCAGGAAGTTGATCTGCGGCGTGCCGAGCCGCGAGGCGACGTAGCTGCTGGACGGGCTCTCGTAGATCTCGCGGGGCGTGCCGAGCTGAAGCAACTGGCCGTCCCTGATCACGCCGATACGCGAGGCCATCGTCATCGCCTCGACCTGATCGTGTGTGACGTAGAGGATGGTCGCGCCGAGCTCGATCTGGATCCGCTTGAGTTCGAGGCGAAGCTCGGCGCGGAGTTTTGCGTCGAGCGAGGACAGCGGCTCGTCCATCAGATAGATCGAGGGATCGCGGACCAGCGCACGGCCGATCGCCACGCGCTGCATCTCGCCGCCGGAGAGACGGGTGGCGCGGTTGTTCAGCTTGCTCGCGATGTGCAGCAGCTCCGCGGTCTGTTCGACGCGCTTGCGGATGATCGGCTCCGCCACCCGCCGCGCCGGAGAGCGCAGCGGAAACGCCAGATTGTCGTAGACCGTCAGATGCGGATACAGCGAATATTGCTGGAACACGAAGGCGATGTCCCGCGAGCCGGGCGGATCATGCGTCACGTCGCGCCCGTCGATCATCACGGAGCCCGTGTCGGGGCTCTCCAGTCCGGTGATCAGCCGCAGCGTCGTGGTCTTGCCGGCGCCGCTCGGCCCGAGCAGGACCAGGAATTCGCCGTCGCTCACCGTCAGCGAGAGGTCCCGGACCGCTTCGACCGCGCCAAAGCGCTTGTTGACGTTGCGCAGGGTGACGTCAGCCATGGCGCACGCCCTCCGCGCTCGCGGTCCTGATCGCAAGGCCGCTGCCGATATCGAACAGCGCCAGCCGCGCGGCGTTGAATTCGAGACCGATGGTCTCACCGATCCGCACCGACGCGCTGGACGGCAGCCGCGCCGCGACCCGCCCATAGGCCGTGTCGACGGTGACGATCTGCGTGGTGCCGAGATATTCCGCGCCGAACACCTCGCCGCGAACGGCGCCCGCGTCGGCGAAGCGGATATGCTCCGGACGGACGCCGAGCGCCAGCGGCGCGCTGGCGCGGTCCTCGCGGATCTCCGGCACCGCAAGCCTGGTGTCATGGAAGCTGACCGCGCGGTCGCCGGATCGCAGGCCGCCCTCGAAGCGCAGGAAGTTCATCGGCGGCGAGCCGATGAAGTCGGCCACGAACATGCTCGCGGGCCGGTCATAGACCTCCCGCGGCGTGCCGATCTGCTCGACACGTCCCCTGTTCATGACGGCGATCTGGTCGGCCATCGACATCGCCTCGAGCTGGTCATGCGTGACATAGACCGTGGTCGCCTTGATGCGATCGTGCAGGTCGCGCAGCTCGCCGCACATCAAATGGCGAAACTCGGCGTCGAGCGCGCCCAGCGGCTCGTCCATCAGGAATGCCTTCGGTCGCCGCACCATGGCGCGCCCGAGCGCGACGCGCTGCCGGTCGCCGCCCGAGAGTTTCGAGGTCTTGCTCGACAGCAGATGCTCGATCTGCAACATCCGCGCGGTCTCGTGCACCCGCTGGCGGATCTCGCGCCGGGCCATGCCCTGGCACTTCAGGGGGAAGCCGATATTCTCCCCGACATTCATGTGCGGATAGAGCGCGAACAGCTGGAACACGAAGGCGATATCGCGCGCGGCAGCACGGTGGAACGTGACGTCCTCGCCATCGAGCAGGATCTTGCCTTCGGTCGGCAGCTCGAGGCCGGCGATCATGCGCAAGGTGGTGGTCTTGCCGCAGCCGGAGGGCCCGAGCATCGCGAAGAACGTGCCGTCGTCGATCGTGAAGGTCGAGCCTTCCACCGCGGTGAACTGATCGAACGACTTGCGCAGGTTTTCGATGCGGATCTGTGCCATGACGCTATTCCGGAAAATGGCTGACGACGACGAAGCCGACCGTGCCGGCCAGGATCGTCACGAAGGAGTAGCTGTAGAGATCGATCGACCAGGGCTGCACCAGCATGATGATGCCGCCTCCGATCAGGGTCATCGCGACGGCCTCCCACGGCCCGCGACGGAACCAGCGCGCTACGCCACCCCGAGTTACGCCATTCCTGGCAACCACAGACCCGCTCATTTGCGCACCGCTCCGAAGGTGATGCCGCGCAGCAGATGCTTGCGCAACAGCACGGTGAACATGACGATCGGGACGACGAACAGCGTGGTCGCGGCGGCAACCGCTGGCCAATCCTGCCCGCCCTCGCCGATGATGAAGGGGATGAAAGGCGGCATGGTCTGCGCCTCGCCGCTGGTCAGCAGCACCGCGAAGGCGTACTCGTTCCAGGAGAAGATCAGGCAGAAGATCGCGGTCGCCGCAATTCCCGTGACGGCCTGCGGCAGCACCACCTTGCGCAGCGCCTGCAGCCGCGTATAGCCGTCGACCAGCGCCGCCTCCTCATACTCGCGCGGGATCTCGTCGATGAAACCCTTGAGCAGCCAGACCGCGAGCGAGACGTTCACCGCGGTGTAGAGCAGGATCATGCCGAGCCGCGTGTCGGTCAGATTGAGCTGCCGGTACATCAGATAGATCGGGATCGCCACCGCGACCGGCGGCATCATGCGCGTCGAGAGGATGAAAAACAGCAGATCGTCCGCCAGCGGAATGCGGAATCGCGAGAACGCATAGGCCGCGAGCGTGCCGAGGAAGACCGCAAGGAAGGTCGAGCCGAAGCCGATGATCAGCGAGTTGACGAAGCGCGGCACGACCTTGGACGGCCCGGCGATCACCATATCCCGCTTGCGCACCAGCTTGTCGTACCAGGTTTCCGGCGGCGGCAGCTTGGCGATGAAATCCGGCGTCTGGCGCGTCCGCACCGTGAACAGGTTCACATAGCCTTCGAGGGTCGGCTCGAAGATCACCTTGGGCGGATAGGCGATGGCGTCGCTTTGCGACTTGAAGGCGGTGGCGACGATCCACAGCAGCGGCAGGATCGTGATCACGGCATACAGGATGACGAGGCCGCCGGCGAACGCCTTGGTGCGCGGCGAGGCCTCGACGATCGAGTGCGCGGTCGATTTGGTGGCGGCAGCGGTCATCGTTGCTTCACCTTGTTGAGCGTCTTGACGTAGATGTTGGCGGCGCCGAACACGGTCACGAACAGGATGATGGCAAGCGCCGAGGAATAGCCGGTGCGCCACTTCTCGAACGCCGCGCGCTTCAGCGCGATCGACACCAGCTCGGTGGTCGAGCCCGGCCCGCCCGAGGTCAGGAGATTGACCATGTCGAACATCTTGAAGTTCTCGATCGCACGGAACAGCACCGCGAGCATCAGGAACGGCACCGTCATCGGCAGCGTGATCGACCAGAACTGCCGCCAGGCCGAGGCGCGATCGACTTCGGCTGCCTCATAGATGTAATCGGGGATCGAGCGCAGCCCGGCGAGGCAGATCAGCATCACGTAGGGCGCCCACATCCAGGTATCGACCAGCACGATGGTCCACGGCGCCAGCGACACCTGCCCGGTCATGCTGAACGAGCTCGGCGGTACGCCGGTGAACAGGCTGATCAGATAGTTGAACGGCCCGATCTGCGGCTGCAGCAGCAGCGTCCAGAAATTGCCGACCACCGCCGGCGACAGCATCATCGGCAGCAGGATGATCGTGGTCCAGAAGCTGTGGCCGCGAAACTGACGGTTGATCAGAAGCGCCAGGCCGAAGCCTATGACCACCTGCAACGCCACCGACGAGATCACGAACTGCGCCGTGGTCTGCAGCCGGAACCAGACGTCCTCGTCGGTGAGGATGTCCCTGAAATTGTCGAGGCCAACGAACCGCAGCGGCAGATAGGACATGCTGAGGTTGAGGTTGGTGAAGGACAGCCGGATCATCCAGATCAGCGGAAAGATGTTGATCGCGAGCAGCAGCGCGATCGTCGGCGCGACGAACAGCCAGGCGATAGCCCGGTCCGACAGGCCGTGGACGCGCCGTCCGGCGCGGGATTTTACAGGCTTGCTCACGCCTGGGATCGTAGCATGATCGGGTTGGAGGATCGTCGTCATCGTGTCCATCAGCGGGGCTGGGCCGGTTCGGATTCCCCGAGGCGGCCCTCGAGGAATCCAGTTCAGGTGAGGTGGGCGGGGGCTATTGCGAGGCGACTTCCTTGCCCTGCTCCTTGAACACCTTGGTCCAGTCCTTGACCAGGAGATCGAGCGCCTGCTGTGACGTGCCCTTGTCGGCGACGACGTAGTCATGCACCCGCTTCTGCATGTCGAGCAGCAGCTGCGCGTAGGACGGCTCGGCCCAGAAGTCCTTCACGATACCCATCGACTCCAGGAATTGCGGCGCGAACGCAGCGCTCTTCGGGAAGTCGGGTGCGTCGACCACCGCCTTGAGCGCCGAGTAGCCGCCGATCTGCCACCACTTCTGCTGCACGGCGGGCTGCGCGAACCATTTGATGTAGGCGAGCGCGTCGTCCTTGTGGTCGGAGGTTGCCACCACCGAGATGCCCTGCCCGCCAAGCTGCGTGAAATGCCCCTTGGGACCTGCCGGGTTGACGAAGAAGCCGATCTTGTCGCCGCCGACATTCGGATCCTTGTAGAGGCCGGGGAAGAAGGCGAACCAGTTCATCTGCATCGCGACCTGGCCCGACTTGAAGGCATCAAGTCCTTCCTGCATGTAGGCGTTGGTCATGCCCGGCGCCGTGCAGCACTTGTAGAGCTCCTTGTAGAACTCGAGCCCCTTGGCCGCGTCGGCGGAATTGACGATGCCCTGCATCTGGTACGCCTTCTTCGGATTGTCGTAGGCGAAGCCGTAATTGTAGAGCACGTTGGTCACGCCCATCGTGATGCCTTCCGAGCCGCGCTCGGTGAAGATGTAGGCGCCATAGACCTTCTTGCCGTCGATGTCGCGCCCCTGGAAGAACTCGGCGATCTGCTTCAGCTCGTCATAGGTCTTCGGCGGCGCCAGATCGCGGCCGTACTTGGCCTTGAACGCGGCTTGAATCTCGGGCCGCGAGAACCAGTCCTTGCGGTAGGTCCAGCCCACCGCATCGGCCATGGCCGGCAGCGCCCAGTAGTTCGGCGTGTTCTTCGGCCACTGCGAATAGCCGACGACCGTCGCCGGGACGAAATCGTCCATCGAGATCTTCTCCTTGTCGAAGAAGTCGTTGAGCTTGACGTACCACTTGTTCTCGGCGGCGCCGCCGATCCATTGGCTGTCGCCGATGATCAGGTCGCAGAGCTTGCCGTGCGAGTTGAGCTCGTTGAGGAAGCGATCGGCGTAGCTCGTCCAGGGGACGAACTCGTATTTCATCTCGATGCCGGATTGCTTGGTGAAGTCCTTGCCCAGTTCGACCAGCGCGTTGGCCGGGTCCCATGCCGCCCAGCACAGCGTAAGCTGCTTGCCTTGGGCTGCGGCTTGCCCGCCGCCGAGACCGCCAAGTGCTGCGGCCGCAACGACCGCGGACGCTACCGTACTGCGTAACCATCCCAATCTTCGCATATCCATTTCCTCCCTATCGTTGAAGCACCTAACTCGCCCGGCGCATCCCTGCCGGATTGACGCCGAGACTTCGAAACCGAGTTGATGAGCGATGATGGAGAGCGAGACTGAACGCGTCCGGACATTGGGGTCCGGATGGCGGGGCTCCTCCCACACATCAGCTCGATGCGCGATGTTTATCGTTTTTGTAATACTAAACGTATTACTAAATTCAGGAACCCGTCAAGCCGATTTCTTGCGAGCCCTCAAGAGGAGCTGGCAGCGCTATCCTACGCAGTCGAATCGCTGCAGTGCACCAACGCCGATAGTGGCGAGCACCCAGCGCTCGGCTCTGCCAGATGTTTAGTGGATCATTTTACTGAACGTTCAGCGCAATGACGAATGCCCTGCCCGCGTCGCCTTACGCCATCTGAAACGAACGATGGCCAACCGCCCCTGCCCGTTTCGCATCACCTCCGGCGAGGCCAGAGCGCGCCAGAGCGACGACGGAACAATCCGGCGCTTCGCGAACTCCCTTACTGATTCAAGATCGGCGGAATGTCCTTGGCCGCCTTCGGTCCCGGCAGCGAGCTGAGATAGGCGTGGATGTCGGCGGCATCCTTGTCCGACAGCACGTCGGCGGAGAATGACGGCATGTCGTTCGGCGCCTCGCGCAGGAAGGCGATGAAGGATTCCACCGGCAGCGCGATCTGCGCCAGCGCAGGCGTCAGATAATTGAAACGGCCGCCCTGCCCGGCGCGGCCGTGGCATTCGAAGCAGCCGTCGGCAAGATAAAGCCGCTTGCCGTTGACGGCATCGCCGGCCGGCGCGTCCTCGGCGCGCGATGCAACGACGGCGCCAGTAGCGAAAGCCCCCGCGATCGCGGCGACGGCGGCAAGACGCTTCACAGTTCCACTCATCATCGCCATCTCCGCTTCAACGCTGATCCATCACGACGTCGAGCAGCGCCGGCTGGCCGCTCTTGACCATGGCGATGGCGCGCTTCAGCGCCGGCGCCAGCGCATTCGGATCGCTGATCGGTCCCTCGCCATAGACGCCGAACCCCTTGGCAACGGTCGCATAGTCGACGAAGGGATCCTTGATCGTGGTGCCGATATCGGCGTTGGTGATGCCGCGGCCATGGCGCGCGGCCATCGCCTGCAGATACATGTATTCCTGATGGTAGGCGCGGTTGTTGTGCACGATGTAAAGCATCGGGATCTGATGATGCGCGGCGGTCCACAGCGTCGACGGCACGAACATGAAGTCGCCGTCGCCGCCGATCGCAACCGTCAACCGCCCGTGCCGCTTGTTGGCGAGCGCGGCCCCGAGCGACGCCGGCAGGGTGTAGCCGACACCGCCGCCGCCGGAGCCGCCGTTCCACTGATACGGCTTGGCGAAATTCCACAGGCGATGCGGCCATGACAGGCCGATCGAGGTGCCGACCAGCGACCAGTCCTCATCCTTGATCTGGCTGTAGAGCTCGGCGCACAGCCGCGCCGTGGTGATTGGGCTCGCGTCCCAGCCGATCGTGGCGTCAAGCTTCGCCTGCTCGACGGTGGCGAGCTTGGTTGCCGCAAGCTTCTTGCCACGCGCGTCGAACACGGCCTCGCGTCCCTCGTCGATCCGGCGTTTGACCTGCTCGGTCAGGGCCGGCAGGCTTGCCTCGGCGTCGCCGGCGATGTCGAGATCCACCTCCTGATAGCGGCCGAGGTCCTGGTAGTTGGCCTTCATGTAGAGGCCGCGGGTGCCAAGCGTGACGATCCTGGCAGTCTTCTTGTAGCGCGGCTCGGAGGTCCGCACGATGCGATCATGGAAATCGCTGAGCGAGCCCCAGATGTCGTTGACCTCCAGCGCCAGGATCAGGTCGGCCTGCGACAGGATGGAGCGGCGGAACGACTGGTTCAGCGGATGGCGCGAGGGGAAATTCATCCGCCCGAAATTATCGATCACGGCGCATTGCAATGTTTCCGCAAGCTCCACCAGGCGCGGCATGCCGGCGGGCGTGCGCGCCATCCGGTCGCACAGGATCACCGGGTTCTCAGCCGCGACCAGCATCCTGGCGAGCTCGGCCAGCGCTGCGTCGTCGCCCTGTGGCGCCAGCGCCGGAGTGAACTTCGGGATGCGCAGGCGGTCGCGGTTCGGAATCGGGTTTTCCTGCAGCTCCTGATCGAGCGACAGCATCACCGGCGCCATCGGCGGCGTGGTTGATATCTTGTAGGCGCGCAGCGCCGATTCCGCGAAATGCTGCAGCGAGGCCGGCTGGTCGTCCCACTTGACGAAGTCGCGGGTCAGCGCCGCGGGGTCGATCGCCGAATGCGGCCATTCGGCGCCCGGCGCGCGCTTGTCGGCCTCCATGATGTTGCCACCCATCACGATGACGGGGACGCGGTCGCACCAGGCGTTGTACATCGCCATCGATGCATGCTGCAGGCCGACTACGCCGTGGCAGATCATGGCGAGCGGCTTGCCCTCGATCTTGGCGTAGCCCTGGCCCATATGCACCGCGATCTCTTCATGCGGGCAGGTGATGATCTCGGGCTTCTTGTTGCCGCCATGATTGATGATGGCCTCGTGCAGGCCGCGGAAACTCGAGGCGCAGTTCATCGCGAGGTAATCGATGTCGAGCGTCTTGAGCACGTCGACCATGAAGTCGCCGCCGCTCGAGGTCTGATTGACCGGATCGGCCGGCGGCGGCATCGCATCCGCAGCCGCAAGCCTCGGCCCAGGGAGAGCTGCTTTGGGACGCGGTTCGGAAATGCCTGACATCGCGGTGCTGGCGGCGGCAGGGGCAGCCAGCGCCGCCGCACCGGCGACGGTTGCACCCTTCAGGAAATTTCGGCGGCCGGGATCGAGCGCGCCTGCGCGGCGCGAGTCGCTGCGTTTCGACATGGCGTCCTCTCCGGGAACTTAGACCAGATGCCTACGAGCTCATTCTTGTTGGCATCAGTGTCGTCCCGAAGTTCAGGAGCCGTCAATACACAGACGCGTAAGCGCGCAGCTTTTGGCTGAGGTGCTCCGCGAAATTGGCATGGGAAGAGGAATGCGCGCTTCGGCCTAGCGCGCCAGCGCTGCGATCAGCTCGACTTCGATCGATGCGTTACGCGGAAGCTGCGCGACGCCAACGCTCGTCCTGGTGTGGAGCCCGCGCTCCGGACCGAACAGCTCCATGATGAGCTCCGATGCGCCGTCGGCGACCGCGGTCTGACCGCTAAAATCCGCGGCGCTGTGCACGAACACGGTGAGCTTCAGGATCTGCGTGACATTGTCGAGTGACCCCAGATGCGCCTTGATCGCGGTCAATCCGCGGATCAGCGCCAGCCGTGCACCTCGTCTGGCTTCTTCCATTGTGACATCGCGGCCAACCTGGCCGACGACATGAACCTTGTCGCCGTCGCGCGGAAGCTGACCGCTGACATAGATCGTGTCGCCATGGACCACGACCGGCGCGTAGGCGCCGCCGGCCGCCGCCGACATCGGCAGCTCGATGTTGAGTTCGTTCAGACGTTGCTCGAGGTTCACGATTGCAGCCAGCGAACTGGCTCTCCTGTCGGATCGCGGCGTAGCTTCTGAAGCAACGCTGGTCTGAGCGAAGCGGAGCTCCGTCTGCCGCCGCGCTTCTGTTAACCCGGTTCTGCGTGACGCGGTACCCAGGAACATGCTCTCGGAGCAATTCTGCCGGCGTCAACGCTGCGCGCGGCCTTTCAGATATGCGCAGAGCATGTCGGGCCATGTCTCAGCCGCCAGACGGAAAATACCCGTCATATTTTGGCCATAGCCCGTTTCTTAAAGGCCCGGGCGGGCCATGTCCCGCCTCTGTTTTGCGTCGCCTGGCCGGTGCGGTCGCTTCGCAACCAAATCGCAGATCATCGCTGCGCCCCTCCCACAATCAGGATGGTCTGCCAACAACAAGAGGACTTTGTAATGCGTAAAACTCTCGCGGCTGTCGCCGTGCTCTTGGCCTTCGCTTCATCCGCTGCTGAAGCTCGCGGCCGTCATCACCATCATCGACACCATGCACATTCCGGTCGCCCCGCTGCGTGGTGCGGGTGGTTCATGCGCACGCAGGTCGGCAGCGATCCCGGTCCGCAATACAATCTGGCGCGATCCTGGGCGCGATACGGCAGTAATGCAGGCGGCCCTTCGGTCGGCGCGATCGTCGTCTGGCGTCACCACGTCGGCAAGATCGTGGGCCACGAGAACGGCCAGTGGATCGTCCAGAGCGGCAACGATGGACATGCCGTGCGCACGCGGCCGCGCTCGCTGGCCGGCGCCATCGCGTTCCGAAACGCCTACGCTTCGTTCTAAGGGAACCTCGACGCGATATACGAACCGTTCATCATCGCGACTTACGCTGAGGCGGGGTTTCGCCCTGAAGCCCTCAGACGGGCGCCGTCACCTGCGTTGACCTGGTGGCGGCGCCTTTTTCAGGAATGCATTGGCTTGCCTCAGAAACCGAAGAAAGTCGCAGCTGCTTCCACGGCCGTTTCCTGCTGGTCGGCCGCTTATGTCAGCATTTGCAATGCCGTGACGGTTTTCGCTGTGACCGGCGGCGTTCTCGGATTCCTGCTGGCTGCCAAGCGTTACTTGTGAACATCCCGGTTCAGCCCTTTCCGAGACTCTTCAGATACGCGCAGAACATGTCGGCCATCGCGTCGGCGTAGCTCTCGATCTCGGCCTGGCTTCGCGGGCTTTCTGAAAAATCCTTGCCCACCGTGCTCATCGTGGTCGTGATCAGATCGCCGGCCGTCGCGCAGACTGCGGCGGATGCCTTCGGCAATACCTCGCGCATGAAGACCTCGACGATGCGCTCGCCCGATGCGCGCGCCTCGCGGGCTTCGGGCGCATCGCGATAGAGCGGCGCTGCATCGTTGAGTGCGACGCGCACCGCGGCCTCCTCGCATTCGGAACGGATGAAGGCGTGCACCAGCGCACGCAACCGCACCAATGGCGGCCGCGTGCGGTCTGCGAGAATGTTGCGCAGCAGGCTGGAGTTCTGTCGCCACTCATCGCTCTGCAGCCGGAACAGGATCGACGCCTTGTTCGGAAAATACTGGTACAGCGAGCCGATGCTGACGCCCGCCCGCTCGGCCACCCGTGCCGTGGTGAAACGCTGCGCGCCCTCCTTCGTCAAAACCTGAACAGCAGCATCGAGAATCGCCGCGACGAGCTCGGCCGAGCGGGCCTGTTGCGGCTGTTTTCGCGAGGAAATTGAGGAACTTCGCCGTCCGGTCATGAACGCCCAGGGGAATGCGATTAGCGAATGCGAATAATTATTCGTATTTCTGGCGGGGCGCAAGGACGCACCGCTTTTCAGACCGGAGACCACCATGACCACCCTCATTTCACCTGAGCTCGCGGGCCTGCTCGACCGGCTGTTCGCGCAAGCTTCCGCCGCTGACGAGGAGACTCAGCTCGCGGTGGCGGACCTTTCAAATGAGGAACAGGCGCGCCTGATGCGGAGCAAGACCGACTACCGCGCGCTCTACGGCCGCCTGAACAATGTGCCGCTCGCGGTCTCGCGCGAGACCGGCGCGCTGCTCTACATGCTGGCGCGCAGCGCGCGGGCGCGGAACATCGTCGAGTTCGGCACCTCATTCGGCATCTCGACGCTGCACCTCGCCGCCGCGCTGCGCGACAATGGCGGCGGCCGGCTGATCACCAGCGAGTTCGAACCGTCCAAGGTGCTGCGCGCCCGGGACAATCTCGTCGCCGGCGGCGTTGACGACCTGGTCGAGATCCGCGAGGGCGACGCGCTGAAGACGCTGCGCACCGATCTGCCCGATACGATCGACCTCGTGCTGCTCGACGGCGCCAAGGCGCTCTACCCCGACATCCTCGATCTCGTGGAGCGCCGCTTGAAGCCGGGCGCCTTCGTCGTCGCCGACAATGCCGACCACAGCCCCGACTATCTGGCACGGGTGCGCTCGCCGGCGAGCGGCTATTTGTCGGTGCCGTTCGGCGGTGACGTCGAGCTGTCAATGCGGCTCGGCTGACGCGGATGGCGAAAGAGCGCGCGATGCTGGGCCCTTGATCCTGTCGATCACTGCGGACAGCCGCGCGCGTTTTGCGGCATCGTCGACATACCCAAGGCTGGCGTTGAGGTCGCGAAGAACACTGCTCACCTTCCATTTCGCTTGTCCCTCGGCAATCACCTGCACCGCCAACTCCTCGGCCTTGTCCGGGTCACCGAGATCGAACGCCGCTGCAAGCAGTGTCGGGCGCAGCCATTCGTCAGCGAGATTCAGCATCCTTGCGCGCTCACAAGCAGCGATCGCAGATCGTACGGCGTCTTGTGCAAGATTCTCATCACCCTTCTCGGCACGGGCGCGATAGAGCCGAGGCAGATTGCTCGAGCAGTAATAGGCGTTGAGATCGAGCCGCATTCCTCGTTCATAGCAGTCGATCGCCTGGCCGCGGCGCTGCTGGCGATCGTTATCGTCCGTAGCCTCGTCGGCGAGGCGTTTATACCGACCGCCCATCAGGCCGAGACGCTCCGGAGTTGGCCCTGCGAAATCAATCAGTGTTTGAATTTCAGCAATGGCGTCGACGGGGTTGCCAACTTGAGCAAGTGCAAATGCACGATTTTCCTGCACTTCGGGCTCATCGGCGAAGCGCTCAGGAAGCTTGCATATGTAATCGAGCACCACGTTCCAGTCATCCTTGCCATCGACGCAGTCGCGCAACAGCAGCAACAACGCGAGCGCCTTCGAATAAGTGGCCGGGGGATTACCCTCCGCGGCGATCAACTCCAGGGAACGCTTCATGCGGTCTTTCTCAGCCGCTGCGCGCACCGCGCGTATCTTGGTCTGGAACGCAGCCTGCTCGGCGAGCTGGTCCCGCATCACGGTCGCCTTGCGTGGATCGACTTTGTCGGGATAACCCGGGATGGACTGGTGCATCGGCGAAATCCCCGCAGCGAGCCCTTTGATCGGCTCTTTGATCGCTGCCTGCATCGCGGCAGCGGTTACCTCGGTGATATCGCCCTCCGGCAGCGGATAGCGGACGGTCCGCATCTGGACGACGTCGAACAATTGCTTGGACCAGTCGGCCGCAAGCAGGACGCATCCCGTCTTCTGCGATGCGTGGCGAATGCCGACCTCGTAATAGACGTTGCCGTTCGGAATCGTCATGTCGGCCAGCACGAGATCGGCGAAGTAGAGCCGCTCCAGCATCTCGCTGACGATCAACGCGCTGGTGTCCTGATCGGCGCGCACCGGCTGATAGCCCAGTGCCTTGATGACCGGAACGTAAGCCCGATCCCAGAGCGCATTAAAATCGATCTCGGCCGGACCAAACTTGGGGTCGGCCTGGGTCGGCTTGCGACCGTAAGGCATGATCATGAAACAAGACGGCATCTTTCAAATCCTTCAGTCCCATAATTTTCTCGTATCCAGCCAGTAAATCCACGTCGTCTTGCGCCCCGCCTCTTCCATCAAATGCTTCGCACCGCCAGGGCCATCGCCGCCCTCGCCGTTCCAGAGGCAGATGAAGGCGATCTTCTCGTCGCCGAACCGGGCGGCGCGCGCCAGCATCCATTGATTGTCGCGCTCGTAGGCGTTCTCGCCAGCCGGCAGCGGCCCGAGTTCGTCGGGCATGACGTGGAGCGTCGCTTTCGATTTCGCGGCGAAATAGCGCGCACGCCAATCGCCGCCGGCGAAATCCACCGAGCCGGCGAGGAAGGTCGGCTCATCGAACGGAATATAGATTTCAAGCCGCATGCCCTGCGCGAGAGCGGCTTCCGCAAACAGGAGATCGCCACCGCAGGCCCCGCCGCAGATTGCGAGATCGCCTTCACGGACCCCGATCCGCACAAGCGCGTCGGCGATCGCAGCGGCCGCAGCGGGCTCCTTGTCCGGGGGAAAGCGTGGCGTCTTTCGATCTGGCGCATCGATCATGTGACCGCTGAAGAGAACCACTGTGTTCGGTGACTTGGCGTCTTGTTCCGTGGCCATCGCGACACCTCGACTCATGATTGGATCATTGTGTCCAGGTGACGAACTTAGCTGATGGCGAATTCCTTGTCGAAGCCGGGATCCGCGTGTTGTGACGCCGCTGCGCGCGGCACTACGTGAGATCGAAGGCCTGTGGGAAATGTTCCGGCTTGACCTGCTCCTTCGCGGCGAGCTGTCCGATCGCAGCGAGTTCGTCCATGTTCTTCGGGGCGTCCATCGCTGCGACCTTCGCAAGCGCGTCCGGCGTCCGATCGATGCGGAGCTTCTCCTTCAGCCAAGCCGCTTCCAGCAGCACGTTGTAGTGCGCATAGGTCGCGAGTTGCGGCCCGTTCTGGCTGTCCGCGATCATATCCGTCACCGCGCGATCGATCGGCCACGGCGTCAGGCAATTGGTCAGCCATTGCAGCATGCCGTGATTGTGCCGGCTGCAATCGTCCATGAGCGATTGCAGCGAGCGCACACCCTGCTCCGCCGCCGGCATGTGAACGATCTGGTCGGTCGAATAGGTTGCCTTGAATACGCCGGTACCCGCCGAGATCAGCAGCAGCTTGTCCTTGCCGCTATGCCAGCGAAAGCCGTGGCCATGGAGTGCCGCGAGCATCAGCAGTTGCAGCGCCGGATCGTTGAACGGGCTGACGCCGCCGTCGACGAAGGCGCCGTTGACTGTGTGACCGTCGCGCGCCGAGATCGTGATCTCCTCCGGTTTGAAATAGGTTGGCGCCGCGGTGCTGGCGCGCACCACCTGGGTCAGCCGCAACGCGCCGTCCTGCTTGGCAAAGGGCGCGTCCGGATGATTGTGCAGCGGCCAGGGACTGCCGGTATCGAGCCGCTTGGTCATGATCATCAAGCCGGTGCGGATGTGGTCGCTGCCGAGCACCGTATCGGCGCCGAGTTGCGCATCGAGCGCACGCTGCAAGGCGTCGGAATTGAATTTCGGCGCCAGCAGCCCTCGCCGCCAGAACGATTCCTGAAAGATGTCCGTGCCGATCGAGCGATAGAGCTTCTTCAGGGCGTCGACGGTCATGCCGCAGGCCAGTCCGGCAGCGATGATCGATCCCGTCGAGGTACCGCCGATCAGATCGAAATAGTCGCACAGCAACAGGTCGTTGTTCTTGTACCGCTCGCGCAGCTGCGTCTCAATCGCGGCCAGATATTCGAGCGTCAGAATGCCGCGAATGCCGCCACCGTCGAGCGCCAAAATCCGCTTCGGTCCTGCTTCACGATCAAGATGCTGCTGCTTGGTCTTCGGCATGATTGCCCCCCGACTATGACTTTTGCTGATCTCGATACGGCCGGCCGATCACGGCCGAAGGCTCAATTGATCGTGCATCCAGGCGCGAACGGCGCCAGGCCATGAAATGAAGCGATGCGTTCAAATCGACACATCGGCTGAGTTTCGAAAAATTTTAGCCAGTCCGCACCGGAGCACGACAAGCATCCCGCGCCGGTCCCCTGGGTATCTTGCACATGGCACACCCTAAGGTATAGTGAGATAAATCACTGGCAGGCGTTTTTTCTTTTTCGCGCCCGGCGATCGCACAATTCAGAGACGAGCTATCATTAAGTCCGCGGCAGGACGTGCAGCCGCCGCATTCGGCCGACGAGACACGGCCAGCCGTCGCATCAAATTCATGCAGATCGGAATTTGCCATGCCAAATGATTTCTCGGTCTTTATCAGCCATCGCGCCGAAGACAGATTTCTCGCGCGCCTGTTGAAGGCGCGGCTCGAATATCTCAGCAGCCTGGACGGTCAGCGTTCGGTGGAGTGCTTTGTCTGCGAGGAAATTCCCGGTGGCACGGAATGGCGGCAATGGATGATCGACAACACGGCGAAGGCCGACTGCCTGATCTTCATTCACACCAATGCCGAGCACAATTGGACGTGGTGCGCGTCCGAGATCGCCCAGTTCGATGGCTACAAACGCGCGCTGAAGCTCATGTCAAAGGTGCTGTGGTTCTCGGTCGACAGTTCGCCGTCGTTTCCGATGCTGGCAGAGAACGAGTTTTACGGGATCGGCGAGGACGAGGTCCGGCGGTTTCTCGAAGATCTGTTCGTGCGGCCGACCTTCGGTGCCGTGCCGCTGCGGCCGAAACTGAACGCCAATCACGCCCGCGACTTCAACGAGGCGGTGAAGGACCTGCACGCGCAGTTCATGCAGATCACGCGCCCGGAAGAGCTGTTTCGTCTGCGGCTTCGCATCGTGTTCAGCGACGAGTTGTCGTTCCGGCAGAAGGCCGATGCGCTGAAGGCATTGCCGCCGTCAGACCGTGCGCGCGGATTCCTGACGGATGCCAGGCTGGAGGCGGATCCCGCCACCACCACACTGCTGTCCGGCCCCGATGCGGCTGATCTCGACTGGGAGGACCTGCTCAGCGCACAAAATCGGTATGACAGTGGCGCCTGGCTCGACGAGTTGACGAGCTACGTCGCGAACTCGTTTTCCGACGTGGACATTGCCAGCCGGCGAAACCGCGAGCAGGTCCTCAGTCCGATCTTCCGCGATTTGAAGCTGTATCAACCGGTCATCGCCCGGCTCGAATATCTCGACAACACGCCTTTCTCGGTCGTCATCATCTTCGTGCCGATGCCGCCATTCAGCGAGGATCCAAGACTGATGGTCGCGCAGAACATGCCGAAAGACATCGTCTTCCTCTCAATCCTGCTGCGACTGGCGCGGCGCTTCCGATGGTCGTTTCTCGAGCCGCTGTACAACGCGGTCGAGAACCTGGACGATGACTTCAGCGCCAAGCGATGGGACGATCTGCTGCAGCGCTACCACGAATGCCTGGAAAACCTCGATTCGATCCTGCGACAGGGCAACATGCGCGAGCTCGAGACTGTCGGCGACATCAAGTCGACGATCAACATCTCCGACGATTCTCTCTTGAAGGAGATGTTCAAGGATTGGGGGACGTTTCAGACCCGGCTTGCACAGGCCATCGAGAAGAAGTCGCCGGGCGATGTACGGCAGACGCTGGAGCCATGGCTCAAGCGCAACAAGGACTTCATGAAGCAACTGCTCGTCGAAACCCAGGGCAAGGTGGACAAGCTGCGGCCGCTGGAGGCCCATTAAAAATGGTCGGCGGCAGGTCGGCGCGGCCGACCCTTCCGCTCAGATCATCGAAGCGACGCGCTCGAGGCCGATCAGGCGTGCCAGCGAACGGACCTCGTTCTTCTGATCCTCGCGGAGCTGGAACAGCAGTGGCATCGCCGCCGACTTCAGCTGCTGGACTTCCTCGGAGTCGGGATCGATCGGCATGGTTCCCGATGCGGGATCGCCCTGGCGCTTGGCGTGGATTTTGCGCGCGACGGCGCGCAGCGCAGTCTCAACCGCCGGCCAGTAATACTGCTGCGATGACGACAGCTTGAGCCGGTCCTTGATGCCGGCGATCTGCGCGTCGCTGAGCAGGGCGTAGGTCTTCTGCGGCGCCGGCTTGGCGGCCGCCTTGGGCTTCGGCAGCGCGGCGGGGGCGGCCGGCGCCGGCGCGGCGGGCTCGGCGATCTGCGGCTGGGCTGCGTCGACGGGGTCATTGATCTTCGGCAGGCCGATATCGGCAGGCTCGGCGGAGGCATAGGCCTGGCGCACGGTATCGGTCGCGCCCGGGATCGCGGCTTGCGCCCGCAGCAGGAGCGGCGACGGACTGGCGGGCGGCTCGGCCGGCCGCTGCGCCTCGAAGGCGGCCGTCGCGAGCGTCGTGACCGCAAGCTTGTCCTGCTTGCTGGCGCGATTGGCGACCGGACCAATGTCGGCCTGCGCCGCGGGCAGGCTGTCGCGGCCCAAAATGGCTGTTATCGCGGCGCCGGCGAGGAGGAAGCAGGTCAGCGCGGCGAGGGTGATGGCTCTGGTCAAAAACTACTCCATTCCCGGCCAGTGTTGCCGCAAACTGCGCGAGAAATGCGGCGTTACCGTGCCGTGACAGCGCCAAATAGGTGAAATCGGCCCGAAACGGCCCGAAAATCAGGCCGCAGCGTCAAGCTCATATGCTTCCTGGATGTCGGCCACGATCTCATGCGCCGTCCAGAGGGCGCCGGGCTGGACCGAGTGCAGGCTGACCGTCCAGTTGGTGCGGCGGGTGCGCGGCGTGCTGACGATGTCGAATTCGACCTGGCGGCACAGCGGATGCCGCTGCAGGGCGTAGAACACACGGGTCCGGAGATCGTCGAGCGATGCCGGGGTCTTGGCCGAATCCCTGGCGAAGTGCGCCTCAAAAGCCATGTCGCATTCCCACTACTGCCGGGCGGCCAGCCGCGGTGGCGGACCATCCCGTGACGCTATTGTTGGGACTGGCATGGTTAATGCCGCGTTAAGCGGACAGGCGGGACTTGATGGGTCAGGCGAGCCGCACCCGCGCGCTCGCCACCTCGTACTCCGCGATCGTCTGGGCCAGCAGATCATCGACCGCGAGCACCCCCGTCACCCCTGAGGTGGAATGACCGCCGCTCCAGATGTCGCGCCAGCGTTTGGGGCGGCTTTCACGGGCGCCGATGTCGATGTCCTTGCCGATGTCGATCGCGCCGCGCGCCGGCAGATTGTTGGGATCGAGCCCGGCGGCCTCGATCGAGGGCCGCAGCATGTTGGTCTGCAGGCCCGTGAAGGCCGTCGTGAGCAGGATGTCGTCGGCCGTCGCTTCGACCAGCATCTGCTTGTACCTCGCCTCCGCCATGCTCTCGCGCGTCGCGATGAATTTGGTGCCCATATAGGCGAGATCGCAGCCGAGCGCCTCCGCGGCGCGCAGCGCGTGGCCGTCGCTGATGCCGCCGGCCAGCACGATCGGGCCGTCGAAGAATGCGCGCACCGCGCGGACGAACACGAACGGATTGAGCCAGCCGGTCTGCCCGCCGGCGCCCGCGGTGAGCAGCACGAGCCCGTCGGCGCCTGCCGCGACCGCGCGCTCGGCATGACGGATCGAGGCGACGTCGGCGAACACCAGCGCGCCGGCATCGTGCAGAGGTGCGAGCACCGGCGCGGGCGAGCCGACCGAGGTGATCACGAGCTCGGGCTTGTGCCGCAGCAGCACCGCGAGATCCTGCGCCAGCCGCGTGTTGGAGCGATGCACGATCAGGTTCGGACAAATCGGCGCAGCCGTCCTGCCGCTTGCGTCGGCATGCGCCTGCAGGCGGCGCGCGATGTCGCCAAGCCACGCGTCGAGCTGTTCCGTCTCACGGCAATTCACCGTCGGAAACGAGCCGATCACGCCATTGCGGCAGGCAGCTACCACCAGCTCGACGCCCGACACCAGAAACATCGGCGCGGCAATCAGCGGCAACCGGAGGCGATCGCGAAAACGCGCGAGAGGATCAGCGGACAAGTTGTTTCTTCCCTGCATCATTGTGTTAGCGTCATCGCCAACATTGGCACGAGAGAAGCCAAAGACAAAGGCGGGAGGGACAACGACATGAGCAATCCGCTCTATGCATTTCCGGCGGTGTGCGAGCAGACCTTGCGGGCACTGGCGCGCTACCCGTCGCGGACGGCCTTCGCCTGGCCGGGCGGCTCGCTCAGCTATCAGGGCGCGACCGATTTGATTGGACGGATGCAGAGCGTGTTCATGCGGCTCGGCTTTGCGCCGGGCACCCGCGTCGCGCTGCTCACCGCCAACCGCGCCGACAGCTGGTGTGCCGGCGTCGCCGCGCAATTGTCGCGGCTCGCTATCACCTGGCTGCATCCGCTCGGCTCGCTCGACGACCAGCTGTTCCAGATCGAGGACTCCGAGGCCGAGATGCTGATCGTCGACGGCATCACGTTTCGCGATCGTGGCGGCGAGCTCGCCGCGAAGGCCGCCGGCCTGAAGACCGTGTTCACGCTCGGCCCAGCAAATTACGGCGCCGACCTGTTGCAGGTGATCGAGGATGCCGGCAGCGCGACCGCGAAGAACTTTGCCTGCGAAGACGACATCTCGACCCTGAACTACACCGGCGGCACGACCGGCAAATCCAAGGGCGCGCTGCGCTATCACCGCGAATATGGCGGCTTCGCCGCCGCCATCCTCGCCGACTTCGAGATTCCGGAGACGCCGCGCTACCTGACGGTGGCGCCAATCAGCCATGTCGCCGGCACCAAGGTGCTGCCGACGCTGATGCGCGGCGGCACCGTGCACATGCTGAAGGGGTTCGATCCAGAGGCCGTGTTCAAGACCATCGCGCGCGAGAAGATCAACTTCACGCTGTTCGTGCCGACCATGATCTATGTGATGCTGGATCATCCGGCGCTGCCCAAAACCGACCTCTCCTCGCTCGAGCTGTTGCTCTACGGCGCCTCGGCGATGTCGCCGAGCCGGCTGGTCGAAGGCATCGAGCGGATCGGCCCGGTGTTCTCGCAGCTCTACGGCCAGACCGAATGCTATCCGGTCTCTGTGCTGCGCAAGGCGGACCATGACCCGAAGACGCCGGAGCTGTTCCTGTCCTGCGGCTTCCCGATCACCGCCTGCCAGGTGAAAATCCTCGATCAGGACGACCAGGAGGTCGCGACCGGTGAGGCCGGCGAGATCTGCGTGCGCGCCACGCATGTGATGGCCGAGTACTGGAAGCGGCCCGACATCACGGCTGAGACCCTGAAGAGCGGCTGGCTGCACACCGGCGACATCGCCCGCAAGGACGAGCGCGGCTACATGTTCATCCTCGACCGCAAGAAGGACATGATCGTCTCCGGCGGCTTCAACATCTTTCCACGCGAAGTCGAGGATGTCTTGTCGCAGCACGCCGACGTCGCGATGGTCGCCGTGGTCGGCGTGCCCGACGACAAATGGGGCGAGGCCGTCACCGCCGTCGTGGTGGCACGCGAGGGCACTGTGCCCGACGCCGACGAGCTGATCAGCCTCGTGAAGGCAAAGAAGGGCTCGGCGCACGCACCGAAGCAGATCCAGTTCGTCAAGGAGCTGCCGATGACCGGCGTCGGCAAGATCGACAAGAAGGTGCTGAAGGCGCGCTTCTGGTCCGGCCGCGACCGCATGGTGGGGTGACGTTCGCCGAACTCAATCCCGTCATCCTGAGAGCCTGACCGAAAAAGCAGTGAGTGATTTCAGTCGGCTGTGATTCCTTCGGATTTGCAAAGATTCGAGGGAGTGCACCATGCCATGGACCAAAATCACTCGTGCTCAGTATCTGCGGAACGGACTGCGCTATGCAAGCGACATGACCGACGCGGAGTGGCGTCTGATAGCCAGGAAGTTGCCGGGTCGGCGTCGATTGGGCCGCCCGCGGAAGGTTGATCTGCGCAAGGTGGTCGAGGCCATTTTGTTCATTCTGTCCACCGGCTGCCAATGGCGCGCTCTGCCGCGGGAGTTCCCGCCGTACTCGACGGTGCAAGGTTATTTCTATACTTGGCGCGATACTCGCCGATGGCACAGGATCGTGAAGGCTCTGGTCCGACAGGCACGGCGCAAACTCGGCCGCAAGCCGACACCGACGGCGGCCGTCATCGACAGTCAGAGCGCTTCGACGACACAAGCCGGCGGCCCGCGCGGCTTCGATCCGGGCAAACGTGTTAACGGACGTAAGCGGCACATCGTCACCGATACCAACGGTCTCTTGCTGGCCGTCCACGTTCACCCAGCCAATGTTCAGGACGTGCATGGTGCAGTCCCCTTACTGGAGCGCGTGCGAGAGCGCTTTCCGAAGCTGCGTCATGTCTTTGCTGACCGGGTTTATCGCGGAAAGCAGCTTGTTGGCGCGCTCTCCCATTGCGGGCCATGGACCATTGAGATCGTTCAGCGGCCGCCTGGGGTCAAAGGCTTCCAGCTCTTACCACGACGCTGGGTCGTCGAGCGCACCTTCGCGTGGTTCGGCAGGTGTCGCCGCCTCTCCAGAGATTTCGAGGGCTCCGCCTCAACTGAGGTCGCCTGGCTCCTCGTAGCCCATCTCAGACTCTTGACCCGACGCCTCGCTACGCCCTGAAAATACTCAGCTCATTTGGAGTCAGACTCTCAGGAGGCCGCGCAGCGGCCGTCTCGAAGGATGCACGGCCGAGATATCTCAGCGTGCGTCTCGGCCCATCGCGGCGGCAGCCGGGCCGACGCCCTTCGAGGCGCCGCTTCGCGGCTCCTCAGGGTGACGGTGAGAGAGCGCTGGGATTTGCGACAGGAGTGAGCTGACCGGCCCCCTGCGCCAGCAGCTGATCGAGCCGCTCGCGCAGCTGATCCTGGTGGTAGGGCTTGGCCAGCCGCGGCAGGTCGACCTGAGTGCCGTCGGGCAGTTCAGCATAGCCGGTGGCGAGCAGGACAACGAGATGCGGGCGCAACTCGCGCGAGGCCGCGGCCAGTTCGATGCCGGTCATGCCCGGCATCACGTGATCGGTCATCATCAGGTCGATCTCCTGGTCGCTCCTGAGGATATCGAGCGCGTGCGGTCCGGAACTGGCGCCGATCACGCGATGGCCGAGGTCCTCCAGCATCTCCGTGGTCGACATCGCGATCAGCGGATCGTCGTCAACCAGCAGGATCACCGCCGAGCGCTTGACCTTCTGTGCCGCAGGCGCCGGGGTCTCGACCGCCGGCGCTGTTGTCGCGACCGGCAGCACCAGCACGGCCGTGGTGCCCTTGCCGACCGCGCTCGACAGCTGCAGCGTGCCGCCGAGCTGCACCGCGAGCCCGTGCACCATCGACAGGCCGAGACCGGTCCCCTTGCCCACCGGCTTTGACGAGAAGAACGGCTCGATCGCCCGCTTCAGCACGTCCGGCGACATGCCACTGCCGCTGTCGACCACCGACAGCTTCAGGTAATTGCCCGGCTGCAGCGCGGGATCGCCCTTGACCTGATCGCTCCTGACCTGATCGTTTTTGGCCTGCCAGGCCGCGAGGCGGATTTCGATCACGCCGCCATCCGGCATCGCATCGCGCGCGTTGATCGCAAGGTTGAGCACCGCAAGTTCGAGCTGGTTGGTATCGACGCAGGCCGCCGGCAGTCCGTCCGGGATATCCAACCGCAGCGTGATGCGCGGCCCGAGCGAGCGCTCGAGCAGTTCGCTCATATCGCGCACCAGCGCGCCGAGATCGACCGGCACCGCGCGCAGATCCTGCTGCCGTGCGAAGGCCAACAGCCGCTGCGTCAGCGAGGCACCGCGCTCGGCGCCCTGCAACGCGCCGTCGACCAGCCGGCGCAGGCGTGGGTCCTCCGGCATCCGCTTGCGCAGCAGATCGAGATTGCCCATCACGGCCATCAGCAGATTGTTGAAGTCGTGCGCGACGCCGCCGGTAAGCTGGCCGATCGCCTCCATCTTCTGCGCATGGCGGAGCTGTTCCTGCGCCCGCTCGCGCGCGGCGACCTCCTTCATCAGGTCGGCGGTGCGCTGTTCGACGCGCTGCTCCAGCGTCGCGGTGAGCTCGGCAAGCGCGGTGCGTTCTGCGGCGAGCTGCGCCAGCAGCGCCTCGCGCTCGATCTCCGCGGTCTTGCGCGCGGTGATGTCGGAGCAGACCCCGACCAGCGATCGGATGCTGCCGTCGGGCCGGCGCACCGCGCGGGCGCGGACATCGAGCCAGTGCTGGGTGCCGTCGGGCCAGATGTTGCGATACTCGATCCGGTAATCCGCGCCGGTGCGCAGCGTTTGCTCGACGATTTCGCTGCGGCGGGCGCGGTCATCGGGATGCACCGCGTCGAGCAGATCCTGATAGGTGAAGGGACCGCGAGGCTTGCGCCCGAAGAATGTCTTGCAGGTCGGCGACGCCTCGAGCTCGAAATCCGGCAGATGAAGTTCGAGCGCGCCGAGATGGCCGGCATCGAGCGCGGTCTGCAACAGGTCTTCGCTCTCGGTCAGGTCTTCCAGTATCTGGCGGGTCTGGTACTGGCGGCGGCGGCCACGCACCGCCGCGGCGACCAGGCTCACCAGCGTGGTCGGATGGAACGGACGCTCGATGAAGGTGACATTGCCGAGCGCGCGGCCGAGCCGCGCCGCTTCGGGATTGCGCTCGGGCCCGCCCTTCTCGCTCATCAGCACGACGGGAAAATCCGACCATGACGGCTGCTCGTTCAGCCAGCGCGTCAGGCCGGCAAGGTCGGCGGTCCTGATCGCCTCGTCGGCAATGATGCCAAGGCCCGCCCCGCTCGCGACCTGGTGCTCGAGCTCGGCGAGGTCGCCGCAGATGTTGGCGTAGTAACCGGCTTCCTTGATCAGGTGGGCAGTCTTGACGGCGTCCCGCTCGCTCGCGGCGAGGATGACCGCGCGTTCCGAGGACGGGCCGGGCTTCACCGCGAGGCTCCGAGCCACCGCGCAGCGCCGATACCACCCGCCCGCAACGGACAGGGCCGCCGGACGGCCTTGGCCAGGAAACCGGCGGCGAGATCGATGCGCGTCATGACACCCCCTAACGAGACGAAAACTCGTTGGTGCCGCCAACCGTTCCGGACCCGCAGGGGTATTTTTGCACAAGGGCAGCCGCTCCGGGCTGCCCTTGTCCATCGTGGTGGGTGAAACCGGTCCGGCGCTAGCGCCGCTCGATCACCAGGCTCTGGACGGCCCTGCCGAAATAGCCGCTGATGTCGGCGAGCCGCGACATCGCAAGCCCTGCACCGTCAGGCCCGATCCAGGACTCGCTGTCGAGCAGGACCCAGTCCCCGACCGGCTCGCGCGCCAGGCTCACGGAGAGGTCGGCGTTGATGAAGGTCCACTGACTGAAATCGAGCGCCGGCGAAACGCCGTTGGAGAAATCCGAAGCGACCACCGCACGCATCGCCTGCGAGACGGTGGAGCCCTCGATCAGCGGCTGGTTGACGCGGAACCAGATCGCGCCCGGGCCCAGCACGCCGAAGCGGCCGCGCGCGGCGCGCATCGAGATGTTCTTCACGAACGGACTGTTCGCAAGGTTACCCGGCTCGACGATGCTTTCGTCGGGGCCCGGCAGATCGACCGGAAGGGCTGCGACATCCGGCGGCAGCTCGGCCGCCTGCTGCTTGATCTTGAGCACGGTGGCCGAGACGACGAGAACGCCGGCGGCGAGCAGTCTGACGCCGCAGAGCTGGATCTTGCGGCCGTCGCGCAGGATCTCGCTCGAGACCGTCAGCGGCGCCACCGGCACCGGGCGCATCAGGTCGATCGTGACCCGCGCGATCCGCATCGGCACCGGCGTGGGGATGGCTTCTGCGGCCCACACCACCAGCGCGGCCGGCGCGGAACCGTGCTGCATCCGCGGGTCCCATGGACCCGCGGCATCGGGACTGGTGACGACGCGGTCGCCGTCAACGCGAAAGATCGGCTCCATCAACCAAGCGCCGGATCGACTGCTTCGTCATACTCTTTCTTGAAGCGGGCGATTAGCTCGGCCGCGGGCACCACCTTGGAGATGCTGCCGACGCCCTGGCCGGAGCCCCAGATCTCTTTCCAGGCCTTCGGCTTGGCGCGCTCGCCCGACGAGTCAGTGCCGAAGCTCATCTTCGAGGGATCGGAGGTCGGCAGGTTTTCCGGATCCATGCCGGCAGCGACGATCGACGGCTTCAGGTAGTTGCCGTGCACGCCGGTGAACAGATTGGAGTAGACGATGTCCTCGGCGGACGAATTGGTGATCATGCTCTTGTAGCCCTCGACCGCATTTGCCTCTTTGGTCGCGATGAAGGCGGAGCCGATATAGGCGAAGTCGGCGCCGATGATGCGCGCCGCGCGAATGGCGCGGCCATTGGCGATGGTGCCCGACAGCGCGATCGGCCCGTCGAACCACTGCCGCGTCTCCGACACGAACGGGAACGGCGACAGCGTGCCGGCATGACCGCCGGCGCCGGCCGCGACCAGGATCAGGCCGTCGGCGCCCTTCTCGATCGCCTTGTGCGCGAACTTCTGGTTGATCACATCGTGGAACACGATGCCGCCCCAGCCGTGGACGGCCTGGTTGAGCTCCTCGCGCGCGCCGAGCGAGGAGATGATCATCGGCACCTTGTGCTTCTCGCAAAGCGCCATGTCGTGATCGAGCCGGTTGTTCGACTTGTGCACGATCTGGTTCACCGCGAACGGCGCTGACGGCCGCTCCGGATGCGCCTTGTCGTAGGCGGCAAGCTCTTCCTTGATCCGGTACAGCCATTCATCGAGCAGTTCCGGCGGCCGCGCGTTCAGTGACGGAAACGAGCCGACCACTCCGGCCTTGCACTGGGCGATGACGAGGTCGGGCACCGAGATGATAAACAGCGGTGCCCCGATCACGGGAAGAGACAGGCGGCCCTTGAACAGAGCAGGCATGGACATTGGCGGCGGATCCTCAAGTTGGTTGGTCTCGAATGCTGATCGTCATACCAACAAGGCAATCTTTCCAGTGTCAAGTATTGCGTTACGGCGCTGCAAAAAGGATGACAAAACCTCATCCAGATGCCGTGTTTTCGGGCGCATCTGGCATCCCAGACGCGGTTTCGACCATCTTTATTGGCAGACCGCCCGTGTCACGAAATTTTCCGTCTTGCAGTCGTTCGGCCCGCGCTTGTGGCCCGGCAGATAGACCAGCGGCGAGCATTTCTCGGAGGCGTCGGTATCGATGCTCTTGCCCTCCTTGAACCCCTTGCTCTGGCACAGCCGGTCGGCGCCGATCTTGCAGTCCGGCGCGCCGTTCGAGGCCACCACGCAGGCCGCGCGCCCGGTCACCATCGTCGAGGGGCGCGCAATGTTCGACAGATCGTTGATGGTCTCGCTGGGGCTCTTCAGCTGTGGCAGCGCCGACTTCGACTTCTCGAACAGCTTTCCGATTTCGTCGATCAGTCCGGGATTCTCGCGCTCGACTGGCGCCGGCGACAGCTCGATCTGTTGTTGCTGCGGAGACTCAACAGGCTGCTGCGCCGGCGACTGCACGCCGAGCGCAGGCGGCGCAGTCTGCGCCCGTGCGCTGTCGGTCGCAGGCAGCGCCATCGACAGCGCAAGGCCCGCCATCGCAACGCGCGCCTTGGCTGGATTGAGTCTCGTGAGATTCACCGGTCGTCGATTCCATCAGCCAACGCAACGACCGTAATCCGAAGCCGTCCGCGAGCAAAGACGCGAACAGCTAGAACTTTGGTCAGATCAGCTTGAATGCGACAACAAAGCCCAGCACCAGCACGATCGCGCCGATCGCGACCCACAGGCCGAGCCGCTTCTCGAGCTCGGCGCGGATGACATCGCCATAGCGGTTGAGCAGCACCGCGACGAAGAAGAAGCGGCCGCCGCGTGCGACAATCGAGCACAGGATGAACAGCCAGATGTTGTAGCCGGCAAAGCCCGACGTGATCGTCACCAGCTTGTAGGGGATCGGCGTCAGCCCCTTCACGAGGATGATCACGGCGCCCCACTCGGCATAGGAGGCGCGGAACGCGTCGACCTTGTCGGAGAGGCCATAGAGATGGATCAGCCACTGCCCGAGCGAGTCGTAGAGCAGCGCGCCGATCGCGTAGCCGAGCACGCCGCCGGCAACCGACGCGACCGTGCAGACGGCCGCGAACCACCAGGCCCGCTTCGGCCGCGCCAGCGACATCGGCAACAGCATGATGTCAGGAGGGATCGGAAAGAAGGAGCTCTCGGCGAAGGCGACGGCCGCGAGAATCCAGAGTGCGTAGGGCTTGTCGGCCGCCGCGACGCACCAGTCGTAAATCCGTTTCAACATGGGCGCGATGAACCATCATGGAGCGGATTTGTCCATGCCGGGAATGGATCGAATTTGGTTGATTTACGACTGCCGTTTGCGCAGCCGGTTCTCCAGCGCGACAATTCGACGCCGAACCACCGGAACGGGCGCGGTCTTGGGCAGGGACTTGGAGACCTTGACCGGCGACTTCGGCAGCTTCTCGGCGATCCCGAGCAGCCGCTCGCGCCGCTCCATCTCGCGCCAGACATCCCCCGGCTTCACGCCGGCCGATGCCCACAGCACGGTGAGATTGTAGAGCAGGTCCGCGCTCTCGCGGACGACGGCGTCCGGCTTACCGCTGACGGCGTCGATCACGACCTCGACCGCTTCCTCGGCGAGCTTCTTGGCCATCTTGGCCGGCCCGCGCTGGAACAGCCGTGCCGTGCGCGACGTAGCCGGATCAAGATCCTTGGCCACGATCACCGCCTGGTAAAGCCGCTCGATCGAATCACTCATCCTACGAGCCTAATCGAAACGCGTCGCCAGCGTGTTAACGGGCGAGCCGACAACGAAAAATCCACCGGCCTCGCAGCCGGTGGATTCGATCTTTTGTGACAGTTCTGAGAACCGACGACGGTGTCAGTACGGCGTATAGGGCAGTGCCGAGCGGCGCCCGTAATAGCCGTGATAACCATAATACGGTCCGCCGCCGTAATAGGCCGGGCCACCACCATAATAGGCGGGACCGCCGTAGTAGCCCGGGCCGCCGTCGTAGTAGCCATAGGAGTCGTAATAGTCGCGACGGTTCTGGGCTGCAGCGATCGCCAGACCCGTGCCGACGATCCCGGCGAACACAGCCGCAGCGGCCGCACCACCGCCGCCGCCACGATAGTAGCGACGGCGCGCGCTGATGTCGGTCGCGCCGCTCGTGCCATGCGATGTGGTCACAGCGGCCGCCTTGCCCGCCGGAGCAGAGCCTGCGAACGCCATCGTCGGCTCAACGGCCGTCAACGCCACCGCGGCAACTGTTGCCAATGTGGCTGCGCGGCCAATGGACGAATAAACACCCTTTCGCGCAAACATTGCAGTCATCCTTTGTGGAAGCCGGCCCGACGGGCCCTGCTGAGCTAACCACTACCCCTAGATTAGGTTCCCCAAACCGAATGCAAGCTGAACAACCTGAGGTGAAATCGAGGCAGTCATCGGCCGTTCACCTTGCCTGGAGCAGGATGCCGGCAAATAACGCTTGAAATTGATGCTTGAATTGCACCCTGCCCTGGCGCATTCGATGTCATCAAGCAGTCGCAGCCGGCGCGGCACTTTGTCTCGCCTCCCGGATGTCATGATGCAGGTAAGTCGGACCACCGTTCTCCGCTGGATACTGGCGGGCATGATCGGCCTTTCGGGCGGCGTGTGGCCGGCCGTCACACCGCTGCGCGCCGGCGATGCGCCGCAGCCGCTCACCATTCAGTTCACACTGGACCGTCCGCTTGATGCTGCCGCGGCCCCATTCGTGATGGCGTCAGCCGGCGGCCTGTTCAGCGCCGAGGGCCTTGCGGTCGGCACCAACGTCGCTACTAGCTCGGCGGACGCGATCGCGCGCGTCGCCGACGGATCGAGCGATTTCGCCCTCGTCGACATCAACTCGCTGATCCGCTTTCGCGACAAGCCTGGTGCTGCCCCCGTCAAGGCGGTGTTCGTGCTGTTCAACCAGGCGCCTTATGCGATCATTGCCCGCAAGAGCCGTGGCATCAAGGCGCTGACGGACATCCAGGGCAAGAACCTCGGCGTCGCCGAGGGCGACCTCTCGATCCGGCTGTGGCCAGCGGTCGCCAGGCAGAACGGCATCAAGCTCGCGAGCGTGAAGCAGAATACGATCAGCGCCGCGGTGCGCGAGCCGATGCTTTCCGCAGGCCAAATCGATGCCGTCACCGGCTTCTCCTATCTCTCGGCAATCAACCTGCGCGATCGCGGCGTGCCCGCCGACGATCTCGCGGTGCTGCGCTTCGCCGACTATGGCTGCGAAGCCTATGGCTTTGCCGTGATCGTTAGCCCGCGCCTTGCGGCGGCGAAGCCGGACACGGTGAAACGGTTCGTGCGCGCGGTGATCGGCGGCACCAACCTCGCCGTCAAGGACCCGGCCCGCGCGGCGAGCGAGGTGGTGAGCCGGATGGATGGCGGTTCGCGCGACCTGGAGCTCGAGCGGCTGAGCGCCATCATCCGCGACAACATCCTGACCGGCGAGGTGAAGCGCCGCGGCCTCGGCGGCATCGAGCCGGAGCGCTTCGAGCGATCGGTCGACCAGCTCGCGGAGGACTACAAATTCCAGAAGCGGCCGCACGCCACCGACATCTTCGACGACCAATTCCTGCCGCCGATCGATGGCCGGCTGGTGAATTGACCGCATGCGAATGCGTAGGTGACGAGCGGCACCGAATGTTCAACGTCGTCCTGGCGAAGGCCAGGACCCATTACCCCAGCCGTTTGTTGCGCGACGCTGGGGCCGCTATCCCGCTCTCAATCAAATTCGGTGGCTATGGGTCCTGGCTTCCGCCAGGACGACGGCGTAGGGAGCCGCTCGCCGCAATCACCGTCACCCCGAGCATGACGCGCTGTCACCGCTGGCCCTCGCTGGCGAACCCTGATTAAATTGCATCCCGCCTGACCGGGCGCCCACCGCTGACGAGTCCCGCCGGCATGTCCATGCTTCGCCTCTATACCCGCGTCCTCGAACTGCTCGGCAAGGAGGCGCGGCTCGGCTGGATCCTCGCCGCCGCCAACATGCTGCTCGCCACCGCGCAATTCGCCGAGCCGGTGCTGTTCGGCAAGATCGTCGACGTGCTGTCCGGCCGGCCGGTCACCGGGCTGTTCGCGACCTCCTCGGCATGGCCGCTGCTCGCGGCCTGGGCGGCGTTCGGCCTGTTCACGATCGGCTGCAGCGCGATCGTGGCGTTGCAGGCCGACCGGCTCGCGCACCGCCAGCGCCAGGCCGTGCTGACGGATTATTTCGAGCACATCCTGCAACTGCCGCTGACCTTCCACTCCGGCACCCATTCCGGGCGACTGATGAAGGTGATGCTGAACGGCACCGATGCGCTGTGGCGGCTCTGGCTCGGCTTCTTCCGCGAGCACTTCGCCGCGATCATGTCGCTGATCGTACTGCTGCCGCTCGCGCTCTACATCAACTGGCGGCTGGCGATTCTGCTGTTCGCACTCTGCGTCGTGTTTACCGTGCTGACCACGCTGGTGGTGCGCAAGACCTACGGCATGCAGAGCGAGGTCGAGGCCTATTACAGCGACCTCTCGGCGCGCGCCTCCGACGCGCTCGGCAATGTCGCGCTGGTGCAGAGCTTCGTGCGGATCGATTCCGAGGTGCAGGGCCTGCGTTACGTCGCCGACAAGCTGCTCGCAGTGCAGATGCCGGTGCTGTCATGGTGGGCGCTGGTCACCGTGATCACGCGCGCCTCGACCACCATCACCGTGCTTGCGATCTTCACGGTCGGCATCGCGCTTCACAACGAGGGCCTCACCACGGTCGGCGAGATCGTGATGTTCGTCTCGTTCGCCACCATGCTGATCCAGAAGCTCGAGCAGGTGGTGAGCTTCATCAACAATGTGTTCATGGAAGCGCCGCGCCTGCAGGAATTCTTCGACGTGCTCGATGCGGTACCGGCGGTGCGCGACCGGCCCGGTGCGGTCGATCCCGGCCGGCTGTCGGGGCTGGTCGAATTCAACGACGTCTCGTTCTCCTATGACGGCAAGCGGCCGGCGATCGAGGACCTCAGCTTCACCGCATTGCCCGGCCAGACCATCGCGCTGGTCGGCTCGACCGGCGCCGGCAAATCCACCGCGATCGCGCTGCTGCATCGCGCGTTCGATCCGCAATCCGGCATCATCAAGATCGACGGTATGGACATACGCGCGCTGAAACTGACGGCGCTGCGGCGGAACATCGGCGTTGTGTTCCAGGAGGCGCTGCTGTTCAACCGCTCGCTCGCTGACAATCTGCGTGTCGGCAAGCCCGATGCGACCGATGAGGAGCTGCGTACCGCCGCGGCGCGCGCGCAGGCGCTGGATTTCATCGAGCGCAGCGAAAAGAAGTTCGACACCCATGCCGGCGAACGCGGCCGCATGCTGTCCGGCGGCGAGCGGCAGCGGCTGTCGATTGCGCGTGCGCTGCTCAAGGATCCGCCGATCCTGATCCTCGACGAGGCGACCAGCGCGCTCGACGCCGTCACCGAGGCCAAGGTCAATGCTGCTCTCGACGAAGTGATGAAGGGCCGCACTACCTTCGTGATCGCGCATCGTCTTTCGACCATCCGCTACGCCACCCGCATCCTGTTGTTCGACCAGGGACGGGTGATCGAAAGCGGAACTTTCGATGAACTGGTGGCGAAAGGCGGGCGTTTTGCCGAACTCGCGCGGGCCCAGTTCATGGTCCAGGAGCAGGCGCGCGCCGGCATCGAGGCACCATAATTCTGCCCTTTCCAATTGAGGCGGCTGCCGAAATTCAGCCGATTTCGTCCACGATATAATTGGCCGGCCTCTGTTCTCAGCTGGCAAGCCGGTATAGGTTTGCATCGCCGCAATGCGGCGCCGGACACGCTTGAAACCCGTACGTCACATCGCAAGACCTCCTTCTCGAAGGCGGGTCTCAAAGGACCGGAACCGTCGTGTATTTTCCTCGCCCGCTGCGCCCGTCGTTGAAATGGATTCTGGCCACAGCGATGCTCGCCATCGCAACGCCGCAGATCGCGCAGGCCGAGGCGCTGCTGGTCGTCGAGGCCGATACCGGGAAGGTGCTGCAGGCCGACAACGCCACGATGCCGTGGTACCCGGCTTCGCTCAGCAAGCTGATGACCGCCTATGTGACGCTGAAGGCGGTCAAGGATGGCCGGGTGTCGCTCGACACGCTGCTCACGGTGTCGCCGACCGCGTCATCGCAGTCGCCCTCGAAGATGGGCCTTCGGCCCGGCACCCAGGTCACCGTCGACAACGCGCTCAAGATGATGCTGGTGAAGTCGGCCAACGACATGGCCGTGGTGCTGGCCGAGGGCATCGGCGGCTCGATCGACGGCTTTGCCGGCGAAATGAACCAGACCGCCTCGAGGCTCGGCATGACGCAAACGAGCTACGTCAACCCGAACGGCCTGCCCGCCGACGGCCAGATCACCTCGGCGCGCGACATGGCGATCCTCGCCCGCGCCATCATCCGCGACCTGCCGGAATACGAATATTTCGTCCACATCCCGTCGATCCGCTTCGGCCGCCGCATCACCCAGAACTTCAACAAGCTGATCGGCCGCTATCCCGGCGCCGACGGCTTCAAGACCGGCTTCATCTGCGCTTCCGGCTACAATCTCGTGGCGTCGGCGACGCGCGACGGCAAGCGGCTGATCGCCGTGGTGCTCGGCGCCTCCTCGGGCCGCATGCGCGCGATCCGCGCCGCGCAGCTTTTGGATCGCGGCTTTGCCAATAACGGGCTGGCGTGGCTGCGGCCCTCGCTCGGCACCGTCGACAATCTGGTGCCGATCGATTCCACCCCGCCGAACCTGCGCGAGGAGATGTGTGGCGCCAAGCACAAGCGGCCCGCCAGCGACGAGGACGGAGAAGACACCGTCGCCAGCGCCAGCGCGAGCACCAACGGCGACAGTGGCGTGAGCTTCTTCGCCTCGGGCCTGCAGGCCGCGATGCCGACAAAACCGGCCGACATGCTGGCGCAGCCGGCGGCGGCGTCCGAACCGGTCGTGGTTTATACGGGACCGACCAAGACCGGCGCTGCGTTGATCGCCGCGGTCGAGGCCGACACCGAGAAGCTGCAGCCGGCCAAGCGCGCCAAGGGCAAGCACACCCGTGTCGCCGGCAAGAAGTCCGATGCGGCTGATGACGCCAAGGGTGACAGCAAGAGCGCCTCCAAGTCAGATAACTCTAAGTCGGACAGCAAGCCGGCGGCCAAGCCGGTGCGTCACGCCAACGCCAAGCCGGATGCCGCAGCTGCGAAGCCCGCCGCGGACAAGCCGGCCGCCGCAAAGCCTGCCGGCAAGCCGGCGGCGGCAAAGCCTGCTGCAAAGCCCAAGGCTGAGAAACCGAAGGCCGACGCCAAGCCGGCAGGCTAGCAGAGCGTCACCCCCTCCGATCTCCCAATGCGTCGATAGCGCGCAGCGGCTTGCCATTGGCCGCGGCATCGCTCAATACTGCCTGAAATAAAGCGGCCAAGACGCGGTCAAGGGTCGGAAAACCCGGAAGCAATCCGGGACATCAGCCAAATTTATATGAGAGGGAATGATCATTATGGAGCGCATCTGGCTCAAGCATTATCCGGCCGGCGTGCCCGCCGATATCGACGTCACGCAATATTCGTCACTGGTCGAATTGCTGGAAGAGAGCTTCAAGAAATTCGCCGATCGCAAGGCGTTCATCTGCATGGACAAGGCGATCACCTATCGCGAGCTCGACGAGATGTCGACGGCGCTCGGCGCCTACCTGCAGAGCAAGGGGCTGCAGAAGGGCGCGCGGGTCGCGCTGATGATGCCGAACGTGCTGCAATATCCGGTCGCGACCGCCGCCGTGCTGCGCGCCGGCTTTGCCGTGGTCAACGTCAATCCGCTCTACACCCCGCGCGAGCTCGAGCACCAGCTCAAGGATTCCGGTGCCGAAGCGATCATCGTGCTGGAGAACTTTGCCACCACCGTGCAGAAGGTGCTTGCGAACACGGCCGTCAAGCATGTGATCGTCGGCAGCATGGGCGACCTGCTCGGCTTCAAGGGCGTGATCGTCAATCTCGTCGTGCGCCGGGTGAAGAAGATGGTGCCGGCCTGGTCGATCCCCGGCGCTGTCGGCTTCAATGATGCGCTGTCAGCCGGTCGCGGCCTGAAGATGAACAAGCCGGCGCTGACGCTCGATGACGTCGCCTTTCTGCAATATACCGGCGGCACCACCGGCGTCTCCAAGGGCGCCACCCTGCTCCATCGCAACATCCTGGCCAACGTGCTGCAGAACGACGCCTGGCTGCAGCCGGCGCTGGCGAAGCCGCCGATCGTCGAGCAGATGGTCATCGTCTGTGCGCTGCCGCTCTATCACGTCTTTGCGCTGACCGCGTGCTATCTGCTGGGCATGCGGGCCGGCGGCACCAATCTGCTGATTCCGAATCCGCGCGACATGGCAGGCTTCGTCAAGGAACTGTCGAAGTACCAGGTCAGCTTCTTCCCGGCGGTCAACACCCTCTACAATGGCCTGTTGAACACGCCCGGCTTCGACAAGCTCGACTTCTCCAAACTGAAGATCGCCAACGGCGGCGGCATGGCGACGCAAAAGCCGGTCGCGGAGAAATGGCTGAAAGTCACGGGAATCTCGTTGTCGGAAGGCTATGGTCTGTCGGAGACCTCGCCGACGCTGACCTGCAATCCCGCGACGATCACGGAGTTCTCCGGGACGATCGGCCTTCCGGTCCCCTCGACCTGGCTCTCGATCCGCGACGACGACGGCAATGAACTGCCGCTCGGCGAGGCCGGCGAAATCTGCGCCAAGGGCCCGCAGGTGATGTCGGGGTATTGGAACCGCCCCGAAGAGACCGCCAAGGTGATGACGGCGGATGGCTATTTCCGCACCGGCGACATCGGCGTGATGGACGAGAAGGGCTATACCAAGATCGTCGATCGCAAGAAGGACATGATCCTGGTCTCCGGCTTCAACGTCTATCCGAACGAGATCGAGGAAGTGCTGGCGAGCCATCCCGGCGTGCTGGAATGCGCCGTGATCGGCGTCCCCGATGCGAAGTCCGGCGAGGCGGTGAAGGCCTTCGTGGTCAAGAAGGACCCCAATCTCTCGGCCGAGGACGTCATCAAGTTCGCCGCCACCCAACTCACCGCCTACAAGGTGCCGAAGCAGATCGAGTTCAGGACCGACCTGCCGAAGACCAATGTCGGCAAGATCCTGCGTCGCGAGCTGCGCGACGAGAAGAAGGCCGCGGCCTGATACAAGTGACGCGGGCGTTGGACAAACATGACTGACGCTCGCATCGCGACGCCTGCCGACATCCTGGCGTTCTGGCGAGAAGCCGGCCGCGAGCGCTGGTACAAGCACGACGACGCCTTCGATGCCGAAATCCGCAGCCGCTTCCTTGCCACCTGGCAGAAGGCGGCTGCCGGCGAATTGTCGTCATGGGAGGCAAGCGACGAGGGCGCGCTGGCGCTGACCATCGTGCTCGACCAGTTTCCGCGAAACCTGTTTCGAGGCGACGCCAGGACCTTTTCAAGTGACGCGCTGGCGCGTGACGTGGCAAGGCGCGCCATCGACCGCGGCGTCGATGCGCGGACCGACCCGGTGCTGCGCGAATTCCTCTATCTGCCCTTCGAGCATTCGGAGGACCTCGACGACCAGCAGCGCTGCGTGATGCTGTTCCGGCAATATGACTGCCATCCCGACAACCTGAAATACGCTGAGGACCACGCCGACATCATCCGCCGGTTCGGCCGCTTCCCGCACCGTAACCGGGTGCTGGGCCGGGAAACCACCGCGGACGAGCAGGCCTTTCTCGACGCCGGCGGGTTTTCCGGCTGATGACGGAACGGTGACCGGAGCCTTTTCCGTTCCGATTGCATCGGAACGGGGCTCCAGACTCTTGTTTTGACGCGTTTTCTTCACGCGAACCGGTACCCACTTCGCTCGAAAACGCTCTCGCCTTCGGCATTGCCGTTCCCGCAGCAGGCCGTATTGTGCCGTCCAACCGCCGGGTTTAAGACAATTCCGCTTCACCGAGGGAGAACAACGATGACGATCAATGTTGGCGACAAGCTGCCGGAAGCCAAGTTTCGCGTAATGACCGCCGAAGGTCCGCAGGTCAAAACCACCGACGACATTTTCAAGGGCAAGAAGGTCGCCCTGTTTGCGGTGCCCGGCGCCTACACCGGCACCTGCCACAAGATGCATCTGCCGAGCATCTTCCTCAACGCCTATGCCATGAAGAACAAGGGCGTCGACACCATCGCGATCGTCTCGGTCAACGACGCCTTCGTGATGAACGCCTGGAAGCGCGACACCGACCAGCGCGACGAAGCCGTCTTCCTGGCCGACGGCAATGCCGACTTCGCCAAGGCGATCGGCATGGAGCTCGACGCCTCCGGCAACGGCCTCGGCATCCGCTCCCACCGCTACTCGATGCTGGTCGAGGACGGCGTGGTGAAGAAGCTCAACAAGGAGCCGGCTCCGGGCAAGGTCGAGGTCTCCGGCGGCGACACGCTGCTCGGGCAGCTCTGAGCTGACGGCCCACGCACACTGTCATCGCCCGGCTCGACCGGGCGATCCAGTACGCCCCGGCCTCTCGTTTCAATCACCACTGTCTCTGGAATACTGGATCGCCCGCTTTCGCGGGCGATGAAAGTTGTGGGCATGGCGATAGCCGGGATCGCTGATCCGTAGGATGGGTAGAGCGCAGCGAAACCCATCGGCTTCGTGCCGTGTATTGAGATGATGGGTTTCGCTTCGCTCTATCCATCCGACACAGTTACCCACCCTGCGCAGCCGATACGCGGCGCGACCGTGCGCCCTACCCCTTCAACCTTGCCATCGCCACGCCTTCCCGCGCCAGCTCGTCGGCGCGTTCGTTCTCGGCGTGGCCGGCATGGCCCTTGATCCAGTGCCAGCGCACCTCGTGCGGCTTCAGCGCGGCGTCGAGGCGCTGCCACAGCTCGACATTCTTCACCGGCTTCTTGTCGGCCGTGCGCCAGCCGTTGCGCTTCCAGCCGTGGATCCATCCGGTGATGCCCTGGCGGACGTACTGGCTGTCGGTGGTGAGGTCGACTACGCAGGGCTTCTTCAGGGCTTCCAGCGCCGAGATCGCCGCCATCAGCTCCATGCGGTTGTTGGTGGTGTGCGCCTCGCCGCCCTTCAATTCCTTCTCGACGTCGCCAAATCTGAGGATCGCGCCCCAGCCGCCCGGTCCGGGGTTTCCGGAGCAGGCACCATCGGTGAAGACAATCACATGCGGCTTGTCGCTCACGCCACGCATCCTACCGGCGTGATGCCGTAGTCGTTGATCGCAGCGACGTTCTGGTGGAAGCGCAGCTTGCGGACGTATTCCAGCGGGTCCTTCGGCTGCACCAGCGCACCCGCGGGCACGTTGAGGAAATCGACCAGTCGCGTCAGCAGGAAACGGAGCGCGGCGCCGCGCGCGAGCAGCGGCAGCGCGGCCTCTTCCGCCGCCGACAATTGCCGCTCGCGGTTATAGGCATTGAGCAGCGCGCGCGCCTTGGTGACGTTGAAGGAATGATCCGGCTCGAAGCACCAGGCGTTGAGGCAGATCGCGACGTCGTAGGCCAGGATGTCGTTGCAGGCGAACGGAAAGTCGATCAGGCCCGAGAGCTTGTCGCCGAGGAAGAAGACGTTGTCGGGAAACAGATCGGCATGGATCACGCCGACCGGAAGGTCCGCCGGCCACGCGGCCTCGAGATGATCGAGCTCGCGCGCGATGAAGTCGTGCAGACCCGGCTGCACGCTGTCGGCCCGCGCGGCGGCAAGATCGAACAGCGGCCGCCAGCCGGAAACCGACAGCGGATTGTTGCGGACCAGCGGAAAGTCGCGACCTGCGAGATGCATTTTCGCCAGCGCCTCGCCGACGCCGGAGCAATGCGCCACGTTCGGCCGCCGCGGCCACACGCCTTCGAGGAAGTTGATGATCGCCGCCGGCCGGCCGGCAAGCCGGCTGTAGACCTCGCCCTTGCGGTTGCGCGCCGGCTGCGGGCACGACACCCCGCGCTCGGCGAGATGCGCCATCAGCGACAGGAAATACGGCAGGTCGTCCTCCGCCACGCGCTTCTCATAGAGCGTGAGGATGTAGGCGCCCTGGCTGGTGTGCAGCAGGAAGTTCGAATTCTCGACGCCCTCGGCGATGCCCTTGTAGGAGAGCAATTCGCCGATGTCGTAGCTCTTGAGGAATTCCGCGAGGTCTTCGGCGGCAACGTCGGTGTAAACCGCCATATGGTCTATTCCGCGGCGGCAGCGTCGGGCCGCAGCGAACGCGGCAGCGGGAAGAACTCGTTCTCTTCCGCGGCCGAGACCGTCTCCACGTGAAGCTCGAAGCGCTCGGCGAAGGCGCCCATGATCTCCTCGACGATCACTTCCGGCGCCGAGGCGCCCGCGGTGATGCCGAGGCTCGTGATGCCTTCGAACCTGCTCCAGTCGATGTCGCTGGCACGTTGTGCAAGCACGGCAATGGGACAGCCCTCGCGCTCGGCGACCTCGCGCAGGCGCTGCGAGTTCGACGAGTTCGGCGCGCCGACCACGATCAGCGCATCGACCACCGGCGCCACCTTCTTGACCGCCAGCTGGCGGTTGGTGGTGGCGTAGCAGATGTCTTCCTTGTGCGGACCGTTGACGTTCGGGAAGCGCTGCTTGAGCAGCGCCACGATCTCCGCGGTGTCGTCGATCGACAGCGTGGTCTGGGTCACGAAAGCGAGGTTGTTGGGGTCCTTCGGGACGAAGGTCTTTGCATCCTCGGCCGTCTCGATCAGGGTCACGGCGCCGACCGGGAGCTGGCCCAGGGTGCCGACCACCTCGGGGTGATGCGAATGCCCGATCAGCAGGATCTCGCGGCCGCGCTTGAAATGGATCGCCGCCTCGCGGTGGACCTTGGTCACCAGCGGGCAGGTCGCATCCAGCGAGAAGAAATTGCGGGATTTGGCCTCGGCCGGAACCGACTTGGGAACACCATGGGCCGAAAATACCACCGGCGCATTGGTATCGTCGGGGATTTCGGCCAATTCCTCGACGAAAATGGCGCCTTTGGTCTTCAGGCTGTCGACCACATACTTGTTATGGACGATTTCGTGCCGGACATAGACCGGGGCACCATAAATGGTGAGCGCGCGTTCGACTGTATCGATGGCGCGGACCACCCCGGCGCAAAAGCCGCGGGGGGAACAAAGCACGATTCTAAGATCGGGTTTTTTCGCTGACATCAGGCTGTCTCGGGGCAATCTCGGGACCGAATCACCCCTCGCCGGCGGGCGGGGAACGGCCAGTTAGGATAAGGACTTGGGACTGCTTTCGGGCGCTGTCAAGGCGATTTTGCTGGCCCATTGCGCCATTCCCCCCGGAGGGCTTATATAGGCCCTATAATTCCCGTCATCGCCGATGACTACCAGCTTCGCCTCTACAGAGGTGGGCGAAGCACAAAGGAGATTTGCCATGAGCAACGCACCGCTGATGCCGAAGGCGACTGCCGTGTGGTTGGTCGATAATACCGCCCTGACGTTCGATCAGGTGGCCGATTTCACCAAAATGCACCCCCTGGAGGTGCGCGCCATCGCCGACGGCGACGCCGCCCAGGGCATCAAGGGCATGGACCCGATTTCCAACGGCCAGCTGACCCGCGAGGAGATCGAGCGCGGCGAGCGGGACCAGAATTACCGCCTCAGGCTCCAGGAGAGCAAGGTGGTGCTGCCGACCGCCGCCAAGAAGAAGGGCCCGCGCTACACCCCGGTGTCGCGCCGCCACGAGCGGCCGAGCGCGATCCTCTGGCTGGTGCGCAACCACCCCGAGCTCAAGGACGCCCAGATCATGCGTCTGGTCGGCACCACCAAGACCACGATCGCCAGCGTGCGCGACCGCACCCACTGGAACGCCTCGACCCTGACCCCGATGGACCCGGTGACGCTCGGCCTGTGCTCGCAGATCGAGCTCGATTTCGAGGTGCAGCGCGCCGCCAAGGAGAAGCCGACCACGACCGTCTACGGCGGCGCCACGCTGCTGCCGGCCTCCGAGACCACGCGCAAGGACGAGCTGGACGATCAGCCGATCGAGCGGCACGACGATCTCAATGTTGATGCCGTGTTCGCCAAGCTGAAGACGATCGGCGGCAAGAAGGCCGACGACGAAGAATAGGCGCTGGCTGCGTTTCTCGAGGACCGGAATACGAAACGCGGCAGGGCAACCCGCCGCGTTTTTGTTTGGGGCACGGGTAGCCTCGATCCCGCTAGCGGCGCGCCGGTGGCCCGCTTTCGCTTACCCGAACGAGAAGCGCCGGTGGGCGAAGTCGAGCAACGGACGTTCGAAATATCGATAACTCAGGGCACACAGGGCGAACGTCAGCGCGAGCGCGCCGAAGGTCAGCGAGAGGCCGGCGAGGCTCTCGACTGTCCTCGGTTGATGCAGCACGGCGAACAGCAGGTACAGGATGACGTGGTGGGTGAGATACGCCGCGTAGGACGTCCTGGCGAAGAAGCTCGCGACCGAACTGCGCAGCAGCGCGAGCTTTGGCGAGCCGCGATTTTCGAGGACGACGAACAGCAGAGAACCGAAGAAGATCTCGACCTGCGTGTGCGAGAACGCCACCGACCAGCGCTTCCATCCGAACAGCCACAGCAGCGGAAGCGAGACGCTCGACCATTTGAGGACGGCTGCGACGCGTCTGGAGACCTCGGCATCCGGCTTGCGATAGAGGCGCCACCAGGCGATCAGCGCGCCGATCGCCAGCGAATCGATCCTGAACTGCGGCAGCACGTACCAGCCGTAAGCGTCCGGCAGCGCGCTATCGATCAGGCGTCCGATCGGGCAGATCAGGATCGGCACGAGCAGGATCGCGAACAGCCGCTCGGACGGGATGTTCCGCACCAGCAACGGAAACAGCAGATAAAACTGCTCCTCGATCGCGAGCGACCAGGTGACGGCCAGCCAGAAGGCGCCATCGGTCTGCGCCTTGGCCATGCCGAAGTTCTGCAAGCCGAACAAATACAGCCAGCCGGGCACGCCCCTTGTGTCGAACAGATCAGGGCTTAGCGAAAAATACCAGCCGATCAGAGCGCAAGCGCACATCAGGTAGTAGAGCGGCCAGATGCGAAACGCGCGCCTGCCGTAGAAGGCCGAGTAATATCGTTCGGCCGCGCGGTGGCGCAGCAGAATTTCCGTGATGAGATAGCCGGACAGAATGAAGAACAGGTCGACGCCGAAGCGGCCGACATGCAGCAGTTTCCACGGCCAGCCCTGCGGACCGTCCGGCGCGCCGAAATAGTGCCAGATGACGACGATCAGCAACGCGATCGCGCGCAGCCCGTCGAGCTCTCCGATCCTGTCACGCTCCAACGCGAGCTCGCCTTCCACAAGCACAGGACCTGGTCTCATCCAAAACAGCCGCTCATGATTGCATGCGGCGAGCCAACACCTTGCCGGAATTTGGCCCGGCGGCCGTCCACGCATACCCGACCGGCCGGGCAGTAGCCAGCGCGCCTAGTGGCGGTCCGGATTGTTCATCATGTATTCGCCGAGATCGCGCTGCCGCCGATCGGTGCGGGCTTCGGCGTTCTGGCGCTGGACGTCGCGATCCTTGCGGCAGGCGACATATTCGGGCGATCCGACCGCGACCTTGCCGTTGCCCTGGCAATACTGATCGTCGTCGCCCATGCTCTCCGCGATCGGCGATCGGCCGCGCTCCAGACAGCCTGCCAGCAGCGGCAGTGCGAGCAGCAATGCAAGAGGCGCGCGTGCGGAAATGGATCGCATCCGGTGGTCCGTATCTGGTGGCACATGACAGGGAAGGTCGGGATGACCCGGCAATCCATCAAAATCAAGGCCATTTTGCTTCCGATGGGTTTCGATGGAGCGCAAGCCCGATTGCACGATGGCACGCTCATTGATGGATCTCGCCCGGGGCCACCCCTCTCCCTACCCTCTCCCGCAAGGGGAGAGGGAACCCTTCCGCCGGTGGCCGCCTCACGTCAGGTGAGCACAATGTTCAGGCTCCCTCCCCCCTTGCGGGGGAGGGTTGGGGAGAGGGGGCCACACGGCGCGCCCTCTCAAGTGCAAGCAAAGCTCTAACGACGAGCTACGCCTTGCCCTTCAGCGCCTCGCCGATTTCGTCGAGCACCTTGGGGTCCTCGATCGTCGCCGGCATGGTCCAGGGCTCGCCGTCAGCGATCTTCTTGATGGTGCCGCGCAGGATCTTGCCGGAGCGGGTCTTCGGCAGCCGCGCCACCGTGATCGCGAGCTTGAACGCGGCGACCGGTCCGAGCTTCTCGCGCACCAGCGCCACCACTTCCTTCTCGACCTGATCGGGCGCCTTGGTGACGCCAGCCTTCAGCACCAGGAAGCCGCAGGGCACCTCGCCCTTGATCGCATCCTTGACGCCGAGCACGGCGCATTCGGCGACATCGGGATGCGAGGCGAGGATCTCCTCCATGCCGCCGGTGGAGAGCCGGTGGCCGGCGACATTGATGATGTCGTCGGTGCGGCCCATCACCCAGACATAGCCGTCCGCATCCTTGTAGCCGGCGTCCGAGGTCTTGTAGTAGCCGGGGAATTCCGTGAGATAGGCGTCCCTGAAGCGATCGTCCTGCTGCCACAGCGTCGGCAGGCAGGCCGGCGGCAACGGCAGCTTGATCACGATCGAGCCCATGGTGCCCGCGGGGACCGGCTTCGCCGCCTCGTCGACGATGTCGACCTGATAGCCCGGCATCGGCACCGTCGGCGAACCGTGCTTGACCGGCAACTGACCCAGTCCCACCGGATTGCCGGCAATGCACCAGCCGGTCTCGGTCTGCCACCAGTGATCGATGACAGGCACCTTCAACTGCTGCTCCGCCCATTCCACCGTCGGCGGGTCGGCGCGCTCACCGGCGAGGAACAGCGTGCGGAAGCGCGAGAGGTCGTAGCTCCTCAGCAGCTTGCCCTCGGGATCTTCTTTCTTGATCGCACGGAATGCGGTCGGCGCCGTGAAGAAGGCAACCGCCTTGTGCTCTGAGATCACGCGCCAGAACGCGCCGGCATCCGGCGTGCCGACCGGCTTGCCCTCATACATGATCGTGGTCGCGCCGTGGATCAGCGGGCCATAGACGATGTAGGAGTGGCCGACCACCCAGCCGATGTCGGAGCCGCACCACCAGATCTCGCCGGGCTTCACGCCGTAGAGATTGTGCATCGACCATTTCAGCGCGACCAGATGCCCGCCATTGTCGCGCACCACGCCCTTCGGGATTCCGGTCGTGCCCGAGGTGTAGAGGATATAGAGCGGATCGGTCGCGGCGACCGGCACGCAGGGCGCGGCCTTGCCGGCGTCGAACGCCGCGCGGCGCAGCGTCGCCCAATCATGGTCGCGGCCCGCGGTGAGCTCGCAGGCCTGCTGTGGCCGCTGCAGGATGATGCAGGTGTCGGGCTTGGCGCCGGCAAGGCGGATCGCTTCGTCGAGCAGCGGCTTGTACTGCACGATGCGCCCGGGCTCGATGCCGCAGCTCGCCGAGAAGATCAGCTTCGGCTTGGCGTCGTCGATACGGGTCGCCAGCTCCTTGGCCGCGAAGCCGCCGAACACCACGCTGTGCACCGCGCCGATCCGCGCGCAGGCGAGCATCGCGACGACAGCCTCCGGCACCATCGGCATATAGAGGATGACGCGATCGCCCTTGGCCACGCCGAAATCCCGCATGACCGCGGCCAGCGTCTGCACCTCCGCCAGCAGCTCGGCATAGGTGAATTTGGTGATCGTGTTGGTAAGCGGCGAATCGTGGATCAGCGCGACCTGGCCGGCGCGGCCGCCGGCGACATGGCGATCCAGCGCGTTGTAGCAGGTGTTGATCACGGCGCCGGCGAACCAGCGTCCATAGGCGCCCACAGAGGGATCGTAGATCTTTTTGGCCGGCTCGATCCAGTCAATCTCGCGCGCCGCTTCCGCCCAAAAACCCTCGGGGTCTCGAAGCGAGCGGGCATACACCTCATGATACCGGCTCTGCTGGATGTTCATCGCGTTTCTCCCTCGCGCCGTCGCGCGTGATTTGCCGACCATTGTCACGGGAAGCGGCGCCGTTTCAAGCCGAAATGACCGCGACCTTCGGCCGGGCAGGCCGGGCTCGGCTAATAGCCGTCGACCCCGTTGATCCGCTGCAGCCGCTCGCGCATTGCCGTTTGCAGGTCATAGCCCGGCTTGCCGAATTCGGCATTGCGGCGGGTGATGAACTGATCCTGCGCGCGCTGCAGCTTGCGCGCCTGGCGCGGGTCCTGCGCCTCGCGCACCGTGCGGAAGGTCGATGCGACGATCTCGCGATCGAGATCGGCCAGCGCGGGATTGGCGCAGATCGCCTTCTCCACCGGCCGGCGTGCCTTGCGGCAATCGAAGCTCGGCTTGCCTGCCACCGCCATCAGGGCGCCGATGCGCTCCAGCTCCAGCGACAGCGATTTGTAGTTGGCCTTGGCGGCGGCGTGATCGGGGTTGAGTTTCACGGCGGCGCCGAAATCCATGATCGCCTTCGGCCGGTCACCCTTGCGGCGCCACAGCTCGCCGCGGGCGTTGTGGGCGTCGGCAAGCGATGGATCGAGCAGGAGCACGGTGTCGTAATCTCCGATCGCGCGATCGATCATCTGCTTGCGGTCATAGGCGCTCGCGCGCGCCAGCAGCGCCTTGATTCGATCCGGCTTGGCCACCTTCTCATTGTCGATCAGCGCGCCGCAGGCCTCGATGGTCTTGTCGTCATCCGCGGCCGCGGCGGCGGCGACGCAGGGTCCGGCATCGGCCTGCACATCCTTGCCGGGCTCGCTGCCGGCCGCGCGCGCAACGCCCGATGTCCGCGCGCCCGACAGCCAAACGCACAGCAGCGCCAGAGCCAGATTGAAGGCCAGATTCGCAGAGTTGCGTCGCATCCCGATCACCGACAAGACATCCCTCTCCCGCGCCCGCACCACCGACCTCTGATGTCCGGCAGCGCGCCATTTGCCGCAAAACCACACGCTGGATTATACGTCAATTGCGACGATCGGCTGCACTTGGAGCCGTACTTGGTTGGGGGTTCGCGTGCTGACATTCGAATGGATCATCGGCCTGTTGCTCGCAGCCGTGGCGCTGTCGGCGCTGGCGCGGCGGATCAAGGTGCCCTACCCGACCTTTCTTGCGCTCGGCGGCGTACTGCTGACCCTGCTGCCATGGGCCCCGACCTGGGCGCTGGAACCGAAACTGGCGCTGGCGCTGTTCGTCGCACCAGTGCTGCTCGATGCCGCCTACGACACCTCGCTGCGCGATCTCCGCAACAACTGGCTGCCGGTCTCGACGCTGGTGGTGGTCGCGGTCGGCGTCACGACAGCAGCCGTGGCGGTGGTCGCGCACTGGCTGCGCCCCGACATGCCCTGGCCGGTCGCGATCGCGCTCGGCGCCATCGTGGCGCCGCCGGACGCGGCCGCGGCCACCGCGATCCTGCGCCAGGTCAACCTACCCTATCGGATCCAGAAGATCCTCGAGGGCGAAAGCCTGCTCAACGATGCCACTTCGCTGTTGATCTATCGCGTCGCGGTTGGCCTCGTCGCCGCCGAGCACATGAAGATCCGCGAGTTCGTACCATCGATCGCGGTCGCGCTGGTCGGCAGCCTTGCCGCCGGCTACCTGTTCGCGCGGGTTTGGATGATGATCACCCGCCGCATCACCGAGGCGCCGAGCGCGATCATCACGCAATTCGGCGGCACCTTCATGGTTTGGATCGTCGCCGAGCATCTCGGCCTGTCCGGTATCCTCACCATCATCGCCTATGCGATCACCATCGCCCGCACCGCGCCGGCCCGCACCTCGGCGCGGCTGCGCGTGTCGTCCTATACGGTGTGGGAAACCGTCGTGTTCGTGCTCAACGTGCTGGCCTTCATGCTGATCGGCCTGCAATTGCGCCCGATTTGGTCAGAGCTCGACGACGAGGTGCGGTGGAAATATTGCAGCTTTGCCGCCGCGATCCTCGCCGTCGTGATCCTCGCCCGCATCCTCTGGGTGATGCCCTATGGCGCCCTGCTGCGCGTGCTGAAGGCGCGCAACCTGCTGCCCGCCCATATGGTGGACGCGGTGCCGACCCTGAAGCGCGGCTTCATCGTGTCGTGGTGCGGCATGCGCGGCATCGTCACGCTGGCGGCCGCATTTGCGCTGCCCGAGTATTTCCCCTATCGCGACCTGATCCTGCTGACGGCGTTTGCCGTGGTGCTGGGCTCGCTCGTGATCCAGGGGCTGACCTTGCGGCCGCTGATCCTGGCGCTCAATTTCGATGACGACGATCCGGTCGGGCGCGAGGCGGCCCATGCCCGCGGCGTGGTGTTTCGCGCAGCGCTCGAGGAGATCGACGCGGACCCGTCGGAAGAAGCCGAGATCCTCCGGCTCGAATACCGCGCCGTGCTGCTGCGCGCCGAGAATGACCCGGATGGCGGCCTGACCTCACGCGAGCTGCCGTCGGATCCGATCCGCCGCCGCGCCATCGCGGCCGCGCGTCAGGCGCTGCTCAATCTGCGCCGCACCGAGACCATCGGCGACGACGCATTCCATCTGGTCGAGGAGGAGCTCGACCGCGCCGAGCTCAGCGTCGAGGCGTAGTTCTTTCAGCGACCTCTCAAGCACCCGACTTCGAGGTGATGCCGCCGTCGACCACCAGCTCGATGCCTGTGACATATTTCGATTCGTCCGACGCAAGGAACAGCGCGGCATTGGCAACGTCCCAAGCGTCACCCATGTGTCCCATCGGCACCTGCGCGTCGCGGGCGCGCCACATCGCCTCCACATCGCCCTTGGCGTAGCTCTGCGCCAGCCCCGCGGAATGTTCGACCATCGGCGTCTTCATCAATCCCGGCAGGATCGCGTTGACGCGCACATGCTTGGAGGCGAACTCGACCGCGGTCGAGCGCGTCATCTGGTTCATCGCCGCCTTGCTCGCGTTGTAGCTGACATAGGAAATGCCGACATGGCGGATCGAGGCGATCGAGGAGATGTTGATGATCGAGCCGCCGCCCTGCTTGATCATGACCGGAATGACGTGCTTCATCGAGAGATAGGCGCTCTTGAGGTTGACCGCGAAGACGCGGTCCCAGTCGGCTTCCGCGACTTCCACCACGCTGCCGACCTCGGCGATGCCGACATTGTTGTCGAGCACGTCGATGCGGCCGTAGGCCTTCAGGCAGGCCGCGACCATCGCCTCGACCTCGCTGGCGCGCGAGACATCTGCGGTGAATGCGGCCGCGGTGCCGCCTTCGTCGGTGATGATCTTGACCGTCTCCTCGGCCGCCGCGCCGTTGCGATCGACGCAGAACACGCTGGCGCCCTCGCGCGCGAAGGTCACGGCGGTCGCCTTGCCATTGCCCCAGCCGGGCCCGATCGAGCCTGCGCCGACCACCATCGCAACCTTGCCCTTGAGCCGATCCATCGTTTGTTCTCCCGTTTGTTGTTCTTGCAGCCTGACCCGTAGCCCGGATGAAGCGAAGCGCAATCCGGGAACCCTGGCCCCGGATTACGCTGGCGCTCCATCCGGGCTACGGACTTTTACAAACACTCATCGCCGTGACATTAGCACCGATCGGATGTCCGAAAATCTCCGATAGCGTCTGGCAGCGTCCCGCCTCGCACAGATGCCATTCGCCCGCCACACCGGAATTGCCGAGCACGACCTCAGGCCTTGGCACCGGCGGCGGCGACCATTGAAACCAGCCATCGACGAGACGCGCTTCCGGCGGCGGCTCCATGCCGGCGCCGGTGCCCTTGATGCGTGCCTGCTGCAGCGTCAGGCCGGCCGGCGTGACCTGCCAGTCTTCCTGCCAGGCGGTCTTCTCGATCGAATGCGTCCAGCTAAGCGTGAAGGCTGCGATCGACAGCGTCTTCACGACACCCGCGGATGTGAGGCAGAGGCTCAAGCCGCCGCCACCGCGTTGCGCGGACGCTGCCGCCATTGCCACAGCACGACCGCGGCCGCGAGCGTAAAACCCGCCGTATCCGAGAAGGGGAAATCGCCGAGCAGGCAGAGTGCGGCGCCGAAGGCGACCACGATCTCGATCAGGGTCAGCCGCGTGAACAGGAAGCCAATCGCGACGATGCCGAACAGGGCGATCGCCACCAGTGCCTTGAAGGTCGCCAGCGCCACCGCGCCGTAGAACCCGAGCTGGGCGGCCATCGGATCATTGCCTTGCAGCATCAGCGCCGGCGAATAGACGAAGATGAAGGGGATGACGTAGCCGGCAAGCGCGATCCGCATTGCCTCCCAGCCGATCTTGTCCGGATTCTCCTTGGCGATCGGCGCCGCCGCCAGCGCCGCGAGCGCGACCGGCGGCGAGAGGTCGGCCATGATGCCGTAGTAGAACGCAAACATATGGCTTGCGATCAGCGGCACGCCGAGCTTGGCCAGCGCAGGCGCCGCCAGCGCCGCGGTGATGATGTAGGTCGGGATCGTCGGGATGCCGGTGCCGAGCAGGATCGACAGCAGCATGGTCATGATCAGCGCCAGGAACAGGCTCTTGGCGCCGAGCCCGATGATCCAGCTGCCGAAGATGGTACCGACGCCGGTCTGCGTCATCATGCCGATGATGGTGCCGACGATGGCGCAGGCCATGCCGACGGTCAGCGCCGACTTGGCGCTGTCGGCAAGCGAGTCACGGCAGGCCCGGAGCGTTGCGCGACCTCCACGGGTGATCGCCGCAATCACGATCAATCCGGCGACGACGCCGGCGACCGGAACGATCTCGAGCCCGTGGCGCGAGACCGCGGCAACCACCAGCGCGAGGCCGATCCAGAAGATGTAGCGCACGACGGTGTTGGAAAAGCCGAGCGTGATGCTGGCGCCGAGGATCAGCGCGACCGTCAGCGCGAGCCCCATGCTGCCGGCATAGAGCGGCGTAAAACCCTCGAACAGCATGTAGACCAGCGCCGCGAGCGGCAAGACGAGATACCAGCGCGCCACCAGCGCCTTCCAGGCGCTCGGGATCTCCGAACGCTTCATGCCGACGAGGCCATGCTTGCCGGCTTCCAGATGCACCATCCAGAACGCCGAGGCGAAGTACAGGATCGCCGGAATCACCGCAGCCTTGACGACCTCGGAATAGGGAACGCCGAGCGTCTCCGCCATGATGAAGGCGACCGCGCCCATCACCGGTGGCATGATCTGGCCGCCCATCGAGGCGGTGGCCTCGACCCCGGCGGCGAACGCGCGGCGATAGCCGAACTTGATCATCAAGGGAATCGTGAACTGGCCCACGGTCACGACGTTGGCGACGCCGGAGCCGGAAATCGTGCCCATCATGCCCGAGGCGAACACCGCGACCTTGGCCGGGCCGCCGCGGGTGCGGCCGAACAGGCCGAGCGAGACGTCGGTGAAGAGCTGGATCATCCCGGCCCGCTCGAGGAACGAGCCGAACAGGATGAACAGGAAGATGTAGGTCGCCGAGACGTAGATCGGCACGCCGTAGAAGCCTTCGGTGCCGAACGAGAGATGGGTGACGATCTGGTCGAAGTCGTAGCCGCGATGATTGAACGGCGACGGCAGGTATTGTCCGAAGAACCAGTAGAGCAGACAGGCGCCGCACATCAGCGGCAGCGCCGCCCCCATCAGTCGCCGCGTGCCCTCGAAGATCAGAATCGCGAGCAGCGTGCCGACCGCAAGGTCCATGTTGGTCGGATCGCCGTCGCGGGCGATCAGGTCGGCATAGAAGATCCACTGATAGAGCCCGCACAGGAAGCCGGCGGCGCCGACGATCCAGCTCACCGCGCGGCCGAAATCGGTCTTGGCGGTGAAATTGCCGATCAGGCCGAAGGTCAAGAGGATCAGGAAGCCGACATGGACGCCGCGCACCACCTGGCTCGGCAGGTAGTTGAAGGCTGCGACATAGAGCTGGAACACCGCAAAAGCGAGACCAATGGCGTAGGCCAGATGGCCCCAGGCGCCCGGACCGAAACCTTCCGGAAAGCCATGTTCGAAATTGTCGAATTCAACCTTGATGGGCTGCTCGCCCGCAACCTGCTGCTGCATATGATTAGTCCCCCCGCCGTGCCCGCGACGTCTATAGCACCTGTGCAGTGCCTCGACCGCCTCCCTCGCACGTCATGCGCGGGCTTGATCCGCGCATCCATCGAAAATCAGAGTCTCTAGAAAGATGGATGGCCGGGTCAAGCCCGGCCATGACACCTCGAAACGTAGCTGGCCTTACTTGATCAGGCCCTTTTCCTTGTAATAGCGGATCGCGCCGGGATGCAGCGGCACCGGGCTGCCGGTCGCGGCGGCCGCCAGCTTGATCTCCTTGCCCGCGGCGTGGGCGTTGGCGAGCTCCGGCAGCGATTCATAGACCAGCTTGGTCATCTGATAGGCCAGATCGTCCGACACTGCGCTCGAGGTGACGAGGTAGTTCACGACCGCCGCGGTCGGCACGTCCTTGTCCTGGCCGGTATAGGTGTTGGCCGGAATGATCACGGAGACGAAGGGTGGGCCGATCTTGTCGACGGTCTCCTTCGGCACGGCGACCACGGTGATGTCGCTGGAGGTCGAGAGGTCCTTCAGCGAGGCGACGCCGAGGCCGGCGGACTGCAGCGTGGCGTTGAGCTGGCGGTTCTTCATCAGGTCGACCGATTCGGCGAACGGCAGATACTCGACCTTGCCGAGATCCTTGTAGCTCATGCCGGCGGCCGCGAGGATCGCGCGCGAGTTGAGCTCGGTGCCGGACTTCGGCGCACCGACCGACAGGCTCTTGCCCTTGAGGTCGGCGAGCGTCTTGATGCCGCTTTCGGCGGTGGCGACGATCTGGATGTAGTTCGGATAGATCGCGCCGATGGTGCGCAGCTTGTCGAGCTTGTTCTTGAAGCCGGCCTCGGTGTCGCCTTCCCAGGCGGCCTTCAGCGAATCGCCGAGCGTGAAGGCGATCTCGCCCCGGCCCTGCTGCAGCAGCACCAGGTTCTCCACCGAGGCCTTGGTCGCCTGCACCTGGGTCTTCACATCGGGGATCTTGTCGCCGTAGATCTTCCCGATCGCGACGCCGAGCGGATAGTAGACGCCCGAGGTGCCGCCGGTGAGCACGTTAATGAACTGCTGGGCCTGTGCGACAGGCGCGGACAAAACACTGGCAGCCACGATCACGGCGGCCATCAACCTTGAATTCATGAGTATTATTCTCCCCTAAGCCGGGCCGGAAATTGGCCGGACGCCCCTGCCGGGTCAACCCATCCAAATGACGCATGCAGGGCCGAAATCCCTGATAGCAGCACCACTTTACCTGCACGGGAACTCTGCGCGCGCCGCCGGGTTGAGATGCGCAATCTCGCCGCGAGGTATCACTTGCAGCCGTCCGGGACGCCCGTTGAGCGCGCGCTTGACGCGTTGAACTTCTTCCTCGCCGACGTGCGGGACGGGCTCGGCCCTTATCTGGCGATCTACCTTCTGACCGAACGGAGGTGGGACGAGGCCTCGATCGGGTCGGTGATGTCGATCGCGGCGATCGCCGGGATCGTCGCCCAGACACCGGCCGGCGCCCTGATCGACCGCAGCCGCGCCAAGCGCGCGTTGATGATCGCAGCTGCGCTCGCCGTGACCGCCGCCTGCCTGCTGCTGCCGCTGCTCGACCACTTCGCGCTGGTCGCCGCGACCCAGGCGCTTGCGGCCGCCTCGGGCTCGGTGTTCGCGCCGGCGATCGCCGCGGTGACGCTCGGTATCGTCGGCCCCAAGGCGTTCGCGGCGCGGACCGGCCGCAACGAGGCCTTCAATCATGCCGGCAACGCGGTGGCCGCGGCGATCGCCGGCGGCACCGCCTACTGGTTCGGTCCCGTCGTCGTATTCTGGCTGCTCGCGGCAATGGCGCTCGCCAGCGTCGCCGCGACGCTCTCGATCCCACCCGCCGCCATCGATCATCAGGTCGCGCGCGGGCTCGACGATATCGCGGAGGAGCACGGCACGCTGCATGACCGGCCTTCCGGCTTTCGCGTGCTGCTGACCTGCAAGCCGCTGCTGATCTTCGCGGCCGCGACCGTGATCTTTCATTTTGCCAATGCCGCGATGCTGCCACTGGTCGGACAGAAGCTCGCATTGGTCAACCGCAACCTCGGGACATCGCTGATGTCGGTCTGCATCATCGCGGCGCAGCTGGTGATGGTGCCGGTTGCGATGCTGGTCGGACGCAAGGCCGACGTCTGGGGCCGTAAGCCGATCTTTGCCATGGCGCTCGCAGTGCTGGCTGTTCGCGGCGCGCTCTATCCGTTGTCGGACAACCCGTACTGGCTGGTGTCGGTGCAATTGCTCGACGGCATCGGCGCCGGAATCTTCGGCGCGCTGTTCCCGCTCGTCGTCGCAGATCTCACGCACGGTACCGGGCATTTCAACATCAGCCAGGGCGCGATCGCCACCGCAACCGGCATCGGCGGCGCGCTGAGCACGGCGGTCGCCGGGTTCATCATCGTCCACGCCGGCTACAGCGCCGCCTTTATGTTCCTTGCAGCCGTCGCTTGCGCCGGGCTGATCGGCTACTGCGCGTTGATGCCGGAGACGTTGCGAACGCCAACGACGACATCACGCACGACTGCATTGGCATCGCAGAGCGGATGATCTGATTCGCCGTTGGTGCTCTGCGGGCAACTCGATTTGATGTCCGACAATGGTGCAATTCCGCTTCTGCATCGACCCGACACCACAGTCATTAACGTCGTCTCGCGATGACACACGCGCGCAACGTTTCCGGTGCGGTGCAAAGTCAGACACGATTGCTCTCATGAACGCCAGATGACGCATTTGTTGCGCCCATAACCGCGGCAAGACGCGGCGATTCCGGCATCATTTGAGTCGAATTGAATCCTTTAAGGTTAGCGAACCAATCAATGTATGAACCAGAAATTTCCATGATTGCCGCCGCTCATGGATGTACGAGTCAGGCCGGGGTAATTACGGATAAGGCGGGGCATGAACCACATCAGTCACATCGGACAAGCGCGAGCCGGCTGGTTCGGACATCGCAAGCTGACCCCACGCGCATGCATTGCGGACAGCAAAAAACACCTTCGGACCTTCCTCGCAGAGGCGCTGGAAGACCTCGGCTTCATCACCAGTGAATGCGGCCAGGCTTTGGAGCTCGACACCGTGCTGGACGCGGAACGGCCCGATCTTCTGGTGCTCGGCGTGTCCGTGGACGGCATCGAAGTCAGTAAAATTCTCGAGACTTTGGTGAGAAAGGACTACGGCGGCAAGGTCCTCGTCATCGGCCAGCCGGACTCCATCATCGTGAAAGCGGTTCGGCAGATCGGCGATGAGTACGGTATCGCCATGCTGCCGGCCCTCTCCACCCCGTTCAGCGCCGGAACCCTTCGTGACAGTCTTGCGTCATTGATGCCGCTCGAGCCCGCACCGAGCCCGGCAGTGGACGTGCACGAAGCGCTGAAGGCCGGCTGGCTCGAGCTGTGGTATCAGCAGAAAATTCATCTCCGGACCTTGGTTCCGAGCGGCGCCGAGGCGCTGATCCGGATGCGCCATCCCGCATGGGGCGTCGTGCCGCCTGCCTACTTCATCCCCGACGAAAGCGATCCGCATTTTCATGCGCTGTCCGAGTTCGTGATCGCGCGCGCGATCGAGGACTGGCGCTATCTGCTCGAGCAGATCGGACCGGTCGATCTCTCGATCAACCTGCCGATCTCGTTTCTCGCCGACGATGCTGCGGTGCGCGAGCTTTGCTACCGGATTCCGGATCATGCCGCCTTCGCCGGCCTGCTGATCGAGATCGACAGCGCCGAGGTGGTCGACAATCTGGACCTGGCGATCGATGTCGCCCGGCGCGTTCGCCTGCACAATATCGGCATCTCGATCGACAATGTCGGCGCGAACTGGCCATCCTTGCTGGGACTGCCGAACTTTCCGTTCGTCCAGCTGAAGGTCGACCATCAATACGTCACCGGTTGCGCGGATCAGCGCCTGAAGCAGACGGTGTGCCGGCGTATCGTCGAACTCGCACACGACGCCGGCGCGCAGGTTATTGCGCAGGGGGTCGAGACGCGCGCGGACTTTCTCGCCGCGCACGAGATGGATTTCGATCAGGTCCAGGGCTACCTGTTCGGCAAGCCGATGGGCGTCAAGAAGTTCGCCCGCTCGCGCATGCACTTCTCGGAGAAACAGCCGGCGTCCTGAGGCATGGCGCCTAGTCAGGCTTGAGCGTTGCGATCGATCGCGCGCAGCGCTTCGCCGCGCGCGATCAGGCGCTTTGCGTTGGAATAGGTCGGGACTTCCAGCAGCGAGCCGTCAAGTTCGACGCGCCCAAGGCCCTGTGCCCGCGCCGCTTCGAACGCAGCTACGATCCTGGCCGCCTGGCGCAACTCATCCTCGCTCGGCGCGAGCACGCCGTTGACGATGGCGGCATGTGCTGGATCAACCAGGCTCTTTGCGGTGTAACCCAACCGTCGTGCCCAGATCGTGTCGCGTTCGACCCCCGCAACATCGCTCCAGGTGTAGGGACAGTCGACCGCGACGACATTGGCGGCGCGACATTCGACGATGAAGCGCTGCCGCGCGTAAGCGAGCTCCAGGCCATCGCTGCCGCGCTCGGCGCCGAGATCGGAGGCGAGGTCTTCGGCGGCCATCAGGCAACCGATGGTGCGCCGGCTTACTGCCGCGATCGCGCCGGTCTGCACCAGCCCGCGCGCGAACTCGATGTTCGGCAACAGCGACGTCGATCCCTCGGCGATGCCATAGTCACGCTCGAACCGTGTCACCGCCTCGTCGAGTCTGACGACATGATGCGGCTCGGCGACCTTCGGCAGCGCGACGATGTCAGGATGGCCGCGCATCACGGCGGCAAGATCGTCCATGCCGTCCTGGTCCAACGGATTGACGCGGACCGCGACCACCACGCCCTGGTTGCGCCAGGCCGCGTAGAGCTCGGCCGCCAGCGCCCGCGCCTTCGGGCGCAGCGGCGGCGGGGTGAAGTCCTCGAGCTCGTGGATCAGCACGTCGGCGCCGCTGGCGGCCGCGTTCTGCAGGACCGCCTCATTGGCGCCTTCGAGAAACAGCCAGGAGCGGCACAGCGGGGCCGGGCGCAGCGTGCGCATCACGCGGCCCGCACAGCCGTCACTGAAACGTCATGTCGAGGCATTTCGAGATGTCGGAGCCGAGGCCGGACGAGATCGTGATGCAGCCGCGGATCTTCTGGGTGTTGGTATCGCTGGCCCAGATTGCATAGCCGCCCGGACCGAAGAACGAATTGGTGTTCGGCGGCTCGGTCTCGGTGGCGTCGAACGTGTAATTGCCGTCGGTCTCGAAGATGCGCGGCTTCTTGGTGCAGCCACCGTCGGCCTGCACGTTGATGACCTCCTTGTTGTCCCGCGTCAGCGCCAGCGAGACCTGGCAGCGGAAATATTCGGAGGTCTTGGCGTTGAACAGATAGGCGTAGGACTTGCAGGTCGACGTGTTGAGCTTGCCGGCCGACAGGCCGCGGCTGCAGGAGATCCGCTGGTTGTTGGAGAGCTTGAACTCGTCCGCCTGCGCGACTGACGCCAGCGCCATGAACGACAGAGCGACACCGATCTTCATGACGTGGTTCATCGCGATCATCCCCAGGTAGTGTTTCCGCCAATCGAGGCGTTTGTAAACGGTAACGCGAAGATAGTCGCCAAGCTTGATGCGGGAAATCACAAAGTCGCTGATCGACGACAGCGGTCGCGCCGATTGTCGTATTGACGCGCGAATGCCGTTCGTGATTTGTTCAAAAACGTGGGGACGACGCCGTTTTTCTCGGCCGGAGGTGGATCATGACGCTTTTTCTGACCAAGACCTTTATTGCGACTGCGGCGTTTGCCGCGCTGACGACATGCGCATTCGCGCAGGAGGCTGCGCCCTGGGAGCTGAAGACCGACATGGGCTACGCCTATGACAAGGACGGCAAGACCTGGGCCTACAAGATGGGGACCAGCAATGCCAACACACTGCTGAAGGGCGCCAAGAAGGTGCCGAAGGGGACGCTGTTCTTCATCGGGCACAACGGCCAGCTCTACATGCGCTCCGGGCCCTATCTCGAGGGCGACGGCAAGTTCATGTTCGGCTCGAATTAGAGCGTTTTCGAGCGACGTGGACGCCGGTTCACGTGAAGAAAGCGCGTCAAGAGAAGGCTCTGGAGCTTCGGTTCTGATTCAATCGGAACCGAAGTTCTGACGTCTTCGGCAGACCTCAGAACGCCGTGGCCAATTCCCTCGCGCCGGGCTTGCTGCTGTTGGAATCCATCCGCTCGTTGGTGATGGCGAGCAGCTTGGCCACGGTGTTGTGACGGATCGCGACCGGATTGCGTTCGTAGCCGGAGCGCTGGAAGAAGTTCGTGGTCGGCACCTGCTCGCGCATCGCCTGCGGCATGGTCACCATGTCGAGCCCGGTGCCGTCGCCGGTCAGGTTCATCATCTCGAGCTCGGCCGCGGTCAGCGGCCTCGTGTAGCCCTTGTTGCGGGCGAAGATCACCGAGGTCAGCAGCTTGTGGGTCTGCAGCATCGGGCCGATATCGATGTCGAGCACCATGGCGTGACACGCCCAGCCCTGGGGCGTATCAGCCAGACGCTGATGCGCCGACCAGTCGTCGGGCACGGTGCGCGTGAACGCAACCATCTTCTTCAGCACCGCGAGCTTGTGCTCCATGGCCTTGCGCGCAGGCCCCTGCGTCGCCGCAACCCGCGCAGTCAGGTCCCGGACGAATTCATGGCCCTGCTCGGCCAAGAGCTCGACGGTGTTGGTGGTGAGCAGCTGGTTGTAGCCCATCGCGGTGGAGATGGCGCGCTTGCCGCCATGCTCGATGCCGGCCTGCACGTCGTAATTGCCGGTGCCCCCGGTCTCGAATGAATAGACCCGCACCGCCTGCTCCGGCGTCAGCCCCGCGGCGCGTGCGTAGCGGGCATAGGCGCGCTTGAACTCGACCTCGCTCGTCGGACGCTGCGGCGTGAACTGGAATTGTTCGGCCGCCGCCCTGACGAAATCGGAGACCACTGGAATGGTTTTGGGCGGACGCGGCGGCTTGCCGCCCTCTTCTTCCGGCGCCGGGTTGACCGGCCGCTTCGGGCCCTCATAGACCGGCGGCTGCTGCAGCACGTAATCGTCCAGCGTGATCTGCACACGGTCGCGGCGCTTGGCGTTGCGGCCGCGCCGCTTGTCGGCGATCGCACTCCAATAGGCGCTGGCGTCCTGCTCGAAGGCGTCGCGCGCCGCCTGATATTCCTCCAGCTTGCGGCGATATTCCATGATCGCCTGCGGCGAGGCCTGCGCCATCGCATTGGCGACGGACGGCGGCAACGCATCGGCCTCGCCGGCCAATACCGGCGGCGCGCTGGCGGCGAGCGCGAGCGCGACAAATCCAGGAACGAGGCGAATCAATTGCGGGCGCATGGCCTCGTTGTAGCAAGCGCCGCCGCGAAGTCAGCCCGGAAATGTCCGGAGCGCAAGCGGCCGGATGCCGCGATCAGGTCCAGAATTTTCGCCACAATGCGGTGTTCTCCGAAGAATGCTGTGGAGATTGCGATGAGAATGGCACTCTGGCTCGCCGCCGCCGCGCTGACGCTCGCCACATCTGCGCACGCCGAGCGTCCGGATTGCGGGTCGTTTCCGGATACGCGCTCACGGCTCTCTTGTTACGAGAATGTGTCGCGGGCGCCGCCGGAACCCGCGACCGCAGCGCATTCGCCTGTTGCGCAAGGCAAGGCAATGAAGATGAACGCCCGCAAACGCCGTCACAAATAGCCGCATCGTTGCGGCCTACTTCCATGCGAACACCGGCTGCTCGAGATCGGCGACGCGGGTGTTGCGGCCGGCGAGCACCTCACGGAACTGATAGATCAGCGCGGCGGTCGGCGCATGGATCTGCTGGCCACCGAGCCGGAAGCGGATCACGCGCCGCGCGCTCTCGGGAATCGTGACGAAGGTGAACGCATCGTCGTGCTCGATCGCATCGAGGCCGATGCGGTGGACGGACGCGACCTCGTCCGGGTTCGGCGCGATCGCCGCATGCGCACCGGCCCAGACCACGACCGGTGTAATCAGATAGCCGGAGCGTGTCGGATAGTCGTCGAGCATGCCGAGCACGTCGCGTTCGGACAGCGCGAGGCCAAGCTCCTCGTGCAGCTCGCGCAGCGCGGCCTCGGGCTGTGTCTCGCCGGCATCGCAGCGTCCGCCCGGCAGCGCCCATTGCGCGCTGTGGGCGCGCAGGCGCGCGCTGCGGCGGGTCAGCAGGAAGGCGGTGCCGTTGCCGTCATCACCCTCGGTCAGCGCAATCGCGACCGCCGCGCGCTTCAGCGTCGGTGCGGCGTCGGCCGGCGCGAGGCGCGCGAATGCGGCGCAGAGCTCTGCGATATTCCGCCGGGTGGCATCGTCAAATGTGCGGGCCATTGAGCTTGACTACAACACAACAGCATTTGATGAAATGAGCGGAACGACATGCCTCCTGCGATCAATCATCTGCAAGCAAGGGATCCCTCCTCATGACGGCCAAGGCCGCGGACAAACTCAAATCCGACGGCTGGAAGATCGCCGACACCACGGGTTTCCTGACGCTGATCGGCCCGTTGTGGGAGCGGCTGAAGGACGGCGCGCTCGAGCTCGCGCTGATCACCGAGGACAAGCACCACAACCGCCGCGGCCTGGTGCAGGGCGGCGTGATCATGACCTTTGCCGACCGCGCCTGCGGCATGGCCGCGCGCTTCGTCTCGGGCAAGCCGACGCTTGCGACGGTGCAGCTCGACACCCATTTCGTCGAGGCCGGCAAGATCGGCGAGATCCTGACGACGCGGCCGCGCGTGGTACGCTCGACCCGCAGCCTGATCTTCATCGCGGCCGAGGTGACCGTCGACAAGCGCTGTGTCGCGATGGCCAATGGCGTGTTCAAGATCCTGAAGAACGAGAGTTGATCCTGTCATTCCGGGGCATCGCGCAGCGATGAACCCGGAATCTCGAGATTCCGGGTCTGGTCCTTCGGACCATCCCGGAATGCCCCGGAGGAACGATCGATGCAATATCGCCAGCTCGGCCGCAGCGGCCTGAAGGTTTCGCCGATCTGCCTCGGCACCATGATGTTCGGCGGACCGACCGATGAGGCGACCTCGTCGCGGATCGTGGCCAAGGCGCGCGAGGCCGGCATCAATTTCATCGACAGCGCCGACGCCTATAATGGCGGCAAGTCCGAGGAGGTCGTCGGACGCGCGATCTCGAACAGCCGATCGAACTGGGTGCTCGCGACCAAGCTCGCCAATCCGATCGGCGACGATCCGAATCATGGCGGGCTGTCGCGGCGCTGGGTGTTCCAGGCCGCAGACGAGAGCCTGAAGCGGCTCGGCACCGACTACATCGACGTCTACTACCTGCACAAGGAAGACCACACGACGCCGCTCGACGAGACGGTGCGTGCGATGGGCGACCTGATCCGCGCCGGCAAGGTGCGCTATTTCGGTGTCTCCAACTATCGCGCCTGGCGCGTCGCCGAGATCTGCAACATCTGCGACCGGCTCGGCATCGACCGTCCCGTCGCGAGCCAGCCCTATTACAATGCGATGAACCGGATGCCGGAGGTCGAGCATTTCCCGGCCTGCGCCTATTACGGCCTCGGCATCGTGCCCTATAGCCCGCTGGCGCGCGGCGTGCTGACCGGCAAATACGCACCCGACGCCGCTCCGCCTGCCGACACCCGCGCCGGCCGCAACGACAGGCGCATGATGCAGACCGAGTGGCGGCCGGAATCGCTGCAACTCGCGCAGGAAATCAAGCGCCACGCCGAGAGCCGCGGCATCACCGCCGGGCAGTTCGCCGTGTCCTGGGTACTGAACTCGTCGTTCGTCAGCGCGGTCATTGCGGGCCCGCGCACCGAAGCGCAATGGGACGATTACATCCGCGCGCTCGATTATCGCTTCACCGCCGAGGACGAAGCCCTGATCGACCGCCTCGTCGTCGCCGGCCATCCTTCGACGCCGGGCTTCAACGATCCCGCCTATCCGATCGAGGGACGCCGCGCGCGGACTGCATAGAACCGGCAGCGGCGACGAAGTCAGGCTACATCGCTTCAGCGGCAGATTCGCTGCACCTCTCCTGCTTGCGGGGGAGGTCGCATCGCATTTCATGCGATGCGGGTGGGGGCTCCTTCCGCGATGCGACTCGTGGAGAGAGCCCCCATCCCAGCCCTCCCCCGCAAGCGGGAGAGGGAGCACAGTTCGGACGCGGCTCTCGGCTACGCCGAAGTCACGTTTCGTAACTTCCGAATTGCGCAAGCGCCACACAGGCTGCACCATCAGCGTATGGAAATGCTGATGCTGGTGCTGCAATGACGGCATCCAATGTACTGGACTGGATCGTCGCTCTCCTGGTGTGCTGGGCGAGCCTGACCGCGATCTTCGAGCCTTCGCGCGGGGCCTCGCAGTGCGATGCTCCCATCGTGATGAGCAGCGCGCCGGAATCGCCACCGGCGATTCCGACGCAGGCGGAGTTCGAGGAGATGATCCGCGACATGAACCTGCACGACTGAGCAAAGCTGCGGAAAGCCTTAATCTCTTCCAAATTGCGTCCCCGAAATGAAACAGGGCGGCGCCGAAGCGCCGCCCTGTCGTGATTGCCGTGACGTACCGGCCGCTTACTCGTCCAATTTACTTGGCGAGATCGAAGCGATCGGCGTTCATCACCTTGGCCCAGGCCGCGACGAAGTCGTTCACGAACTGCTCCTTGGCATCCGACGAGCCGTAGACCTCGGCGAACGCGCGCAGCTGCGAGTGCGAGCCGAAGATCAGGTCGGCGCGGGTGCCGGTCCACTTCACCGCCTTGGTCTTGCGGTCGCGACCCTCATAGACGCCCTGGCCGGCATCGCTCCACACCGTGCCCATGTCGAGCAGGTTGAGGAAGAAGTCGTTGGTCAGCGTCCCCGGCTTGCCGGTGAAGACGCCGTGCTTCGACTTCTTGGCATTGGCGCCGAGCACGCGCAGGCCGCCGACGAGGACCGTCAATTCCGGTCCGGTCAGCCGCAGCAGCTGCGCACGGTCGACCAACGCCTCCTCGGGCTGCAGGAACTGATGCTTGCCGCCGATATAGTTGCGGAAGCCGTCAGCCCGCGGCTCGAGCGGAGCGAACGATTCGACGTCGGTCTGGTCCTGCGTCGCATCGGTGCGGCCCGGCGTGAAGGGGACCTTCACATGGGTGCCGCCGTCCTTCGCCGCCTTCTCGATCGCAGCCGCGCCGCCGAGCACGATGAGATCGGCCAGCGAGACCTTCTTGCCGAACTCCTTCTGGATGGCTTCGAGCTTGGCCAGCACACCCTTGAGCTGGGCCGGCTCGTTGACATCCCAGTCCTTCTGCGGAGCAAGGCGGATGCGCGCGCCGTTGGCGCCGCCGCGCTTGTCGGAGCCGCGGAACGTGGAGGCCGAGGCCCAGGCGGTCGACACCAGTTCGGAGACCGAGAGACCCGAGGCAAGGATCTTCGCCTTGAGCGCCTCGATATCCTTGTCGTCGATCACGGCGTGATCGAGCGCCGGCACCGGGTCCTGCCAGATCAGCGTCTCCTTCGGCACCAGCGGGCCGAGGTAGCGCGCGATCGGACCCATGTCGCGGTGGGTGAGCTTGAACCAGGCGCGGGCGAAGGCGTCCGCGAACTGATCCGGATGCTCATAGAACCGGCGCGAGATCTTCTCGTAGGCCGGGTCGTAGCGCAGCGACAGGTCGGTGGTCAGCATGGTCGGGACATGCTTCTTCGACGAATCGAACGCGTCCGGAATGACGGCGTCCGCGCCCTTTGCCTTCCACTGTTTCGCACCCGCCGGGCTCTTCGTCAGCTCCCATTCGTACTTGAACAGGTTCTCGAAGAAGTGGTTGCTCCACTTGGTCGGGGTCTGGGTCCAGGTGACCTCGGGACCGCCAGTGATTGCGTCAGCGCCGACGCCGGTGCCGAACTTGCTCTTCCACCCCAAGCCCTGATCCTCGATCGCGCCACCTTCCGGCTCCGGACCGATCAACGACGGATCGCCCGCACCGTGGGTCTTGCCGAAGGTGTGGCCACCGGCGATCAGCGCAACCGTCTCCTCGTCGTTCATCGCCATGCGGAAGAACGTCTCGCGGATGTCCTTGGCCGCGGCAACCGGGTCCGGATTGCCGTTCGGGCCTTCCGGGTTGACGTAGATCAGGCCCATCTGCACCGCGCCGAGCGGCTCGGAGAGCTGGCGCTCGCCGCTATAGCGCTCGTCGCCAAGCCAGGTGCCTTCCGGACCCCAGTACAGCTCTTCCGGCTCCCACACGTCGGCGCGGCCGCCCGCAAAACCGAAGGTCTTGAAGCCCATCGATTCCAGCGCGACGTTGCCGGCGAGGACCATCAGGTCGGCCCAGGAGATCTTGCGGCCGTATTTCTGCTTGATCGGCCACAGCAGCCGGCGCGCCTTGTCGAGGTTGGCGTTGTCAGGCCAGCTGTTGAGCGGGGCGAAACGCTGCTGACCGGCACCGGCGCCGCCGCGGCCGTCGGTGATGCGATAGGTGCCCGCCGAGTGCCAGGCCATGCGGATCATCAGGCCACCGTAATGGCCGAAGTCGGCCGGCCACCACTCCTGCGACGTCGTCATCAGGGCCGTGAGGTCCTTGATCACGGCGTTGAGATCGAGGGACTTGAATTCCTTGGCGTAGTCGAAGCCCTTGCCCATCGGATCGGACAGGTTGGAATTGTGATGCAGCACCTGAACGTCGAGCGTCTCCGGCCACCAGTCGCGATTCGCGTGCCCGCGGGGCCCGCCCGTGAATGGGCATTTGCCCGCGCCGTCGTCGGTTTTTGCGTCCATGTTTCTTCTCCGAGGTGATGGATTCTGGAATGCGCTGGAGCTCTTCCAAGAACGATTCTACGCGCCCCAATCCATCAGGTGAAATTGACTTTAGTGATCGCGTCGATAAGATAATCTGATGATAAATGTCACACTCCGGCAACTGAGGTATTTCGATGCGCTGGCCCAGCACGGGCATTTCGGGCGCGCCGCGGATGCCTGCGCGGTGTCGCAGCCGGCGCTGTCGATGCAGATCCGCGAGTTGGAACGGGCGGTCGGCGGCGTGCTGATCGAACGCAATGCCCGGCAGGTCACCCTGACGACCTTCGGCGAGGACCTGCTGCATCGCGTGCGCGACATCCTGCGCTCGGTCGACGAGCTCGGCGACTTCGCGCGCGCCTCGCGTGACAAGCTCGCCGGCCGCCTGCGCGTCGGCATGATCCCGACCATTGCGCCATATCTGCTGCCGCGGGTGATCGAGACGCTGGCGCGGCTGCATCCCGAGCTCGACATCCATGTCCGCGAGACGCTGACGCCGAAGCTGATCAAGGCAGTCGCCGAGGGCCGGCTCGACACCGCGATCGTGGCGCTGCCGGTGCATGAACCGTCGCTGACCGAGGTCGCGCTGTTCTCGGAGAATTTCCTGCTGGTGCGGCCGGGCGAGGACGCCAAGACGCCGGTGCCGAGCGCCGAGATGCTGCGCGAGATGCGGCTGTTGCTGCTCGAGGAAGGCCATTGCTTCCGCGACCAGGCGCTGTCGTTCTGCAACATGCAATCCTCGCCGCCGCGCGAGGTGCTGGATGCGAGCTCGCTGTCGACACTGGTGCAGATGGTCGGCGCCGGCATCGGCGTCACCCTGATCCCCGAGATGGCGGTGACGGTGGAGACGCGCTCCGCGCCCGTCACCGTCTCGCGCTTCAAGAACCCGCAGCCCTCGCGCACCATCGGCATGGTCTGGCGCAAGACCAGCCCGCTCGCCGCGCAGCTGCAGCAGATCGCCGAGGTGGTCTCGCTCGCTGCCCGGGAATTGCGTGCGCCGAAGGCGGATGGGGCGAAGGAGCCAATGAAACGGGCGAAGCGAAGGAAGGTGGCGTGATTGGGTCGGGGTGCGGCGGAGACGATGCCGTCCGTGTTTGACGCACACGTCGCGCCATACTTACAGCTGTCGTCCCTGCGAAAGCAGGGACCCATACTCCGCGGCGGGTGTCGTGAATGGGACTCGTCGTTCCAGCGTCGCGCAACAACGAACTTCGGTGGTTGATGGGGTGGACGGCCCCCTACGGCATCAGTGTGCCAGAATGAGGTTGTTGCAAATCTCAGACAAGGGAGCCGTCCGTGAGAGAGATTATCCGTATAGGCATGGATACGTCGAAGCATATTTTTGTGCTGCATGGAGTTGATGCAGCGGAACAGCCGGTGTTGCGCAAGAAGCTGTCGCGCAAGCAGGTGCTTGAGTTTCTTGCCAAGCTTCCGCCGACGGTGATCGGGATGGAGGCCTGCGGCGCGGCCCATTACTGGGCGCGCGAGCTTGGCAAGCTTGGCCATGAGGTGAAGCTGATAGCTCCGCAGTTGGTGAAGCCTTATGTGCTGCGGAACAAGAACGACGGGCGAGATGCGGATGGGGTGTGCGAAGCGATGGGCCGACCGCGGATGCGGTTTGTGCCGGTGAAGAGCGCCGAACAGCAGGCCGCGCTGATGCTTGCGGGTGTCCGCGACGGGCTGATCGGCCGCCGTACCCAGCTCAGCAATGCGATCCGCGGCTACGCGGCGGAGTTTGGCCTGATCGCGCCGAAGGGGTTGGACAAGATCGAGCCGCTGTTGGCCCGGATCACGCAGGACGAGAGCGTTCCCGCTATGGCGCGCGAGCTGTTCGCCATGCAGGGCCGTGACTATGCGCAGTTGCAGGGTGAGCTGAAGGCGGTCGAGGCCAGGCTGCTGGCCTGGCACCGGGCCAACGCCACGAGCCGTCGTCTGGCCCAGATCCCCTCGGTCGGTCCGATCATCGCAACCTCGCTTGTGATGAAGACGCCGGACCCGCACGCCTTCCGCTCCGGCCGCTTGTTCGCGGCCTGGCTCGGCCTGACGCCCAAGGACCATTCCACCGCCGGCAAAACCAGGCTCGGCAAGATCACCCGCGCCGGCGACGAGACCCTGCGTCGCCTGCTCGTGGCCGGGGCGACCGCGGTGATCCGGCAGGCAAGGCTCGGGCGCGGCCACCCCTCGCGCTGGCTGGTGGCGTTGCTCAGGCGCAAGCCGCCGAAGCTTGCGGCCGTAGCGCTCGCCAACAAGGTGGCCCGCATTGCCTGGAAGCTGATGGCGACGGGCGAGAGCTATGATGCCGCACGCATGAGCGCTGTCACCTAACAGTTTGGCCGGCCGGACGCAGCGCTCGCCGGACGAACCGGAGCTGCAAGAGCAGATGGAATGATCGATCGATCCAGAACGCGAGACAAGCCGCGGGACCCATTGGCCTTCACAAGGTCGCCAGGTTGTTTGGCACTCGCGTCGCGGAAACCATCTTGGCCCAGCGATCAACACCATCGCATCAAACAGGCCGGACATATGGATGACAGCGATCCGACCAAGTCCAGAACGCTCTTGTGCCACGGGGGCCGTCCACATATGGGTCCCGGCCTCCGCAGGGACGACATCTTGGATGGTTCTGGCGCAATGTCATCGCCCGGCTCGACCGGGCGATCCAGTATTCCAGAGACGCCGGCGCTTGAATCGACAAGCCGCGGCGTACTGGATCGCCCGCTTTCGCGGGCGATGACAGACGTGCGTGGGGACGTAGCTTCGCATTCTCGCGAGTCTTGCTACTCGCCGCGCGCAGCGCGAACCGGAGCGCCCCTACTTCTCCAGATACTTCTTCATCTCGGCGATCAGGCCGTCGCGCAGCTCGGGGCGCTTGAGGCCGAAGGCGATGTTGGCGCGGAGGAAGCCGGGCTTGGAGCCGCAATCGTGGCGCTCGCCCTCGAACTCGACGCCGTAGAACTTCTGCGTCTTGGCAAGCCCGATCATCGCGTCGGTAAGCTGGATCTCGCCGCCGGCGCCGCGCTCCTGCGTGGCCAGGATGTTGAAGATCTCCGGCTGCAGGATATAGCGGCCGGTGATCGACAGGTTGGACGGCGCGGTGCCCTTCGGCGGCTTCTCGACCATGCCGTCGACCTCGAAGATGTTGCCGGTGCGTTTTCCGACGCCGCAGATGCCGTATTGATGGGTGAGTTCGTCGGGTACCGCCTCGACCGCGATCACGTTCGACTTCTCGCCGAGCTTGTTGGCGGCATCGATCATCTGCTTGAGGCAGCCCGGCGTGTTCAGCACCAGTTCGTCCGGCAGCACCACCGCGAACGGCTCGTTGCCAACGATGTCGCGCGCGCACCACACCGCATGGCCGAGCCCGAGCGGCGACTGCTGCCGGGTAAAGCTCATCGCGCCGGCTTCAGGCTGGTTCTGCGCCAGGATGTCCTGCTCGGTCTTCTTGCCACGCTGCGCGAGCGTGGTGTCGAGCTCGAACATGCGGTCGAAGTGATCCTCGATGACGCCCTTGTTGCGGCCGGTGACGAACACGAAGTGCTCGATGCCGGCCTCGCGCGCCTCGTCGACCACGTACTGGATCAGGGGCTTGTCGACGATCGTCAGCATCTCCTTCGGCATCGCCTTGGTGGCGGGCAGCACGCGGGTGCCGAGACCGGCGACGGGAAATACGGCTTTGCGGATCTTCATGGGATTATCGGGAGCCTTGAAACGGGTGGGACGGCGCGAGATGTAATCGCTTCTTCGTACCCGTTTTGCAGCCGAGAACAAAGGCGGATGTGTGATGCGCACTCATCCGCTTCTTCCACCCAAGCATTTCCGACCCAAATGGCGGGCCTACCGAGGCATCCCGACGGCCCGCGCGTTCGCACGCGACAAAACCGACCCGACGTGAGACGCAGCAGTCGCGTCGGCAGATGACGCGATCCAGCGGCGATATTTGCGGGTGAGCGACGACGTGCGCAGCTGGGCGAGAACCAACGCCTTCAGCGGCGAAACGTTCGGATTGGCCGTGCCGCCCCGGCTCAACCGCCCCAGCTGGAATTTCACGACGGCCATGGCGGCAAGCGAGGCCATCGGCTTGCTCTTCCAGCGGATGGGCGCGACTTCTGGCCGCAGATCTTCGCCGCGGCGCCACGCATTCGGCAGATCCGGCCTGATGGCAAGCGCGGTGGCGATACCCGCAATGGCGACGCCGCTGTCGAGCACCTGTTGCACGATGCCGATGCGGCGAATGCCGCCGGTGACCATGACCGGCATCCTGGCGACCCCTGCGATATCGCGCGCGAAGTCGAGGAAATAGGCCTCGCGCGCCAGCGTGCGGCCGTCGCGTGCATCGCCCTGCATCGCCGGCGCCTCGTAGCTGCCGCCCGACAGTTCCACCAGATCCACGGGCAGTTCATTCAGCATCTCGACGACGGTCTTCGCATCGGCTGCATCGAAGCCGCCGCGCTGGAAATCGGCCGAGTTCAATTTGACCGCGATCGAGAAGTCCGGCGACACCGCCGCGCGGACGGCCTTGACGGTCTCGATCAAGAGACGCGCCCGATTTTGCAGCGAGCCGCCCCAGCGGTCGGTGCGCCGGTTGCTCAAGGGCGACAGGAACTGGCTGATCAGATAGCCGTGCGCGGCATGGATCTGCACGCCGGAGAAGCCGGCCTGCTCTGCGAGTTTCGCGGCCGTGACGAAGCGCGCGATCACCTCGTCGATGTCGTGCTCGGTCATCGCTCTGGGCATCGCAAACAGGTTCGAATGCTTGCCGAGATCGAGCGCCACCGCCGATGGCGCCAGCGTCTGCTGGCCCATGTTTTTCATCATCTGCCGCCCCGGATGACTGAGCTGCAACCAGATTTGCGCGCCCCTGGCCCGGCCGATCCGCGCCCAGTTTCGGAACGCTTCAAGCGGCGTGCCGTCCTCCAGCACGACGCCGCCCGGGCCGGTCATGGCGCGGCGATCGATCATGACATTGCCGGTGATGATGAGGCCGGCGCCGCCGTCGGCCCAGGCCTGATAGAGGCGCAGCAGTTCGGCCGACGGGAGATGCCCGGCGTCGGCCATGTTCTCCTCCATCGCCGCCTTGGCGATGCGGTTGGGAACGCTGGTCCCGTTGGGCAGAGTGAGGGAATCGAACGACGACATGAGCCAGCTTCCTTACCGAGTTCCTTGTTGATCTGCGCGCACCCTAACCTTAAAGTTAGCTTTAAGGTCAAGCAGCAAGGAGCACGGCGGTGAAGATCGGGGAACTGGCTCGGGAGTCCGGCCTCGCGCCGTCGCGCATCCGTTTCTATGAGCGGGAGGGCCTGATCGGGTCGATCGATCGCGGCCTGAATGGCTATCGGCAGTATTCGCGCGGAACCAGGCAGGTCCTCGAGATCATCGTGATGGCCCAGCAGGCCGGGTTCTCGCTCGACGAGATCCGGAACCTGCTGCCGCCACACGGCAAGGGAGACTGGAGCCGCGACACGCTGGTGGCCGCGCTCAAGGCCAAGGTGGTCGAGGTCGCAGCCTTGCAGCACCGCTTGTCTGAAACCCAGGCCGGGCTCGAGGCCGTGATCGCCCGGATCGAAGCCACGCCGCCCGGCGGCGACTGCTTTGAGAATGCCGAAGCTGTTCTGGCCGGTCTCAGGGAACAGTCGAAGGCGGGTTGACGACGCCGGACAATTTGTCCCGGTCAAACATCGCGCGCGATTTCGTCACGCCCCAAATGCCGCCCTTTGTTAAGCTATTGGAAACCGTGACGGGGCCTTCTGAGGCGGCACGATTTTGACAGGCACACGACACATGCGCGCGAAGGGAATATCAAGGACCAGGCTTTGCAGCGCGAGCCTGATCGCACTGGCCCTGCTGCTGCCGGGCGCGACGCAAGCGCAATCGGCCGGCAACGGCCTGACCAACCTGATCGACAGCATCTTTTCGGGGAACGCCGCGACGCCGCCGCAGGCCGCAACCGGACAGGACGGCGCCGCGCCGCCCTGGAGCGGGGAAGACGGCGCCTCCGGCCATCCTTTGATGACGGCTGCCGCGGTCCGTCAGGCCGCATCCGACTTCCCGAACTGCGTCGCCGCGATGTGGCCGGATGCCGCGCGGCGCAACATCACCCAGCAGAATTTCGAGCGCTTCACCGCTGGCCTGCAGCCCGATCTGCGCATCATGGATCTCTTGGATTCGCAACCCGAATTCACCAAGGCGATCTGGGACTATCTCGACATTCTCGTCAGCGACGCCAGGCTCGCCAAGGGCCGCGAGATCCTTGCGAAATACAAGCCGCAGTTCGATGCGACCGAGAAGGCCTATGGCGTCGATCGCTATATCATCGCGGCGATCTGGGGCATCGAGTCGAACTACTCGACTCAGATGGGCGATCGCAGCGTGGTGCAGTCGACCGCGACGCTCGCCTGCATCGGCCGCCGCCAGGCCTATTTCAAGGACGAATTCCTGTCGGCACTGGAGATTCTCAACCGCGGCGATCTCAAGCCCGAGCAGATGCGCGGCTCCTGGGCCGGCGCGTTCGGCCCGACCCAGTTCATGCCGACCGCGTTCAAGCGCTACGCGGTCGACGGCGATGGCGACGGCCGCCGCGACGTCGTCGACGATCCGAGCGACCTGATCGCCTCGACCGCCAACAATCTGAAGAAGGACGGCTGGCAGACCGGGGCGAGCTGGGGCTATGAGGTCGTGCTGCCGCAGGGCCTGAACTACATGCTGGCCGACCGCGCCAAGGCGATGCCGCTGTCGCAATGGGAGCAACTCGGCGTCAAGCGGCCCAACGGTCAGGCGTTGCCGCGGCCGTCCGACAAGGCCTATCTGCTGGCGCCCGCCGGTGCCGAAGGTCCGGGCTTCCTGATGCTGCAGAATTTCCGGGTGATCATGAAGTACAACCCGGCCGAGGCTTATGCGCTCGCCATCGGCCATTTCGCTGATCGCCTGCGCGGCGGTCAGCCCTTCGTGCAGCCCTGGCCGCGACAGGAACGGGTGCTGTCACGCGCCGAGCGGCTGGAACTGCAGCAGCTGCTCGCCCAGCGCGGCTTCTACAAGGGCACGCCCGACGGCCAGTTCGGCGGCCAGACCCGCGAGGCGCTGCGCGGCTTCCAGGTCTCGATCGGGGCGCCGGCCGACGGTTTCGCCACCGCCGAGGTGCTGGAGCGGCTGCGGGGGCGGTAGGGCCGAGGTCACAGACTGCCCGTAGCCCGGATGAAGCGCAGCGAAATCCGGGGTTCTCACCATGCGGCTCGTCTGGTCCGGATTACGCTTCGCTCCATCCGGGCGACAACAGCTCAACGATGTCGTTCCGGGGCGCGAAGCGAACCCGGAATGACGAGGTACTTGCCCCTCATCCCCGAAAGTAACCGTGAAATCCGATATTTGCCCGGCGCCTTGACGGCGGCCGGAGGCACCCGATTTATGGTGGAAAAGCTGCCCGCTTGCGGCCCGATTCCGCTAATATGCTCACGTACTTCTGATCATTGCGACGAACTCGATGGCGAAGCCGAAGTCCTTCCTGCGCATATTCACCGAAGCCGGTCCGCTGGTCGCGCTGACGGTGGCGCTTGCGCTGTTGATCGGCATTGCCGAGCCCGCCTCGGCGCAGTTCTTCGGCTTCCCGGGGTTCGGTGACGCTCCGCCGCAGCGCCGCGCACCGCAGCGTGGCGGAGGAGGTGGAGGTGGTGGTGGCGGCTGGTTCGGGGGCGATTTCTTCGCACCGTTCCAGCAGCAGCAACCGCAATCACAGCCGCAGCGGCCGCGCGAGGATTTCTCGCGCGCCCCGCCGCCGGCCAAGCACGAAGCTGCGGCGGAGCGCAACGTGCTGGTGATCGGCGACGCCATGGCCGACTGGCTCGCCTATGGCCTGGAAGATGCCTATTCCGACCAGCCCGACATGGGCGTGATCCGCAAGCACAAGACGGTCTCCGGCCTGATCCGCTATCAGCCCAAGGGCGACCCGGCGGACTGGGCTGCGGCCGCCAAGGGCATTCTCGCCACCGAGAACCCCGACGCCATCGTCGTGATGCTCGGCCTCAATGACCGCACCTCGATCCGCGAACCGGTCGTGGAGAAGAAGGTCGACAAGAAGGACGAGAAAAAGGACGCGCGCGCCAAGCCGGACGCAAAGCCGGGCGACAAGCCCGATGCCGCCGCCAAGACCGACGGCAAGACTGACGGCAAGGCCGATAGCAAGACCGACAGCAAGCCGGTCGATGCCGAGCTGCCGGCCGACGACGCCGACACCGATTCGCAGGCGGCGCCGGGAAAGACCGCGCGCTCGCCGAATGGCCTCTACGACTTCCGCGACGACCGCTGGGTCGAGCTCTACGGCAAGAAGATCGAGGAGCTGATCAACGTGCTGAAGAGCAAGGGCGTGCCGGTGCTGTGGGTCGGCTTGCCCGCGATCCGCGGCCAGAAGGGCACGTCGGACATGCTGTTCCTCGACGCGCTCTATCGCGACGGCGCCGGCAAGGCCGGCATCACCTATGTCGACGTCTGGGACGGCTTTGTCGACGAGGCCGGCCGCTTCATGCCGAAGGGCCCCGATTTCGAAGGCCAGCCGCGCAAGCTGCGCTCCGATGACGGCGTGTTCTTCACCAAGGCCGGCGCGCGCAAGCTCGCGCACTATGTCGAGCGCGAGGTGACCCGCCTGCTCGCGGTGCGCACCGGTCCGATCGCGCTGCCGAGCGAACCGGCAACGCCCGAGACCAGCACCGAGCCCGGCAAACCCGCGCCGCGGCCGCTGGCAGGCCCCGTGCTGCCGCTGGTCGCCTCCACGGTCGGTACCGATCAATTGCTCGGCGGCCCGGGCTCGCGGCCTGCCGCCGTCGACGCGCTCGCCGCACGCACGCTGGTGAAGGGCGAGGCGCTGGCGCCGCCGGCCGGCCGCGCCGATGATTTCGCCTGGCCGCGCCGCGAAATGGGGCGCGAGCAGGCCAAGGGCGACGTGCCGGTTGCCGCGACCACGCCGGCCGCCCCGACCGGTGGCCCTGCGAATCCGCCGCCATCGACCACGGCGATCGCGCCCGACGGCTCGATCATCACTGCGCCGAAGCCGCCAAGGCGCGTGTTCCGTCCGGCCCAGGCCCAGCCGCAACAGCAGCCACAGACGCAGCCCTGGCTGCGTGACATCTTCGGATTCGGCGCGCCGCAGCAGCAGCGCCCGCTGGTCGCCCCGCCGCCGCGCCCGCCGCGCAATGTCGGACAGCGTGCCGCGGTGCCGGGGAATCCCTGGCAGTAGGCGGCGCGCGCGTTCAGATCATGGAAAAACTGTAGGGCGGGTTAGGCGAAGCCGTAACCCGCCGATGCCGTATGCGCGGAGAGAATGCCGGGTTACGCTAACGTTAACCCGCCCTACGAATCTCAACCGTAGTAGCGCCAGCGTGACGACGGCGGGCGGCGCGGCTGGCGCGTCATCAACAGCGCCAGCGCGAAGCCGATGCCGCCGGCAATCAAGAGCGATCCGAGTGGATTGTCCTGCACCGTTTGCGCCATCGCCTTCTGTCCGCTGCGAACGGTCTCGCCGCGATTCTCATAAGCATCCTTGAAAGTATCCTTGGCGTATTTGACCGCGGTGTCGGCGGCGTCGCGCGCGGCATCCTTGGCCTGGCCGTAGAGGTCCTGCACTGCGCCTGCGGCCTCGCGCGCGCGGCCCGACGCTTGCGTCTGCGCGTCGCCGGTCGCATCGCCGACGGCGCCTTCGGCCTTGCCCGCGAATTCCTTCGCCGTTCCGAAAATCCGATCCTTGTCCATCATAATGGCTCCCTGAAACTGTCAGGGAGCCAACCGTCGAACCTCGCACAAGTTCCTGGAGCTAAAGAATGAGCCCGCCATCGACGATGATGGTCTGGCCGACGACGTAGGAGGCGAGCGGCGAGGCCAGGAACAGCGCGGCGCCGGCCATGTCGGCGGGTGTGCCGAGACGCTTCAGCGGAATGCGCTCGAGCGCGCCTTCGAGCCGCTTCGGATTCGCCGTCGTCGCCTTGGTCATCTTGGTGTCGACGAGGCCCGGCGCGATGCCGTTGACGCGGATGCCGTTCTCCGCCCAGGCCTCGCCGAGCGTGCGCGTCAGGCCGACCGCGCCGGTCTTCGAGGCGTTGTAGGCCGGATTGCCCATGGTGGAATGATAGGCCGCGGTCGAGCTCACGATGATCAGCGAGCCTTTGCTCGCGCTCAACATCGCGTGGAATTTGGTGGCGCAGGCCATCAGGCTCATCAAATTGACTTCCATCACCTTGCGGAAGCCTTCCATCTGGAATTCCCCGCGGCGGTAAATCACCGCGCCCTGCGCCAACACCAGCACGTCGAGCCGATCGAACGACGGCGTGAGGCTTTCGAGCGCCTGCGGATCAGAGACATCGAGCCGCGCATAGGCAAGGCCCTCGAGATGCGAGCCCTCCTCTGCGGAATAATCGCTCGCCTGCGCGCGGGTGCCGTACACACTGACGCGCGCGCCCTTGGCGCGGAATGCCTGCGCGATGCCGTTGCCGATGCCGCTGGAGCCGCCGACCACCAGGACCTGCTTGCCGCCGAAATCGAGCTCGTTCATCGCATTCCTCTCCCGCGTTGTTTTCTGGATTGAGCATGATCCTTTTCGAAAAGCCAACGCAAAAGCCAACGCAGAACTTGCGTTAACGCGCTGCGCGCGTGCCGGATACGGATCGCCGGTTTGACGTCTTTGCGGATCGGTGCCAGCGTTGCCGGTCTCACACCAAAAAAATCAACGGAGGTCCGTCATGTCCGAATTCAAACAGCTCAGCCGCTCGGTGAAGGGCCTCACCGTTCTCGTCACCGGCGCCGCCAGCGGCATGGGCCGCGCCACCGCGCGCGTGTTCGCCGATGAGGGCGCCAATGTCGCGGTCACTGACCTGACCGAAGATGGCACGCAGGCGGTGGCGAAGGAGATCGCAGCGAGCGGCGGCTCGGCAAAGGCCTGGACGCTCGACGTCAGCGATCGCGACGCCATCACCAGGGTCGTCAACGATGTTGCCGCGCATTTCGGCGGGCTCGACATCATCGTCAACAATGCCGGCATCTCGGTGCGCGTGGCGATCGACGATCCTGCTTACGAGGACGCCTGGGCCAAGGGCATCGCGGTGATGCTGACGGCGCATCCGCGCATCATCCGCGCCGCACTGCCATACCTGCGCAAGTCGCGATCGCCGCGCATCGTCAACATCGCCTCGACCGAGGCGCTCGGCGCGACCGGGATGCATAGCCCCTACTCCGCGGCCAAGGGCGGCGTCACCAGCCTGACCCGCTCGCTCGCCGTGGAATTGGGACGCGAAGGCATCACCGTGAACTGCATCTGCCCGGGCCCGATCCGCACCGCCATCACCGACCGGATCTCCGAGGAGCACAAGACGATCTATGCCAAGCGCCGCACCGCGCTGGCGCGCTACGGCGATCCGGAAGAGGTCGCGCACATGACGCTGAGCCTGTGCCTGCCGGCCGCATCGTTCCTGACCGGCGCGGTGATTCCCGTCGACGGCGGGTTGATGGCGCGGAATGCCTGACCCGCGTCTGGTCGCGAAGCGTTGACAGCGCCCGCGTCGGGGGTAGCCTTCCCGTCAAACGAAGCGGGACAACCGCCCGCGAGATACAGGGAGAAACGCCAATGACGGTCCTGATCCGGCAGCTTCACAAGCATTTCGTCGGCGAGGTCTCCGGCGTCGATCTGCGCAAGCCGCTGACGAAGCAGGAAGCCGTCGACATCGAGGCCGGCATGGACAAATACGCCGTACTCATCTTCCACGGCCAAGACATCACAGACGACCAGCAGATGGCGTTCGCGCTGAACTTCGGCGAGCGCGAGAACGCGCGCGGCGGCACGGTGACGAAGAAGGAAGACTACCGCCTCTCCTCCGGGCTCAACGACGTCTCCAATCTCGGCAAGGACGGCAAGCCGCTGCCGAAGGATCACCGCACCCACCTGTTCAATCTCGGCAACTGCCTGTGGCATTCCGACAGCTCGTTCCGGCCGATCCCGGCGAAATTCTCGCTGCTGTCGGCGCGCATCGTCAACCCGAAGGGCGGCAACACCGAGTTCGCCGACATGCGCGCCGCCTATGACGCGCTCGACGACGAGACCAAGGCCGAGATCGACGACATGATCTGCGAGCACTCGCTGATGTATTCGCGCGGCTCGCTCGGCTTCCTCGACTACACCGACGAGGAGAAGGAGATGTTCAAGCCGGTGCTGCAGCGCCTGGTGCGCACCCATCCGGTGCACGGCCGCAAGTCGCTGTATCTGTCGTCGCATGCCGGCGCCATCAGGGGCATGAGCATGCCGGAGGCGCGGCTGTTGCTGCGCGATCTCACCGAGCACGCCACACAGCCGGAGTTCGTCCATGTGCACAAATGGACGGTGCATGACCTCGTGATGTGGGACAACCGCCAGACCGTGCACCGCGTGCGCCGCTACGACCAGTCGCAGCCCCGCGACATGCGCCGCGCCACGGTGGCCGGCACCCAGCCGACGGTGGCGCAGGAGGCGGCGGAGTAGCGGGCTCCGCCATCGTAGCCAACCCACCGCTGGCGTGGCCAAACCCACAGCCGTCGTCCCGGGCAAGCGAAGTGCGACCCGGGACCCCATAACCACAGGGCGCCGTTGTGGCGCGACGCTGTGGCCCCAGCGCAGTGTCACAACTGCATGTTGGGGTTATGGGTCCCTGCTTTCGCAGGGACGACACCGTGAATGTGTTGAGACCGTCGCTACTTCAGCGGACCTACGCGTACCCGGCGTCGTTCGACAGCATGCCGGCCTCGATGCCGATCTTGCGAAGGGCGCCGCCATTGTAGCGAAGTCCACCGCTGTCGTGGCCAATCCCAAAGCTGTCGTCCCGGGCAAGCGAAGCGCGACCCGGGACCCATAACCACAGGGCGCCGTTGTGGCGCGACGCTGTGGCCCCAGCTCACTCCATCCGCACGTCCTGTGGTTATGGGTCCCTGCTTTCGCAGGGACGACACCGTGGGTGTGGCGCGCTACGCATGCCCCGCGTCGTTCGACAGCATGCCGGCTTCGATGCCGATCTTGCGCAGGGCGCGTGCATATTTCTCGTCGACATCGGTGCCGAAGATCAGCTCCGGATCGGCATCGCAATGCAGCCAGCCATTGTGCTGGATCTCGTTCTCGAGCTGGCCCGGCGCCCAGCCGGCATAGCCCAGCGCGAGGATCGCGTGCTTGGGACCGGAGCCCTTGGCGATCGCCTTGAGGATGTCGACGGTCGCGGTGAGCGAGATGCCGTCGTCGATGTTCAGCGTCGCATCCTGAATGTAGAAGTCGCTGGAATGCAGCACGAAGCCGCGGCCGGTGTCGACCGGGCCGCCCTTCATCACCTTCATCATCTCGGCATTTTCCGGTAGCGTGATCTGGTCCGACTTCTCGATGATGTCGAGCTGCACCAGCAGCCCCGGGAAATCGATGCTGCCGGCCGGCCGGTTGACGATGATCCCCATCGCCCCCTCGGACGAATGCGCGCACATGTAGATCACGGAGCGTTCGAAGCGCGGGTCGTTCATCACAGGCATCGCGATCAGCATCTGGCCATCGAGATAGCCATCTTCGGTGGCATGGGGACCGACGGCCGGGCTTCTGCCGGCGGCGGTCTTGCGAGTCTTGCCTGTTTTGCCTTCAGGGCGCATCCGCAAAGGCCTTTCCTGCTGATTTGGCATCCTGATATTGGGTCGCCGTTCTGTCAATCAACCTTCGGCCGCCGTGCCGCGATGCATCACAAGCAATTCAATGGTTTGCAACGAAAGTTGCAGGTAAAGACGTCTCATGATCGTCACAGTTCCCATGCGTGCCGCATTTGCCGTCGCCGCCTTGCTTTCCGTCGCATCCGTGGCAACGGAGATTCGCGCCGATGACGCCTCGCCGTGGCAGCAGGACACGCATTCGGCCGTCAGGCTGCTGGCGGGATCGCGCAGCGGCGCGGTGCTGCTCGGCGGCATCGCCTTCCAGTTGCAGGACGGCTGGAAAACCTACTGGCGCACGCCAGGCGATTCCGGCGTGCCGCCGCGGTTCGATTTCTCCAGGTCGGACAATGTCGATGCGGTCACGGTGATGTGGCCGGCGCCGCGCCAGTTCGACGACGGCGCCGGAGGTACCTCGCTCGGCTACAAGCACCAGGTGGTGTTGCCGCTGCGCATCGTGGCGAAGAATCCCGACAAGCCGCTGGTGCTGCGCGCCGACATCAACTACGCGGTGTGCGAGAAGCTGTGCGTGCCGGTGGAGGCGAAGGCCGAGCTTGCGTTCGCCAGCGTCGCCTCGACCGAGGACGCCGCGCTGTCGGAAGCGCTCAACGCGGTACCGAAGCCCGCCAATATCGGCGACCTCACCCCGTTCACGATCCGCGACGTCAAGCGCGATGGCAACAATGTGCTGGTCGATGTCGCTGCACCCGAAACCAAGGACCTCAGCCTGTTCGTCGAGGGTCCGACGCCCGACTGGGCGCTCCCCGTGCCCAAGCTGGTCGAGCACGCGCCGCCGGGCGTGAAGCGCTTCTCATTCGAGCTCGACGGCTTGCCGCCGGGTGCCAAAGCGGACGGCGCCGCGCTGAAGCTGACGCTGGTCGGCGGCGACAAAAGCTATGAATTCAATATCAATTTGAACTGACGACGCAAGATGGGAACATCCGTCACCCAACCCAATCTTAACGTTTCGTTGATAGATCGGGGGCCATTGCCGGCTTGCGGCGCTTTAGGAATTTTCCGCCTTGGCTGTGATGGAAGCACAACCCGCAACCCCTGCGCCATCGGGCCCGGCCGCACGCCTGCGCGGCCTCGCTGCGCGCCTGCTCGGCGGCACCAAGGAGGCGTCGGTCACCAAGCGCCTCGCCGGCATGATCTTCGTCATCCGCGTCATCAGCGCCGCCATCGCCTATCTCGCGCAGATCCTGCTGGCGCGCTGGATGAGCGGCTCGGACTACGGCATCTATGTCTATGTCTGGACCTGGGTGCTGCTGCTCGGCAGCACCATGGATTTCGGCATCGCGCCGTCCTCGCAGAAGATCATCCCGGAATATCGCGCGCGCGGCGACCTCGCGGCGCTGCGCGGCTTCCTCTCCGGCGGCCGCTGGGTGGTGCTTGCCGCGTCCAGCACGGTGGCGCTGCTGCTCGCCGGCGTGATCCACCTCGCCTCGCCCTGGATCGACCCCAACGCGGTGGTGCCACTCTATATCGGCTGCCTGACATTGCCGCCCTTCGTGGTTGCCAACACCCAGGACGGCATCTCGCGCGCGCATGACTGGATGCAGCTCGGCCTGATGCCGCAGTTCATCGTGCGGCAGGGACTGATCATCGCGCTGACCGCGGGCGCGCTGGCGCTCGGCCTCAACCTCGGCGCGACTGCGGCGATGATCGCGAGTGCCGCGGCGGTCTACATCGCGGCGATCGGCCAGATGATCGTGCTGAACCGCCGCCTCAAAGCCCATCTCGGCGCGGGCGAGAAGACCTATGACATCAGGGGCTGGTTTGCGATCTCGCTGCCGATCATGCTGGTCGAAAGCTTCTATCTCCTGCTCGGCTACACCGACGTGCTGATGCTGCAGCAGTTCCGCTCCTCCGAGGAGGTCGGCATCTATTTCGCCGTGGTCAAGACGCTGGCGCTGGTGTCGTTCGTGCACTACGCGATGTCGGCGACGACGGCACACCGATTCGCCGAGTACAATGCGCTCGGCGACAAGGACCGGCTGTCGGCCTATGTCGCGCACGCCATCAGCTGGACGTTCTGGCCCTCATTGTTCGCGACCATTGCGCTGCTCGCATTCGGCAAGCCGCTGCTGTGGCTGTTCGGACCGAAATTCGTCGACGGCTACAGCATCATGTTTGTCGCCGCGATCGGGCTCGTGGTGCGCTCGGCGATCGGACCGGTGGAGCGCCTCTTGAACATGCTCGGCCACCAGAGCATCTGCGCCACCGCCTATGCGGTGTCGTTCTTCATGAATGTCGGCCTCTGCATGACGCTGGTGCCGCGCTACGGCGGCATGGGCGCGGCCGCCTCGACCTCGCTGTCGCTGATCTTCGAGACCATCCTGCTATTCTACGTGGTGCGTTCGCGGCTCGGCCTGCACGTGCTGGCGTTCGGGAAGCGGCGGTCGGGGCCGTAGCATTTCATCGGACGCCGCCGGCGCGCCAGGAGACTTCGGCTATGGATCCCGTATCGCAACTTCGTGCCGCCCTGCTGCCGATCCTACAAGTCTGGGAGCAGGAGCTGAGAATAGAATACCCAAACGTGAGGTTCAGTATCTATGATCATTCGATCGGCGCGCTCACCGATTGGAACGGTCACCAAATTGGAATTGACTGCACGTTCAAGGAACCTGCCCCAGAATCTCCTGACAATCTGGCGCTATTGGTTTCACTTAAGCATCTGCACAAAACGCCATCACTCGATTCTGCTGAGGTGGTGTGGGGGCATCCTGGCTACATTGAAGCGAGCGTCTTGCCTGCGTGTGTCGAATTCTCCGCCGATCGACTTGCAGAGTTGATCGAACGGTTACCTAGCCTGTTCACCGCTCTCAAGCAGGCCATCCGACGAGGTCACCCGCTCTCGTAGAACGATACGAGGGACCATTCTCACGAACGAGTTTGGCAACGCACGATTTCCCCGTCTACTTGCTGCCAGAAGCAAAAGCCGGCCCCGATCGGATCAGGGCCGGCTCATTCTTGGGCGAAAGTCCCGCCAGAATACTACTCCGCAGTCCAGCCGCCGTCGATCGAGAGGTTGGCGCCGGTGATCTGCGCGGCATCGTCGCCGCACAGAAACAGCGCGAGTGCCGCGACCTGCTCCGAGGTGACGAATTCCTTGGTCGGCTGGGCGGCGAGCAGCACGTCCTTGATGACCTGCTCCTTGGTCATGTTGCGCGCCTTCATGGTCTCCGGAATCTGGTGCTCGACCAGCGGCGTCCAGACATAGCCCGGGCTGATGCAGTTGCAGGTGATCTTGAACTGCGCGAGCTCGAGCGCCGCGGTCTTGGTGAGGCCGGCGATGCCGTGCTTGGCCGAGACATAGGCCGACTTGAACGGTGAAGCGACCAGCGAGTGCGCCGAGGCGGTGTTGATGATGCGGCCCCAGCCGCGCTTCTTCATGCCGGGTACCGCGGCGCGGATGCCGTAGAACGCCGACGACAGATTGATCGCGATGATGGCTTCCCACTTCTCCGGCGGGAATTCCTCGATCGGCGACACGAACTGGATGCCGGCATTGTTGACCAGGATATCGACCGAACCGAAGGTCTTCTCACCGAGCGCGATCATGTCGGCGATCTCGGCCGGCTTGGTCATGTCGGCCGGCGAATAGGCCGCCTTGACCTTGAAGTCGGTCTCGATGCCGGAACGCTCCTTCTCGATGTCGGCCGGAACGCCCATGCCGTTGATGACGACATTGGCGCCGGCGCCGGCGAAGGCGCGCGCATAAGCCAATCCAATGCCGCTGGTCGAGCCGGTCACAACGGCGGTCTTGCCTGTCAACGTACCCATTGTTCTTCGCTCCTATTTGCTTGCGGGGGCCTTCGTTTCAGGGGGCGTGGGTTCGTCCCCCGTGAGGTCGTAAGTCACCATGGTTTCGCCGGACTGCGGCCGTTCTAGCCATTCTTTGTGACGCATCGACAAATGCACGTCGCGCACGCCGGCGCCCCAGTGCTCGACCATCGCGACATGGGAGAAGTCGTAGTCCTTCGACGAAGACTCGTAATTCTTGCTCTTGTAGATCAGGTGAACCACCGTGACGGTGTTCTCCTTGGACGCCTTGCGCAACAGTTCGACCGACGGATCGTTCTTCAAATAATCGGGCAGCTTGCCGATCAGGTCGCGCACCGCCATGCGGGCGTTGTGGATCTGCCTGTTCTTGTCGGTGTTCATCCGCGTTCGGCTGGAAAAGCGGATGTCCTTTTCGCGCTCGGCGGCCTCCAGCAGCGTCTCCGGCAACGGCCCGCGCGCGCTGAACAGGTCGACCTGGAAGATCAGGAGATCGCGGCTGGTCTCCTCATCGAGCACGAAGTCGAGCGGCGTGTTGGAGGCGATGCCGCCGTCCCAGTAATGCTCGCCTTCGATCACGACGGCCGGAAAGCCCGGCGGCAGAGCGCCCGAGGCCATGATGTGCTCGGGGCCGATCTTCTTGCCGAGCTTCTTGAACTCATAATTGTCGAAATAGCGGAAATTGCCCGAGGTGACGCCAACCGCGCCGACCGACAGCCGCGTTTTCAGATCGTTGATGCGATCGAAGTCGACCAGCCGCTCCAGCGTCTTCTTCAGCGGCGCGGTGTCGTAATAGCTCAGCGATTGCGAGCTGCCGGGCGGCCACAGCGGCGCCGGCGGAATCCGCGGCGTGAAGAAACCGGGCACGCCGAAGGTCGCGATGATGGCGGCGCTGGTCTCGTTGAACAGCGAACGGGCGCGCTCATGCTTGGAGACCGGATTCCACGGCACCGGCGCCGACACCATCTCCCAGAATTCCTTGAGCCGCGGCACACGCTTGTCCGGCTCGTTGCCGGCGATGATCGCGGCATTGATGGCGCCGATCGAGATGCCGGCGATCCATTCCGGCTCGAAGCCAGCATGACAGAGCGCCTGAAAGGCGCCGGCCTGATAGGAGCCGAGCGCACCGCCGCCCTGAAGAACCAGCACACGCTGCCCTTGCGCCGGCGTCGAGCCGGGCGCGGAATCCGAAGTATCCATTCGTAACCGTTCGGTTCGAAATGACTTTGAGGGCGCACCGTGGCGACTGTTCGCAGCCGCGTCAATCAACGAGATACGGCGGGGAGTTCACGCGGAATTTATCGAGATCAGGTTGCCGCCAAAATGAGCGTCCAGAACACCTTGTATTTGGTATTCGGAGCATAAACGGCTGCGATGCCCATTTTTGTGACACCGCTTTTGAGCATGTTGGCCTTGTGCGGCGGTGAATCGCGCCAGCCCGAAAAAGCCTCCGCGAGCGTGTGATAGCCGGCCGAGATGTTCTCGACCGCCACCGTCGCCGGATAGCCGCCGGCCTCCAGCCGCTTGCCGAGCGGGGCCTTCACGTCATGGTCCATCTTGTTGCGGGCGGCCATCGCCTGCGACTGCTGCTCGGCGAGCCTGGTCAGGTCGGGATCGACCACCACGGTGCCGAGACCATTGTTCTGGCGATACTGCGAAAACATGATCGCGGCCGCCTGGCTGTCCAGCACGGCACCGGGCTGCGCCATGTTGAGATACATGGCCGGTTCTTCCGGGATTTTGGTGTCTGTGCCGCAGCCGGCAAGCACCAGAAGCCCGAACAGGGCGACCGTCGTCCGTTTCACTACTGAAAACCCCCAAGGTTGGCCCGCCGTTGTTGCATACCAACCGTGGCTGAATGGTGAACAGGGGCTAACTTTTGGCCATCAATAGCCACCGATCTCCCGGGTCGCGCGCAAGCCCCGTAGCCCGGGTGAGCGAAGCGATACCCGGGGACCGGTCGATCCACTGAACGAGGTCCCGGATGTCGCTCCGCTCATCCGGGCTACGGGCAATTTACGTGGGGGCTACGGCGCTACTCCTGGGCGGCAAAGATCCGGTAGCGGCGGGGCTGCAGCGAGACGATTTCGCCGGCCTGCAGCTCGCGGTCGCGGGGGGCGTCGATCTCGATCACGGTCTTGCCCTCGCTCCCCGACAGGGCCACCTCGGCGCGCTGGATCGGACCGAACGAGCGGACATGCCGGATGGCGCCCTCCAGCGCCCCGGTTCCCGCCGGGCCGACCGCCATGTCATGGCGGCGGACGAACAGCTTGGCCGCGCCGGACGCGGCACCCAAAGCGGGAATGTTCAGGGGGCGGCCATCGAGCCGGACGGCATCGCCAGCCACATCGACCGGCAGCACGATGGACTCGCCGATGAAGCCGTGCACGAAGGCGGTCGCCGGGTTGTCATAGACCTCGCCGGGCGAGCCGATCTGCTCGATCTTGCCCTTGTCCATCACCACCACGCGGTTGGCGACTTCGAGCGCCTCCTCCTGGTCGTGGGTGACGAAGATCGAGGTGACGTGGATTTCGTTGTGCAGCGAGCGTAGCCATTGCCGGAGCTCCTTGCGCACCTTGGCATCGAGCGCGCCGAACGGCTCGTCGAGCAGCAGGATCCGCGGCTCGATCGCAAGCGCGCGCGCCAGCGCGATGCGCTGACGCTGTCCGCCGGACAACTGGCTCGGATAGCGGTTGGCAAGCCAATCGAGCTGCACCAGATCGAGCAGGTTCTTGACGCGGGCGCGGATCGTCGCCTCGTCCTTGCGGATCGCGCGCGGCTGCACGCGCAGGCCGAACGCGACGTTCTCGAACACCGTCATGTGGCGGAACAGCGCGTAGTGCTGGAACACGAAGCCGACCTGACGCTCGCTGGCGCCGCGCGAGAGCGCGTTCTCGCCGTCGATCGCAACCTCGCCCGAGTCAGGCCAATCGAGCCCTGCGATGATCCGCAGCAGCGTGGTCTTGCCGGAGCCGGACGGGCCGAGCAACGCCAGCAGCTCGCCATCGGCGACCTTGAGATCGACATTGTCGAGCGCGGCAAAGCTGCCGAACTTCTTTACGATATTCTTGACTTCAATCGCCATCGGGCACCTCAGCCTCGTCGAGCCGCCGCTCGAGAACGGTTTTCGCCACCAGCGTGATCAGCGCCAGCATCGCCAGCAACGACGCGATCGCGAACGACGCGACGAACTGATATTCGTTGTAGAGAATCTCGACCAGCAGCGGCATCGTGTTGGTCTCGCCGCGGATGTGGCCGGAGACGACGGACACCGCGCCGAACTCGCCCATCGCCCGCGCGTTGCAGAGCAGGACGCCGTAGAGCAGGCCCCATTTGATGTTGGGCAGCGTGACGCGGAAGAAGGTCTGCAGGCCGGAGGCGCCGAGCGAGATCGCTGCCTCCTCTTCCTGGGTGCCCTGCTCCTGCATCAGCGGGATCAGCGCGCGCGCCACGAAGGGGAAGGTGACGAAGATCGTCGCCAGTGCGATGCCGGGCACCGCGAACAGGATGTGGACGTTGTGCGCCTGCAGCCATGTTCCGAAATAGCCCTGCGCGCCGAACAGCAGCACGAAGACCAGACCCGAGATCACGGGCGAGACAGAGAACGGCAGGTCGATCAGCGTGATCAGGAAGGTCTTGCCGGTGAATTCGAATTTCGAGATCGCCCAGGCCGCGACCACGCCGAACACGAGGTTGAGCGTGACCGAGATCGCCGCGATCAGCAGCGTCAGCTGGATGGCAGCGAGCGCCTCGGGCTCGGCCAGCGCCGCGAAATAGGCGACGATGCCTTTCGAGAAAGCCGACGCGAACACGACGACCAGCGGCAGTACGACGAAGATGCTGAGGAAGGCGATCGCGAGCGCAATGATGATGAGGCGGATCGGACCCGGCTCGGTGCGCGGGTTGCGCCGCGCCGCGACCGGCTCGGCGCGCGCGATCTCGAGCCGCGGCGCCGGGGCCGCAACGCTGACATCGGTCGCGGGCGCGTAGGTCCGCAGTTGCGTGGTCGAGGTCGCCAATCCCGTCTGCATCGACATCTCGAACCTCAATGCACGGGAATGCGGGCTTGCGCCCAGCGCTGCAGCCGGTTGATCAGGAAGATGATCAGGAACGAAGCCACCAGCATCACGACCGCGATCGCGGTGGCGTCGGCGTAGCGGAATTCGGACAGCCGGATCACGATCAGGAGCGGCGCGATCTCGGAGACATTGGGCAGATTGCCGGCGATGAAGATCACCGAGCCGTATTCACCGATGGCGCGGGCGAAGGCCAGCGCAAAGCCGGTGAGCAGCGCCGGGATCAGGCTCGGCAGGATGACGCGAAACACCGTATGCCAGCGATTGGCGCCTAAGCTCGCGGCCGCCTCCTCGATCTCGGGATCGAGATCGATCAGCACCGGCTGCACCGTGCGAACCACGAAGGGAATGCCGATGAAGATCATCGCGATGAAGATGCCGATCGGCGTGAACGCGACCTTGATGCCGAGCTCGGCGAGCGGCGCGCCGAGCCAGCCCTTTTGGGCGAACAGCTGCGTCAGCGCGACGCCTGCGACCGCGGTCGGCAGGGCAAACGGAATATCGACGATGGCGTCGAACAGCCGCCGGCCCGGAAAGCGGTAGCGCACCAGCGCCCAGACGATGATGGTGCCCATCACCAGATTGACGCAGGCGGCCGCAAACGAAAGCCCGAACGAAATCTTCAGGGCGTTCAGGGTACGGCGGCTGGTGACGATGGCCCAGACCTGATCGAGGCTGAGCTCGAACGTCTTGAGGAACAGCGCGGCCAGCGGAATCAGGATGATAACGGAGAGCCATGTCAGGGTCAGTCCCATGGTGAGACCGAACCCCGGCAGGCTACTGCGCCTTGCAACCGCTGTGCTCACATATCCCCCTGATATCTCGATCAGTTCTTGTAGATCTGATCGAAGATGCCGCCCTCGGCGAAGTGCTCCTTCTGCGCCTTGGTCCAACCACCGAAAACGTCGTCGATGGTGAAAAGTTCAACCTTGGCGAAGGATTTTTCGTACTCCTTGGCGATCTCGGGATCGCGCGGCCGGTAGGAGTTGCGCGCGGCGATCTCCTGGCCTTCCTTGGTGTACCAGTACTTCAGATAGGCTTCGGCGACGGGGCGGGTGCCTTTTTTGTCGGCGACGGCGTTGACGACGGCGACCGGCGGCTCGGCCAGAATCGACTGCGCCGGGGCCACGATCTCGAACTTGTCCGGACCGAATTCGCGGAGCGCCAGAAAGGCTTCGTTCTCCCACGCCAGCAGCACGTCGCCGACACCGCGCTCGACGAAGGTCACGGTCGAACCGCGTGCACCGGTGTCGAGCACCGGGACGTTCTGATAGAGATCGGCGACGAACTTCTTCGCCTTGTCGGCCGAGCCGAACTTCTTCTGCGCATAGCCCCAGGCGGCGAGGTAGTTCCAGCGGGCGCCGCCCGAGGTCTTCGGGTTCGGCGTGATCACGGCAACGCCGGGCTTGATCAAATCGTCCCAATCCTTGATCCCCTTGGGATTGCCCTTGCGCACCAGGAACACGATGGTCGAGGTATAGGGCGAGGCGTTGAGCGGCAGCCGCTTCTGCCAGTCGGTGGCGAGGAGACCCTTGCCCGCGATCGCATCGATGTCATAGGCCAGCGCCAGCGTGACGATATCCGCCTGCAATCCGTCGATCACCGAGCGCGCCTGCGAGCCCGAGCCGCCATGCGACTGCTTGATCTCGACGCTCTTGCCGGTTTCCTTCTGATAGGCCGCGGCGAACGCCTTGTTGAAATCGACATAGAGCTCGCGCGTCGGATCGTAGGACACGTTGAGCAGCGAATAGTCGGCCGCGAAGGCCGAGCTCGCCCACAACAATCCCGCGACCAGCGGCAGCATACGACGGATCATTTCTGTCTCCATTCAACCTGAGAATGTCAGGGAACACGCAAGACATAACTCACGGTGAAGTGGCCCTAAGTCAACGAAACCGGTTTTCTTTGTTTTCAGCGGCGCAGCGCGCTTGTGCTACGAACTCGCCGCACCGCGAAGGCTTTGTCGCGTCGCCGGATCGCGATGAAGCGTCATCGCGACCTGGCGCGGTACCTACGACATCTTCATCGTATGGATGCCGCATTCCGTCTTCGCCCGGCCCCGCCAGCGGCCGTCGCGTGCATCCTCGCCGGCTGCAGCCCGGCTCGAGCAAGGCATACACCCGACCGACTGATATCCCGATGCGACAAGTGGATGCGGCGGCAGTCTGCCGAGCGTGTAGATCGCCTCGATCTCCTCGCGCGAGACATTGGCGAACGGATTGAATTTCAGCCTGACGCCATCGTCCTCGACGACCGGGATGTCGACGCGGGCACCGCCCTGGAAACGCTTGCGGCCGTTGATCCAGCCGGCGAACGGCTTCAGTGCGCGCGCCAAAGGCTCCACCTTGCGGATGCGGCAGCAGGCGTCGGGATCGCTGAACCACAATTCGCGGTCCGGATCGAGGCGCGATAGCGCCTGCTCATCGGGCTTGATCGAGCGCACATCGGTGAGGCCAAGCGTCTTGATCAGAGTATCACGATAAGCCAGCGTCTCCTCGAACAACCAGCCGGTGTCGAGGAAGACCACCGGGATCGCCGGATCGACGTCCGCCATCACCTTGAGCAGCGCGGCGGACTCGGTCCCGAACGACGACACCAGCGCGAGCCTCTCGCGACCGACCGTCTGCAATGCGGCCGCGATCACCTCGGCGGGTGACGCTTTGCGCAGCGCGCGATCGAGCGCATTGGCCGTCGGCAACGCGACTGATCCTACTGCGAGCTCTGGTGCAAGCGTGCTCACTGGCCGGCGCTCTCCGAGTGACGCAGCTGCATGCGGCGGTTGAGTGCGGTGACGCGGCCGTCACCGGTCGGCTGGTAGAACACCGAATAGCGCTTCATGGTCTGGGCGAACGCGTCGGCGTCGGCATCCTTCTTCACCTCGAAGGCGTCGAAGCCGGCGCGCGTCATGAACACGAACTGGTCGCGCAGGATCTGACCGGTGGCGCGCAGCTCGCCGTCATAGCCGTAGCGTTCGCGCAGCAGGCGGGCCTGGCTGTAGGCGCGGCCGTCGCGGAAGGTCGGGAACACCAGCGCGACCGAGGCCAGGCGATCGAGATGCGGCACCAGTTCGTCGAGGTTGCGGTTGTTCGGCCAGATCACGCCCAGCTTGCCGGGGCGGCGCAGCAGCGCCTGCGGATCGGCGAGAAAGCGCTCGGCCGTCACCAGCACCGCGCCGTCACCCGGCAGCTCGGCGCCGTCGGCGACATGCACGAACAGATCGGTGGTCAGTCTTCCCTGCTTAACGAGTGGCATAGACGCGCTCCTTGAAAGGCTCGACGCCCAGACGCTTTACCGTATCGACGAACAATTCCTCGGGACGGTCGCGCAGCGCCAGATAGGCTTCGACAATGTCTTCGATCACGTCGGCGACTTCCGCATAGGGAACGGCCGGGCCGATCAGGGTGCCCATCTGCGCGTTCTCGTCGGCGCGGCCGCCGATCGTGATCTGGTAGAATTCCTCGCCGTTCTTCTCAACGCCGAGAATACCGATGTGGCCGACATGGTGATGGCCGCAGGCATTGATGCAGCCGGAGATGTTGATGTGCAGCCGGCCGATCAGGTCGGCGGTGTCGTGGTTGGCGAAACGCCGCGTCAGCTCCTGCGCGATCGGGATCGAGCGCGCATTGGCCAGCGAGCAGTAATCCAGCCCCGGGCAGGCGATGATGTCGGTCACCAAGTTGACGTTCGGCGTCGCCAGGTCGAGCCGATCGAGCGCCTTGAACAGCGCCGGCAGGTCGCGCTTGGCGACATGCGGCAGCGCCAGATTCTGCTCGTGGCCGACCCGGATCTCGCCGAACGAATATTTGTCGGCGAGGTCGGCGACCGCGTCCATCTGCTCGGCGGTGGCGTCACCGGGCGGACCGCCGACCGGCTTCAGCGACAGCGTCACGATCGAATAGCCCTGCACCTTGTGCGCCGACACCGAGTTCTTGCGCCAGCGCTCGAACAGCTTGTCATGCGCGGCCTGCTTCAGCTCGTCCGGCATGTGCGGCAGCTTTTCGTAAGCCGGATAGGAGAAGCGCGAGCGGACTTCCTCGATGGCGGTGTGATCGAGCGTCAGCCCGACATCGCCCATCGCCTTCCACTCCTCGTCGACTTCCTTGGCGAACTTCTCGATGCCGAGCTCGTGCACCAGGATCTTGATGCGCGCCTTGTAGATGTTGTCGCGGCGGCCGTACTGGTTGTAGACGCGCAGGATCGCTTCGATGTAGCTCAGGATATCGCGGCCGGGGACGAACGGCTTGATGGTCTTGGCGATGAACGGGGTGCGGCCGAGCCCGCCGCCGACCAGCACCTCGAAGCCGGTCTCGCCGTCGGCGTTCTTGTGCAGGCGCAGGCCGATGTCGTGGATCTTGATCGCGGCGCGATCGTGCTCGGCGGCGGTGATCGCGATCTTGAACTTGCGCGGCAGGAACGAGAATTCCGGATGCAGCGTGGTGTGCTGGCGGATCAGCTCCGACCAGATGCGCGGATCCTCGATCTCGCCCGGCGCGACGCCGGCCCACTGGTCCGAGGTGACGTTGCGCATGTTGTTGCCGGAGGTCTGCATCGCATGGATGCCGACCTCGGCGAGATCGGCCAGCGCGTCCGGCAGCTCGGCGAGCTTGATCCAATTGAACTGGATGTTCTGCCGCGTGGTGAAGTGGCCATAGCCGCGGTCGTAGCGGCGCGCGACATGGGCGAGCCGCCGCAGCTGCTTCGACGACAGCGTGCCGTAGGGGATCGCGACGCGGAACATGTAGGCGTGCAGCTGCAGGTACACGCCGTTCTGCAGGCGCAGGATCTTGAATTCGTCCTCGGTGAGCTCGCCGGAGAGGCGGCGCTTCACCTGATCGCGGAATTCCGAAACACGCTCGTTGATCAGCGTGCGGTCGAGTTCGTCATAAGCATACATGTTCGATGAGCCTTACGCCGGCGCGTCTTACGCGGGGACCTGGAGATCGATGGTGACGCCCTTGGCGCGGATGTGTTCGCGGAGATTGCCCGGCTTGACCTTGCCGCCGTCCTTGAGCTCGACCGGCGCGATATAGGGGCCGACCGCACCGACGTCGTCGGCGGTGGCTTCGGCCAGCAGCGCGCGGGCATCGTCAGAGGTGCTGACGACGGCGGAATCGGAAAGTTCGGTGGACCAGCCCTGTTTGGCGGTTCGGTACACGACGGCGCCATCCCAGGTGCGGTTGGCGGTCACCACCGAGGGGCCAGTGATCTTGATTTTCTTCTGTTCGAGCGGAGAGGTCATTCGGCAGCTTTCAGCAGTTCGCAGAACATCTGGTTGGAGAACAGTTGGGTGACGTTGGATCGGCTCCACGGCGCGGAATGCGCGACCACGTCGCCGATGATGAGGACGGCGGGACCGCCATCGACCTGTTTGACCAGCTCGGGCAGCCGCGCCAGCGTGCCGACCGCGGCCTTGGCATCGGGTCGCGTCACGCGCGCGAACACACCGACCGGCGTCTCCGGCGAGCGGCCCGCAGCGAGCAGGCCTTCACGGATCGCGGGTGCGGCGGTCATGCCCATGTAGACGACAACGGTCATCTTGGTGTCGGTCAGCACCGACCAGTCGACGACTTCGGCATCGCGCGCCTTGTGCGCGGTGAGGAAGGTGATGCGCAGCGCCTCGTGCCGGAAGGTCAGCGGCACCTCGAATTGCGCGGCCGCACCAAGACCGGCGGAGATGCCGGGAACAATGGAGTAGGCGACGCCGGCGTCGCGCAGCGCCTCGATCTCCTCGCCGCCGCGGCCGAACACAAAGGGATCGCCGCCCTTCAGCCGCACCGCACGCTGGCCTGACTGCGCGGCCTCGATCATCAGGCGGTTGATGGCGTCCTGGCCGATGCCGGGCTTGCCGATGCGGCGGCCGACCGGAATCCGCGTGGCATCGCGCCGGATGCGGTCGAGAATTTCTGGTGACACCAATTCGTCATAGAACACGACGTCAGCGTCCTGCAGCGCGCGCAGCGCCTTCACGGTGAGCAGATCCGGATCGCCCGGACCGGCGCCGACCAGTGTCACATGGCCGACAGCCTTGCCTTCCGTATTGGCGCCGGCGAATGCGGCGGGATCGCCGATCGCGTTCAGCGCCTGCTCGGCTTCGTCGGTGCGGTCGGCCAGCACGAGCGCGCCGATCGGGCCGTCGACGATGCGCTCCCAGAAGCGGCGGCGCAGCGGGAACTCTTCAATCCGCGCATGCATCGATTTGCGGAAGCGGCCGATAAATCCGGCGAGGTCGCCGATCCGAGCCGGCAGCACCGCCTCGATCTTCTCGCGGATGCGACGCGCCACGACCGGCGACGTGCCGCCGGTTCCGACCGCGACCACCACATCGCCGCGATCGACGATCGCAGGCATGATGAAGGTGGAATGCACGAGGTCGTCCATCACATTGACCGGCAGGCCAATCGCCTTGGCGCGCACCGACATCGCGGCACCGACCTCGCCTGCACCGGCGCAGAGCACGGCGATGACATCGGAGAGATCGGCTGCGAGCGGATCGCCCTCGGCGCGCTCGATGCGCGCGGCGTCCTCCGCCGCGATGCCCGCGAACTCATGATCGCCGTCGGTCGCGTACCAGCGAACCGCCGCGCCGGCAGCCGCGAGCAGCCGCAACTTGGCGCGCACGAGCTCGCCCGCTCCAACGAGCAGCACCTTGCCGCTTTGCAGATCCAGAAACACCGGCAGATATCGCATCAGACACTCGCTTCCCCAATTTGGGGGTTGACTGAAATTATTTTCTATTTATCTCTCGATCAAGCCCAGCAAAGAGAAAATTATTTCTTCTCTATTGCAGCGCAACTTTAGAATTTTCAACTCCATAGGCCAAGGCCAAGAGATGCATCTTCTCGACAACGAATCCGCCGCTGCCGGAACGCGGTCCGCAGCCCTTCGCAGTGCATCTTCCGTGCCGGGGATTCCTGCCAATCAGGCCCCCCCGTCCATGGATCATCTCGATGAGCTGGAAGCCCAGAGCATCTATATTTTGCGCGAGGCGTTCGCCCGGCTGAAAAAGCTCGCGCTGCTGTGGTCGCTCGGCAAAGACTCCAACGTGATGATCTGGCTGGCGCGCAAGGCGTTCTTCGGCCGGGTCCCGTTCCCGGCGCTGCATGTCGACACCGGCAAAAAGTTTCCGGAGATGTATGCGTTCCGCGACCGCTTCGGCAAGGAATGGGATCTCGATCTGCGCGTCGAGCCCTGCCCGCCGATCGACAGCGTCGACCCGACCCTGCCGCCGGCCGCGCGCTCCGCCGCACGCAAGACCGAGGGCCTGAAGCTCGCGCTCAATAAATTCGGCTTTGACGGATTGATCGCCGGCATCCGCCGCGACGAAGAGGCAACGCGCGCCAAGGAGCGCGTGTTCTCGCCGCGCGGCCTCGAAGGCGAATGGGACGTCCGCGACCAGCCGCCCGAATTCTGGGATCACTTCAACGCCTCGCCGCCGCAGGGCGCTCACTTGCGCATCCACCCGATCCTGCATTGGACCGAAGCCGACATCTGGGCCTACACCAAGCGTGAGGGCATTCCGATCATCCCGCTCTATCTCGCCAAGGACGGCAAGCGCTATCGCTCGCTCGGGGATCAGGACATCACCAACCCGGTGGCTTCGACCGCATCCAGCATCGAAGAGATCCTGGATGAGCTCGAGAACACCAAGATCCCGGAGCGCGCCGGCCGCGCACTCGATCACGAAACCGAGGATGCGTTCGAGCGACTGCGTGTCGCCGGCTATCTCTGATCCCAGTTTGGCGTGAGTGCTCTGATGAACATGATCCTTCCCACCGCCTCGATCTCGGCGACCCCCAACGGCACCACGCGTCCCCAGGTGCGCATCGTCATCGTCGGCCATGTCGACCACGGCAAGTCCACCCTGGTGGGCCGCCTGCTGCATGAGACCGGCAGCCTGCCGGACGGCAAGCTGGAGATGCTGAAGGCGGTCAGCGCGCGGCGCGGCATGCCGTTCGAATGGTCGTTCCTGCTCGACGCGCTGCAGACCGAGCGCGACCAGGGCATCACCATCGACACCACCCAGATCCGCTTCCGCACCCGCTCGCGCGACGTCGTGCTGATCGACGCGCCCGGCCATGCAGAGTTTTTGCGCAACATGATCACCGGCGCCTCGCAGGCCGACGGCGCGGTGTTGATCATCGACGCGCTGGAAGGCGTCCGCTCGCAGACGCGGCGGCACGGCTATCTCCTGCATCTGCTCGGCGTGAAGCAGGTCGCGGTCGTCGTCAACAAGATGGACCGGGTCGATTTCAGTGCCGATCGCTTCAAGGAGATCAGCGACGAGATTTCCGCGCATCTGATCGGTCTCGGCGTGACGCCGACCGCGGTGGTCCCGATCTCCGCGCGCGACGGCGACGGCGTTGCCGAACACACGCCGCGGATCGGATGGTACAAGGGACCGACCGTGGTCGAGGCGCTCGATGCGCTCGATCCGGCACCACAGCTGGCGAAGCTGCCGCTGCGGCTGCCGGTGCAGGCGATCTACAAGTTCGACGACCGCCGCATCGTGGCGGGCCGCATAGAGTCCGGCAGCCTGAAGGCCGGCGACGAGATCGTCATCATGCCGACGGGCAAGATCGCGAAGATCAAGACGGTCGAGAGCTGGCCGGCGACGCCGGTGCACGGTCCGCAGGGCGCCGGGCGCTCGGTCGGCATCACGCTCGACCGCGAGCTGTTCCTCGAGCGCGGCGACATCATCGGACATAGCGGGCAGAGCCCGCGCGACACCCGCCGCATCCGCGCGCGGATCTTCTGGCTGCACGACAAGCCACTGACCACGGGCGAGCAGATCCTGATCCGGCTCGGCACCAAGGAAAGCCGCGCCACCGTCGTCGCGATCGAAAAGGCGATCGATCCCGGTGCGCTGTCCAACGAAGAAAACACCGCGATCGCGCGCAACCATGTCGGCGAGATCGACATCTCGCTGGCGCAGCCGGTTGCGACCGATCCCTACACCGACAATCCGCGCACCGGCCGCCTCGTGATCGAGGTCAACGGGCGCATCGCCGGCGGCGGCCTCGTGCTGTCGGTCGATGCCGGCCGGCCTGCGGTGCCGATCGACATCGTGCCGGTGGAATCCGCGCTGCGGCCGGACGAGCGCTCGGCGCGCTATCATCACAATGGCGCGGTGGTCTGGCTGACCGGCCTGCCCGGCTCGGGCAAGTCGACGCTGGCGCGCGCGCTGGAGCGACGGCTGTTCAGCAATGGCGGCTCGCCGATCCTGCTCGACGGCGACACCTTCCGCGCCGGGCTGAACAGCGACCTCGGCTTCTCGCCGCAGGATCGCACCGAAAACATTCGCCGCCTCGCCGAGGTCGCGACCCATCTGGCGCGCAACGGTCATATCGCAATCGTCGCCGCGGTGTCGCCGTCGACCGCCGACCGCGCGGCAGCCCGCCGTATCGCCGACAGCGCATTCCGCGAAGTCTATGTCGCCACGCCTGCCGAGGTCTGCGAGACCCGCGATCCCAAAGGCCACTACGCCAAGGCGCGCTCGGGCGGATTGCCGTCCTTTACCGGCATCACCAATGACTACCAGCCGCCGACCGGCAACGAACTGACCATCGACACCTCGAACCGCTCGGTCAGCGATGCCACCGACGCGATCGAGCGGATGCTGGCCACGACCGGCATCCTGTTTGACGAACTGACCGACCTCGCGGCGAATATCTGACCTTGCTCACCTGTCATCGCCCGGCTCGACCGGGCGATCCAGTATTCCAGAAACAGTAGAGCTCGAATCGAGAGGCCGCGGCGTACTGGATGCCCCGCCTGAAGCGGGGCATGACGGGGGTGTGGATGCCTATTCCGCCGCGTGGCGGCTTCCAGCCGGTTGCCGCACCATCCCCGGCGATTGCCCGGTGATACGCTTGAACGCGCGGCTGAAGGCCGCCTGCGACGCATAGCCCAGCCGTTGCGCGATCACATCGATCGGCTGGCGCTCGTGCTCGATCCACTGTGTCGCGAGGCGCATGCGCAGTTCGGCAAGATAGCGCAGCGGCGATTGCCCGGTCATTGACTGGAAGCGCTCGGCGAACAGCGAACGCGAGCAACCCGCCTCCGCCGCCAGTTCAGCAACGGTCCAGTTGCGGCCGGGAGCGCGATGCAGCGCGCCGATGGCGCGGCCAAGACGCGGATCGCGCAAGGCCTCGAACCAACCCATGGCGTTGGCGCCGCCGCATTCGACCCAGCCGCGCACGATCGACGCGGCGAGAACATCGGCAAGCCGCGCCATCACGCCGACGGAACCGGCTCGCGGCGTGCAGGTCTCCCGCTCCATCGCCTTCAGCATGGGTTCGATTTCCGGCTGGCGCACCAGCAACGTGTCGGCCCGCATCACCTCCGGCATCAGGGCGATGAGCGGGCGCATGCCGCCGAGATCGAAATTCATGCAGGCGCTGAAGACCAGGACCGACTCGTCCTGCGGGCATCCGTCAGGGCAGGCCGACGTCACATCGACATTGCCGCAGAGCGTCTCGGTCTCGAAACGATCGACGTCGCAGCTCGGCTCATCCGGAGCCGAGACGAGATCGTGCGCGCCGCCGCGCGGCAGGAAGATTGCGTCACCGCACCCGAGGGGAAGCAGCGCGGCATCGGCGTAGCGCAGCAGCGCCGTGCCATGCGCAACGAAGTGGAATTGCGCGCGTCCGTACGGCGTCTCGAAGCGAAAACCGAACGGCGCCCGCGTCTGGACCCGACGGTAGTGAACGCCCTCAAGCCGCATGCCGAGCAACAACTCGCTCACCAGATCGACGGCGGCATCGGTCGTATCGGCGGAAGACGATCTGGACGAATGATCAAACATTTGGGTGTTTATGGCATAGATTGTCCAAAACCTCCAGCCTATGTCTGCGGCAGCGCAGCATAAGATGGAAGTTTCGGTCAATGGATCAAGAAGTGAACCCCGATTTGGCGCAGGCCGATGCCGTTGCGCTGATGCCGGGAGAAGTCGCTCTCAGGGTTGGTGACAAGCCGGCCGCATCGGAGAAGCCCGCCTGGGGCGCCGTCGCCGCCATGATGCTGGGTGTCACCGCACTTCTGACGGCGGAGTTCCTGCCGTCCGGCCTGCTGACGCCGATGGCGAGGGACCTCGGTGTGAGCCCGGGCCTCGCCGGTCAGGCGGTGACGGCGACCTCGCTGGCCGGCCTGGTCGGGGCGTTGTTCACGCCGCGACTGACGCGCAGCTTCAATCGAAAACCGGTGCTGCTCAGCTTCTCGATTCTGCTGGTCATCTCCAACCTGCTGGTGGCGCTGGCACCGAGCATCACGTTCCTCTTGGCGGCGCGGATCGTGCTTGGCCTCGCCATTGGCGGCTTTTGGGCGATGGCGGCAGCGACGACGATCAGGCTGGTGCCGCCGTCGCTGGTTGCACGGGCGTTGTCGATCGTGATGAGCGGCATTCCCGCCGCGATGATTATTGCCGTTCCGCTTGGCAGCTATCTCGGTGAGGTGGCGAGCTGGCGCACCGTGTTCCTGCTCGCGACGGCATTGGGCGCAGCGGTGTTCTTCGTCCAGGCGCTGGCTTTGCCGCGTCTGGCCCCGAGGGGAGAAGCCGGGCTCGGCACCCTGGTCGACATCCTGACACGGCCGGGGATCGGCGCCGGCATCTTCGCGGCTACGTTGGTCTTCACCGGACACTTCGGCTATTTCGGCTATATCCGTCCCTTCCTTGAAAGCGTGACCGGGCTTGGCGCGCCCGGCGTCGCAGCGACGCTGCTCGCTTTCGGCGTCGCCAACTATGTCGGCTCCTTCGCGAGCGGGCTGATGGCCGAGCGCAATCTCAAGCTCACGCTGATCGCGATGCCGCTGGCAATCAGCGTGATCGGTCTGTTGCTCTCGGTCTATGGCAAGGACGTCATTCCGGCGCTGGTGCTGGTCGCACTCTGGGGATTTGCCTTCAGCGGCGTACCGGTGGCGACGACGACCTGGATCACCCGCATGGTGCCCGATGAGACCGAAAGCGGCACCGGATTGACTGTGGCCTCGATCTTCCTCGGCATCACCATGGGCGCGGCGGGCGGCGGGCTGGTGCTCGATTTGATGGGCGCGGCGGCCGTGTTCGTGGCGGGCGCAATTCCCTTGTTGCTCGCCGCATTGCTGATCGCCACCAAGGTACGGACCAGGGCGCCGTGACCGCGCTCGCTGGCGGTGCCGCGCCCCGGGGGGAAAAGGGGGCCTTCTCAGAACCGTGGCTTTAGGGCAAAAAGGGCCTTGAACGCCGCCTTTGGCGCGTTTTTTGCTGATTTCTTTCGAAAACAGCCCCTAAACGCCCCATTTCTTTGAGAAAGCCCATCATGACTCGTGTCGATGCCCATGGATTGAAGATCGCCCCTGTCCTGTTCGATTTCATCGCCAAGGAGGCGACGCCGAAAACCGGGATCGCGCCTGACGCGTTCTGGGCAGGACTCGCCGCCATCATCCAGAAGCTCGGCTCGAAGAACCGCGAGCTGCTCGCGGTCCGCGACACCTTGCAGGCCAAGATCGACGACTGGCATCGCGCCAACAAGGGCAAGGCGTTCGACCTCAACGCCTACACCGCGTTCCTGAAGGACATCGGCTACCTGCTGCCGGAGCCGGCGACCCACAAGGTCGAGACATCGAATGTGGACGAGGAAATCGGCAAGATCTGCGGCCCGCAGCTCGTGGTGCCCCTGACCAACGCCCGCTACGCGCTGAACGCCGCCAACGCGCGCTGGGGTTCGCTGTACGATGCCTTCTACGGCACCGACGCGATCCCGCATGATCCGAGCGAGGGTGGCAAGGGTTACAACAAGGCCCGCGGCGACAAGGTGATCGCGAAGGCGAAGGCGTTCCTCGATGCCGCCGTGCCGCTCGCGACCGGCAGCCACACCGACGTGACCTCCTACGCCGTGATCGCGGGCCAGCTCTCGGTCAAGCTGAAGAGCGGCAATTCGACCGCGCTGAAGAACGCCGCCCAGTTCGCCGGCTATCTCGGCGACGCTGCCCAGCCGACCGCGATCCTGCTCGTCAACAACGGCATGCATGTCGAGGTCAAGGTCGACCGCAGCAACGTCATCGGCAAGGACGATCCGGCCGGCGTCGCCGACATGATCCTGGAGTCGGCGGTCTCGACCATTCTCGACATGGAAGACTCGGTCGCCGCCGTCGACGCCGAGGACAAGGTGCTGGTCTATCGCAACACGCTCGGCCTGATGAACGGCACGCTGTCGGCCGATTTCGACAAGGGCGGCAAGACGCTGACGCGCTCGCTCAATGCCGACCGCGTCTACAAGAAGCCCGACGGCAGCGAGCTGAAGCTGCACGGCCGCAGCCTGCTCTTGATGCGCAATGTCGGCCACCACATGTTCACCGACGCGGTGCTCGACGCCAAGGGCGAGGAGATCCCGGAAGGCATTCTCGACGCCGCCGTCGCCGGCCTGCTCGCGATCCACGACCTCAAGGGCAATTCCAAGGTCAAGAACAGCCGCACCGGCTCGGCCTATATCGTCAAGCCGAAGATGCACGGCCCCGACGAGGTGACGCTGACCTGCGACCTGTTCGCCGAGGTCGAGAAGATGCTCGGCCTGCCGGAGAACACGCTGAAGGTCGGCATCATGGACGAGGAGCGCCGTACCACGGTCAATCTCAAGGCCTGCATCCAGCGCGCCTCCAAGCGCATCATGTTCATCAACACCGGCTTCCTCGACCGCACCGGCGACGAGATCCATACCTCGATGGAAGCGGGTCCGATGATCCGCAAGAACGACATGAAGGCGCAGCCCTGGATCAAGGCCTATGAGGACTGGAACGTGGACAACGGCCTGATCGACGGCCTGCCCGGCCATGCCCAGATCGGCAAGGGCATGTGGGCGGCGCCCGACAAGATGGCCGACATGCTGACGCAGAAGATCGGCCATCCGCAGGCCGGCGCCACCACCGCCTGGGTGCCGTCGCCGACCGCGGCCACGCTGCACGCCCTGCACTATCACCAGGTCAACGTGACCGCCCGGCAGCAGGAGCTCGCCAAGGGCGGGCCGCGCGCCAAACTCTCCGACATCCTCACCATTCCGGTGTCGCAGTCGAACTGGGCGCCTGATGACGTGAAGCAGGAGATCGACAACAACTGCCAGGGCATCCTCGGCTACGTCGTGCGCTGGATCGACCAGGGCGTCGGCTGCTCCAAGGTGCCCGACATCCACGATGTCGGCCTGATGGAAGACCGCGCGACGCTGCGCATCTCGAGCCAGCATCTGGCGAACTGGCTGCATCAGGGCGTCATCACCAGGGATCAGGTGATGGAGTCGCTGAAGCGCATGGCCGTCGTCGTCGACAAGCAGAACGCCGGCGATGCAATGTACAAGCCGATGGCGCCGGCGTTCGACGGCGTCGCCTTCAAGGCGGCCTGCGACCTCGTGTTCGAGGGACGGACGCAGCCGAACGGCTACACCGAATACATCCTCACCGCGCGCCGCCGCGAGGCCAAGGCCGCGGGCTGATCTTCTCAACCGCGATCACACCAAAAGCCCTGGCGATGAGCCGGGGCTTTTTTGTTGGCGCCCGCGAGCCCGCCGTCGCAGGGCGTACCACCAAAATATCGAAAACAACCCCATGCACAGTAGCCGGCGGGCACGGCAACTTGACACGTCGGGCAACTCAGCGGTATTTTTCCATTATTCCGAAATCGTGATGTGAGTCTGCGGTTCCTCCAACCCGGTCGCCCCTGCGACCCGGTCGCCCCTGCGAAAGCAGGGATCCATAAGCCGCGGCGGACCTTGTTGAAGGGACTCGTCGTTCAGCATCGCCCAACAATTGGCATCTGTGGTTATGGGTCCCTGCTCCCCTGCGCAATCGCGCTCTAGGCAGGGCCGACGATGAGGATGATTCTCGATTGAAGGCGTCACACCACGCAGTGTCACCCACCCGCGCATTAATTCATGAGAATCCTCCTTGGGTTATGAGCTGGCCAATCAGGTTGAGTTAGCGAGGACCGCCGCTGACCGTGTGCTGGGATAAGCCGCCTACCGGATCGGTGGCGTCACCGCGTGTCACGCATCCAGGAACAGCGAAGCGTGGGCCAGGAAGAGTTCCGGATACTGGTAGAAAGGTCCGTGGCTGGAATCCGGATAGATGATGAGCTGTGCGTTCGGCAGGTGCTGTTGCAACGTGAAGCCATTGATCGTGGGAATGACCAGGTCGTTGTGGCCATGCACGACGAGCGTCGGGTGACGAATTTCACTCAGATAATCCAGAACGCCATCGACCTTCTCGTTCGACTTGATGATCGCCTGGTACTGGGTTGCGGCGGATATCTCGCTGACCTCCGGACTGCGGTCCCGCCTGCGGTGCTTGCGTTCGAGATACGCGAGACCGGCCGCCCGTCCGGCGGCAGAGGGCGAGAAATGCGCGGCGATCCAAAGATGTTCGGGCGGATCATAGGTCGCGGAAAATATCTCCGCCGATTTGCTGGCCGCGGTGTCGGCACCGCGCGGGCCGGTGCCCACCAGTAGCAGCTTGCGCACCACGTCCGGCGCTTGCACGGCGATCTCCTGGGCGATCTTGCCGCCGATCGAGTATCCCAGGACGTCGGCCTTGCCGATCCCGAGTGCCTTGATAAAGGCGATCGCGTCCCTTGCCATGTCGGGGAAAGTCGCCGGCACCTCGCCCGAGCTCGCGCCGACGCCCGCGTTGTCGAACAAGATCACTTCGCGGCGCTCGGCCAGCCCGTCGGTTATTGCGGGATCCCAGTGGTCCATGGTGCCGCGAAAGTGAATGTTCATGATGATCGGCACGCCGCCCGTCTTGCCGAAACGCCGATAGGCGAAGCGGATGCCGTTGGCTTCAACAAATTTGGTTGGAGCGGTGTAGTGATTGTCGTCGGCCATGTTATCGGTCCCAATTTGTGAATGAAGGATTTCTCTGACAACCACTGATGCGCTTCAGTTTGCCTGTCTGACGAACGCCGTTGTCGTTAGGCGTTGGTACCGCCATCCACCGTGAGATTGGCGCCGGTGACATAGGAGGCTTCCTGGCTCGCGACGAACGAGACCAGCGCTGCCACCTCTTCAGCCTTGCCGTAACGGTTGAGCGCGGTCACGGCTTTCTGCGGGGTTGCCCAGTCGCCGGATGCAGGGTTGAGATCGGTATCAATCGGGCCAGGCTGCACGTTGTTCACGGTGATGCCGCGATCACCGACCTCGCGCGCAAGGCCTTGGGTGAACATCCGGATCGCACTCTTTGTAGCCGAGTACGGCACGAGGCCCGGCGTCAGCATGCGCTCACCGACGCAAGAGCCGATCGTTATGATGCGGCCGCTGTTGTTCATCTGCTTGAGGGCCGCTTGCGTGGCGACGAATACGCCACGGATGTTGAGGTTGATCACCTGATCCATCTCCTCAAGCGTCGTCTCTTCGAACTTCTTGGGGATCGCGGTGCCCGCATTGTTCACGAGAATGTCGAGCTTGCCGAATACGCTCACCGCCTTATCGACGGCGGCCTGGACGGCCTTGGGATCGGTGGCATCGGCCTGCACCGCGATTGCTTTTCCGCCAGCGCCTTCGATCGCCATGACTACGGCAGCGGCGGCATCTGCGCCCTTGCTGTAGGTGAGGGTCACTTTGGCGCCGTCGGCAGCGAGACGCTTTGCAATCGCTGCGCCGATACCACGTGAAGCGCCCGTCACGAGCGCTGTCTTGCCTTCAAGTTTCTTCGACACGTTGAGTTTCCCTTGCTGAAGTGAAAAAAGGACGGCGATATGGAGAGTTCCCTGGCTGTCAACTGGCCGTCTTACCGCCATTGACGTTGATGATCTGCCCGGTGATGAATGACGCCTTGTCCGAGGAAAGGAAGAGGATCGTGTCCGCGAGTTCTTCGGGCTTGCCTGCCCTCCGAAGCGGAATACCCGCGACCAATCCAGCCTTGCGGTCGCTGGAGCCTGTGAAACGATCGAGCATGGCGGTCTCGACGGGACCGGGTGCGACGGCGTTGACGCGTACGCCGAAAGCAGCAGCCTCCAGCGCGCCGGCTTTGGTGAGGCCCTCGACTGCGTGTTTGCTGCCGACGTAAAGCGATGCGTTCGGCGCGCCGCGACTGCCCATGGTCGATGAGATATTGACGATGTTGCCAAAGCCCTGGGACTGCATCACGCGCAGCTCGTGCTTCATGCAAAGGAGTACGCCGAGGACGTTGGTGTCGAAAGTCGCGGCGTATGTTTCCGGCGTTTGCTCGGTCACGGGGCCCGGAGTCCCCTCAGTACCCGCGTTGTTCACGGCAACGTCGAGGCGACCGAAACGCGCGACGGTCTTGTCGATCAACGCGCGGACATCGTCTTCTTTGCGAACATCGGCGTTCAAGAATTCAGCTTCCGGACCGAAAACACGAAGTTCTTTGACGAGTTCTGCTCCGGCTTCGTTTCGCCGCCCGGCGACGACGACGATCGAGCCCTCCTTGGCAAAGGCCGTGGCGGCGGCACGCCCAATTCCCGTCAGTCCCCCGGTGATCAAAACAACCCAGCCAACCATGCTGAACCCCTCGATAAATTCGTGGTCTAAGCTGGCCTGCGCCTTGCGGGGCTTGGGCGGGCTCATATTCCGCGATCAGATGTGCAGATTCATAGGCAGTCCGAGACGTTCCGTCCTGAAACTGCGGTGAAGCCGTCCGAAATTGTTCTGAAATCTGGGCGATCCCTGCTCTTGCTATCGCCTTGCAAGGACGATCGGCCGGGTGCAATCTTGCGGGAACGTCAAAGCGTTCGTTCGCTGCCGGGGTAAGAAGTGAATATTCGTCCTCAAGACGTCAGATCAGGCAGCCTGGGCATTCCGAATGTGGTCCAGATAGCCGATTTGACCCTCGATCTTCGGCAGGAAGAGCTGCGCGATGGGACCGGCGCCCGCGTCGATCTGCGAAACCGGTCTTTTGGTGTGCTCCGTCATCTGGTGAAGAACGCAGGGCGGGTTGTTTCCAAGGATGAGCTGTTGGCCGCCAATTGGCCGGGCTTAACGGTCACGGAAGATTCTCTCACCCAGTGCATCTCCGACATCCGCCGTTTGCTCGGCGAGGCCGGGCGCGATCTTGTTCGCACCGTCGCCCGCCGCGGCTACATGATCGTCTTGCCCGAGCCCCCCATCGAGATCGGGCGAGGCTCCTCGACGGGTCCAACGGTCGCCGTCTGGCCCTTCGAGACGGACGCCAGCAACCTCGACAGGTTCGCGGATGGTCTAACTGGGCAGATTGTCTTAGCGCTTGGACGCTTCGGTGAATTGCGCGTTCTGGCTCGAAGCGTCATGCAATCCTATAAGGATCGTTTTGAAGGCACCGCTGACTTCGGTCGCGCCCTCGGCGTCGACTACTTCGTCGAGGGCGATCTGCGGTCGGACGGCGCATTGACTCGCGTCGACGTGCATTTGACCGATGCACGGACGGGCGCGCAGCTCTGGACCAAGACCTTCAAGGTAGACGTAACCCCAGCAAATCTGCTCGCGATTCAGGATGAGATATCCGGGCAAGCAAGCGCCATGATCGGCAGCTATTGGGGCGCGATCGGTGCCGCCGAGTACAGACGCATCCAGAACAAACCGAGCGCGGAGCTGACGCCGTATGAGTGCATCGTCCAGGGCGTGATCGGAATTCCTACGGACGCAACCATTCTTGATCCTGTCGCCAAAGCCCGCGAATGCCTGGAGCGCCTTACACGCGAGGAACCGCGAAACGCGGCGGCATGGGCGGCGCTCGTTCTCGTCTTCAATAATCAAAGGACGTGGGGCTTTTCTTCCCCAACCGGAGAGGTTGGCAGCATCGAAGATCGCCTTTACTTCGCCGACATGGCGGTTGAAGCCGCAAACCGCGCGGTCGAGATCGCACCGAACGACGCGTTCGTTCGCGGCCTCGTCGCGCGGGCGGCGTGGATGGCCTGCCAACCTGATCTGCTTCGTATCGAGACGATGCGGGCGATCGAGCTCAATCCCAACGATCCCCAGAATCTTGGCCCACTCGGCAACCTCATGGCGTATGCGGGCTTTTGGGATGAAGGTGTCGCTCTTGCCGAGAAAGGCATCGCGTTGACCGCCCCCAGCACGCCCCGCTGGTGGTGGTGGGCGTCCGCCAAACGGGCCTTTGCATACGGAAAATACGCCGAGGCCTTTGATGCCTTTCGCCAGTCCTATGTGGAGCAGCTATGGATCAGTCATCTTCACATGGCCTATACGCTGCCGTTCCTCGACCGGCCGAATGAAGCGAAAGCGCACATCGCAACCTTGCTCAAGATGAGGCCCGGTTTTACCGTCCGCGAAGCGGACGCCTATTACAAGATGTGGTGCTTCGCTCCGTCGTATCGCGGAAAGATGTGCTATGCGTTGCGAAATGCAGGACTTCCTGGCTAAGGGCTTGCTCCCTGAGCTCCGGAATTCCACACCAGTGTTCGGCAGTGCAGTTGTCCCTTGGACGACCTACAGCGACGTACGCTATCGAGCCGCCGTTGGCGAGCAAGCGCACATCAAGCGTCTCACAGGACATAACTCCATTCTATGGGGTACACGGCCTTAAAACACCGCGAGATACTTCAGCAGCGAGACGATGCCGATGATGATGACGACGACGCGCGCGATCTGCTTGGCGCGGCCGTCGAGTGGCAGCATGTTGATGAGATAAAGAACGAGAATGGTGACAAGGAAAGTGACGAGTACGCCGACGAGCATGCGGGGCCCCCTGATGGCATCGGTGAATGTGCTGTTCGCCCGTTGCTAACGTGCGACGAGGAGTCCGGTTCCTGACCGCGGAACCGAAAGTGGCCGACCTCGCTTGATCGACGCTATTCGCGCGCCAGCACCGGCGCGCGCTGATACTTGGCGCGGATGCGATCCGGCGCCGGCGTGAAGTTGAGGGATGCTCCGCGCCGGTCCGGGCGGCCGACGGACATCAACCCGTCCTTGCCGACGACGATGTCGCCCTTGCGCAAGGTCGGATCGTCCTCGATCTTCACCGTGGCGAGCCCGACAGTGTCCTTGCCGTTGCAGGTGCAGCCCGAAACGATCTCGTCGCGATAGCGGAATGCGTTCGGCAGCTCGGAATACGGCTTGCCGTCTTCGGTCGCGGCGTTGTCGATATTGCCGCCATAGACCACTTCGGTCGCGCTCGCCGGGCAGAAGCTGTTGCAGCTCTCCGCCTTGCTCTGGTTGCCGGTCGCCGCCAGCGGGAAATAGCGGCCATCGCAGGTACGCACGCAATAGGCCTGGCCGCCGTCATAGCGCGCGCGCCGCTCGGCCCGCGGCGCAGGCGCCGGCCCGTCATCGAACGGCATCCGGATCACCGGCGGACGGCCCTGCATGAAGCCGCCGAACAGTTGCGAGAAGAAATCCTGGGCTTGCGCAGCGGGCGCAAGCAACAGGCCAAGCACTGCCGCCGTCCCGAACGCCAACCGCCTCACGTGCCGCTTCACCATCACCAACCCTCAGTCCAACGCCGATCCCGAGAGCCCCGTTCCGATTGAATCGGAACGCGGCTCTAAATTCTTGTTCTGACGCGTTTTCTTCACGCGAACTGGTATCCACTTCGCTCGAAAACGCTCTAGTACAACGAGGAAGTCGCCGGGATGTTCAACGCCTGACGGCCGGAAGGCAGCGTCATCACCGCGGGGCGCGGCTGCATCGGCGCCGGCCGGACCGAGATCTGCGTCGTGGTCGGGCCGAGCTCGCGTGCGGCGAGATGCGGCCCGTTCTTCGGCAGCACCACCACCTTGGTCCCGACATCGACCCGGCTGAACAGGTCGGAGACGTCTTCGTTGGTCAGGCGGATGCAGCCCGACGACACGAACTTGCCGATCGTCGACGGATCGTTGGTGCCGTGGATGCGGTACTCGCTGGAGCCGAGATACATCGCGCGTGCACCGAGCGGGTTGCCCGGGCCGCCGGCCATGAAGCGCGGCAGATAAGGCTGGCGCTTGATCATCTCGGCCGGCGGATGCCAGTCCGGCCACTCGGCTTTGCGGCTGATGGTCTGGGTGCCCGCCCAGGTGAAGCCCTCACGGCCGACGCCGACGCCGTAGCGGATCGCCCGGCCGCCGCCGAGCACGTAGTACAGCGCGGTGTTGCCGGTATCGATGATGACGGTGCCGGGCGCCTCTGACGTGTTGAGCGCGACGGTGGTGCGGCGCAGCCGCTCCGGCAGCGCGCCGTCCTCGGTCGAGGGATCGTTCATCACCTCGTCGGAGGGGAATCCGCCCGGCTGCGTCGACGCATAGCCGAGCGCGGAGGAGCGCCCTTGAGCGCTCGCCGAATTGGCGACAATGAATGGCGTCGCGAGCAGGACGCTGGCGAAAGCAAAGGTGCGGACAAGGGTGCGCGCGGCGCGCGACGCAAGCCGGCGGCTGGAAAGAGACTGCTGTGTCATGTGCTGCCCCTGGACGGGATGCGCATCATGGTGATGCGATGACCAACCAACGCGCGTGACCGTCAGACAGTTCCGCCGCGAATCGTCGCGAAGTCGCGATTGTCAACCCGCCATCTCTCACGAGCGCGCGATGGAACCTTTGCCGGGGCGACGCCGTTGTCGTGCGCAATTTGACGCGAAATTCATTTGTCCCCATTCGGGAGGAGTCTGGTGCGCGCCTTTCCGGGTGAACGTATGCTTGGCAACGCGCCCGAAGGCACGCCCCTCCCCGACAGCAAAACCGAAACGCCACCGTTGATCAGCCGCGCCGAGGTCGTCGCCTTCGCGCTGGTCGCGCTGCTGGTGATCGCCGTGGTGGCGGTGCTGTATCTGGCGCGCGCGGTCTTCCTTCCGATCACCATGGCTTTCATCGTCGGCACCATGCTGTCGCCGGCGGCGAGCCTGCTCGAGCGCTACCGGATCCCGCGCGCGCTCGGCGCGGTGCTAATCGTGATCGCAGTCGGCACCGCCGTCAGCTTCATGGTCGGACTGATCGCCTCGCCTGTGATGGAATGGAGCTCGCGGCTGCCCGAGCTCGGCGCGATCCTGAAAGAGAAGCTGCATGTGTTCGACCGGCCGCTCGCGCTGTGGCAGGAGCTGCAGAGCATGGTCGGCGCCCCCGATACGCTCGCCAACCTCCAGCTGCCGAAATTCGAATGGGTGCAGCCGACGCTGGAATTCGTGTCGCCGACCTTCGCCGAATTCCTGCTGTTCATCGCCACCCTGATCCTGTTCATCGCGAGCTGGAAGGATCTGCGACGCGGGCTGGTGATGACCTTCAACGACCGCGCGGCACGATTGCGCACGCTGCGAATCCTCAACGAGCTCGAAACGCACCTCGGCAATTATCTGCTGACGGTGACCATGATCAATGCCGGCGTCGGCATCGTCACCGGTGCGATCTGCGCGGCGGCGGGCACGCCCAACGCGGCCGGGCTCGGCGCGCTCGCCGCGACACTGAATTTCATACCGATCATCGGCCCGGTCGCGATGTTCGTGGTGCTGGTCGCGGTCGGCATCGTCTCCTCGCCGACCATCGGCGCGGGGCTGATCGCGCCGGCGTGTTTTGCCGTCGTGACCTTCATGGAAGGGCATTTCGTGACACCGACGATCGTCGGCCGCAGGCTGTCGCTGAATGCGCTCGCAGTCTTTCTCGCGCTCGCATTCTGGACCTGGCTGTGGGGCCCGATGGGCGCCTTCCTGTCGTCACCGCTGCTGATCGTGGCGTTGATCGTGAAAGACCATTTGATGCCGGTCAATTCGCCGCAGCTGCCTGAGGACTAACCTCGGTTTCGCATCGGGAACCTTTGCATGGTGCGAAGCGTTTTTCTCCGGACACGCACGTGCTCCGGGAGCTTTCGATGTCGAGCACGGACAGCGCATTTGGGATCAGGACCATGACGGATAACGCGACCTACGAACGCCTCGAAAAGGATGTCACCGCCGTGAAGAACGATATCGCAGCCCTCACCGAACAGATCACCGACGCGCTCAACTCGTTTGCCAACAACGCAGGCAAGCAGGCCCGCCGCCGCTACAAGGATGCGCGCGCCAACGCCGAATCGACGCTCGACGACATGTCGGAGCGCGGCAGCGCGATGATGGGCGCGGCACAGGATGCGGCATCCTCGATCGAGGAATCGCTGGAAGAGGTGATCACGCAGCGGCCGCTGGCGACCGTCGGCCTTGCACTCGGCCTCGGCTTTCTGATCGGCCTCACCTGGCGCCGCTAGGTCATGCGCAAACCACCGCTCTGGACGCGATGGCAGCGCTGGCGCGCCGCCGCCTCGTTTGTCGATGCGCTCTTCAAGGCAAGACTCAGGACAAGGCTTGGCAATGCTTCAGCGGCTGATCGATGACGTCAAGCAATCCACCGGCAGCGCGCTGCGGCTGACCTCGCTCGCGGCCGCCGCCGCGATCGCGCTGTTCATCACCATCGCCTTCCTGTGCGCGGCCGCCTTCGTCTATGTGCTGCAGCACTATGGTCCGGTGGAGGCGTGCCTGTCCGGCGCCGCGGTGTTCCTGGTCGTCACGCTGATCGCCATTGCCGTTTACATGGCGCGCAAGCGAGAGATGCGCCGCCGCGCGGAGAAAGCGGCCAAGGCCGCGAAATCGGCCGCGGCGACAATGTTCGCCGACCCCGCACTGATCGCCACCGGCCTGCAGATCGTGCGCGCCATCGGCGTGAAGCGGCTGATCCCGATCCTAGCGGTCGGCGGCCTCGCGCTCGGCCTGATGGCAAGCCGCAGCGCCGCCGGCAGCAGCGAGCCGGACGAAGAGGAATAGTCACCAACAAGCACTGCTGTCATCGCCCGGCTTGCCGCCTTCGCTAAAGCTTCGGCGCGCCAGGGATCCATGGCCTCGTCGAAGCCTTGGCGGAGACGGGACCGGGCGATCCAGTGCGCCGCGGCCCATCGGCTCAACAATGACTGTCTCTGGAATACTGGATCGCCCGGTCAAGCCGGGCGATGACACCGTTCAAGGGGTGCTCAGGTCACGCAGCGGCCGGGCTGCAGCAGCTTGGCCACTTCGGTCAGGACGCTGACCACGGGCTCGCAGGCCACCTTGCGGGTGTCGCCGGGCCGCGCCCGGGCGGGCGCTGCGGGGTGATTGCGGGCCTCTTCCCGCGCCACGGGAACGCGGACCAGGACCGACGTATCGGGAAGCCGATCAACCTTCAGCGCAACCGTCCGGCTTGGCAGGCCGGTGATCGGAACCGCGGCACGGTCGGTCTTGGCGGCGCGATTGACCGCGCTCTCCGGTGCCAATTGGGTGGTGACCTGCTGTCCGCCAATGAGATCGTGGCCGGACGCCAGCTGGACCGCGCCAAGCGTCAGTCCCGCCGCCAACGCAGCGAAAATTCCCTTTTGAATCTTTGACATGGTGATGTCCCTCGCCCCATGGAAATTCCCGTTGGCGATCACGGACACAACGCGAGCGAAACCTGTGGGGTTCTCGCGTCCGGCCATCACTTAACCGTGTACGAAAAAATTTTGATTCCCGCGGAACGAGTCCGGGGGTCTGCGAGTCATTGGAAGAGCCGGTTATTCCCCCTGCCCCATTGACCGGCGACGTAGGGCGCGACCGTGGTGATGCCGGTCGCGCCCTGCTCTTTTTTCGGCGGTTGTTTTCGAGGTTGCCGCAAACGATGCGTCAGTGGGCCTGTCACTCAGCCGTCGTAATTGAAGCCCGGCGCTGAAGGAGCGGCCCTTCCGCCGAGCGAGAGGACCGTCTGCTTCAGGCATTGTCGTTTGATGGCATGTCCTGGGATCGAACGACCGTCACTTCACGGCAGGACAGGCAACGACCGACATGAAACTTGATTCCAGTCGTCTGGTCGTCGACGAGCATCAATTCGCTCAAGGGCTCGCCGCATTTGCAAGTGACCGTTTTCTGAACGGCAAAATACATCTGACGTCCTCCATAAGCCTGGAGATTTCATCGCGTCATTCGGGCGAACGCGCTTGCGCTCGCCCCCTCGCTTCGGCTCCTTCTCGGTCGGTCAGATCGCTGCAATCCGGACGATGGATGTGGCTCACTGCGCTTGCTTTGCAGCGGATGGCTTCCGTGATTCCGCGGCTTCACGCGCCTGCCGCTCGGCCTTGAGGCGGTGGAAGTTGTTGTAGAACGCCTTCTCGTGGGCGAGGTGCTCCTTCATCGCCTGCGATGCGTCTTGCTGACGCTGCTCGTTACGAACCTTGCGCTGCTGGGGAGTAAGATTCATGCGACCTCCAACTAAGCTCTTGAATCAACGCTGGATTCAACGCACGAGGCTGGAAAAGGTTGCACCCCCGGAAGGAGCTGGATCTATTTGCGCAGGCTCGCCCAGACGCCGCCGAGGATCAGCAAGCCGCCAACCAGGTGGATCAGCTTCGGCGGCTCGCCAAGGATGATCCAGGACAGCAGCGCGCTCGCGATCGGCGCGACATAGAGCACGAGCGACGTCCGTACCGAGCCGAACCGTGCGCCGAGCCAGGCGAAGCCGGCATAGGCGGCGAGGCCAGGCGCGAGGCCGGCGAAGACATAGGCCTCGAACGCCCGGGCGTTGAAGACCGCAGACGGCGTCGTCCACATTTCCTGGAGCGCCGGCGGCAGCGAGCACAGCGCGCCGGCCGCCGAGAACAGGCTGACCCGCGCCAGCAGCGAGGCGCGCGGCGCGACGCGCGATTGCACCAGCGTATAGCCGGACCAGCCGAGCATCGCGCACACCACCAGGAGATCGCCCCAGGCCGCGCTCGATCGCGTCAGCGTTTCCAGATGCCCGCCCGAGACGATCAAAAGCGCACCGGCGAGCGCCAGCGCCGTGCCCAGCCATTGCAGCGGACCGATATGCTCGATGCCGAGCGCGGCTGAAATCAACAGCACCATGATCGGCGACAGCGCGAAGATCAGCGCGATATGGATCGCGGTGGTGGTGATGCCGGCGATGTAGACCGGGCCGCCGCACAGGAACATGCCGAGGAAGCCCGCGGCGAGGATCGGCCAGAAATTCTGCGCCAGCGGGATCTTGCCATCCCTCACGGCCGCGATCGCAAACGGCGCGAGGCCGATGGCGATAATGCTCCAGCGGAAGAAGGCCAGCGAGAACGGCGGCACCGAGCCGGCCAGGCCGCGCGCCAGCACCTGGTTGGAGGCCTGCCCGACCGCGACCAGGATGAACCCCGTCAGCGCGACCGCGTCCTCCCAGCCCGGGGCCGGGCGGCCGACCTCACCTTTCGGCAGCTCCGCATCCATGACACCGCCCCCTCAGCCGGCGCACGTTCACCCAGGACGGCTTCCGTCAGCGCGCCACGTTCCGCGGCACGCCCGCGCTATTGCTCCGCCGCCTCGCGCTCCATGTCGCGGCCGGACATGTCCTCGCCCTGCATGTTGGCGTATTCGCGCGCCATCTCGCGCATCAGGAATTTGGCCGGGACGTCGTGATAGGTGCCGTGGTCGTTGACGTATTGCATGTAGGCGCGCCCCGCGCCGTCGAACGGGTGCAGCAGCGCATCCGAATGGCCGTCGAAATCGAGCGGCTTGACGCCGAGCTTGGCGCACAGCGTGTCGTTGAAGGTCGGGGTCGCCTTGCGCCAGGCGCCGTCGACGAACACTTCGGTGAAGCCGTGCCAGGTGAACAGGTCCGAGCCCATGCTCTGGCGCAGCTTCTCGGTGGTGAGATGGTTGCGGACGTCGGCGAAGCCGACCCGGGCCGGGATGCCGTGGACCCGGCAGGCGGCGGCATAGAGCGCTGCCTTGCCGACGCAGTAGCCATTGCCGGCGGCGAGCACGCTGGAGGCCCGGTAGCTCTCCGCCGAGCGCATGCTGACATAGGGGTTGTAGCGGATGCCGTCGCGCACCGCGGTGTAGAGCCGGCTCGCGATGTCGCGGGCGCCGGCGTCGGCCGGGACGGCGGCGCGGGCGAACGCCTCGACGGCGGGATGGTCGCTGTCGACATATTCGCCAGGGTCGGTGTAGAGGCGGCTGATCGTATCGGGGAGATGCTCGGTCATGGCGCAAGCTTAGCAAGCCATGTGCGCAGTTCAATGCGGCCGATGCAGCCGTCTCGCAGCCCTGCCCCGCTTAGTTCCTGAAGCGTTCGTCCCATTGCGGTGGCGGGTAGCTGCGCCGCTTCGCCTTGAAATATTCGCGTGCGAAATGGATGCCGATCCCGATCAGGAACGGCGGCGCGAGCGCGGCGGCGATCATCAGCGCGGTGATCGACTTCGGCGTCAGGATGTCCAGCACCATCGACGCCAGCAGCCACAGCGTGGCAGCAATCACCGCGACGTCGACATGCTTCATTCCCCAGTCTTTCCCTTGGTCCCTGACCGCGATCCGGGTTCCATCCTACCGGCTGGCCCCGGGCACGCCAAGGATTCCGGCGGCAGAGGATACCTCCGGTCCTTCACTTTTTTGGAACGGCGCCCACGCGGGCCGGACGACGAACCCGCACGCCGGCCGCCGTTCAAGCGATCAAGCCGCGAACGCCCGCACCAGCAGCAGGCCGGCGAACAGCGCGAGGATCGAGAGCGCAACGGAGGCCGCAATGTAGGCCGCGGCCGGCCATAGCTCGCCCCGCTGCGTGGCAGATACGGGCAAGCCGTTTTCGGACAGACGTTGACGGATCTCCACCGCGTAGCGAGCCGCGCGCCTTGCAATCAACCAAAGCGCGAATAGAGTGCTTCTTGTAGATTATGAAGTTGGATCAGCACCTGGATGTTACGACGCGTCGCTGTTTGCATTGCCTTGCTCGTGGTTGCCACAATTCCCACAATCGCAGAGGAATACGGCGCTGAGACGCGGCCCTCCGCTTCGGCCGAGGCATGGAAGCGGGATATCAGCATTCGTCTTACGCAGGCTCGGCGCTACCCAGCAGCGTTGACGCCCGGCCAGGAAGGCACCGCCAAAGTTGCCTTCAGGGTCGATCGCGCAGGTCATCTCATGGCGAGCTGGCTCGTCGAGGCCAGCGGTATCCCGGCGATCGATGCAGAGGCATTGGCTATCGTTGAACGCGCTCAGCCCTTTGCCGCGATGCCTGCGGAGGTGCCGGACGATTCGGCCACCCTGACCGTCCCATTCCATTTTGGAGCTATGCGCCCTTCCTTCGTCGAGGGCGACTTCCCCGAAAGCTGGAAAAGGCAGGTCTACGCTCGCTTGACTGGCGCTATTGAGGACGCCAAACGCCGATTGGCACGGATGTCGGACACCAAGCGCCAATCAATTCGGATACCGGACGATGCCTACACCGTCAAAGTCGGCATCTCGCTTGATCGCAGCGGCAAGCTGGTGACGAGCTGGCTTGTGGAGAATGGCCGCGTCCCGGCGCTCGATACCGAAGCGTTGGCGATCGTTAGGCGGGCTGAGCCCTACCCACCGCCCCCTGTCGACACGAATGGCCAAGACTTCCAATTGGTTCTGCCGATCACTTTCAATGCTGTCATGCCGTGGGACGACCCTGGCCTCAAAGCAAAGCTGAATTCAGTCTGCCGCGGTTGCTGAGCGGCTCCGTCCGACGCGGCGGGAGCCAATGGTCCATCCCGCCGCGCCGGGGCTGTTCTCACTCATTCATCGACAGCATCGTGTTCAGCTCGACGGCGGTCCGCAGCTGATCGATCCGCGCGGCGATCTGTTCGCGCTTGGCGCCGCGCGGCAATTCCGCGAGCTGGCGCTCGAGCCGCACCCGGTGTTCTTCGAGGCGCTGCTCGAAGGTGTGGGGCTCAGATCGCTTCCGCTTCCGAATCGTCTTCTGCATCACTCACCCTTGGCGGTTGCAGACCGGGACTATTGGCCCAGCGGTCCAGTTGATCGATCACCCGTGCGTGGCTCGGACGCCGCGGTTCCGGCGCTTCCGGCTCCTCGGATAGCTTGCGGGGCAGCTTGACGTGATTGGTCATGGCGTCACTCCCGCCAGACAACGGAGAGGCAGCCGGATCGTTCCCTTAGTCTTTCTTGTAAGCCATTGATTTTGTTTGATTAACTTACTCAATCGACGTTTTTATCTCAAGCTGCGGAACCCACCGCGAATTGGTTCGTTTAGCAAATTACTCAACTAACTAATTCTGGGCGATTTGCGATGAATGAGCTTCGCGCTGAACGTCTTCAAGTGATGCTTTCCCCCGAAGAATTATCGGCTCTCGACGATTTCCGCTTCAAGCACCGCATGCCGACCCGTGCCGCGGCGGTGCGCGAGCTGCTCAGGCTCGGTCTGGCCGGCAACGGCGTCGATGGAGGGGCCGGGGTCAAGTCGAGCGAGTATGGGGTGTTTGACCGGGGGCCGGATGGGCACACCCAGGGCGACGCGCCGCAAGAGAAGTAGCGGCGCGTTGGCGCTGATGCGACGGTTCAGCCGGCGACGAAGAGGTCCACGACCGCTTTCAGCGTGCAGACCACAAGCGCCGAGGTGAACATCGCCGTTCCGAGATCTGCGAGATAAAGCAGCTGCGCCTTCTGCTCCGCATCAAGCCGCGCGATCGCCTTGCGCATGGCCAAGCTCCCTTTTCAGGAGAACGCGTCGCGTGAACGTCGGTTCCCTCGGCCGCCTCCTCACGCCCGCTGCAGCGCCAGCGTCACGCCGCCTAGCGTCAGCACCATCGCGCCGATCTCACGCAGGCCCAGCGGCTCGCCGAGGATGATCGCGGCCGAAATCACACCGACGACCGGCACCAGCAGCATGCCGGTCGACGCCGATGTCGGCGGCAGGCGGCGCAGCGTCTCGAACCAGGTGAGATAGCAGATGCCCATCGGCATCAGCGTCATATAGGCAAAGCAGCCGAGGCCGAACGGCGTGATCGCGGCATAGTTCGGGTGCTCGAACAGAACGCCGAGCAGCAGCATCACCAGACAGCCGATGCCGACCTGCCAGGCGACCACCGCAAGCGGCGGCATCGGCAGCGGCTTGCGATTCAGCACGTTGCCGAGCGCGAACAGGATGGCGCAGGCGAGCGCAAGCGCGATGCCGGTGAGCTTGTCGGCGCTGAACGCAAAGCCGCCTCCGCCGAGCAGGAGCGCGACACCGGCGACGCCGAGCACCAGCGCCGCCAGGTCCCGCAGCGTCGGGCGGCTGTGCAGCACCGGCCAGGCGAACAGCATCGCCCAGATCGGCATGGTGTAGGCGAGGAGCGCGCCCTCACCGACCGTAACGAATTTCATCGCGATGGTGCCAAAGCCCATCCAGGCGAAGACGTTGGTGAAGGAGGCGAACAACAGCCGCGGGAGCGCCTCGCGCGGCACGGCGAGCGACTGGCCCCGGGCCAGCGCCAGCGTGCCCAGGATCGCCGCCGCGCAGGTGCCGGCCAGCCCGCGGGCGAACAGCGGCGGCCATTGCTGCAGCAACAGCTTCATCAGCGGCCAGTTCAGGGCCCAGCCGAACGCCGTCACCACCAGGCAGAGAAAACCGATCGTTCGGTCGCGTTGCGTCGTATCCATCGGCCGCGCTTAGCAGGCGGAGGCGCGCGATTCCACATCGCAGCGCGCATGCCGCATCGGCGTGTAGCTTCGGATACCATTCCGTCAGGCAAAGGTGCCGATCGAGACCCGCGGCCAGCCCTGGCTTTTCCGCGCGGCGGCAAGCTTGCTGGTCCAGGCATCGATCAGGCTTGCGATCAGCAGACGGCCGGTGCCGCGCATGTCGGGCAGTTTCATGGTCGGCGTGCCGAGCGCGAGCGCGATCACGCCGTGCACGGCCGCAAGCAGCGCAGTTGCGAGCCGCGGCGGCAGGCCGGACGCCGGCTCGGCGCCGTGCGCCGCGAGATATTCCCGCACCGAGACCACGAACAGCTCGTAGCTGCGGCGCGCGATCTCGGTCTCGCCGAAATAGACGCCGTCGGGAAACCGCCGGTCCTCGACCGTGCCGGACATCGAGAACAGCGAACGGAAATGATCGGGATTGTCGGCCCAATAGTCGAGATAGGTTTCCATCACCCGCCGCAGCCGCAGATCACTGTCGGCAGTCTGCGCACGGACCCGTTCGAGCTGTTCGGCAACCGCCTCGAGATTCTGCTGCTTCACCGCTAGCAGCAGCAGCAGCTTGGTCGGATAATATTTGAGGACGGTGCCCTTCGAATAGCCGATCGCATCGGCGATCTTCTGGATCGAGACGGTCTCGAGCGTACCGGCGGCGAACTCCTTGCGCGCGGTCTCGAGGATCAACGCCTTCAGCGCCTCCTTGTCGGCCTCCTGACGCGCCCTGCGCTGAAAGCGCCGCGCACCCTTGCTGGATCGCTCCTCGATCGACATCGCCGTCTCCTAGAGCACTTTCGGTTCTGATTGAATCAGAACCGAAGCTCTAGCTTCTCGTTTTGACGCGTTTTCTTCACGCGAACCGGTACCCACTTCGCTCGAAAACGCTCTAGAGCCTTTTCCGCTCCGATGGAATCGAAACGAGGCTCCCCTTGCCATAGCCGATTTAATTGACTATGGTCAATTAACCGATCAAGAAACGGGAGGATGCAATGAGCGCCCTTGCGAGCCCCCTCGCCGGCGAAATTGTCCGCAGCGATTTCGATCCGTTCAGCCCGGCGACCCGGGCCGATCCCTACGGCACCTACGCGGCGCTGCGTGCCGCGGCGCCTGTCGTTCGCCTGACCAGATATGACATCTGGGCGGTGCCGCGCTTTGCCGAGGTCAAGACGATCTTCGGAGACCATGTCAATTTCAGCAACGCCGGCGGCGCCGGACTTGCGAACCACTTCAAGGAAACGCCGTGGCGGCCGCCGAGCATCGTGCTAGAAGCCGATCCGCCGCTGCATACGCGGACCCGCGCGGTGCTGGCGCGGATCCTCTCGCCCGGCGCGATGCGGCGGCTCGCCGATGATTTCAAGGCCACGGCAACACGGCTGATCGACGGGCTGGTCGAGCGCGGCTCGTTCGATGCGATCAAGGACATCGCCGAGGTGTTTCCGGTCAGCGTGTTTCCGGACGCGCTCGGCATCGACCAGGAGGGCCGCGAGAACTTCCTGACCTATGGCGCGATGGTGTTCGCCGGCTTCGGGCCCGAGAACGACTATTTCCGCGACCTGATGAAAGAGGCGCCGCGCGTGCTGCCCTGGGTTGCGGCGCGCTGCCAGCGCGAGGCGCTGCGGCCGGGCAGCTTTGGCGCGCAGGTCTACGAGGCGGCCGACGCCGGCGAGATCAGCGCCGAGGAAGCTCCGCTGCTGGTGCGCTCGCTGCTCTCGGCCGGGCTCGACACCACGATCAGCGCGATCGGCATGGCGCTGTACACGCTCGCGCGCCATCCGGAGCAATGGGCATTGCTCGCTGCCGACCCGGCGCTGTCGCGCGCGGCGTTCGACGAGACGCTGCGCTTCGATTCACCGGCGCCGTTCGTGTTCCGCACCACGCCGCATGACACCGAGATCGCGGGCGTTGGGATCGGCAAGCACGAGAAGGTGCTGCTGCTGCTCGCCTCCGCCAACCGCGACGCGACGCGCTGGGAGCATCCCGACCAGTTCGACATCAGGCGGCGGCTGTCCGGACACATGGGCTTCGGCGTCGGCATCCACGGCTGCGTCGGGCAGATGGTGGCGCGGCTGGAGGCGGAGGCCGTGATCGCAGCGCTCGCCAGCCGCGTGAAGCAGTTCGACATTGCGGGTCCCACAGCCTTCCGCGACAGCTCGGGCCTGCGCGCGCTCAGCACGATGCCGGTGCACGTCACCCGCAAATAGTTTCGACGCGCGACGCAGCCTTGCTCAAGAAAAAGCCGGCGTACCTTTCGATACGCCGGCTTGCACTTTGCCCTCTTGCGTAAACTTAGCTCATGCCGACGCCGCGCGCGGCGTGCGGTTGCGCGAGTTGCGCTGGAAGAACAGCGCCTGGCTCGCCACCGCCGACACCATTGCGGGCTGGAACGGCTTCGAGATCAGGAACGCCGGCTCCGGCCGCTCGCCGGTCAGGAAACGCTCGGGATAGGCCGTGATGAACACCACCGGCACCTCGAAGGTGCGCAGCAGCTCGTTGACCGCATCGAGGCCGGACGAGCCGTCGGCGAGCTGGATGTCGGCGAGGATCAGGCCGGGCTTCTTGTTCTTGGCGAGCGCCACCGCATCGGAATGGGTGCGCGCAACGCCGATGACGTTGTGGCCGAGATTCTTCACCAGGCTCTCGAGGTCCATGGCGATGAAGGTCTCGTCCTCGATGATCAGGACATCGGTGGCGATCTCGGCGGCCATCTCGCGGCCGGCGGCATCGGTCAGCTTGCGGGTCTCGGCAATGTCGGTGCCGAGAATGTAGCCGACCTCCTCCTCCGAGAAGCCTTCCAGCGACAGCAGCAGGAAGGCCTGCCGAGGCAGCGGCGTGATGTTGGAGAGCCGGCGCTCCGGCGGCAACGAGAGCGTCGCCACCTCGGCATTGTCGTTGTTGTTCACCGACACCGAATTCCAGATCTGGGTGAACAGCCGAAACAGGCCGGCGCGCGGACCGTGGCTCTGGTCCAGCAATGATCCGTCCTGCAACAGGGCCTCGAGCATGGCCCCGACATAGGCGTCCCCGGACGCCTGGTTTCCGGTCAGTGCGCGCGCATAACGGCGCAGCAGCGGAAGGTGTTCGGCAACGATCTGTGATCGGGACATTCCCACTCCATCCTTGTTCGTGAGGCCAACCGGCCTGAAACCCGTACCCTGGGGCGGCGTACCATTTTGGGGCGCCCCAGGTTCCCCTGCATGCCCGACTACGCGCGAGCGCCAAAAAAGTTCCACGAAATAGTTCCAGCCTTCCGGAACTTTCTGCGCAACTTTGCATTAGCTCCTGACCGACGAGGCAACGCGGCCAGCCTCTTTTTTCGAGGAATCGACTTGAAAATCAGAGACTTCACTCCCGGGGAAGCGTGGATCACATCATGAAGGAAGTAAAGAAGCAGGGCGGTCTCAACGCCGAGATTCAATCGAGAATCGGCCACCAGCTTCGCGCCATGTACGACGACGTGGTGCGGCAGGGGGTGCCCGACCGCTTTGCGGAGCTGATCCGCAAACTCGACGGACCCGAGGCTGCCGCGGCGGCTGTGGCCGGGGGCGATACTGACAAGAACAATGGAGGGGACTAATGCCTCTCACGAATGAACTTCGCGACGACATCCTGGCGTCGGTCCCGAGCCTGCGCGCGTTCGCGATCTCGCTGTCCGGTAATGGTGACCGTGCCGACGATCTGGTGCAGGAGACCCTGCTGCGCGCGATCGCCAATATCGACTCGTTCCAGCCCGGCTCGAACCTGCCCGCGTGGTTGTTCACCATCCTGCGCAACCTGTTTCGCTCCGACTACCGGAAGCGGCGGCGCGAGGTGGAGGATGCCGAGGGCAATTATGCCAAGACGCTGAAGAGCCAGCCGTCGCAGACAGCGCATCTGGAGTTCGAGGAATTCCGCGCGGCGCTCGAAAAGCTGCCGCAGGACCAGCGCGAGGCGTTGATCCTGGTTGGCGCCTCCGGCTTCTCCTACGAGGATGCCGCGGCGATCTGCGGCTGCGCGGTCGGCACCATCAAGAGCCGCGTCAACCGCGCGCGATCGAAGCTCTCCGCGTTGCTCTATGTCGACAGCGCCGAGGATTTCGGCCCCGACAACACGGTGCGCGCCGTGATCGGCGGCAATGGCGGCTAGACAAGCGCGATGCTAGAATGGAAGGGCGGCCCGATCGGGCCGCCTTTTTCATTCGGCGATGGTCCACAATGGTATCGCGCAGCATGACCAGGAAGACGTTTGAAGCCACCATCGTCCTGGAGGGCAGCGCCTGCTTCATACCGGTGACGTTCGATCCGAAGGTCGTTTTCGGGAAGGTTCGCGCTCCGGTTCTCGTCACGCTGAACGGCTACACCTATCGAAGCACGATCGCCTCGATGGGCGGGCAGGTCTGCATTCCCTTGCGAAAGAGCAACCGCGAGGCGGCGGGCCTAACGGGCGGCGAGACATTGCGGGTCACGCTCGAACTCGATGCCGAGAAACGCATTGTCGACATCCCGCCCGACCTGGACGAGGCGCTCACCCCCGCTGCGCGAGCCCGCTGGGATCAGCTCAGCTACTCGCACCAGCGAGAATACGTCGAGGCGATCACCGAAGCCAAGAAGCCGGAGACGCGCGCACGGCGGATCGAGCACACCGTCGCCCGTCTCGATCGACCGTCGTCAGGTTAGAGCGTTGTCTGCCGCGTTGCGCGACGGTCGCGCCATCAGCCCGCCATCGCCTGCTTGACGGCAGTCGGCTTGAAGCCGTTTCTCAATTCGAGGATCTTGCCCGCGATCTCGGTCACCGGGACCGGATGACTGAACAGGAAGCCCTGGGCCTCGTTGCAGCCCTCGGCCCGCATGTGGTCCAGCTGCTCGACGGTCTCGATGCCTTCGGCGATCGTGGTCATGCCGAGGCTCCTGCCAAGACTGATGACGGCGCGCACGATCGATTTCGATCCATGCGTCGCGGTCGCGTCGCGCACGAAGGATTTGTCGATCTTGAGCTTGTCGAACGGAAAACTGCGCAGATAGCTCAGCGACGAATAACCAGTGCCGAAATCGTCCAGGGCGATGCGCAGTCCCAGCGCCTTCAGCTTGTGCAGCGTTGCAAGCGTCTCGCTGCTGTTCGCGAGGAAGACGGATTCGGTGATTTCGAGCTCCAGCCGGCGCGGTGACAATTTCGACGCCGTGAGCGCGTTGACGGCGACGTCGATGAAGTCGGGGTCGCGAAACTGGACCGCGGAGACGTTGACCGCGAGCTTCATCTCGCTGGGCCAGGTGACGGCCTGCTCGCAGGCGCGATTGAGCACCCATTCTCCCAACGGGCCGATCAGGCCGATCTCTTCGGCGATCGGGATGAACTGGTCCGGCGCCACCATTCCCCGCTTCGGGTGATGCCAGCGCAGCAACGCCTCGAAGCCGCAGATACGGTCGAGATGGAGATCGTAAAGCGGCTGGTAGTACAACGAGAACTCGTCCTTGGCCATCGCCTCGCGGAGATCGAGCTCGATCGCCCGGCGCCGCTGCAGGCTGGCGTCCATCGCGGGCTCGAAGAAGCGCCAGGTACCCCGGCCTTCCATCTTGGCGCGGTACAAGGCGACGTCGGCGTTCTTCAGGAGCTTCTCTCCGGTGCTGCCGTCGACCGGCGACATCGAGATGCCGACGCTGCATCCGACCACGACGCGATGCCCGTTCAGCTCGTACGGAGCACCGACGCATTCCACGATGCGGCGAGCGAGGCGCTCGGCCTCCTCTCCGGCCTGGACGCCACACTGAATGACCGCGAACTCGTCGCCGCCCAAACGCGCGACGGTGTCGACCTCGCGGACGCAGGCATTGAGGCGGTCGGCGACCGCACACAGCAGTTCGTCGCCGACCGGATGCCCGAGCGTATCGTTGACCTGCTTGAAATTATCGAGATCGAGGCAGAATACCGCGAAGCCGGATCCGCGGCCGACCTGAGCGACCGCCAGCTCGATCCGTTCCGCCAGCAGCGTCCGGTTCGGCAGCCTGGTCAGGGCATCGTGCCGGGCCATGAACGCGATCTGCGACTCGGCCCGCTGCTGTTCGGTGACATCCTCGCAGGTGACGAGCCAGCCGCCGTCGGATGTCGGCCGTTGCGCGATGGCAATGATCCGTCCATCGCTGAGATGCTGCAGATAGTTGCCCTCGTGCTGGGCCATCGATCGCTCGCGTTCCGCCAGCAGGTCGGCGACGGTCTGGTCACCGTGATTGTCGGCGGCGACGCTGAGGCCGAGCACGTCCTCCATGGTCATTCCGGGAACGACGAGCTCCGGCGAAATGTCGAAGATCTCGCAGAACCTGCGGTTGGCGACCTGCAGCCGCGCCTCGCTGTTGTAGAGGCACAGCCCTTGCGACATGTGCGTGAGCGCCGCGTCGAGCCGCAGATTGGTTTCATGCAGCTCGGCCTTCTGCTGCTTCAGCGCGGAGATGTCGCTGTAGACAAGAACGACGCCGCCCTCCTGCGTCTCGCTGCGACTGACACGCAACCAGCGCCCGTCGGAAAGCTGCGCCTCGCTCGCGAAGCCATCGAAGTCACTGTCGGCCGGCGCCAGGCTGGGCGCATCGAGCCGATCCGACTGCAGAAGCTGCGGCGAGAGACGGATGAATTCGCTGGCGCGCGAGTTGGCCAGCGCGATCTGGCCATCCGCATCGAGCAGCACGACGCCTTCGTGCGACGTTTCGAGCGCATCGGAAAGCCGCGCCTGCGCGGAGCGGCGTTGCGACACCTCCTGATCGACCATCCGCCTGATGTTGTCGCGCATGGTTTCCATGGCGGTCAGCAGCGTGCCGAGCTCGTCGGTGCCGCCCTTGGGGACGGTCGCGTCAAGGTCGCCGCCGGCGATGCTCCGCGCGGCCCTCGATGCAATGGCGACAGGCCCGATGATCCGGCGCGCCAACACCCACGAGAACAGCGCCGACAGGAACAGCGCGACGGTCAGCCCGGCGACGTTGAGCTGCAGATCCCGCTTGATCGTCGAGAGCGCCTTTTGCCGGAACAGAAAGCCGTCGCCGGCGGTATAGTTGACCAGGAGCTCGACCTGCTGGCTGACGATCTTGGAGTAGCGATCGACATCGCCGACCGTCGTCCCCGGCGCATGCGGATCAGCCGCCGAATTCTCCTCGAGCGACGATCCGATCGCCCGGCGATGCAGCGCCATCCAGGCGTCGGCGGCTTCCTGAACCTTTGCCGCGGCTTGCGCGGCCCGCGAGGACTGCGAGCGGTCGGCAGCGATCGTCAAGTCTTCCGAGAGCGTCTTGGCGAGCTTTTCAATCTGGCTGTCGAGGCTGGCGTGAATTTCCGGATCTGTGGTCAAGAGACGCTGCGACGACGCGACCCGCATCGAGGCGAAGTCCGCACCGGCCGCGCGGGCGTAATTAATCGACATCAGGGATTCGTCGAACGTCTTGGCCACCAGATCGCCGGCATGGCGGATACCAAGAATGGAGTATCCGCCGAGCGCGACGGCAACGGCGCTCATCGCGAGGCAAAAAATCAGAATCTGGGTGCGGATCGAGCCCGTGGTCAGGGCAAGACGCGACAGGCCGCCGGTTGCGAGCCGGAAGGCTGCACCGCTCTTGACCTTGAGGTTGCCTAATAGGCTATCCATACCCGCGTTTCGCCGTAGTGCTCGATGTTCAAGCTACGCAGAAACGCGCAGCGCTTGCGGAAAAATGACTGTCTGCTCAAAATTGCTTTAGTAGTGACTGCAACTCATGCTGAAATCGTTAAGATCAGCTGGCGATAATCACCCTTACAGGTAATGCGGAACGCATCATTTGCACGCCAGAGTAGCCGGTGTCGGAATTCCAAGCGGGGGTCTCATGCAATCAGGCTTGTTGCGCATCCTGCGCCTCGGCCGGTCCAGCCGCGTGCCTTTAGTGGCCGCGATTGTCACGGGAGCGCTAGCCGGCGCCGCTCTGGGTGCGGCGCCTTACGTCATTTCGCAGAAGGATCGCGAATTCAAGCCCGCAGAGATCTCGATCAAGCGCGGCGAGATTTTACGATTCATTAACGATGACGGCGAACTGCTTCATCACGCTTATTTGAGCACCGATACGTTCAGTTTCGACTCGGGCGACCAGCAGCCGGGCAGCAAGTTCGACGTCACCTTTTCTGTGCCCGGCGACTACACGGTGCTGTGCGGCATTCATCCGAAGATGAAGCTTGCCGTCCACGTCGCCAAATAGTCCCCTCAGGGATCAACGATCTACAGGACCGAGGTCTTGAAGATCGCGGCGTGGCCGAAATAGTAGACGAACAGCGTCAGCGACAGCGCGGCGACAAGCGCGACCGGGGCAAGCCACGGCGCGCGACGATCGCGCGGCAACACCTTGTTGTCGGCGAGAATCGCAAACAGCACGGCGATGATCGCCGAGTGTCCGATGGTGTCGATCTTGCCGAATTCGAAGCACGCGCTGATGAACATCCCGGTCAGCACGGCGGCTGCGCAGCGCCGGATCAGCGGCGTCCAGATCAGGGCAAAGGCGAGCGTGAACTCCACCATGCCCGCGGCGCGCATGTAGAACTCATTGTCGAAGCCGAGGGTCATCCCGGTATGCTCGATCAGGAGCGGAAAGCTCCATTCCGGATAGGCCCATTTTTCGATCGAGGCCCACATCAGCGTCACCGCCGCGGCGTACCGCATCACGTCGATCGGGCGGATTCCGAACAGGTCCTTGTTCAGCCCGATCAGCGCAAAATAGGCGGCAACGCCGAGAAAAATCGGGTAGTCGGCGAGATGGAAGACGCCGTAACCGCGAACGCCGATGCCGAACAGGATCGCCATCCCCACGGCCGAGAGCGGCAGCGTGCGCCGCGACAGCATGCCGGCGGCGATGGCGAGCTGCAACGCGCCGACCAGCGGTGACGACGTCTTCAACTCGGGGGTCAGCAGGATCCCGCCCACGGCCCAGATCGAGATGAAGAAGAACGCGCAGACCGCGCGCATCATCAGTTCGGTGTGCAGCCGAAGTGCCTCGGTAATGCGGTCCAGCACCCGAATGGTCGCATCGCCGAGCAACGTCGGCTCGATCAGGCAGCCCGCAAACAGCCAGAAGACAGCGACACCGAGCAGCAGTTCAAAATCGAGGCAAAGGACATTCTCGAGTCCGCGGGGCTGACCGGCGACATCGTAAGCGCAAAACCATTTGACATGTGCCTCGGCACTGCGCGCGGCTACGACGCAAAACAAAACCGCTGCAAGGCACGTGGCGAAATAGGAGCGCACAGCCGACGCGGCATCTCGCTCCCGCCCATTAAACATTGAACCAACCGCCCACACACATATACGCTTAAGGACTTGTTTAACTTATATCAAATTTTACGCTTTGCGCCTGCCTCTGGACATCCGCTGGTTGCATTGTGGTTAATTGCGGCAGGCAGGCCCCAACCCGTCCCTCATTGCATCTTTTCTGGGCGGTTCCATCGAATTTTAGCTAATTCCGGCACGGGCGCTCAATTCAACTGTCGTAGTGAAACCCGGACAAATCGGATCGGGAGGCCGGTTAAATGTTCGGACTGTTGAGCGTCGTGAGTATCGGGGTGGGGTCAGCCCTCGCCTACGTGACAAAATCGTCCCCGTCGCGCACGGCGACCCTCGAGACCTGCGCCGGCGCGTTCCTGGTCGTCGGGCTCGGCCTGCTTGGGGCCGCGCTACCGCACCTCGCCTGACGAGCGCCCGTTCCAGACCCTCTGCTGTGCTCAGCGCGGCAATTTGGGGATCCCCGCCACCGGCGGGGCCGTAGCGGTCAGGGATTGCAGGAAGGCGATGAGGTCCTTCTTCTCGCCTGCCGTCAGAGACAACGGCTTGATGTCGGGCGACCGGCTCGGCCGTTCGATCCCGCCCTTGTTGTAGAGCTCGATGACATCTTCCAGCGTTGCGACCGATCCGTCGTGCATGTAGGGCGCACGGCGCGCGACATCGCGCAATGTCGGGGTCTTGAACGCGTATTTCAGCTTCGCCGAGGTCGGAAAGTAACGTCCGCGCCCGATGTCGTGGCCCTTGGCGGTGCCGATATCCTGGAAGGACCCGTCGGAGAAGGATGGGCCGCTGTGGCAGGACGAACAGCGTCCCTTGCCGTTGAAAAGCTCAAAGCCGCGCTGGGCCGTTGCGCTGATCGCGCTCTGGTCGCCCTTGATCCAGCGGTCGAACGGGGCTTCGCCTGCGACGATGGAACGCTCGAAGGTCGCCAGCGACTGCTCGATCCTCGGCCGCGTGATCGCGCCGTCGCCGAACGCGTGGGTGAATGCGTCGACATAGCCGGGGATCGCCGCGAGACGCGCGATCAATTCCGGCTCGGTCATGTTCAGGTTCATCGGGCTCAGGATCGGCCCGAACGCAACGGATTCGAGATCCTTGAACTTGCCGTCCCATCCCAGCGGCTCGAAGAAGGCCACATCGATCAGCGTCGGCGAACGGATCGGCAAGCCTTTCGGATCCTCACCGATGGCGCGCGGCAGGCCGTCGGCCCATGACAGGCTCGGCTTGTGGCAGCTCGCGCAGGAATGGGTCTTGGACCGCGACAGCAGCGGATCGAAGAACAACATCTGCCCCAGCGCGGATTTCGCCTCCGAATAGGGATTACTGCTCGGGAAGGGAACGACGTCGGGCCGGCGATAGCTGGCACGAATTGTCGCAGGGTCGTGCGGCGCCGTCGCCGGGGTCAAGGCAAGCGACAGCCCGACAGGCAAAACTGCCGCGAGCAAGGTCAGGCTGACCCAAAGCCTCATCGGGGTCCTCAGACGGTATCCTGCTCGGTATATGCCCAAGCATGTTCAACGAAGTTTTAACGCTCGGTTGCGGTCTATTACGGATGTCGGATTTCGACACAGATCACGTGAACCTCATCCGGCGCGCCTGATTTCGATCAATCCGCGCAATAACATAACCACTCAACCTGAGGCGGCTGCGGCGCTCTACCTCTTTGCCGGACGGACCGGCGCGGAGAGCTGCTCGGTGCGGTCGCGCTCGGTCATGTCAACCACCGTGTCCATCGGCGCGGTGAGCTCATAGACATAGGAGACGTCGGTGAAGTAGCGCTTCGCGGTGCCGCCCAGCGCCTCCGGCGCGACACGGTCGAGCAGGATCAGGCCGAAATCACTGTCGGCCCGCCGCGTCGCCTGGCTGGTGTTGAACTCTTCCCAGCGGAAATGGAAGACCGAGTCCGCATCCTCGCCGGCGACCTCCCAGTTGGCGACGATGTGCGGATGCTTGCCGACCAGCGACAGCCCTTCGTCGGAGTGCGAGGCGAGCTCGAAAAACAGCAGCGACAGCGATTGCGCGGCGCGGGCGCTGACGGTGATGTCGGGACCGTTCACCGCGATCCGGTCGGCATGCGGAATCGCGCGCGATTCGAACAGGCCCTTCAGCTTGACGCCTTGCCACTGGCTCTCGCTGAGCAGCGTGACGACATTCGACATCGCGTGGATGCGCCCGATCAACAGTTCGCGCGCGACGTCGATGTCGGCGCCGTGCCGCAGCGTGCGGGTCACGATCGACTGGATCACCGCGAGGATGTTCTTGACCCGATGGTTGAGCTCGTCGATGACCGCAGTCAGCCGGCGCTCGAAGCCGATCCTAACCTCGATCTCGCGGCTGAGGCGCAGATTGTTGTAGGCGACATAGCCGAACAGGCCGCAGACGATGCCAGTCAGCGCGAGGCCGATCGCCGCGACGATGGTCGCGGTCTGCTGTGCACGCACCGTGGCGTTGCTCTTGGCGTAGTAGTCGAGCGACCAGTCCCGGCCGCCGAACGTCACCGTGCGGACCATCGACGGCACCGGACCGTCCTGGCGCACCGCGCGCGAGGTGACGATGCCCTGCTCGTTGGCGGTGAACTCGTCATTGGAATCACGCGGGTCCTTCAACGCCACTGCAAACAGCGAGGAATCGTCGTTGGTCAGCATCAGCGACGACAGCTCATAGGAAAAGGTGATGAAGCCGGCCGGCTCGGACCCCCCCTCCTGAAACACCGGCGCAGCGAGCACGACCCCGACCGGGCCGTTCTGCCGCAGCAGCGGCACCGGGTCCGAGGCCACGGGCTTGGCGTTCTCCATTGCCCGCGCCAGCATCGGACCGACCACCGAGTGGCGGTCGAAGGCGCGGCCCGGGATGCTCAGGGTTTCCGGATTGCGCGGCTCGACATCCATCAGCACGTTGATCGGCTTGTCGAGCGCCTTGATGTCGAGCGCCTGGTCGTCGAAATCGCGGATCGAGGGATTGGTGAAGCCGGCGGCCTTCAGCTCCGCCTCGGCCGCGGTCAGCTCGTTCGGCTTGAGCCGCGCGATCCAGGCGGCGACGACGAAATCGGTCTTGAAGGCGTAGATCGCCGAGCGCAGCGGCTGCAGCATATTGGCCTTGACCATCGACGGGGTCCGGAACAGTCCCGAGGCCACCCGCGCCAGCAGCTCGCGCTCGGTCAGGCGGTCCTGCACCAGGCTGGCATGGACGTCGATCGCCCGCGCCAGTGCGATACCGTCGATTGCGAGCTCCTGATCGTGCACCCGATAGGCCGCAAGACCGGAGAGCAGAACCCCGATCAGCGCAATCAATGCAACGATGAAGCCCAGTCGAACCACACGCTTACTCGGCAATCAGGGGGTGGCGAAAGGGGACGGTAGGCATCTGGCTTCTGCGGGGGCGGCGACAGATCAGGGTGCGATGAACGCCAGCCGCAAGGGAATATGGAATAGCGATCATCGGTACGCAACAGGAGCCGGTCGGCAACATTAACGACGACGCCATCCGGCGGTCTTTGGCGGCACCAAAGGTTGCTAATCGTCAAAGTTGGAAATTGTTCCGGCGATTGGGCAGCTTTTTTGCGACGGCCCGACGCCCAGCCTAGTGCCTCACCGTCATCCTGAGGTGCGAGCGGAGCGAGCCTCGAAGGATGGACGGCCCAGCTGGTGGCCGTCGATCCTTCGAGACGCGCTGCGCGCTCCTCAGGATGACGGGGCAGGCAGCCGGTGCTAGTGATCCGCCACAATGATTAACGACTAGCCCGCCTTCGTACTCGCCTTGGCCGCCTTGCCCGGGTCCTGCGACCGAAGGCCACCCTTGGTCTCGATGAAGCTGATGATGCGGTCGAGGCCGTCGCTCTTCTTCAGATTGGTCATCACGAAGGGCCGCTCGCCGCGCATCCGCCTGGCGTCGGTGTCCATCTTCTCCAAGGACGCACCGACATGGGGCGCGAGGTCGATCTTGTTGATCACCAGAAGGTCGGATCGCGTGATGCCGGGGCCGCCCTTGGAGGGGATCTTGTCGCCGGCGGCGACGTCGATGACGTAGATCGTCAGATCCGCCAATTCCGGCGAGAAGGTCGCCGCCAGATTGTCGCCGCCGGATTCGATCAGGACCAGGTCGAGATCGGGGAATTTCGCCCGCATGTCGGCGACCGCGGCGAGGTTCATCGAGGCGTCCTCGCGGATCGCGGTGTGCGGGCAGCCGCCGGTCTCGACGCCGGCGATGCGGTCCGGCGTCAGCGAGCCGGAGCGCACCAGAAACTCGGCATCCCATTTGGTGTAGATGTCGTTGGTGATCGCAGCGATGTCGTAACGCTCGCGCATCGCCTTGCAGAGCAGGTCCATCAGTGCGGTCTTGCCGGAGCCGACCGGACCGCCGACGCCGACACGCAACGGACCATGAGAAGTTGCCATATCAATCCATCCATCGTCGTCCCGGCGAAGGCCGGGACCCATTACCACCGAATTGAATTGTTGCGATACGCTGGGGCCGCAGCTCTGCACAACCACAAGCGCCTGTGGTTATGGGTCCCTGCTTTCGCAGGGACGACCCGGCAGTGTAGCGCATCATGACCGGAACAGCCTCGTATACTGCGCTTCATGACGCAGGCTTGCGAGGTCGGCCCGAAAGGTCGCGCTGCCGAGATCGTCGAGCGAAGCTGCGTTGGCCCGCGCCGCCGTTGCGGCAACGACCGGCTCGAGACCGGCCAGCACGCGCTGGCTGTCGGTCTGCCCGAGCGGGATCAACCGGCTGCCTGCGGAAATCCAGTTGGAGAGCACGGCATGCAGGAAGGCATGCAGCGACGGCGCCAGCCGGATGCCATGCGCAGCGCTGACGACGCCGACCGCGACCGGGTACACGATCGGCCCGTCGCAAGCCGCGATCATCGCGTCGAGGCCGGACGAACTCCAGGCCGCGCGGGCGATCTCGATGAAGGCGCGTCCCTGCGTCGTGGTCTCGAGTTGTCGCTCCCGCGACGGCACGAAGGCGGCCGCGAGCTCGGCGATCTCCTTCAATCCGGCGTGGCCGGGCTCCGACGCCGCGCGATGGCTCTGTGCGAGGAACACGGCGTCGCAAAAGCCGCTGCCGTCGGTGAGCATCGCCGCGAGCCAGCCGCGCAGCGACGCGGCATCGGTGATGTCGCCGGCCTCGACCGCCCATTCGATGCCGCTGGAATAGGCGAACGCCCCGACCGGGAAGGACGGCGACAGCCACGTCATCAGCCGGTACAGCGCGGCCGCCTCGTCCTCCGCCATCCCGCCGCGCACCGCAGCGGGATCAGGCTCATTTGTGGTCATGAGCATGGGAGTGGTCGTGGTGATGATGGGCATGGTCGCAATGCTCATCATGATGATTGTGGTCGTGGTCATGCGCGTGATCGTGACCATCACCGTGGTGGTGACCATGGTCGTGCGGGTCGCTATGGGCATGATCGTGCCCGGTGTGACCATGCGCGGGCTCGTCGGCATGGGCGTGCTCGGCATAGGCGCCGCCCTCGGGATCGAACGGCGCCTCGATCTCGATGACACGGGCCCCTAACCCCTTCACCATCGCCTCGATCACGTGATCCCTGCGAATGCGCAGGCCCTTCGGCATGATCTGCGTCGGCAGATGGCGGTTGCCAAGATGCCAGGCGACCCGGATCAGATGATGCGGATCGCTGCCGCGGATTTCCGCGAGCGGCTCGGGAGCAGCGACCACCTCGACGAGGCGGCCGTCCTCCAGCACCAGCGCGTCGCCGCCGCGCAGCGCGACGGCGTTCTCGAGATCGAGCAGGAATTCGAGCCCGCGCGTCCCGGTCATTGCCATCCGCCGCCGGTGCCGGTCGTCGAAATCGAGCACGACGGTGTCGGCTGCCGCTTCTGTCCAGCGATGCTGTCCCAGGACTTTGGTTGCGCGGATCATCGATTGCCTCAGAGCTTCTGAACCTTGGCGTCGCTGATGATCTCGATCACCGTCGGCCCGGTCTTCATTTCGGCGGAATATTCGCGCCACACCTTGATGTGCGGCGCCTTGCTGTGCGCGGTCAGGTCGTCGCGGGTCTCCCAGCGCTCAACGACCACATACAGATTGGGATCGTTGACGCTGACATGGCCCTCGTAGGAGAGGCAACCCTTCTCCTTGTGGGTCTCGGCGATGCACGCCTTGTGTCCCCTGATGAAGTCGTCCTTGTTCTCAGGCTTCATCGGCGTGGTGGCGATGACATAGATCATGGTGTTTCTCCCGTTCTTGTTCTTGCTTCAAGCGCGAGGATCGCGCTCGAAGCCTCTTTTTTGTTTAAGCATGATCTTTCCGAAAAACCGCTTCACACTTTTCCGGATCATGCTTTAGCGAACGTCGACCTTCTCGGGCGTGATCACCTCGATCTTCGGCGGCGCGGCCATGCACTTCACCGCAACGCGGCCGAACGTCTTCATGTGCTCGGCGGTGCGATGCGGCACCAGCGCCTCGGCGTTCTCCCACTGCTCGACGAACACCATCTTGCTGTGGTCGGTGACGCTCTCGTGCAAGTCGTAGGCGATGTTGCCGGGCTCCTTGCGGGTTTCCTTGATGCAGGCCGTCGCCGCAGCGATGAATTCGGCGCGGGTCTCGGGCTTGATGGTCAGCGTGGCAACGACGTAAATCACGGAAATTCCTCCCGGTTTTCTGTTCTGGCTTTGGATACCGGGAGCGGTTTTAGAACATAAAGTAGCGCTGTGCCATGGGCAGCACCTCGGCCGGCGCGCAGGTCAGAAGCTCGCCGTCTGCGCGTACCTCATAGGTCTCCGGATCGACCTCGATCTCGGGCGTCGCGTCGTTGTGGATCATGCTCTTCTTGGAGATCTTTCCGCGGGTGTTCTGCACCGCGTAGAGCTTCTTGCCGATCCCGAGCTTGCGGGCGAGGCCGCCGGTGACCGCAGCCTTCGAGGTGAACACCACAGAGGAGGCGGTCAGCGCCTTGCCGAAGGCGGCGAACATCGGCCGGTAATGCACCGGCTGCGGCGTCGGGATCGATGCGTTGGGATCGCCCATCGGCGCCGCCACGATCGAGCCGCCCTTGATGATGCAGTCCGGCTTGACGCCGAAGAACGCCGGCGACCACAGCACCAGATCGGCCATCTTGCCCTTCTCCACCGAACCGATCAGCTTCGACACGCCATGCGCGATCGCCGGGTTGATGGTGTATTTGGCGATGTAGCGCTTGACGCGGAAATTGTCGTTGTCGTTGCCCTTGTCCTGCGGCAGCGCTCCGCGCTGCTTCTTCATCTTGTCGGCGGTCTGCCAGGTGCGGATGATCACCTCGCCAAGCCGGCCCATCGCCTGCGAGTCCGACGACATCATCGAGAGCGCGCCGAGATCGTGCAGGATGTCCTCGGCCGCGATGGTCTCCTTGCGGATCCGGCTTTCGGCAAACGCCAGATCTTCGGCGATCGACGGATCGAGGTGATGGCACACCATCAGCATGTCGAGATGCTCGTCGATGGTGTTGCGGGTGAACGGCCGGGTCGGGTTGGTCGAGGACGGCAGCACGTTCTTCAGGCCGGCAATCTTGATGATGTCGGGCGCGTGGCCGCCGCCGGCGCCTTCGGTGTGGAAGGCATGGATGGTGCGGCCCTTGAACGCCTTCACAGTGTCCTCGACGAAACCGGATTCGTTCAGCGTGTCCGAATGCAGCATCACCTGGACGTCGTAATCGTCGGCCACCGACAGACAGGTGTCGATCGCCGATGGCGTGGTGCCCCAATCCTCGTGCAGCTTCAGCGCGCAGGCGCCGCCCTTGATCATCTCGACCAGCGCCGCCGGGCGCGAGGCGTTGCCCTTGCCCGAGATGCCGAGATTGACCGGGAAAGCGTCGAACGACTGGATCATCCGCCCCATGTGCCACGGGCCGGGCGTGCAGGTGGTGGCGAAGGTGCCGTGCGACGGGCCGGTGCCGCCCCCTAACATCGAGGTGACGCCAGACATCAGCGCGTGCTCGATCTGCTGCGGGCAGATGAAGTGGATGTGACTGTCGAATCCGCCCGCGGTGAGGATCTTGCCCTCGCCCGCGATCACGTCGGTGCCGGGGCCGATAATGATGGTGACGTTGGGCTGGATGTCCGGATTGCCGGCCTTGCCGATCGCGGCGATCATGCCCTCCTTGATCGCGACGTCGGCCTTGACGATGCCCCAGTGATCGACGATCAGCGCATTGGTGATGACCGTATCGGCCGCACCCTGCGCGTTGGTCACCTGCGACTGCCCCATACCGTCGCGGATCACCTTGCCGCCGCCGAACTTCACCTCCTCGCCATAGGTGGTGAGATCCTTCTCGACCTCGATGATCAGATCGGTGTCGGCAAGCCGCACCTTGTCGCCGGTGGTCGGGCCGAACATGTCGGCATAGACGGAACGCTTGATCTTCACGGACATATCAGCCCCCAGTTTCAGCCAGCGCGGCCTTGGCGCGCGCGATGGTGTCATCAAAAATGCGGTCGAGCCGCGGATTGATCCCCCGGCAACCGGCAACGACCTTGTCGGCCCAGGCGGCATAATCGGCGAGATCGTCGCGCTCGTCCTTGCCTGGATGCGGCACGATGCGGGCGCCGATATTGCTGATCTTGTCGGCCGTCTTGATCAGCTTGGCGCCGGGCGATTTGTGCGGAGCATCCTCGATCTGCTTTTGCCGGCGTGCGGCCTTTGGCAGGCTCATGTCGTCGGTGCATTCGACCACCAGCGCGGCAACGCGTTCGCTGAACTTTTGCGCGAGCTCCTCGCGCGTGGTCTCGGTGTCCTCGATGGTGTCGTGCAGCCAGCCGGCCGCCACCAGCTCGGCATCGGCGCCGTCAGTCACCTGCGCCAGCAGGTTCGCGACCTCGGCCAGATGGTTGATGTAAGGCTCATTCCCCCGCCCCTTGCGCGCCATGCCGTTGTGACGGCGCGCAGCAAGCTCGGCGGCTTCGGAGACCATGCGAACTGGAGGGAGCATGCGGCTACAAAGCTCCTCTGCAGAGGCGCGCGTTGCAGATCCGCGTTGCACTGGATTCCCGGATCTGTTCCGCCGGCGCCCGGGGCTTACCCCTCTCCCCAACCCTCCCCCGGCGCAAGTCGGGCCTGCCCGACTTGCGCAAATCAATTATGCGCAACCGGGGTAGACCCCGGTTGCGTGGGGGAGGGAGCCTGAAGAGTGTGCTCACCTCACGTCTCGTAGGGATTTCTCCACTTCGCATCACAACTTCTCCGCTCCATCAACATTAGATGTAAGGGAGGCATCGGTGGAAGGGTTCCCTCCCCCCTTGCGGGGGAGGGTTAGGGAGAGGGGTGTCGCTTGCTCCACTGCCTGAAGGATCGCAAGAGCGACACCTTCGAGATTTTTCAGCACGTCGTTGTTGGTGAAGCGGAGAACACGGTAGCCGCGCGACGTGAACCAGGCGTCTCGTCGCTCGTCGTGACGAACTCGTTCATCGAAATCGTGGCTTTCGCCGTCAACTTCAACAACCAGCTTGCAAGAATGCGCGACAAAATCGGCGATGTAATTGCCGATCGGCACTTGCCGACGGAAGTTGAGACCCGCTAGGCGATCGGCTTTCAAGTACCGCCACAGCAGCGTCTCCGCGCGCGTCATCGCACGGCGGAGCTGTTTGGCGCGATCGCGCTGGATGTCGCTCACTTGAGTGTGCGGCATACCCCTCTCCCCACCCTCCCCCGCAAGGGGGGAGGGAGCCTGACCGGAGTGCTCACCTCACTATCGACCATCACCATCACACTCGCCGCTTAGATTACAATCACAGCTTCCCCTTCACCTCGGCGCGGAAGCCGTAGATCACGCGCTTGCCGGCGAGTGCGACGAGGTGGACTTCGCGGGTCTGGCCGGGCTCGAAGCGGACGGCGGTGCCGGCGGCGATGTCGAGGCGCATGCCGCGGGCCTTCTTGCGGTCGAATTTCAGCGCCGGGTTGGTCTCGAAGAAGTGGTAGTGCGAGCCGACCTGGATCGGGCGGTCGCCGGTGTTGGCGACCGAGAGCGTCACGGTCTTGCGGCCGGCATTGAGCTCGATCTCGCCGTCCTTGATGAAGAGTTCGCCGGGGATCATGTCGCGCTCCTATCGGATCGGCTCGTGCACGGTGACGAGCTTGGTGCCGTCGGGGAATGTCGCCTCGACCTGGATGTCATGGATCATCTCCGGGATGCCATCCATCACCTGCGCGCGGGTCAGGACCTTCGCGCCGGCCTGCATCAGCTCGGCGACGGTGTGGCCGTCGCGTGCGCCCTCGACGATATAGTCGGTGATCAGCGCCACCGCTTCGGGATGGTTCAGCTTGACGCCACGCTCGAGCCTGCGGCGCGCCACCATGGCCGCCATCGAAACCAGGAGCTTGTCCTTTTCGCGGGGAGACAAATTCATGCGAGCACTCTGATGATCTTGAAAGGATTAGTTGAGCCACAGCCGCGGCAGCGGCACGGCGGAGGCGCGACCGAGCACCGCCATCATGTCGGCGCGCAGCCGGGCCGCATCTTGGGCACAGAAGCGCGCCATTGCAAAGCCATTCCAGGCGGAGATGCCGACCTCGGCGCCGAAGCTGTCAGACGCCTCGCGGATGTGCGCGACCAGCGCCTCGTCGCCCGGCACGATCAGCGCGGTGCCGATCGCGCAGCCGCCCCCTGCGATCGCAGGCCTTGCCAGCTTCTCGCCGATCTCGCCGTCGAGGCGGATGGTCTCGGCAAACACCAGCCGGCCGCTGCGCCGCATCCGCCAGCGGTCGACGAACTCGCCGTGGCGCATGGTCTCGCCCATCGCAGCACGGCCGAACACCACGATCTCGCACAGCAAAAGCGAGGCGCCCTCGGCCAGGTCGATGTCGAAGCCGCGATGAATACGGGCGCGGTCGAACAGGATGGTCTCCTGCGGCAGCCAGGAGAGATGCGCACCGTCAGCGACCTTCAGCGCGATGTCGAGCCGCGCCGCGGCGCCGGGGGCGCGATAGACCTTTTCGGCGGCCGCGGTGGTCAAGGTCAGGCGGGTGCCCTCTCCGGCTGAGATCGCAATCTCGAAGCGGTCGCCGCCGGCAATGCCGCCGGCGGTGTTGACGAACATGGCCGACAGGCCGTCGTCCTCCGGCGACGGAAAACGCACGCGCAGCGAGCCCGATTCATGGAGATCATCGCGGCGGGTGGCGCCATCCTTGCGATGCACGCCGAACCTGACCGCGCCCTGGGCGCGGTTTGCCGCAAACGTTGCCGCTGCCGCGCCTGCGATCCCGGTCCGCATTCCCCCGAAGCTCCCTTGCGCGCGCCGCGAAAGGCGGCGTCACATCATTTTCACAGCGCCATCTGGCGGCTGATCTCGGCGGGATCGAGGCTTGCGCGATCGCAGGCGTATTTCACCGCACCCCGGTCCATCACGGCAAAACTGTCGCCGAGTTCGCAGGCAAAGTCGAGATATTGTTCGACCAGCACGATTGCGATGTTGCCGAGGTTGCGCAGATAGGAAATCGCGCGGCCGATGTCCTTGATGATCGAGGGCTGGATGCCTTCGGTCGGCTCGTCGAGCAGCAGGAGCTTTGGCCGCATCACCAGCGCGCGGCCGATCGCAAGCTGCTGCTGCTGGCCGCCGGAGAGATCGCCGCCGCGGCGGCCCAGCATGGTCTGCAGCACCGGAAACAGCGAGAACACGTCGTCGGGGATGTTGCGGTCCTCGCGCTTCAGCGGGCCGAAGCCGGTCTTGAGGTTTTCCTCCACCGTCAGCAACGGGAAGATCTCGCGACCCTGCGGCACGAAGCCGATGCCGCGCCGCGCCCGCTCATAGGGCTTTAGCGCTGTGATGTCCTTGCCGTCGAAATTGATGGCGCCGGAGGCGATCGGATACTGGCCGACCATGGCGCGCAGCAGCGAGGTCTTGCCGACGCCGTTGCGGCCGAGCACGCAGGTGACCTTGCCCGGCTCCGCGGTCAGCGACACGCCGCGCAGCGCCTGCGCCGCGCCGTAATAGAGGTTGATGTTGTCGACCTTCAGCATCGCCTAGCGCCCCAGATACACTTCGACCACCCGCTCGTTCGACGACACCTGGTCGATCGAACCTTCGGCGAGCACCGTGCCTTCGTGCAGGCAGGTCACCTTGACGCCGAGCTCGCGCACGAAAGTCATGTCGTGCTCGACCACCATGATGGTGTGGTTCTTGTTGATCTCTTTGAGCAGCTCGGCGGTCAAATGGGTCTCGACATCGGTCATGCCGGCGACCGGCTCATCGACCAGCAGCACCTTGGGATCCTGCGCCAGCAGCATGCCGATCTCGAGCCACTGCTTCTGGCCGTGCGACAGGCTGCCGGCGAGGCGGTTGCGCGCATCGGTCAGGCGGATGGTCTCGAGCACCTTGTCGATGCGCTCGGACTCGGCCTTGCTGCCGCGCCAGAACAGCGTGCCGCGCACGGAATGATCGACATTGAGCGCGAGCAGCAAATTGTCCTGCACAGTCTGGCTCTCGAACACCGTCGGCTTCTGGAATTTGCGGCCGATGCCGAGCTCGGCGATGCGGGTCTCGTCGAGCCGGGTCAGGTCGACGGTGCCGTCGAACAGCACGGTGCCCTCGTCCGGCTTGGTCTTGCCGGTGATGATGTCCATCATCGTGGTCTTGCCGGCGCCGTTCGGGCCGATGATGGCGCGCATCTCGCCGGGCGCGAGCGTCAGCGACAAATTGTTGATGGCGTGAAAGCCGTCGAACGAGACGTGCACGCCGTCGAGATAGAGCATGGCCGAAGTGGCGCGGGTATCCATGACGTTCATCTGCCTACTCCGCCAGGTTCGGTGCGCCGACACCGTCTTCGCGTGCGGCGCTTTCCTTGTCGGCCGCAAGGGCCGCGCTGCGCCGCGTCTCCCACCAGCTGTTGAAGGTGCCGACGATGCCCTTGGGCAACAGCAGCGTGACCAGGATGAACAGCGCGCCCAGCATGAACAGCCAGTACGGCGCGAGCGGCCCCGAGGTGAAGAACGTCTTGGCGTAGTTGACGACGACGGCGCCGAGCGCGGCGCCGATCAGCGTGCCGCGACCGCCGACCGCGACCCAGATCACCGCCTCGATCGAGTTGCCGGGCGCGAACTCGCTCGGATTGATGATACCGACCTGCGGCACGTAAAGCGCGCCGGCGACGCCGGCCATGCAGGCCGACAGCGTGAACACGAACAGCTTGTAGGACTCGACGCGATAACCGAGGAAGCGGGTGCGGCTTTCGGCGTCGCGCACCGCGATCAGGACCTTGCCGAGCTTCGAGGTCACGATCGCGCGGCAGATCAGGAAGGCGATGATCAGCGCCAGGCAGCTCAGCAGGAACAGCGCAGCACGGGTGCCTTCGGCCTGCACGTTGAAGCCGAGGATATCCTTGAAGTCGGTCAGGCCGTTGTTGCCGCCGAAGCCGAAATCGTTGCGGAAGAACGCCAGCAGCAGCGCATAGGTCATCGCCTGCGTGATGATCGACAGATAGACGCCGGTGACGCGCGAGCGGAAGGCGAGCCAGCCGAAGCAGAAGGCGAGCAGGCCCGGCACCAGCAGCACCATCAACGCGGCAACCCAGAACTTGTCGAAGCCGTACCAGTACCAGGGCAGCTTGTCCCAGTTCAGGAACACCATGAAGTCGGGCAGGATCGGATTGCCGTAGACGCCGCGGCTGCCGATCTGCCGCATCAGGTACATGCCCATGGCGTAGCCGCCGAGCGCGAAGAACGCGCCGTGGCCGAGCGAGAGGATGCCGCAATAGCCCCAGATCAGGTCGATCGAGAGCGCGAGGATGGCGTAGCAGACATATTTGCCCCACAGCGCCACCAGATAGGTCGGCACCTGGAACATCGAGCCCTGCGGCAGCAGCAGGTTCGACATCGGGATCAGCACGCCGACCGCGGCGACGAGCAGGACGAACGCGGTCGCGGCGCGGTCGAGCGAACGGGTGAGGATGTGCGGCGTCATTGGCGAACTCCCTTGCCTCCCCCGCTTGCGGGGGAGGCCGACGCGCGCATCAGCGCGCGGCGGGTGGGGGTCTCTCCACATCGGGAGTGTACCGTGTGGAGAGACCCCCACCCCAACCCTCCCCCGCAAGCGGAAGAGGGAGTCGCAGCGCACTTCGGGGCAGTCATTGGTGGCTCAAAGCAGGTCATGCTTCCACCGCCCGGCCCTTGAGCGCGAACAGGCCGCGCGGCCGCTTCTGGATGAACAGGATGATCAGCACCAGGATCGCGATCTTGCCGAGCACCGCACCTGCCACCGGCTCGAGGAACTTATTGGCGATGCCGAGCGTGAAGGCGCCGACCAGCGTGCCCCAGAGATTGCCAACGCCGCCGAACACCACGACCATGAATGAGTCGATGATGTAGCTCTGGCCGAGATTCGGACTAACATTGTCGATCTGCGACAGCGCAACGCCGGCAATGCCGGCGATCCCCGAGCCGAGGCCGAAGGTCAGCGCGTCGACGCGCGAGGTGGCGATCCCCATCGAGGCCGCCATGCGGCGGTTCTGCGTCACCGCGCGCATCTCGAGCCCGAGCGCGGTATAGCGCAGCATCGCGAGCAAGATGGCGAACACCGCGAGCGTGAAGCAGAGGATCCAGAGCCGGTTATAGGTGATGGTGATCTGGCCGAGCTCGAAGGCGCCGCTCATCCAGGAGGGATTGCCGACCTCGCGGTTGGTCGGGCCGAACGCGGTTCGCACCGCCTGCTGCAGCACCAGCGACAGGCCCCAGGTCGCGAGCAGCGTCTCCAGCGGACGGCCGTAGAGGAAGCGGATGATGGTGCGCTCGATCACGACACCGATGAGGCCGGCGACCAGGAAGGCGAGCGGCACCGCGATCAGCAGCGAATAATCGAACAGCGCGGGATAGCGGGTGCGGATCACCTCCTGCACCACGAAGGTGGTGTAGGCCCCTAACATCACCATCTCGCCATGCGCCATATTGATGACGCCCATCACACCGAAGGTGATGGCAAGCCCGATCGCAGCGAGCAGCAGCACCGAGCCGAGCGACAGGCCGTACCACGCATTCTGCACCATCGACCACATCGCGAGACTGCTCTGGATCGAGGTGACCGCGGTAGCCGCCGCCTTGGCGACCGACGGCGGCTGGTCGCCGAGCCCGGTGAGCAGCGCCAGCGCCTCCTGGTCGCCGCGGGCCTTGACCACGGCGACGGCGTCGAGCTTGTCGCTGTCGGATGCATCCGGCTTGAACAGGATGATGACGGCGCGCGCCTCGGCGAAAGCCTGCTTGATCGATTTGACGCTCTCCTTGGCGAGCGCGCCCTCCACGGTCGGCAGCAGGTTCTCCTCGTGGCTCTTGAACACCGATTGCGCAGCCGCGAGCCGCTTGGCCGGATCCGGCGACAGCAGCGTCAGGCCGCCGAGCGCGGCCTCCACGGTGCGGCGCAGGCGGTTGTTGAGGCGAACGGCGGCGGCATTGTCGGGCAGCTTGTCGACGGCCGCGCCGGTCGCGGCGTCGACGATCTTGCCGTCGGCCTGCGTGATGAAGACCTTCTTGCTGTCCGGATCCGCCGACAGCCGGCCGTCCTGCAGCGCGCCGATGATGGGCGAAGCGAGCGCATTGCCCGATGCGGCGACTTCGCCGATCGCAGCCTCGGTGTCGGAGAACTCGTCATTGGCGAATTTGGCGACCGAATCCTCGAACGGGCCGGCCAGCACCGGCAGGGCAAGGCAGCTCAGCAGCAGGATCGAGAGAAACAGAGTGCGAAAGCGATCAATACAAATAGCAAACACGTCAGTACCCCGGCAGGAGTGGAGGAGAAGGCGGCGAGCGATGCCGCCTTCTCCGGTGTTGGAAGGTTGTGTTGTGTCGTTAGGTCAGGAGTGCCCGATTACGAGCCCTGGCCGCCGCACTTGTTGGTCTTGGTGTTGTAGTTGCCGCACTTCTTGCCGACCCAATCGCCGATCAGGTCCTTGGAGCCTTCGAGCTCCTTCGACCAGGCGTCGCCGGCCACCAGGCCCGGGGTCTTCCAGACCACGTCGAACTGGCCGTTGCCCTTGATCTCGCCGATGAACACCGGCTTGGTGATGTGGTGGTTCGGCAGCATCTTCGAGGTGCCGCCGGTCAGGTTCGGCGCCTCGGTGCCGGGAAGCGCGTCGATCACCTTGTCCGGATCGGTCGACTTCACTTTCTCGACCGCCTTCACCCACATGTTGAAGCCGATGTAGTGCGCTTCCATCGGGTCGTTGGTCACGCGCTTCGGATTCTTGGTGTAGGCCTGCCACTCCTTGATGAACTTCTCGTTCGCCGGGGTCTTGATCGACTCGAAGTAATTCCAGGCGGCGAGATGGCCGAGCAGCGGCTTGGTGTCGATGCCGGCGAGCTCTTCTTCGCCGACCGAGAACGCGACCACCGGGATGTCGGTCGCCTTGATGCCCTGGTTGCCGAGCTCCTTGTAGAACGGAACGTTGGCGTCGCCGTTGATGGTGGAGACCACGGCGGTCTTCTTGCCGGCCGAGCCGAACTTCTTGATATCGGCCACGATCGTCTGCCAGTCGGAGTGACCGAACGGCGTGTAGTTGATCATGATGTCGTCCTGGGCGACGCCCTTCGACTTCAGATAGGCTTCCAGGATCTTGTTGGTGGTGCGCGGATAGACGTAGTCGGTGCCGGCCAGCACCCAGCGCTTCACCTTCTCGTCCTTCATCAGATAGTCGACGGCGGGGATCGCCTGCTGGTTCGGCGCCGCGCCCGTGTAGAACACGTTGCGCTCGGATTCCTCGCCCTCATACTGCACCGGATAGAACAGGATGTTGTTCAGCTCCTTGAACACCGGCAACACGGACTTGCGCGACACCGAGGTCCAGCAGCCGAACACGACCGCAACCTTGTCCTTGGTGATCAGCTCGCGGGCCTTTTCGGCAAACAGCGGCCAGTTCGATGCGGGGTCGACCACGACGGCCTCGAGCTTCTTGCCGAGTACGCCGCCCTTCTTGTTCTGCTCGTCGATCAGGAAAAGGATCGTGTCCTTCAGCGTGGTTTCGCTGATGGCCATGGTGCCCGACAGCGAGTGAAGAATACCAATCTTGATGGTGTCGTCGGCCGCTTGGGCAGGCGCGAACGGCGAGGACGCAGCCAGACCCAAAACCAGGCCGGCGGTCGCCGCGAGCGCGCGGCGGCGGGTCATCGTCGTTATTTTGTGAGTAAGCTGAGTAAGCATGAAATGTCGTCTCCCTGACGCAGGCGTGGAACGCTTGCGAACGGCCGCTTGGCCGCCTGCGGTTAAGGGAATCGCAAGAACTGTGCCACGGTGTGTGGGCACCGTAAGCCGATGAACCAATTAGATAATTTCACGAGTTCCGGGCAAATACGGAAAGCGATTGCCCAATCATTGAGCCGTCAACTTGACTGCCGAAAGAGCAATCAGGTTATTTTATGGGCAAAATTACCTTCTTGGCTAAATTTCCGGCACCGATTTGTGACAGTTTGCGCGATGGTTCGGCGCATTCGGCGCACCAATCCCGACGATATCATCTTGAAACCGCCCAGTTCCTGGTCCATATCCTCGCCATGCCCGCGACATCGCGGTGCCTTCGCGAGCTGCGTGTTCAAGCCGCCCCAAGCGGCTTCTGGCTCGCCTTTCAGCTAACCCAGCTTGACGCCCCAGACACGCGGGTGTCCCCGAATGCTTTCATGCGATTCCGGCCGATACTGGCCGGGACGATGACGGCTTTTATGGAAAGAACCACCTTTTGACCTCCTTTCAGGATTTCGGCCTCGCCGATCCCATCGCCCGCGCGCTCCGAGAAGAAAACTATCTCACGCCGACCCCCATCCAAGCCCAGACCATCCCGCTCGCACTTGCCGGCCGCGACGTCGTCGGCATCGCCCAGACCGGAACCGGCAAGACCGCGTCCTTCGCGCTGCCGATCCTGCACCGGCTGCTCGAGAACCGCATCCGCCCGCAGCCCAAGAGCTGCCGCGTGCTGGTGCTCTCGCCGACCCGCGAACTGTCCGGGCAGATCCTCGACAGCTTCAACACCTATGGCCGCCACGTCCGGCTGTCCTCGACGCTCGCCATCGGCGGCGTGCCGATGGGCCGCCAGGTCCGTTCTCTGATGCAGGGCGTCGAGGTGCTGGTCGCCACCCCCGGCCGCCTGCTCGATCTCGTGCAGAGCAACGGGCTGAAGCTCAACCAGGTCGAGTTCCTGGTGCTCGATGAAGCCGACCGCATGCTCGACATGGGCTTCATCAACGACATCCGCAAAATCGTCGCCAAGCTGCCGATCCGGCGGCAGACGCTGTTCTTCTCGGCCACCATGCCCAAGGACATCGCCGAGCTCGCCGAGGCGATGCTGCGCGACCCGGCCCGCGTGGCGGTGACGCCGGTGGCCTCGACGGTGGATCGCATCGCGCAGCGCGCGATCCAGGTCGATTTCGCCGCCAAGCCGACGGTTCTCGCCCAGCTTCTGAAGCAGGAGCAGGTCAATCGTGCCCTGGTGTTTACCCGCACCAAGCACGGCGCCGACAAGGTGGTGAAGAGCCTTGCCAAGGCCGGCATCGAGGCCAATGCGATCCACGGCAACAAGTCGCAGAACCATCGCGAGCGCACGCTGGCGGCATTCCGCTCCGGCGAGATCCGCACGCTGGTGGCGACCGATATCGCCGCCCGCGGCATCGACGTCGACGGCGTCAGCCATGTCGTGAACTTCGACCTGCCCAACATCCCGGAGACCTACGTCCACCGCATCGGCCGCACCGCGCGCGCCGGCGCCGACGGCATCGCGATCTCGCTGGTCGCCGGCGCCGAGGAGATGGGCTATCTGCGCGATATCGAGCGGCTGATCCGGATTACCGTGCCGCGGGAAGACCGCCGCACCCAAGGCGGCTCCTCTGGCAGCCGCGAGGCCGCCGCGCCCGCATCGGCGACCCACCCCCACCGGGGCGGCCGCTCTGCGCCGCGCGCGCATAATGTCCGTGGGAATGAGCCCGCTCCAAGTGCAAAAGGGCCTCGCCGCCGCCGCCGTCGGGGTGGTAATAATGGCGCGCCGCAGACGAGCCGGGGCGAGTCGCCGCGTCCGTCGCAGGCCGGCAACAGCGAAGGCATTCAGGGCGTCGCCTTCTTGCATCGCGAGAGCCGGCCGAATCCGCAACCCAACCGCAACAACCGACCGAAGCACTAGCCGTCGCTCGATCTGGAGAACCATATGGCTAAGGAAGAGCTGATCCAGTTCGAAGGACTGGTGACCGAAATCCTCCCCGACGCTCGTTACCGGGTGCAACTCGATGCCGGACACGAGATCGTCGCCTACACCGCCGGCAAGATGAAGAAAAACCGCATCAAGACGCTGGCCGGCGACCGCGTCACGATCGAAATGTCGCCCTACGATCTCGAAAAGGGCCGCCTGATTTTCCGGCACAAGGACGAACGTCCGAGTGGCGCACCCGGCGGTCCGCCGCGGGGCGGCGCACAGCGCGGCGGCCAGTTCCGCCGCCGATAGGCTGGACATTGCAACCGTTGGGCGCATGACGTCCTGATGTCCTGCGCAACAATTGGCCGGCGGCTGCGCCGGCCAAAAAATCGCGCACGTCAGGATTGTTTTGAACCCTTCTATCGAATAATATCCTACCCATCGATTTTCGGCCGGACGACATTAGCCAATACCGGTACAGCCGGTTCAGACGCTGACGACCCTTCCAAAAATTCGATCTCACCACCCCGCCGACAAGCGGGTCTTGAACTTGTATATCTGAGAAGGGACTACCCACGTGAGCATGGGAACCGTGAAGTGGTTTAACGCGACCAAGGGCTACGGCTTCATCCAGCCGGATGAAGGCGGGAACGACGTGTTCGTGCACATCAGTGCAGTCGAGCGCGCCGGCCTTGGCACTCTGCGTGAAGGCCAGAAGATCTCCTACGAGATCGTTGCTGACCGCCGTTCCGGCAAATCCTCGGCCGACAATCTGCGCGCCGCTGGATAAGCCGATTTCCCGGGAGCGCGAAGCTCCAGGAAATTGTCGTCAAAGCATCAAGGGCCGCACCTTCGGGTGCGGCCCTTTTTGTCTGGATCGCATTTTTCTTCATGCGAACCGGTGGCCACTTCGCGCGAGAACGCTCTAGTAGGTCGAGCAGGTCGTCGGCATGGTGGCGGAGGTCGGGGCATAGAACACGCAAACCGACTGCCGCGGCCGCGTAAAGGCAACGTCGCTGAAGGTGATGCCGGCCTTGGCCATCACGTAGCCGACGGCCGGGCGGTATTTGTAGCTCACTTCGCCGAAGATCAGATAGGTGCCCGCAACCAGCAGCGCCGGCGGAACGATGCTTGTTACAATGTCACCCTGACTGCGGCTTGAGGCCGTCACGGTGGCCTGCGTGGCCCCCGAGGCGATCGTCCCGGCCTTGCTCCACTGTATGTGCGCGATGTTCGAGTTATCGACGTAGATTTCCGACAACGTGACCTTGGTCGGTGACGCATCGTAGGGCGTCATGATGCCGACACTGGCGCTGAAGAAGTTCTGCAGGTCGGCATCCACCACCTGCGTCGCCTGCGAGGTGAGATCTGACGCGGCGCGCGCCATCAGCGTGACCTTGCGGTCGACCGCGACACCGGATGAAAATTCGACGGTGCCGAAGAACATCACCAACATCAGCGGCATGATGAAGGCAAACTCGACGGCGGCGAGGCCCCGGCGGTCGCGCGCGAGAGCAGCAACTGAGCGCAGCAAGGCCGCAGACAGGGTTTTCACGTTCTTGCTCATGAGCATGTGGTCCCTGCGGTTCCGGACGGCTCGTTCTTGAATGTCGCGGTCGCGATCAGGAGCCGTTTGCCACCGGGGAGATTCGAGGCGTTGAAGCCGAGCTGGGTGACAAACAGCTGCCATTGATAGAACAGCCGGACCACCACGACGTCGCCGTCCTTGCCGGGACACCATTTCACCTGGGTGGGATCGGAGATCGGCGTGATGTTGACGCTGCTGAAGCCTGTCGCAGACGGATAGCTGCGGACGTCGACATAGATGCCGTTGTTGCAGTCGAACAGCGCATTGGTGACCCGGCCACAGACATAGGCCTTGAACTGCGCTTGGGTATAGCTCGCGCCCTGGGCCTGGCCGGTCATGATGAACCGAGACGAATCCTGCGTCGCCGTCTCGAGCACCTGGCTCGCAAAGAAGATCATTGCCACTTCGATGATCGCAAAAAGCAGCCCGAAAAACAGCGGCGCGACCAGCGCAAATTCGACCGCGGTCACACCACTACGGTTACGGCGAAAGCGACGGATGAGGCGTGCAAAAGAATTGGCGGGCAGCGGCATCAACGACCCCGGATCAACATGGTGGCAACAACTACCCAAGAGTCATTGTCGAAGTATTTCGCCGGATCGAGACAGAGCGACCCGATCCGTTAGGCCTTTATTAAGCATGTCGGCGAACGGCCTGCGATCGGCCAAGGCCCCGGCGCGTGAAGCGCCGAGCGGACGCACGTCAGTTCTGCGGCTTCGCGGCGCCGCCCGAACCGGAGGCCTGGCTGCTGAGCGTACCGGCCTGGTCCATGGTCGACTTGAAATAGGACTCGCCGTCACCGAGGGTGATGCGGCGCTGACAGACCGGCATGCAGCTGTAGGTCTCGCGATCGATGCCGCGATAGACGGTGACGAGTTGGTCGCTCGGAGGGCCTTCAACCTGGATCTGGCGATCCACCACCACCTGGCCGGTGCGGTCGAGTGCGATGAAATTGGTCGCGCCATAGCCCTTGCCGGTCACGACAACAACCCCGCCATTCTGCAAGGTAACGTCGGCGATCAGGGGATTGCCGACCACGATCGTGGCAATGCCGCCCGGCAGCCTGACGAGCTTGGCCTGATCGACATTGACCGCGATCCGGTCGGGATCCGGCGCTGCCGTTGCGAGTGCGGGCCCCAGCAGCAAGGCTGCGGCCATCGAGATGAAACCAATGCGCGTGGCGGCGCGAATACGCTGGGACTGAAACGACATACTCTACCCCGGGACGTTAACAGGCCGGCAAAGACGATACGCTGCGGACCGGCGCCCGACACTGGCAAATCTGACGGCAATTCATTTAGGAAGAGCAAAGATCGACCGCCGAATTGCGCGGATGTCACGACTTCCCGAGCGGATCGGCCAACCGTCCGGTACCTCGCGCAAGACTATCCGGTCGCCGCCGTCGTCCCGCCATCGGGCGGGCGGCTTCAACTGGCGGCGCGGACGTGAACGACCACACGCTCATCGGCGTAGAGGCGCTGCCATCCTCCGATGTGATCCAGCAATTTGGACGCCGGCGTGGTCGGATCGAGCATCACCGCATCGATGTCATGGGTCGCGAGCAGATTGAGGAAGCCGTTGACGTCCTTGAGCTGAAGCGCACGGACCAAGCTCATGCCGAACGCCTCGCCGTAGAGTTCGGCACGCCCGTCGATGAACACCGGCATCTGACGCCAGATCAGGTAGCCGCCGAACTGCAGATCGTTGAGCACGCGCTTGACGTTGTGCGCCTTCATCGCGTCAACGGCGGCAGCCGGCGAATACATCGGCGGTGGCGATATCACCTGGCGCGCGGCAACGACTGAGGTCCACGCGCAAAGCCCGACGATAAGGATTGCGGCCGGAACGACTCTCGGGCGGACGGCGCTGGCGGCACGCAGCCCGAACTGGGTGGCGACCGGCGTCAGCACGGCCAGCGGCAGCAGCAGGGCGAACAGCTCGAGATTTCTGACATGGGACAGCGCCATGTGCAGCAAGCCCAGCACCAGGATGATTCGCGGCAGCGGCAACCTCGCCCCGTAGTAGACCGCAGCGCCGAGCAGGCCGAGGATCGATAGTCCAAACGGGTCGATCTCGCCGAACGTCGCCGGCCTCCACTCCGTGATGAGATGCAGCAATTCACCGAGGCCGAGAATCCTGAGCGAGGCGAGGATCGAGCCCCAGCCATAAGGGGTCGCGCAGCACGCAGCCAGTGCGCCGATGCCGAACGCCCCCCAGCGCAGCGCCAGCGCCGACCTTTGAGCCGGCAAGGCATTCCACATCGCATCGAGCGCAAATGCGCCGGCCAGGACCAAACCAAACAGGAAGCCGCCGTGCAGATTGGCCCACAGCGCGATCAGCGGCAGTAGCCAGAACGAAGGCGCCTCGCGGCGTTCGCTGGCGGTCATCAGGCCGTTCGCCCAGACGATCATGATGGGCATCGCCAGGACATGCGGACGGGCCAGCAGGTGCCCGCAGGTCAGAACCAGCGCCGCAAGGGCGATCAGGCTCGCGTAGATCGTCGGCAGCGCGCGGCTCAGGATGGCGGTGAGCAGCGCGAAGCTGGCAGCGGCGCAGGCGGCCGCCAGCGCCGCCGGGCCGGTCCAGCCGGCGAGGTCATAGGCCTTCGCGAACAGAACCTGCGCCAGCCAGGACGACGACACCCACGGCTCACCGGCCTTGGTGAACGAATACAAGTCGACGGACGGCAGCGTGCGATGGTCGAGGATCCAGCGGCCGACGGCAAGCTGCCAGTAGGTGTCGGAATCGGCGAGCAGCCTGTCGCCGACCAACAGCAGCAGCGCATAGACGCCGCACGCCATCCAGAACCAGGCCGGAAGCTCGGCGAACGCGGAGGCTTTCGCGCGCGAGAAGGTCGCGGTCTCAGCGCTCATGATGGCACCGGCCGGCTGGCGGCGTCATTGCCGGAACGGATAGGCCAACTGTCCGCCGATCTCGGACGGCACGCCCTGCTCGGCATCGACCCCGTAATCTTCCGGAAGCTTGCCTTCGGGCATCCGGAACGTTCCGAACAGAATATCCCAGAGCGGAAACGTGCCCGCGAAATTGGTGTCGCCGCCGTCCTCGAGCCCGGTGTGATGCCAGCGGTGAAACACCGGCGTCGCGATCACGTATTTGAACGGGCCGAGCGTCCAGTTCAGGTTGGCGTGCACGAATGCCGAATGGAAAGTGGTGAACGGGCCGACCCACAGCATGATGTTCGGCGAGATACCCGCCATCAGCAGGATCACATCGACAGTGATCGTGCCGATCAGAAGATTGACCGGATGGAAGCGTGCCGCCGAGATCCATTCAAGATCCTCGGAGGAATGATGAATGGCGTGGTACTTCCAGAAGGCCCCGCCATGGAACATCCGGTGCAGCCAGTACAGCATGAAATCGGAGGCGACGAGGAAGATAATGGACTGCAGCCAGAGCGGAAGCTGCGCCAGAGGGCCATGCCCGTTCTCGTAGAACGCGATCAGATCGTCGGCGTCGTGAACGTTGAACACCACGGCTGCGCCCACCACCAGGAGCCCGATCCGCAGCACGCGGGCGAACACCGGCACGAAGAACCAGTAGCAGATGTCGGTGACCAGCTCACGCTTCTGCCACCACGGCTTGCCGGGATTGCAGGCCCAGAAATGAGTGAGCACCGTGAAGAACAGCGCCAGCGCGATCGTGATCGGCACCACCTTCATCATCGTCTGGCCGATCATCTCGATGACTTCAAAGGGAAGGCTGGGCATGACGGCCTCATCTGACGGAAGCCCCATCGGTATAGATGTGCGCTTAAGGAGCCGTGAACAGGTGCCGATAGCGGGTCCCGGCAACAATCTGCAATCTTAGCGGACCGCTTAATTCCAAATTTACTGTGCGCAACAACTGCGAGTTCCCGCTGTGTTTAATCGATCAAATTAACTGCGCCGAAATTGTCGAACCGTAGGGTGCCGGAATGGTCACGGTGCTGAGAACGCCGGCGAGACCAAACCTAGTTCGACCAGCCACGTGTACACAGGAGTTACTTATGAAGAACCTCGTTTCGCGCTTCGTGAAGGACGAATCGGGCGCGACCGCCATCGAATACGGCCTGATCGCCACCGGTATCGCCATCGCGATCATCGCTGCGGTCAACGGCGTCGGCAAGAACCTCTCGGGCACCTTCAACACGGTCGCCAGCTCGCTGAAGTAATCCGGTTCCCAGGAACTCGCATCAAAGGTCCCGGCACCCCCGGGACCTTTGCTATTTGGCGGACCGGCCGTCGGCGCCTCGATGGCGACCACGGCGACCTTTCCCGATTGTTCACCATTGGCCGCTAGCGTCGGATCTCGACCGCAGCTCCAGCTTGACGGCATGAATCCATGATCCTCGACATCGCACGCTTGATGCTGTTTCCGGCCCTTATGGCTTTTGCGGCGGCGAGCGATCTCTTGACCATGACGATCCCGAACCGGATCTCGCTGGCGCTTGCGGCCGGCTTCTTCGTGCTGGCGCCGCTGACCGGGATGGGCGTGCACGAGATCCTCAACCATGCCGGCGCGGGCGCGCTGGTTCTGGTGGTGGCATTCGGCATGTTTGCGATGGGTTGGGTCGGCGGCGGAGACGCCAAGGTCGCGGCCGCGGCCGGCCTGTGGTTCGGGTTCGAGCATCTGCTCCCCTATCTGGTCTTCGCGTCGCTGTTCGGCGGCGCGCTGACGGTGCTGCTGCTGCAGCTCCGGCAATGGCCGCTGCCCTATGCGCTCGCGAACCAGGCCTGGCTCAGCCGCCTGCACGACAAGCAGACCGGAATTCCCTACGGCATCGCACTCGCCCTCGGCGCCCTGCTGATCTATCCCGAGACGGACTGGATCAAGACGATCGATCTCACGCACTTCGCCATGCGTTGAGAAAGCAGCGGTAACCGCCCGTTAAGGCGATTTAGATACGCCTCATTAACCATGCTTTGACGAATAGCTGGTCAACTCCCATCACGGCGGCGGCAGCGTCGCGGCGTCATGTGGAAAGTGAAGCGTAATGGATAAGGCCCGCATTCTGGTCCTCGCAATCGCAGGCTGCGCCGGCCTTGCGGCGCTCTATTTGGCGAGCGGAAGCGACGACAAGCCGGCGCCGGCTCCGCCGGTCGCGCAGCTGCCCACCGTCGACATCCTGGTCGCGAAAACCGACATCGGCCTCGGCCAGGCCGTGAAGCCCGAAGATTTGCAATGGCAGACCTGGCCGGCGGCAACCGCCAGCGCCAGCTTCATGCGCAGGGACAGCAACGCCGAAGCGATCAAGGACGTGACCGGCTCGATCGCGCGGGCCCCTTTCATCCAAGGCGAACCTATTCGCGAGCAGAAGCTCGTCAAGGCCGACGGCAGCGGCTTCATGGCCGCGATCCTGCCGACCGGCATGCGGGCGGTATCGACCGAAATCTCACCCGAGACCGGCGCCGGCGGCTTCATCCTGCCGAATGACCGGGTCGACGTCCTGCTGTCGAAGCGGGACAAGAATCCGGACCGCAACGGCGCCGACATCGTCAACTCCGAAGTGATCCTGACCAACGTCCGCGTGCTCGCGATCGACCAGGCGCCGAAGGAAAAGGACGGCACCAACGCACTGATCGGCAAGACGGTGACGCTGGAGCTGAAGCCCGAACAAACCGAGACGCTGGCGCGCGCGCGCCAGAGCGGCGTCCTGTCGCTGGCGCTGCGCAGCATCGCCGACAACAATGCGCCCGAAACCAAGATCGACGACAACCGGCAGAGGCGCGGTGACACGATCAACGTCATCCGCTTTGGCGTTGCCAACCAGGCGACGATGCAGAAGTGACCATGAGGACACACGTGATGAAGGGCGGGGCAACTCAACGGACGATGCGGGCCTTCATGGTCCGCGCATTGTCGTTCTCGGCCGTCGCGGCGCTCACGCTCAATCCGGCGCTGACGCCGGTGGTGGCGAGCGACTACCGTGCCGCGCCGGCCCCCACCTCGGCCGATAGCCAGATGAACGCTCGTTTTCTCGCACTCGGCGTCGGCAAGTCGGTGGTGATCGATCTACCCCGGGACATCAAGGACGTGCTGGTCGCCGATCCCAAGATCGCCAACGCCGTGGTTCGCTCGGCGCAACGCGCCTATATCATCGGCGCGACGGTCGGCCAGACCAACATCGTGTTCTTCGACGCCGCCGGCCAGCAGATCGCGGCCTATGACATCGCCGTCAAGCGCGACCTCAACGGCGTGCGGGCCGCGCTGCGCGCGGCGATGCCGAATTCCGATATACAGATCGAGGGCGTCGGTGACGGCGTCGTGCTGACCGGCAGTGCGGCGACCCCGGTCGAGGCGCAGCAGGCCGGCGAGATCGCCGCGCGGCTGGTCGGCGGCCCCGAGAAGGTCGTGAACTCCATTACGGTTCGCGGCCGCGACCAGGTGATGCTGAAGGTCACGGTTGCCGAAGTCTCGCGCAGCCTGATCAAGCAGCTCGGCATCGACCTCACCGCGAACCTCAACTACGGCACGACCGTGGTAAAATTCGCCAACAGCAACCCGTTCACCGCGAACAGCTCACCGCTCGTGGCCGGCAACGCGCTCACCACATCGTTCGGATCGTCGGTGTCGGCGACGATCCGCGCCATGGAAAGCGCCGGCGTCGTGCGGACGCTCGCCGAACCGAACCTGACCGCGATATCAGGCGAATCGGCGACCTTCATCTCGGGCGGCGAGTTTCCAATTCCGACCGGCGTGACCTGTCAGACCTCGTCGACGGGCGCGATCGGCAATTGCGTCCAGACCGTCAGCTTCAAGAAATTCGGCATTTCGCTCAACTTCACGCCGGTGGTGCTGACCGAAGGGCGCATCAGCCTGCGCGTGATGACGGAAGTGTCGGAAGTCTCGACCGAGAACGCGCTGACCGGCGGTGCCGGTGGAACGACGATCCCTTCGATCAAGACCCGCCGCGCCGAGACCACGCTGGAAATTCCCTCGGGCGGCTCGATGGCCATGGCCGGCCTGATCCAGGACCAGACCAAGCAGGCGATCAACGGCCTTCCCGGGCTGGCGTCCCTGCCCGTGCTCGGCACGCTGTTCCGCAGCCGCGACTTCGTCAACAACCAGACCGAACTGATGGTTCTGGTGACGCCCTATGTCGTTCGCGCCGTGGCGCAGAAGGACCTGTCGCGTCCGGATGACGGCTTTGCCAACGCGTCCGATCCGCAGGCCGACCTGCTCGGCAGCATCAATCGAGTCTACGGCGTGCCTGGCCGCACCGAGCCGGCGCGGAATTACCGCGGCACCTACGGCTTTATTACCGACTGAGGCGGACGATGACACAGACCACACCCAGAACATCCGCCGATCATAAGCGCACCGCCGGTCTCGCCGGAGCGCTCGTCGGCCTTGCCATGACGCTCAGTGCCTGCCAGCACGCCGCCGACAACAGTTTCGCGATGGCAGACTCGCCGGCCGACTATCGCCAGCGTCACCCGATCGCGGTGACCGAGGCGGATCGCTCGATCGTGGTCTTCGTCGGCCGTAGCCGCGGCGGCCTGACCGCGGAGCAGCGCGCCGAGGTGGTGGGAATGGCGCAGGACTGGATGCGTGAGGGTACCGGCGCCGTCACCATCGACGTTCCCGCCGACACGCCGAACGCCCGGCCCGCACAGGAATCGTTGCGCGAGATCCAGGCGACCTTCGCCGCCGCCGGCGTGCCGCCGCGCGGGATCCTCGTGCGCAAATACCATCCCGAGAATCCGCGCCTGATGCCTGCGATCCGCGTCAACTATCCAAGGATGAAGGCGGAGGCCGGGCCGTGCGGCCTGTGGCCCGAAGATCTCGGCCCGTCGGTGCACAACGGTTCCTACATCCAGAACAAGCAATACTACAATTTCGGCTGCGCCAATCAGCGCAACCTCGCAGCCATGGTCGAAGACCCGACTGACCTCGTGCAGCCGCGCGCGGAGACCCCTGCCTACACGTCGCGCCGCAATATCGCCTTCGAAAAGTATCGCAAGGGCACCACCACCGCCACGACGTATCCCGAGTCCGACAGGGCCAAGCTAAGCGACACAGGAAAATGATCACCTACGCGCAGCAAAACTCCGAAGAGCAGACGGACGCCCCGCCGCAGGCCGTGGACGACCATATTGCTCCGGCGCCGCGGGTTTCGGTCCAGGCGTTCTGCGAGACGGTCGAGACCGCTGCCGCCGTACAGTCGGCGGGCGAGGATCGCCGGCTGGCCAAGGCTCACCTCAAGATCCAGATGGGCGGCATGGCGGCTGCCATCGAGGCCTATCGCTCGGCGCCGACGCCCAACGTCATCATCCTCGAGACCGAGGGCCGCAGCGACATTCTGGCCGGGCTCGACCAGCTCGCCACGGTGTGCGACGCCGGCACAAGGGTGGTCGTGATCGGCCGGGTCAACGACGTCACGCTGTATCGCGAGCTGGTGCGCCGCGGCGTCAGCGACTACGTGATCGCGCCGGCCCATGCGATCGACGTGGTGCGCGCGGTCTGCAACCTGTTCTCGGCGCCGGAAGCCAAGGCAGTCGGCCGTGTCGTCGCCGTCGTCGGCGCGAAGGGCGGCGTCGGCGCCTCGACGATCGCCCACAATATCGCCTGGGCGATCGCCCGCGATCTGGCGCTGGATTCCGTAGTGGCCGATCTCGACCTTGCATTCGGCACCGCCGGCCTCAACTACAACCAGGATCCGGCGCAAGGCATCGCGGATGCCGTGTTCTCGCCGGACCGCGTCGATACCGCCTTCGTCGACCGCCTGCTGTCGAAATGCACCGACCATCTGAGCCTGCTGGCGGCGCCGGCCACGCTCGACAAGGTTTACGATTTCGGCGCCGAAGCGTTCGATGCGATCTTCGACACGCTGCGCACCACGATGCCCTGCATCGTGCTCGACGTGCCGCACCAATGGTCCGGCTGGACCAAGCGCGCGCTGATCGCCGCCGACGACATCTTGATCGTGGCGGCGCCCGACCTCGCCAACCTGCGCAACGCCAAGAACATGTTCGACCTGCTGAAGGCGTCGCGGCCGAACGACCGCGCGCCGTTGTACTGCCTGAACCAGGTCGGCGTGCCGAAGCGTCCGGAGATCGCGGCGAGCGAATTCGCCAAGGCGATCGAAAGCCCGCCGATCGCCGCCATCCCGTTCGATCCGCAGGTCTTCGGTTCGGCCGCCAACAACGGCCAGATGATCGCGGAGATCTCCGCCAATCACCGCGCAGTCGAGATGTTTCTGCAGATGGCGCAGCGGCTGACAGGCCGCGGCGAAACCAAGAAGCCGAGGGGGTCCTTCCTGTCGCCCCTGCTCGAAAAGCTGCGGTCCAAATAGTGGTCCGCGTGGAGTCAAGACGTCGTGTTTGGTAAGCGTAGCGGAAACGATGCGGATATGCGGGCACCCAAGCCCGCTTTTCAGACGCCGGAGCCTGCCGGCTCGTCGCCGATGGCGCGCGAGGCCGCCGCCCCGACGATATCGTCGCCACCGCTAGCCCCTGCCAAGCCACCGCCCGCTCCCGCCGTCGAAGCCCGCCGCTCGGACAACTACTACCAGGTCAAGGCGACGATCTTCGGCGCCCTGATCGAGGCGATCGACCTTGCCCAGCTCGCCAAGCTCGACAGCGAGTCGGCGCGCGAGGAAATCCGCGACATCGTCAACGAGATCATCGCGATCAAGAACATCGTGATGTCGATCGCCGAGCAGGAAGAGCTGCTCGACGACATCTGCAACGACGTCCTCGGCTACGGACCGCTGGAGCCGCTATTGTCGCGCGACGACATCGCCGACATCATGGTCAACGGCGCCGGCACCGTCTTCATCGAAGTCGCCGGCAAGATCCAGCGCACCGGCATCCGCTTCCGCGACAACCAGCAGCTGCTCAACATCTGCCAGCGCATCGTCAGCCAGGTCGGCCGGCGCGTCGACGAATCCTCGCCGATCTGCGACGCCCGCCTCGCCGACGGCTCGCGCGTCAACGCCATCGTGCCGCCGCTGGCGATCGACGGGCCCGCGCTCACCATTCGTAAATTCAAGAAGGACAAGCTGACGCTGGAGCAGCTCGTCAAGTTCGGCGCGATCACACCGGACGGGGCGACCATCCTGCAGATCATCGGCCGTGTCCGCTGCAACGTGATCATCTCGGGCGGTACCGGTTCGGGCAAGACAACGCTGCTGAACTGCCTGACCAACTATATCGAGCACGACGAGCGCATCATCACCTGCGAAGACGCCGCCGAACTTCAGCTGCAGCAGCCGCATGTGGTGCGGCTGGAAACCCGGCCGCCGAACATCGAGGGTGAGGGCCAGGTCACGATGCGCGAACTGGTCCGCAACTGTCTGCGTATGCGCCCCGAGCGCATCATCGTCGGCGAAGTCCGCGGACCCGAGGCGTTCGACCTGTTGCAGGCGATGAACACCGGCCATGACGGCTCGATGGGCACGCTGCACGCCAACAATCCTCGCGAAGCGCTGTCGCGCTGCGAATCCATGATCACCATGGGTGGCTTTTCGCTTCCTTCGCGTACCATTCGCGAGATGATCTGCGCCTCGGTCGACATCATCGTGCAGGCCGCGCGCCTGCGCGACGGCTCGCGCCGCATCACCCACATCACCGAGGTGATGGGCATGGAAGGCGACACCATCATCACCCAGGATATCTTCCTCTACGACGTGGTCGGGGAAGACGCCAACGGCAAGATCATCGGCAAGCACCGCTCGACCGGCATCGGCCGGCCGCGCTTCTGGGAACGTGCGCGCTACTACAATGAAGAGAAGCGGCTTGCGGCGGCGCTGGATGCCTCCGACTCGCCGCCGCCGGTCTAGGGGAACGCAGCATGCAGACGCAAACCCTTGCCCTGGCCTTCCTCGCCGCCACCACCGTGGGCGGCATCGCCTGGGTCTTCCTCTATCCCTACCTCTCGGGGGAGAAGAAAGCCGAGTCGCGCCGCGCATCGGTGGCGCGCAGCGAACCGTCGACGACGCGAAATACCGACCGCACGCAGCGCTCCCGCCGCGAGCAGGTCGAAGGATCGCTCAAGGAGCTCGAGGCGCGTCGGCAGAAGGACAAGAAAGTCCCGCTCGGCATGCGCATCTCGCAGGCCGGACTGGAGTGGTCCGAGCAGAAATTCTGGATGATCTCCGGCGCCCTCGGCCTGTTCGGGTTCGGCGCGGCATTTATGGTCGGCGGAGGCCTGCTCGGCGCGGCCGGCATCGGGTTTGCCATGGGTCTCGGCCTGCCGCGCTGGCTGCTCGGCTTCCTGAAGAAGCGGCGGGAAAAGGCCTTTCTGAAGGCGCTGCCCGACGCCGTCGACGTCATCGTGCGCGGCATCAAGGCCGGCCTGCCGCTGTTCGAATCGCTCAAGGCGGTCGTCAACGACGCCTCTGAGCCGTTGCGCAGCGAGTTCCTTGCGATCATCGAAACCCAGGCGATCGGCATGCCGCTTGGCGAAGCCTGCGCCCGGCTCTACGAACGCATGCCGCTGCCGGAAGCGAACTTTTTCGGCATCGTGATCGCGATCCAGCAGAAGTCCGGCGGCAATCTGTCGGAAGCGCTCGGCAACCTGTCGCGGGTGCTGCGCGACCGCAAGAAGATGGCCGAGAAGATCCAGGCGATGTCGATGGAAGCGAAAGCTTCCGCCGCCATCATCGGCTCGCTGCCGCCGATCGTGATGATCCTCGTGTTCCTCACGACGCCGGACTACATCGCCCTGCTGTGGACGAACTCGATGGGCCAGCTCATGCTGGTTGCCTGCGCCGTCTGGATGTCGATGGGCGTGCTGGTGATGAAGAAGATGATCAACTTCGATTTCTGACGGTGCAGCATGATTGATATTCTGGTCGCCAAGCTCCACGACGTCAGGTTCATGACCATGCTGCTTGCCTTCATCGCGGCAAGCGCGACGGTCTACACGTTGGTAATGCCGCTGCTCGCCGGCGGCGACCTCAACAAGCGCATGAAGGCCGTCGCCAGCGAGCGCGAGCGTCTCCGGCAGCGTGAGCGCGAGCGTCTCGCCAAGACGGAGAAGGTCGCGCTGCGGCAGACCCCGAAGCAGGTCGTCTCCCGGGTGGTGGACGATCTCAACCTCACGAAATGGCTCGCCCAGGAAGCGGCGCTCGAGAAGCTCGTGATGGCGGGCTATCGCGGCCACGCCCCATACGTGACCTTCTTGTTCGCCCGCGCGGTGGCGCCGATCGTGCTGCTGCTCGGCGCTATCGTCTATACGTTCTTCATCGCGGGCGCGACCTGGTCACTCACGCTCAAGATCGGCATTTGCGTCGGTGCGGCCTATGCAGGCCTGCAGGCGCCGATGCTGTTCCTGAAGAACGCGATCTCCAAGCGCCAGCTCCAGATCAAGCGCGCCTTTCCGGATTCGCTCGACCTGCTGCTGATCTGCATCGAGTCGGGCATGTCGGTCGAGGTCGCATTCCGCAAGGTGGCCAACGAGATCGCCGGACAGTCGATCGCGCTGTCGGAGGAGTTCGCCCTGACGACCGCCGAACTGTCCTACTTGCAGGACCGCAAGTCCGCCTACGAGAACCTGGCGCGCCGCACCGGGCTCGAAGGCGTGAAATCGGTGTGCATGGCCTTGCAGCAATCCGAACGCTACGGCACGCCGCTCGGCCAGAGCCTGCGCGTGATGGCGCAGGAAAATCGCGACATGCGCATGAACGAGGCCGAGAAGAAGGCGGCGGCGCTGCCGCCCAAGCTGACCGTGCCGATGATCCTGTTCTTCCTGCCCTGCCTGTTCATCGTGATCCTCGGGCCGTCCTACATCAAGATCGCCACGATGCCTTGAGCCGCGCCGCAGCGGACTGCGCCGACCGCCTTCTCCTTTCTCATGAAAGCGGGAAAGTGGGGATGGGGGTCAGCCGCAGGCGCCGCTGTTCGCGGTGAGAGATGATCCCCACCCGCTTTGCTCTTGCGAGCAAAGCGACCTCCCCTTTTCAAGGGGAGGTTTGGAAGTTGCCATGTCGGCTTAATCGTCCTTGGCGACGACAGGCGCGCCGCGCGAGGAAATCCGCGGCCCGTCCTTGCGGTTCAGCATGTCGCGCAGATAGGCGACGTTGGTGGCCGCCTCATCGGCTGGCAGGTCGGCCTTGACGATGGTCTCGGCCTCCGCGAAGCGGCCCTGCAGACCGACGACGAGGGCAAGGTTCTGCCGGATGCGGGTGTCGGCGCGGGCGCTGGCATAGGCCTGGCGCAGCGTCTGTTCCGCCTTCGGCAATTCCTTGGTCAGCATGTAGGACAGGCCGAGATTGGACAGCACGGACGGCTCGTCCGGGGCCAGTCGAAGGGCACTGGCGTAATAGCGCCGCGCTTCGTCGTGCCGGTTCAACTTGTCGAGCGTGGTCCCCTGCACCGACAGGATCCGCCAGTCCGGATTGTCCGGACTGTGCGCGCGGCTCAGCACGTCGAATGCGGCCTGCGAATTGCCGTTGTCAGCGAGCGCGCGGCCATAGGCGGCGAGCAGCGGCTTGCTGCCGGGGGTGGCGAGTGTGGCCTGCTCCAGCACGGCGCAGGCCTGCGAACGCTGTCCGGTCATGCGCAGCGCCTGCCCGTAAGCGATGGCGGCGTCGACATCCTTGGGATTCTTGCGGTAGCGCTCGCCATAAACCTCGAGATTGCGGCGCGGATCGTCGGGCACCGGATCGGACCGGGACGCGATCGATCCGGTGACGTCTGACATGGTCTGGCAACCGCCAAGCCCGGCGGCGAGGACCGCCACGAGGGCTGCGGAACTAAGATGCCGGGTCAAAATGGACTGTCGACGCATGGCACTGTGACTCACGAAATCGGGCAAATGGATCGAGCCGAGCGTGCCAGCAATAGACTGTTAACCCTAACGTCTGGTTAACTGCGGCACCGGCGACCGGCACGCCGGTTCCAGTCCCGCAGGTCGCGTCAACCGTGGGCGCGCTACCATCCACCGCGAAAGGCGTGTTAGTCACCAGCAACGACGCCAGAACAGCCGAGAGCCGCATGCCATCCGTGTTCGAGACCGCCCCCACGACCGCCGTCACGCCGATCACCTTCGTCAGCAAGGCGACATGGGATGCGATCCGCAGCGAGTTGCCGGCGCCGGCGCGCCAGTTCGCGGAGGCCAATGACTTTGCGGCCAAGCCGGGCAAGGCCCTCGCTTTGCCGGCAGCCGATGGCGGCATCGCGCAGGTGCTGTTCGGCCTCGAGGATGCAGATCACAAGGCGCGCGATCCGTTCCGCGCCGGCGCCCTGCCCGGCCTGCTGCCGCCGGGCGTCTACCGCTTTGCCAATGCGCCGCATGACACGCGGCTCGCCGCGCTCGCTTTCGCGCTCGGCTGCTACCGCTTCGGCCGCTATCGCAAGAACAAGACCCCCGAGGTCCGCCTGGTGCCGCCCGATGGCGTCGACACGGCCGAGATCGCGCGGATGGCGGATGCCGCGGCGCTGGCGCGCGACCTCATCAACACGCCGTCCAACGACATGGGCCCGGCCGAGCTCGCCGAGGCGGCGCGCGACCTCGCAACGCGGTTCGGCGCCGCCTTCAATTGCATCGACGGCGACGAGCTCGCGCAGAACTTCCCGCTGATCCACGCCGTCGGCATGGCATCGACCCGCGCGCCGCGGCTGATCGATCTGAGCTGGGGCGATCCGGCCCATCCGAAGGTGACGCTGGTCGGCAAAGGCGTCTGCTTCGACACCGGCGGGCTCGACCTCAAGCCGTCGAGCGGCATGCTGATCATGAAGAAGGACATGGGTGGCGCCGCTAACGTGCTGGCGCTGGCGCAGATGGTGATGGACGCGAAGCTGAAAGTGCGGCTGCGCGTGCTGATCCCGGCGGTCGAGAACGCGGTTGCCGGCAATGCGTTCCGTCCGCTCGACATCTTCAAGTCGCGCAAGGGCATCACCGTCGAGATCGGCAACACCGATGCCGAGGGGCGGCTGGTGCTCGCCGACGCACTGGCGCTGGCCGACGAGGAGACGCCGGACCTGCTGGTCGATCTCGGCACGCTGACCGGCGCGGCGCGCGTGGCGCTCGGCCCGGATCTGCCGCCGTTCTACACCAACGACGAGGCGCTCGCCGGCGACATTGCAGCGTTTGCAAGGAGCGAGAACGACCCGTTGTGGCGAATGCCGCTGTGGCCGGCCTACGATGCCTGGCTCGACTCCAAGACCGCCGACATCACCAACGCGCCGTCGGGCGGCTTCGCCGGCTCGATCACCTGCGCGCTGTTCCTGCAGCGCTTCGTCGAGCACGCCAGGAGCTGGCTGCATGTCGACATCTACGGCTGGACGCCGTCGACGAAGCCCGGCCGCCCCGAGGGCGGCGAGTGCCAGGCCGCGCGCGCGATCTACAAACTGCTGAGCCAGCGTTATGCATGATGCCAGACTGACGCCGGCCCGCGAGGACGTCGCGGCAAAATATCTCGAGGGTAAGGTAAAGGCGGCGCGCTTCGTCGACGGCGAGGCGCTCGAGGTCGGCGATGCCATCGCGCCGCTGCGGCGGGCGCCGGCGGCCGATGCCGAACAGATGACGCAGGCACTCAGGGGCGAACGCGTCACGGTGTACGACCGCAACGGCGAAGGCTGGGCCTGGGGCCAGCTTGCCGATGACGGCTATGTCGGCTGGATTGCCGAGGCCGCGCTGACGGCGCCCGGCACGGCACCGACGCACAAGGTGACGGCGCTGCGCACGCTGGCGTTTCCGGGACCGTCGATCAAGCTGCCGCCGGTCGAGGCGCTGGCGATGGGGACCAGGCTCGCAATCACCCGCGAGGACGGTCCCTTCGCGGTGACCCGCGAGGGCTGGCATCTGCCGCGCCAGCATCTCGCGCCTCTCGACACGACGGCGCAGGATTTCGTCGCAATCGCCGAGCAGTTCGTCGGCACGCCCTATCTCTGGGGCGGCAAGTCGAGCCTCGGCATCGATTGCTCCGGCCTGGTGCAGATCGCGCTGACCGCCGCCGGCACCGGCTGCCCGCGCGACAGCGACATGCAGCAGGACGGGCTCGGCCGCGAATTGACGGCCGCGGAATCCAAGCACCTGCAGCGTGGCGACCTGATCTTCTGGAAGGGCCATGTCGCCATCGTGCGCGATGCGACGACGATCGTGCACGCCAATGCGCATCACATGGCAACGGTGGTGGAGAACACACACGCCGCCATCGCGCGCATCAAGGCCGCCGGCAGCGAGGTCCTGGCGATCAAGCGGCTTTGATTGGCGCGACGGGCATCGTCCGTCATCCTGAGGAGCGCGAAGCGCGTCTCGAAGGATCGACGGCCCCACTCGGGCCACGCATCCTTCGAGGCTCGCTCCGCTCGCACCTCAGGATGACGTGGGACGACGTGAGTGGGTTACGTCGCCACCGCCCCGTCGCCGGCCGCTTCGATACGGAACGCGGCGGCGAACAGCGCGCGGGTGTAGTCGCTCTTCGGATTCTTGAACAGCTCGGAGGCCGGCCCCTCCTCCTCGACCTTGCCGGATTTCATCACGATCAGATGGCTGGCGAGCGAGGCCACCACGCGCAGATCGTGCGAGATGAACATGTAGGTCAGGTCGCGCTTGCGCTGCAGGTCGCGCAACAGATCGACCATCTGGGCCTGGAGCAGCATGTCGAGCGCACTGGTGGGTTCGTCCAGCACGACGAAGTTCGGCTCCAGCACGACCGCGCGCGCGATCGAGATGCGCTGGCGCTGGCCGCCGGAGAATTCGTGCGGATAGCGGAACCGCCAGTCGGGATCGAGCCCGACATCTTTCAAAGCCTTGATCACCCGCGCCTCGCGCTCCTCGCGCGACAGCTGCTTCTGGTGCACCTCGAGCCCCTCGGCGATGATGTCGGCGACCGACATGCGCGGGCTGAGCGAGCCGAACGGGTCCTGGAACACGATCTGCATGTCGCGGCGGAACGGCAGCATCTGCTTGAAGCGAAGGCCCTGGATGTCCTTGCCGAGGAACACGATCGGACCATCGGACGAAATCAGCCGGAGCAGCGCGAGCCCGAGCGTGGTCTTGCCGGAGCCGGATTCGCCGACGACGCCGAGCGTCTCGCCCTTGCGCACCGCAAGGCTGACGCCATCGACCGCCTTGATGTGGCCGACGGTCGAGCGCATCAGCCCGCGCTTGATCGGAAACCAAACCTTGAGATTGTCCGCCGACATCACGACCGGCGCGTCCGGCTGCGGCGGCGCCGGATCGGGCTTCGGCTCGGCCGCCAGCAGCGCCTTCGTATAGGCGTGCTTCGGCGCGGTGAAGACCTGCTCGACCGGGCCCTGCTCGACGATCTTGCCGTTGTTCATCACGCAGACGGTGTCGGCGATCCGGCGGACGATGCCGAGGTCGTGGGTGATGAACAACAGGCTCATGCCGAGCCGGGCGCGGATCTCGGCCAGCAAGGCGAGGATCTGCGCCTGCACGGTGACGTCAAGGGCGGTGGTCGGTTCGTCCGCGATCAAGAGATCGGGCTCGTTGGCAAGCGCCATCGCGATCATCACGCGCTGGCGCTGGCCGCCAGACAGTTGATGCGGATAGCTCTTGAGCCGCGTCTCCGGCTCGGGGATGCCGACCTGGCCCAGCAACTCCAGCGTCCGCGCCCGCGCCGCCGCACCGCTGATGCCGCTGTGCAGCGACAGGATCTCGCCGATCTGGGATTCGATGGTGTGGAGCGGATTGAGCGAGGTCATCGGCTCCTGGAAGATGATCGAGATGTCGTTGCCACGAATCCCGCGCATCTCGCGTTCCGACGATCCCAGGAGATCGCGTCCCTTGAAACGGATCGCCCCGGAGGGATGCGACGCCGCCGGATAGGGCAGCAGCCTCAATACCGACAGCGCGCTGACCGATTTTCCCGAGCCGGACTCGCCGACCAGCGCCGTGCATTCGCCGCGCTTGATCGAGAAAGAAACGCGATCGACCGCAAGCGAACGGCCGAAGGCGACCGAGAGGTCGCTGACGTCGAGCAGGGGCTGGTTGGTCGCGTCCATGAGTCAGCCCTTCGAGAACGTCTTGCGCGGATCGAAGGCGTCGCGCGCGGCTTCGCCGATGAAGATCAGAAGCGACAGCATGATCGCGACCGAGAAGAAGCCGGTGAGGCCAAGCCACGGCGCCTGCACATTGGCCTTGCCCTGCGACAGCAATTCACCGAGCGAGGGTGAACCGGGCGGCAGGCCGAAGCCGAGGAAATCCAGCGCCGTCAACGTCATCACCGAGGACGAGACGATGAAGGGCAGGAACGTCATGGTCGCGACCATCGCGTTCGGCAGCAGATGGCGGAACATGATCACGCGGTTGGAGACGCCGAGCGCGCGCGCCGCCTGAATGTATTCGAAGTTGCGGCCGCGCAGGAATTCGGCCCGGACCAGGCCGACCAGCGAGACCCATGAGAACAGCAGGAGGATGCCGAGCAGGATGAAGAAGCCCGGCGGCAGCACCGCCGAGATGATCAGCAGCAGATAGAGCGAGGGGATCGCGGTCCAGATCTCGATGAATCGCTGGAAGCCGAGATCGATCCAGCCGCCGAAATAGCCCTGCACGCCGCCGGCGGCAACGCCGATGATCGAGGACAGGATGGTCAGCGTCAGGCCGAACAAGACCGAGATGCGGAAGCCGTAGATCAATCGCGCGACGACGTCGCGGCCCTGATCGTCGGTGCCGAGCCAGTTGTATTCGAGGTCGCGGCAGCCGGTGAGCCCCTTCCGCTTCACCACATCCGCGCACTGCTTTTCGGTCAGGAGCCAGGTCGGCTTTGACGGCACCGCGGTCGGCGGGTCGAGGTTGCGGCTGTCGTAGGAATAGCGGATCGGCGGCCAGATCATGCTGCCGCCCTTGGCGGCGATCTGCTTCTGCAGATAGGGGTCACGATAGTCGGCCGCGGTCTCGAAGTCGCCGCCGAAAGTGGTCTCGGCATAGGTGAACACCACCGGCCAGTAGAGACGGCCGTCATATTTGACGACCAGCGGCTTGTCGTTGGCAATGAAATTGGCGAACAGCGACAGCACGAACAGCACGAGGAATATCCAGAACGACCAGTAGCCGCGGCGGTTCGCCTTGAAGTTCTGCCAGCGCCGCTGGTTGAGCGGCGACGGCGCGAAGGCGTGGCGGGTGGCGGGCACCGCCTCGCCCATCGGCGATTGCGTCGTGGTCTCGACCGGCTGGGGCGCGAGCATCGTCATCAGACCTCCCGCGCCTCGAAGTCGATCCGCGGATCGATCCACATATAGGCAAGATCGGAGATCAGATTGACCACCAGTCCGACCAGCGAGAAGATGAACAGCGTTCCGAACACCACCGGATAGTCGCGGTTCAGGACGCTCTCGAAGCCGAGCAGGCCGAGCCCGTCGAGCGAGAAGATCGTTTCGATCAGCAGCGAGCCCGAGAAGAAGGCGTGAATGAACGCGCCCGGGAAGCCCGCGATCACGATCAGCATGGCGTTGCGGAAGATGTGGCCGTACAGCACCTGGCGCTCGCTGCAGCCCTTGGCGCGCGCGGTCATCACATATTGCTTGCGGATCTCGTCGAGGAACGAGTTCTTGGTGAGCAAGGTCATCGTCGCGAAGGCGCCGAGCGCCATCGACACCAGCGGCAGCGTCAGGTGCCAGAAATAATCGATGATCTTCCAGTACCAGGGGAATTGCGCCCAGCCGTCCGAGGTCAGGCCGCGCAACGGGAAGATATTGAGGAACGAGCCGCCGGCGAACAGCACGATCAGAAGGATCGCGAACAGGAAGCCGGGGATCGCAAAGCCGATGATGATCACGGCCGAGGTCCAGGTGTCGAACCGAGAGCCGTCCTTCACCGCCTTGCGGATGCCAAGTGGGATCGAGATCAGATAAGTCAGCAGCGTCATCCAGATCCCGAGCGACATCGAGACCGGCAGCTTCTCCTTGATCAGCTGGAGCACGCTGACACTGCGGAAATAGCTTTCGCCGAAGTCGAACCGCGCGAAATTCCACACCATCAGCGCGAACCGCTCCGGCGCCGGCTTGTCGAAGCCGAACTGCACCTCGAGCTTCTTGATGAAATCAGGATCGAGCCCCTGCGCGCCCCGGTATTTCGAATTGATGGCCGCGCCCGCCGCCGCGCCCTGGCCGCGCTGCGCGCCGAAATCGCCACCGCCACCCGAGACGCGCGAGGTGCCGCCGGTGTCGGCGCCGTTGATCTGCGCGATGACACGCTCGACCGGACCGCCGGGAGCAAACTGCACGACCACGAAGGAGACGAACAGGATGCCGAGCAGCGTCGGCAGCATCAGGAAGATACGTCGGGCGATATAGGCGCTCATCTACTTCGCCTGCTCGAGCTTCGCGGCCTTGGCCGCGTCGTACCACCAATTCTCCGGCGCACCGACGCCCTGGGTGTATTTTGCCAGCTTCTCGGTATGGCCGAATTGGTCCCAGTAGGCGATCGGATGCGTGTTGCGGTACCATTGCGGCACCCAGTAGCGACCGGCGCGAAACACGCGGTCGAAGGCGCGGCAAGCGACCGTCAGCTCATGGCGGCTGTTGGCGCCGATGATCTTCTCGATCAACGCATCGATCGCGGGATTGGATATGCCTGCGAGATTGTAGGAGCCCTTGGTCTTCGCAGCCTGCGAGGAGAAGAACGGCCGCATGCTGTCGCCGGGCGTCGCCGAGAAGCTGAAGCGCTGCATGGTCATATCGAAATCGAAGTCTTCCACCCGGGCGCGGTACTGCACCGCGTCGACCAGGCGGAATGTCGCATCGATGCCGAGCGTGCCGAGATTCTTGATGTAAGGCCCGTGATGCGGTTGCAGCGAGGGCTCGTCGTTGAGGAATTCGATGGTAATGGGCGTGCCGTTCGGCAGCACGCGCTTGCCGTCCTTGACCACACAGCCGGCCTCGTTGAGCAGCTGCACCGCCTTGCGCAGCAGCGCGCGGTCCTGACCGGAGCCGTCCGACATCGGCGGCACGAACGGCAGGCCGAACACCTCGTCGGGCACCTGGCCGCGGAACGGCTCGAGCAACGCAAGCTCCTCCGGCGAGGGAGGCCCTTCCGCCACCATGTCCGAGTTCTGGAACGGTGAGACGGTGCGCGCATAGGCATCGTACATGATGGTCTTGTTGGTCCACTCGAAATCGAAGGCGCAGATCAGCGCCTCGCGCACGCGCGGATCCTTGAACCTGTCGCGGCGCATGTTGATGAACCAGCCCTGCGCACCGGACGGCGTGTCGTCGGGCAGCGTCTCGCGCTTGACTCGACCGTCCTTCACCGCAGGGAAATCGTAGCGTGTCGCCCAGACCCGCGCAGTGAATTCCTCGCGGAACAGATAGCTCTTCGAGGTAAAGCCCTCGAATGCCACGTCACGGTCGCGATAGAATTCGTAGCGCACGGTGTCGAAATTGTAGCTGCCGCGATTGACCGGAAGATCGGCGCCCCACCAGTCCTTGACGCGGTCGTATTCGACGTAGCGATTGACCTCGAACCGGCCGACCTTGTACGGCCCCGAGCCGAGCGGCGCATCGAGCGTCGATTCCTCGAACGATCGCGTCGCGTAGTAGGCCTTGGAGAAGATCGGCAAGCTCGCGACATAGAGCGGCACGTCGCGCGCGCGACCCGCCGCGAAGGTCACCACCACGGTTGCGTCATCGGACGCCTCGGCCTTGACGAAGTCGCGGAGTTGCACCTGGATGAGCGGATGCCCCTTCTCCTTCAACGTGTTGAGCGAGAAGGCGACATCCTGCGCGGTCAGCTTCGAGCCGTCATGGAAGCGCGCTTCGGGGCGCATGGTGAAGCGGTAGGTCAGCTTGTCGGGCGAGATCTGCACCGACTTCGCGGCAAAGCCGTACATCGCGTCGGGCTCGTCATTGGCGCGCGACATCAGCGCCGCGAACGTCATGTCCATGCCCTGCGCACCCTCGCCCTTCAGGACATAGGCGTTCAGCGAGTTGAAGGTGTAGTAGGACTGGTTGTAGGCGCGCACCCACGGGATCACGGAGAAGGCGCCGCCCTTCGGCGCTTTCGGATTGACGTAGTCGAATATCTGGAAATCCGCGGGATATTTCAGGTCGCCGAACACCGACATGCCGTGCATCTCGGTTCCGTTGTCGGCCGCCGCCGGTGCAGCACGCAAGCTTGCAGCACTCAACGCACCGATGCCGAGGCCGAGTGCGTGCCGACGGGAGAAGTGCGCCATGCGCGGATCCTTGAGCTTATGAACGCTTGAGCTTGGCTGCCTTGTCGACGTCGTACCACCAGATCGCCGGGAATCCCGAGAGACCATATCTGGGCAACTCTGCCGGACGGCCGAAGCGATCCCAACGCGCTGTACGCAGCTTCGGATAATTCCACTGCGGAACGACGTAATGGTTCCACAATAACACGCGGTCGAGCGCCTTTGTTGCCGCGACGAGATCTTCACGATCCGTCGCAAAAATCACTCGTTCGATCAATTTATCGATCGCCGGGCTCTTGATGCCGGCGAGATTGCGCGATCCGGCAGTATCCGCAGCTTTCGATCCCCAGTATTCACGCTGCTCGTTGCCGGGCGACAGGGATTCACCCCAGGACCCGACGACGATGTCGAAATCCCAATTGCGAAGTCGATTCTCGTATTGGATCGGATCGATCGTGCGTACGGAGATCGAAAATCCAAGCCGCTCGAGCGGCGGCTTGTAAGCGAGCATGATCCTCTCGAAATTCGGATCCTCACTCAGCAATTCGATCGAGAACGGCTCTCCACTCTTGGAATCCACGAGCTTCCGCTCCCGCACTTCGTAGCCGGCCTCCTTGAGCAGACGCGCTGCTTCGCGGAGGTTTTCGCGCACGGCCTCGGGATTGCCGCCGACCGGATTCGTATAGACCGTTGTGAAGACTTCGGCCGGCACCTGATCACGCATGGATTCGAGGATGGCAAGTTCCTTGCCCTGCGGTAGCCCGGTCGCCATCAATTCCTCGGCGCCATCAAAGTAGCTGATGATTCGCTTGTATTGGCCGAAGAACAGCAGTTTGTTGACCTCCTCAAAGTCGAACGCGAAATTCAGAGCGCGGCGAACGCGCGGATCGCTGAATTTGGCACGACGCTGATTCGGAACAAAGGCCTGCATGATGCCCGAACTGCGGTTCGGAAACTCTTCCAACACCACACGCTTGTCGGTGACCGCCGGAAAATTATAGGCGGTCGCCCATGCCTTCGCACTGTTCTCCAAACGCCAATCGATCTGATCGCCCTTGAATGCCTCGATCGCAACCGTCGGATCCCTGAAGTACTCGTAGCGAAGTTCGTCGAAGTTGTTGCGCCCCACGTTGATCGGGAGATCGAGCGCCCAATGATCCTTGACGCGCTCCAGAATGACAGTCCGCCCTGCGACGAACTCCTTGATGCGATAGGCTCCCGACCCGAGCGGCTTCTCCAGCGTCGTCGCTGAAACATCGCGCTTGCGCCCCTCGCTGTCGGTGCCTTCCCACCAGTGTTTGGGCAGCACCGTCAGTTCGCCCACGATCTGCGGCAGCTCTCGGTTGCCCGGCATGTCGAACACGAACTTCACGTCACGATCACCGATCTTCTCGGCCCGCGCCACATGGCTGTAGTAGGCTGAATACATCGGATGATGCTTCTTGAACGCATCGAGCGAGAAGGTCACGTCATCCGCGGTGACGGGTGCGCCGTCATGCCATTTGGCTTGTGGGCGAAGACGGTAGATGACGTACGAGAAATCGTCGGGATAAGTTGCAGACTCTGCGAGCGCCCCGTACTGGGTTGAAACTTCGTCGAGCGACTGCATCATCAGGGGTTCGTAGACCAGCGCGACCGCACCCGCGATCGCGCCCTTCACGCCTGAAACCACCACGTTGAAATTATCAAAAGTGCCGATCGCAATCTGGCGAACGGCACCGCCCTTGGGCGCATCCGGATTGACATAGTCGAACCGCTTGAAGTCGGCCGGGTATTTGACATTGCCGAAAAGGGACAGGGCGTGCCGCCATTTTAGTCCATTCGCGGCGTCTTCCGCGAGCGCCGGTGTGACCGCGCCAGTGCCGGGGCCGGAGCCGAGCGCCGGCGCGAGTGCCGCCAGTGCGCTGCCTTGAAGGAGGTGTCGTCGGGTGATCGCCAAATTCGGTGTTCCTGCTTGCGGCCCCGGTTACATGGGACCCAATATAAGGCAACGGTTCGACAAATTACGTTGCTTTTTCCTCATGATATTGGCCCGGGAACAATATCGGTGCGGCGAAACGTCCCGATAACAACCCCGCGACAGCGGATTCCCCATGCGAAAACGGCCAGGCAGTGCCTGGCCGTTTCATCCACATGCTTGTGAGGATCAAGTCGCTACTTCGAAGCGGTCGGGAGCGAAGCCGGGTGCTCCGAGTTCGAATTCAGATAGGCGATGATGTCGGCGCGCTCGCTGTCCTTCGGCACGCCGGCGAAGCCCATCGCGGTGCCGGGGACGAAGCCCTTCGGGTTGGTCAGGAACTTGTTGAGGTCATCGAACGACCAGTCGCCGCCCTTGCCCTTCATCGCGGCCGAGAAATTGAAGCCGCGGCCCTCGCCCTTCTTCTCGCCGACGATACCGAACAGGTTCGGACCGACGCGGTTGGGGCCGCCCTTCTCGAAGGTATGGCAGGCCTGGCACTTCTTGGCGGCGGCTGCGCCCTTCTCGGCGGAAGCGGTCTGCAACAGCTTCTCGATCGGCTCGGAGGCCGCCGCGGCAGCCTCGCCGCCACCGCCATGGGACTCTTCCTTCACCGCGATCTCAAAACCCGGCTTCTCCGGCAGCTTCGGCGCGAATTTCGCGCTGGCGGCAAAGCTCATCACCAGGACGACGATGCAGGTGCCGAGAACCGCACCGAGGATTTTGTTGAGTTCGAAGGAGTCCATTTCGGTCAGGCTCCGGGCCTTGAATGTCGACTTCAGGCCGGGAATACGGCCGCGGGGAAAGACCTGGGAATCGGCCTTATCGCACCGCCCCAAGCAGGGTTGAGATATCGGTTTGCCCGCGCTCTGGCAACCCGTATAAACGCGCCGAATTCAACCTCCTCACCGCCAATTTCCGCGGGCCGGACGGGCCCCGACACGAATGACCCAACCCCGTACCTTGGTGCTGATTCCGGCCCGCATGGCCGCCACGCGCCTCCCCGGCAAACCGCTGCTCGATATCGCGGGCGCGCCGATGATCGTCCATGTGCTGCGGCGGGCCGAGGCGGCCGGGATCGGCCGGGTTGCGGTCGCAACCGACGCAGCCGAGATCGCAGCCGCGGTGAAGGCTGCCGGCGGCGAGGTGGTGATGACCCGCCCGGACCACCCCTCCGGCTCGGACCGGATCCATGAAGCGATGACGATCCTCGACCCGGACGGCGCCGCCGAGATCGTGGTCAATCTGCAGGGCGATTTCCCGACCATCACGCCTGAAACGATCCGCAGCGTGATGCCGCCGCTCGCCGACCCCACCGTCGACATCTCGACGCTGGCCTCGCGCATCCATAGCGCGGAGGAAGATCAGGCCCCCAGCGTCGTCAAGGCCGTGGGCTCTCCGATCGGGGCAAATCGTCTGCGCGCGCTGTATTTCACCCGCGCCACCGCGCCCTACGGCGACGGACCGCGCTACCACCATATCGGCCTCTATGCCTACCGCCGGGCCGCGCTGGAGCGGTTCGTGCGACTGCCGCCCTCGCCGCTGGAGCAGCAGGAGAAGCTCGAGCAGCTACGGGCGCTGGAGGCCGGGATGCGGATCGACATCACCATCGTCGACACCGTCCCCCGCGGCGTCGACACCCCGGCCGACCTCGAAACCGCCCGGCGGATACTGGCAAAAGCCTAAGCCGCATCTCTTTGTTGAGCATGATCTTTTCGGAAAACCGGTTTCCACTTTTCCGGATCATGCTCTAAAAGGCCACGCATGACCAAGAAGCTGAAAATCGCGTTCCAGGGTGAGCCTGGTGCCAATTCCCATATCGCGATCGCCGAGGCCTATCCCGACGCCGAGCCGATGCCTTGCCCGACCTTCGAGGATGCGCTGGCCGCGATTTCCTCGGGCGAGGCCGATCTCGGCATGATCCCGATCGAGAATTCGGTCGCCGGCCGCGTCGCCGACATCCATCATTTGCTGCCCGCCTCGGGCCTGTTCATCGTCGGCGAATGGTTCTTGCCGATCCGCCACCAGCTGATGGCGGTCAAGGGCACCAAGCTCGCCGACATCAAGAGCGTGGAGAGCCACGTCCATGCGCTCGGCCAGTGCCGACGCATCATCCGCAAGCTCGGCATCCGGTCGATCGTCGCCGGCGACACCGCCGGCAGCGCCCGCGATATTTCCGAGCGCGGCGACAAGAGCGTGGCGGCGATCGCCTCGCGCCTCGCCGCCGATATCTATGGCCTCGACATTCTCGCCGAGGACATCGAGGACGAGGCCCACAACACCACCCGCTTCGTGGTGCTGGCGCGCGAGGCCAAATGGGCTGCGCAGGGCTCCGGGCCGCTGGTCACCAGTTTTGTTTTCCGGGTGCGCAATTTGCCCGCCGCGCTCTACAAGGCACTCGGCGGCTTCGCGACCAACGGCGTCAACATGACCAAGCTCGAAAGCTACATGGTCGACGGCAATTTCTTCGCCACGCAATTCTATGCCGATGTCGACGGTCATCCTGACGACCGTGGACTCGCCTTCGCGCTGGAGGAATTGAAATTCTTCTCGCGCGAATTCCGCATCGTCGGCGTCTATCCCGGCCATCCGTTCCGCGCGACCTTCAGCGAAACGCAGGAATAGGCTGCGCCAGCGCAATTCTCTCCACGTGTCGTCCCGGCGAAAGCCGGGACGACGATCATATTGCGGCTTCCTTCTCGCCAAGCCCGAACGCCTCGGCAAGCAGGCTGTACGACTTCTTCCGCGCCGCGTGGTCGTAGACCGCGGTGATCACCATCAGCTCGTCAGCCTGGCTCGCCGCGATCAGCGGCTCCAGCTTCGTCATCACGGTTGCGGGGCTGCCGACGAAGAAGCGTGCGCGGTTGCGCGCGATCGAGGCCCGCTCGGCGTCGGTGTAGGGATAGGCCTCTGCCTCCTCGACGCTCGGCAGCGGCAGATACTGGCCGCGATCGCGACGCAACCGGTTGAGGTCCATCGACATCGCAAGCCGCTCGGCTGCCGCGTCGGTCTCCGCCGCAACGGCCGCGACCGCCAGGATCGACTGCGGCGCCGCACGCCAGCCCGACGGCTTGAAATGCGCGCGATAATTCGTCATCGCCGCAATTGCGTCGTGAGTGGCAAAATGATGCGCGAACGCAAAGCCCATCCCGACCTGCGCGGCGAGCTCGGCGGAATAATCGCTCGAGCCGAGCAGCCAGATCGGCGGTAGCGGCGAATCGTCCGGCATCGCCACCACATTGTTGTAGGGATGGCCGGCCGGGAAATCGCGCGTCTCCCACAAGGTCAGCTCATGCAGCCGCTCGAGGAAATCGTCGCCCTCGCGGCGGTCGAGCCGGCTGCGCAGCGCGTAGGCGGTCGCGCCATCGGTGCCGGGCGCGCGGCCGAGGCCAAGATCGATGCGTCCGGGAAACAGCGCCTCCAGCATCTTGAAACGCTCGGCGACCACGAGCGGCGCATGGTTGGGCAACATCACGCCGCCGGAGCCGACGCGGATATGCTGCGTCACTGCCGCGATCTGCCCGATCATCAAATCGGGGGCCGGGCTCGCGACCGAGGCGAGGTTGTGGTGCTCGGCGAGCCAGTATCTGACGTAGCCGAGACCATCGACATAGCGCGCCAGGTCGATGCTGTTGCGGAGCGCAGCGGCGGGCTTGGTGCCTGTGGTGACGACGGACAGGTCGAGGACGGAGAGCGGGATCATGGCCGACAACCTAATGTGGCGCCACGAGGCGACAAAGACGCCGGCCGCGCAGACCAGTCCCGCACCGGAAAGTCGGCGCCGGTCACCGCGGCTCTTGGGACGAAATACGAAGATTCGTTGACATGCGGTCCTGCCCACGGCCGATTCGAGCATCCAGCCGATTCCGGAATCACATTTTTATACATATAATTCAATATTTTAATTCCATTCCCCGTCAATTGAAGGCCCAGCCCACCACTCGTTCCCGATCGCTCATTTTGAGCGCATCCTCGTCGCCCATGGGCAATTTCCCATATACGATGGGCTGTTTCGGCCCACCGGTTTCGCCTATCTTAGGGCCTCCATATCCAGGCCGGACGTCTGCCCTCCAGTTGCGGAGCCCTTGCGTATCATGACCGAGACCATTTCCTCCCTGCCGAACGGGCAGCGCGCGCCGAAAACGCCGAAAATCTCCTTCGAGTTCTTCCCGCCGAAGACCGAGGAGATGGAGCGCAGTCTCTGGGAGACCATCAATCGCCTGGCGCCGCTGACGCCGAACTTCGTCTCGGTCACCTATGGCGCCGGCGGTTCGACCCGCGAGCGCACCCATTCCACCATCAGCCGCATCCTCCGCGAGACCGATCTGCTGCCGGCGGCGCATCTGACCTGCGTCAGCGCCTCGCGCGGCGAGATCGACGAGATCGTGGACCGCTATCACGAGGTCGGTGTCCGCCACATCGTGGCGCTGCGCGGCGATCCGCCCGGCGGCATCGGCACGCCATACTTCACCCATCCCGACGGCTACCAGAGCTCCGCCGAGCTGGTCGCCGCCATCAAGAGGCGCCACGCCGACATCGAGATCTCGGTATCCGCCTATCCGGAGAAGCACCCGGAAGCCACCGATTTCGACGCCGACATCGACACGCTGAAGGCCAAGGTCGACGCCGGCGCGACGCGCGCGATCACCCAGGTGTTCTTCGACAACGACCTCTATCATCGCTACGTCGACAGGGTGCGCGCACGCGGCATCGAGATTCCGATCGTGCCCGGCATCATGCCGATGCACAATTTCAAGCAGGCCCGCAATTTCGTCACCCGCGCCGGCACCAGCGTGCCGGACTGGCTCGCCGAGAAGTTCGAGGGCCTCGATAATGACGCCGAGACCCGCAAGCTGGTCGCCGCCACCGTCGCCGCCGGCCAGGTGCAGAAGCTGTTCAAGCACGGCGTCGACACCTTCCACTTCTACACCATGAACCGCGCGGACCTCGTGTTCGCGATCAGCCACCTGCTCGGCATCCGGCCGACCGGTGCCCAGAAAGCTGCCTGAATCATGTCCGTACCGGTTTCTCCCAAGCGTAACGCTTTGCTCGCGGCTGCCCGCGAGCGCATCCTGGTGCTCGACGGCGCCATGGGCACGATGATCCAGGGCCTGCAGTTCGACGAAGCCGCCTTCCGCGGCGAACGCTTCAAGGACTTCCACCGCGACATCAAGGGCAACAACGATCTCCTGATCCTGACCCAGGCTGAGGCGATCACGGACATCCACGCCGCCTACCTGCGTGCCGGTGCCGACATCGTCGCGACCAACACCTTCTCCTCCACCTCGATCGCGCAGGCCGACTACGACATGTCGGACCTCGCCTACGAGCTGAACCTGCAGGGCGCGCGGCTCGCGCGCGCGGCCGCGGAGCGGGTGAGCGCCGAGGACGGCAAGCCGCGCTTCGTCGCCGGCGCGCTCGGCCCGACCAACCGCACCGCCTCGATCTCGCCCGACGTCTCCAATCCCGGCTATCGCGCGGTGACCTTCGACGATCTACGCAAGGCCTATGGCGAACAGGCCAAGGGCCTGCTCGATGGCGGCGCCGACCTGCTGCTGGTCGAGACCATCTTCGACACGCTGAACGCCAAGGCGGCGCTGTATGCGATCGCCGAGCTCATCGAGGAGCGCGGCATCGACGTGCCCGTGATGATTTCCGGCACCATTACCGACAAGTCCGGCCGGCTGCTCTCGGGGCAGCTGCCGGAGGCGTTCTGGCATTCGGTGCGGCACGCCAAGCCGATCACGATCGGCTTCAACTGCGCGCTCGGCGCCGAGGATCTGCGCGCGCACATCGCCGATATCGGCCGCGTTGCCGACACGCTGGTCTGCGCTTATCCGAATGCGGGCCTGCCCAACGAGTTCGGGCAGTATGACGAGACGCCGGACTACATGGCGCGGCTGATCGGCGAGTTCGCCGCCGCCGGCCTCGTCAACATCGTCGGCGGCTGCTGCGGCACCACGCCCGACCATATCGCCGCGATCGCCAGGGCCGTCGCCCCGCACAAGCCGCGCGTCGTGCCCGAGATCGAACCGCGGCTCAAGCTCTCCGGCCTCGAGCCGTTCACGCTGACCGACGCGATCCCGTTCGTGAACGTCGGCGAGCGCACCAACGTCACGGGTTCGGCGCGCTTCCGCAAGCTGATCACCGCGGGCGACTACACCGCCGCGCTTCAGGTCGCGCGCGACCAGGTCGAGAACGGCGCCCAGGTCATCGACGTCAACATGGACGAGGGCCTGCTCGATTCCGAAGCGGCTATGGCGACGTTCCTCAACCTCGTCGCTGCCGAGCCCGACATCGCGCGGGTGCCCGTGATGGTCGACTCCTCGAAATTCCACGTGATCGAGGCCGGCCTGAAATGCATCCAGGGCAAGCCGATCGTGAACTCGATCTCGATGAAGGAAGGCGAGGACAAGTTCCTGCACGAGGCAACCGTCGCCAAGCGTCACGGCGCCGCCGTGGTGGTGATGGCGTTCGACGAGACCGGGCAAGCCGACACGTTCGCGCGCAAGACCGAGATCTGCAAGCGTGCCTACGACCTTCTGGTCAATCGGCTCGACTTCCCGCCCGAGGACATCATCTTCGATCCGAATATCTTCGCGATCGCGACCGGCCTCGAGGAGCACAACAATTACGGCGTCGACTTTATCGAGGCGACGCGCTGGATCCGCCAGAACCTGCCCGGCGCGCACATCTCCGGCGGCGTCTCCAACCTGTCGTTCTCGTTCCGCGGCAACGAGCCGGTGCGCGAGGCGATGCACTCGGTGTTCCTGTATCACGCCATCCATGCCGGCATGGACATGGGCATCGTCAACGCCGGGCAGATGATCGTCTACGACGACATCGACCCCGAGCTGCGCCAGACCTGCGAGGATGTGATCCTCAATCGCGACCCGGGCGCCTCCGAGCGGCTGCTGGCGCTTGCCGAGAAATTCCGCGGCAAGGAGAAGCAGACCAAGGAGCAGGATCTCGCCTGGCGCGAATGGCCGGTCGAGAAGCGGCTGTCGCACGCGCTGGTGCACGGCATCACCGAGTTCATCGAGGCCGACACCGAGGCCGCCCGCCAGAACACGTCCCGTCCGCTCGACGTCATCGAGGGGCCGCTGATGGCCGGCATGAATGTGGTCGGCGACCTCTTCGGCGACGGCAAGATGTTCCTGCCGCAGGTCGTGAAGTCGGCCCGCGTGATGAAGCAGGCGGTCGCCTATCTGATGCCGTTCATGGAGGAGGAGAAGGCACGCAACCGCGCCAACGGCGTCGCCAGCGATGGCCGCAACGCCGCGGGCAAGATCGTGCTCGCGACGGTGAAGGGCGATGTCCACGACATCGGCAAGAACATCGTCGGCATCGTGCTCCAGTGCAACAATTTCGAGGTCATCGACCTCGGCGTCATGGTGCCTGCCAACAAGATCATCGAGACCGCGAAGGCCGAGGGCGCCGACATCATCGGCCTGTCCGGCCTGATCACGCCCTCGCTCGACGAGATGAGCTTCCTCGCCGGCGAGCTGCAACGGCAGGGCATGAACCTGCCGCTGCTGATCGGCGGCGCCACCACGAGCCGCGTGCATACCGCTGTGAAGATCGACCCGAACTATCCGGGCGGCCCGGTCGTGCATGTCAATGATGCGAGCCGCGCCGTCGGCGTCGCCTCCTCGCTGCTGTCGGCCGAGAAGAAGCAGGCCTATGCCGCCGAGGTGCGCGCCGAATACGCAAAGATCTCGACGGCGCATTTCCGCGCCCAGGCCGACAAGAAGCGGCTGAAGCTGGGCGACGCCCGCGCCAACAAGGTCGCTATCGACTTTGCAGCAATGCCGCCGAAGAAGCCCGCCTTCTTCGGGCTGAAGAGCTTCGACGCCTACGATCTCGCCGAGCTGGCCGATTACATCGACTGGACGCCGTTCTTCCAGACCTGGGAGCTGACCGGCCGCTTCCCCGCGATCCTCGACGACCCCAAGGTCGGCGAGGTCGCGCGCTCGCTCTATGCCGACGCGCGCAAGATGCTCGACACGATCATCCAGGAGAAGTGGTTCACTGCGCGGGCCACCATCGGCTTCTGGCCGGCAAATGCCGTCGGCGACGACATCGAGGTCTATGCCGACGAGAGCCGCGCCAAGAAGATCGCGACCTTCCATACGCTGCGCCAGCAGCTCGAGAAGCGCGAGGGCCGCTTCAACGCCGCGCTGTCCGACTTCGTCGCGCCAAAGGAAACCGGCGTGCCCGACTATATCGGCGGCTTCGTCGTCACCGCCGGGATCGGCGAGGATGCGGTCGCCGACCGCTTCAAGAACGCCAATGACGACTACTCCTCGATCCTGTGCAAGGCGCTGGCCGATCGTCTGGCGGAAGCCTTTGCCGAGCGCATGCACCAGCGCGTGCGCAAGGAGTTCTGGGGCTATGCGCCCGACGAGGCCTCGTCGCCGGACGAATTGATCCTCGAGAAGTATGACGGCATCCGCCCCGCGCCCGGCTATCCGGCGCAGCCCGACCACACCGAGAAGCGGACGCTGTTCGCGCTGCTCGATGCCGAGAACACGTCCGGCGTGAAGCTGACCGAGAGCTACGCGATGTGGCCGGGCTCGTCGGTTTCGGGCCTGTATTTCTCGCATCCCGAAAGCTTCTATTTCGGCGTCGGCAAGATCGAGCGCGACCAGGTCGAGGACTATGCCGCGCGCAAGGCCATGACGGTCGCCGAGGTCGAGCGCTGGCTGGCGCCGGTGCTGAACTACATCCCCTCGCAGGACGGCGCGAAGGGCCAGGCAATCGCGCCCGCCGCGACACCCGCCAACGACGAGGAACTGGCCTCGCATCCGCAGGGCTGCACCTGCGCGGTGCACCTTGCCTGGCGGAAGAAGAAGGTGGGCGCGGGGTAGCTCTTCCACCCTCCCCTGGAGGGGGAGGGTCGGTGCACATGGAGCGAAGCGGAATGCGCACCGGGGTGGGGTGATCCCTCCACTCGAGCACCGCTTCAACGGAGAGACCGTCACCCCACCCCGTATCGCATCGCTCCGCGCGATGCGATACGACCCTCCCCCTCCAGGGGAGGGTGGAGCATCATTGCCTCTCCGACACGTGTCATCGCCGGGCTTGACCCGGCGATCCATCTTCAAGATTCTCGCGAAGATCGATGGATGCCCGGGTCAAGCCCGGGCATGACATGAGGAGTTCGCCCCATGCAATTCTTCTCCTTCTGGCGATCGCTGGCGAGCTTTCGGGTGCGGATTGCGCTCAATCTGAAGGGCGTTCCGGCGGAGGTCGTGTTCGTCGACATCGATGCGGACGCGCATCGCGCCGATGCCTATCGCAAGATCAATCCGCAGATGGCGCTGCCGGCGCTGGTGACCGACGACGGCACGGTGCTGTTCCAGTCGCTCGCGATCATCGACTATCTCGACGAGACCTGCCCGAGCCCGCCACTGCTGCCACCAGATGCGCTCGGCCGCGCCCGGGTGCGCGGACTTGCGCTGATCGTCGCCTGCGAGGGCCATCCGCTGCTGACGCCGCGGGTGCGCCGCTATCTCGACCGCGAGCTCGATCTGCGCGACAGCCAGCAAAACGCGTGGCGGCGGCACTGGACGGTCGAGACGCTGGCGGCGCTCGAGGGCCACCTCGCCGGCCACAAGGCAACCGGTCAGTTCTGTCACGGCGATGCGCCGACCCTCGCCGATATCTGCCTGGTTGGCCATGTCACCGCGGCGATCAACCAGCAGATCAGCCTGTCGCCCTGGCCGATTGTGAAGCGCATCCACGACACCGCGATGGCGCTTCCGGCGTTCGCCAAGGCGCATCCCTCCGCGCAGCCGGATACGCCCGAGGCGATGCGGGCAAAGTAGTGCGCGAACGGAAGCGCTGCGAAGCATAGGCAGAGGCGCAAACGTGTGCACGATCCTCTCCCCACCGTCGTCCCTGCGAAAGCAGGGACCCATAACCACAGGGCATTGTCGTTGAAGCGAGCTGTGGCTCCAGCGTTGTGCAACGATGACCATCGGTGGTTATGGGTCCCGGGTCGCGCTGCGCTTGCCCGGGACGACGGATTGTTTCGGATTCGGTTGTCAAACAACCAGGCTCTCAGTGTCATCACCCGCGCATGCGGGTGATCCAGTATTCCAGAGGCACCAGTGCTTGAGCAGAAAGGCCGCGGCGTGCTGGATCGCCCGGTCGAGCCGGGCGATGACAGTTGTGGGTGAGGACGCAGCTTCGCATTCTCGCGACATGATCTGTCCGAGCTTTGCTCTTCGTTCCACCCTCTCTCTCGCAGAGGGCGCAGGGAAAGCCGGGTGCCGATCGCCAGGGGTCCCGTGCACGCCCCGGAATGACGATGGATAGAGTTGCGCGATATCTGCCCTACCGGCCAGCATCGCTCTCCAGTCTCCGACGAACGCGCTCGCCGACCGTCCGCGCGATCGCCGCCGGCGCCTCGTCGGGAATCGCAAAGCACGAACTCGCGTTGATCTCGCAGAGCACGTAGGTGTCGGCGCCATCGGCATCGCGCGGACCATAGAGGAAGTCCGCATCCCAGATCACCGGCAGCGACGCTTCATCGATCGCCAGCGCCGCCATCAACCCCGGAATCCATTCGTCTTCCATCAGCCGCCGCAGCGTCTGGAATTGTGCAGCATCAGGACCGTGCATGATGCGCGGTCCGGGCTGGGCTTCCGGTGAATCTGGACCTTGCGGCGGCGGGATCAAGGCCTTGATCAGCTGGTGTCCGAAGCCCGCGACCTTCGATCCGCTGACATAGCAACGGATCATGCCCTCGGGCAGCCGCGGCTGGAATGCCTGATCGATGATGCAGCCGCCCCAACCGAAATACGGCTCGCAGCGCGCCATGAAAGCGTCCAGCGGCAGCTCCTCGGGCCGGCTGCCGCGCAGCGCGTGAAGCACGCGAACGGTCGCGTCCGCATTCGGCAAGCCTTCCACCTTCAAGGCTTCCACCTTCCAGATGCCCTGCCCGCCATTGCCGCGGTTCTGCTTGAGCACGCGCGGCCCGGCCGCGCGAAGGCGCGACGGGAATTCGGCGCGGAAGGCGTCCGCGGTGGCGTATCGATGCGTATCGGCGCCCCAGCCCAGATGACGCGTTCGATAGAGCACGTCCTTGACGCCCATCTTGAGGATGATTTCGGGATGTGCGCTGACCCACGGACGTTTCATCGCAACCTCGCGCAGCAACGGATCGAGCGCCGCACGGGTCTTGCCCTGATGGATCGGATCGACCCAGACGAGAACGCCGTCCGCGGTCAGCAATTGGTCGCGGACGAGATCGGCGACGGCCTCATCATAGACGACGGGAAAAGCGTCGATGCCGGAAGCCGCGAGCGCTTCGAAGACGCGAACGAAACGGCTGTTTTGTGGGGTCGCCTCCCGGCGCGACGCGGCGTCGCCACGCCAGAGGATGGCGATTTTGGAACGACGGGATGTGTGTGGTTCGGTGTCCATATGAAAGCTCCACGACGGTTGAGTGTCGCGCAGAGCTTGGACCGAGGTCTCACGGGGAGTCTGCCTTGTCCCCTTGGCAGGAACTCTAGACCACCTCGCGCAGGTTTCAAGATGGAAGTGGGATCATATCATGATCCGGGATCAGGCCGTGATCCCGTGCAACCCCAGCCAGCCCGTGTAGAGGCCAACCAGCACGATCAGCGCAGCCGACACGTAGGGGGCGCGTTGGGCGAAGCGGCTAAAGCCGCCCCAATGACGCTCGACATGACGCAGACTGAGCGCGGCCGCGACGCCGACCGAGACCATGGTGATCGCAAGCCCGATACCGAAGCAGAGCACCAGCACGAAGCCGAGGCTGAACTGCTTGAGCTGCAAGCAGAGCAGCAGCACGGTGATCGCCGCCGGACACGGAATGAGCCCGCCGGTTAGGCCGAACAGAATGATCTGCCACGTCGTGACGGTCCGCCCGGCAAAGCGCTTGCGGATGTCGGCAGCGTGCGCGCGCGCATGCGCATCGTCCGCGTCGCCGAGATCCATATGCGCGTGGTCATGCTCCTCGAACAGGACTTCCGCAATGTCCGCCCGCACCGACACGCGCGCCTTGAAGGCATGCGGCTCCGGAATTTCGTCGATGCTTTCCAGATAGCCGTCCCGCGCGGCGAAGCGGAACTGCTGCTCGCTGCCGTCGGGACGGATCGTCACGACGTCAACTTCGCCGGCTGCCGGCAGCGCCCCGGCCTCGCTGCGCAGCCGCCAGCGCGGCGGCACGCCGTCCTCGAAGACTTCGAGTGACAGCGGTTGCCCGGCCAGGGTCAATTGGCGCGTTTCGTCGTGATGGTGGTGATCATGGTCATGGTCATGATCGTGATCATGGTGATGGTCGTGTTCGGAATTCTGCTCGCGCCAGGTGCGCCAGGCCATCCAGGCTGCGATCGAAATGATGATCGCCGCCGAGGCCAGTTGCAGCCAGGCTTCGCTGCGTTCGCCGGACCATTGCTGGCCGAAATGCAGACCCGCCAGCGCGATGATCCAGACGATGGCGGTGTGCGAGATCGTGGCCGACAGGCCGAGCAGCACCGCCTGCACCACAGTGCCGCCGATCGCGACGATGAAGGCCGCCATCATCGTCTTGGAGTGGCCGGGCTCGAGGCCATGCAGCGCGCCGAGCAGGATCGCGCTGGGGATGAACAGCCATGCATGCGCGCTGCTCTGCTGGAGCAGCTGGGACAGATCGGTCATGTGCTTCACTTCAAATAGGTACGAACGACGTCGATCAAGTCGGCCGCGCCCTGCGCTCTCTCGGGATCCTTCTCCCGGGCCGGATCCACCACGTGATGGCGGATGTGATCCTCGAGCAGTTCCGCGGTCAGGCCGTTGATGGCGCCGCGAACCGAGGCCACCAGCATCAACACGTCGGCACAGCCGATCTCGGACTCCAGCGCCCGCTCGACGGCCTCGAGCTGACCCTTGATGCGGCGAACTCGGCCGACGAGCTTGGACTTGTGCTTGATGGTATGCATGCAGGTAATATAGGGGGGTACCCTATATTGGTCAATAACGCTGTCGGCCCGTTCTGGGCGGCATCGGGAAACGGCACGACTGAGATGTCGGCGGCGACATTGTTCCCGTCATCGACTGTGAATTCTTGGTGATCCGTCGATCCAGTGGAGCGGTTGACAGCAACGGGCATAAGTCTTTTATTGACGGCACGGGGATGTGCGATCTCCCCGCGAGGCGACATGCCCAAGAATCGCGTCCTGTTCACCAAGGACGCACCATGTCATCATACACATCGATCTCATCCGAAAAACTGTCTCGTCTCATCGGTACGGCCAAAGCGCCGACGCTCGTCGACGTTCGCCTCGATGAGGATTTCGCCGCCGATCCGCGCTTGATCCCTGGCGCCATCAGGCACTCCCACCTCGATGTCCAGGACTGGGCTCCCCGCCTTTCCGGCCAGTCCGTGGTCGTGATCTGCCAGAAGGGACAGAAGCTCAGCGAAGGCACCGCCGCCTGGCTCCGGTGCGGCAACATTGCTGCCGAAGTTCTCGAGGGCGGCCACCTCGCTTGGAAGGCCGCGGAGCTTCCGACCGTTCCTGTCGACAGGGTTCCGAAACGCGACGGGCGCGGCCGCACCGTCTGGGTGACGCGATCGCGGCCGAAGATCGATCGCATCGCCTGCCCGTGGCTGATCCGCCGCTTTGTCGATCCCGCGGCCATGTTCCTGTTCGTCACATCAGCGGAAGTCGAGGCCGTCGCCGAACGCTTCGACGCCACACCGTTCGACATCGAGAACGTGTTCTGGAGCCATCGCGGCGAGCTCTGCACCTTCGACGTGATGGTCAGGGAGTTTGGCCTGTCGACGCCTGCACTGGAGCGGCTCGCGACGATGGTGCGGGCCGCGGATACCGCGCGGCTCGATCTTTCGCCGGAGGCGCCGGGGCTGCTCGCCGCTTCGCTCGGCCTATCGCGCATGTTCGACGACGACCTCGAACAACTGAGCGCCGGCATGCTGCTCTACGACGCCTTCTATCGCTGGTGCCGCGACGCGACGCGGGAGACGCACAACTGGCCGACCAGCAAGGTGAAGCCATGACGGACGTCGTAACAACACCAGGGGCGCGCGGACAGGAGCACGCGCACGGCATCTCATTTCACGAGGCGCTGCTCGTCTGGACGCGTGTCGCCATCCTGAGCTTCGGCGGACCGGCCGGCCAGATCGCGGTGATGCATCGCATTCTGGTCGAGGAGAAGAACTGGATCTCGGAAGGGCGTTTCCTGCACGCCCTCAACTACTGCATGCTGCTGCCGGGACCGGAAGCGCAGCAGCTCGCGACCTATATCGGTTGGTTGCTGCACCGGACGCCTGGGGGCATCGTGGCGGGCGGATTGTTCATCCTGCCCGGCATCCTCGCCATCATGGGCCTCAGCTATGTCTACGCAGCGTACGGCAATGTGGGGTTTGTGGAGGCCCTGTTCTTCGGCCTGAAGGCCGCGGTGCTTGCCATTGTCATCCAGGCTGTCGTGCGGGTCGGCAAACGCGCGCTGCGCAACCGCGTAATGATCGCGCTCGCGGCCATCGCCTTTGTCGCGATCTTCTTCTTCGCCGTGCCGTTTCCGCTGATCATCGGCGCTGCCGCCGTCACAGGACTGATCGGCGCACGCCTGGGCCGGAGCGAATTTGCCGCCGTCGAACATGGCGGGAAGAATTCCGCCGTGATCGACAGCATGCTGGGCGAAGAGGTGCCTGATCATGTCCGTCCTAACGCGTCGCGCACCTTGCGTGTCGGCGCCGTCTGGCTCGCGCTCTGGCTGGTTCCGGTGTTCGCGATGCTCGTCGTCTTGGGGCCCGGCGACGTGTTCACCCAGATCGCGATCTTCTTCAGCAAGATGGCGATGGTGACGTTCGGCGGGGCCTACGCCGTGCTGGCCTATGTCGCACAGCAGGCCGCCGAATATTATCACTGGGTCAGTCCGCGCGAGATGCTGGACGGGCTCGGCATGGCCGAGACCACGCCCGGACCGCTCATCATGGTGGTGCAGTTCGTGGGCTTCATGGCCGCCTTCCGCGAGGCAAGCGGGCTGTCGCCGATGCTTGCCGCCACGCTCGGCGGGTTGCTGGCGACATGGGTGACGTTCACACCGTGCTTCCTGTGGATCTTCGTCGGCGCGCCCTACATCGAAGCACTGCGCGGCAACAAGGTGCTGGCGGGCGCGCTTTCCGCGATCACCGCCGCCGTGGTCGGCGTGATCCTCAACCTGTCGATCTGGTTCGCGCTGCATACGCTGTTCCGGCAGACCTTCCCGGTCCACGGGCTCGGCCTGTCGTTCGACGCGCCGGTGCCTGCTAGCGTCGACTGGCCTGCGCTTGCGCTGTCGGCAGCCGCAGCGATTGCGATCTTCCGTTTCAATGTGGGGATGCTCAGCGTCCTCGCCGCATCCTGCACCGCAGGCGTGCTGTTGCGCCTGGCAGGCGCGATCTGAACGAAGCGACGCCATCTCGAGAAACCTGGGGCAGCACAACACAACCGGGAGAACAAACATGCAGGAACGAAGATTCTTTCACCTGATCCTGACGCTCGCGATCGCGGGCACCGCCATGCCCGCCTACGCCGACGTCAGCGAGCAGCAGCAGGCCACCGTCGCATTGGCCGAGGCGGCAGCCAACCACCCGCCGGCGACCGAGACCCTACGCGGCGTCGTCGACAGCATCGACGAACGCAGCGACACGATCAGGATACGCCTAGCGCCGGACAGGACCGAACCGTTCAAGGTTCAGGACGGCCTGCTGTTCAACGCCGTCCGTTTCGGCGACCCCGTCGCGTTCTCGGTGCAGGACATCTCGGGATACCGGACCATCGTCGGGCTCACGAAGGAATAGCGCGAACCTTTTGCGCCTTAGATCCAAACGTACCGGCATTGCTCAATATCAGGAGGACCCATGACCATCAACACCGAGCGCCGAAACTTCATCACCGCGGTCGGCGCGGCCACCGCATCGGCAGTCGTGCTGGGCGCCAACCAAGCCGCTGCCGAAACCAACCAGCAGACAGGAACCAGGGCCATGTCCTATCAGGCAAAGCCGATGTCGTTCGACCCAAAATCGATCAGCGGCATCTCGGAGAAGATTCTCGTCAGCCACTACGAGAACAATTACGTCGGTGCGGTGAAGCGGCTGAATGCCATCGGCACGCAGCTTGCCGAACTCGACTTTGCCAAGGCGCCGAACTTTGTGATCAACGGCCTGAAGCGCGAGGAGCTGGTCGCGGCGAACTCGATGATCCTGCATGAAGTCTATTTCGATGGACTCGGCGGCGCCGGCAAACCGAACGGAGCGCTCGCCGAGGCGATTGCGCGCGACTTCGGCAGCATGGAGCGCTGGCGGACGGAATTCGCGGCGATGGGCAAGGCGGAAGGTGGCGGTTCGGGGTGGGTGATCCTCGCCTACTCGCCCCGCGACAAGCGGCTGGTCAATCAATGGGCCGCGGATCACACGACGACGCTGGCCGGCGGCCGTCCGGTCCTCGTGCTCGACATGTATGAGCACGCCTATCACATGGACTTCGGTGCCGCCGCGGCACGCTATGTCGACGTCTACATGGAGGCCATTCGCTGGGACAATGCAGCCCGGCTTTACGAGCAATACGCCAAGGAGGCGTAAGGAGAGACGTGGAGCGGCGCTGCCGGTTCCATTCGGCGGGCAGGTTGCCAAACACTGCTGCGTTATCGGCATTGAGAACGTGCCTCTGCCATTCTAGATCAGAGGTTGCCCCTCCCCCGCGGGCTGTCACCGCGCCGCTCCACCGAAGAGTTAGTCTATGCGACCCCACATCATCTGCCACATGGGCACGTCGATCGACGGCCGGCTGCATCCCAGCCGCTTCACCAAGCCGGCCGCCGGCATCCCGGCCGACGTGCTGCGCTCCCACTATGAGAGGATCCATGACGGCTTCAACGCCGATGGATGGATCATCGGCCGCGTCACCATGAACGAAATGGCCAAGGGAACCGAGCGGCCCTTCGCCAATGCGCCCAGGCTGCCGCGCGAGGCGCATCTCGGCAACCGCAACGGTCGCAAGCTCGCGGTCGGCATCGATCCGTCGGGCCGCGTGCATTTCGGCAAGGACAATGTCGGCGGCGACCACGCCGTGGCGGTGCTCGGCGAACAGGTCTCGGACAGCCATCTTGCCGAGTTGCGCGAGGACGGCGCGTCCTACATCTTCGCAGGCCGCAAGGGCGACGATCTGGCGAGCGCGATGACGCAGCTCGCATCGCTGTTCGGCGCCAAGACGCTGCTGCTCGAAGGCGGCGGCGGGATCAACGGCGCCTTCCTCAAGCACGGACTGATCGACGAGTTCAGCACGTTGATCCATCCGGCGGTCGACGGCGTCGCGGGATCGCAGAGCATCGTTGACTATCACGGCCCGGAAGGCGACCGCCCCGGCGCCGGGCAGTCGCTCCGGCTCACGCATTGCGAGACGCTGGAAGGCGGCATGGTCTGGCTGCGCCACGCCGTGGAGCGCGCGCCGGGCTGAGAGTCGCCTACGACTCGGGACTCTCAACCCAGCCGCTCCTGCACCCCGCGACGAAGAACGCGACGCCGCGCGCGACGTGCTCGTCGAGTTCGGGATCGAGTGCCTTCAAGTCGACTTCGTAGAGAGCCCGGAGCAGCATCGGTACCGCGATGATGTCGAGGAACAGGCGCGCGGTGGTAGGCAGGTGCTCCGGCGCGAAGGCGGGCAGCTTGCCGAGTTCGTCGGATCGCGTCAGGTCGCGCAGCAGATGAACACCGAGCTCGGTGGCGAGCGCGCGCGCCCTGCGGTTGACGGTGGCCGCGAGATCCGGGAAGCGATGCGCCTCCGCGATGGCAAGCCGCATCAGGCCGATCCGGTCGGCGTCGAGGCCCCAATGCAACAGGGTCGAGGCGACGCTGGTGAGGCGTTCCTCCACCGTCGCGCCGAGCGGCGCGTCCGCCTTGAACTCCGCAATGCGTGACAGGATGTCCCGCGTCACCACCTCGGTGAACAGCGCCCGCTTGTCGCGGAAGCGCGCATAGATGGTGCGCTTGCCGGAACGCGCGGCCTCGGCGATCTCGTCGATACTGGCGCCTTCGAAGCCGCGCTCGAGGAATACCTTGCGTGCGGCGTCGAGGATGCGCGCGTCGACCTCGCCCGCCAATTCCTTTGGCGGCCGGCCGGCGCGGACTTTGGCCGGCCCGGTCGCCGTCCTGGTCTTGGGCGCCCGCGGCATCTTCAGGGTACTGGTGGTCATCAGTCTTCCCCGGGTTCCATGGGCCGGTCCGGCCGGCAACATCAGGCAATATAGCCCTATCACATCTAGTTGTAAATAGAACGGTACAGTTCCGTTTCTATTGACGCTGCACTGCCGCGAGACTATTTGTCGCACAGAACGGAACGGTATCGTTCCCTTTTGCGAAGGCCTTGCAGACCTCGCCCAACAGCAGGAGCAGCCATCATGTTCGAAGACACTGTTTTGGAGCGCGACCACGGAGGGCACGAGCGCATCGAGGGTTCGCCCTCGGCGCCGGCCTCTCACGAGCCCAACGTCACGTCCGAGCGGCCGGAGGTGACCGCGCGGGCTCCGGCGCAGGAGCGCCCCGCAAGCAAGCAGCCCGCCCCGCCGGAGACAGTCCCGCCGGAGGTCGCCCCACAGCGGCGCGGCTTCCTGCGCCGCCGTCCGATGGTCTCCGCGATCGGCGCCGTGCTGCTCGCCGCCACGCTCGGCGGCGGCACCCTCTACATGGACTACACCGGGCATTTCGAATCCACTGACGACGCCTTCATCGCGGCGCGGCAGTTCGCGCTCGCGCCAAAGGTCTCCGGCTACATCACTGCGGTTCCGGTCACCGACAACCAGCACATCGCCGCCGGCGACGTGATCGCGCGCATCGACGACCGCGACTATCGCGTCGCGCTGGCGCAGGCCGAGGCGCAGGTCGCGGCCGCGCAGGCCAGCATCCAGAATGTCGATGCGCAGCTCGACGTGCAGCAGGCGCAGATATCGGCCAACCAGGCCCAGGTCGACCAGGCGCAGGCGGCGCTGACCTTCGCCCAGCAGCAGGCGACGCGCTACCAGCATCTGGAGCAGACCGGCTACGGCACCGTGCAGAATTCCGAGCAGTACACCTCGCAACTGCATCAGCAGCAGGCGTCTCTGCTGAGCGCACAGGCGACGCTCAACCTCGCGCAGCGCCAGGTGGAATCGCTGAAGGCGCAGCGCAAGAGCGCGGTCGCGAACCTCGCCCAGGCCGAGGCGCAGCGCGACCAGGCAGAGCTCAATCTCTCCTATACGACGGTGACCGCCGCGCAGCCCGGGCGCGTCGTCAACCTGTCGGCGGCGGTCGGCCAATTCGCGCAGGCCGGCACCAACCTCACGATGTTCGTGCCCGACCAGACCTGGGTCACCGCGAACTTCAAGGAGATCCAGCTCGACCAGATGCGTCCGGGCGAGAAGGTGACGCTGAAGATCGACGCCTATCCCGGCCGCACGATCCGGGGCCATGTCGAAAGCGTGCAGCCGGGATCGGGCACCGCGTTCTCGCTGCTGCCGGCGCAGAACGCCACCGGCAACTACGTCAAGATCGTGCAGCGCGTGCCGGTCAAGATCGTGATGGACAACCCGCCGACCGACGTCGCGCTCGGCCCGGGCATGTCCGTCGTCCCGACGGTGCGGATCAATCCCGCTCCATCACTGCTCGAGCGTCTTGAGAAGCTTTGATCCAGGGAGGCTGTCATGAGTGCAACAGCGATCGATGCCAAAAGCCTCCCTGCTCCGAGCGTTGCCGTCAATCCCTGGCTGATCGCCATCGTGGTTGCGCTCGCGAGCTTCATGGAGGTGCTCGACACCACCATCGCCAACGTCGCGCTGCCCTATATCGCGGGCGGCATGGGCGTGAGCGAGGACGAAGCGTCCTGGGTGGTCACGACCTACCTGGTGTCCAACGCCATCATCCTGACCGTCTCCGGCTTTCTCGCGCGAATGCTCGGGCGCAAGACCTTCTTCCTGATCTGCCTCGGCATCTTCACGGTGAGCTCGGTGCTGTGCGGCTTCGCGCCCAACCTGAACGCGCTGCTGCTGTTCCGCATCCTGCAGGGCCTCGGCGGCGGCGGCATGGTGCCGGTGGCGCAGTCGATCCTCGCCGACGCCTTTCCGCCGGCCAAGCGCGGCCAGGCGTTTGCGGTGTTCGGCATCGCCGTGGTGGTGGCGCCGGTGGTCGGGCCGACGCTCGGCGGCTGGCTGTCCGACAATCTGTCCTGGCACTGGTGCTTCCTGATCAACGCCCCGGTCGGCGTGTTCGCGATCGCGCTGATCGCAGCGGTGCTGCAGGAGCCCGCGAAGGCCAAAGGAGCGCAGAAGGCCGCACAGCCGCAGAACAACAGCTTCGATTTCATCGGCTTCGCGCTGGTTGCGACCTTCCTCGGCGCGCTCGAGGTGACGCTCGACCGCGGCCTCGAGGACGACTGGTTCGGCTCGCCCTTCATCATCACCTTTGCGGCGATCAGCGCCACGGCGTTCGTGCTGATGATCCCGTGGGAGATGACCCGCCGCAATCCGATGATCGACCTGCGCATGGTCGCGACCCGGCAGTTCGGCGCCTGCTTCCTGGTGATGTTGGCGACCGGCGCCATCCTGCTCGCGACCACCCAGTTCCTGCCGCAACTGGTGCAGCAGGATTTCGGCTACACCGCGACCTGGGCCGGCCTCGTGCTCTCGCCCGGCGGCGTGGTCACCATGGTGATGATGTTCGCGGTCGGCCGGCTCGCCGCCAAGGTGCAGCCGAAATATTTGATCGTCGCCGGCGCGCTGGTGATCGCCGCCTCGATGTACAGCATGACCAACGTGTATGCCGATCTCGGCTTCTGGTTCATGGCGCGCTCACGCATGCTGATCGGCGTCGGCCTGCCCTTGATCTTCGTGCCGATCATGGCGGCGTCCTATGACGGCATTCCGCCCGACAAGACCGACCAGGCCTCCGCGCTGATCAACGCGGCGCGCAACACCGGCGGCTCGATCGGCGTCTCGATCGTCTCCAACGTGCTGACGCACCGCCAGCAGTTCCATCAAAGCCGGCTGGTCGAGCAGGTGACGCCGTCGAGCCCGCAATACCAGGACACGTTGCACCAGGTGACCGATTTCTTCGTCGCCCAGGGCAACTCGCTGGCGCAGGCGCACCAGCAGGCGATCCAGTGGATCGGGCAGCAGGTGCAGACCCAGGCCTCGTTCCTGTCCTACATGGATGCGTTCTGGGTCCTGATGCTGATCTCGCTCTCGGCGATCCCGCTGGCGCTGACCTTGCGCAAGGTCAAGCTCGGCGGCCCCGCCCCGGTCGGTCATTGACGAGATGCTGACGTCAACCGCGATACGCCCACGCCAAAGATCGGCGCGGGCGTATCGATTCGGGATCCTATCGGCGCAGATCAAATGCCGCGCGTGGCGGCAACGATCGTGTCCCGCAGCCAGCGGTGCGCCGGCAGATCGTCGAAGCGGCGGTGCCAGCTCATGACGCTCTGCAATTTCGATGCATCGAACGGCAGCTCCCGCATCTCGATCGGATAGGCGCGGCGGAATTCGAGCGCGAGCTTGCGCCCGAGGATCGCGACCATGTTCGATTGCACCAGGACCGCGCCGGCGGACAGATAAGGGACATCGGTCGCAATGGTGCGGCTCGCCTTGCGCGCCCGCAGCCAGGCATCGATGAAATCGAGATCTTCGCCGCTGGAGGTGATCGCAAGGTGCGGCAGCTCGACCAGCGTCTCGCCGGTCAGCTTCTTGCGCAAGGCCGGATGACCGGTCCTCAGCACCGCGACGAAGCGATCCTCGATCAACCGGCACGCGGCAAAGCGCTCGCCCTCCAGCGCGCGGGCGGAGATCGCGAGATCAAGCTCGCCGCGATCGAGCCTGTCGGCGAGATTGAGCGTTCCGCTCGGCACCAGCGTCAGCCGCACTTTGGGCGCCTGCGCGCGCACCGCGGCGATGATCGAGCCGGCCGCGACCACCGCGGCATAATTGTTGACCGCAATGGTGAAGCGCCGTTCCGCCTGCGCCGGATCGAAGCGATCTCCCTCGACCGCGAGTTGCAGTTCGCTGAGCGCCTTGCGGACCGGCAGCGCGAGCGCTTCCGCCCGCGGCGTCGGCAGCATGCCGGACGGCGTACGGACGAACAGTTTGTCCTTGAGCGCATGACGCAGCCGGTTCAGCGCATGGCTCACGGCGGGCTGGCTGATGGCGAGCGCGCCGGCGGCGCGCACCACGCTGCGCTCGCGCATCACGGCGTCGAACACCAGCAGGAGATTGAGATCCAGATTGCGCATCCGCATGCCGTCATCATGCATGATATGAATTGACGGATAAAGACAATTCATTTGAATAATATCGGGCCAAAGCCCAGCTTCTGGGCATGCCCGAAAGCCCGCACAGCACGATTGCAGTCCGGCCCCGTCGCGCCACCACGGGCGTGCTGGTCGGCGTCCTGGTCGCCCCCGATGCCGCGTCCATCGCCGTGCCCGAAACCTTCGCGCGCTGGCGCCGGCTTACGCCGCTGGCAACATGGCTGCCGATCGAGCTCCGCGAAGCGAGCTATGCCGGCATCCTGAGCGGCGTCGCCGCCGCGCTCGATCGCGTCGGCATGATCCCGCGGCAGCTGATCCTGCTCGGCGAGGGATCGGTCGCGCGGCGCATGCTCGAACTGGCGCTGCGAGGCGAGCTGCCCTGCGGCGGCGTTGTCGCGATCGACGTCGCCTCCGACGCGCTGCCGTTTCACATCGTGCCGACGGTGACCGCGATCCGGCTCATCGTTCATCGCAACGACGATGCGCCGCAAGGCAGCCTGATCGGCGCGTTGCGCGCCGCCGATCTCGACGCACGCATCATCCACCTCGATTTGACCGCCGGCCGCGGAACGGAAGCGGCCGCAGCGAGCGCAACCGAAACCTTTGTCCTGGAGCTGGTCGCAACGATCGGCCGCCGGACAACCGATGGAGCTGGTGACCTATGATATCCAAAGCCTTCAAGATCGCTTGCGCGGGCCTGGTGGCCGCCGCCGCAATCGGCGCCGGCGCTTACGTCGTGCATCGGCCCGACGGTGCAACGGACCATGCAGCGGCGGCCCAGTCGAAGACCACCACGTCAGTCGTTCCGGTGACGGCGGCGAAGGTGTTGCAGCATGATGTGCCGATCGTGCTCGAAGGGCTGGGCACGGTGACGCCGATCAACACCGCCACGATACGCACCCAGGTGCAGGGCACGCTCGACAGCGTCGATTTCGTCGAGGGCAAGCAGGTGAAGCGGGGCGATGTGCTCGCCAAGATCGACCCGCGGGTTTACGAGGCCCAGGTCGACCAGGCCGAAGCCGCGCTGGCGCGCGACGAGGCGAGCCTGAAGAACGCCAGGACCAATTTGGCGCGAACGCAGCCGCTCGCCAATCGGGGCTTTGCGACCCAGCAATTGCTCGACACCCAGGATTCGCAGGTGACGCAGGGCGAAGGCACCGTCGCGCTCGACAAGGCTGCGCTGGAAGCCGCGCAAACCCAGCTGAGCTTCGCCACGATCACGGCGCCGTTCGACGGCGTCACCGGCATCCGCCGTATCGATCCCGGCAACATCGTGCACCCGACCGACACCAACGGGCTCGTGGTCCTCACCCAGCTGCAGCCGATCGCGGTGATCTTCACGCTGCCGTCCGGCGAGATCCCGGGCGTGCGGCAAGCGCTGGCATCCGGAGACGCCTCGGTCGACGTCTATGATGCACAGAACAAGCGCGAGCTCGACCACGGCAGTCTGATGCTGATCAACAACCAGGTCGACAGCACGACCGGCACGGTGCAGCTGAAGGCGTCCTTTCCCAATGCCGGCAATACGCTGTGGCCCGGCACTTTCGTCAACGTCCATCTGACGATCGCGGTTCGCCACGATGCGCTCACCGTGCCGCTGACGGCGGTGCGCCAGGGACCGGACGGCGGCTTCGCCTATCTGGTCGGCGCGAACAACGTCGTCAGCATCCGCAATGTCACCACCGGCCAGTCGCGCGACGGGCAGGTGCTGATCGAGCAGGGCCTCGCGGCGAACGAGACCGTGGTCACCGCGGGTCAGTACCGGCTCAATCCGGGGACGACGGTCGAGATCGTGCCTGATGACAAGAAAGACCAGGTCCAGGACGCAACCACCGCAAGCGCAGGCATGCTGCCATGAACATCTCCGCTGGTTTTATCCGCAAGCCCGTCGCCACCGCCTTTCTAGCCATCGCCATCGTGCTGGTCGGCATGATCGCCTTCGTGCGGCTGCCGGTCTCGGCGCTGCCGACGGTGGACACCCCGACGATCCAGGTCACCGCGCAATTGCCCGGCGCCGATCCGCAGACCATGGCCTCCTCGGTCGCGACGCCGCTGGAGCGGCAATTCGGCCAGATCGCCGGCCTCACCGGCATGAGCTCGAGCAGCGGGCTGGGCAACACCCAGATCACGCTGCAGTTCGCGCTGAACCGCAGCGTCGATGCGGCCGCACAGGACGTGCAGACCGCGATCGATGCGGCATCGGGGCAATTGCCCAAGACCATGCCGTCGCCGCCGACCTTCCACAAGGTCAATCCGGCCGACGTGCCGGTGCTGCTGATCGCGCTGACGTCGGACACCGAGCCGCTGACCAAGGTCGACGACTATGCCGACAGCATTCTGGCGCAGAAATTGTCGCAGGTGCCGGGCGTCTCGCTCCTCACCATCGGCGGCATGCAGAAGCCCTCGATCCGGGTGCAGGTCAATCCGGCCAAGCTCGCCGCCGCGGGGCTCGATCTCGAGCAATTGCGCACCACGCTCGGCAACATCACCGTGAACCAGCCCAAGGGCGTGCTTTACGGCAGCCAGCAAGCCTATACGCTCGCCACCAACGACCAGGTGCTGGCCGCGAGCAAGTATGACGATCTGATCATCGCCTATCGCAACGGCGCGCCGGTCCGCCTGCGTGATATCGGGCATGCCGTGGTGGCGGCCGAGGACATCACGCTGCATGGCTGGTACAACGACAAGCCCGCGATCATCCTCGCGATCCAGCGCCAGCCCGGCGCCAACGTGATCAGCACGGTGGACGGCATCAAGAAACTGCTGCCGCAGCTGGTGGCGAGCCTGCCCTCCGACATCAAGGTCCAGATCGCCTCCGACCGCACCCAGACCATCCGCGCCAGCGTCGCCGACGTTCAGCTTACTCTGGTGCTGACCATTGCGCTGGTGGTCGGCGTGATCTTCCTGTTCCTGCGCAATCTGTGGGCGACCATCATCCCCGCGGTCTCGGTCCCGATCTCGCTGATCGGCACCTTCGGCGTGATGTATCTGCTCAACTACAGCCTCGACAATCTGTCGCTGATGGGCCTGTCGATCGCAGTCGGCTTCGTCGTCGACGATGCCATCGTGATGATCGAGAACATCTCGCGGCATATCGAGGAAGGTCTCTCTCCGATGCAGGCCGCGCTGAAGGGCGCCGGCGAGATCGGCTTCACCATCATCTCGATCTCGGTCTCGCTGATCGCGGTGTTCATTCCGCTGCTGCTGATGGGCGGGGTGATCGGCCGCATGTTCCAGGAATTCGCCGTCACGGTGTGCGTTGCCATCGTGGTGTCGGTGATCGTCTCTGTAACCCTGACGCCGATGATGTGCGCCTATCTGCTGTCGCCGCACCAGGGCGCCAATGCCGGCGCGGTGTCGCGCGCGCTGGAACGCGGCTTCGTTGCGATCCAGGCGGCATACGAGGCGGTGCTTGTCAAAGCGCTGCGCTACAAGGCCACGACCATGTCGGTCATGCTGGCAAGCGTCGTGGTGACCGGCCTGCTGTTCGTGGCCATTCCCAAGGGCTTCTTTCCCCAGCAAGACACCGGCATGATCACCGGCATCACCGAGGCCTCGGCGGACATCTCGCCGGCGCAGATGGCGACGCTGCAACGCAGCGTCATCGACGTCATCGCCAAGAATCCCTCGGTCGCCAATGCGACCGGCTATATCGGACCGGGCGGCCCGACCGTGACCGAGAACAACGGCCGCCTGTTCGTGCTGTTGAAGCCGCGCAACGAGCGCAGCTCATCCGCCGACCAGGTGATCCGGCAGCTCGACACCGAGTTGCAGAAGATCAAGGGCATGTCGGTGTTCATGCAGGCGACGCAGGACATCAATCTCGCCAGCCGGCTGTCCAAGACGCAGTATCAGTTCACGCTCACCGACGTGAACCAGGACGAGCTCAATCTGTGGGCCGGCAAGCTGTATCAGAAGCTGAAGACGTTGCCGGAACTGGCCGACGTCGCCACCGACCAAGCCAACGCCGCGCGTCAGCTCAAGCTGCAGATCGACCGCGACGCGGCCTCGCGCCTCGGCATCGATCCGGCCACGGTGGACAATACGCTCTATGATTCATTCGGCCAGCGTCACGTCGCCCAGCTGTTCACGACGCTCAACACCTATTATGTGATCCTCGAGGTCGATCCGTCGTTCCAGCTCGGCCCCTATGCGCTCAATCGCATCTACGTCCGCTCCTCCGCAGGCACGATGGTGCCTCTGAGCCAGATCGCGAGCATCGATTACGGCACTGCGCCGCTCTCGGTGAACCACCAGAGCCAGTTTCCGTCGGTCACGCTGAGCTTCAACCTGGCGCCGGGCACGGCGGTGGGGACCGCGGTCGCGGCGGTGCAGAAGGCGACCGCCGACCTGCACGTGCCGTCGACCGTGATCACCAGCTTCCAGGGCAATGCGCAGGCGTTCCAGGCGGCGCTCGCGTCGACGCCGATCCTGATCCTGGCCGCGGTGGTCGCGGTCTATCTGATCCTCGGCATGCTCTATGAGAGCACGATCCATCCGATCACGATCCTCTCGACCCTTCCGTCCGCCGGGCTCGGCGCACTGCTCGCGCTGTGGGCCTTCGGCTTCGGCCTCGACGTGATCGGGCTGGTCGGCATCATCCTGCTGATCGGCATCGTGCAGAAGAACGGCATCATGCTGATCGATTTCGCGCTGGAGGCCGAACGCCACCAGCATCTCCCGGCCGAGCAGTCGGTCTACATGGCCTGCAAGGCGCGCTTCCGCCCGATCCTGATGACGACGATGTGCGCGATGCTCGGCGGCGTTCCGCTGATGATCGGCACCGGCACCGGATCGGAGCTGCGCCAGCCGCTCGGCTTTGCCATCGTCGGCGGGCTGATCGTCTCGCAGCTGATGACGCTGTTCACGACGCCGGTCGTGTACATCTATCTCGACGGCTTGACCCAATGGATCAACCGAATGCGCAGCAGCCGTTCGGCTGAGCCTGCGGCACATCCGACATTGTCGACCTGAACCTTGCCGCGGAGACGCGCATGGACATGCGTCACATAGAGATGCGAGGGACGAGCGGCGTGCGCGAGGCCGCGTTGCGGTTCTGGGCGATCAGGACCGTTGCCGCAGTGCTGGGCAAAATCGGAGGCCATGCGGTCGCGGGCAAGGGAAGCCACGTCCTGGCGGCGGCCGGCGTGGTGTCGATCGGGGTCCTGTATGCGCGCGATCGTGACGGTCGGATCGCCTTCTGGCCGGTGCTGGTCGGCGTCCTGGTCCTCAGCGCGGCATTGGCGCATATGGCGGACCGATCGCTCGGGATCGGCGATCTTGTCGCCTCGGTTCAGCTGGCGGCGCTGTTCGCGCTCGCCCTGATCGTCTGGGCCCGGGTGGCGGGAACAACGGGATTCCTCTGCGTCGGCTCGGTTCGCGACCAGGCTCCGTTCTGGATCGTCGCGATGCTGGCGCAGGCATTCGCCAGCTCGTTGGCCGACTGGGTGGTGGACCCCGGCCAGACCGGTTCGTCCATCGTGCTGCTGGCGGTCGCGGTCGGCCTGCCGGCGGCGGCCGCGGCGCGATGGGCGCGGTTCGCGCGTCCCGCGCTGTTCTGGACCGCGTTCGTGTTGACCGGGATTCTCGGCGCGCTATGGGGCGACATGCTGATCCGCCTGATCGGAGCCGGCCACGCGCTCTCCACCTGACCTCAAGCTCCCCTGCGGCGCTGGCCGCGCCACCACAGGCCGAAGGCGACCGTGACCGCGGCGGCCAGCGAGAACCAGGTGATGGCGTACTGCATGTGGTCGTCCTTGAGCCGCACCTTGAGCGGTCCGGGCTTCGGCGTGCCGCTGTCGGGCACCGGCGCCTCGAGGTCGATATAGAACGGCGCGATTTGAGCTCCATCTTTGCCCCAGCCGAGCGCCTGCGCCATCGCGCGATGATCGCGCACGAACCACAGCCGCTTCGTTGGATCTTCCTTCGGTGTCAGCCGGCCCGGCGGCTCGGGAAAGCGAATGTAACCGGTCAGCTCAACCGACGCGCCGGTGACGAGGCGGCCGGTGACGCGATCCTCGAAGGCGCGATCCTGCATCGTGTTCTGGACAAAGCCGGTGTTGATCACGACGATCTCGCCGCTGCCGAGCTTGGCCGGCAGGAACGCCCAGGTGCCGGGTCCCGCGACATCGTCGCGCACCGCCGAGCCGGAGCTGAAGACCATCGCGTCCGGCTGTTTCGCGTAGGTCGCGGTCAGCGCAACGCGGCGGAATTCATCCTTGGCCGAGGTCACCGCAGGCCACGCCGATGGCGGCGGCAGCGCCTCGGTCGGGGCGGCCAGCCGCTCGTCGAGCGCGGCAATCAGCGCATGCTTCTCGGCCCTGCGCTGCAACTGCCAAACGCCGAGGGCGATGAACACCGCGATCAGGATCAGCGTGAAAATGCCGAAGCCGGCCGCGCTCGGCCGTTGAGAGCCTTTTGACGCGTCTCCTTCGCGTGAACCGGTGCCCGCTTCGCTGGAAAACGCCTTGTTCGTCGTATCATTCATTTCGGGTCGCGCTCGATCAATTGGCCTTCGGCGGCCTTGTGGTGGAATTGCAGCGCGATCAGCAGCGCCTTCATCGAACGCAGCGGCAGGATCGTGGTGACCAAAATCAACGGCAGCCACAGCGCGGCATGCACCCAGAACGGCGGCTGGTACTTCACCTCGACGATCAGCGCCGCCGCGACCACGATGGCGCCGGCCAGCATGATGATGAAGACCGCCGGCCCGTCACCGGCATCGATGAAGGTGAAGTCGAGGTTGCAAGCCTGGCAGCGCGGCGCCAGCGTCAGGAAGCCCGAATAGAGCTTGCCCTTGCCACAGCGCGGGCAGCGGCAGGCGATGCCGCGCAGCGCGCTCTCGGTCACAGTGGGCGGGGTATCGGTCATCGGTCCTCTTCAAAGCAAAGGGGCGGCCGTTCGGCCGCCCCCCTCTTAGCACGTCAGTGAATTCAGTGTGCGCCGTGCGCCATGGACTCGGCGCCGTGGCCCCAGACGTAGATGCAGATGAACAGGAACAGCCAGACCACGTCGACGAAGTGCCAGTACCAGGCGGCAAATTCGAAGCCGAGGTGCTGCTTCGGCGTGAAGTGGCCGGCATAGGCGCGGATCAGGCAGACCAGCAGGAAGATGGTGCCGACCAGCACGTGGAAGCCATGGAACCCGGTCGCCATGAAGAAGGTCGAGCCGTAGACGTTGCCGCCGAACGAGAACGTCGCATGGGCGTACTCATAGGCCTGCACGCAGGTGAAGCAGGCGCCGAGAATCACGGTGAGGATCAGGCCCTGCTTGAGGCCCTGGCGGTCGTTCTCCAGCAGCGCATGGTGCGCCCAGGTGACGGTGGTGCCCGAGGTCAGCAGCAGCAGCGTGTTGAGCAGCGGCAGATGCCAGGGATCGAAGGTCTCGATGCCATGCGGCGGCCAGGTGCCGGGAACCGAGCAGGCGCCCATCGCCGTGCCGGCGCCACAGCCGAACACCGCATCGCGGGTGGCGTGCACCGCATCGGCCGGGAACAACGCCGAATTGAAGAAGGCCCAGAACCAGGCGACGAAGAACATCACTTCGGAAGCGATGAACAGGATCATGCCGTAGCGATGGCTGATCTGCACAACGCGGGTGTGGTCGCCCTTGTACTGGGCTTCCTTGATCACGTCGCCCCACCAGCTCGCCATGGTGTAGAGCACGCCGATGGTGCCGACGCCGAACACGATCGGGGCGGCGGAGAACATGTGGTGCATCCAGCCGATCGCACCGAGCGCCATGATGAAGGCCGAGACCGAGCCGACAACCGGCCACGGGCTCGGGTCGACGAGATGATAGTCGTGATGCTTGACTTGCGCCTCAGCCATTGCCGTCTCTCCATTCGCGTGCCGCAAGGCACGTCTTAATCTTGAATTCCAGAACTAGCCGCCCTTGCGCTGCTCCGCCTCGCCCGCAGCCACGGGCTTCGGCGCGGCGTCGCGCACGGGGAAGAAGGTGTAGGACAAAGTGATGGTTTTCAGCGTGTCGTTCTCGCTGTCCTTGGCCAGCGCCGGATCGACATAGAACACCACGGCCATCTCGCGCTTCTCGCCCGGCGCCATGGTCTGCTCGGTGAAGCAGAAGCAGTTGATTTTCTGGAAATAGGCGCCGACCGTCAGCGGAGCGACGTTGTAGGCGGCTTGTCCCGTCGTGGTGCGCGCCGACTGGTTGGTCACGGTGTAATAGACCGTGACGACCTGGCCGATCTTGACGTCGATCGTGGTCTGCTCGGCCTCGAACTTCCAGGGCAGGCCCGGCGCGACGTTGGAATCGAAGCTGACCGAAATGGTGCGCGCGAGCGGCGCATCCGTCGGCAGCGAGGTCGCGACCTGGGTGGTGCCGTTGAAGCCGGTGGTGCGGCAGAACCAGTTGTAGAACGGCACGGCCGCGTAGGACGCGCCGACCATCAGCACCACGACGAAGCCGCAGATCGACGCGACCATGGCGTCGCGCGTCAGCATGCGGCGCGTGACCTTGGCGCCCTCGCCTTGCGGAGCCTGCGGTGCGCCCTGTTTTGCCATCTCACTCACAGCGGCCGCACCAGCACGGCCGGCCCCTTGACGAGGGTGACGGCGAAGAACAGCACGACCATGACGCCGAGCGCGAGCGCAATGGCGATCGAGCGCTGGCGGCGGCTCTTGAGCTGCGCCTCGGTGAGGACGATTCCTTCTGGTTCGCGTTTCTCGTCCATTGGTATCCCATGCACCCCCATCTTGCCCCCCGGCGTCCCTACCCGATGAAGACAGGCAGGATCGCGCGGACGACCACCTCGGCGAGGAGGACGGCAAACAGCGCGAACAGATAGAGGATCGAGAAGGCGAACAGCCGGCGCGTGGCGCGGTTGGCGGCAACACCCTCGCGGCGGCGATAGACCTCGATCGCGAGCCACAGCATGCCGGCGCCCAAAACCAGCGAGGTGACGCCGTAGATCGCGTCGAAATAGCCGAGCGGCCACGGCGCCAGCGCGATTGCGACCAGCACGACGGTGTAGAGCAGGATTTGCAGCCGGGTCGCGTCGGGACCGGCGACTACCGGCAGCATCGGGATGCCGGCGCGCGCATAGTCGTCGCTGCGGAACAGCGCCAGCGCCCAGAAGTGCGGCGGGGTCCAGAAGAAGATGATCAGGAACAGCAGGATCGGCTCGACCGAGAGCGAGCCGGTCGCGGCCGCCCATGCCACCACCGGCGGCAGCGCGCCGGCGGCGCCGCCGATCACGATGTTCTGCGCGGTCCAGCGCTTCAGCAGCATCGTGTAGATCACGGCATAGAAGAAGATGGTGAAGGCCAGCAGCGCGCCCGCCACCCAGTTGACCAGGATGCCGAGCGTCATCACCGAAAAGAAGGCGAGCGTCAGGCCGAAGGCGGCGGCCTCGGCCGGAGTGATGCGGCCGCGCGGGATCGGCCGGTTGGCGGTGCGCGACATCAAGGCGTCGACGTCGCTCTCATAGGCCATGTTGAGCGCGCCGGAGGCGCCGGCGCCGACCGCGATGCAAAGGATCGAGGTGAACGCCAGCACCGGATGGACATGCACCGGCGCGATCATCAGCCCAACCAGCGCGGTGAAGATCACCAGTGACATCACGCGCGGCTTCAACAGCGCGATGTAGTCGCCCACTTCGGCCTCGGAAATCCGGGGCAGCTCGATGGCGTTGTGATCGACAACCGACAAGATCAGGTCTCACTTCTCTCAAAAGGCGCGGCGCACCCAGGGTGCGCCGCGTTGTCGTGGACTTACTGCACGCGGGGCAGCACTTCGAACTGGTGGAACGGCGGCGGCGAGGTCAGCGTCCACTCCAGTGTGGTCGCACCCGCACCCCACGGATTGTTCGCGGCCTGCTCCTTGCGAACGAAGGCATCGATCACGCCGTAGATGAAGATCAGCACGCCGATGCCGGAGATGTAGGAGCCCCAGGAGGAGATCAGGTTCCAGCCGGCGAACGCATCCGGATAGTCGACGTAGCGGCGCGGCATGCCCGACAGGCCGAGGAAATGCTGCGGGAAGAATACCAGGTTGACGCCGATGAAGGTGAACCAGAAGTGCGCCTTGGCGATCCGCTCCGAGTACATGTAACCGAACATCTTCGGGAACCAGTAGTACCAGCCGGCGAAGATGCCGAACACGGCGCCGAGCGACAGCACGTAGTGGAAGTGCGCCACCACGTAATAGGTGTCCTGCAGCACACGGTCGACGCCGGCATTGGCCAGCACGACGCCGGTGACGCCGCCGACGGTGAACAGGAAGATGAAGCCGATCGCCCAGATCATCGGCGCCTTGAACTCGATCGAGCCGCCCCACATCGTGGCGATCCAGGAGAAGATCTTCACGCCGGTCGGCACCGCGATCACCATCGTGGCGGCGACGAAATAGGCCTGCGTCGCCGACGACATGCCGACGGTGTACATGTGGTGCGCCCACACCACGAAGCCGATGCCGCCGATCGCGACCATGGCGTAGGCCATGCCGAGATAGCCGAACACGGGCTTGCGCGAGAAGGTGGAGACGATCTGGCTGACCATGCCGAAGGCCGGCAGGATCAGGATGTACACTTCGGGGTGGCCGAAGAACCAGAACAGATGCTGGAACAGCACGGGGTCGCCGCCGCCGTCAGCCGCGAAGAAGGCGGTGCCGAAATTGCGGTCGGTCAGCAGCATGGTGATCGCACCGGCGAGCACCGGCAGCGACAACAGCAGCAGGAACACGGTCACCAGGATCGACCACACGAACAGCGGCATCTTGTGCAGGGTCATGCCCGGCGCGCGCATGTTGAAGATCGTGGTGATGAAGTTGATGGCGCCGAGGATCGACGAGGCACCCGCGAGATGCAGCGAGAGAATCGCGAAGTCGACCGCAGGACCCGGATGGCCCGAGGTCGAGAGCGGCGCGTACATGGTCCAGCCCGCGCCGACCCCGTTGGCGCCCGGCTCACCCTCGACGAAGGTGGACATCACGAGCAGCGCGAACGAAGCCGGCAGCAGCCAGAACGAAATGTTGTTCATGCGCGGGAACGCCATGTCCGGCGCGCCGATCATCAGCGGCACCATCCAGTTGCCGAACCCGCCGATCATCGCCGGCATGACCATGAAGAAGATCATGATCAGACCGTGCGAGGTCACGAACACGTTATAAGTGTGCGTTTCGTGGAATATCTGGACGCCCGGGTACATCAACTCGGCACGGATCGCGATCGACATCGCAGCGCCGATGATGCCCGCGATCACCGCAAAGACAAGGTACATCGTACCGATATCCTTGTGGTTCGTGGAGTAGAGATAGCGCCGCCATCCGGTCGGATGGTGGGCGTGATCATCATGGGCGTGATCGTCGTGTGTCGCTGCGCCTGTCGCCATGTTCAAAATCCTGCCTTGCAGTCCCTCTTGGACCTCGCGGTCCCATCGCCCTTAGTCCATCTGCGCCGTGAGCCGTCAGGCTTACTGCGCCGCTTGACCAGCCGAGGCGTAGGAATTCGCCGGGTTGGTCGCAAACTTCTTCTTTGCCCCTTCAACCCAGGTCGCGAATTCCTGGTCGCTGACGACCCGCACCGCGATCGGCATGAAGGCATGGTCCTTGCCGCACAGTTCCGAGCACTGGCCGTAGAACACGCCGGTCTTGGTGGCCTTGAACCAGCTCTCGTTGAGGCGGCCGGGGACCGAGTCGATCTTCACGCCGAAGGCCGGCACCGCGAAGGAGTGGATCACGTCGGCGCCGGTGGTCTGGATCCGCACCACCTTGTTGACCGGGACCACCATCTCGTTGTCGACGCCGAGCAGCCGGGGCTGCTTGTCCTTGTCGAGCAGCGAGTCGAACTCGAACTTGCCGTTGTCCGGGTAGGCGTAGGACCAATACCACTGCTTGCCGGTGACCTTCACGGTGAGGTCCGGCTTCGGCACGTCGAGCTCCAGGAACAGGAGACGGAACGACGGCACCGCGATGCCGACCAGGATCAGGACCGGGATCAGCGTCCAGGCCACTTCGATCAGCGTGTTGTGGGTGGTCTTGGAGGGGACCGGGTTGGCCCTGGCGTTGAACTTCACCACCACGATGACGAGCAGCGCCAGCACGAACAGGGTGATGACGGTGATCAGCACCAGCAGGAAATTGTGAAACCAGATGATGTTTTCCATCACCGGGGTCGCGGCTTCCTGCAGCGTGTGCTCCCACGGCGCCGGCTGCCCCATTTCGGCGAAGGCCGATCCCGCGGCGACTGACGCCACACTCGCCACCGCCAACCCCAGCAATTGCCTGCCCAACCGGCCAATCGACATCTTCATGCCGTTCGCGCTCCCTTGCATTATTCCCCAACGCACCCCCGGCAATTGACCGGAGATACAGCACGATCCGCCCTGACAAATGGCCTTCCGGACATACCCGTCTCTGAGTCAAGGTGGGTACGGGAGCCAGATCGCTAGAACGCGTCGAAATCCAGCCTCTCAAACCATAATTCGCAGGCGCTCGCAATGCAGTAGTACGGCCGAAAGCCATGCGCCTGCGATGAAGCTGCCGCTTGCGAATTTTCCCGCAAAATCAAGCGAAAGTCGCCGAAACAACGCCGCGCACTGTTGACAGGGGGATTACCGGATGTACGCACAGACGGGATGGCCGGCAGGAACCTGATTCGCTGCGGGCTGCCCCAATCCGGCGCGGGAATGGCTTCAAGATCGCCTTCAAGGCGCCCAATTGCGGTATCAGTCGACTGATGCGTGCTACCCGGCGGCCTCGACGGCCGGACCGACCGAACAATCAAAGGATCGACCCCGGATGGGCGCTTCGAAAATTCAGGCAGGACGAAAGGCCGGCTGGCTCGGCGGCCTGCTGATTCTGGCCCTTTCTCTTGGCCTGACCCAGCCGGCGAACGCGCAGGGCGCGGTGCGCTCGGTCCATGGCGACTGGCAGATCCGCTGCGACACCCCGCCGGGCGCCCAGGCCGAGCAATGCGCGCTGATCCAGAGCGTGGTAGCCGAAGACCGCTCCAATGCCGGCCTGACCGTGATCGTGCTGAAGACCGCCGACCAGAAGAGCCGCCTGATGCGCGTGGTCGCCCCGCTCGGCGTGCTGCTGCCCTCCGGCCTCGGCCTCAAGCTCGACAATCAGGACGTCGGCCGTGCCGGCTTTGTCCGCTGCCTGCCCAATGGCTGCGTCGCCGAGGTCGTGATGGACGACAAGCTGCTCGGCCAGCTCAAGAACGCCAAGACCGCGACGTTCATCATCTTCGAGACCCCGGAAGAGGGCATCGGCTTTCCGCTCAGCCTGAACGGCCTGGCGGAAGGCTATGACAAATTGCCGTAGGGTGACTCACCCTGCTGCGTCACAAGGCACAGCAGCACGTAGCCCGGATGGAGCGCAGCGCAATCCGGGCCGCTCTCATCGCCGATTGACCAACCCCGGATTTCGCGGAGCCTGTCATCGGGCGCGCATACGCGCGACCCGTTGGCTTCATCCGGGCTACGCCATCTCACCGCCCACCACCCGCATAATAATCAAACAACCCACTCGCCTCCGCGGACAGCCAGTCGGCCTCGCCCGTCATGTAGCCCTCGACCTGTCCGCTGACGCCGATCAGGAACGAGATCGGCATGCCGTAGAGCGCGAACGGCGTGTCGACCTCTGCCGCGTCGACGCGCGAGACGAGACCGCCGGGATCGAATCCGATCGCAAGGTGGCGCAGCTTGAACTGCTTGACGTAGGGCGCGACCAGCGAGCGGTTACGATCAGTGCTGACAGCGATGACGACGAGATCGCTGCGGCCGCTGGCCGCGAGGCGGTCCAGCATCGGCAGTTCGGTCCGGCACGCCGCGCACCATGTGGCCCAGAAGTTCACCAGCACCAACCTGCCCTTGAACGCGGCGAGATCGAGCGTGCCGCCGGCGAGCGCCGGGATCGCCACCGGTGGCACCGGGCGGGCGCCTTGAACCAGCGTGAACTGATGCCGGACGGTGCCGAATGGCGGCGGTCCCGACGCTGCGCGCGCCCGCGCTGCCGGTATCGCGAGCGAGACGCCGGCGCCGATCATGCCGGCGACGACGGCGCGGCGGGTGGGCACGCGAACTGACGTCATGTTGGAGTTCTCCGCTTAGGCTTGTTCGCTCAGGACCGGATGTAGGACCAGCCGGCTTCCTGCAATTCGATAATGCGTCCGGGCCCGTTCGGCACCAGATCGACATTGTCGAGCAGGACCAGCGGATGTCCCTCGGCGCGCTCCATGCCGAGCTTGGTGGCTTCACAGACCACGAAGCGGATGTCCGGCGTGAGTCCCCGCACCACCCGCAACAGGTCCTTCACCGGCGAGGTATCGGCGCGCAGCATGTGGACGCCGGCATTGTAGGCGACGACCTCGATCTCGAACGGCTCGTTGCGCTCCCGATAATATTTCGGGAGGTTGAGCGCGGTCGAGATCAGCGCCCGCATCGTGGTCGGGTCGTCCGAGTTGATCGGCAGCACCACATGGTGCACCCGCGGCTCGGGTTTCTTTGGCTCCGGTTTGGAGACCGCCGCGACCGAACCGGTGAGCAGCAATGTCGCGGCGAACGGCACCGCGAAGGCCAGCGCGAGCCCCGCGGCCAGCGTCAGGATGCGGCGAGAGACGCGCATCGCGCCCACCTCACGGTGCGCTCGGGACCAGGGCGAACTGGCTGCGCTTGGCGTAGGCGACGATCGCGCTCAGCGCCAGCAGCACCAGGGCGGGCACCGGCGAGCCGCCGATCACGAACAGATGCGTGAGCGTGGCGCCGACCATAATGCAGCTCAGCAGCAGGCCGCCAAAGGCTGCGACCGGCGGCACCAGGATCAGGACCGCGCCGAGCAGTTCCAGCGATCCGGTGAGATAGCGGAACCACTGGCCGAGCCCGATATGCTCGAATTCCTCGACCAGCATCGGCACGCCATAGAGCTTGGCCGCACCGGCGGCGGCAAAGGCCAGCGCGAGCAATCCCCTGACGACCCACAGCGTGACGGATTTCCAGCGCGACGGCGCTGCGGCAACGGCAACTGACATGGATGACTCCCCAAATGACCGCGCGACCACCCGCCCATTCGACCGGCCCACGGCTTTCGATGCACTAAATTCGGGGGTAGGATGAAAAGAACAAGTAGGATGCTTTTTGTGAGGTAGTATGAAAAAACTGACTATTGAGCCCGCCGAGCCTCCGGCGGCATCCGAGGCGTGCAACGGCGACCTGTCGGGGCAATTTCATCGGGCGCTGTCGGTGCTGGCCGGGAAATGGAAGGGCGACATCCTCTGGCAGCTGGTCGAGCGCAAGCGCCGGTTCGGCGAATTGCGGCAGGCGATCCCCGGCGTGACCCAGCACATGCTGACCACCCAGCTGCGCGATCTCGAGGCCAACGGCCTGGTCAAGCGCACGGTTTATCCCGAGGTGCCGCCGCGGGTTGAGTACGAGATGACGCCATCAGCCAAGGCGCTCAAACCGGTGTTCGACGAGCTGTACCGGTGGGCGCAGGAGCATGGTTTTCCGACCTCGGCACACGGCGCCGCGCAGCCGAAGCCTGAACCGTCGAGCGACGGCATCGCGCCGGAGGGCCAGCAGCGGAAGGCGGGGCGAGCAGGCCGATGACGACAAGGTGACAATCGCGTGGGGCTGCCGTGATCGACCGCATAGCCGCAGGCACTCCCGGTTTGCCACCCCAAACACTATCTTTGCCGATCGCCGTCCAGGCCTGAACCGGGACCGGCACAGGTTTCCGGGTTGTAAGGTGAGTTTTCCGCTCTTCTCTGCTTCAATCGCCCGAAAGTCCTGCTGCGGGTTCCGCACTGGCAATCAGCTGCGCTTCAGGCAAGGATGACAAGGAATCGCCAAGCAATAGCATTGCGTCGGAGTGACCATGACCAATCCTGCCACCACCTCCCTGCTCGACCGCGCCAATCTGGACCGCGATGCCGTCCGCCGCGAGGTGTCCCGCGGACTTGATGGCGCCGACGACGGCGAGTTGTTCCTGGAGTTCGGGCAGACCGAGGCGCTGGTGTTCGACAATGGCCGGCTGAAACAGGCGACCTATGACACCTCGCAAGGCTTCGGCCTGCGTGCCGTCAAGGACGACGCGGTCGGCTATGCGCATTCCTCCGACGTCTCGATCCCGGCGCTGATTCGCGCAGCGGATGCGGTGGCGGCGGTCCGTGGCGGCTACGCCGGGACTTTCGCCGCGGCGCCGTCCCACACCAACATCAAGCTGTATGGCGACGAGAACCCGCTGGATGGCCCGGCCTTCGAGGCAAAAGTAAAGCTGCTCGGCGAGATCGACGCCTATGTCAGGGACAAGGACCCACGGGTCCGGCAGGTCTCGGCCAGCCTCACCGCGACCTGGCAGGTGGTGGAGATCCTGCGGCCCGATGGCGAGAGCTATCGCGACATCCGCCCCCTGGTGCGCGTCAATATCTCCGTGGTCGCCGGCCAGGGCGACCGGCAGGAGAGCGGCAGCAAGGGCTATGGCGGCCGCGAGGGCTATGCGCGCTTCATCGAGACCAAGGCCTGGCGCGACGCCGCCGACGGCGCGCTGCGCGAGGCGCTGGTCAATCTCGAATCGGTGCCGGCGCCCGCCGGCGAGATGGACGTCGTGTTAGGGGCCGGCTGGCCCGGCGTGATGTTGCATGAGGCCGTCGGCCATGGGCTCGAGGGCGACTTCAACCGCAAGCAGACCTCGGCTTTCGCCGGCCTGATGGGCCAGCAGGTCGCAGCCAAGGGCGTCACCGTGGTCGATGACGGCACCATGGCATCGCGCCGTGGCTCGCTGTCGATCGACGACGAGGGCACCCCGACCAACCGCACCGTGCTGATCGAGGACGGCGTTTTGGTCGGCTATATGCAGGACCGCCAGAACGCCCGGCTGATGGGCATGAAGCCGACCGGCAACGGAAGGCGGCAGAGCTATGCCCATGTGCCGATGCCGCGCATGACCAACACCTACATGCTGTCGGGCGACCGCGACCCGGCCGAGATTATCGCCTCGGTGAAGAACGGCATGTATGCCGCCAATTTCGGCGGCGGTCAGGTCGACATCACCTCGGGCAAATACGTGTTCCAGTGCACTGAGGCCTACAAGATCGAGAACGGCAAGCTCGGCGCGCCGCTGAAGGGCGCCATGCTGATCGGCAATGGACCGACCGATCTCCACAGGATCACCATGATCGGCAACGATCTTGCGTTGGATACGGGAATCGGCACCTGCGGCAAGAACGGCCAGGGTGTGCCGGTCGGCGTCGGCCAGCCGACGCTCAGGATGGAACGGATTACGGTCGGAGGAACAGGCTAGTGAGCAGCGGAAACGAAGTCGTGGCGGCCAAGCCGACCAGCTGGCGCGGGCAGGCCGTGCAACTCGCCGCGATCGTGGCCGTCGTGTTCCTCGCCAAGGGCGCGATCGCCGAGCCGTTCTACGTGCCGTCGGGCTCGATGGAACCGACGCTGCTGATTGGCGACGCGCTGGTCGCCTCGAAATTCCCCTATGGCTACGGCGCGGCGTCGCTGCCGATCCAGATCACGCTGCCGGAGACCGGCCGGGTGTTCGGCGAGACGCCGAAGCGCGGCGACGTCGTCGTGTTCCGCTGGCCGGGCGACCGCTCGCAGGCCTGGGTCAAGCGCGTGGTCGGGCTGCCCGGCGATCGCATCCAGATGCGGCAGGGCCAGCTCTTCATCAACGATCATCCGGCGGCGCTGAAGCCCGACGGCACCGGCTTTGCCGAGGACGATCGCGGCGGCGGCGAGGACGCCTACCGCTATATCGAGACCCTGCCGAACGGCGTCAGCCACGCGATCTTCAAGATCCGCGACAATGGCAGACTGGACAACACGGCCGAAGTCACTGTGCCGCCCGGCAACCTGTTCGTGCTCGGCGATAACAGGGACAATTCCGCCGACAGCCGCGTGCCGGTGCGCGACGGTGGTGTCGGCCTGTTGCCGATCGACAATCTGATCGGCCGCGCCGATGCCGTGGTCGGCTCCTGGGACATGGGCATCCGCAGCCAGCCGGTCTGGACCTGGCTCTCCGGCTTCCGCCTCGCACGCTTCTTCACCTCGGTGCAGTAAGCTCGAACGGACCCGTAGCCCGGATGGAGCGCAGCGCAATCCGGGATCTCTCGCTCGGCAAGATGTCCCGGATTTCGCTGCGCTCCATCCGGGCTACATTCTTTATGGGATGATTGCCGTGACCTTCGACGACATCAGGCACATCGCACTGGCGTGGCCGGAGGTCGAGGACGGCTCGTCCTACGGCACGCCGGCGCTGAAGGTGCGCAAGAGGATACTGGTGCGGCTCAAGGAAGACGGCGACAGCCTGGTGATGCCCGGCGTGCCGCCCGATGAGCGCGACATGCTGGTCGAGAGCCAGCCGACGGTGTTCTACTTCACCGATCACTACCGCGACTATCCGATCGTGCTGATCCGCCTGTCGAAGGCCAAGCGCGCGACCGTCGAGCCGCCGCTGCGCCGGCACTGGCGCGCGCTGGCATCGAAGAAGGCGGTCAGGGATTACGACGCGACCGCTTCGTCGTGACGCAAGACGAATTCCTCGCCGCGGCGCTGCGCAACCCCGCCAATGAAGCGATCACAGACGAGCTGCACCGCGTTGCCCTGCCCGATGCCTGGCTGGTGTCCGGCTGCCTGGTGCAGACCGTGTGGAATGCGCTGACCGGCCGGCCGCTCGATCACGGCATCAGCGACTACGACATCTTCTATTTCGATCCGGATACGTCGTGGGAGGCCGAGGACGCTGTGATCCGCGAGCTGAAGGCACGGCTCGGCCATCTCGGGGTTGCGATCGAGGCGCGCAACCAGGCCCGCGTCCATCTCTGGTATCCCGGCAAGCACGGCCTGCCCTACCCGGCGCTGTCGCGCTCAACCGACGGCATCGATCGCTTCCTCACCGCGACCACGCAGATCGGCATCCGCCGCAGCACCGATGGTTACGACGTCTATGCGCCAAACGGTTTCGACGATGTCGCCGGCATGATCGTGCGGCCGAACCTCACCGCGAATTTTTCCGCGGCGAACTATGCGAACAAGGCGGCACGGTGGAAGGCGTTGTGGCCGGAGATCACAGTGCTGGCGGCGGAGTAGAGACTTCGTAGCCCGGATGCAGCGAAGCGAAATCCGGGGCAGGTCCATCCGCGGCGAGCGCGCTCCCGGATTGCGCTTCGCTCCATCCGGGCTACGGATTGCTCGCGCGCCCCGCCTTGCGGCGCGGCGGCTTGATCTCACCCGCACGGTTCTTGCAATGCTGCGTGCCTGATCTAGGCGCCAACGATCAAGCTCAGACTCACCAGGAAAATCACGACAACGCCAAGCAAGACGGCCAGCAGGAACCAGTACCGGTCAAACATCGACGTCTCCAAAGCAGTTCTCCCAGCTTGTTGATTGGCATCAGCGGACAGCCGCGAGATGCATGTCGCCCAACGTCGTCGGCAGGCTGCGCGTAATGAGGTCGACGATCGCCCGGTGCAGGCCCTCATCGTTGCCATCGCCCGAGCTGATCGGAAAATTCCCGTCGACCGGCCGGCTCGGACCGGCGAGCGGGACGTTCCCCGCATTGCCCAGCGGCTGGGCCGCCTTCTTGTCGATGACGTCAAACGTCTTGCCGTCGATCACTCTGATTTCATAGAGCGCATAGATCTGGCTGTAGGACTCCGTCACCGTGCGGTAGGTGATGAAGCCGACGCCTTCGACCTTTCGGTGGCCGCCACCGTAGACCGCCTGCGCCTTGGTGATGACGATATACGCATCGAGCCCTTGCGGAGACACCTCGGTCCGAACCAGCTGCTTGAACGGATCGCCGCGAACGAGGTTGGCGGGCGTGAACACGGAATCCTTGATCGTGGCGAAGGCGGAACGGCTGTAGGTGACCGGCTGCACCTGAAAGCGGCCGCCCAGCGCCGCCGTCACCTGCTGGACGATCAGATCATCAAGTCCCCACGGCTCGATCGGGAAGCTTTTGCTGCCATTGTCCAGGCCCGTGAGCCCTCCCTTGGCGACGGTCACTTGATCGCCGACCGCCGAAATGATGCCGACGGTCTTGACCGCCTGCAGCTTGCTGTCGCTGGTCGCAAACGTCGCGCACCCGGCCACATTTGCGGCGACAAGAACGACCGCCGCGAAGCTTGCACATCGACCGCTGCGTCGCATGGGCTCTCATTGAACCTTGACGTCGAATGAATAGGAGGCGCCGACGCCGAACGTGGTCTGATTTGCCGAGCCGCGGACCGTCACGATCGGGCTCTTCGCGGCGTCGCCGAGCAGTCGATCGTATTCGACATAGGAATGAACTTCCCATTTCGGATTGATCCGATACGACAGCTGCGCGCCGACACCGGCCGAATGCGCCCCGCCTTTGGCGTCAAAGACCGGCAGCCCGGTCGCCATCGCATGCACGGTATCGACGCTGAAATAGGGCGAGACCGCCTTCGCGGTCTCCACGGTGAAGCGCGGTCCGGCGGAAACGGTGAAGCCGCCGAACACCGGCACGATGAAGTCCGCCGAGAAGTCGGAAACGATGCCGTGGTGCCCGCCGAGGCCCTGGCGCGTCTCGTTGCGCACACGAAACCAGTCGACCGGAAAGTATTCGACGAATCCGCCGAGCTCGAAGGCCGCGCTGACGTCGGCAAGACCGTTGAGCTCGGAGTACCTGCTCGCCTTTCGCGACGTCACGAACTTGCCGACGGGGCCGGCCCGAAAATCACCGAAGTCGACGATCGCGATGCTCGCGTTGTCGCGCGGGCTGCGAAACTGGTCGACGGTGCCGGGGCGACGGATCGCGAAAACCGGGACCGGGGCGAACTTGCTGTGGTTTGTACCCTCGAAATCCGGTCTGGACGCCCCGCTCGCTCCAATCATCACAGTCCAGTTGCCCGAGACCGAGGGCAGGAAAGGGACTGAAAAAGGCGGAGCCGGCAACGTGAACGCGGTTTGCGCGGCAGCCTGACCGAGAAAGGCCGCGACAACGCCGAATGCGGCAGGAAGAGCAGCAACGACGGCACGACGCGCGGCCTTCGCGGCGCAAGAACGGGAGAACTCTCGCATGGCGGAATGCTCAAAACCTCTGACCTGGGCCTTGTGGGAAGGGTTGCTGCATGGTCGCGGGTAGGTGGCCTGTGATCATTGCCCGAAGATTGCCGCGCCGCGAGCGCGCGCAAGACGCGAAAGATTCGAGGCTTGTCTCGTCAAAGCGGACTGTCGACGCCGGCGCGATGCCGACACAATCGTCTGCAAGATCATCGGCCAACCATGCGAGGGAAGGTCTGTGCGCTTTCTCGTGATCGAAGACGAACCGCAAATCGCCGCCTATCTCGACCGGCTGCTCGGACAGCTCGGCGGCGTTATCGACATCGTCGAGTCCGTGACGGATGCGAGGCATGCGCTGAGCAGTTTCAACTACGATCTGGCGATCGTCGACCGAATGCTGCCTGATGGCGATGCGCTCAATATCGTCACGACGCTGAGCCGACGGCCGGACAGGCCGGCCATCATCATGCTGACCGCCAGGGACGCCAAGGAAGACGTGATCGACGGGCTGAACGGCGGCGCCGACGACTATCTGGGCAAGCCCTTCGAGCCGCAGGAGTTCATCGCGAGAGCACGGGCCGTGCTGCGGCGGCCCCGCGTATCCGTGTCGTCAATGCTCTCGTTCGGCAATGTCGAACTGAAGATCGGCACCAACGAGGCGACCGTCGCCGGCCACAAGGTCCTGCTCCGGCGCCGCGAGGCCCTGATCCTCGAGGCGCTCTTGATGCGACGCGACCGCGTCATCGCGCGCGAGGCGCTGATCGAGGCCATTTACGGATTCGACGACGAGATCGAATCCAACACGCTCGAGGCGCAGGTGTCTCGGCTTCGCAAGAAGCTGTCCGAGATTGGCAGCAACGTCGAGATCCGCAGCATGCGCGGCATCGGCTACATTCTCAGGATGGCAAATATCCGATGACGTCGATCGCACGGACATTGACGCTCTCGCTCGGGATGGCCGCCGCCGTGATTTTCTTCGCCGCGCTCGGCCTCGTGTTCTGGCTGTTCATCGCGAAGGAGCCCGAACGCAGCGCCTGCTTTGCGGCCGCCTACGTTCTTGGTCGCGCCACCGAGGTCAACCCCGGCGAAAGCCTCACAGTCCGCCCCACCGCCCGGTTGGAAGAGCTGAAATCCCAAAGCCCGGATCTGTGGTACGTCGTGGCCTACGGCGATATGACAAGCGAATTCGGGCGCGAGCGCAGGCCGCAGCTTCCGGTTTCGCTGCCCTTTGTCGGACCGAGCGGTCTTTCGATGCTCAAGTCGCTTGACCAGAATAGCTCGTTCTGCATGGCGGTGATGCACAGCGGCCACGTCCCCGAACTCGTGATGATGATCGGAAACGCCCACGTCCGTCGTGACCAGATCGCGATGTGGTTCATCCTGAAAAATCTGATCGAGATTTCCCTCTACGCGGCGGGGTACGTATTGATCGTGGCGATCGGCGTGTTCCTCGCCGCGCGTTTCGTTGCGCGCAGCATCGAACGGGTGACGAAGCTTGCGCTCGCGATCGATCCGGCCGCGCCGCAGGGATCGATTTCACTCGACCGGGTCCCCGCAGAACTGAAGCCGCTGGCCACAGCGCTGAACCGCGCGTTTGATGAGATCCACGCCTACATCCGGATGCAGCGCCGGTTCCTGGGCAATGCCGCCCATCAGCTCCGCACCCCCCTGACGTTGTTGCGCGCCAGGGTCGAGGACGTGGCCGATCCCGCCTTGCGGGTGGAGCTGATTCACGATGTCCGCCGGCTGACATCGCTTGTTTCGGCCATGCTGGACCTGGCGCGGCTGCAAAACGGGACGCTCGAAAAGCGGCCGATCGACCTTGCGACCGTGACGCGGGACGTGCTGGCAGATTTCAGCCCGTCGGCTTTGGACGCCGGGATCGAACTCTCGCTGGAACACAGCGACGAACCGGCCACCATGGTGCAGGGCGTCGAAGCTGCGATCAGGAGCGCGCTGGCCAACCTGGTCGGCAACGCACTGATTCACGCCCGGGGCGCCCGATGCATCAGGGCCAGCCTGAGCCGCGGCCGCGTATCGATCAGCGACGACGGCGCCGGACTCGCTTCGGGCTCGGAGCGCAAGCTGATCGAGCCATTCCAGACCGGCGGCACGGCCAGGAACAGCGCCGGCCTCGGCCTGTCGATCGTGCAGGAGATCATGGCCTCGCATGGGGGTGAGCTCGTCATTGCGTCGAACCGTGGACAGGGAACGACCGCTTGCCTTCGCTTTCCGGAGGCCGCGTTGGCCATGCCAATTCAGCGCGCGGCCGGGGTAATCTGAGGGCGGCCGGTTGATGCGGATCGGATGGGCGATCATCGCATCCGGAGGCCGGTCAACACCCAGTGACACATTCGAGAGCCCAAGCGCCTGCCGGAGCGTCGCCCTTTCCCGGATCAGGTTACGCACCGACGATGCGCGGTGGCGCTACCGCACCACGCCTGAGGTGAACCCCGCCTTGCGGCGCGGCGGCTTGATCTCCTTCTTCAGGAAGCAATGCGCGTCGCGGCCGGCATAGCCGGGCCGGGCGTAGGTCCAGGCGCGGCACTTGTTGTCGGCGGTGCAGGCAGCCTGGCAGGCCTCGTCGCCGTCGCTGCTCTTCAGCTCGAAATTCTTGTAGTCGCCGCCGAGGCGGTCGATCGAGGTTTCGATGGCGCCGTTGCGCGGTTCGACGACGCCCGCGCCACGCACCCCGGAGACACAGCAGACGTCCTGCACCCGCGCCGGCACGGTGTTCTTCAACCAGCACACCGCACCACTATTGGCGTCGGTCGGATAGTTGAAGCTCCAGGCGCGGCAGCGGCGGTCGCGCTCACAGGTGAGCGCGCAATCGGCGGGATCGCCTGATGTCACCGGCGCGTTCAGATAGTCGCCGCCGGGACGGTCGAAATTGGTCTGCGCCAATGCCGGGCGTGCGACGAAAGCGGCCGCAAAAACCGCGAACATCACCATCCACGCCCTAAAGAGGCGACCTATCCCCATGAGATTGCTTTCAAATTCGCACAGCCCCGCGCACTCCGCGGGGCGTCATTTGAACGCCATGAACCTGTACGGCTGATGAACGGCGGGTGCGACACCACCGCCGTCCGCGCGCGTTCCGGGCCCGGATCAGAGGTTGACCGGGGATTAGGGCGGCAGTTGCGCGCACGATCCAGATGCGGGCTGAAGCAGATTGGGTCTTGCGATTTCGTTTCGGCGGAATGACGCCGACACGTCCAAATCCACGCGCTTGACCCGATCGAGCCGTCCGATTGGTTACTTAGAAATCATGAGAGCCGTCGCTTACCTGCAGCGACTTCAAACGGACGCCTCGGTCGGTTCTGACATCGTGATGCGGTTCTTTACGCTGGGACGCTCCTGCATCCTTGCGTACCAAGCCTGAAGTGCCTCGCACTCCGCTGGCACCGGCAACTTGACGAGCCCCGCAAAGATCAAACCACCTATGACCGTGATGTCGGCCATCGAGAAGGCCTCACCGGTGACGAACGGCTGTCTTTTCAAAATGCCATCGAAGTAGTGCATGCCCCTTAGGGCTTTGTCGCGCTGACGGAACCCCCACTCGGCGTTCTGGTAGATCTCGACGTGAGGCCCAAGTCCCGGCGTGGCATGGTGGAAATAAACACTGATGGCGTCGAGTAACTCCAACTCGGCGCGCTTGCTCATCATGTGGATCAAGCCCTTCTCGCGCGGTGATCTGCCGGTGAGTGCGGGAGCGCCGTCAAGCGCGTCAAGGTATTCGGTAATGGCCGTGCACTCGGCAAGAAGGGTCCCGTCGTCGAGTTCGAGCACCGGCAGCGTGCCTGAGTAGTTCTTGGCGAGGAACTCGGGCTTTTTGTGCTCGCCTTTCCAGAGATCGACCGACACAAACTGAACACGCGATTGCAGGTTCTTCTCGGCCAAGGCGATACGGACGCGGGCCGGATACGGGCCGGTGGCCCAATCGTAAATCTTCATTGTCACTTCCTTTTACCTACCTAACGCTTGGTAGGACCAATACGAGTTATAATTTGCGCTGTCAATGCCTACCTGTCACTTGGTAGGTAGTTGGTGACGAAGCAGCAGCGGTGAGGCCGTGAAATGATTGCAAACTCTAAGGAAGCCATCCTCGCGGCCGCCAAACGGACCGCGCAGGCTCATGGCTACAGCGGCTTGAATTTCCGCGATCTTGCGGACGATGTGGGCATCAAGGCCGCGAGCATCTACCATCATTTCCCGAGCAAGGCCGATCTCGGCGCAGCGGTAGCGAGACGCTATTGGGAGGACACTGCGGCTGATCTCGAGTCGATGTTGGCCGAGACTTCGGATCCGGTCAGCTGCCTCAGTCGATATCCCGATGTGTTTCGCAAATCGCTCGAGAGCGATAATCGCATGTGCCTCTGCAGCTTCATGGCTGCCGAATATGATGACCTTCCGGAAGCCGTGAGGCAGGAGGTCCAAACCTTTGCCGACGTCAATGTGGCGTGGCTGAGCAGGGTTCTGTCCGCTGCGGCCGTGGTCAGTTCCGACGAAAGCGAAGGGCGGGCTCGCGCCATCTTCTCCGCTATCGCCGGCGCTCAGCTGATTGCGAGGAGCCGCTCGGATGTGTCGCTCTACGACGCGTTGATCGATAGCTATCGCTTGGCGGGCCTCCTACCGGCATAGACGGTGCAATCTTCGATAGCCGACGCGTGGCACGGAAGCCCGGCGATTGGCGACCTCCTGCTTCAGCCGGAGCTGAAGCCGCGGGCAAAAGGAATGCGTAAGCGCGAACATTCGCTTACGGGGCGGCATCAATAAGCATCAAACGACCGAGATGGTGCTTTTCGGACGTACCGCGAAGATCGGCTTGCGTCCGCAATGCGCTTCAATGCGAACGTCATTCGACCAATCTGGATTGAGGTTCGCGTCTTAGAAGGCGTACTCCTGATAGGCCGGTTCAACCGAGCCCTTCCAGGGTCCGTTGAACTTCTCCAGCATCTCCTCCGCCGGCGAGCGTCCGGTCTCGATGATGCGCTCGAGCGGTTCGAGGAAGCGGCTTTCGTCGCGTCCGAGATGGTCGATCCGGCCGCGCCGCCGCAATCCGGCATGCGACAGGATCAGGCACTCCTTGGCGATCTCGAACAGATAGCGGTCCTTGATCCGCGCCTTGAAGCCGAAACGCGGCACGTCGTCGCGCAACGCCTGCCGCTCCGGCGCGGTCCAGTGACGGACGATGTCCCAGGCGGCATCGAGGCTGTCATTGTCGTAGAGCAGCCCGACCCAGAACGCCGGCAGCGCCGGCAGCCGGCCCCACGGCACGCCGTCGGCGCCGCGCATTTCAAGGTAACGCTTCAGCCGCACCTCGGGGAAGATCGTCGACAGGTGATTGGCCCAGTCCGACAGGGTCGGACGCTCGCCGGGCAAGGCGGCATTCTTGCCGGCGAAGAAATCGCGGAACGACGAGCCGGAGACGTCGATATATTCCTCGCCGCGCTTGACGAAATACATGGGAACGTCGAGCGCGTAATCGACGTAGCGCTCGAAGCCCATGCCGTCCTCGAACGCGAACGGAATCATGCCGCTGCGCGCGTTGTCGGTGTCGCGCCAGATCTCGGAGCGGAACGACAGGAAGCCGTTGGGCTTGCCTTCGGTGAAGGGCGAGTTGGCGAACAAGGCGGTCGCGATCGGCTGCAACGCCAGCGACACCCGCAGCTTCTTCACCATGTCGGCTTCGGAGGAGAAGTCGAGATTGGTCTGCACCGTGCAGGTCCGGAACATCATGTCGAGGCCGTATTTGCCGACCTTCGGCATGTAATTTCTCATGATCTTGTAGCGGCCCTTGGGCATCGCCGGGATTTGCGCCCGCGACCAGGACGGCGTCATGCCGAGGCCGAGGAAGCCGATGCCGAGCGGGGTTGCGATCTCCCGCACCTGCGCCAGATGCGCCATCAGCTCCGATTGGGTCTGGTGCACGGTCTCGACCGGCGCGCCCGACAATTCGAACTGCCCGCCCGGCTCGAGCGAAATCGCGCCGCCGCCGGTGACGTCATAGAGCCCGATGATGTTGCCGCGCTCCATGATCGGCTCCCAACCGAGCAAGAGCTTCATGCCCTCGAGCAGCGCGCCGATGCCCTTCGCGCCTTCATAGGGCACGGGGTGATGGCCCTCGAGCGTGAACGGGGTCTTCTCGTGCTCGGTACCGATCCGGAATTCGGACTCGGGCTTCACGCCGGCTTCAATCCACGCCACGAGTTCGTCGCGCGATTGCAGCGGCGTCATGTCGATCTGGTCACGCGCCATAGAAAATCCAACTCAAGGGCGCTTCGATCGAAGGCGCGCGGTGGCAGGGACATCCGCGAGCCACAACGGCCGCGGATGATGGGATCAGGAATATCATCGGGCAGGCACGCCGTCTCGCGCCGGCGCGGCCTTGGTATCGCTCTTTGCATCGACCTTGGTGTCACCGCAGGAGCAGCCCAGACGGTCGAGCAGACCGCACAGCCTGGCCGCGTCGGCATCGGACAATTTCGAGCCGACATGCTTGTCGATCGCGGCCGAATAGGCGCTCCACATCTTCTTCTGGAGCTCGCGACCGGCCTCGGTGATCTCGACGAACTGGCCGCGCTTGTCGATCTTGCATTCGCGCCGGGCGGCAAGCCCCTCGTCGACCAGCTTGTCGATCAGCCGCGAGGTCGAATATTGCGGAATCAGCATCTGCCGCTCGAGCTCGACCGGGCGCAGCTCGCCCGACGGCGCGCGCGACAGCTCGAGCAAGGCGTCATACCAGGCGAGCGGCGGAAAGCCGGCCTTCTTCAAATCCTGCTCGACGCAGTCCAGCACCCGGCTCGGCACCCGCATCAGGCGGATCCAGGCGGCCGTCGCCTCGCTCGATAGCTTGCGTTTCATCGTCTAGCCCATATGGTCCCGGAACCCACTGTACCGCACTGAATGCATCTGCATCAATCTTGACTATTTCATGCAGGTGCATGTAGGCAATCCCTCTCCGGACGCCAAGAACAAGGGAAGGAAATACCCCCATGAAGCTTTATTACTCCCCCGGTGCCTGCTCCCTCTCCCCCCACATCGCCCTGCTCGAGGCCGGCCTGCCCTACGACCTGGTCAAGGTCGATCTGCGCGCCAAGAAGCTCGAAAACGGCGACGATTTCCTGCAAGTGAACCCCAAGGGCCAGGTGCCCGCGCTGGCGCTGGATACCGGCGAGATGGTCACCGAAGGGCCGATCATCATCCAGATGATCGCCGACAAGGTCGCCGACAAGAAGCTGGCGCCGGCCCGGGATTCCAACGAGCGCTACAAGCTGCTCGAATGGCTGAACTACATCACGACCGAGCTGCACAAGAATCTCGGCCCGATGTTCTCGCCGGTGCTCGCCGATGACGCCAAGGCCTTCTTCAAGGACCGCGCCATGGGCAAGTTCAAGTATGTCGAGAGCCAGCTCGCCGGACGTGAATACCTGATGGGCAACCAGTTCACGGTCGCCGACGGCTACCTCTTCACCATGATGATGTGGGCGCAAGACCGGCTCGGCTTCGATCTGTCCGGCCTGCCGAATGTGATGGCCTACAAGGCGCGCGTCGCGGCGCGCCCGAAGGTGCAGGAAGCGCTGAAGAAGGAAGGCCTGCTGAAGGCGGCCTGAGCTCTCGCGCCAGTTTCATGAGACATGAAGGGGCCGGATCAGGATCCGGCCTTTTTTCTGCGTGCGACCTAAGAGGTCGCGGCAAGGAGTAACGCCTGGTCTCGCGGTCGCGCCGCAGCGCGCTGCAACGGGATTCCGCGGCTGCTCGGCGAACACGGCGAGCTCACCGCATCGATCGCATGTTGCGCCGCAAGATATCGATCAGGTCAAGCTGGGCGTCGGCTTCATCGAATCGGCCTTCAGGGAGGAATGAGCGGTGCAAACTTTCGGCACGCGCTGGAACAAATCAAATTTAATCCGCATTGTACCGATTAATACTAAGTCGGTGTACTTCCGGCTGAGGGCGTAGCTGTCCTTGTTCGTGCGATCCAACTAACCGACTATGACCTGCGGCGCGCCCTCCGCTCCAACTGGTCTAAAAATGTGACGATCGCCTTGACGCTTTTATTGACCAGCACGCTCGTTGGGCTGGCAACCAGTTTGTACTTTCGGGTTTGGACATTGATGCTGGTGTCGCCGCTGATCGCGGTGCTCGCGGCAATCGTGCTCCAATCCGACGGCTATGCCTTTGCCACCGGCGCCCCGATCGTCGTCGCCTGCCTTGCATTCAACCAGATCGCCTATCTCGCCGGCGCGGTGCTCTCGCCGGACCATGACGGCTCAATGGCGGAAGAAGTCGACGGCACTCCACGCGGCCGCCGCGAGAACTAGGTCCACGGCCAGAAAGAATAGCGCCAGGCCGAGCCAGGAAGGACCCTTGCCCCGCAAGCGCAGCGGATTCCCTCGTCGCGGCGGTGAGATCGAGACGGAATGCTTGCCGGCAGTCCCAGCGGCACCTTCCTTGAGCACAGAACGCATTGCAGGACACCCCAACCCTGATCGTCATCTTTGGTGATCGTCTTGGCGATCGACCAGCAAGAGTGATGCCAGCAGCATGGTGCCAGTGGGGAGCAAGCGTGGCGGGACTTTGACCTGCGCGACCGTCACGCAACAGGATCAAGTCGGATCGATGACCGGGCCATTTCGGTTTCGTCATTGCGAGCGGAGCGAAGCAATCCAGTCCTCCGCCTGCTGAGGTATGGATTGCTTCGTCGCTTCGCTCCTCGCAATGACGCGGCCGGAGCCTACTCCGCGGACTAAGCCGCCTGCTTCTTCGGCGGGAAGCGGCCGTAGAAGGTCTCGCCCTTGGCCGCCATCTCCTCGAGCAGCTTCGGCGGCGTGAAGCGCGAGCCGTATTTCTTCTCGAAGGCGTGGCAGAGCGCGACGAAATTCTTGGTGCCCATGAAGTCGATGTAGGACAGCGCACCGCCGGTGAACGGCGCGAAGCCGAAGCCGAGGATCGAGCCGACATCGGCCTCGCGCACGTCGGTGATGACGTGATCCTCGACGGTGCGCGCGGCTTCCACCGCCTGCACCACCAGGAAGCGCTGCTTCAATTCCTCGACGCTCAGGGTATCCGGATCGAGCTGCTTCGGCTGCAGATCGGCCAGTCCCGGCCACAGGCTCTTCTGACCCTTGCCCTTCTCGGGATAATCGTAGAAGCCCTTGCCGTTCTTGCGGCCGAAGCGACCCTGCTTCTCGACCATCTCGACCATCAGCTTCTTCTGCGCCTGGTCGATCGCGTTGGGGCCGAGATCGGCCTCGGTCGCCTTGGTGATCTTGAGGCCAAGATCGAGCGCGACCTCGTCCTGCAGCGACAGCGGTCCGACCGGCATGCCCGCCATCTTGGCGGTGTTCTCGATCATCGCCGGCGGCACGCCTTCGAGCAGCATCTCGTTGCCCTCGGAGATGTAGCGCATCACGCAGCGGTTGGCGAAGAAGCCACGGGAATCGTTCACCACAATCGGCGTCTTGCCGATCGCGCGGACATAGTCGAGCGCGGTCGCCAGGGCAACGTCGCCGGTGTTCTTGCCCAGGATGATCTCGACCAGCATCATCTTCTCGACCGGCGAGAAGAAGTGGATGCCGATGAACTTGCCCTGGTCCTTGAACTCCTCGGCCAGCGAATTGATCGGCAGGGTCGAGGTGTTGGAGGCGAAGATCGCGCCCGACTTCAATAGCGGCTGCGCCTTGGCATAGGTATCGGCCTTGACCTTACGGTCCTCGAACACGGCCTCGATGACGAGGTCACAGTCCGAGATCACGTTGTAATCCGCAGTGGCCGAGATGCGCGCGAGGATGGCATCGCCCGCCTCCTGCTTCATCCGGCCCTTCGCGACCAGGCCGTCGACCACGGTCTTGGCGTGGCCCTTGCCCTTGTCGGCGCTGTCCTGGTCGCGGTCGACCAGCACGACATCGATGCCGGCCTGCGCCGAGACATAGCCGACGCTGGCGCCCATGAAGCCGGCGCCGATCACGGCGAGCTTCTTCACCTTGGTCGGCGGCACGCCTGCCGGGCGGCGCGCGCCCTTGTTCAATTCCTGCATCGACAGGAACAGCGAGCGGATCATCGCCGCCGCTTCCTTCGAGCGCAGAACCTTCGTGAAGTAGCGCGACTCGACCCGCAGCGCGGCGTCGATCGGCAACTGCAGCCCCTCATAGACGCAGCTCATGATGGCGCGCGCGGCCGGATAATTGTCGTAGGTCTCTCGGCGATAGATCGCGTTGCCGGCCGGGAACATCTGCATGCCCATCTTGGAGAAGACGGGGCCGCCGGGCAGCTTGAAGCTCTTCTCGTCCCACGGCGCGACGGCCTTGCCGCCGCCCTTGATCCAGTCCTTCGCGGCCTTGATCAGATCGGCCGCCGGCACGACGGCATGGATCAGATTGAGCGCCTTAGCGCGGGTCAGATTGACCGCCTCGCCCTTGAGCAGCAATTGCATCGCGTCCTGCGGCGCCACCAGGCGCGGCACGCGCTGGGTGCCGCCGGCGCCCGGGAACAGGCCAACCTTGATCTCGGGCAGGCCGAGGCGAGTCTTGGGGTTCTCGGCCGCGACGCGGTAGTGGCAGGCCAGCGTGATCTCGAAGCCGCCGCCGAGCGCGAGGCCGTTGATCGCGGCGACCCACGGCTTGCCCGAGGTCTCGATCGCGCGAAACGACTGCGACATCTGGCGGCTCTGCTCGAACAGCATCTGGTTTGCGGCTTCCTCGCCCTTCTCCTTGAAGAGCTGCGCGTAGCTGCGGTTCATGCCCTCGAGCATCGAGAGGTCGGCGCCAGCGCAGAACGCCTCCTTGGCCGAGGTGATCACGACGCCCTTGATCGCGGCATCGCTCGTCGTCTGCTTGATGATCTCGCCGATCTCCCGGGTCGAGACCTCGTCGAACACGTTCATCGAACGGCCGGGGATGTCCCAGGTGACGAGCGCAATGCCGTCGGCATCGACGTCGAACTTGAAATTCTTGTAGGTCATGTCGTTCGTTCCCAGTCTCTCCGTCATCCCCGCGCAAAGGCTTTGCCTTTGTCGCTGGAGGTGGCCTCGCTCTTGCGAGGCCCTCGAAGGATGACCCGGTGAATTTATCCATCCTTCGAGGCTCGGGCTTCGCCCTCGCACCTCAGGATGACGGTGCCTGCTCGGTTACACGCGCTCGATGATGGTGGCGGTGCCCATGCCGCCGCCGATGCACAGCGTCACCAGCGCCGTCTGCTTGTTGGTGCGCTCGAGCTCGTCGAGCACGGTGCCCAGGATCATCGCGCCGGTCGCGCCGAGCGGATGGCCGAGCGCGATCGCGCCGCCATTGACGTTGATCTTGGTGTTGTCGATGTCGAACGCCTGGATGTAGCGCAGCACCACCGAGGCGAAGGCCTCGTTGAGCTCGAACAGGTCGATGTCGGACTTCTTCATGCCGGATCGCTCGAACAGCTTTTCGGTGACGTCGACCGGGCCGGTCAGCATCATCGCGGGCTCCGAGCCGATATTGGCGAACGCGCGGATTTTTGCACGCGGCTTCAGCCCGTGTTTCGCCCCCGCCTCCTTGCTGCCGAGCAGCACCGCGCCGGCGCCGTCGACGATGCCGGAGGAATTGCCGGCGTGATGCACGTAATTGACCTTCTCGACCTCGGGATGCGACTGGATCGCCACCGCGTCGAAGCCGGCCATCGCCGCCATCGCCGCGAAGGACGGCTGCAGCTGCGCCAGCGACTGCATCGTCGTGGTCGGGCGCATGTGCTCGTCCTTGGCGAGGATGGTCAGGCCGTTGATGTCCTTGACCGGCACCACCGACTTGCTGAAGCGGCCTTCGTCCCAGGCCTTGGCCGCGCGCTGCTGGCTCTGCACCGCGTAGGCGTCGACGTCGTCGCGCGAAAAACCGTATTTGGTCGCGATCAGATCGGCCGAGATGCCCTGCGGCATGAAATAGGCCGGCACCGCCATCGAGGGATCCATCGGCCAGGCGCCGCCGGAGGCGCCGATGCCGACGCGGCTCATCGATTCCGCGCCGCCGCCGATCACGAGCTCATGCTGCCCGCTCATGATCTGCGCGGCCGCGAAATTCACGGCGTCGAGGCCCGAGGCACAGAAGCGGCTGATCTGCACGCCCGGCACCTTCTCGCCGAGACCGGAGTTCAGCGCGGCGAAGCGGGCAATGTCGGAACCGGCCTCGCCGACCGGATCGACCACGCCGAGGATGACGTCGTCAACGCTGTCCTCGGGAAGATTATTGCGCTCCTTGAGCGCCTTCAGCGGCACCGTGGCGAGCGCCAGCGCGGTGACCTCGTGGAGCGCGCCATCGGCCTTGCCGCGGCCGCGCGGGGTACGAACGTGATCGTAGATGTATGCCTCAGGCATGACGCCCTCCTTGATATGAGGATCATAATATATACGGAAGGAAGCCCCGCCGCACAGGGTGCGGCGGTAATTTTCAGAACGCTTCCGCGGCCAATTCCATCGTGGTGGCGCTGCCGCTCTGGATCCGGGCGAGATGCACGGCGGTTTCGGGCAGCAGCCTCTCCATGAAGAAGCGGCCGGTCACGAGCTTGGAGTTGAGGTAAGGCGTGGTGCCGGCGGCGGCCTTGTCCTGCGCCACCTTGGCCATCTTCGCCCACATGTAGCCGAGCGCGACGAGGCCGAACAATTTCATGAAATCGGTCGCGGCGGCGCCGGCATTGTCGGGCTTGGTCAGCGCGTTCTGCATCAGCCAGCCGGTGGCCTGCTGCAGATGGCCGAGCGCCGTGGAGAGCGGAGTGATGAACGGCTTCATCGCCTCGTCGCCGCCATGCTCCTTGGCGAAGGCCGTGACCTCGCCGAAGAACGCCATTGCGGCACGGCCGCCGTCGCGCGGCAGCTTGCGGCCGACCAAGTCGAGTGCCTGGATGCCGTTGGCGCCCTCATAGATCATCGCGATGCGGGCATCGCGCACGAACTGCTCCATGCCGTGCTCGGCGATATAGCCATGGCCGCCAAACATCTGCTGCGCGGAGACCGTGTTGGCGAAGCCGGTGTCGGTCAGAACGCCCTTCAGCACCGGCGTCATCAGGCCCATGTGATCGTCAGCGGCCTGACGATCCTTCGGGTCGTTGGAGCGGTGCGCGACGTCGCTCTTCAGCGCGGTCCACACCACCATGGCGCGCGCCGCCTCGTTGAAGGCGCGGATGGTGAGCAGCGTCCGGCGCACGTCGGGATGCACGATGATCGGATCGGCCGGCTTGTCGGCGGCCTTGACGCCGGTCAGCGCGCGGCCCTGCAGGCGCTCGCGCGCATAGGCGACCGCGTTCTGATAGGCGACCTCGGACTGCGCGAGACCCTGCACGGCGACGCCGAGGCGAGCCTCGTTCATCATCACGAACATGCCCTGCATGCCCTTGTTCTCTTCGCCGATCAGCCAGCCGGTGGCGTTGTCGTAGTTCATCACACAGGTGGAATTGCCGTGGATGCCCATCTTGTGCTCGATCGAGCCGCAGGTGACGCCGTTGCGCTGGCCGAGCGAGCCGTCGGCATTGACCAGCACCTTGGGAACGACGAACAGCGAGACACCCTTGATGCCGGCCGGCGCGCCTTCGATGCGCGCCAGCACCAGGTGAATGATGTTGTCGGCAAGATCATGCTCGCCGGCGGAGATGAAGATCTTGGTGCCGGTGATCTTGAAGCTGCCGTCGGCCTGGCGCACCGCCTTGGTGCGGAGCAGGCCGAGATCGGTGCCGCACTGCGGCTCGGTCAGGTTCATGGTGCCGGTCCACTCGCCGGCGATCATCTTCGGCACATAGGTCTTTTTCTGCTCGGGGGTGCCGTGCACCAGCAGCGCGGCGGTCGCGCCCATGGTCAGCCCGCCATACATCGAGAACGCCATGTTGGCGGAGATCTGGAATTCGTTGACCGCCTGCGAGAGTGTCACCGGCAGACCCTGGCCGCCAAATTCGGTCGGCGCCGACAGGCCGAGCCAGCCGCCTTCGGCGACCTGCTTGAAGGCCTCCTTGAAGCCCTTCGGCGTGGTGACGCTGCCGTCGTCACTGCGCTTGCAGCCTTCGAGATCGCCTGTGCGATTGAGCGGCTGCAGCACCTCCTCGCTGAGCTTGGCGGCCTCGCCGAGGATCGCCTCGCGCACGTCAGCCGACGCATCGGTGAAGCCGGGAAGATTGCCGTAACGGTCGATCTGGAAAACGTCGTTCAACAGGAAGCTGACGTCTTCGACGGGGGCTTTGTAGGTCGGCATGCTGGTCTCCCGGCTGGGTCGCGGTCGCACGCGCGACCGATGCTGCGCAGCCTGTCCTTGGGTTTGTTGGAACGGACCTTATCCGGTTCGGAAGGTCCGCGGCAGGTCCTATCGAGACTGTGATTGCGACGTTGCGCCGCTCTGCTTCATCAACTCCTCGCCCATCATCCGATGCAGCAGGTTGATCGCCTTGAGCGGGCGCACCATCACCTTGAAATGCGTGATCCGGCCATCACCGTCGAACGTGACGATGTCGACGCCGTTGAGCTTGATGCCGTCGATCTCGTTCTCGAACTCGAGCACCGCGCCGGTGTCGTTGCGCCACTCGCCGAGATACTTGAAGGTCGGGCCGCCGAGCACCTTGGCGGCGCTGGTGAGATATTTGAAGGTGATGTCGCGGCCGCGCTGCGGCGTGTGCACGACCGGGCTTTCGAACACCGCGTCGGGATGCAGCAGATCCCACAATGCGGCGGTGTCGTGGGACTTCATGTAGGCGTACCACTTGTCGAGGCCCGGCTTGCTCATTCGGACGTCTCCTGCGGCGGGGGTTTAAGAAGCCTGAACATCGGCCGCGCGCGACAAGGCGGCACGCCGATCACCATATGCATATTGACGCATATGCACAGTTGCGCATAAAGTCAAGCGAACTTCAGAATGGCCTTCTTGGGAACTGAGATGGAGGTGGGCGTTGGCACTCGGTGACGCAATCCTCGCATGCCTCACGGAACGTCCGATGACGGGCTATGAGCTCGCCAAGACGTTCGACGCCTCGATCGGCTTCTTCTGGAAGGCCGACCACCAGCAGATCTACCGCGAGCTCTCCCGCCTGCGCGACAAGGGCCATGTCCAGGGCCGCGAGGTGGTGCAATCCGGCAAGCCGAACAAGCTGGTCTACACCCTGACGGCCGAAGGCCGCGCGGCGCTGAAGCACTGGGCGGCGCGGCCGAGCGTTCCGCCCTCGATCAAGGACGACCTCTTGGTCCGGCTCTACGCGCTCGACTGCGTCGACATCGAGCCGCTGCGCACCGACCTGATGGCGCGGCTGGAGCATCACCGCGACCGCTATGAGCGCTACGAGCGGCTGTTGAACAAACGCTTCCCCGACGGCACCGCGCCGCCGGCCGATGTCGGCAAGATGCTGAGTCTGCGCCTCGGGATGCGCCATGAGCACATGGTGGTGGAGTGGTGCGAGGAAGCGCTCGACGCGCTCTCGGCGATGTCCGGCCGCGGCAATGTGCTGCCGCTCGACGACGGCAAGCGCGAAGGCAACGGCTAGAAAACAAATCTCATACTTTGCGCGTGCCGATGAGGGCGGGGAATCCGCTTTGCCGGAAAGCGATAGGCGTGTCCTGATCCGGCGCAACAGGTTCCCGGATTCCCTAACTTTAAGGCCCGCCGGCCGCATTCCTTAACCCGTTATTTACCGTGACGGGAAAAAGTCAGCAGCTGAAGCAGACGACCAGCGCAGAATTCGATTGTCTCTTAACGGGAATGCGCGGGGAGGCTGCGGGCGCAGGGTGTAGCGCCGGAGTCGGGACCGGACGGAATCATGAATTCGCGCGTATCGTGGAGTGTTGACGGCATCGATCCCTCCGTCCGCGACAGGGCCGAAGCGGCTGCGCGCCGCGCCGGCATGTCGCTGAACGACTGGCTCAACTCCACGGTCGGCGAACCGAGCCCGCCGGATTGGCGCATGGCGCCCGAGCAACGGCAGCCGATGCCGAGCCGGGAAAGCCGCGAGGTCGCCGACATCCATCAGCGGCTCGACGCGATCACCCGCCAGATCGAACAGATTGCAAAGCCAATGTCGCGCGCCGAAGCCGTGCGCGCCGAAGTGCCGCGCGGCCAGCCCGCCGTCGCACGGCAGCTGAACGACGCGATTTCGCGCCTCGACGCGCGGCTGTCGCAGATTTCGCGACCGCAGCCCGCGCGCGAGCCGCAACCCCAGCCGATGCGTGAAGCGCAGATGCAGCGGGAGCCGCAGATGCAGGACCGGCAACTGGAGGAAAGGCTGCGCCAGGCGGAAGCGGTCGAGCGCGCCGCAGCCCAGGTCTACCGCCCCTCGCCGCCGCTCAGCCCGGCGTCGTTCGATTCCGCGATCGCGGAGATCGCCGCACGTCAGAACGAGCTCGACGGATCAGCGCAACGGCAGATGCCGCCGCGCACCGCTCAGCCGATGCCGCAAGCGGCTCCGCCGATGGCCGCCTATGCGCCGCCGCCGGCTGCGCCGGCCGGGCCCGATTTCTCCTCGCTCGAGCGGCACCTGCTCAAGATCACGAGCCAGATCGAGGCGCTGCAGCGGCCCGACCATATCGAGCAATCGATCGCAGCCTTCCGCGGCGAGCTTGCTGAGATCCGCCAGGCGATCACCGAGGCGATGCCGCGGCGGGCGATCGAATCGATCGAGAACGAGATCCGCTCGCTGCATCACCGGATCGACGAGATCCGCCAGGACAGCAGCAACGGCCAAGGCCAGGTGATCACCGGCATCGAACGCGCGCTGGCGGAAATCCGCGAGGCGCTGCGCACGCTGACGCCCGCCGAGCAGCTCACCGGCTACGACGAGGCGATCCGCAATCTCGGTGGCAAGCTCGACATGATCCTGCGCGCCAACGACGATCCGTCGACGGTGCACCAGCTCGAGAGCGCGATCGCCGCGCTGCGCGCCATCGTCTCCAACGTCGCCTCCAACGACGCGCTGCTGCAGCTCTCCGGGGACGTGCATGCGCTGGCCGCGAAGGTCGACCAGCTGTCGCAGATGTCGCGCGCAGAGTCCCACGTCGATGCCTTCGCCGGGATCGAGCAGCGCATCGCCGCATTGGCCTCGACGCTGGAAACCCGCGAGCGGCCGGTCGCCGGCTACGACAATACCGACGCCATCGAGGGCGCCCTGCGCTCGCTGTCGGAGCGGATCGACCGCCTGCAGGTCGGCAACGACAGCTCGTCGGCGTTCACCCATCTCGAGCAGCGTGTCTCCTATCTGCTCGAGCGCCTGGAGTCCGCCGACCAGCGCTCCGGCAATCTCGGCCGGGTCGAGGAGGGGCTGCATGACATCATGCGGCACCTCGAGGCGCAGCACGCCCATATCGCCTCGCTCGCCGATGCCACCCGCAACAACGTCAACACCTCGCCGCAGCCGATGATGGACAGCGGCATCGTCGACCTGGTGAAGCGCGAACTGTCCGACATCCGCTTCAGCCAGTCGGAGACTGATCGCCGCACCCAGGATTCGCTGGAGACCGTTCACAACACGCTCGGCCATGTCGTCGATCGGCTCGCGATGATCGAGAACGATCTGCGCACGGTCCGCACCGCGCCGCCGGCTCCGCCCGCCCCTGCTTATGCCGAACCGCGGATGGAAGCACCGCGGATGGAAATGCCGCGGGCGGCGATGCCGCAGCCGACCGCGCAGCCTGAATCATACAAGCCTGAAGCGTACAGGCCTGAATCGTACCGGCCCGAATTGCCCAATCCTGCGCTGGCGCAGGAGCACTTCATGTCCGCGCCGCGCGAATTCCATGCCGCGCAGCCGGTCGAGACCGCGCCGCCGCCGCTGCCGCCGCGCGCGATCAGCGAGATCCTGGAGCCGCATGCCGCCTCCGCGCGCGCCGCGATCGCGCCGGATCTGCCGCCGGATCATCCGCTCGAGCCGGGCACACGCCCCTCGGGCCGCGCGTCGTCGCCGTCGGAGCGGATCGCGGATTCCGAGCGCGCGATCAGCGACCTTCCCGCCGGCAAGAAGGAGCCGGTCTCGACCTCGAGCTTCATCGCCGCCGCGCGCCGCGCCGCGCAGGCCGCCGCCGCGCAGCCCGTCAACGACAAGGCCGCGCGCGCAGCGAGCAAGGCGGCAGCCAAGGCCAAGGAGAAGGCCGACAAGGCTGCGAAGGCCGCTGCCGGCAAGGCCGGCGTGCCCGCGACTGGCGCGCCGGCGACCGGTGCGCCGGAGGCCCAGCCTTCGACCATCACCTCCAAGATCCGCTCGCTGCTGGTCGGCGCGAGCGTGGTCGTGATCCTGCTCTCGACCGCCAAGATGGCGATGAACCTGCTCGACACCAGCTCCGCGCCGCAGACGCCGGCGATCGAGCACAGCGAGCCGGCAGCGCCGCCCGTGCAGCTGCCTACCGATAACTCCGTCGTCCCGGCGCCGGCGGCACCGTCCGGCGTGCCCGGGCTGTCAGTGCCCGGGCCGTCGATGACCTCGCCGACCCCGCTCGGCCGCCAGTCCAACAACACAGCGTCGCCGAACACGCTCGACAGCGCGCAGGTAACGATCCCATCGGCGCCCGCGCCCGCCGTGACGCCGGAGCCGGCTGCGGCACCGGTCGCCGCCGCCAGCGACATCACCGGCACGATTCCGACCGCGCCGCCGCTCGGCGGCAAGCTTGCCATGGTCCAAATTCCGGCGGGCGAGAAGCTGCCCGACGCGATCGGCGGTCCGGCGCTGCGCACGGCTGCGATCAAGGGCGATGCGGCCGCGGCCTATGAGGTCGGCGTCCGCTTTGCCGAAGGCAAGGGCGTGCCCGCCAATGTCGACGAAGCCGCCAAATGGTATGGCCGCGCGGCGCAAGCCGGCGTGGTGCCCGCGATGTTCCGGCTCGGCACCTTCTACGAGAAAGGCCTCAGCGTGAAGCGCGACTTCGATGTCGCACGGCGCTACTACGTGCAGGCCGCGGAGCGCGGCAATGCCAAAGCGATGCATAACCTCGCCGTGCTCGACGCCGATGGCGGCGGCAAGGGCGCCGACTACAAGAGCGCGTCGCAGTGGTTCCGCAAGGCGGCCGATCGCGGCGTTGCCGACAGCCAGGTCAACCTCGGCATCCTCTATGCCCGCGGCATCGGGGTCGAACAGAACCTCGCCGAGTCGTTCAAGTGGTTCAGCCTTGCGGCCGCGCAGGGCGACGCCGACGCCGGCCACAAGCGCGACGATATCGCCAAGCGGCTCGACCCGCAGTCGCTGGCTGCAGCGAAGCTTGCGATCCAGACCTTTACCCCCGAGCCGCAGCCGAGCGATGCGGTCAACGTGCCGGCCCCGGCCGGCGGCTGGGACGGCGCCCCCGTGCAGCCCGCGGCGGCGAAGTCCGTCAAGCCACCGTCGAAGCGGACCGCGGCGCTGACCGCGCACTAGAGCATTTTTCGGTTCTGATTGAATCAGAACCGAAGCTCTAGATTCTTGTTTGACGCGTTTTCTTCACGCGAACCGGTGTCCACTTCGCTCGAAAACGCTCTAATCGCACTCATTTGAAAGCTGCTGCGGCGCCTTGACGGCGCCGCTGTCCTATACCTGCGGGCCTCCGCCGTGTAGATAAGCGCAAAACCCCGCGCCAGCGGCGCATGCGTTCCGGAGGGCAGGCTTGTCTGTCGACGATCGTCAGGATGATGGAACGGGCCATCGTTCGTCGCCGACCGGTCCCCGCGTCGCGCCGCCGCGCCAGATGCCGTCGCCGTTTGCCGCGCCTCCCAAGCCTCGGCCTTCTCCTCCGCCTTCTCCGCCTTCCCCTCGGCCTCCACCCCCGCAAGGGCAAGGACAAGAGAGCCTGGCACCGCCGCTCCGCATCTTCCGGTTCTCGCTCTGGTCCGTCGTCATCTTCGTACTACTGGTGTCGAGCGTTGCCATTCAGGCCTATCGCGACTTGTCGAAGCCCGGCGCGTGGGACTTCTGGCGCGAGACCTACATCGCGGCGAGCATGGATTCGGCGGTGATTTCCGACGTCGACATCGACGGGTCGGGCCGCGGCCGGCGTGCGCTTGCGATCAGCGGCAAGATCGGCTCGGCCAGCGCAAGCTGGTTCCGCGATAGGCTCAGCGAGGCCCGTCTCGCACCCGGCGATGCCGTGCTGCTGTCGTCGCAGGGCGGTGCGCTGAACCAGGCCGCGATCATGGGCGAGGTCATCCGCACACATGGGCTCGTCACCGCCGTCGCTACCGCGGACGCCTCGGGCAAGCTCCGCCCCGCGGCCTGCGCCAGCGCCTGTGTGCTGGTCTATGCCGGCGGCCAGACCCGCTATGGCATCGCGGACTCGCGGCTCGGCGTTCATCGCTTCACGACCAGCGCACCGGTCAGCGATCCCCTCGCCGAGGCGCAGCGCATCCAGGGCATGGTGCTGGGCTACATGACCAAGATGGGCGTCTCCTCCGGGATCGTGGAAGCGATGTCGCAGACCTCGGATATCCGCTGGCTGAGCCCGAACGAAGCGCTCGCGCTGAACCTGATCACCAAGCCGGTCGATCGGCCCTAAAGCATGACAAGCCGACACCGGCGTCATTAATCTGAATTATCAACCACGTCCGCAGCCGGGCGGCCACGTGCGGCGAAAAATGCCATCGAGGGCGGATTCTTTAGTCCCTCCGCTCGCCGATTTCGGTTATGCAAGAACGCGGCAATCGACCCGCGTTCGCCTGCTTCTTGCGCGCCGACCGGATTCGTTCAGCCGGAGAATGCCCGACCAGAACGACATCACGCCGTGATGCGGCCTTGCGCCCCAGCATGTGGCGAACCGACAAGAAGCGACGCGCGTGCAGCTCTACCTCCCGATCGCCGACATTCCGGTCAATGTCTTCCTCATCCTGGCGATGGGCGCGGCGGTTGGATTCGTCTCCGGCATGTTCGGGATCGGCGGCGGCTTCCTGATGACGCCGCTCTTGATCTTCGTCGGCATCGCGCCCGCGGTCGCGGTTGCCTCGGTGGCGAGCCACATCGCGGCCTCCTCATTCTCCGGCGCGATCTCCTATTGGCGCCGGCGCGCGATCGACCCGCTGCTGGCGGCGGTGCTGCTGGTCGGCGGCACGATCGGCACCGCGCTCGGGGTGTGGACCTTCACCTTCCTCCGCTCGCTCGGCCAGCTCGATTTGATGATCGCGCTGTCCTACGTCATCCTGCTGACCACGGTCGGCGGGCTGATGTTCTGGGAAGGCCTGCGCGCGATGCTGCGTTCCAGGCGCGGCGGCCCGGTGACGCTGCGCAAGCCCGGCAGCCATGGCTGGATCCACGGCCTGCCGCTGAAGCTGCGCTTCAAGCGCTCCAAGATCTACCTCTCGGTCGTCCCGGTCGTCGTGGTCGGGCTCGTGATCGGCTTCATCGGCGCGGTGATGGGTATCGGCGGCGGCTTCATCCTGGTGCCGCTGATGATCTATGTGCTGCGGGTGCCGACCTCGACCGTGATCGGCACCTCGATGGTGCTCACCCTCGTCACCATGGTGTTCGCGACCCTGCTGCACGCGGTGACCAACCATTTGGTCGACGCCGTGCTGGCGCTGATCCTGATGGTCGGCGGCGTCACCGGCGCGCAGTTCGGCGCCCGCGCCGGCCAGAAGATCCGCGGCGAGCATCTGCGCCTCTTGCTCGGGCTGCTCGTGCTCGCGGTCGGCATCCGGTTTGCCGTCGAGCTGGTGATCCGGCCGCAGGACCTGTTCAGCATCCGCGAAACCGGCGGAGCCCCGCCATGAGGCTGCGCGCGCCGCTTGCGATCGTGGGCCTCGTCGCCGCCAGCCTGGCGGCGGTACCGGCGCGTGCCGAGCGGCTGATCGTGTCGGTCTCCAACCACCGCGTCACGGTGACGCCGAACTATTCCGGCGGCGAGCTCGTGCTGTTCGGCTCGGTCGAGAAGGACGACAAGACTCCGTCCAATCGCGACAATTACGATCTCGTCGTCACCGTGTCCGGCCCGCGCGCCGACATGGTGACGCGGCGCAAGGAGCGCAAGTTCGGGATCTGGATCAACACCGACTCGCGCCAGTTCCTGCAGGTGCCGGGCTATCTCGCGCTGTTCTCCAATCGCCCGTTCGACCAGATCGCCTCGCCGGAGGTGCAGCGGCGGCAACAGCTCGGGCTCAACAACGTGCTGCTGATGCAGCGGGTCGGGCCCGACTTTGCCGACGTGGTGCCGAACGATCCGTTCCGCAGCGCCTTCGTCCGGCTGCGCTCCGAGCACGGGCTGTACCGCGAGGCGACCTCGGCGGTGACGTTCCTGACCCCGACCCTGTTCCGCACCGGCATTCCGCTGCCGGCGGAGGTGCCGATCGGCACCTACAATGTCGAGATCAAGCTGTTTTCCGACGGCGCGCTGGTGACCAAGACCGAGACCGCCTTCGAGATCGTCAAGGTCGGCTTCGAGCAGTTCGTCGCCACCACCGCACGGCAGAACGGCCTGATCTACGGCCTCGTCACCGCGTTCATGGCGCTGATGACCGGCTGGATGGCCTCGATCGTGTTCCGCAAGGATTGATCTAGAGCGTTTTCGAGCGAAGTGGATACCGGTTCGCGTGAAGAAAACGCGTCAAAACAAGAATCTAGAGCCCCGTTCCGATTCAATCGGAACGGGGCTCTAGTCACGCCCCTGCTGCAACGTGCTCGCGAACGCGTCGCTCAGGATCGAGAGGCCAAGATCAATCTCGTCATCGCTGATCGTCAGCGGCGGAGCGATGCGGAAGACGCTGCCCATGCCGGGCAGCTGCACGATGTTGGTGCTCAGTCCGAGCTCCAGGCAACGCTGCGACACACGCGTGCCGAGCGCTTCGTCGGGCTCCTTGCTGAAGCGGTCGCGCACGATCTCGATGCCCTGCATCAGTCCCCTGCCGCGGACGTCGCCGATGCATTCGAACCGGTTCTGAAGGGCCAGCAGCCCGTCCCTCAGCCGCGCGCCTGCGATCCCCGCGCGCTCGACCAATCGGTCGCGAAGGATGATCTCGATGACCTTCAGCCCGACCGCGGCCGGCATCGGATCCGACACATGCGTCGTGTAGAACAGGAACCCCCGTTCGTGACAGCGCTCCTCGATTTCCGCTGACGCGACGACCGCGGCCAAGGGCAGGCCGGCGCCGAGCGTCTTCGACAGGGTCAGGATATCAGGCACAACGCCGTCGCGCTCGAAGGCGAACATGGCGCCGGTTCGCCCGAGGCCGGTCTGCGCCTCGTCGACGATCAGCAGCATGCCGCGCACGCGGCACAATTCCTTGAGCGCGGCGAGATAGCCTTGCGGTAGATCGATCAACCCGCCAGAGCTCAGGATCGGCTCGGCGATCATGCAGGCCAGCGCGCCGGTCGATTGGCGGTCGACGAGATCGAAAGCGTAGGCCAGCTCGGCCCGCCAATCGGTGGCATTGCCAAAGCGAGGACGATAGGGGTTCGGCGTCGGAATCGCGAGCGAGCCGACCGGCGCGGGGCCATAGCCCTTGCGGCCGGCCGAATAGGTCGCCCCGGCCGCACCCGATGTCATGCCATGCCAGGACTGCGCGAACGCAACGGTCTCGAAGCCGCCGGTGGCGAGCTTGGCCATCTTGATGGCCGCCTCGTTCGACTCAGCCCCCGTGCTCAGCAGCATGACGCGATCGAGCCCCGGCGGCAGCAGGCCGGCGAGCTGTTCGGCCAGCGCGACCACCGGGCGCGTCAGCATGCCGCTGAACAGATGGTCGAGCCGTTCGGCATGCTCGCTGATGGTCTTGACGATCTCCGGGTGACCGTGACCAAGCACGGCGCTCATCTGCCCGGACGTGAAATCCAGGATGGCGCGGCCGTCGGCGTCATAGACGAAGGATCCGGAAGCGCGCTCGATGATCACAGGAGCGAACGTCCCGCCATAGCGAATGAGGTGACGCCGCGCGCGGTCCCAGAACGATTTATCGTCATTTCCAGCCATGCCGTTTCCTTGCTGCTCGATCGCCGCGATGAACGACCTTCGCAGCGCATCTTATGCCCCCGACACAGCAATGACGTTGCGATTTGAGATGCATTTTGCCCGTTCTTCTGCGACCAATTGCGTAAAAGACGGGAAATACGAAAGAAATGGGAACCACAATCGTGATCGACGAGATGGACCGGAAAATCCTCGACGTGCTGCAGGTCGAAGGGCGCATCACCAATCTCGAGCTGGCCGAGCGGATCGGCCTCTCTTCCGCCCCTTGCATGAGACGCGTCCGGACCCTGGAAGAGACCGGCGTCATCAATTCCTATGTGGCGCTGGTGGACCCTGCGCGAATTGGACTTGGGTTCGACGTGATCGTCGAAGTCCGCCTCAAGCAACAGGACAGGGAGTCCTTCGCTCGCTTCGAGAAGAAGGTGATCGGCCTTCCGGAGGTCGTCGAATGCTGCATGATCGCCGGCGACTGGGATTACTCGCTGCGGGTCGTGTCCTCAGATCTCGCAAGCTATCAATCGTTCATCCTCGACCGCCTCATGCATCCGGACACGGATATCGCGAGCTACCGCACGACCATCATCCTGCGGAAGGTGAAATCAACGACGAAGATCGACAGCTCGCTGTTCTGACCGCAAGGATCAAACAAGGATCAAACAAGCACCCCGACCCCCATCGCGATCACGCTGAGCGCCATCGCGCCGGTCGAGAGCCAGCCGAGCCAGTAGAGCCACCCGCCGATCACGAAGCGACCCATCACCGCCTTGTGGCGGGCCATCAACATCAGCAGCACCATCACGGGCACCGCGAGCACGCCGTTGACGACCGCGCTCCAGTACAGCGCCGAGATCGGATCGATCGGCGTGAAATTCAGCGCGATGCCGATGGCGCCCGACAGCGCCAGCACCGAATAGAACGCAATCGCCTCCTTCGGCTTGCGCGCCAGTCCAACCGGCCATCGCCGGCCCTCGCCGACCGCGTAGGCAGTCGCGCCCGCGAGCACCGGGATCGCCAGGAGGCCCGTGCCGACGATGCCGAGCGCGAAGATCACCTCGGCGAACGGCCCGGCAATCGGGCGCAACGCCTCGGCGGCCTGCGCCGAGGTCTGGATGTCGGTCTTGCCGGCGGCATGCAGCGATGCGGCGGCGGTGACGATGATCGACAGCGCGATCAGGTTGGAAAACGCCATGCCGGTGACGGTGTCGGCGCGAATGCGGGAAAACTCCTTCCGTGCGCCGTAATGCTTCTCGATCAACGGATGCTTGGTGACATCGACCCGCTGCTCCTCCGCCTCCTGCGAGGCCTGCCAGAAGAACAGATAGGGCGAGATGGTCGTGCCGAAGATCGCCACGATGGTGGTGAAATAATCCGAGCTCCAGGTCAGGCGCGGAACCAGCACGCCGGCCAGCGCTTGCATCCACAACACCTTGGCAAAGGCGAGCGCCGCGACATAGGCGAACAGGCTGAGCGTCAGCCATTTCAGGACGGCGACGTAGCGGCGGTAGTTCATGAAGATCTGGGCGGCGACCGAGGTCACGCCGAACAGCACGACGTAGAAGATGGCCGGACCGCCGATCAGGAGCTTGGTCGCGTCCGCCATGGCCGACAGGTCGGCGGCGATGTTGACGGTGTTGGCGATGAACAGCAGCGTCACCACGATGATCAGCAGCCAGCCCGGATAATGCCGGCAGACATTGCCCGATATGCCGTGCCCGGTGACACGGCCGACCCGCGCGGAGATCTCCTGGATCGCGGTCATCAGCGGGAACGTCAGCAGCATGGTCCAGCCAATGCCGTAGCCGAGTTGCGCGCCGGCCTGGCTGTAGGTGCCGATGCCCGACGGATCGTCGTCGGAGGCGCCGGTGATCAGGCCGGGGCCGAGCGACTTCACGACGCGCTTGAAACTGAACGGCTCGCGCCGCGGCTTCGCCGCCGGCGCATCTTCATCCTTGTCGTGTCGCGAGATCGTCTCTTGCGGCGTCATGTCCGGTTCCAGCCGTCTGACAACGGGCCGGATGCCGCCAAGGTTCCTGGGATGAAACCTAACCCTCGATGACCGTGGCGACGCCGGGTTCGAGGATGCGCAGACGGCGGCCGAAGCCGAGCGTATCGAAGCTCGCGCGCAGGTCACTCGCGTTCTGCCGGAAATGCGCCCAGCCATCGGTATGAACGGGCACGATGACGGCGTCCGCAAAGGCGCGCGCGGTCTCGATGGTGTCGTTGGTGTCCATGGTGAGATGGAACGGGCCGCGCGTCTGTGCAGCACCGGCGAACGGCAGCACCACGCCGCAAGCAAAGCGCCGCGCGACCTCGGCGACACCGTCGAACCAGGTGGTGTCGCCGCTGACATAGACCGGACGGCCGGGCTTCGCCGGTTCCAACACGAAGCCGATGACGTCGCCGGACAACGGCTCGATGCCCGCGGGCCCGTGCCGCGCCGGCGTCGCAGTGACGGTGAGCGCCCGTCCGCCCTTCTCCAGTGTGGTCGAGGCCCAGGGCGCAAAACCCTCGGCGTTGCCGCCGAGCCGCTTGGCGCCGGCCTCCGTCGTCAGCACCCGCTTCGCCATTCTAAGGAAATCCCGGCCAGAATGGTCGAGATTGTCGGAATGCTGATCATGGCTGAGCAGCACCGCATCGATCTCGCCGACGTCGCGCGCACTGAGCGCGGGCCCCGTCAGCTTCTCCAGCTTCACATGCGGCAGCTGATAGTCGCCGGGCGCATCGAAGGTCGGATCGGTGAGCAGGCGGAACCCGTCGATCTCGATCAGGGCGGTCGGGCCTCCGATCAGGGTGATGGTGATGCTCACGTTACACTCCTATTTGGGCGAAGCCGCGGCGGGGCGGGTCACCAGGTAAATGCCGAGCGCGACCGGAACGATCCCGAGCAGATCGCGAAATTCGACATGCTCGCCGAGCACGAGATAGGCGAACAGCATGCCGAGCGGCGGCATCAGGAAGTGATAGGCGCTAGCGGCGGTCGCGCCACACACTTTCAGGAGATGAAACCAGAGCAGGTAGGCAAGGATAGAACCGCCGAGCACGAGGAAGGCGAAGGCACCGGCGAGCCGCATGCTGGGCACGACGTCACTGAGGCTGGAGAGCGTGAAGGCGAACGGCATCACCGCAAGGCCACCGGCGATGTTCTGGATGCCGTTGCCGATCCACAGGCTGCCCTTCGGCGCCAACAGCTTGAACAGGACGGTGCCGGCGACGATCGAGGCGAGCGAAGCCAATGTGAAGAGTATGCCGTGCGGGCTGTCGGTCCCGACCTTCATGCGATGCCAGACGATGAAGGCGACGCCGGCGATGCCGAGCACGAGGCCAACCACCTTGCGCAAGGTCATGGTCTCGCCGAGGAACATCGCGGCCAGCATGGCGGTGAAGACCGGATTGGCGGAGACGATCAGCGCGCCGAGCCCGGCGGAGACCGTCTTCAGGCCGGTATAGCCGAGGCCGAGATAGAGCGCGTTGTTGGCAACGCCGAGCACGGCGAAAACCGCCGCATCGCGCCAGCTGAGATCCCATTGATCCCGGCGCAGCAAGGAGGCGCCGAGGATCAGGACTCCGGCGAGCGAGAATCGCGCGACGAGCAGGATCAGCGGCGGACAATCGGTAACGCCGATCTTGCCGGCGACGAAGGCGTAGCTCCAGAGCAGGCAGAACAGGGCGATCAACAGCGGCAGGGTGTTGAAGCGGGTGCGGGGGACCGGCACTGAGGTTGCGGCGGGCGAGCTTGCAGAGGACATGGCAGTTTCTCCTTCGCCCGATGATCTAGGCCCGCGCCTTGTCATTTGGAAATTAAATGATAGACTGACTTGCAGTGGATTTATAAATGGAGGCTGCGATGCTCGACCTGGAGCTGCTGCGCAGTTTCGTCTCGGTGGTCGATGCCGGCGGCTTCACCCGCGCGGGCGAGCGCGTCCACCGCACGCAATCGACGGTGAGCCAGCAGATCAAGCGCCTGGAGGAGGATGTCGGCCAGCCGCTGTTGATCCGCAGCGGCAAGGACGTCACCCCGACGGAAGCCGGCGAGCGGCTGCTGACCTATGCGCGGCGGCTGCTGTCACTTGCCGAAGAAGCCCGCGACGTGCTCTCGCGCCCCGGCAGCGAGGGTGCGATCCGGATCGGCATCACCGAGGATTTTGCCGCCTATCGGTTGACGAGATTGCTCGCGACCTTCGCGCGCAGCCACCCCAATCTGCGGCTCGACGTGCGTTCCGGCCAAAGCCTGTTCCTGTACCGCGATCTGGAGCGCGGCGATCTCGATCTCGCGCTGATCAAGCGCGCCGCCAGCGAGAAGGGCGGCATCGCGGTGTGGCCGGAACGGGTGCACTGGGTCACCAGCAAGAGCCATCCACGCGACACGGCGACCGGCTCGGTGCCGCTGATTGGCTTCGGCTCGGGCTGCCTCTATCGCGCCCATGCCATCCATGCGCTGGAGCGCGCGGGCCGTAACTGGCACATGGCCTACACCTCCTCCAGCCTCGCCGGGATCCAGGCCGCGGTCGCGGCGGGCCTGGGCTTAAGCATTCTCTCGGAAATGTCGATCCAGGCCGAGCATCGCGTGCTGACGGCAAAGGACGGCTTTGCGCCGATCGAGCGGACCGAAGTCGCCCTTGTCGCCACCCCCGAAGCCAGCCCCGCAACGCTGCGGCTGGCGGATCGGCTGGCGGAGTATTGCGAGAGCGTGCAGGCGAAGGCGGCGTAGGGCGGGGTCGCGCCGCTACTTCACTGTCGTCCCTGCGAAAGCAGGGACCCATAACCACAGGGCTGTGTTGCTGAAGCAAGCTGTGGCCCCAGCGTCGCGCATCAACGACGATCGGTGGTTATGGGTCCCGGGTCGCGCTTCGCTTGCCCGGAACGACACCGCGTGTGTGGTGCGGCAGGCCAAGGCGGCATAGGGCGAGGTTGCGCCGCTACTTCACTGTCGTCCCTGCGAAAGCAGAGACCCATAACCACAGGGTTGTGTTGCTCAAGCAAGCTGTGGCCCCAGCATCGCGCAACAACGAAGCCCTCTGGTTATGGGTCCCGGGTCGCGCTGCGCTTGCCCGGGACGACACCGCGTGTGTGGCGCGGCAGGCGAAGGCGGCGTGGGGTGAGATCGCGCCGCTACTCCACTGTCGTCCCTGCGAAAGCAGGGACCCATAACCACAGGGTTGAGTTGCTGAAGCAAGCTGTGGCCCCATCGTCGCGCAACAACGACCATCCGTGGTTATGGGTCCCGGGTCGCGCTGCGCTTGCCCGGGACGACACCGCGTGTGTGGCAGGCCGATCGCCTAGTAACACCGCGACGCCGCGAACGCGTGGACGTGGTTGTCGCCGAGCACGTGGGCCATGAAGCCGGGCGATCCAAAAATCCGCGCGAACGCGGCGTCGCGGATGCTGAGGCCCCCGGTGTAGGCGCCGAACGCCGGCATCACCGCGCGCTCGCCGTCGGAGGCGAAACAACGGCGCTCGATCGAGCGGCCGCGGGTCGGCACCCGCGCCTTGGGGTGGAGGTGCCCGGCTATCTCGCCGGCAGCGCCAGTCGGCTCATGGCGGAACACAATCGGGCCGATCGCGACCTCGGTCGCGACCACGCCGCCGAGACTGGTCGGCAGCGCCGGATCGTGATTGCCCGAGATCCAGATCCAGTTGCGCCGCATTTGCAGCGCCGCGAGCGCCTTGCGATCCGGCGCCGACAAGCGCGCATGCGCATCGCGATCGTGAAAGCTGTCGCCGAGTGCGATCACCTGTCGCGGATCGTGCCGCGCGATGACGGCGGCGAGCCGGCTCAACGTCGCCACCGTATCGTAAGGCGGCAGCAGCACGCCGCGGCTGGCAAAGCTCGAGCCTTTTTCCAGATGCAGGTCGGAAACCACGAGCAGGCTCCGCTCTTCCCAGAACAGCGCGCCGGAGAAATCCGCCACGAAGCCGACGTCCGCCACCGTGACCCTCGAAACGCGCATGTCGTCACCGTCTCGCAAAACCTGCGCGCTTGCCGCCACGTGCTGTTCCCCACAGTGCCAGTATTACGTCGTCGCCTCCCGCACGAGTTCCTCGGCCGCCTCGGCCAGAAGCTCGTCGGATGCTTCGCCATAAACTGACTCGCGGCCGATTTCCAGCAGCGCGGGCACGGCAAGCGGAGAAACGTGGTCGAGATCCTTGTGGGTGATTCGGCCGTGAATGCGCGAAAGCATGTCGCTGAGGCGGCGGAGATCGAGCAATCCCGTGGCGGCATCGCCGCGCGCGGCGCGCAGCAGCACGTGGTCGGCCTGGTGCTTGCGCAGCACGTCGTAGATCAAATCGGTCGAGAACAGCACCTGGCGGCGCGACTTCTCCTCGTCGGTGAAGCGGCGCGCAATCAGTCCGGAAATGATGGCGCAGTTGCGGAAGGTGCGCTTCATCAGCGCGGATTCCGCGAGCCACGCCTCGAGATCGTCGCCGAGCATGTCGGGATCGAACAGCGCGTTGAGGTCGAGCTTGCCGTGCCGGATCATGAAGGAGAGATCGCCGACGCCCCACACTGCCAGCGCGTATTCGTTGGCGACGAAACCGAGCGGACGGGCGCGGGCGCGTTCCAGCCGGCGGGTCAGCAGCATGCCGAGCGTCTGATGCGCCAGCCGGCCCTCGAAGGGATAGCAGACCAGATAATGGCTGCCGCCGCGCGGAAAGGTTTCCACCAAGAGCTCGCGCGCCGCAGGCACACGCGAGAATTTTCGCTGCAGCGACAGCCAGTCGTGCACCTGATCCGGCAATCCGTTCCAGGCCCGGCTGTTGTCGAGCAGCTTGCGGACGCGTTCGGCGAGATAGGTCGAGAGCGGAAACTTGCCGCCCATATAGGACGGGACTTTTGCATCCTTATCATTGGCGCGGGAGACATAGACCTGGTCCTCGACCAGCGCCTCGTAGCGCACCACTTCACCGCCAAAGACAAAAGTGTCGGCGGGCACGAGGCCCTCGATGAAGACCTCCTCGATCTCGCCGAGCATCCGGCCGCCGCGGGCGATCGCGCCGGTCGAACCGCTGCCGCCGGCGCGCGAGCGCACCAGCCGCACCTTCAGCATGGTCTCCTCGACGATGGTCCCGACATTGAGGCGGTAGCTCTGCCGCACCTTGGGATTGGTGACGCGCCAGCGGCCCTGCTTGTCCTGCTTGATGCGCGCGAAACGCTCATAGGTTTTCAGCGCATAGCCGCCGGTCGCGACAAAATCGACGACGTCATCGAAATCGGTCCGCGCCAGTGCTGCATAGGGCGCTGCGGTCCTGACCTCATCATAGAGTTCGTCGGACAGGAACGGCTTGCCGCAGGCGCAGCCGAGCACGTGCTGGGCCAGCACGTCGAGCGCGCCCGAACGCAGCGGCGGCGTGTCCTGCGCATTCTCCGCAATGGCGTCGATCGCGACGGCGCATTCCAGCACCTCGAACCGGTTGGCCGGCACCAGCACGGCGCGCGAGGCCTCGTCGAAGCGGTGGTTGGCGCGGCCGATCCGTTGCATCAGCCGCGACGAGCCTTTGGGTGCGCCGATATTGATGACGAGGTCGACGTCACCCCAGTCGACGCCGAGATCGAGCGAGGAGGTGCAGACCACGCCGCGCAGCCGGCCAGCGGCCATCGCGTCCTCGACCTTGCGGCGCTGCGCGACGTCGAGCGAGCCGTGATGCAGCGCGATCGCGAGCCCGTCATCGTTCATGCGCCACAGATCCTGGAACAGCATCTCGGCCTGGCTGCGCGTGTTGACGAACACCAGCGTGGTCTTGTTGCGCTTGATCAGCTCGTAGACCTCGGGCAGCGCATGGCGCGCGCTGTGGCCGGACCACGGCAGCCGTTCGCGTGTGTCGAGCATCTCGACCACCGGCGGCGCGGCGCCGCCGGCGATCACGACGTCGGCAGACACGTTCTCGCCGCCCGGCTGCGGCACCAGGAAACGCGCCAGCTGCTCCGGCTCGGCCACCGTCGCCGAGAGACCGATCGCGCGCGCCTGCGGCGCGATGGTCCAGAGCCGCGTAAGCCCGAGCGAGAGAAGATCGCCGCGCTTGGAGGTGACCAGCGCATGCAGCTCGTCGAGCACGACGCGCTTCAGCGAGGAGAACAGGAAAGGCGCGTCGTCGGACGCCAGCAGCAGTGCCAGCTGTTCCGGCGTGGTGAGCAGAATATCCGGCGGATAACGCCGCTGCCGCTGCCGCCGCGACACCGGCGTGTCGCCGGTGCGGGTCTCGATCTTGATCGGCAAGCCCATCTCGGCAACCGGCGTCTCCAGATTGCGCGCGATGTCGACCGCGAGCGCTTTCAGCGGCGAGATGTAGAGCGTGTGCAGCCCACTGGAACGTCGAACGCCGCGGCCGGTGGAGATGAGAGTCCTTCTTGGCTCCGCAGCGCTCGCTGCCAGGGCTCCCTCCCCCCTTGCGGGGGAGGGCTGGGGAGAGGGGTAAGCCGGATCGTTCGGAGCAAGCGGCATACCCCTCTCCCGCCGCCCCCCGACGCGCGATTGCGCGTCAGAGGACGTCGACCTCCCCCGCAAGGGGGGAGGTGGCGATCGAGTATGCGACAAAAGCTTTCCGTCTCTCGCCTCGTTCTCCCCACTCAACTCCACCAGCGTCGGCAGGAACCCTGCCAGCGTCTTGCCCGCACCGGTGGGCGCAATCAGCAGCGCGGAGCGTTCCTCGCGCGCCTTCGCCAGCAGCGCGAGCTGATGCTCGCGCGGCGACCAGCCGCGCGACGCGAACCAGTCGCGAAACCGGCGCGGCAAGAGATCGGCCGTTTCCGACGGCGGAACGGAAAAGAGATCGAGCGTCGACACGCCCAAGAGGTAGGTGGTTCAGCGGGTTTCGTCGAGGGCGGACGAAAATGGCGGCAGGTGGCAGGGCCGCCCTCCTCCACGTCGTCCCGGCCTAGTGCGCAATTGCGCATGGGGGGCCGGGACCCATTACCCCGAATGCGTGTTGTGGAGTGACGCCGGGGCCGCAGCCTTCTAAATCACGGACAACGGTGGTTATGGGTCCCGGCTTTCGCCGGGACGACGCAACAGAGTTGGCGCCCCCTACTCCGTCATCGGCTCGCCCAGGAGGTCCCAGTCCTTGCCGTTGAAGATCGAGACATAGAGCGTCTTCATCGGCGTGTAGTCGTCGGGCGTATAGCTGTAATTGATGCCGTCGAGGAAATAGGGCGAGTGGAAGCCGGCCAGCGTGGTGGCGTGCTTCAGCACGTTGGCGCGGGTCAGATCGTCGCCGCAGCGGCGCAGGATTTCGCCCATCGTCGCCGCCTGGCCGTAGCCGGCGAAGGCGATGGTGTTGTCAGGATCGATGTTCGGCAGGTACTTCTTGCGCAGCTCCTCGAACGCGACCACATCCGCATCCTTCTCGTAGCGGGGCACGCCGACTTCCTTGTTGTAGCGGATCGCGACGATGTCCTTGGCGTTCTCGAGGCCCGCGGCGCTCAGGATCGAGCGGCCGGTCGAGCCCGCCGACAACAGCTGCAACGGCTTCCAGCCGAGCTCGGCCACCTTGCGGATCGACTGCGACGTCGCCTTGCCGGTGGTGATGTTGTAGAACACGTCGGCGCCCGACTTCGAGAGATTGATGAGCTGGGAATCGACCGTCGGATCGGTGAGATCGTAGGTCTGCTCCATGATCACCTGTGCCTTGCCGCCGGCATCGGCCAGCACCTTCTTGAACGGCCCCAGGAAGTCGCGGCCAAAATCATCGTTCTGGTAGAGGATGCCGATCCTGGCGTTCGGCTTCACGCTGACGACGTGCTTGGCGAGGATGCGCGCCTCGGTCGGATAGAGCGGCAGGCCCGCCATGGTCCATTTATTGTTCTTCGGATCGTTCCATTTCGAGGCGCCGGTGTTCAACAGCAATTGGGGGACGCCCTTGGAATTGAGGTATTTGTGCACGGCGGTCTGCGGCGCGGTGCCGAGCGAGCCATAGAGCGCCAGCACCTCCTCCTGCTCGACCAGGCGGCGCGTCGCCTCGACGCATTTCGGCGCGCTGTAGGCGTCGTCCATGGTGAGGAATTTTACCTTGCGGCCGTTGATGCCGCCCTTGTCGTTCAGCATCTGGAAATAGGCTTCGCCGACCCGGCCGAGCACGCCATAGAGCGACCCGGGGCCGGAATGCGGCACGGTCTGGCCGAGCTTGATCTCGGTGTCACCAGCGCCCGGATCGTACTTCTTGTCGGCGGCCCGGACGAACGGCGCAGGCAGCACGGACGCTGCGATCACGGACAATGCGGTGGCGCCGAACTCGCGCCGGGTATGTTTTTTCATTGTTTCTCTCCCTGAGGCGAAAAGCTCTCGCATTCCGCCTTGCGCCGGGCAAGCGCGAAGTCACGGCTTTGCGGCGCAATGCCGCGTCACGGCAAATGCGTAGCGTGTAGACTCAAGTCTGAGAGCGATGCGTCGCTCTCTTACCTTCTCCCCTTGTGGGAGAAGGTGGCGCGGACGCAGTCCGCGACGGATGAGGGGTATGCATCCGCGGAGAGAAACCCCTCACCCGGCTTCGATGCTAGCGCATCGAAGCCACCCTCTCCCACAGGGGGAGAGGGTGAGAAAGATCACGGCTTGACGGCGACAGCCACGAGCCCGGGCGCCGGGATGTTGTCCTCATTGCGCGCCGAGAGATCGTCGAGCAGAGCCAGCGTCAGCCCGGCGGCGGCGACCGAGGCGCGCACGTAGGCCGCGCTGTGGGCGTAGCGCAGCCCCTCGCCGAGGATGACGCCCTCGCCGTCATGGGTCTCGGTCGTGAAGGCGATCACGCCGCCCCCGACCAGCACGCGCGCAGCCTCGGCAAGCACGGGCGCGAGATCGGCGACATAGACCATCGCGTCCGCAGCGATGATCAATTCGGCACTGGCGTCCGGCTTGCCCGAAATACCCCTCAGCATGTCGTCGACCTCGAGCTCGGCATAGAGCCCGGTCGCGCGCGACTTGTCGATCATGCGCGGCGACAGGTCGATGCCGATGAAGCGATCGACGTGCTGCGCGAATGCAGCGGCCGCGAGGCCGGTGCCGCAGCCGAGATCGATCGCGCGCTTGAAGAACGCCGGCTTCCTCGCAGAGGCGCGCACCGACAGCACCGCCTTGAACAGCAGCGCCGGGCCGCGATAGCCGAGATCGCCGACCAGCGCGGCCTCGAAGCGCGGCGCATATTGATCGAACAACGTCTGCACATAGCCCGGCGGCATCGCGCTGACGGCCTCGACGCCGAGTTGCATCAGATGCAGGCCGGCGCCATGGCGGTCTTCGGGGTCGGCATCGCGTGCGGCGCGGAAGGCTGCGATCGCGGCTTCACGCTGGCCGAGCTCGAGGCGGATCTTGCCCAGCGTGTACCAGGCCGACGGGAATTCCGGCACCAGCTCGATCGCCTGTTCGAGCAGCTCGGCGGCAGCCGGCAGATCGCCCTTCAATTGCAGGTCGCGCGCGAACTCGTAGCGGCGGTCGGCAACCAGGTCGCCGGAGGACAGAAACAGGCGGGGGGCCATTTTCTCTTAGGGAACCGATCTTGGCCAGGTCCGGCCATCCATCAAAGCATGGACTTTTTCCGGAGATGGAAGCGCCGGTCAAGCCCGCTCGCGACCGCTAAACATCGCCGAGGGAGCACCTATATTGCGACAATGCGCCCGCAAGACATCCTGATGCCCGTCCCCGCCGGGCTTTGCTGCAAGCCCGGCGGCTTCCACATCGATCCTGTCAGGCCGGTCGAACGGGCGCTGATCACGCATGGCCATTCCGACCATGCGCGGGCGGGTCATGGCGCGGTTCTCGCGACCCAGGAAACGCTCGACATGATGCGGCTGCGCTACGGCGAGAATTTCGCCGGCACGACGCAGGCGGTCGCTTACGGCGAGGAGATCAGGCTCGGCGACGTCACGGTGACGTTTCATCCCGCCGGCCACGTATTGGGCTCCGCCCAGATATCGGTCACCTGCAAGGACACCCGCATCGTCGCCTCCGGAGACTACAAGGACGCACGCGACCCGACCTGCGCGCCGTTCGAGCTCGTGCCGTGCGACGTCTTCATCACGGAGGCGACTTTTGGGCTGCCGGTGTTTCGCCATGGCGATGCCGCCGACGAGGTGAAGAAACTGCTGGCCTCCGTAAAACTGTTTCCGGAGCGCGCGCATCTGGTCGGCGCCTATTCGCTCGGCAAGGCGCAGCGCGTCATCGCGCTGCTGCGCGAGGCCGGCTACGACGCGCCGATCTATCTGCACGGCGCGATGGAGAAGATCACTTATTACTATCAGGAACGCGGCATCCCGCTCGGCGAGCTCCGGCCGGCGCGCGGCATGAAGAAGGCCGAGCTTGCCGGCACCATCACGCTGGCGCCGCCGAGCGCGACCTCCGATGTCTGGACGCGCCGCTTCCCCGATCCGGTCACGGCTTTTGCGTCGGGCTGGATGCGGGTGCGCGCCCGGGCGCGGCAAGGCGGCATCGAGCTGCCGCTGGTGATCTCGGATCACGCCGACTGGGACGGACTGACGGCGACGATCGCAGCCACCGGCGCCGGCGAGATCTGGGTCACCCACGGCCAGGAAGATGCGCTGGTGCATTGGTGCAAGAGCAAGGGACTTGCGGCGCGGCCGCTCGATCTGGTCGGCTATGGCGACGAGGACGAGAGCGAGGCGGCAGCGGTCACCGGCGAGGCGGAGCCCACCGGCGAAGGCCAGCCCGTCGGCGAGACCAAGAAGCCATGAATCGCTTTGCCGAGCTGCTCGACCGACTCGCCTACGAGCCGGGCCGCAACAACAAGATCAAGCTGCTGGTTGCCTATTTCCGCGAAACCGAGGATCCCGACCGCGGCTACGCGCTGGCGGCGCTGACCGGCGCGCTGTCGTTCAAGCACGCCAAGCCGGGCTTGATCCGCGACCTGATCACCGAACGCACCGACCCGGTGCTGTTCGGCTACTCCTATGACTACGTCGGCGATCTCTCCGAAACCGTCGCGCTGATGTGGCCGAAGGCTGGAGCAAATTACGTCGAGTCTTTCCTGGGCCACCCCTCTCCCCAACCCTCCCCCACAAGGGGGGAGGGAGCCCAACCGTCGTGCTCACCTCACAGCGATGTTGAAGGAATTGATGTCAGTAAGGGACGTGTCACTGGACAGGCTCCCTCCCCCCTTGCGGGGGAGGGCTGGGGAGAGGGGTACCGCGGGCGAGGTGTCGGTGAGATCACTCGCACCCACAACAACCCGCCTCCGCCCACCCTCACCGACGTCGTCACCACGCTGCGCACGCTCGGCAAGGCCGAGTTGCCGGCGCAGCTGGCGCGCTGGCTGGACGAGCTCGACGAGACCGGGCGCTGGGCGCTGTTAAAACTCGTCACCGGCGCGATGCGGATCGGAATCTCGGCGCGGCTGGCGAAGACCGCGGCGGCGGCGCTCGGCGATAAGGATCCACACGAGATCGAGCTGATGTGGCCCGGCCTGTCGCCGCCCTATCCCGAATTGTTCGCCTGGCTCGAAGGCCGCGGCGACAAGCCGGTCAACCTCGATCCAACGCCGTTCCGCCCGGTGATGCTGGCGCATGCAATCGAGGATGCCGATTTCGCCAATCTCGACGCGGCCGATTTCAGCGCGGAATGGAAGTGGGACGGCATCCGTGTGCAGGCTGTCGCCGGCCGCGATGCGTGCGGTCACATCCGGGCGCGGCTCTATTCACGCACCGGCGAGGACATCACCGGCAGCTTCCCCGACCTCGTGCCGTCGCTGCATCTCCAAGATACTCTAGATTTGAAGCATGATGACTCCCGAAAACCGCTTCACACTTTTCGGCATCATGCTTCATTCGCGATCGACGGCGAATTGCTGGTGCTGCGCGACGGCCGCGTGCAGACCTTCAACGTGTTGCAGCAGCGGCTGAACCGCAAGGTTGTCTCGCCGAAGCTGATCAAGGAGTTTCCGATCCACTTGCGCGCCTACGACCTGCTCGGCGACGGCGAAAACGATTTGCGCGAGCTGCCCTTCACCGAGCGCCGCGCGCATCTCGAAGCCTTCGTCGCGAAGCTGAACGATCCGCGCATTGATCTGTCGCCGACAGTCCCGTTCGCGAGCTGGGAAGAACTGGCCGCGGCGCGGGCCGATCCGAAGAGCGCCGGCGCCGGCGACGATGCCGACGCGGTCGAGGGCGTGATGCTGAAGCGGCGCGACGCGCCCTACCTGCCCGGACGGCCGAAGGGCCCGTGGTGGAAGTGGAAGCGCGATCCGCACATCATCGACGCCGTGCTGATGTATGCCCAGCGCGGCCACGGCAAGCGCTCGTCCTATTACTCCGACTACACGTTCGGGGTCTGGACCCGTGGCGATGCTGGCGACGAGCTGGTGCCGGTCGGCAAGGCCTATTTCGGCTTCACCGACGAGGAACTGTTGCAGATCGATCGCTTCGTCCGCCGCAACACCACCGAGAAGTTCGGCCCGGTGCGGCATGTCGTGCACGAGCCGGATCAGGGGCTGGTGCTGGAAGTCGCCTTCGAGGGCCTGCAACGCTCGCCGCGTCACAAATCCGGCATCGCGATGCGCTTTCCCCGGATCAGCCGCCTGCGCTGGGACAAGCCGCCGCGCGAGGCCGACCGGCTGGAGACACTTGAACGGATGTTAATCTCCATGACAGGAAGTTAAACCCGCAAGCCGCATGGCAGCCATTGATCGCGGCTCGCGGGTTTCCCATGTGCTGCGCCGTGACCTATAATGCGGGCGATTCCGCCAGGAGAGAACGATGCCGAACGACGTCAGGGACTTGCCGGCCGGCCAGAGCCAGAGTGACGGCCTGTACCGCTTTCTCGGCGGATCGCCGCTCTCGGTAGCGTTCCGGCTGATCCTGCTCTCGATCCTGGTCGGCGTCGTGCTTGCCGCGATCGGCCTCGACCCATGGAATATCCTCAACAGCGTCCGCCGGCTGTTCCAGACCATCTGGGATTTCGGCTTCGACGCGATCAACTGGGCCTGGCGCTACTTCCTGCTCGGCGCCGTGATCGTGATCCCGATCTGGCTGTTGTCGCGGCTGTTCGGCACGCCGCGCGGCCGCTGATCCAGAGGAGCACTCGCAGCCGATGCAATTGCAATTTGTCGGCTGCGGCGATGCGTTCGGCTCCGGGGGCCGCTTCAACACCTGCTTCCATGTCACCGGCGCGCGCGTCAATTTCCTGATCGATTGCGGTGCGTCCTCGCTGCCGGCACTGAAGCGGCTCGAGATCGATCGCGACGCAATCGACCTGATCCTGATCACGCACTTTCACGGCGATCATTTTGCCGGCCTGCCGTTCTTCCTGCTCGACGCGCAATTCTCCCGCCGCACCCGGCCGCTCGTGATCGCCGGACCCGAAGGCATCGAAACGAAATTGCCTGAGGTGATGGAGGTGATGTTCGAACATTCCTCCAAAACCAAACAGCGCTTCGATCTGTCCGTCGTCACGCTCGCACCGCAGGAACAGCGCAGCTTCGGCGAGGTGAGCGTGACGCCCTATCCTGTGGTGCATGGCGAATCCGGCGGGCCATTCCTCGCCTATCGCATCGAGGCGGAAGGCCGCGTCGTCAGCTACAGCGCCGACACCGAATGGACCGACGCGCTGATCCCGGCCGCGCAAAACGCTGACCTCTTCATCACTGAGGCCTATACCTACGACAGGATGGTCAAGAACCATCTCAGCCTGAAAACGCTGGAAGCGCATTTGCCGGCCATCAACGCCAGGCGCGTGATGCTGACCCATATGAGCGACGATATGCTCGGCCGCGTCGACGACCTGCCCTACACGGCGGCGAGCGACGGCATGGTCGTGGTGTTCTGACCATGCCATGCCTTGTCGGCTGCCCCTCCGCCACCGCATTGCTCTGAGTACAATTCCGACATGGTCGCGCGACGGATGTCGCGATAGAAACGCCTATTCCTTGCAACTGTAGCCATGCACGCCCCCACCCACCCAAAGATCACGACCCGCCAGGTGTTCGCCATCGCCGGTCCCGCGATGGTCGCCAACCTGACCACGCCGCTGATCGGCATCGTCTCGACCACCGCGATCGGCCGGCTCGACGATGCCGCGCTGCTCGGCGGGGTGGCGATGGCCTCGGTGATCTTCGACTGCCTGTTCTGGCTGTTCGCCTTCCTGCGCATGAGCACGCTGGCCTTCACCGCGCAGGCGCAGGGCGCGGGCGAGCCGCAGGAATATGCCGCGATCCTGGTGCGCGGCTTCATCGTCGCCGGCCTGATCGGCGCTGCGCTGATCGCGTTGCAGGTGCCGCTCGCCGCGATCACATTCCAGCTGATGGGCGGCAGCGAAGGCGTCACACGTGCGGCCAAGAGCTATTTCATGATCCGGATCTGGTCGGCGCCGCTGGCGCTCGCCAATTACGTCATCCTGGGCTGGCTGGTCGGCCAGGCGCGCGCCAATCTGGCGCTGGCGCTGCAGATCGTGATCAATTTGATCAACATGGCCGCAACCGTGCTGCTGGTGCAGGTCTACGGCGCCGGCATCGCCGGTGCCGCGATCGCCGCCGTGCTTGCCGAGACGACCGGCTTCGCTGCCGGCATCGTCGTGGCGTGGCGGATCTCGCAAGGCGGCTTCGCTGTTCCAGCGGCCACGCTGTTCGACCGCGCCAAGCTGATGCGCATGCTGGCCGTCAACCGCGACATCATGGTCCGCACCGCGGCGCTGATCGTCGTGTTCCTGTTCTTCACCGCCAAGGGCGCGCGCGAAGGCGACGTCACGCTGGCGGCGAACTCGGTGCTGAACAATTTCCTGCTGGTGAGCGCCTTCTTCCTCGACGGCCTCGCCAACGCTGCCCAGCAGCTCTGCGGCCGCGCCTTCGGCGCCCGCGACGCACGCGGCTTCGCCGATTCGACCCGGCTGGTGCTGCTGTGGGGTGTCGGCTTCGCGCTGGTCGTCTCGGTGCTGTTCGCGCTGTTCGGACCCGCGCTGATCAACCTGATGACGACAAGCGACGACGTGCGCCGCTATGCGCGCGAGTTCCTGGTGTTCGTGATCCTGGCGCCGTTACCCGGCGTGTTCGCGTTCGGCTTCGACGGCATCTATGTCGGCGCGACCTGGGCGCGCGAGATGCGCAATTTGATGCTGGCCTCGCTCGCGATCTTCCTCGCCGCGTGGTGGGCGCTCAGCGGATTTGGCAACACCGGGCTGTGGATCGCGCTGCTCGGCTTCTACGTCGCGCGCGGCGGTCTGCAAGGCCTGCGCTATCCGGCGCTGCTGAGGAAGTCGTTCAAATCGTAGTTGCGTAGCCCGGATGGAGCGAAGCGAAATCCGGGGTCTGCATCCGCGGCGAGACTGTCCCGGATTGCGCTGCGCTCCATCCGGGCTACGAAGTTCTCTTCCCCTTCCCCCTGAAAGGGGGAAGGTTGGGATGGGGGTCAGCCGCAGGCGACGCAGCTCATGGAGAGAGCTGACCCCCACCCGCTTTGCTCTGGCGAGCAAAGCAACCTCCCCTTTTCAAGGGGAGGTTGGGGCGCAGCCGGATTTCGCTTCATCCGGGCTACGAGCACCTACCGCACCGGCCAATCCTCGGCCGTGATGGTCGCGGCATCGGCGCCGACGATTTCCGACAGCGAGTCGCGGCCGGTGCGCAGCAAGGTCGAGGACAGATCGCGCTTGATGTCGTCGACCAGGCCGATGCCCTTGTAGACCAGCGAGGAATAGAGCTGGATCAGGCTGGCCCCGGCGCGGATCTTGGTCAGCGCGGCGCCGCCGCTATCGATGCCGCCGACGCCGATCAACGGAAACGCGCCTTCGACGCGGACATAGGTCTCGGCGACCATCCGGGTTGAGAGGCGGAACAGCGGACGGCCCGACAGGCCACCCTGCTCGCTGGCACGGTTCTCCTCGCGCAAGGTCGAAGGACGCGCCAGCGTGGTGTTGGCGACAATCATGCCGTCGACGCGCCGCGAGCGCGCGATATGAACGACATCGTCGAGCTCGGCGAGGCTCAGATCCGGCGCGATCTTCAGCAGCACCGGCGAATCGCCGGCGTTCTTGCGCACGCGCTCGCGGGTATCGATCACCCGCGCCAGCAAATCGTCGAGCGCCGCCGATTGCTGCAGATTGCGCAGGCCCGGCGTATTCGGCGAGGAGACGTTGACGGTGAAATAGCTCGCGACCGGGGCAAACGTTTCGATCAGCTTCACATAGTCGGCGACGCGGTCGGTCGAATCCTTGTTGGCCCCGACATTGACCCCGATGATGCCGCCGCCACTGGCGCGCGCGGCGAGCCGGCGCAGCACCGCTTCCGCGCCGTCATTGTTGAAGCCCATGCGGTTGATGACGGCTTCGTCGCGCTCCAGGCGAAACAGCCGCGGCCGCGGGTTGCCGGCTTGCGGCTTCGGCGTCACCGAGCCGATCTCGACAAAGCCGAAACCAAGCCGCAGCAGCGCGTCGGGCACCTCGGCGCTCTTGTCGAAACCCGCCGCCATGCCGATCGGGTTCGGAAAGTTCAGCCCGAAGGCACGCACCGCGAGCTTGGGATCATCCGGCCGCTGCCGGATCGGCGGCAGCAGCTTCAAGCCCTGGATCGCCATGCGATGGGCATCTTCAGGATCGAACCAGCGCAGCAGCGGCAGCGAGAAGGCGTCGAAGGCTCGGATCACGGCTTGAGCTCCGGAACGTCGTGTCCGCCGTCGGAGCGCGCGCGAAGGCTGAGGATTTCGGTGACCGCGCCGAGGTCGAGTTCGCCATAGAGATGCGGGAACAATTCGTCATTGCGCGAGCGTTCCCAGCGCAAGGCGTCGCCGAGCGCATCGGCATCGACCGCGACCAGGAACAGGCCGGTTTGCCCGTGGTAGTGCTTGCGCGCGGTCTCGGCCACCTGGGAGGCGGTGGAAAAATGGATGAAGCCGTCGCGATTGTCGTCCGCACTGCCCCGGTAGACGCCCTGCCGCTCGGCCTCGCGCCAAGCCGAAGCGGGAGTGATTTTGTAGATCATGGGCACGGCCCGGCCTTCCCTTTTGTCCTTGAGTCTCTTGGGGTTTTATCCGGATTTGAGGGGAAATGCCCCAGACGCCATATGGCGAGCGAGGGACCGTATCGGCGGCAGCGGCGCAACTCAAGCGGTGGGCGGACACATCCGACGGCAGATTTGCGGAAACTCCCGGTTTCAGGTAATAATTCCTACCATCCGGGGTGTCCTCGATGGCCAAACAGTCCAAAGCCGCCCGACCGCTGACCCACGCGCAGGTCTGGGCCGCGCTCGACCGGCTCGCCGAACGCGCCGGCCTGTCGCCATCAGGCCTTGCCAAGCAGTCCGGTCTCGACCCCACCACCTTCAACAAGTCCAAGCGCGTGACCGGCGACGGACGCGAGCGCTGGCCGTCGACCGAATCGCTCTCCAAGGCGCTGGCCGCGAGCAATGCCAGCATGGAGACCTTCGTGCAGTTGCTCGGCGATGGTCCGCGCGCCGGCCAGTCGGTGCCGTTGCTCGGCTTCGCGCAGGCCGGCGCCGGCGGCTATTTCGACGACTCTGGCTTTCCCGCCGGCAAGGGCTGGGATGAAGTGGCACTGCCGGCGACCACTGACGAGCACGCCTATGCGCTGGAGATCGAGGGCGACTCGATGAAGCCGGCCTATCGCGAAGGTGACATCATCGTAGTGTCACCCGCGACCGCGATCCGCCGCGGCGACCGCGTCGTGGTGCGCACGACCGGCGGCGAGGTGATGTTGAAGGAACTGAGGCGACGCACCGGCAAGGTGCTGGAACTCGCATCGCTCAATCCGGAGCATCCCGACCGCATGCTCGAGGCCGAGGAGGTCGCGTGGATCGCACGCGTGGTGTGGGCGAGCCAGTAAGCTGTGGCGATTCAGTCGCCACAAAAACCAGTGTCGTCCCGGGCAAGCGAAGCGCGACCCGGGACCCATAACCACCACTCATTTTGTTTGAGTAAGCTGGGGCCACAGCCTGCTCTAACAACCAACCCCTGTGGTTATGGGTCCCTGCTTTCGCAGGGACGACGGTGGAGTTTGACGCGAATTACGTCGCGTAGTCCGGCTCCTTGCGGTCCAGCATCCGCTTCAGTGCATCGAAATGCCGCTGCGACGGGGACGGGCCGGTGTAGAGGTGGTCGTCGCGGAAATCGCGCTTGGTCTTCTCGACCACATGCTGCGGCAATTGCTTGAGCGGCTGCTGGGTCCACATCGCATAGATCTGCACCTGCGCGGCGCGCTCGATGTAATAGAGCCGGTCATAGGCGTCGGCGACGGTCTCGCCGACGGTCGAGATACCGTGATTGGCCATGAACAGGATGGTCTTGTTGCCGATCACCTTGGCGAGCCGCGCGCCTTCCTCGGGATCCAGCGCAGGGCCGGCGTAGAGATCGTCATAGGCGATCGCCTCCGACAGCCCGACCTCGGTCTGGCCGATCTCCTTGATGCGCGGATCCTCGAGCCGCGTCAGCGCGCTTGCATACGGCATATGGGTGTGGAACACCGCCTTGGCCTGCGGCAGCGCCTTGTGGATCGGCGCATGGATGCAATAGCAGGAGCGCTCGACCTCACCCTCGCCGCGCTTCACCTCGGCATCGTCGATACCGACCTCCATGAAGGACGACGCGGTGACCTCCGACCAGTGCATGCCGAACGGGATCTGATAGTAGCGATCGCTGCGGCCGGGCACCACGAAGGTGAGATGGTTGAAGATGCCTTCCGAAAAGCCGTGGTTGTAGGCGAGCCGATGCGCCGCCGCGAGGTCGACCCGCGCCTGCCATTCCTCGGCGCTCGAACTGTCCTGCAGCGATGTCGGCGAAACCCTGAACTGCATGCGCATGCTCCCATCTGTGCCGGCCTCTCGACGGAGGCCGTGCTGATTTTGTGGAGCGAGTGTAGCGCAATCCGGCGGCAACCCCGGCTGAAATTGCCGGGGATCAGCCATCCGGATTTTGCGGCGCTACGCCGCAGCCGTGGTGCCGTAGCCCGGAAGGAGCGCAGCGCAATCCGGGGCACCTGGGCAGCTGGGAACGCTTCCCGGATTTCGCTGCGCTCCATCCGGGCTACACGTTCCTCAAACTACGACGACCGCGCCAGCGCGCCGTCGATCATGTTCACCGCGTTCTGCACGCCGTAGACCGCGACGAAGGAGCCGAAGCGCGGACCCTTCTCCTGGCCGAGCAGCACCTGATAGAGCATGTTGAACCAGTCGAGCGAGACGCCGGGACGGCCATCCTTGCCCTTCTTGACGGTGTCGAGGAACGGCTCGCGGCGGCCGATCTCGTAGACCACGTTCTGGATGTCTTCCGCGGTCGCGTCAGCCGGCATGTTGGCGAGCGCATCGCGCAAATCCTGCAACGCAGCCCGTTCGCGGTCGGTCGGTTCGCGGAACTGCTTGGTCGGCGCCACGAAGTCGCGATAGTAGTTGATGGCATAGCCGACCATCGCATCGAGCTTCGGATGGGTCTGCGGCGTCACGCCCGGACGATAGCGGCCGATGAAGCCCCACAGCGTCTCGGCGTTCTCCGCATTCGACGACGACACCAGCGTCAGCAACAGCTGGAAGGTGACGGGCATGTCGGCCTGCGACGGCTTGCCGGAATGGATGTGCCAGACCGGATTCTGCAGCTGCTGCCGCGCCTCCTGCCGCGTGAAGCCGTCGAGGAACTGCTGGTAGTCGTCGACATTGCGCGGGATGACGTCGAAATAGAGCCGCTTCGCCGCCTTGGGCTCGCGATACATGAACAGCGACAGCGATTCCGGCGAGGCGTAGCGCAGCCATTCGTCGATCGTCAGGCCATTGCCCTTCGACTTCGAGATCTTCTGGCCCTTCTCGTCAAGGAACAGCTCGTAGTTGAAGCCCTCCGGCGGCGTGCCGCCGAGCGCCGAACAGATCTTGGCAGACAGCTTCACCGAATCGATCAGGTCCTTGCCGGCCATTTCATAGTCGACGCCGAGCGCGTACCAGCGCATCGCCCAATCCGGCTTCCATTGCAGCTTGCAGCGGCCGCCGGTGACGGGAACGGTGACGCTCTCCTTGGTATCGGGATCTTCGTAGGAGATCGTGCCGGCCTGGGCGTCGTGGGCCGTCACCGGCACATAAAGCACGAGGCCGGTGCGCGGACAGATCGGCAGGAACGGCGAGTAGCTCGCCGCGCGCTCCTCGCGCAGCGACGGCAGCATGATCGCCATCACCTTCTCGATCCGCTCCAGCATGCGCAGCAACGCCGCATCGAACCGGCCGGAGGTGTAATACTCGGTCGAGCTGGCGAATTCGTAGTCGAAGCCGAACTGATCGAGGAAGGCGCGCAGCCGCGCATTGTTGTGCTGGCCGAAGCTCGGATGGGTGCCGAACGGATCGGGGACCTTGGTCAGCGGCTTGCCGAGATGCTGCGCCAGCATCTCCTTGTTCGGCACGTTGTCCGGCACCTTGCGCAGGCCATCCATGTCGTCCGAGAAGGCGAGCAGGCGCGTCTTGATCTTGTCCTCGGTGAGCACGCGAAAGGCGTGGCGCACCATCGTGGTGCGCGCGACTTCGCCGAAGGTGCCGATATGCGGCAGGCCCGAGGGGCCATAGCCGGTCTCGAACAGCACCTCGTCCTTCGGATTTTTCTTCAGCCGCGCCACAATCGCTTTCGCCTGCTCGAACGGCCAGGCGTTGGATTGTTCGGCGAGCGCCCGCAGGTCGCTCGGACTGGCAGCAAGATCAATCACGGACATTCTTCAGGCTCTCTCCAAAAAGGCCGCGAAAACTAACGCTTTCGCGGAAAAATGCAAAACGGCGCTCCCTCGCCCCGCCCTTGCGGGGAGAGGGTTGGGGTGAGGGGCTCTATCCGCGTAACCGGCAAGAGAGGAATTCGCGGAGGCCCCCCTCACCCGGAATTCAAGCTGCGCTTGAATTCCGACCTCTCCCCGCAAGCGGGGCGAGGTGAAGATCACCGCATCAGAACGGGCTGATCGAGAAATAGCGCAGCCACAGATCGGTGAAGCGGCCTTTTTCCCAGATCCGGAACAGCGCCCAGTTCAGCGATTGCCGCAGCAGATCGTTGCCCTTGCGCACGGCGATGCCGACACCCTCGCCGAAATAGCGGCTCTCGACAAAGGGGCCGCCGGAAAACGCGCAGCATTCGGCGGAATCGGTGCCGTTGATCCAGAACGCGAGCGAGATCGCATCGCCAAAGATGAAGTCGACCTCGCCGCGGCGCAGCGCAGCGCGCAGCGCGTCGTTGTCCGGATAGGAATGGATCTCGGCGTCGGTGAACATCGCCTTGAGATAGGCCTCGTGCGAGGTGCCGGCGATGACGCCGACCTTCTTGCCCTCGAGATATTCCGGGCGGATTTCCGGCATCACATTGTCGCGGCGCGACGCGAAGCGCGCCGGCGCGCGATAATAGGGATCGGTGAAATCGACCTTGGCGCGCAGCTGCGGCGTCACCGCCATCGACGCGATGATGGCATCGCCCCGGTTGGTCGCCAGCGCATCGATCAGGGTCTCGAAGCGGCGCATCTGGATGGTGCAGGTGACCTTGATCTCGTCGCAAAGCGCGCGCGCCAGGTCGACATTGAAGCCGGCGGGATTGCCGTCGGGTCCGGTGAAGTTGAACGGCGGATAGTCGGTCTCGGTCAGGAAGCGGATCACGGTGAGGCGCGACAGGTCCGGCCGATCCGGCCGCCGCCGCGGGTCCCAGAAGCCCGGCACCGCCTGCGGCGCCGCCTCGGCAGCCTTGGGCGGCTGATTCGGAGGCGACGGGGCGGCAGCTGCCGGCGGCGTTGCTACCGGGGGCGTCGCTGGTGCCGCTTGTGCAGGGGCAGGCCTGGCGGGCTGGGCCGGTGCCGCCGCCTTGGGCGCCGCCGATGCCGGGGGCGTCTGTGCGCCCGCGGACCCTGCCATCACCAGCACGACGGCCGCCATTGCCGCGGCCAGGCGAAACTGGCGCGGGCGGACGGAAAAAGGCTGGGCAGTCGGATTTGGCATAACCGGCAATATCAGGAAATTGAACGGCTTATAGACCATCCGGCGCGTGATGCGAGCGCCGAATGGGTTAATTCTGAGCCGGAAAAAGGGGTCAAAGATAGCGTTTGAGATCGGTCGCCGCCTCTTCCGGCGTCCGTTTCAGATTGAACGGCGCGACGAAATGGCCGTCGCGGTCCATCAGATAGATCAGCGCGGTGTGATCCATCGTGTAGTCGCCATCCTTCAGCGGCACTTTCTTGGCGTAGACCCGATAGCTCGACAGCACCTTGGCGATCGCGGCGGGATCGCCGGTCAGGCCCTTGAGGTGCGGATCGAAGCTCGAAAGGTAATCCTTCATCGCCGTGGCGGTGTCGCGTTCCGGGTCGACCGAGACGAAATAGGCATTCACGCGGTCGGCGTCCTTGCCCATCGCCTTCAGGACCTCGGAGATCTCGAACAGCGAGGTTGGGCAGATGTCCGGGCAATGGGTGAAGCCGAAGAAGATCAGCGTCGGCTTGCCCTGGAGGTTCTTGTCGGTGACGGTCTGGCCGGACTGGTCGGTGAGCTGGAACGGCCCGCCGATCGCGGCCGGCGCCGCGACGGTGCGCAAGCCGCCGACCGCCCACAACATGAGGAACAGGCCGACCGCCAGACTGCCCGCGAAGGCTGCAAAGATCACCAATGGGCGCGTGGTCCGGGGCATGATGCGAGGGCGTCCTTGTCAGAAGCAGGCAGCGATGCCGGCCGTGATCATTTCGAAAAACACCGCGGTCCCGTAGTGGAACCAGAGCGCGGCAGCGGCGAGCAAGGCCAATCCGCCGATCCCGGCAGCACCCCACAGGATCGCAGATGCCACCCGGCCCTGCGGAGCCGTCACGAGCTCGGATCGGGTGGAGATCGGCTGAACCATGCGGTTGAGATAAGCCGGGTTCCGGCAGGCAGCAAGCGCAATGGCCATCTCAGGCCGTCAAATGATAGCGAGGCGATGCCCGGCGCTCACCTCGTCATGCCGCTCGCCGAGATCGGGCTCAGCGCGCCGGCTCGGCGGCGGGTTTGGGCGCCGAGGCCTGGGCGTTGAGGTAACACGGCTTGTACAGCGCCTGCAGTTGCTTGCCGCGCAGGAAGATCATGTGCCGGGTCAGGCCACCGCGGTCCGCGATCCATCTGCGTACCGCCGGCGGGTACATCAGGTACAGCATATGGGTGGCTTCGGGATTGGGGACCGGGCGGCCGTTGTCGCCGTAATCCCAGGCGGCATGGAAGCCGAGACTGGCGTGTGAGGTCACACAGATCCGGTCATGAGGGACCTTGCCGAGCACGATGGTGCAGGCCGAGGCGCACAGCCCGTCGATGATCACGGTTTCGCCCGATGTGCGCAGGTCCTGGTACCTGTCGACATAGATGCCGATCTTGCCGCCGCGATCGTCGGCGATCCTGACCACTGCCTGAGACGCCCCCATTCCCGCCAGCAGGAGAACCGCAGCGAGCAACCCCGTCATCAACTTCATTTTGGCCAGCCCCAGTCGAAACCGAATCTGTTTGGTCTGTGATGCAAGACAATCGTGAGCGTGTTGCGGCCGCGGATTTTTGTCCAGACGAGCGAAGCCGGTCAAAACAAATTCAAATTGGGTGTTGCGCGGGCGCTGCAGTGGCGTGTGGAAAAGGTCCCAAACTGGAACAACTTGCCGCAATCATTTGGTGCCTCGCCGCCACAGGCAAGGTCCATTTGGCGTTGACCGCGCACAACGACGCGGTCTTGAATTCCGGCGGGACCGGGGAAATCAAATGGCTGACGATGCAGATGTGATCGTGATCGGCGCCGGACTTGCCGGTCTGGTCGCCGCAACCGAGATCGCCGACGCCGGCAAGCGCGTCATCGTGCTCGACCAGGAAGGGGAACAGAGCATCGGCGGCCAGGCCTTCTGGTCGTTTGGCGGATTGTTCCTGGTCGATTCGCCGGAACAGCGCCGGCTCGGCATCAAGGATTCCGCCGAACTCGCGTTGCAGGACTGGATGGGCACCGCCGGTTTCGATCGCGAGGAGGATCATTGGCCGCGCAAATGGGCCGAAGCCTATGTCGCGTTCGCCGCGGGCGAGAAGCGCGACTGGTTGCGCGCGATGGGCCACCGCATTTTCCCGGTGGTCGGCTGGGCCGAGCGCGGCGGTTACGACGCCATGGGCCATGGCAATTCGGTGCCGCGCTTCCATGTCACCTGGGGCACCGGCCCCGGCATCGTCGAGCCGTTCGAGCGCCGCGCGCGCGAGGCCGCGAAGAACGGACAGCTGGTGTTCAAGTTCCGCCATCGTGTCGATGCGCTCAGCATCAGCAACGGCACGGTCGATGGCGTGAGCGGCGCGATCCTGGAACCATCTGATGTCGAGCGCGGCAAGAGCTCCTCGCGCAACGTCGTCGGTGATTTTTCGCTGCGCGCGCAGGCAGTGATCGTCGCCTCCGGCGGCATCGGCGGCAATCATGATCTGGTGCGGCAGAACTGGCCGAAGCGGCTCGGTGAACCGCCAAAGTTCATGATCTCCGGCGTGCCCGAACATGTCGACGGCCGCATGATCGGCATCACCGAGGCGGCGGGCGGCCGGCTGATCAATCGCGACCGGATGTGGCACTACGTCGAGGGCATCCAGAACTGGAGCCCGATCTGGCCGCGTCATGGCATCCGGATTCTGCCGGGACCGTCGTCGCTGTGGTTCGACGCCACGGGCAAGCGGCTTCCGGCGCCGCTGTTCCCGGGCTCCGACACGCTCGGGCAACTGCACTACATCATGGGCACCGGCTACGATTATTCGTGGTTCATCCTGACCCAGAGCATCATCAAGAAGGAGTTCGCGCTGTCGGGCTCCGAACAGAACCCCGACCTCACCGGCAAAAGCTGGCGCATGACGATCAAGCGCGCCACCAACAAGGGTGCGCCGGCGCCGGTGGAAGCCTTCAAGCAGCACGGCGCCGACTTCATCGTGCGCGACAATCTCGCTGAGCTAGTCGGCGCCATGAACAAGCTCGCCGGCAACGACCTCTTGCAGTTTGATGCCATCAAGACGCAGATCGAGGCGCGCGACCGCGAGATCACCAATCCCTACGTCAAGGACGCGCAGGTGATGAACCTGCACAATGCGCGGCGCTATATCGGCGACAGGCTGATCCGGACCGCCAAGCCGCACCGGATCCTCGATCCCGAACACGGCCCGCTGATCGCGGTGAAGCTCAACATCCTCACCCGCAAGACGCTTGGCGGTTTCGAGACTGATCTCGATTCGCGCGTGTTCGGTAACGATCACCAGATCATCCGCGGGCTCTATGCGGCCGGCGAAGCCGCCGGCTTCGGCGGCGGCGGCGTACACGGCTATCGCTCGCTGGAGGGCACGTTCCTGGGCGGCTGCCTGTTCTCGGGCCGAAACGCGGGACGCGCAGCGGCGAAGGCGGTGAACTAGCGCGCTGTTTCGAGATGCAGGAGGCCCGCCGGCTGGAACCGGCGGGCCTTTGTGGTTCAGTCCGGATGTCTTCAGGCTGCGAACTTCGTCAGGCCGTCTTGGTGAACAGCGTTAGGATGCCGTTGCTGAGATTGACCGCGACAACCTGCGCCGAGCTCAGTCCCTTCGCCTTCAACGCGGAGACTGCTTCCCGGGACGCGTCGATGGAACCGCGCAGGTTCTTCAGGTCGTCCTCGCTTGCCTTTGCGACGACAGCCTCGACCCTCGACCGGACCTCGGGCTTGAGTTCCTTGATGTCGACCACCTGTATGGTCCGGATGGCGGTGGATTCCTCAGATTGAGCCTGCGGCGGCGTCTTCGGTTGCGTTCCCTGCGTTTGCGCCCAGGCAGGTGTTCCAAGCGAGAGCGCCGCAGCGATGACGGATGCCGTAGAGATGCGCATGAGCATTCCTTGTGTTGATTGCCCCCAACACCCCGCGTGAACGACCTTTCCTTGCTTAAGGTTCCGGCCGGAAATCCGTTCGTCGCAAGGGGCGCTGCCAAAATATCGAAAACAACCCCATGCAAAGTAGCCGGCGGTGGCCGGCGTTCGACCAGGCAACTTGACACATCGGGCAACTCAGGGGTATTCTTCTAATATTCCGAAATTGCGCAGTGTCCCTCGCCCAAGACTGGGACATATGGCATTTGCGGGCTTCTGCGCTGCCACGTCGCAGGCGGGAGAGGAAACGCGCCTCAATCCGCGGCCAGTGTTCTCAACTCACCATTCAAAGCGCGTGCCGACCCCGACCGACGTTGCACCGGTTGCATCGACGTCGGATTCCACGCGGATATGACGCGTGACGTCCACATTGGCGGACACGCCGGACTGACTGGCGCTAGCGCCCGTCCGTACCCCGACGCTCAACCTGTCGCCGATCGCGCGCGACGCGCCTACCATCGGACTTCCGCCCGCTCCAACGCCGACATCAAGGCTGTCGACGCCGAGCGAGCGGCGCATACGGTCCATTGTGCCTTCACCACCGCTTGCGAACTGTGCCGCCACCTCCGCGAGCTGCAGGGCCTGCGACGTCGACAGGCTGCCTGACGCCTTCTGGAACAGGATGCGCGACAGAATCTCGTCCTGCGGCAATTGGGGCTGCGAGGTGAAGGCAAAGACCGGCGCGGATGCGGGCCCGGAGATGCCGACCTGCGCGGTGATGTCGGAGGCCGAGATCTCCGCCGCAAAGTCGAGCTCGGGGGCAAGATCGCCGTTGAAGGAGAGATTGCCCTTGGTGAAGGTCAACGTCTTTCCGAGCGCCACGAGCTTGCCTTGATAGAGCGAGAAGGCCCCCTTCGGGACCGGAGCGTTGGTCGTGCCGCCCACTTGCACGGAGCCGCCGAGTTCCGCAGTCACCCCGCGGCCGTGAATGAAAACGTGGTTCGGTGCCGACACCGTAACGTCGAGCGCAGCATTGAACAGCGCCGCGCGCCCCTTGCTGCCCCTCAGGGCTTCGGCCGTGCGTTCCGCCGCGAGGCGTGCAGCGGCCTGCCCCGACGCATTCACGTGGTTGATGCCGTCGATCGGCTTCAGCGTCGACGGCAGACGATCGGGAATATCGATGGCGACGTGGGTCAGGTCGATCCGGCCGTTGATCCGGGGATCGCGCGCCAGTGCACCGCTGACGTCGATCGCGAGATTGGCCTGCGCGGTCGCGAGCGCACTGGCCGCCAGCGTCGCCTGTTGTCCGCGAATCGAGACCGTGCCGGGGAAGCCTGCATCCGGGGCGACCCGCACCTGGCCGGTACCAGACAATGTGCCACCGTTCGGCGTCGCGGCGGTCAGGCGCTCCACGACGATACGATCTCCGTCGGCGGTGACTTTCGCCTCGATATTGTCGAAGCGTGTGCCGAGCAGGCTGTCGCGGAATGTACCGCCACTCAAGCTGGCGGCACCGCCGATCTGGGGCTTGGCGCGTGTGCCGCCTAACCGCGCATCGAGCACGATGCTGCCGGACACGGTGCGGCCGGACGCCGAGAGCGCGGCGTTCGCGACGGCGGCATCGAGACGGCCCTTCGCGGTCAGCGCGATTGGTCCGGCCGCATCGAGCGGTACCGTGCCCGAGGCGGAGATCGTGCCGGCTTTTCCGGCGGCGATCGTGGTGGCGATGCTCGCGCGGCTTCCGTCGAGGCGCCCATCTGCCGAGACGTCGATCGGCGGCAGGCCCGCGCTGCGGCTCTGCGGCGCGGTCAGCTGCTTGACGGTGACCTTGTACTGACCCGTCGGAGCGCTCGTCGAGCCGGCAATCGTCGCCGAGGCGTCGAGCGTCCCGGCAAGGCCCAGGCCCGGCATCACGACATCGGCCTCGCCGAGCGGGATCGCGCTTGCGAGCGCCTTGACGTTGAGCGTCTTGCCGGCACTGCCGTCAACCGTGAAGCGACCATTGCCGATGCCGAGAGCCAGATGCTCGATCAGCACGCTCCCCTCGTCGAGCGTGAAACTCGCTGGCCCCTGCAACGCGATCGCCCTGGCGCCGCGTCGCGCGGTGAAGCGGTTGAGATCGAACCGCGTGCGATCTTTGGCGGTGAGCACGCCTGCGGCATCGAGATCGAAGCCGGCCGCCTTGGCCGACAGGCCAAGGGTGCTGGTGCCGGCGTTCCCACGCGCGGTCAGCGCAATGCTCGAGACAGTCTGGCCGGCGATCTCGGCGCCGGTGACCTTGGCGTCGGCGTTGAGGAGCGGATGGCGGTAGAGATCGGTCGCATCGGCGCGTAGATCGAAGCTGCGGATCGCTGCACCGGCTGCGCGGATCCCCGCGCCCTTGCCGGCGAGACGGACGGATTGCTGGCCGTCATCGACCGATGCGGCAAGATCGAGCGATGCCGAACCGACGAGGTCCATCAGGGCGACCGGTGCGACGTCGGCGAGCGAGCCGGCGGCGAAATGGATCTGCCCGCGTGCGAGACTTTGCGCGTCGATCGTGCCCGCCCCCTTCAAGGATACTGAACCGATCGCGACGTCGACCGTCTTGGCGTCCCATCCGGCGAAAGCGGGAGCAGGTGTGTCGCCCGATTGACGGCTCGCTTGCACGATCCCGCGCGCCGGCTTGCCGTCGATCGAGCCATCGAGCCTGGCGTCGATGACACACGGTCCTTTGACGTCATTGACGGTCGCGGCGAGCTCCAGATGCGGAATCGGGCGCCGCATTGCGGTGGCGCGATCGACCGAGGCCGAGAATGACACGCCGGGATGCGCGAGCCCTCCGGTGAGGCCGACGTCGACGGCTGCCACACCGGTGAGGCGAGCATCGGCCGCGGCAAGATCGGGCAGACTGACACGCGCCGACAGATCGCTCGTTTCGCGGGTCACCGTTCCCTTGGCGCGAACCGCGACATGGGCGCCGTCGAGCGAAACGTCGCGGACCGTATAGGTGTCGCTGCCGCTATCTGCGCCGACATCGGCGGCAAGCGTGACGCGCGGTCCTGTGAGCCCATCCAGCGCCGCGAGCCCGGTCGCGATCCCCTCGCCAGTGCCGGACAATTTGGCGTCGACGCGGCCGTGCTCGCGATCGGCGTCGAGATCGAGGCCGAGAGCCACCGCGCCCTTGAGCTTCAACCCGGCGAGATCGCTGAAGCGGCCGAGGTCAGGCATGGCTCCGGTCGCACGGCCATGCAGCCGATCGGGACTGACGTCACCGGCATAGGTGGCCTGAACGGTCGGCGTGCCGATCTCCAGCCGCTCGATGGTGGCGTGGCCACCGAGATCAGTGCTGCCGTGGAGCACGAGCGAAGCACTGTTGCCGATTGCTGCCGCGAGACCGGGATCGCGCGGCGCGATGCCCGAGGCCCGCAAATTTGCATCCAGCACGATATGCGTTGCGAGGTCGCTGGGCTCGGCGCGAGGGACTGCCGTCAGCGAGGCGTCGAGCGCGTCGAGATTTCCATTCGGCAGGTGGGCGCCTGACATTGCGAGCTTGGCCGTGAGCGTCGGCGCCTTGATCGGTCCGTTGACCCTGCTGTCGAACACCAGGCTGCGGATCGACCCTTGATCCGTTTCCGTGACGTCGCCATTGCTGGGTAGGGCGCGGATGGAGGCCCTGAAATCCATCACTCTGTCGGCGCCAAGCAGGCCCTTCACGTCGAGCCGCGCGAGGCGGCTCGTGAGCGTCAGCCGGTCCAGCGCGACGCTGCCGTCGTCGCCGAAATGCGTCGTGCTGTCGAGATTGGTCTCGCCGGCAAAGACGGGCGCGGCAACCGACGGCAGCAGCGGTCCGAGATGACTCGTGAGACGGGTTGCAAGGACGCGGCCCGCCCCGTTGCGGTCAAGCGTGATCGCACCGGTCGCATCAATGGTAGGGCCGGCCTGAAACTTCAGCGCGCCGCGGAAGCTGTCGAGCGTGCCCTTGCCGCCCAGCGCGAAGGTCACGGGCGGCTCGCCCGGCAAATGACCGATCTTGGACATCAGTCCGCGGGACGGTTCGTCGAGCGTGACATCGAGGGTCAACGCGTTGCCTTGCGGTACGAAGGCGAGTGCGGCCTTGAAATGGCCCGGGAAATCAGTGCGGATCGCATCGAGGTTGAAAACGAGGCCCTCCGAGGGTGAGCCCAGCTCGGCATTGCCGGTCGCCTTGACGCTCAGGGCCTCGCCGAGAATGGGCTGGCCCAGCACCAGGGCACGCAGGTCGAAAGCCTTCACCTGTACTTTCACGGGAAGGTCCGGCAGGGTCGGCTGGCCGGACTCCGCGGCGGGCTGGTCGGACGGCAGCGGCTTTCGCTTGATATCGAGCGTGCCGATCTCGAGCCGATCGATCTCCAGCCGCCCCATTAGCAACGCAGTGCGCCGCCAGACGAGACGGGCCTTGTCGAGGGTCAGCCAAACTCCGTCCCTGTCGGTGATGCTGACATCGTGCACCGTCGCATCCGACGAGAGGACGCCGTCGACGGCGCCGATATGAACCTGGGTCGCGGGCGTCGAGAGCGTTCGCGAGACGAGGCCGGCGAGCATGTCCTGCTGATTTTCGCCGCTTCCGCCTACCATTCCATGGAAGACGACGCCGAGCACAGCAACAGAGACGACGCCAAGCGCCGCTATGGCAGAACCGACAATGAAGGCCCGTCGCACGCGCATCAGAAGGCCTGCCCGATGCTGACATAGATGGCGTAGCGACTGTCGCCGGGCCGCGGGTTCAGCGGTGTCGCGACGTCGAGCCGGATCGGGCCCACCGGCGTGAGATAACGCAGGCCGAGCCCGGCCCCGTAGCCGACATAATCGCTGAAGCCCGGCAGCGACGAACGGGACACCGAACCGAAGTCCACGAACGGCACGAGGCCGATGGTAGGTGTGATCCTGACGCGCACTTCAGCGGAGCCTTCGATCAGGCTGCTGCCACCGGTGATCTGACCGAACATCATCGGCGAGATGGTGTTGAAGCCGTAGCCGCGCACGGATCCGCCGCCGCCCGCGAAGAAACGGTGCGAATCCGGAATGTCAGCCAGCGGCGCTCCCGCGAGCGAGCCCGCAGCCAGCCGGCCCGCCAGCACGTAGTCGGCCTGCTCGTCGAGCGCGTAATAGGCCGAACCTGAGACGCGGCCCTCGAAGAGGTCGATCGTGGAGCCCATCAGCTTCGAATAGGCATTGACGGTCGCAGCAAGGCGCACACCGCGCGTGGGATCGAGCGGATTGTCCGTGGTGTCGTAGCGGCCGGTCGCGGTGAAGCCGACGAGTGTCGCATCGACCCGGCCCAGCACGTCCTGCGATCTCGACTGCTCGACTTGAATGCCGCCTTGCAGCGAAGCGGTCTCCGAAAAACGATGGACCACGCCGAGGGTGCCGCGCACCGTGTCGTCGGTATAGCCGCCTAGCACATTGTTGCCGACGCGCTCGCGGAAGGCGGTGGCTTCGATCAAGAGGTCGTTCGGGGTGCCGAACAAGCCCGGCTTGACGAAGGTTCCGGTGAATCGCGCACCAAAATCTGACGCGTGGAGATTATTGAACCCGCTGGAGGACGTTCCATCGATCCGTTGCAACAGGGAAGCGGACGCTTCAAGCCGCAGACGCTCGCCGCCGCCGAATATGTTCCGGTCCTCGTAGTAGCCCGAAATGCCGGGACCATCGACGGTAGAATATTTTGCCGACAGGCCCACCGCGTGCCTGGGTCGATCCGTCACATCGATGAAGACCGGCAGGTTGCCGTTGGCGTCCAGCTTGTCGGCCTCACGAATGCGAATGCCGCCGATCGCCGGAATTCTTGCGATCGAGGTCTTGGTCAGCGCCAGTCGCTCGGGAGAATAGGGCTCGCCTTCCTTCAGATAAACATGGGTCGCCACCACCCGCGGGTCGACGGCCCCGTCGCCCGAGATAGTGACGGCGCCGATACCGGCCTTCGGGCCTGGTTCGACCCGCAGGTGGAAATCCATCGCGCCCGCCGCGTGATCCACTGTTGCCTTGACGTCCGCGATTTTCGCCAACGGATGTCCATGACTGCGGAACCAGTCGACGAGTTTCAGCTGCGCGGCGCGCAGGTTGGCGGACACAGCCGGATCGCCTGGCTTCAGAGCAAAGGCGCGAATTGGCAGTCCCTGCGGCGCTTGGTCGCGAGGATAATCGACATCGACAGTCCGCAATGTGAACGTCGGGCCGAGCCGAGCGATGATCGCAATGGGAATGATCGAGCGGTTGCGAAACTTGTCTGCACGCTGCGCGGCGAGGGCCAGTCCGGCCTCGTCGAATGAGACGGGAACTCCGTCTATCGTGATATCGATCTCTGCGTTGTAGTGGCCCAGTCCCCAAAGTGCATCCAGGAGCGGATTGACGTCGGCCTGAAGTCGGCGCGCAAGACCTTCTCCATCCGGCGGCGGTTCTTGCCGGAGACGATATGTCCCGGAAGCGTCGCGCAATGCTTGCTCGGCGTCGCTATCATTCTTGCCTTCGGTTGTCTTGGTTTCGATCGTGAGGCGGTATGACAACGTCGTGGCGCCAACTGGTGGCGGATCGTCGGAACCGAGCAGGCCGAAGAAGTCGAAGGCGTGAGCCGACTCGCACAGCAACCAACTGACTGCCGCAACGACTGCACAACCCGTGCGCAGAATCTTCCGTCCCATGGAAGAATAATTCACTTGCCTCGCCCGCCTCGGTGCAGGGGGGCGGCAAGGTGGCACCACTATCTCCCGGATGGTTCCGCTCCCGAACGCGTCGACTGACTTAGACCCGAGGCCTGTGGCGCTCAGATCTGACGATTCTCCTGCCTCTTTATTTCAACAGGCGCCACACGCACAAGTGATAGAGATCATGATGGATAATGTGGGGCAGCAGTCGGGACGCCATTGAGAGTGGCGTTAATCGAACAGATGTCGCGACGTTTGAGAAAGCTGCGTGATTACAGACGGCTCTCCATAATAACTCGTCGTGCTCGAACCACAGCGCTCTTAACCACTGTGGTGATAGGGTGACGGTTCAGGACGAAATTCTTTTGGAACTGCGATTGCTCATAGATGGGCGCCGTGAAGAAGCGCGAGGATATGGGAATGACTTGCGGTTAAGTCCCACGCAAGAGGTGCGGCTGCGCAGAAGCTCGCCTGCCGAGAACGTATCGGTCAGGTCAATTTTTCCTCGCGAGGCTCTACCTAGTCCGCCTCCGCACTGAGAAAGCGGACACCGAACGTGTCGGCGTTGGCCTCGCCCCAATCGTACAGCGCCTGCAGCATCGGCTTCAGCATCTCGCCGCGCTTGGTCAGGCAATAGCGCGAGGATCCGCCGCCGCGCTCCTGCTTGACGAAGCCTGAATTGCAGAGATCGCGCAGGCGCTCGGTCAACACCTTGTCGCTGAGCTGCGGGATGTCGTGGCGCAATTCGCCATAGCGCATCGGCCGGAGCTTCAGCCGGCTCAGGATCACGGTCTTCCATTTGCCGCTGAGCTGATCGATCGAGAACTCGACCGGGCAACCATATTTCCGCTTGGTCTTGCGGATCATCGCAACCTCCCGCGGCACTTTCCATCTGGTTCGTTGAGAGCCGCCGTCGATCCATCTAAGCACGCTTTGCACGGGTTGGGCGAGTTCAGGGATCATTGCAAGGCATGACAGAGGACAGTTCCGCCCGAGGCTCGAGCGACCAGCAACATCAGCGCAAGCGCATCATCGTCAGACGCAACGGGCCCTACGAACCCGACCCCGGCATCCCGATCGTCGATCATCTCGGCGTGCCGATCGCCGCCGAGGCGCCGGTGCGGCTCTGCCGCTGCGGACAATCGCAGACCAAGCCGTTCTGCGACGACAGCCATGTCGCGCGCGGCTTCGCCGACGCCAGGGATCCACGGCGCGTGCCCGACAAGCTCGACGTCTATGCGGGGCAGCAGGCGTTCGTGTTCGACAATCGCGGCACCTGCGCGCATTCCGGCTTCTGCACCGACCGGCTCAACTCGGTGTTTCATCTCGGCGAGGAGCCTTTCATCGCGCCGAGCGGGGCGCGCTTCGACGACCTCATCAATGCGGTGCGCAGATGCCCATCGGGCGCGCTCGGCATCGGCATCGGCCCCGCGCGGGACGCCAACCTGTCCGACGTCGACCGGCCGCCACAGATCGAAGTGTCGAAGGACGGCCCCTATCGCGTCGCCGGCCATGTCGAACTGGTCGACGAGGACGGCGCGCCGATCGCAGGGAATGCGGGCGCATCACAGGAGCATGTCAGCCTGTGCCGCTGCGGCTCGTCGCTGAACAAGCCGTTCTGCAGCGGCATGCACTGGAATGTCGATTTTCACGATCCGGTTCCGGATCCGCTGCGCGAGCCGACGCTGTTCGAATGGGCCGGCGGCTATCCGGCGCTGCTCGACATGACGCGCATCTTCTACAGCCGCTACGTGCCGGAAGATCCGCTGCTTTCCCCGCTGTTTGCCGAGATGTCGCCGGATCATCCCGAGCGGGTGGCGGCCTGGCTCAGCGAGGTGTTCGGCGGCCCGCGCTTCTACACCGAACGCTATGGCGGCTATCGGCGGATGGTGTCGCAGCACATCGGCAAGGAGATCCGGCCGGAGCAGCGCGCGCTGTGGGCCACCTACATGGTGCAGAGCGCCGACGATGCCGGGCTGCCGTCCGATCCGGAATTCCGCGCGGCATTCGTCGCCTATATCGAATGGGGCTCGCGGATCGCGGTGGAGAATTCCGGCACCGGCGCAAAACCGCCGCCGAACATGCCGGTGCCGCGCTGGTGGTGGGTCTGCAACGCAACGCCCGCCGCGCGGCCGCCCGCAATCGCAACCGATGCGCAGGCGGCGAACGGAGTCAGCGTCGCGCTTCCCGGCCCCGACGAGGCCGTGCAATTCGAGCAACACATCCGGCCGCTGTTCCGGCCGATGGACCGCAACTCGATGCTGTTCGCCTTCGATCTCTGGAAGGAGGCGGACGTCGCCAGGCACTGCCGGCAGATCCTGGCGCGCCTCGAGGCCGGCACCATGCCGTGCGACGGCGCCTGGCCGGCCGAACAGGTGGCGCTGTTCGCGCGCTGGGCGAATGGGCAGAATCCGCCGACCTGATTGCGCTGAGGCGATCTCGGAGCAATTTCGAGCGATTTCGGTGAACGGTGCTGCAAATTGTGCAGTGGCGGCGCTCGCTCTGGCAGGTTAGAGGTCTGGTTCTGATCAAATCAGAACCAACCCTGTCGATCTCTTGTCTTGACGCGTTTTCTTTACGCGAACCGGTAGCTACTTCGCTTGAAAACGCTATAGACATGCCCGCCATTCAAGTGGAGACCCAAATGAGCATTCAGCGTTTCGAAACCGGCCCGCGCATGAGCCAGGCCGTCGTGCACGGCAACACCGTCTATCTCGCCGGCGTCGTCGCCGGCAAAGCGGCGGGCGGCAGCGTCACCGACCAGACCAAGGACATCCTGTCGATCATCGACGGCCACCTCGCCAAGGCCGGCACCGACAAGTCGAAGCTGCTCAGCGCGACCATCTACATCACCGACATGAAGACGTTCCCCGAGATGAACGCGGCGTGGGACTCGTGGGTCTCGGAGGGTAACACCCCGGCCCGCGCCACCGTCGAGGCCAAGCTCGCGGCGCCGCAGTACAATGTCGAGATCATGGTCGTCGCGGCGAAGTAGACGCGACGCGGATCATCGCAATGGAGTCCGATGCCCCGGATTGCAAAATTGCAGTTCGGGGCATTTCATTTGGCACTCAGGCGCTGATCTGCAATCGCTCGCCCGCGGCCTCGCCGAGGTCGGACTGAAGCCAACGGGCAATCCGACGCCACGAACCGGCCAGAGCCTTGCAGCCGATGAACAGGCCGAGGTGATCACACGGCTCGGTGTCGCATTGCAGCCACGCGGGCGGCGTGCCCAACAGTCGCAACGTCGCAAATGCCTGGTCGCGCGGAACAACAATGTCGTTCTCGGCTGCGAGCAGGAAAACGGGCAGCTTCACCGCAGCAAGATCGATCTTGCAGCCAAGCGCGACAAAGTCTCCCGTCGCGATCCGGTTCCTTCGAAATATCCAGTCAGTCACTTCGAGATAGTAGGTGCCCGGTAAATCAAGCGTCTCTCGGTTCCAGCGTGTGAAGCAATCGAGCAGCGCCCGTGCATCCTCCGACTTGTCGTCGAGCCGCTGCTGCAGCGCCGCTTCCACGTCAAGCGTACTGAGCGGGACACTCCAGACCTGCAGCATCTGCCTGCCACTGACGATTCCATTCCCCTGGCGCACCAGTGCCTCAAAACCTTGCTGCGGAAGCGAGGCGACCATCCTGGAAAGCTCTGACGGCACAGAGACGTCGACCGGGCTGCCCGCTAGCACGAGCCGCCGCACCTTGCCGGGAAAGCGCGCGGCATAGAGCAGCGACAGCCAGCCGCCCTGACAGAGACCTGCAAGGTCGACGGGCGGCCCAATCGTGTCGACCGCCACGTTGAGATCGGACAGATAGGTGTCGATCGAGAAATATCGCATCTCCGGTGCCGCCGAGAGCCAATCCGTGAGATAGAGACGTGCTATGCCCGCTCCCTGTAACGCCTCCATCAGGCTGTGGCCGGGCGCAAGATCGGCTATCTTCGCGCGGTGCAGCGCATAGGGTGCGCAGACCAGCAGCGGCTGGCCTTCGCCAGCTCTCGAGAAGTCCAGCAGACGCATCGACGGCAGTTGCAGCTCCACCGAATTGGCCGTCGTCCAGGGCAGCGCCGCCACTTCGTCCGCCGCATCTGTCGGTTCGGGCGCGCGACTGGGGTACCACTGCGAGTAGATATCGAGCGCCAATCGCGTGGCTTCAAACGGCCATAGCCAAGCGTGCTGCACCCAGTCGGCGCTGGCACTTCGTTCCGATGGGTCCGCCTTGTCGTGCAAGCTCATTCACCGATTGATCGCCACCGGAACAGTCCGACCGGCACGGATCGAAGCCTTGACCCTGATCAAGAACCGACGAATTCACGTTGGTCACTCTACGCCAAACCCGCCGGGACGGCAGCCACGCCGGGACGTCACGATTTCGCGATCCCGGCACGCCTTGGAGCCAAGCGCGGACACCCGCTTCGGCGGCTATGCGGCGCGTGCCGCGCCCTTCTCCGCATCGAGCCTGCGTGCGAACAACCAGCGGAAATAGGTCAGCGGCGCATCGGCGCCGATCGCAAGCAGCTGATAATCCGGGTCGACGTCGAGCACCTTCTGCTGCGCTTCGATGAAATCCTTGTCCTCGTTGAAGGCCTCCTCGAGGGAATGCCGCAGCGATAGCGAAATGTTCGGATTGTCGATGTCGAAATCGTGCAAGTAGTTCCAGAAGAAGTGCGTCGAGGAGCGCGTCTCCGGCGTCATGAACTGCGCATTGCGATATGACCGCGTGCCCGGAACCTGAACGCCCTTCTCCGCGCCCTGTCCCGCCGGCGCAAACGTCGTGTCGAGCGTGAAGATGCCTGGAACGATCATGCGGCCGATATTGCGGCGATCGACCTGGTCGTCGCGGTTGGAGATCACCTTCTTGTGGTAGGGCGGCGCATCGGCGCCCATGTGCCAGCGCTCGACACGGAAGCCGTCGTCCAGCTTCTCGATCGCCACCGGCTTGGTCTTGTAGGCATATTCCTCGGAACCGCCGAGCGTGTTGGTGTGCACGAAGGCCAGATGCGCGAAATCGCTGAGGTTGTCGACGATCAGGAGCCAATTGGCCTTGTAGTGCATGTAGCCCGGCAGGCCGCGCCATTTGGGATCCTCGAGCGGCGGATAGTCGAGGATCAGCTTCGGATCGGCCTTCTCGGCATCGCCGGTCCAGATGAAGATCATGTTGTAGCGCTCGACCACCGGATAGCTGCGCACGCCGAGCTTGGCCGGGATCGCGTCCTGGCCGGGGATCTGGATGCACTTGCCGTCGGCCGCAAACTTCATGCCGTGATACATGCATCTGATATCGTCACCCTCGACGCGCCCCATCGAGAGCGGCGCCGCGCGATGGCAGCAACGGTCGTCGAGTGCGACCACCTTTCCGCTGGCGCCGCGATAGATCACGATCGGCCGCTCCAGGATGGTGCGCGCCAGCTTCTTGCCGTCGATCAGTTCGTGGTTCAGCGCCGCCACGTACCAGGCGTTGCGCAGGAAAATTCCGTCATCGGCCATGTCACCCTCCCAATGCAAAATTGCTTGCAATGAGGTTAGGTGATCCCGGTCATCGGGATAATCCGATTTGGCTGGACACACTGTACCGCTGGATGGACAATCGGCCATGGAGTGGCGCGACTGGGAGCTGTTTTGCGAGGTTGTCGAGCATGGCGGCTTCACCGCGGCCGCGCGCGTGCTCGGGCATCCCAAATCGAGCCTCAGTGCCGCGGTGCAGCGTCTCGAGGCCAATCTCGGGCTGCGGCTGATCGAGCGGACCACGCGGCATCTGCGGCTGACCGATTCCGGCGAGACCATCTATCGCAAGGTGCGCCCGCTGTTCGCCGCGCTGCACGATACCCACAGCGAGGCGCTGGCGATGTCCAGCGCGGTCGCAGGCACCTTGCGCATCAAGGCGCCGTACGAATTCGGCGCGCATCACGCGGGGCCGGTCGCCTGCGCCGTGATGGGCCGTTATCCCGAGCTCGCGATCCGGATCGATGTCGAACACGACATCGTTAGTCCGATCGCCGAGAATTACGACATCGTGTTCGCGATGCTGGAGGCGCCGCTGCCGTCGGCCGGCATCGTGATCCGCCGCGTCTTCACCCTGGAGCGCGGCCTGTTCGCGGCACCGGCGCTCTTGGAGAAGTTCGGCGAGCCGCGCACGCTGGATGAATTGAGGAAGCTGCCGCTGTTGACCGGTCCCAGCGATCCGCCATGGGCGATCACCGCACCCGGCGGGGTGGTCGAGCATCTCGCGGTGGATCGCGCGCGGCTCACCAGCTCGAATGCCCATGTCCGCCTGCAGGCGGCGCTCGCCGGCCATGGCGTGCTGCGGGTCACCGCGAGCTACACCCGCGCCGCGGCCGCGGCCGGTGAATTGAAGCGGCTGCTGCCGGACCATGCCTGCGAGCCGCTCAACGTGCACGCGCTGTTGCCGGCGCGGCAATTCGTCCCGGCCAAGGTGCGCTGCTTCCTCGATGCGATGGAGGCGCACGCGCGCGGTGATCCGGAGGCTTACATCAGGCCGTAGCCGCTGGCCGGGTCTTTTTGGCTGATCGCCATTTTCTCGGGAACCTGTCCGGCCGGTTGGCATCCAATGGTAATATACCGCCAACAGTGAGGGCGAGCCCGCCATGCGCCAGGCCCATGTAACGTCACCACCGCCGATCCGCTCAGGCGATGCCGAGCTCGTGCAGCGCGCGCTCGCCCGCGACGAGGCTGCGATCCGCGCCATCATGCAGGCGAACAATCGCCGGCTGTTCCGGCTGGCGCGCGGCATCCTCCGCAACGACCACGAGGCCGAGGATGTCGTTCAGGACGCCTATGTGCGCGCCTTCACCCATCTGGACCAGTTCCGCGGCGACTCCAGCCTCTCGACCTGGCTGTCGCGGATCGCGATCAACGAGGCGCTCGGCCGCCTGCGCAGCAAACACGCAAGCGTGGAGTGGTCCGAGCTGCCGAAGGGCGCCGTAGAAGCCCAAATCATCCCGTTCCCGCTGTCGTCAGCGGACGATCCGGAAAAATCCATGGCCCAGCGCGAAATCCAGCATGTCGTCGAGCACGCGATCGATGAGCTGCCCGAGGCGTTCCGCCTCGTCTTCATCACCCGTGTGATCGAGGGCATGAATGTCGAGGAGACCGCTGATATCCTCGGTCTCAAGCCGGAGACCGTGAAAACCCGCCTGCACCGCGCCCGGACCATGCTGCGCGACAATGTCGAGCGGAAGATCGGCCCTATCGTGATGGAGGCCTTTCCCTTCGCGGGCCGACGCTGCGAGCGATTGACCGAGGCGGTCCTGAAACGGCTCGGCGTCACAGCATAGATTTTTGGGAACCTCCGGCTATCAGCACCATCCAACTCCTGTGCAAGCAACGACGTGCCGTGCCCTACGCCCGGCTCAACAGGAGTGTCAAACCATGTTCGTTCGATTGAGCATCGCGGTCGCCGCGCTCAGCGTTCTTACCGGCGCTGCGCTGGCCCAGGGCGCAAAGCTGACCGATCCGCAGATCGCGCACATCGCCTACACGGCAGGTGTGATTGACATCAACGCCGCCAAGCAGGCGGAGACCAAAGCTTCCAACAAGGACGTCAAGGCGTTCGCCAAGGACATGGCGCGCGACCATGAGGCGGTGAACAAGCAGGCGCTCGACCTCGTCAAGAAGCTGAAGGTGACGCCGGAGGACAACGACACCAGCAAGGCGCTGTCGAAACAGGCGGCCGACAAGCTCGCCGAACTCGGCAAGCTGAAGGGCTCAGCCTACGACAAGGCCTATATCGACAACGAGGTCGCCTACCACAAGACCGTCAACGCCGCGCTGGAGACGCAGCTGATCCCGTCGGCGAGCAATCCCGAGCTGAAGAGCCTGCTGCAGACCGGCCTGAAGATCTTCCAAGGCCACGAGCAACATGCCGAACATGTTGCGGCGAGCATGAAGTAGGGAGACGCGTGATGTCGACCGGACGCTATCTCGCAACGCTGGCTTTGCTCGCGCTCGGCGCGATGGCTGTCCCGGCGCATGCAGCCACCATCCAGATCGTGATGGAGAATTTGGTGATCTCGCCGGCCGAGGTATCGGCCAAGGTCGGCGACACCATCGAATGGGTCAACAAGGACGTATTGGCGCACACCGCCACGGCGAAGAACGGCGACTTCGACGTGACGATTGCACCGAAGAAGACGGTCAGGTCGGTTCTGAGCAAAGCCGGTACCGTCGACTATTACTGCCGCTTCCACCCCAACATGAAGGCGGTGCTGACCATCGCGCCATAGCTCGCGCGATGACCTGCAAGGTAATCGATCGGCGCAGGCGAACCTCCGATAGTCCGGACAGCCGCACAGTCCGGCCATCAGAAGGAGAGCACCATGACCGACCACACGACCATCGTCCGCCGCTATATCGAGCTCTGGAACGAGCGGATGCCGAGCCGGCGCCGCGAGATGCTGAGCGAGAACTGGACCGCCGATGCGCGTTATGTCGATCCCATGATGAGCGGCGACGGCCATGACGGCGTCGATGCGCTGATCGCGGGGGTGCAGCAGAAGTTTCCGGATTTCAACTTCAAGCTGATCGGCGAGCCGAACGGCTTCGGCGACCATGTCCGCTTCTCCTGGGGCCTCGGGCCCGACGGCGCCGACAGCCCGATCAAGGGCACCGACTTCGCCATGCTGAAGGACGGCCGGATCCGGAGCATCACCGGCTTCCTCGACCAGGTGCCGGGCGCCTGAGGCGATTTCCTCACCGGATAGCTCCCATGGTCGTCATTCCGGGGCGACGCGCAGCGTCGAGCCCGGAATCCATTTAGCCGCGACACCTGCGGCCCGATGGATTCCGGGCTCTCGCTTCGCGAGCCCTCAGGTGCGCAATTGCGCACCGGGGAATGACGAGGGAACTTCCACCCCCGCGATGTCGCTGCTAGTCTTCCCGAAACACAGGGAGGACGCCATGAAGGCAGATTTCGCCTTCAAGACTTCTGTCGTCAGCGACATCACGCCGGCGCTGCTGGCGATCGGCCGCGACAGCTTTCCGCAGGCCCTGATCGGCGCGCTGCGCCGCGTCGCCGGGGTCGGTCACTGCATGGTGTTCTCGTTCGCAGGCCCGCGCTCCGCCGCGTGCCTGCTCGATGTCGGCAACATCCCGACCGGGCGCGACCTCGGGATCGCCTATTCGGAACATTTCCATCAGGCCGACCCGAACCGCGACGCGGTGTTCGAGGGCAAGGCGCAGGCCGTGCCGATCGTACTGCCGACCTTTGCGCGCCGGATGTACAGCGACGGCTACCGCAAGATTTTCTTCGACGATTCCGACATCGTCGACAAGTTCGCCTCGGCGATCTGGACTGGCGACACCTGCTTCTACGTCAATTTCTACCAGATCACCGCGCAAGGCCGCTTCAGCCGCGAGCAGATCGCGCGCCTCGCCGCGGTCGCGCCCGCGTTGACCGCAGCGGTGGCGCGGCACTTCCAGCGCGACCCGGCAACGGATGCCGATCCGATGGCGCGGCTGAAGACCGTGTTTGCGACCGCCGAACCGCTCGCCAGACTGACCGGCCGTGAGAAGGAGGTCTGCCTCGGCATCCTTTCGGGTCTCAGCTCGGAAGCGATCGCGGCCGAGCTCGGCATCGGGCTGCACTCCGCCCTCACCTATCGCAAGCGCGCCTATGACAAGCTCGGCATCTCCTCGCAGAACGAGCTGTTCGCGATCGCACTGCGCCTGATGGCATCGGCAGACCAGCTGAACTGAAGAGGCTGAGCGGCCACCTCCCTCTGTCCCCAACGGTGGGGACAGACCGGTCGCGTCTGCCGGCCTATGCTCGGTTCGAAACCTTAAGGCCAACCCGAGAACACGTCGTGAGCACTGCGCCCCATTTCGACATCGACGTCCCCGCCTTCTGGCAGGATCCCTATCCGACGCTGGCGCGCATGCGCAAGGAGGCGCCGATCGCCTTCGTGCCGCAGCTCGGCAGCACACTGCTGTGCAACCGCGACGATATCTTCGTCTCCGAGAAGCAGATCGACGTGTTCTCGTCGCACCAGCCCGAGGGGCTGATGAACAGGCTGATGGGCCACAACATGATGCGCAAGGACGGCGACGCGCACATGAACGAGCGCAAGGCGATCTTCCCGGCGGTCTCGCCGAAGACCGTCAGATCGCACTGGACCGCACAATTCGCCGGACACGCGAACCGCATCCTCGATGAGTTGACGCCGGACGGCGTGGTGGATTTCGTGCAGGCCTTCGCGCTGCCGTTCTCGGCCGAATGCCTGAAATCGATCACCGGCCTCACCAACATGCGCTTCCAGGACATGAACGCCTGGTCGCAGGGCATGATCGACGGCATCGCCAACTACACCGGCGATCCCGCGATCGAGGCGCGCTGCCATGCAGCGACCTCCGGCATCGACGCCGCGATCGACGACATGGTCCCCAGGCTGCGCAAGACGCCCGACCTCAGCCTGCTCGGCGTGCTGCTCCAGACCGACATGTCGATGGAGAGCGTGCGCGCCAACATCAAGCTCGCGATCTCGGGGGGCCAGAACGAGCCGCGCGACGCGATCGCCGGCACGGTGTGGGCGCTGCTGACCCATCCGGATCAGCTGGCGCTGGCTGTAAGCGGCGCGATCCCGTGGCTACAGGTGTTCGAGGAATATGCGCGCTGGATCTCGCCGATCGGGATGTCGCCGCGGCGGATCGCAAAGCCCTGGACGATCAGGGACGTCGCATTCGAGACCAACGAGCGCGTGTTCCTGATGTTCGGCTCGGCCAACCGCGACGAAAAGCATTTCGACAGGCCCGATGCATTCGATGTGCGCCGCGACGCCAGCAAGAGCATCGCGTTCGGCGCCGGTCCACATTTCTGCGCCGGCGCCTGGGCCTCGCGCGCCATGGTCGCCGACGTCGCGCTGCCGGCGATCTTCGACAGGCTCAGGAATCTGCGGCTGATCGCGGACAGGCCGCCGCGGATCGGCGGCTGGGCATTCCGCGGTCTCTTGGATTTGCCGGTGACGTGGGACGCTTAAGGCGCGCTCAGCGCCCCCAGCGCAGCACGACCGGATCGAGCGTGCGCGCGATCTCGATCAGGCCTGCGCGCGTCGCCGGATGCAGCGGCTGCAACGGGTGCCGCACCGTGTCCGACTTGATGATGCCGCCCTCGCGCATCAGCACCTTGCAGGCCTGCAGCCCGCATTGGCGGTTCTCATAATTGATCAACGGCAGCCAGCGCGCATAGGCCTGCACGGCCTCTTCGCGGCGGCCGGCGAAGAACGGATCCATGATCTGGCGGATGCCGTCGGGATAGCCGCCGCCGGTCATCGCACCGGTGGCGCCGGCATCGAGATCGGCCATCAGCGTGATCGCCTCCTCGCCGTCCCACGGTCCCTCGATCACGCTGCCGCCCTTCTCGATCAGGCCGCGCAGCTTGGCCGCGGCCATCGGCACCTCGATCTTGAAGTACCTGACATTGGCGAGCTCCTTCGCCATCCGCGCCAGGAAGTCCACCGAGAGCGGCGTGCCCGCGACCGGCGCATCCTGAATCATGATCGGAATGTTGATGGCATCCGACACCACCCGATAGAATTCGTAGATGCCCGGCTCGCCAACGCGGAAGGTCGCGCCGTGATAGGGCGGCATGATCATCACCATCGCGGCGCCGGCGGCCTCCGCCTCGCGACTGCGCGCGGCACACACCGCCGAGGAGAAATGCGTGGTGGTGACGATCACGGGAATGCGGCCCGCGACGTGCTCGAGCACGGCGTGCATCACGGTCTCGCGCTCGGCATCGGTCAGCACGAACTGCTCGGAGAAGTTGGCGAGGATGCAGATGCCGTGCGAGCCGGCATCGATCATGAAATCGATGCAGCGCCGCTGTCCGTCGAGGTCGAGATTGCCGCCGGCGTCGAAGATGGTCGGCGCCACCGGAAAGACGCCGCGATAGGGACGCTGTGCCGAAATCGTCATGTCAAATCCTCCCTCGTGAACTGTCGCAGCTTGATCCGTCACACCTTGCGGAACGGCAGCGGCGGACCTTCGAGCCTGCGCAAGCCCGGCTCGCGCCGCTCCAGCCACCAACCATACTGCTTCGGCCAGGACGCGAACACCTCGCCGCCTCCGCCGCCAAGCGCAAGCTCGGCATGCAGCGGCCAGTTCGGATCGAACAGCGCCTCGCGGCCAATCGCGACCAGGTCGGCCTGGCCGCCCGCCAGGACATCTTCCGCCTGCTGCGGATGCAGGATCAGGCCGACCGCGATGGTGGCGACCTCGGCGGCGCGACGGATTTCTTCCGCATACGGCACCTGGAAGCCATAGCCGCGCGGAATCCGCGCCGCGGTTGCCGAGCCGAGCAGGCCACCCGACGAGCAATCGATCAGGTCGACACCGCGCGCCTTGGCTTCGCGCGCGAATGCGATCTGATCCTCGAGCGTCAGGCCGCCTTCGACACCATCGACCGAGGAGATGCGCACCGCTAGCGGCCGCTCCGCGGGCCAGGCGGCGCGCACGGTCTCGATGATCTCGAGCGGATAGCGCATCCGCCCGGCGCGGTCGCCGCCATAGGCGTCGCTGCGGCGGTTCGACAATGGCGAGAGGAATTCGTGCAGGAGATAGCCATGCGCGCAATGCACCTCGACGAATTCGAAGCCGGCCTCCACTGCGCGCAAGGTGGCGCGCCGCCATTGCTCGCGCAGTGCGGCGAGCTCGGCCATTTCGAGCGCGTGCGGCATCAGCCAGCCTTCCTCCATCGGGATCGCGCTCGGCGCAACCGTGCGCCACGGCAGATCGCCGCGGGCGCGGTCGGCTTCGTCGAGTGCGGCATTGCCGTACCAGGGGCGCTGCATGCTGGCCTTGCGGCCGGCATGCGCGAGCTGGATCGAGGGCACCGCGCCATTGTCCTTCAGGAAGGCCGCGATGCGTTCGAGCGGCGCGATCTGCTCGTCGTTCCAGATGCCGACATCGCCATGGGTGATGCGCCCCTCGGCGGTGACCGCCGCGGCCTCGACCATCACGAGCCCGGCGCCGCCTTGGGCGAACTTGCCGAGATGCACGAGGTGCCAGTCATTGGCGAGGCCGTCGGTCGCCGAATACTGGCACATCGGCGAAATCAGGATGCGGTTTCGGGAGGTCACGCCGCGAAGCGTGATCGGCTGAAACAGAAACGGCTGCGACATCGGGTCCTGCGGGAACGTGGTGGTGGGAAAATGGCGGCCGAAAGCTAGGCGGCGCGCGAGCTGATCGCAAGCCGCGCTGTAGCGCAGGCGGCAAGACCAGCGCGCATGCGGCGCATCCACAGCGGCGCGATCCGCAAACCCGCAACGCCTGCTGCACAAATTTTTGCCGGTTGGTAAACATTTTCCGTCATCGCCGGGTCACGCCACGGATCGCAATTCGTGCCGGACATGCCTACATTGCCGACATGAAAAAAATCGGCTTCCTCTCGTTCGGGCACTGGACGCCCTCCCCGCAATCCCAGGCCCGCTCCGCCGCGGATGTGCTGCTGCAATCGATCGACCTCGCGGTCGCCGCCGAAGAGCTCGGCGCGGATGGCGCGTATTTTCGCGTCCATCACTTCGCCCGCCAGCTGGCTTCGCCCTTCCCGCTGCTGGCGGCGGTCGGCGCCAAGACCAGCCGGATCGAAATCGGCACCGCCGTGATCGACATGCGCTACGAAAATCCGCTCTACATGATCGAGGACGCCGGCGCGGCCGATCTGATCGCGCGGGGACGTTTGCAACTCGGCATCAGCCGCGGCTCGCCCGAGCAGGTGATCGATGGCTGGCGCTATTTCGGCTATCAGCCGGGCGAAGGCGAGACCGACGCCGACATGGGCCGGCGTCATGCCGAGATCTTCCTCGATATGCTGCGCGGACAAGGTTTTGCGCAGCCGAATCCGCGGCCGATGTTTCCCAACCCGCCCGGCCTGCTGCGGCTCGAACCGCTCTCGGAAGGCTTGCGCGAGCGCATCTGGTGGGGCGCCGGTTCGAACGCCACCGCGGTCTGGGCGGCGAAGCTCGGGATGAACCTGCAGAGCTCGACGCTGAAGAGCGACGAGACCGGAGAGGCCTTCCACATCCAGCAGGCCGCCCAGATCCGGGCCTACCGCGCCGCATGGAAGGAGGCCGGCCACACCCGCGAGCCGCGGGTCTCGGTCAGCCGCAGCATCTTCGCGCTGGTCGACGACCGCGACCGCGCCTATTTCGGCAACGGGCAGGAGGAAGACCAGATCGGCTTCATCGACGAGCGGACGCGCGCGATCTTCGGCCGCGGCTACGCCGCCGAGCCGGAGAAGCTGATCGAGCAGCTCAAGACCGACGAGGCGATCGCGGAGGCCGACACCCTGCTGCTGACCGTCCCCAATCAACTCGGCGTCGCCTACAACGCGCATGTGATCGAGAGCATCTTGACTCACGTCGCGCCCGCCATGGGATGGCGCTGATCACGAACGAAGGATGATGCAACCTCGACCGCTTGCCGGCCACTCCCGAGTTCCGGCGGAACTCCGTTCTCAAACGCGGAGAACTACGGAAACATAACTGCGCGTTGTGAGAAGAACAGGTCGAGTACAGTGCGTTAGGCGCGCACGTTGCGTGAACAGATCGCCGTAATATCCCGGGATCATCCTGCGAGGCTTTGTGGATTTGCCCAGGTCAGGAATCTCGATCGCGATTGCGGCGCGTGAGATCGAGACGATCGACACGCTCGTCAATCCGCCGGTTCAGTTCCTCATCCTCGCTGGAATTCCTGCCGCGACGGGCGCGAACGACAAATACGCATCCGATCACAACAATCGCAAACAGCGCGTAGTACCACCATTCCATGCATTGATCTCAAATGGACGCTCGCGGATACAAGCGGAAAAGGTCATCGTTCAGGCCTGCCGGGACGCACCGGTCTTGGCGCATAAAAGGGGTTAACCAGGCAGGTTGCCGGATTCCCCGCAGCGCTGGCCTGGCACTCCTTCATCGACATGAAGATACAATCCATTCGATCGCCGACCAGTTCCCCGTAAACACGCATGCAGACCGGATAGCGAGGATCGTACATTTGTGCCGATGCCGGCTTGGTCGTGCAAAGCGCGCCCAGCGCGAACAGCAGCGCTCCAAGCAGCCACACGTCTAGTCTCCTGCTATTGCCGTGAAACACATTGTCTTGCCGACAGGACTATCCCGCGCAAGTTAGCCTTGGGGCTGACCTTGGGGCTGGAGCGGGCGAAGGGAATCGAACCCTCGTATGCAGCTTGGGAAGCTGCCGTTCTACCATTGAACTACGCCCGCGATCTCAATTGCTTGAGGTCGCCCCGTGGGTGCGACCGCCGGACCATAGCCCGGGCCGAGGCGGCGGATCAAGCGTGCATTGACACCGGTCGCCGCGCCGCCAGCCGCTACCAGCCCATCCTCACAAGCACGTCATTGATGACAAAGGGCGCAGCGGCGGATGCGTCGCAGCTTCCGCCGCGCGCATAGATGCAGGCATCGCTGAAGCCGACGCGCGCACAGCTTTGCCGTGAAAAATCCGCCGGCAGATCGCCTGCGGCCTCGGGCCGCGCAAGGATGCGGTTGAAGGCCGGCTTGGTCGCCCGCAGCAGCAGCGGCGGCAGGATCAGCTCGGCGAGCGGATCGGCGGATTGCAGCGCATAGAGCGGCACCGGGCCGACCAATCGCTCCCGCCCCGGCAACTGCTGGAAGCGAACGTCGTAAAGCGCAAGGCCGCACATCTGCGGATCGCTGCGCAGTTCGGCCGCGAGCCGCGCAGCGCCGACGCCGCGCGTCCAGTACTCGCGCATATCTTCGCAGGCGCCGGCCAGCGCCATTGACAGCAGCGCCCAGCCGCCGAGGACGATCGGCAATGCCCAGCGGCGCCACATGTCTTTCGTACGCAGCCATTGCACCCAATCGGCTGATCCCAGCGCCGCGACGATGGTGAACAGCACCACGGACAGGAAGATGAAGCGGTATTCCTTGTGTGCGATCAGGCTGTGGAAGACGAGGTTGACCAGCGCCACCGTCGCGAGCAGCGGTGCGTGCCGCCAGCCGCGCCAGATCGCAGCGAGCGGGAGCAGGATCGCCACCGACCACACGGTCAGGAAGTCGATGAGATAGGCCGACGGCGGCGACACGCCGAATTCGATGGCGCGATCGTGGACGAGGTTTTCCCTGATATTGGCGATCAGCCAGGCGAACGGCACGCTGCCATGCGCCAGGTCGATCGCGGCGGCGAGCAGCAGCGCAACGAGCCCGCCGGCAACCAGCGGAACCAGGTTTCGCCAGCGTGTCCAGCACGCCCCGAGGGCCAGCATGGCGATCGCCGGCGCAAACTGGAAGCGGCAGACAAAGGCGAAGGCGAGCAAGGCACCGCCGATCGCGAGACGCCGCTGTGACGGACGATCAGTGACCAGCAGCGCCGCCGGGACGACGAGCGCTGTCGCGTACGTCTCGCCCAATGTGTGTGGCGCGAGCATGATCAATTCGAACCAGACCGCGGCCGCGAAGGCCGTGACGACGGCATGGGTTCGCGAGACCCGCGCGCCAAGCAGCCAGGCGCTGACCACGATCGACAGCGATGCGCATGCGGGGATCAGACGCGGCACCAGGAACGCACCTGCGCCACCAGGCGCAATCGCATCACCGATGGCAACCGGCCCGGCCATCAATGTCGGCAGCAACCAGCCGCGAATGCCGTCGCGCCATTCCCACGTCAAGATGCCGTCATGGCCGAGCATCCGCCACGCCGGCTCGAGATACTGATAGGTCTCGTCGGGATAGATCACGTTGGGCCAGACGGCGGCGGCAAGGCGCAAAACCAGCGCCAGCAGCAGCAGCGCGAAGAGCGGGTGAACACGCCCGCTCGCGCGCGCGGCCATGCCTGCGCTGCCGGGCGCGGCTTCGGCGCTCGTGCTGGTCATCGTTCCGCCGATCGTCTTTTGCAGCAGCATGCAGGCGACCAGATAGCGGGCAAAGCCTTTAAGATGCGTGACCGGAGGATGCGTGACTGAACGTTGGCGAGGTCGCACAGAGCGGTCGCGACATGCTTAACCAATCGTCAAGATTCCGGATGCGCCGGACCGCGACGATGCTATGCTCGCATGTGGGGGTTGGTGGCGTCATGGCGGGGCGTGGGTACACCATTTTCGACACGGCAATCGGCCGATGCGGCATCGCATGGGGCGAAGCCGGCGTCGCCGGGTCCAGCTTCCCGAGCTCCGCGAAATCGAAACCCGCAAACGGCTGTTCCAGCACTATCCCGACGCGCGCGAGCTGCGGCCTTCCGAGGAGATCGAGGTCGCGATCGAGGGCATTGCAGCGATCTTGCGCGGCGGCAATGCCGATCTCACGGGCGTCGCGCTCGACATGAGCGGCATCCCGGCCTTCAGCCAGCGCGTCTACCAGACCGTCCGCCGCATTCCCCGCGGCGAGACCCGGACCTATGACGAGGTGGCGGGCGCCCTGCGCACGTCCGGCGCGGTCTATTCGGTGGCGCAGGCGCTCGGCTGCAATCCCTTCATGATCATCGTGCCCTGCCACCGCGTGCTCGAGGCGGGCCACTATGCCGACCGGATCTCGCAAAACGGCGGCAGCGTCTCCAAGCGGCGGCTGCTCTCGATCGAAGGCGCCCAGCCGACCATCAGCAAGACGCTGTTCGATGTGCTGCTGCCCGTTGCACGACCCCGGCCGCAAGCCTAGATCTGGGGTATGACCCGGACCACACTGTTGCAGCACGATCGCATCACGGTGAACGAGTTTCGCTGCACGGCGGAGCCCGGCGACAAGCCGTTCGTCGAACAGTTCGCCTGCCACTCGGTGTCCTATGTGCGCAGCGGCAGCTTCGGCTGCCATTGCCGCGGCCGCTTCCATGAGCTGGTGGCAGGCTCGATCCTGGTCGGCCATCCCGGCGACGAATACACCTGCACGCACGACCATGTGGTCGGTGACGAATGCCTGTCGTTCTTCCTCGACCCGGAGCTGGTCGAGACGATCGGCGACCGCACCTCGGTCTGGCAGGTCGGCTCGGTACCGCCGCTGCCCGAATTGATGGTGATCGGGGAGCTCGCCCAAACGGCGGCAGCTGGCAACAGCGACGTCGGGCTCGACGAGATCGGCCATCTCCTCGCCAGCCGCCTTGTCGAGCTGGTGTCCGATCGCAAGGCCAAGCCCCTGACCGCCGGCCTGCGCGACCGCCGCCGCGCCGTCGAAGCGGCGCTGTGGATCGACGCCAATTCACACCATCAGATCGACCTCGACGATGCCGCGGAGCAGGCCGGGCTAAGCACCTTCCATTTCCTGCGGCTGTTCTCCGCGGTGCTCGGCGTGACCCCGCATCAATATCTCGTGCGCTCGCGGCTGCGCCATGCGGCGCGGCGGCTGGTGGATGACGACAGCCCGGTCACCGACATCGCCTATGACGTCGGCTTCGGCGATCTCTCCAATTTCGTGCGCAGCTTCCACCGCGCCGCCGGTGCCTCGCCGCTGAAGTTCCGCCAGGCCTCCCGCGGCGACCGCAAGATTCTCCAAGAACGCCTTGCGCTGCAATAGCAGGGTTGCTCCGGTCCGCGCGTCCATCGACGCGCTCAACGACTGGAGCCCCATCATGTACGACCATATCGGATTGCGCGTCGCCGACCTCGACGCCAGCGTGCGCTTCTACACCGCGGTGCTGGCGCCGCTCGGCTTCGTGCTCTGCTCGCGCGACGACAGCGGCGCAGGCTTCGGCCCGAAGGGCGAGCCCGCGCTCTGGCTGCATCTGCACAAGGGCAAGACCCAGGGCGGCGCGCACATCGCGTTCCGCGCGGCGAGCCATGACGCGATCAAGAAATTCCACACCGAAGGCCTGAAGGCCGGCGGCAAGGACAACGGTGAGGCCGGCCATCGCAAAGACTACAGCCCGACCTACTACGCGGCGTTCCTGCTCGACCCCGACGGCAATAATGTCGAGGCCGTGTCCACGTAAGTAACGCCACGAACTCCGCTGTCATTGCGAGCGGAGCGAAGCAATCCACATCGCCGCATATGACGAGCGTGGATTGCTTCGTCGCTTCTGCGCAAAATTGCTTCGCAATTTTGTCGCGAGCTCCTCGCAATGACGCCAAACCCAAACTCAAAGAGGACCTAACGATGGCTTCAATTCACAAGGACATCCCGATCGACGCGCCGGCCGATCATGTCTGGGACGCACTGCGCGATTTCGGCGCGCTGCATACCCGGCTGGTGCCGGGCTTCGTCACCGACACCAACCTTGACGGCGACGTCCGCACCGTCAGCTTCGCCAACGGCACCGTGGCGCGCGAAACGCTGGTCGATTGCGACGACAAGCGACGACGGCTGGTCTATGCGATCACCAGCGAGCGGTTGAAGCAGCATTCCGCCTCGGTGCAGGTGTTTGCCGAGGGCGATGCGCGCTGCCGGGTGGTGTGGATCGCCGATGTGCTGCCGCACGAGGTCGCGCCCTATATGGACGCGCAGATGGACCTCGGCGCGGCCGCGATGCAGGCCGCACAGGCCCGGTCGGCCAGGGAGAAGAACGCGGCGTGACCAACCCCATCACCGTCACCCTGAGGTGCTCGCGAAGCGAGCCTCGAAGGGCGACGGCCCAGCTGGATCCGCGAGCGCTGTGACCGCATGCCCTGACGCATCCGCGCCGTGCATCCTTCGAGGCTCGCTTCGCTCGCACCTCAGGATGACGGGTTTATTAGCTCAAGACAACGCCGGTTGCGCCTCGGCGGCTGGTGCAGATCGGCCCCAGCGCGTCAGGATCACGCTGAGGCAGGAGAGCACGCCGAGCACGCCCATCGATGCCGCGGCGAGTGTAAAGAAATCTTGCGCACTCGCCTCATGCGTGGACAGCCACCAGCCGCCGGCGCCGATGAAGATCAGCCGCGCGGTCTGCGCCAGCACCGGACCCAGCACTTTCGCAGCGCCCTGCGAGGAGAAGTACATCGACATTGCGAGGCCGATGAAGGCGTACATCGGCGCGGCGGTCGACAGGTACTGATGGCTGGTCGCCCGGACATGCGGATCGTTGGTGAAGAGGTTGACCCAGAGATCGGGGAAGACGGCGATGAAGCTGCCGACCACGCCGACCGCGAGGAACGACAGCGTGCCCGCGGTCCAGGCAATCCGCCGCGCCCGCGCGACGCGCTCGGCGCCGACGGCCATGCCGATCATCGGCACCGAGGCGATACCGACCGCGAACGCCACCGACGTCAGCATGAATTCGAGCCGCGCGCCGATGCCGTAACCGGCGAGCACCGCGGTACCGAACTGCGCCAGCATGTGGGTGAAGATCGAGATCGTCAAAACCGATTGCAGCGGCGAGAAGCAGGAGACCGCGCCGACCCTGAGGATGTCGATGAACATCGCCCATTGCACGCGCAGCCCCTTGAGCTTTGGTTTCACGCGGGCGCGGCCCGAGAACAGATACCAACCCATCACGCTGATGCTGATCGAATAGGCGATCAGCGAACCCGCCGCGACGCCGCGCATGCCGAATTGCGGCACCGGCCCGAGGCCGAGCCCGAGCGTGCCGCCGAGAATGATCTGGCACACCGCCGAGGACAGGATCATGGTCGACGGCAGCTTCATGTTGCCGGTGCCGCGCAGGATGCCCGCCATCGTGTTCATCAGCCAGGGCAGGATCGCACCGCCGAAGAACACTTGCGAATAGGCGATCGCATTCGCCAGCACGTTGCCGCGGCCGCCGAGCAATTCGAGCAGGCGCGGGCCGAAGATCAGCATGCCCAGCATGAAGGTGGCACCGAACGTCAATCCGATCAGCAGCGCATGCATTGCAAGCGTCGAGGCGCGCTCGATCTCGCCGGCGCCGAGCGCGCGCGCGATCGCGGATGCGACGCCGCCGCCCATCGCGCCACCGGACATCGTCATGGTCAGGATCACGCAGGGAAACACCAGCGCCATCGCCGCCAGCGACTCGACGCCGAGCCGGCCGATATAGGAGGTTTCCGCGATCACCACGCAGGTGCCGGCGGAAAGCGCGATCACGTTCGGCCATGCCAGCCACAGCAGCGTGCGCAAAATCGGCCCGTCGAGCAGCGCATTGCGCGCCGGCCTGGTTACCGGCGGCGGCAGCGGCCGTTCTTGTTCGTCGACAGGTATTTCGGCGAGGCCGAGGTCGGACATTTCTACTCCCACGCGCGATCTGGGGAGCCGCGCCATGGTGTTTCCCTACCATGGCGAACGCGGATTCCACGTGCGCGGGACGCAAGGGGGGCCTGCGCGATTGCAGGTGAACCTCTGGTCTAGCCGATCGACCAAACGAACGGCGCGCCGGCGGCGCCATTCGGCTTCAGATGCACCGGAATATGCCGTCCGCAGCCGGCCGCCAGCCCTTCGAACAGGCCTGTCAGGACGCTGGCGCAGGCCGGATGATAATCGGCCACGTCGGCCATCAGCTTCCAGCCCTGCTGGCGGATCTCGAACTGACCCTCGGACTCGCTGATGTCAGCGATGTCATCCTGCGACTCGAGGAGCACGCGCAGGAATGCGGCAAATTCCGTGGCACGGCCACGGCGGCCGCCGAGCGCCTGCGCGACCTCGTCGAAATACTGCATGCCAATCAGTCTGCCGGTGAGATGCAGCAGATAGCTCGCATCCTCTGGGCCAAACACCTGCACGATGACGGGCGCGGCCGTCTTCACATATTCCATCGCGTAGTTGCGATACGCCTTTTCCAGCCGCGGCTTCGGCCAGCTGTCGACCGGCAATGCCGGCGCGGTTCTGGAATCGAACAGCGGCGCCTCGAGATGGCGCGCGAACACCAGGCGCTGGTCGAGTTCGAGCGGGTGATCGTATTCGCAGTAATAGCCCTCGAGCCCGTCCTGGCCGTCGACGCTTTGCTTGGTGCAGACGAAGCCGAGCCTGAGATCGCCGAGCGCGACACCGTTGTTGGCGTGCCAGCCGCGCAGCATCGCGCGCGAGACCTCGCCGGGTACGCCGCAGATCGCCGTGCCCTTCCAGATCCAGCGCGGCGGCGGATAGCGGATCCAGGCCTTGCGGTCGGTCTCGTACATGTATTCGACATGCACGCCGCCGATCCAGTTGGAGAGATAGTGATATTGCGCGGCCGCGACCGCGGGCGGCAGGCCGTCGAGGCCGAGCTTCTTCAAGCCGGGCAGGAAGCGCTCCTGCTGCTGGCGGCGAAACACGCGGAAGACGAACTCGGCGGCGTCGGCGGTGCCGCGGCGCGTGACCACGGTGAGGATCAGCCCGGTGAAGAAGGCGTGATAGAGATCGGCGACGCTGCGCCACTTCCGCCACTGCGCTTCTTGTGGGCTTTCACTTGCAGTCATCTTCGCTCCCGAGCTCTTGTTGGCGAGGTCGAGCTCGCATGCGCGATCGTAGCCCGGATGCAGCGAAGCGCAATCCGGGACAGCTCAATCCGCATATGCACCGTCCCGGATTTCGCTTCGCTTCATCCGGGCTACGGAATTACGCACGCGCGGTGTCATCGCCCGACTTGATCGGGCGATCCAGTATTCCAGAGACAGTTGTGATCGATCGAGAAGCCGGGGCGTACTGGATTCCCCGCGTTCGCGGGGCATGACAGCGGAGGAATTCCGCTACACGCGAAAATGCTTGGAGAGCTTCAGGCCCTGCGCCTGGTAGTTCGAGCCGATGCGCTGGCCGTAGAGCGCGTCGGGGCGCTCGAGCATGCGTTCATAGACGAGGCGGCCGACGATCTGGCCATGCTCGAGAATGAACGGCACCTCGCGCGAGCGAACTTCCAGCACGGCGCGCGCGCCCTTGCCGCCGGCGCCGGCATAGCCGAAGCCGGGATCGAAGAAGCCGGCATAGTGGACACGGAATTCGCCGACCAGCGGATCGAACGGCACCATCTCCGCGGCGTAATCCGGCGGCACCTGCACCGCCTCTTTCGAAGCCAGGATGTAGAATTCGCCGGGATCGAGGATGAGGCTGCCGTCGGGCCGCGCCTTGATCGGCTCCCAGAATTCCTCGACCGAATAGCCGCCGCGGCGATCGACATCGACCACGCCGGTGTGGCGCTTGGCGCGATAGCCGACGAAGCCGCCCGAGTTCTCGCCGGACAGATCGACCGAAAGCGCGACGCCATGGGTGAGATCGGCATTGTCGGCATCGACGAGCCGCTCGGCGGCATGCAGCGCGTCGAGCTCGTCGGCGGTCAAGGTCGCCTCGCCGATCCGGAAACGGACCTGGCTGAGCCGCGAGCCCTCGCGCAGCAGCACGGGGAACGTCTTCGGGCTGATCTCGGCATAGAGCGGGCCGTGATAGCCGGCGCCGATCATGTCGAAGCGACGGGTGCCGTCGGCGATCACGCGGGTGAAGACGTCGAGCCGTCCGGTCGAGCTCTTCGGGTTGGCCGCGGCCACGATCTCCGGCGGCAGCGCGAGGCTTTCCAGCAGCGGCACGATGTAGACGCAATTGGTCTCCAGCACCGCGCCGTCGGAGAGATCGATCTCGTGCAGCTTGAGCTGGTCGATCCGCTCGGCGACGGTGGCATCGGGCCCCGGCAGGAAGCTGGCGCGGACGCGGTAGGCGATGTCGCCGAGGCGCAGGTCGAGGCTCGCCGGCTGGATCTGGCTCTCGACGAAGTCGTAGGCGGGCAGAATGAGGCCAGCCTCCGCCATCTCCGCGATCATGCGGTCGGGCAGGATTCCGTTGGATTCATCTTCCAGCGTGAACGACACGGTACGGTCCCTCGGCGATCCCTCGAGATGGCCCAAAATCAACCTCTGCGCGGCCATCAGGCCCCCAAATATAGGCTTTTACGGGTTATCCGATGACCGTCTTGACGGAAAGGGCGCGAGGGAATATCAGCTCCACTTATCCCGTGGTGATTTGAGCCGGCCGGCTTGCAGCCACGTTAAATAAGTCGCTAAACAGGCCGGGGACAGTGTGATCCCGGCTTGTGGAGGTTTCTCCAGGCCGGTTTTTTTGTGGCCAGTTTCCGAGGGAAATGGCCACTTCGGAGGTCACATGTCTGAGTCCAAGTCTTCTGAACCCAAGTCTACCGCCCACCTTCGTCCTGAAACCCGCCTCGTCCATGGCGGCACGCTCCGCTCGCAATTCGGGGAGACGTCGGAGGGGCTGTTTCTCACCCAGGGCTACGTCTACGACACCGCTGAGCAATGCGAGGCGCGCTTCAGGGGCCAGGATCCCGGCTTCATCTATTCGCGCTACTCCAATCCAACCATTGCGATGTTCGAGCGCCGCATGATCGAGCTCGAGGGCGCCGAAGCCGCGCGCTCGACCGCGACCGGCATGGCCGCGGTGACGACCGCGATCCTCGCGCCGTTGAAGGCCGGCGATCATTTGGTGGCGTCGAAGGCGCTGTTCGGCTCCTGCCTCTATGTCGTGCAAGACCTGCTGCCGCGCTACGGCATCGAGACGACGCTGGTCGACGGGCTCGACCTCGACCAGTGGCAGCGCGCCTTGCGGCCGAACACCAAGACCTTCTTCCTGGAGAGCCCGACCAATCCGACGCTCGACGTGCTCGACATCGGCGCGATCGCAGAGATCGCGCATAGCGGCGGCGCACGGCTGATCGTCGACAACGTGTTCGCGACGCCGATCTGGCAGAGCCCGCTGTCGCTCGGCGCCGACGTCGTGGTCTATTCCGCGACCAAGCATATCGACGGCCAGGGCCGCTGTCTCGGTGGCGTCATCCTGTCGTCGGAAGCCTTCATCGCCGAACACATCCATAATTTCATGCGCCAGACCGGCCCGTCGCTGTCGCCGTTCAACGCCTGGGTGCTGTTGAAGGGGCTGGAGACGCTCGGCATCCGGGTCCGCGCGCAGACCGAGAACGCGGCGAAGATCGCCGAGGCGCTGGCGAACCATCCGAAGATCACACGGCTGGTGTATCCCGGCCGCCCCGATCATCCGCAGGCCGAGACGGTGAAGAAGCAGATGGGCGCCGGCTCGACATTGGTCGGCTTCGAGGTCAAGGACGGCAAGGCCGGCGCCTTCCGCTGCCTCAACGCGCTGAAGATCTCGCGCATCTCCAACAATCTCGGCGATGCCAAGAGCCTAGTTACGCATCCCGCGACCACGACGCATCAGCGCCTGGCGCCGGAGGCCCGCGCCGAGCTCGGCATCAGCGAGGGTTTCATTCGCTTCTCGGCCGGACTCGAGCATCCCGACGACCTGATCGAGGATTTTGAACGGGCGCTGGAGCAGGTTTGAGGTCTGGGTAGAAGAACCAACGGGACTGCGCCCCTCTCCCGCTAGCGGGGGAGGGCTGGGGTGGGGGCTCTCTCCACGAGTCACATCGTGGAGAGAGCCCCCACCCGCCACGCTTCGCGTGTCGGCCTCCCCCGCAAGCGGGAGAGGCGAAGAAGCAAGCCGCTTTACGTCGCCGCGGTCGTCACGCCGCCATCGACCACGATGGTCTGGCCGGTCATAAAGGTCGAGGCGTCGGAGGCGAGATAGGCTACCGCGCCCGCGATCTCGTCGGGCTCGCCGATGCGGCGGAGCGGCGTCGACGCGGTGCGGCGCTTCAGATTGTCCGGGTCCTCCCACAGCGCGCGGGCGAAATCGGTCTTCACCAGGCCGGGCGCCACGCAATTGACGCGCACGCCCTTCGGGCCCCATTCGCCGGCGAGGCTGCGGCACAGCGCAAAGTCCGCCGCCTTGGAGATGCCGTAGGCGCCGATCACCGTAGAACCCCGAAGTCCGCCGATCGAGGAGATGATGACCACCGAGCCCTTGCCGCGTTCGGCCATCTGCGGGATCGCCAGCGCGGAAAGCCAGATGTTGCTCTTGACGTTGGAGCCCATGATCTTGTCGAAGGCCTCGTCCGAGATGTCGAGCAGCGGGCCGTAATAGGGATTGACCGCGGCGTTGCAGACCAGGATGTCGATCTTGCCGTAGTGCTTGATCGTGCCGGAGATCAGACCCTCGACCTCCGCGCGGCGCGCGATGTTGCAGGGGATGACGAGCGCATCGCCGCCCGCCTGCTTGATGCCGTCGGCGACTTCCTGGCAGGCATCCGCCTTGCGCGAGGAGATCACGACCTTGGCGCCGAGTTTTGCGAGCAGCTCCGCCGAGGAGCGGCCGATGCCGCGGCTCGAGCCGGTGACGACCGCAACCTGGCCGGTGAGATCGAACGGGGTGTTCTTCATTGTTGTTTTCTCCCTGTTTGTTTCGAACGTCATTGCGAGGAGCGTAAGCGACGAAGCAATCCATCTTTCCCGACGCGGTGAGATGGATTGCTTCGCTGCGCTCGCAATGACGATAGTGTGCTTACGCCAACAGCCCGCCGCCCTCGCTGACGCGACGGAGGTGGTAGTCGGTATCGCCGAGCGTGTTCTCGATCATGGTCAGCCGCTTGAAGTAGTGGCCGATCTTGGCTTCCATGGTCATGCCGATGCCGCCATGAAGCTGGATCGACTGCTGGCCGACGAACTTCAAGGACTTGCCGACCTGCACCTTGGCGGCCGCGACCGCGGACGAACGCTCCTTGGCATCGCTGAAATCCGACGCCATGGTCGCGAACATCGACATGCTGCGGGCCTGCTCCAGCGCCACGAACATGTCGGCGGCGCGGTGCTGCAGGCTCTGGAACGAGCCGATCGCAACGCCGAACTGCTTGCGGGTCTTGATGTACTCGACGGTCTCCTTCAGCGACTCGTCCATCGCGCCGACGGCTTCCGCGCACAGCGCAATGCGGGCTTCGTCCGCGACGCGCTCGATCAAGGGCAGGCCGTTTTCGGGATCGCCGATCGCGGCATCCGCACCGACCTCGACATTGGTGAAGGTGATGTCGGCCGCGTGCAGACCGTCCTGGGTCGGATAGCCCTTCTTGGTGACGCCCTTGGCGTCGGCCGGAACCAGGAACACGCCGATGCCGGTCTTGTCGCGCTGACCGCCCTTGATGCGCGCGGTCACGATCAGCGTGTTGGCGTTCTCGCCGTTGAGCACGACGAACTTCTCACCGTCGATCACCCAGCCACTGCCCTTCTTCTTGGCCGTGGTCACGACGTCAAACAGGTCGTAGCGCGAGTTCTTCTCGAGCTGCGCGAAGCCGAAGGTCTTGCTGCCGTCGATGATGCCGGGGATGTACTTGGCCTTCTGCTCGGCCGAGCCGCCATGGCGCAGGAAGCCGCCGGCGACCACGACGGTGGCGAGATAGGGCTCGACCACCAGCGCCTTGCCGAGCGCTTCCATCACGATCATAGTCTCGACCGCGCCGGCGCCGAAGCCGCCATCGGTCTCCGCGAAGGGCAGACCAAGCAGGCCCTGCTCGGCGAGCTTGCCCCAGAGCGCTTGGCTCCAGCCGCCCTTCTCCTTCATGTACTTCTTGCGCGCATCGAAGTCGTAGGCATCCGCCAGCAACCCGTCGACGCTTTCCTTGAGAAGCCGCTGCTCCTCGGACAGATCAAAATCCATGTTCGTTCCTTTAATTCGAAGACGCTTCACGCCCAATCGGTCGATTCGTCATTCCCCGGTGCGCAATTGCGCACCTGTGGATGGCCCGAAGGGCCAGACCCGGAATCCATTCGACCACACACCTTGCGGGAAGATGGATTCCGGGCTCTTCGCTACGCGAAGCCCCGGAATGACGATAATGGTGAGACTTAGAGCCCCAGCACCGCCTTGCTGATGATGTTGCGCTGGATCTCGTTGGAGCCGCCGTAGATCGAAACCTTGCGGTTGTTGAAGTAGCTTGGCGCGATCTGTGCGGTCCAATCCATGCTCTCGTTCGAGCCGGCATCGCCGTGCTCGTCGTAGGGCGCGGCGAACGGACCGATGATCTCCATCAGAAGCTCGGTGGTGGTCTGCTGGATTTCCGAGCCCTTGATCTTGAGCACCGAGGAGGCCGGATTGGGCTTACCCTTGCCGTGCTTGCCTTCGTCGGCGACGACGCGGAGCTGGGTGAGCTCGAGCGCCTTCAGCTCGATCTCGCAGGCCGTGAGCTTTTCGCGGAACGCCGGATCCTCGATGACCGGACGGCCGCCCGCTTCGACCTTGGAGGCCAGCGCGCGGATGCGGCGCAGCCGCTCCTTCGACACGCCGACCCGGGCGATGCCGGTGCGCTCATTGCCGAGCAGGAATTTTGCGTAATCCCAGCCCTTGTTCTCTTCGCCGATCAGGTTCTCGACAGGCACTTCGACGTCGTCGAAGAACACCTCGTTGACCTCGTGGCCGCCGTCGATGGTCTGGATCGGGCGCACGGTGACGCCCTTCGACTTCATGTTGAACACGATGAAGGAGATGCCCATCTGCTTCTTCGCGTTGTTGTCGGTGCGGCAGAGGCAGAAGATCATGTCGGCATGCTGGGCGAGCGTGGTCCAGGTCTTCTGGCCGTTGATGATCCACTTGTCGCCACGGCGCTCGGCCTTGGTCTTCAACGAGGCAAGGTCCGAACCCGAGCCCGGCTCCGAGAAGCCTTGGCACCACCAGTCGTCGACATTGGCGATGCGCGGCAGATATTCCTTCTTCTGCTTCTCGTTGCCGAAGGTGTAGATGACAGGGCCGACCATGCTGACGCCGAAGGCCAGCGGCTGCGGCGCGGGGTAAGACTGCAGCTCTTCGTTGAAGATGTAGTGCTGCACGGTGGTCCAGCCGGTGCCGCCATATTCCTTCGGCCAGTGGGTGACGCCCCAGCCCTTCTTGTTGAGGATGCGCCACCAGGTGACCATCTCGTCCTTTGACAGATGGCGGCCTTCCTGCAGCTTGCGCCTTGTATCCGGCGGCACGTTGTTCTTGAAGAACTCCCGTACCTCCTCGCGAAACGCTATCTCTTCCTTGGTGAAAGCGAGATCCATCGGATCCTCCTTTTAAAAGTTCAACTGCTTCTTTCCCGGTCGTCCCGGCGAATGCCGGGACCCATAACCACCGGCCATCGCAATTGGCAAAGCCGGCTGCCGCATGTGCCCAAAGCGAAGCCGCGGCGTATGGGTCCAGGCCTTCGCCGGGACGACGGATTCATTGCACCATATCGTCCATCATGAGCGCGATCCTGATGCGGTTTGTTGCGACTTGGTTGGAGATGTCTTGGGCTGCTGCTGACGCAATTCGTGACGCGACAGCTTGCCGACCGGGGTGCGCGGCAGCTCGTCGACGAACTCAACCGCGGCCGGCAATTCATGCTTGCCGACCTTGCCGGTGAGGAATGTGCGCAGCTCGTCGATCGAGAACACTTTCTCGCCGTCGCGCAGCTTGATGAAGGCCTTTGCCGACTCGCCGCGGTAATCGTCGGGGATGCCGATCACGATCACCTCCTGCACGGCGGGATGCGTGTAGATCGCCTGCTCGATCATCTGCGGATAGACGTTGAAGCCGCCGGAGATGATCATGTCCTTCTTGCGGTCGACCAGATAGAAATAGCCGTCGGCGTCCATGTAGCCGATGTCGCCGGTCAGGAAGCGGTCGCCGACGAAGGCCTCCGCGGTCTCCGCCGGCCTGTTCCAGTAGCCTTTGGTGACGTTCGGGCCGCGGATGCGGATTTCGCCGACCTCGCCGACCGGCATCACCCTGGTGGAATCCTCCAGCGACACCACGTCCATCTCGATGCCGGGCAGCATCAGCCCGATCGAGCCCGGCTTCTCCGGCCCTTCCTTGGGATGGCCGGTGCCGGGCGAGCAGGTCTCGGTCATGCCCCAGCCGCTCTTCAGCTTCATGCCGACGCGGCGCTCGAAGATCTTGGCGACCTCGACCGGCAGCGGCGCGCCGCCGGAGCCGGCGACCACGAGCGAAGACAGATCGCGCTTGTCGAGGTCGGGCAGCGAGGCGATCGCGATCCACATCGTCGGCACGCCGGGAAACACCGTCGCGCGCTTGACCTCGATGTCGCGCATCACGGCCTCGACGTCGAAGCGCTGATGCAGCGAGATCAGATGGCCGCGCCGGATCACCGACAGCAGCACGACGGTCAGCGCATAGATATGAAACAGCGGCAGCACGCAGATCACGCGCTCGATCGCGTTGCGTTCGAGCCGCCCCGGCTTGCCCCAGACGTCATAGATCGACACCGCCGCGGTGAGATTGCCGTGGCTGAGCATCGCACCCTTGGGCAGGCCGGTGGTGCCGCCGGTATATTGCAGCAGCGCGACGTCCTCGACGTCGACGGCGGGCCATTGCGACGGCTTGACTGCGCCGTCGATGAACTGGCGGTGCGTGATGATCGCGGGATTGTCGGGCAGCGCGGCTTGCGGTGTGCCGACCTTGCCCCAATGGTCGTCCTCGCAGACGATCAGGCGGTCGAGCAGCCCCTTGGCGAGGAATTTCAGCGCGGTCGGCAACAGCGCCGACAGGTTGCTGGTGACCAGCACGCGTGCGCCTGAATCGGAGAGCTTGTGCGACAGCGCGATCTCGCCGTCGAGCGGCGACAGATGCACGACGCGGGCGCCGGCCTTCAGCGCACCGAAGAAGTTGATCGGATGGTCCGGCGAGTTGCCAAGAAACAGCGCGACCGAGGTGCCCTTGCCGTAACCGGCCCGCATGAACGCCGCGGCGGCGGTCTCGACCAGCGCCTGGAGTTCGCTGTAGCTGATCTGCCGATCGCGGAATTCGAGCACCGGACGCGCGCCGAACTCGGCGGCGGCATTCGAGAGCAGGTCCGGCAGCGTGCCGCGCGTGATCTCGTCGCTCCACTGCACGCCCTTGGGATAATATTGTTCGCCGGGATAGGTCATGGAAACGTTCAACACCTGTCAGGTGAGCATCGGCGTGTGGGCTCCCCTCCCCCTTGTGGGGAGGGGTTGGGGAAGGGGGTTCACGCGGGCAGTGCCGATGCGGCCACCCCTCTCCCTAACCCTCTCCCACAAGGGGAGAGGGAACCCGAACACCGAGCCAGTGGCGCCAAGAAAGATCACGCCGCCTTCGACGCCGCGGCGAGCGAGGCGAAGGTCTTGCCTTCGTCGGCGAGCTTCTTGAGCAGCGGCGCCGGCTCGAGCGAGGGATCGTTGGTCTCCTTGGCGTAGAAGGCCAGGCGATCGGCGATGTGCTTGAGGCCCACGGTGTCGGCCCAGAACATCGGGCCGCCGCGATAGATCGGCCAGCCATAGCCATAGAGCCAGACCACGTCGATATCCGACGGCCGCGCCGCGATGCCCTCGGCGAGGATCTTCGCGCCTTCGTTGATCATCGGGTACATCATGCGCTCGAGGATCTCGTCGTCGCTGACGACGCGCTTCTTGCGGCCGAGGCGCGCCAGCGTCTCGTCGATCAGCTTCTCGACCTCCGGATCGGGCAGCGCCGCGCGCGAGCCCTGCTCGTACTTGTAGTAGCCCTTGCCGGTCTTCTGGCCGAAGCGGCCGGCTTCGCACAGCGCGTCCGCGATCTCCGACTTGATGCCGCGATCCTTGCGCGAGCGCCAGCCGATATCGAGACCGGCGAGATCGCCCATCGCGAACGGGCCCATCGGCATGCCGAACTTGGTGACAACCGCGTCGACCTGCTGCGGCAGTGCGCCTTCGAACAACAGCTTCTCGGATTGCTTGCCGCGCTGCGCCAGCATGCGGTTGCCGACAAAGCCGTCGCAGACGCCGACCACGGCCGGCACCTTGGCGATCTTGCGCGCGATCGACACGGCGGTGACCAGCGCATCGGGCGCGGTCTTGTCGGCGCGCACGATCTCGCACAACTTCATGACGTTGGCCGGCGAGAAGAAGTGCATGCCGAGCACGTCCTGCGGACGCTTGGTCGACTGCGCGATCTCGTCGATGTTGAGGTAGGAGGTGTTGGAGGCCAGCACCGCACCCGGCTTGGCGTACTGATCGAGCTTGCCGAACACTTCCTTCTTGACCGCCATGGTCTCGAACACCGCCTCGATCACCAGATCGGCGTCGCCGATGTTCTCGATGCCGACGACGCCGTTGATCAGCGCCATGCGCTTGGCGGGCGCGTCCGCCGGGATGCCGCCGCGCGCGGCGGTCGCCTCGTAGTTCTTCTGCATGATGCCCAAGCCGCGCTTGAGCTGCTCCTCGCCGGTCTCGATCAGGGTGACCGGGATGCCGGCATTGGCGAACGACATCGCGATGCCGCCGCCCATGGTGCCGGCGCCGAGGATGGCGACGCGCGCCACGTTGCGGCCCTTGGTGCCTTCGGGAACGCCGGAGATCTTGGCGGCCTCGCGCTCGGCGAAGAACGCGTAACGCTGCGCCTTGGACTGCTCGCCGTTCATCAGCTTGAGGAAGCCCTCGCGCTCCTTCTTCAGGCCCTCATCGAACGGCAGGTCGATCGCGGCGCCGACGGCGTCGGCGGCTGCGAACGGCGCCTCGAGGCCGCGCGACTTCTTGGTCAGCGCGGCGACGGCATTGGTGAAGATCGAACGGTCGGCCTTGGCCGCGGCGAGCTTAGAGTCGTCATCGCGCAGCTTGCGCAGCGGACGCTTCTCGGCGACCACCTTGCGCGCAAATGCCTCACCGCCCGACGCCGGCCCCTCGACGATCTCATCGATCAGACCGGCCTTCAGCGCGGCGTCCGCACCGATCGGATCGCCGCCGACGATCATCTTGACCGCGAGTTCGGGACCGACCGCGCGCGGCAGGCGCTGGGTGCCGCCGGCGCCCGGCAGCAGGCCGAGCTTCACCTCGGGCAGACCGAGCTTGGCGTCCTTGGTGGCGACGCGATAGTGGCAGGCCAGCGCGACCTCGAGGCCGCCGCCGAGCGCGGTGCCGTGGATCGCGGCAACGATCGGCTTCGGCGAGCTCTCCATCAGGCTCAGCACTTCGGCGAGGCCGGGCGGCTTCGGCGGCTTGCCGAATTCGGTGATGTCGGCGCCGGCGATGAAGGTGCGGCCGGCGCAGGTCAGCACGATCCCCTGAACCTGCGCGTCATCGATCGCACTCTTGATGCAATCGAAGATGCCGCCGCGCACGGCAGCGCTCAGCGCGTTGACAGGCGGACTGTTAACCGTGACGACGGCAATATTGTCATGACGTTCGAGCTTGACGACTTCACTCACCGGGACTCTCCCTGGATGCTTGTTCTTGAACTTGCGTTGAGTAGCTGCACGACTTGCGTCGAGCGGCTAGGATTAGACCAATTTCGCACTGCGAAATTTAATTCCACATCTTGACACGGAGGGTTATTTTGAAGCACGAGCCTTGTCAACGAGCATGACAAGGGCAGGGAATGAAGCGCGCCAGCAAGAAAGCAGCGACCGATCGCAATTTCGTCGTCGCGCTTTCCCGTGGACTGGATGTCCTGCGTGCATTTCAACCCAATGACGGGCTGCTCGGCAATCAGGAGATTGCAGCCCGCACCAAGTTACCGAAGCCAACCATTTCCCGGCTGACCTACACGCTGACCAAGCTGGGATACCTTACACCTGTACCGAAATTCGAAAAGTATCAGCTCGCACCGTCGGCGATGGCGCTCGGCTACGCCGCGCTCGCCAATCTCGGCGTTCGGCATTTGTCCGAGCCGTATCGAGAAGAAGTGATGCGCGCGACCGGCGGCGCCGTCGCAGTCGGCGGCCGCGACCGTCACAGCATGATCTATTTCGGCCAGAGCCGGAACGGCCTGGCGCTCGGCGTGCAGCTCGACGTCGGCTCGCGGGTGCCGATCGCAACCACCGCGATGGGCCGTGCCTATATTTGGGCATTGCCACCCGAAGAACGTGCCGCTCTACTGCGTGAGCTGCGGGATCACTATGGCAGCCGCTGGGCCAAGATCCGCGACGGCATCGAGCGCTCCGGCGAGACGGTGGCGAAGCACGGCTTCACCCTGTCGACCGGCGACTGGCAGAACGACGTCGCCGCAGCCGGCGTTGCGTTGAAATTGAACGACGGAACCGGTCCTTACGCCTTCAATTGCGGCGCGCCGGCATTCCGCTTCACGGAAGATAGATTACTCAACGACATTGGACCTCGCCTTGTCGCGATGGTAAGGAACATCGAGCAGGCGCTCGGTGGAATAGCGCCGCAATCCAAAAAAGAACAAAGCAAAAAGTCTAGAGTAGGAGGGAAAGTTGCACGTTTGGCCGAGGGGATCAGATAGCCTCCATCGCGTCCGGCGAAATCCATCGCAGGGCCGCTCGCACCGCTCAGAGATGGCGGGCGAGACGAGATGACGCAGGCACAGCTCGCGCAGGGGAATGATCCCCTGCTCGCGGTTCGCGACGTCAGCGTCGTGTTCGGCGGCATCATCGCACTGAATGGCGTGTCGTTCGACATGCGCCATGGGCAGATCCTCGGCCTGATCGGACCGAACGGCGCCGGCAAGACGACGCTGTTCAATTGCCTGTCGCGGCTCTACCAGCCGTCGTCCGGCGATATCCTGATGGAAGGCAAGAGCATCCTGTCGCGGCCGCCGCACCGGATTGCCGAGATCGGCATCGGCCGCACCTTCCAGAACGTCGCGCTGTTTCCCAATCTCTCCGTGATCGACAATGTCCGCGTCGGCGCGCATGCCCGCACCTCCAGCGACATCGTCAGCGACTCGCTGCGTCTCGCCTGGGTTCGCCGCGGCGAGAGCGACATGAACAAGAAGGTGCACGACATCCTCGGCTATCTCGATCTCGAGGACGTCGCCCACACCGTGGTCTCGGGACTTCCGTTCGGCACCCAGAAGCGCGTCGAGCTGGCGCGTGCCCTGGCCGCGGATCCGAAGATCCTGCTGCTCGACGAGCCGGCCGGCGGCCTCAATCACGAGGAAGTCTATGTGCTCGGCGATTTGATCCGCAAAATCCGCGATGACCGGAAAATTACGGTGTTGCTGGTCGAGCATCACATGGGTCTCGTGATGTCGATCGCCGACCACGTCGTCGCGCTCAATTTCGGCCGCAAGCTGGCCGAAGGCACGCCGGCCCAGGTCCAGGCCGACCCCGACGTCATCAAGGCCTATCTGGGGAGCAAGGACCAATGACCGCGATGCTCAACGTCAAGGACCTGCGCGCCTATTACGGTCAGGTCCAGGCCCTGCACGGCCTCAGCTTCTCGCTCAACGAGGGTTCGCTGACCACCCTGCTCGGCGCCAACGGCGCCGGCAAGACCACCACGCTGCGGGCGATCTGCAACATGGTGCGCTCGACCGGCGCGATCGAGTTCGAGGGCAAGCCGATCGGCACCCGTTCCACTGAAAACGTGGTCCGCCTCGGCATCGCCCATGTGCCGCAGGGCCGCGGCACCTTCACCAACATGACGGTGGAGGAAAACCTGCAGCTCGGGGCCATCAGCCGTTCCGACAAGAACGCCATCGGCTCCGATATCGAGCGGATGTACGAGCATTTCCCGGTGCTGAAGCAGCGCTACACCCAGCAGGCCGGCACGCTGTCGGGCGGCGAGCAGCAGATGCTCGCGGTGGCGCGCGCGCTGATGCTGCGGCCGCGCCTGATGCTGCTCGACGAGCCGTCATTCGGCCTCGCGCCGCTGATCGTGCGCGACCTGTTCCGCATCCTGGGCAAGATCAATCGCGAGGAAAAGGTGACCATCCTGGTGGTCGAGCAGAACGCGCAGCTCGCGCTCGAGCTCGCCGACCAGGCCTATGTGATCGAAACCGGACGGATCGTGATGTCGGGCAATGCCAAGGACATCGCGAACAACGAAGACGTCCGCAAATCCTATCTCGGCTACTGAGGAGCTGGCACAATGGAGCTTTTTGCCAACCAGGTCCTGGCCGGCATCGCCACGGGCGCGATCTATGCCTGCATGGCGCTCGCGGTCGTGATGATCTACCAGGCCATCGACCATCTGAATTTCGCCCAGGGCGAAATGGCGATGTTCTCGACCTTCGTGTCGTGGCAGCTGATGCAATGGGGTGTGCCATATTGGGGCGCCTTCGTGCTCACCGTCGCGTTTTCGTTTGCCGCCGGCATCGTCATCGAGCGGCTGCTGTTCAAGCCGCTGGCCAAGGCGCCGATCCTGACCAATGTCGCCGGCTTCATCGCGCTGTATGCGATCATCAACAGCGTCGCCGGCCTGATCTGGGACTTCACCATCAAGCAATATCCGACGCCGTTCGGCTCCTCGCCGTTCCTCGGCAGCCAGCTGATCTCGACCCACCAGGCCGGCATGATCGGCATCACGCTGCTGATGCTGGCCCTGCTGTTCTTCTTCTTCCGCTTCACCCGGGTCGGCCTTGCGATGCGGGCGGCCGCCTCGCTGCCTGAATCGGCCCGGCTGGTCGGCATCAACACCTCCTGGATGATCGCGCTGGGCTGGGGCATGGCGTCCGCGATCGGCTCGATCGCCGGCATGATGATCGCCCCTGTGGTGTTCCTCGAGCCGAACATGATGCTCGGCGTGCTGATCTACGGATTTGCCGCAGCCGTGCTCGGCGGCCTGACCTCACCGTTCGGCGCCGTGATGGGCGGCTTCCTGGTCGGCATCTTCGAGAACCTCGTCGGCACCTACATCCCCGGCGTCGGCAATGAGCTGAAACTTCCGATCGCGCTCGCGCTGATCATCGTCGTCCTGGTCGTTAAACCGGCAGGCCTGTTCGGCCGCGCCATCGTCAAGCGAGTTTGATCATGAGCGCCGCTGAAGACATCGTCACAGAAGCCCCCGCCGTCGAGGCTGTGCCCAAGCGTGCCATGACGCTGGGCTACGGCACCTCGCTGGTCGTGCTTGCCGCGCTGATCCTGATCCCGCTGTTCGTGAAGAACTTCATCATCTTCCAGATGACGATGCTTCTGATCTACGCCCTTGCGGTGATGGCGCTCAACATCCTGACCGGCGGAAGCGGCCAGTTCTCGCTCGGCCAGAGCGCGTTCTATGCCGTCGGCGCCTATACGTCGGCGATCCTGATGGAGCATGCGGGCATGAACTATGCCCTGACGCTGCCGGTCGCCGGCATCGTCTGCTTCGGCTTCGGCTTCCTGTTCGGCCAGCCGGCGCTGCGGCTATCCGGCGTCTATCTGGCGCTCGCGACCTTCGCGCTCGCCACCGCAATGCCGCAGCTGCTCAAGCTCGGCTATTTCGAGCACTGGACCGGCGGCGTGCAGGGCCTCGTCGTCACCAAGCCGGATGCCCCGTTCGGGCTGCCGATGGGGCAGGACATGTGGCTCTACTACTTCACCCTGGCGGTCTCGATCGGAATTTACGTCGCCTCGGTGAACCTGCTGCGCTCGCGCTCGGGCCGCGCCTTCATGGCGATCCGCGACAACGAAATCGCGGCTTCCGCGATGGGTGTCGACGTCGCGCTGTACAAGACGCTGGCGTTCGGCGTCTCGGCCGGCATCACCGGCGTTGCCGGCGGTCTCGGCGCCATCGCGGTGCAGTTCGTGGCGCCCGACGGCTACACCATCCAGCTCGCGATCTCACTGTTCCTCGGCATGGTGGTCGGCGGCGTCGGCTGGCTGCCCGGCTCGATCGTCGGAAGCGCCTTCATCATCTTTGTGCCCAACATGGCGGAGAGCATTTCCAAGGGCCTTTCCGGCGCTGTGTTCGGCGTGTTGCTGTTCCTCGTCATCTTCCTCGTGCCGCACGGCGCCAGGCAGGTTGCGATCGTTGCCCAGCAACTGGCCACAAAGTTCAAGAAAAACTAAGAATCTTTAGAACCAAACCAGGAGACATTATGCTTTCTACCGTTCGGATCGCCGCGATTTCCGCGGCGATCGTCGCTGTTGCCGCGACGTCCACTGCCGCATTCGCCCAAAAGAAATACGACACCGGCGCAAGCGATACCGAGATCAAGGTCGGCAACATCATCCCCTATTCGGGACCGGCCTCCGCCTACGGCGTGATCGGCAAGACCGAAGAAGCCTACTTCAAGATGATCAACGACCGCGGCGGCATCAACGGCCGCAAGGTCAATTTCGTCAGCTATGACGACGCCTACTCGCCGCCGAAGGCGGTCGAGCAGGTGCGCAAGCTGGTCGAGAGCGACGAAGTGCTGCTGGTCTTCAACCCGCTCGGCACACCGTCCAACACCGCGATCCAGAAATACCTGAATTCCAAGAAGATCCCGCAGTTGTTCGTCGCCACCGGCGCCACCAAGTGGAACGATCCGAAGAACTTCCCGTGGACCATGGGCTGGCAGCCGAGCTACCAGAGCGAAGCGCAGATCTATGCCAAGTGGTTGATGAAGGAGAAGCCCGACGCCAAGGTCGCGATCCTCTATCAGAACGACGATTTCGGCAAAGACTACCTCAAGGGCACCAAGGACGGTTTTGGCGCCAAGGCGGCCTCCAGCATCATCATGGAGGAGAGCTATGAGGTATCGGAGCCGTCGATCGACGGCCACATCGTCAAGATCAAGGCCGCCAATCCCGACGTGCTGCTGATCTACACCACGCCGAAGTTCGGCGCGCAGACCATCAAGAAGACCGCCGAGCTCGGCTGGAAGCCGCTGCAGATCATCACCAACGTGTCGGCCTCGGTCGGCAGCGTGATGCAGCCTGCCGGCTTCGACAACGCCCAGGGCGTGCTGTCGGCGGCCTACGCCAAGGACGGCGCCGACTCGCAGTGGAACAACGACCCCGGCATGAAGAAGTGGTCCGAGTTTCTCGACAAGTACATGCCGGGCGCCGACAAGACCGACGGCGGCTATGTCTACGGCTATGGCGCCGCGCAGACGCTCGCCAAGGTGCTGGAAATGTGCGGCGACGATCTGACCCGCGCCAATGTCATGAAGCAGGCGGCGAGCCTGAAGGACTTTACGCCGGACACCCTGCTGCCCGGCGTCAAGATCAACACCTCGGCCACCGACTTCGCCCCGATCGCCCAGCTGCAGATGCAGCGCTTCAAGGGTCAGAAGTGGGAACTGTTCGGTGACATCATTTCCGGCGACGTCCCCTCTGAGTGACGTTGCACTGCGGGAATAAAACAACAGCCTCCGCGATCACAGTCGCGGGGGCTTTTTGTTGACGCCCCGCGCCGATGGTATTGAATACTGCAAACTAAGAACTCGAGGTGGGGAAACCATGACTGCCGCACGTCCGTCCCTGACGGCGCTCCTGTCCGCATTGGCTCTGATCCTGACGAGCTGCAATGTCGCGCTGGCGCAGAAGAAATACGACACCGGGGCCAGCGACACCGAGATCAAGATCGGCAACACCGCGCCCTACAGCGGCCCCGCCTCGGCCTATGGCGTGATCGGCAGGACCGAGGCGGCCTACTTCAAGATGATCAACGAGTCCGGCGGCATCCACGGCCGCAAGATCACGTTCATCTCCTATGACGACAGCTACTCGCCGGCCAAGACGGTGGAGCAAACCCGCAAGCTGGTCGAGGACGACGAGGTCCTGCTGGTGTTCGGCTCGGTTGGTACAGCAACCAACGCTTCGATCCGGAAGTACATGAACGAGAAGCAGGTGCCCCAACTGTTCGTCGGTTCCGGCGGCTCCAAGTGGAACGACCCCAAGAACTATCCCTGGACCATGGGCTGGCAGCCGTCCTACCAGGACGAGGCGCGGGTCTACGCAAAATACATCATGAAGCACAAACCCGATGCCAAGGTTGCGCTGCTTTACCAGAACGACGATTTCGGCAAGGACTACCTCAAGGGCCTGAAGGATGCCTTCGGCGACAGGGCCTCGATGATCGTCGCCGAAGAAGCTTACGAGACGTCGGAGCCTGCGATCGACAATCACATCGTCAAGCTGAAAGCCGCCGGCGCCGACACCTTCATCAGTGTCACGTCACCGAAATTCGCGGCGCAGGCAATCAAGAAGGCCGCCGAGATCGCGTGGACGCCGTTGCAGTTCGTCGCCAATGTCTCAGCCTCGGTCGGCGGCGTCATGCAGCCGGCCGGCTTCGAGAATTCGCAGGGTATCCTGTCGGCGTCCTACCTCAAGGACGGCGCCGATCCGCAATGGGACAAGGATCCGGGCATGGAGAAATTCCTTGCCTTCCTCAAGAAGGACTATCCCGACGCCAACAAGCTCGACGGCGCCACCTCCTACGGTTACGCCGCCGCGCAGACCATGGCGCAGGTGCTGGAGATGTGCGGTGACGATCTCACCCGCGCCAACATCATGAAGCAGGCCGCGAGCCTGCAGGATTATGTCCCCGGCACGCTGCTGCCGGGCATCAGCATCAACACCTCGGCCACCGACTTCGCGCCGATCAAGCAGTTGCAGCTGATGCGCTTCAAGGGCGAGAAGTGGGAGCTGTTCGGCGACATCATCTCGAGCGGGCTCAGCAACTAGGACGACGCACCACCTCCATCGCAAACGCTTCGCGTGTGTCGCGAAGCGCTTGTGCGGCACCGGCTTTCCTCGCAACACGTTCGACTAAATGACGCCTTCCGCGGCAGCGCCGCGGGGGGCTTTCTGTTGCTGGCACCTGACGAAAGGTATTCAATGCCGAAAGGAGCCGCAAAGTGCTCCCACTCCAAAAATCGTGACACATTCACCGTGATCCAAGGGAGATCAAAATGCCTGCTATCCGTTTGCGGTTGGGGGCCTTTTCGGCTGCCCTCGCATTGCTCGCGGCGACCGCGAGCCCCTCAGCCGCGCAGAAGAAATACGACATCGGTGCCTCCGACAGCGAAATCAAGATCGGCAACATCATGCCCTACAGCGGAGCGGCGTCCGCCTATGGCGTGATCGGCAAGACCGAGGAGGCCTATTTCCGTAAGATCAACGCCGAGGGCGGCATCAACGGCCGCAAGATCACCTTCATCAGCTATGACGACGCCTACACGCCACCGAAAACCGTCGAGCAGGCGCGCAAGCTCGTCGAGAGCGACGAGGTGCTGCTGATCTTCAATTCGCTCGGCACGCCGCCGAACTCGGCGATCCAGAAATACATGAACCAGAAGAAGGTGCCGCAGCTGTTCGTCGCCACCGGCGCCACCAAGTGGAACGACCCGAGGGAATTTCCCTGGACGATGGGCTGGCAGCCCAACTACCAGAGCGAGTCCATCATCTACGCAAAGTACATCCTGAAGAACAAGCCCGACGCCAAGATCGCGGTGCTCTACCAGAACGACGATTACGGCAAGGACTATCTGAAGGGCTTCAAGGACGGGCTCGGCGCCAAGGCAGCGTCGATGATCGTCGCCGAGGACAGCTACGAGGTGACGGAGCCGACCATCGACTCCCACATCGTCAGGCTCAAGGCCACCGGCGCCGACGTGTTCTTCAACATCACAACGCCGAAATTCGCGGCGCAGGCGATCAAGAAGAACGCCGAACTCAACTGGCATCCGCTGCATTTCCTCAACAACGTCTCCGGATCGATCGGCAGTGTGATCAAGCCCGCGGGCTTCGAGAACGCCCAGGACATCATCTCGTCGCAATATTTCAAGGACCCGACCGACCCACAGTGGAAGACCGACAAGGCAATGATCGCCTGGAACGAGTTCCTCGATAAATACTATCCGGAAGCGAACCGCGCCGATGCCTCCGTGATGTACGCCTACATCGTCTCGCAGGGCCTGGCGCATGTGCTCAAGGCGTGCGGCGACGACCTGACCCGCGCGAACGTCATGAAGCAGGCGGCCAGCATTCGCGATTACGAACCCGGCGGCCTGTTGCCGGGTATCAAGGTCAACACCTCGGCGACCGATTTCGCGCCGCTCTCGCAACTGCAATTGATCCGCTTCAAGGGCCAGACCTGGGAGCGCTTTGGCGACATTTTGAGCGGCGACGTCGGCGGCTAACCCGGAATTGTCGACTAAAGACGAGAGCCCCTGCGGCGTTGTCGCAGGGGCTTTCCATTGAGGCGGGCCGCCTGAAATGCTAGTCATTGCAGCCAAATAACAGAGCCCTCGAAACAAGAGGGCCGCGACACATCGTCTGACAACAGGGAGAGAGACATAGATGTCCGCCACCAGAAGACTTGCGGTCCTCGGCGCCGCGCTCGCGCTCATCGCGACATCCAGCAGCGCTGCGCTTGCCCAGAAGAAATACGACACCGGCGCCAGCGACACCGAGATCAAGATCGGCAACATCATGCCCTACAGCGGACCCGCCTCCGCCTACGGCATCATCGGCCGCACCGAGGCCGCCTATTTCAAGAAGATCAACGATGCCGGCGGCATCAACGGCCGCAAGATCAACTTCATCTCCTATGATGACGCCTACTCGCCACCGAAAGCCGTGGAGCAGGCCCGCAAGCTGGTGGAAAGCGACGAGGTGCTGCTGATCTTCAACTCGCTCGGCACGCCGTCGAACTCGGCGATCCAGAAATACATGAACTCCAAGAAGGTGCCGCAGCTGTTCGTCGCCACCGGCGCCACCAAGTGGAACGATCCGAAGGACTTTCCCTGGACCATGGGCTGGCAGCCCAACTACCAGAGCGAGACCCAGATCTACGCAAAGTACATCCTGAAGAACATGCCGAACGCCAAGATCGCGGTGCTGTTCCAGAATGACGATTACGGCAAGGACTATCTGAAGGGTCTGAAGGACGGCCTCGGCCAGAAGGCCGCCAGCATGATCGTCGCCGAAGAGAGCTTCGAGACTTCCCAGCCGACCATCGACAGCAACATCGTCAAGCTGAAGTCCAGCAACGCCGACGTCTTCATCGACATCGCGACGCCGAAATTCGCCGCGCAGGCGATCAAGAAGGTCGCCGAGATCGGCTGGAAGCCGACCCACTTCCTCAACAACGTGTCGGCCTCGGTCGGCAGCGTGATCAAACCGGCCGGCTTCGAGAATGCGCAGGACATCATCTCCGCCGCCTACCTGAAGGACGCTTCCGACAAGCAATGGGACAATGATCCCGGCATGAAGGAATTCTACGCTTTCATGGCCAAGGACTTCCCCGAGGGCGACAAGCTCGACGGCGGCACCGTGGTCGGCTTCGGCGTGGCGCAGACGCTGGTCCAGGTGCTCAAGCAGTGCGGCGACAACCTCACCCGCGAAAACATCATGAAGCAGGCGGCGAGCCTGCAGGACTTCCGCACCGAAGTGCTGCTGCCCGGCATCAAGATCAACACCGCCGCGAATGATTTCGCCCCGATCAGCCAGTTGCAGCTGATGAAGTTCAAGGGCGAGAAATGGGAACTGTTCGGCGACGTCATCAGCGCCGACGTCGGCGGCTGATTTCCTGCCGACAATCGACTGACATTGGCCCCCTGCGATACCGTCGCAGGGGGCTTTTCATTCACCATGGGCCGACCGGCCCGGGCGATGCCTGCTTACACTTTGCCCGGCAATGCGCTAGGAAAACCGGCAAGAACCGAAGAGAACCCGGCGCCCTCGCGCGCCGGCAACAACAAGGAGTTTTCGGGAAATGCCGAAGCCGATCCGCCACCTTATTGCAACCGCCCTGCTCGGCCTCGCCGTCGCCGCCGTGACCGGCAATGCCGCGTGGGCGCAGAAGAAATACGACACCGGTGCGACCGATACCGAGATCAAGATCGGCAACATCGTGCCCTATAGCGGCCCGGCGTCGGCCTATGGCGTGGTCGGCAAGGCGATGACCGCGGTGTTCAAGAAGGTCAACGACGATGGCGGCATCAACGGCCGCAAGATCAATTTCATCTCCTATGACGACGCCTATTCGCCGCCGAAGGCGGTCGAGCAGGCCCGCAAGCTGGTCGAGAGCGACGAGGTGCTGTTCCTGTTCGGCACGCTCGGCACCGCCTCCAACACCGCGATCCAGAAATATCTCAACGCCAAGAAGGTGCCGCAGCTGTTCGTCGCCACCGGCGCCACCAAGTGGAACGATCCGAAGGCGTTCCCATGGACCATGGGCTGGCTGCCGAGCTACCAGAGCGAGTCGCGGATCTACGCAAAATATCTGCTCAAGGAGAAGCCCGCCGCCAAGGTCGCGGTGCTCTACCAGAACGACGACATGGGCAAGGACTACCTGAAGGGCCTGGAAGACGGCTTCGCCAGCGATCCGGCGCGGATCGCCGCCAAGGAGAGCTACGAGGTTGCCGAGCCCACCATCGATTCCCATGTGGTGCGGCTGAAATCCGCCAATCCCGACGTCATCATCTTCTTCACCACGCCGAAATTCGGCGCCCAGGCAATCAAGAAGCTCGGCGAGATGAACTGGAAGCCGGTGACGATCGTCTCCAACGTCTCGGCCTCCACCGCGACGGTGATGCGCCCCGCGGGCCTCGACAACGCGCAGGGCGTGATCTCGGCGGCCTACGCCAAGGACGCCAGCGATCCGCAGTGGAAGGACGACGCCGGCATGAAGGCGTTCGACGACCTGCTCGCCAAGTACATGCCCGACACCAACCGCGCCGATGCCTCGGCGATGACCGGCTACAACATGGCAACCACCATGGTCGAGGTGCTGCGCCGCTGCGGCGACGACCTCACCCGCGCCAATGTGATGAAGCAGGCGGCAAGCCTGAAGCAGTTTGCGCAGGGCGGCCTGCTGCCAGGCGTGACGCTGTCGACCGGGCCTGCCGACTTCCAGCCGATCGAGCAATTGCAGCTGATGCAGTTCAAGGGCGAGCGCTGGCAGTTGTTCGGCGACGTCATCAGCGGCGAAGTCGGCGGAAACTAAAGCCGGGACGGGTATTGCTTCGATCGAAGCGGTCGCGATCTTCCCTTACCTCTCCCGCTTGCGGGGGAGGTCGGATCGCATCAAAGATGCGATCCGGGTGGGGGCTTTCTCCGCAATACGACTCGTGGCAGCACCCCCACCCTAACCCTCCCCCGCAAGCGGGAGAGGGAACAGAGCATGCCAGCCTACCCACGTTCCGGCTCTCGCGAAGGTATAGCCATGACCGACCGTCGTCCCTTCCTGCGTTCGATCTTCGATGCCGCGGTGGCGGCTGCGCATCCCGATGTCGTGCTGGCATCGCGGCTGCGGCCGGCGCCGAAGGGACGCGTGATCTGCCTCGCTGCCGGCAAGGGCGCTGGCGCCATGGCCGCGGCGGCGGAACGGCACTATCTCGACACGCTCGGCCTCGTACCGTCGCGGCTGGTCGGCATCGCCACCACGCGCCACGGCCATGGCGTGCCGACCCGTCGCATCAAGGTGGTCGAGGCCGGCCACCCGGTGCCCGATGAAGCCGGCTTGCGCGCGGCCGACGATACGCTGCGGCTGGCGGCGGAAGCCACGCCCGACGATCTCCTGCTGGTGCTGCTGACCGGCGGCGGCTCGGCGAACTGGATCGCACCCGTCGAGGGCGTGAGCTTTGCCCAGAAGCAGCAGGTCAACCGCGCGCTGCTGCGCTCCGGCGCGCCGATCGGCGAGATGAACATCGTCCGCAAGCATCTGTCGCGCATCAAAGGGGGGCGGCTGGCACGTGCCGGCCAGCACGCCGCCGAGATCGTCACGCTGGCGATATCAGACGTGCCGCATGACGATCCCTCCGCGATCGCCTCGGGGCCGACGGTGCCGGATCCGACCACGCTCGCGGATGCCCGCGCGCTGGTCGCGAAGTACAACCTCTTCGTCGATGACGCGGTCCGCCGCGCGCTCGACGATCCCAGGAATGAGAGCTGCAAGCCGGGCGATCCCGCCTTTGCGCGCGCGACGTTCGAGCTGCTGGCAAAGCCCAAGGCCTCGATCGACGCCGCGGTGAAGGTCGCGCAGGACGCCGGCTACGAGACCATCGCGCTCGGTGCCGATCTCGAAGGCGAAGCCCGCGACGTCGCGGCCGGGCACGCGCGGCTCGCACTGAAGGCCCGCAGCGAGGGCAAGCGCGTCGCGATCATCTCCGGCGGCGAGCTCACGGTGACGGTGCGCGGCAACGGCCGCGGCGGCCCCAACCAGGAATACGCGCTGGCGCTGGCCGACCTGCTCAAGGACACGCCCGACATCTCGGCGCTCGCCGCCGACACCGACGGTGCCGATGGCGGCGCCGGCAGCGCGACCGACCCCGCCGGGGCCGTGATCGATCAGGCGACATTCGCGAAGATGAAGTCGCTCGGCCTCGATCCCGGGGCCTATCTTGAGAACAATGACGCCACGGGCTTCTTCGCGCAGACCGGGGATTTGCTACTGACGGGACCGACGCTGACCAACGTCAACGATGTGCGCGTGATTTTGGTGGATTGATCCACGCGTCATTCCGGGGCAGCCCGAAGGGCTGAGCCCGGAATCCATTCAGCCGCGAAGCTTGCGGCGCAATGGATTCCGGGCTCTCGCTTCGCGAGCCCTCAGGTGCGCGATTGCGCACCGGGGAATGACGACGTATCAAAACTCCTGCGCGAGCTTCGCCAGCATCTCCAGCAACGCGGCGTGGTTGGCCGGGCCGAGCACCTCGATCAGCCGCGCCTCGTGCTTGTTGGCAACCAGCTTCTTGGCGCGCGCCAGCACGGCACGGCCCTTGTCGGTCAGGACGAGGATGTGGGAGCGCCGGTCATTGGTGGAACGCATCCGCGCGCAAAGGTCGCGGCTCTCCAGCGCGTCGAGCATGGCGACGAAATTCGGCCTGAGGATGCCGAGCGTGTTGGCGATCTCGGTCTGGTTGCGGCCTGGATTCTTGTCGAGCAGCAGCAGCACCGAAAACTGCGCCGGCGTCAGCTGCAGCGGCGCGACGCAGCGCAGGAAGTCCTCGAACACCTTGAGCTGCGCACGCTTCAACGAATAGCCGAGCAGTCCGGACAGTTCGCCCAGTTGCAGCATGCTGTCGTCACCGGCAGGATCGACCGGTTCCCTGCGCAGGGCCCGCGACGATCTGACGGCATCGGAGGCGGTTTTGGAAACAGTCATCGCTCCAGGCTCGCAATCCCGGTACAAAAAACCCCGCGGGACGCTCGGGGACCTTGAGATTATATCTAATAATCGTTATGCACCATATCAAATATCGACGGCTATCAACAGCCGATATCGGCCGACCCGACCGGCACAGCCGGCTGCGGCGGTCCGACGCTTGAGGGGGAGCGCTCGGCCTTGAACACAACGATCATGCTGTTCCTGCTGCAGGACGGCATCACCAATGGCGCGATCTACGCACTGCTCGGGCTGGCCCTGGTGCTGGTGTTCGCGGTGACGCGGGTGATCCTGATCCCGCAGGGCGAATTCGTCACCTATGGCGCGTTGAGCTACGCCATGCTGGCGACCGGCCATGTGCCCGGCACCGTGCGCCTTGCCGTCGCGATGGGCCTTGTCGCGTTCGCGCTCGATCTGTTCTTCGCCCGCAAGGCGCTGCATGCCCGGCTGGTGCTGCGCTCGGTCGCGCTCAATATCGTCTTTCCCGCAGCGCTGCTCGGCCTCGTCTATGCGCTGGTTGGTCCCCATACGCCAATTGCCGTCAACATTGCGCTGGCCCTCTTGATCGTGGCGGCGATCGGGCTGTTTCTCTACCGCATCGCCTTCCAGCCGATCGCGCACACCTCCGTGCTGGTGCTCCTGATCGCCTCGGTCGGCTGCCATCTGGCGCTGCAAGGCTTAGGCTTGGTGTTCTTCGGCGCCGAAGGCCTGCGCGCCCCGGCGCTGTCGAGCGCCGCGGTGACCGTGGGTCCGCTGCGCTTCACCGGCCAGAGCCTTGCTGTGTATGCCCTGACGGTCGGCTTCATCGTGGGGCTGTGGCTGTTCTTCGGCTACACCAAGACCGGCAAGGCGCTGCGCGCCACCGCGGTCAATCGCCTCGGCGCCCGTCTGGTCGGCATCCGCACCACGCTGTCGGGCCAGATCGCATTCCTGCTCGCCTCTTTGATCGGCGCGATTTCCGGCATCCTGATCGTGCCGATCACGACGCTCTATTACGACACCGGCTTTTTGATCGGCCTGAAGGGTTTTATCGCTGCCATCATCGGCGGCCTGGTCAGCTATCCCCTGACCGCGGTCGCGGCCATCGTGGTCGGCATCGTCGAGGCCTTCTCGTCGTTCTACGCCAGTAATTTCAAGGAAGTCATCGTGTTCACGCTGATCCTTCCCGTCCTGGTGCTGCGCTCGCTCGCAGCGCCCCAGGTTGAGGAAGAGAAGGATTGAGCGCGATGACGCAGCGGCTCCCTCTCATCATCTTCGCGTTCGTGATGGCGGTAATCCCGCTGCTGCCGGGCATTCCGCCGTTCTGGATCGTGCTGCTCGACAATATCGGCCTCGCCGCGCTGGTCGCGATGGGGCTGGTGCTGCTCACCGGCGTCGGCGGCCTCACCTCGTTCGGACAGGCCGCGTTCTGCGGCTTCGGCGCCTACACCACGGCGGTGTTGACCACCGCCTACGGCGTCTCGCCGTGGCTGACGCTGCCGGCTTCGCTCGTGGTCAGCGGCATTGCCGCGGTGCTGCTCGGCATCGTCACGGTGCGGCTGTCTGGCCATTACCTGCCGCTCGGCACCATCGCCTGGGGCATCGGCCTGTTCTACCTGTTCAGCAAGCTGGAATTCCTCGGCCGCAACGACGGCATTTCGGGCATTCCGCCGCTCTCGATCGGCTCGTTCAAGATGCTGAGCCCGGACACGATCTATTACGCGATCTGGGTCGCAGTGCTGCTCTCCGCGCTCCTGACCATGAACCTCTTGGATTCCCGCACCGGGCGCGCCATCCGCGCGTTGCGGCGTGGCCATATCGCGGCCGAGGCGTTCGGCGTGCAGACGCCGCGCGCCAAGCTGCTGGTGTTCATCTATGCCGCGGTGCTGGCCGGCCTGTCCGGCTGGCTCTACGCGCACTTCCAGCGCGCCGCCAACCCGACGCCGTTCGGCGCACAGGCCGGCATCGAATATCTGTTCATCGCCGTCGTCGGCGGCGCCGGTTACGTCTGGGGCGGTGTGCTCGGCGCCGGCATCGTCGTGATCCTGAAAGAGGTGCTGCAAAGCTACCTGCCCTACATCTTCGGCGGCCAGAGCCAGCTCGAGACCATCGTGTTCGGCATCATGCTGGTGCTGCTGTTGCAGCTCGCGCCGCAGGGCGTTTGGCCCTGGCTGATGTCGCACCTGCCGTTCAAGCCGACCCGCAAGACGCCCGACACGTCGGTCAAGCTGGAGCACCGCGAGCGGGCGGCGGGGACGTCTCCGGTCCTGCTGCACATCGACAAGGCGCGCAAGCAGTTCGGCGGCGTGCTTGCGGTGAACGATGTCTCGTTCGACGTCAACGCCCGCGAGATCGTCGCGCTGATCGGCCCGAATGGCGCCGGCAAGAGCACGACCTTCAACCTGATCACCGGCGTCCTGGGCGCAACCGGCGGCAAGATCTTCGTGCAGGGCAAGGAGGTCGAGAACGCGCCGCCCCAGGAGGTGGTCAAGCTCGGCGTCGCCCGCACGTTCCAGCACGTCAAGCTGGTGCCGGACATGACCGTGCTGGAGAACGTCGCGATCGGCGCGCATCTGCGCGGCAATTCCGGGGCGATCTCCAGCATGCTGCGGCTCGACCGCGCTGACGAGGCGAGGTTGCTGGCCGAAGCCGCGCGGCAGATCGAACGCGTCGGCCTGTCCGAGCAGATCGACCAGCTCGCGGGCTCGCTGTCGCTCGGGCAGCAGCGCATCGTCGAGATCGCGCGTGCGCTGTGCGTCGATCCGATGCTGCTGTTGCTGGACGAGCCGGCGGCCGGGTTGCGCCACATGGAGAAGCAGCGGCTGGCCGCGCTGCTCCGGCAATTGCGCGACGGCGGCATGTCGGTGCTGCTGGTCGAGCACGACATGGGGTTCGTGATGGATCTCGCCGACCGCATCGTGGTGCTGGATTTCGGCACCAAGATCGCCGAGGGCACGCCGGCCGCGATCAAGCGTAACCCCGACGTGATCAAGGCCTATCTCGGAGCCGCCGCATGAGTGCGCTGCTGACGGTTGCCGACGTCCATATCGCCTACGGCAAGGTCGAGGCCGTGCGCGGCGTCTCGCTCGACGTTGCAGAGAACGAGATCGTCACCATCATCGGCGCCAACGGCGCCGGCAAGACCACGCTGCTCAACGCCATCATGGGCGTGCTGCCGCTGCGGGGCCGCACCACCTTCGCCGGCGTCGACATGGCGCCGCTCGACATCGAGGACCGCGTCGCCACGGGCCTGAGCCTGGTGCCCGAGCATCGCGAATTGTTCGGCACCATGAATGTCGAGGACAATCTCGAGCTCGGCGCCTTCCGGATCGCGAAGGCAACCGCGGCAACCTCGCTGGAGCGGGTCTACACGCTGTTTCCGCGGCTCAAGGAGCGGCGCAAGCAACTCGCCGGCACGCTGTCCGGCGGCGAGCAGCAGATGCTGGCGATGGGCCGCGCGCTGATGGGCGCGCCGAAATTGCTGATGCTGGACGAGCCGAGCCTCGGTCTCGCCCCGATCATCGTCGCCGACATCTTCCGCATCGTCGGCGAGCTCCGCGCAGCCGGCGTCTCGGTGCTGCTGGTCGAGCAGAACGCCCAGGCCGCGCTGCAGATCGCCGACCGCGCCTATGTGATGGAGCTCGGCGAGTTCGTGCTTAGCGGCTCGGCCAGGGACATCGCCGCCAACAAGGGCGTCGCCGCGAGCTATCTCGGCTTCCAGCTCGAAGGCGAGAGCGCGATCTAGGGCAGATGGTACGTACGCGGATGGATCGCCAACCGGGTCAATGTGAGGGAATCACCGGCTGTAGGGTTCCCTCCCCCCTTGCGGGGGAGGGTTAGGGAGAGGGGTACCACACGGCATGCTCTCGCAGTTGCGTTTCAACTACGCGCGAACGAGATTGCGATAGCGACGATCCCGTCGATCATCCTGCCCGGGGCTTACCCCTCTCCCCACCCCTCCCCCATCGCAAGTCGGGCCTGCCCGACTTGCGCAAATCAACTATGCGCAACCGGGGTAGACCCCGGTTGCGTGGGAGGGAGCCCGCGCAACGTGCCCACCTTACGCAATTTCAGATGAGATGACTCTCGAGGGGAGGGTCAAGAAAAAGCCGGCCCCTCATCGGGACCGGCTCTTCGTTTCCGCAGATCGCGACCAGCTCACATCGCCGGGACGTATTTGCCGTCCTTGACCGTGAGCAGGATGCGCGAGCGGTCGTCGAGGCCGTAGCGGTCCTTTTCGGTCCAGTTGTAGACGCCCTGGCTTGCGACGATCTCCTTCTCGGAGATGAACGCCTGGCGGATCGCCTCGCGGAATTCCGGCGTGCCGGGCTTGGCGGTCTTCAGCGCCGTCGGGATGATGCGCTTCAGCACCTCGAAGGCGTCGAAGGAATGGCCGGCGAACTGGCTGCGGCTGTTGGCGCCGTACTTGGCTTCATAGGCCGCGTTCAGCGTCAGGCCCGGCTTCTTGGTCAACGCGCTGTCGGCTTGGGTTTCCGGCGACATCACCGGGCCCGCCGACATGATGACGCCTTCCGCGGATGCGCCCGCGATGCGGATGAAGTCCATCGTGGCGGCACCGTGGGTCTGGTAGATCAGGCCCTTATAGCCGCGCTCGCGCAGCGCGGTCTGCGGCAGCGCCGCGGCGGTGCCGGAGGCGCCGACCAGGATGGCGTCGGGATTGGCGGCGACGAGCTTCAGCACCTGGCCCGCGACCGACGTATCCGGACGCGCGAAGCGCTCCTCATCGGTCATGGTCAGGCCCATCGGCACGGCCTGGGCCTTGAAGTCGTTGACCCAGAGATCGCCGTAGGAATCCGAATAGCCGATATAGCCGACGGTCTTGATGTTGTGCGCCTTCATGTGCTCGTAGAGCACCTTGCCCATGATCGGAATCGACTGCGGCAGGTCGACCGACCACTTTGCGCGGGCCTCATTGATCGGGAACGGCGCGAGGCCGAGATGCGGGATGCCGGCCTCGTTGGCGACCGTCGACACTGCGATCGTCGTCGGCGTGATGCAGGAGCCCATGATGATGTCGGCCTTGGACTCGGTGACGAAGCGCCGCGTGTTGGTGGTCGCAGCCGTCGGATCGCCGGCGTCGTCGAGCACGATCAGCTTCAGCGGCACGCCGCCGATCTCCTTCGGCACGAAATCGAGCGCGTTGCGCTCGGGAATGCCGAGCGCCGCGGCGGGGCCGGTGGTCGAGATCGAGATGCCGATGGTGATTTCATTGGTCTGCGCCTGCGCGGACGCGCCCGGCAGCGCGAAAACAGCTGCGAGCGCTGCTGCGGCGAGAGTGGCCTTCCTCATTCATTCCTCCCTGCGGATATGTTTTTTGGGTTTAAACCAGTTTTGCGGGCCAATTCAGCCCCTTCTTTAGGTCATGAGGGGCTGCAAGTCAGCCCTTCAGGAAGCGGTCGATGACCTCCTGCGGAAATGGCGCCGATTTCAGCCTGGCGGGATCGTCCGGGTGGCGGCCGACCAGCACCCTTGTCTCGAATGCCTCGATCGCCAATGCCTCGCCCTTGAACACGCGGTGCACCACCTCGAAGCTCGAGCGCTTGATGCTCTCGATCCGGCTCTCGATGGTGATCCAGTCGCCATGGGTCGACGGGATGTGGAATTTCGCGCGCGTGTCGACCATGGGAATGCCGACCAGGCCGTATTTGTGGACGAGGTCCTGTTTCGAGCAACCGGCCGCTTCGAACATGATCGAGGTCGAGTCGTCGAACATCGCGAAGTAGCGCGGGTAGTAGACGATGTTAGCGGGGTCGCAATCGCCCCACTGGATCTGCACGTCGCGCCGATTGACGAACATGGTCTATCCTCGATTGACCGGGGTCGATCCGGAAGGACGTTTTGCGCTCTTCCGGATCATGCTTCAGCGTGGCGCCATCCGGAGCGCGGCATCGAGCCGCACCACTTCGCCGTTCAGATAGGGATTGTCGATCATGTGCAGCGCCAGCGAGGCGAACTCGTCGGCCTGCCCGAGCCGGCGCGGGAACGGGATCGCGGCAGCGAGCGAGTCCTGCGCCTCCTGCGGCAGGCCGGCCAGCAAGGGCGTCATGAACAGGCCGGGCGCGATGGTCAGCACGCGGATGCCGAATTGCGCAAGCTCGCGCGCGATCGGCAAGGTCATCGCGACGATGCCGCCCTTGGAGGCCGAATAGGCCGCCTGCCCGATCTGGCCGTCATAGGCCGCAACCGACGCCGTCGAGATCACGACGCCGCGCTCGCCGGTCGCGAGCGGCTCGAGCTTCGCCATATCTGCTGTCGCCAGCCGCAGCATGTTGAAGGAGCCGATCAGATTGACCTTGATCACCTTGTCGAAGTCGGCCAGCGCCATCGGCCCCTCGCGGCCGATCACGCGCTTGGCCACTCCGATGCCGGCACAGTTCACCAGCACGCGGGCCGGACCGTGCGCCTTGGCGGCAGCAGCGACCGCGGCTTCGGCAGCGGCCGCATCGGCAACGTCGCAGACCACCGGAATGCCGCCGATCTCGGCGGCGACGCTCTCGGCGAGCTTGGCGTTGAGGTCGCAGACCGCGACCTTGGCGCCCTGCGCAGCCAGCTGGCGCGCGGTCGCCGCGCCCAATCCCGATGCGCCGCCGGTGACGATGGCGGCCTGGTCCTTCAACTGCATGGCATTCTCTCCTTGAATGGTCAGACGAGTTTGATCACCGATGCCGGCGGCACCGGCGCATAGAGCGCTTCGATGATGTCAGTGCGATGCTCCAGCACCGCGCGCTGGTTGATCGAGCCCTTGTCGGTGACCTCGCCGCGATCGATCGACAGCGGCGTGTCGAGCAGGATCGCCCGCGCGATCCGGTTCGACGAACCGGTGGCGCTCGCAAGGACCCGCGCGAAACGTTCGCGGAAGGCAGCACGCATCAGCGGGTCATTGGCCGCAGCCGCGATGTCGCCAGAGGCAAGCTGTGGATTGATCAGGCGGCAGCCATCGAGATCGAGGATCACGATCGCCGCCAGCTCGTCGCGGTTGAGCCCCGCGATCACGACGTCGCGCACCAGCGGCGCGCAGGTGCCGACGAAGCGGGCCCTTAAGGGTCCGACGCTGACCCAGGTGCCGCTCGCCAGCTTGAAATCCTCCGCGATGCGGCCATCGAAATCGAAGCCGGCAGCGAGATCACCAGCGTTGGCCGGCTTCAGCGCATCGCCGAACTTGTAAAAGCCTTCCTCGTCGAACGCCTTGGCGGTGAGCTCGGGCTGCCGCCAGTAGCCGGGCGTCACGTTGGGACCTTTGGCGCGCACCTCGAGCTTGCCGTTGTTCGGGACCAGCTTCGCATCATTGCCCGACACCGGAAGCCCGACATGGCCGGAGCGGCTGGTATCGGGCCGCACCGACATGAAGAACGGCGAGGTCTCGGTAGCGCCGAGCCCGGTCAGCATGGGTACGCGGTAGCCCGTCTCCTGCACCGCGAGCGCATCGAGGCTGTTCCAGATGAACGGCGACAACGCCGCACCCGAGAAGAACATGGCATGCAGCCGGTGGAAGAATTTTGCCCGCAGACCTGCGTCGTCGCGCAGATAGGGCAGCAGCGATTCATAGCCTTTGGGCACGTTGAAATAGACCGTCGGCGAGATCTCGCGCAGGTTACGCACGGTCTCCTCGATGCCGCCAGGCATCGGCTTGCCCTCATCGAGATACATCGAACCGCCGTTATAGAGCGTCAGCCCGACATTGTGGTTGCCGCCAAACGTGTGATTCCACGGCAGCCAGTCGACGATGACAGGCGGCTCATCCTTCAGGAACGCCAATGTCTCCCGCAGCATCACCTGGTTGGCGCAGATCATGCGCTGGGTGTTGATGACGGCCTTGGGATTGCCGGTCGAGCCCGACGTCAGCAGGAATTTTGCAATGGTATCCGGGCCGATCGCGGCATGGGTCGCGTCGAGGCGCGGATCTTCCGGCGTTGGCACGAGATCGGCGAGCCGCGTCACCTCGCGGCCGGGCACGGTCCCGCGGCTTGCCGCGATCTCGACGTCGGGGCCGATATTGACGCGCAGGGCGTCGGCGAATTTGTCGGCATCGTCGACGAAGACGAGGCCCGGCGTCAAAAGCTTGATGACGAAGCTGAGCTTGCCGTAGTCGCGCGACACCAGCGAGTAGGCCGGCGACACCGGACAGAACGGAATGCCGGCATAGAGTGCGCCGAGTGCAATCAGCGCGTGATCGATCGAATTGCCTGACAGGATCACGATCGGTCGCTCGGCCGACAGCCCGCGCGCGATCAGCGCGGACGCGATGCGTCGGGTCGTCTCCAACAACTGCGCGTAGCTGATCTGCCGCCAGCCTCCGCCGGCTGCACGTTCGGCCATGAACACCCGGCTCGGCTCGGCTTTCGCCCAGTGATGCAGCCGGTCGGTGAGGCGAACGGGATAGTCGGCGAGATTGAGCTTGGGGCGGAGGTAGATCGTGCCGTCGTCGCCGCGCTCGACGGTGACATCAGGGTTGCCGAACGAAATCGGGCGCAGCGGATGCGCACTCGCAGCGGACGCAGACGGCGTGGCGTTCATGTCGGCTTCACCTTGGCGGTCTTGCGATCCAGGAAGGCGCGGATGCGCTTCTTGGCTTCCTTGTCGCTCTGCGCCACCGTCGCCATCAGCGATTCCATCAAGAGGCCGGTCTGCGGATTGGCCTCGGCGATCATCGGCAGCGCCTGCAGCACGGCGAAATTGGTCAGCGGCGCATTGGCGGCGACGCGCTCGGCCAGCTCCAGCGCCTTGGGCAACGCGCCGTCGGCTTCGGTGAGATATTGCGAGAAGCCGTAGGCCGCGCCCTCGGTCGCCGAATAGACCCGGCCGGTCAGCATCATGTCCGCCATCCGGGGCACGCCGATCAGGCGCGGCAGCCGCACCGATCCGCCGCCGCCGACGAAGATGCCGCGCTGGCCCTCGGGCAGCGCGAAGTAGGCCGACGGCTCGGCGACCCGGATATGCGCCGCGCAGGCAAGCTCCAGTCCGCCGCCGATCACCGCGCCCTTCAGCGCGGCGATCACCGGCACGCGGCAATACTGGATGCGGTCGAACACGCGGTGCCACATCTGGGAATGCACCAGACCCTCGGTGGCGTCACGCTCGGTCAGTTCGGAGAGATCGAGGCCGGACGAGAAGTGATCGCCGACACCATGGATGACGACGGCGCCGACCGTGTCGGGAATCGCTGAAAAGCAATCCCGCAGCGCCAGGATGATGCCGTCGTTCAGCGCATTGCGCTTGGCGGGCCGGTTGAGCCCGATGGTCAGCACCGCCCCTCGCATCTCGATCCTGAGCAGCGAGGCATCACCCGCGTCGGCAGCGTTTCCCATGGCGTTATTGTTTCCCATTCAGAATAGTTATGTTTTATAACGATTGGCGCCGGAGTCAATATGGGACAATGGAAGGACTGACTGAACCGGCCGTCATTGCACGCGGCCCAATTCCATTCGCGGTGTCATCACCCGCGAAAGCGGGTGATCCAGTATTCCAGAGACGCCAGTGCTTGAATCGAGAAGCCGCGGCGTACTGGATCGCCCGGTCAAGTGTGCGATGACGGTGGGGTGCCTCACAACGATCGTCGTCCTGGCGAAAGCCAGGACCCATAGCCACCGAATTTGCTTGTGAACGGGAACGCGGCCCCGGTGTCGCACGACAACTGACATTTGGGGTAATGGGTCCTGGCTTTCGCCAGGACGACACCGAATGTGTTGCGCCAGTTGTGAATCTCGGCGGATGGGACGAACAAGTGGGCGAAAGCTATAACACCTGATGCACGTCGATCACGACGCGGTCGGCGTGGCGGGCGGCGGAGCCGATGAAGATGTGCTCCATCAGCCAGCGGTACTTTTCGGCGCCGGTTTCGAATTTCGGCACGGTGCGGAAGTAGATCAGCTTCGGGTCGACCGGTTCGCCGCGCTTGAGCTTCTCGAGCAGATCGACCGGCCCGAAGCGGATGCCCTTGTTCTCGACATAGACGACGGCGCCGTCGTCGGTCTCGAAGGCATATTTTGCCTCCAGCTCGATCAGCTCGCTGGGCCGGATGATCTGGAAGTCGGCGCCGAACGGCAGCACCTTGCCGTTGACGGTCGCGCCCGTCACCTCGCCGCCGATGATCGGAATGATGCGGCGGACGCCGGTGCCGATGTCGCCGGCGGAGGTCACCTCCGCGATCTTGGCGGTGATGGTGAAGACGTACCTGGTCTGAAGTTCGGGCACCATGGATAACCTATATTTTTAGGCATGATCCTTTTCGGAAAACCGGGTCCCACTTTTCCGGGATCATGCCTAACCTATCATGCGCTGCGGCAGCCAGGTCGCCAGCAGCGGGAACAGGATCAGGATCACCAGCCGGATCAAATCGGTGATCACAAACGGCAGTACGCCGACGAAGATCGTCGACATGTTGACGTCCTTGATCACGCTCTTGATCACGAACACGTTCATGCCGACCGGCGGGTGGATCAGGCCGAGCTCCACCGTCATGACGATGATGATGCCGAACCAGATCGGGTCGAAGCCGAGCGCGGTCACCACCGGAAACACGATCGGCACGGTGAGGATCACCATCGCCATCGCGTCCATCAGGCAGCCGAGCACCAGATACATCATCAGGATCAGCGCCAGCACGCCGTAAGGACCGATGCCGAGCCCGGTGAGGAATTCGGTGACGTTCTGCGGCGTCTGGGTGATGGTGAGGAAATAGCCGAAGCAGAGCGCGCCGATCAGCACGGTGAACACCGCCGCCGCGGTGCGCGTTGCCTGCAGCAGCGATTGCAGGATGCCGTCCTTGGTCAGCTTGCCCCTGAGGATGCCGATGATGAAGGCACCGACCGCGCCGACCGCGCCCGCTTCGGTCGGGACGAAGAAGCCGCCATAGAGGCCGCCGATCACGAACAGGAACAGCAGCAGCGGCGACCAGACGTCGCGCATAGCCATGGCGCGCTCATGCCACGACGCCTTCTTGCCTGCCGGCAGGAAGCCCGGCCGCGTCACGCCGATGATGCCGATCGTGATCATGTGCATCAGGATCGCGAGCAGGCCCGGCACCACACCCGCGATGAACAGCTTGCCGATATCCTGCTGGGTGATGATGCCGTACACCGCAAGCACCGTGGATGGCGGCAGCATCGCCCCGAGCGTGCCGCCGACCGCGATCACGCCGGTCGAGAAGGATTGCGGATAGCCGAAGCGGCGCATTTCGGGATAGGCCACCGCCGAGAAGGTCGCGGCGGTCGCGACCGACGAGCCCGAGATCGCGGCAAAACCGCCGCAGGCCGCGATGGTCGCAATGCCGAGGCCGCCCTTCCAGTGGCCGACGAAGGTGTTGGCGGCGCGGAACAGCTCACGGCTGATGCCCGAAACCGACACGAAGGCGCCCATCAAGAGGAACATCGGGATCACGCCGAAGGAATAATCCGTCACCGTGCGCATCGTGGTCTGGCCGACCAGCTTCAGCGCCGGGGCGAAGCCGGTGAGATAGCCAAAGCCGGTGATGCCGACGAGGCCCATCGCCATGCCGACGGGCACACGCAACAGCATCAGCGCGAACAGGCAGACGAAGCCGATGACGGCGACGGCCTCTGGACTCAAATCGAGACTCATGGCCGTCTACTCCGCGGTCTTGATCTTGGCATCATGGATATCTTCCGGATGGAAGATCAGGCGGTAGGTCCGGATCGCGATCAGCAGCACCGCGGAGACGTCGCCGAGCCACGACACCAGGAAGAACGGCCAGACCGGAACGCCGAGATCCATGGTGACGATGTGGCTGTTCCGGGTGTCGATCACCTTGTCGACCAGCGTGTAGGTCTGCACCGTCACCACGAACAGCAGCACCAGCGTCGCGAAGATATCGATCCAGCGCTGATAACGCGGCGAGGCATTGGCCCAGACCAGATCCACGGTGATGTGGGTGCCGCGATAGCTCGTCGCTGCGATGCCCCAGAAGATCAGGATGCCGAGCAGGAACTGGCCGAAATTGTAGTAGTCGGGGATCGTCACCGAGAAGAACTTGCGCATGAACACCGCGGTGAAGGTGTTGAGCGCGACGACGCCGACGAAGAAGGCCGCCACCCATTCGATCGAATCGATGAAGCGGTCCATGAAATTCTTGCGCACCGGCTCGGGTGGACCGGTGATCGCGCCGTCCTGGGAAACTTCGGCAGATTGCGTCATGCGTTGCTTCGATGAGCTCCCTCGCCCCGCTCTTGCGGGGAGAGGGTTGGGGTGAGGGGCTACTTCCACGAGTCGTGAATGCGGTGAGACCTATACCCCCTCACCCGGATCGCATCCGACGATGCGATCCGACCTCTCCCCGCACGCGGGGAGAGGTGAAGGGGTAGCGCAAATCAGATCCCCGCCTCGTACTTCTTCAGCGTAGCCTGCAGATCGGCCTCGATCTTCTCCGCATCGCCGCCGGCCTTCTTCACGGCCTCGGCCCAGCTGTCGCGCAGCGGCTTGACCGCCTTCTTCCACTCGGCGAGCTGATCCGGGCTCAGCGGATAGACCTCATGGCCTTGCAGCGCCTTCATCTTGGTGCGGCCATTGGCCTCGAACTCGGTCCAGGGGTCGGTGACCTTGGAGGCCCATTCCGGCGTGCAGTGGTCGTCGATCACCTTTTTCTGGGCATCCGACATCGCATTATATTTGGCGAGGTTGATGTTGTAGGTGAACACCGTCGTGTAGAGCGGCACGTCCATGTGGTACTTCACCACCTTGTCGATGCCGAACAGGAAGATCGATCCCCAGGGGAAGGTGATCTCGTCGGCGACGCCGCGCTCGATCGCATCGCGCGATTCCGGCGCGGAGGCCTGCACATTGGTGCCGCCGAACATCTTCACCATCTCGCCGATGGTGCTCTGCGCGGGGCGCACCTTCACGCCGCTAAGGTCGCTCGGCAGCACGATCTTCTTCTTGCCGTGCAGCGCGCCCGGATCGTGGATGAAGGCGAAGCAGAGCTTGGTGTCCTTCATCTCGGTCGGCGCGTATTTGTGGTACCACTCGTTGAGCGCCAGCGTGCCCTTCTTGCCGTCCGAGAACACGAACGGAAGCTGGCCCGCGGCCGCGATCGGGAACCGGCCGGGCTGATAGCCGGGATTGACATAGGTGACGTCGGCGATGCCGTCGCGCGCCATGTCGTAATGGTCGAACGCCTTGCCGAGCTGCTCGGACGGAAACACGGTGACCTTGATGGTGCCACCCGATGCCTTCTCGATATCGGCGGCCCAGGCCTGCGTCGCCGGCACCAGCGGATGCGCCGGCGGCACCCAGAGCGACACTTTGAGATTGACGGTCTTGTCCTGCGCCTGCGAAGGACCTGCGGCCGGCACGATGGCGGCGGCTGCCATCAGCAGCGCCAACAAACTCTTCCTCATCACCTCTCCTCCTCTCCAGGACGGGCTTCGTGCCCGGTCTCATTACTTAACATGTTATCTAATTCGCACGGATATTCAAGACGAAATCCGCCAGCCGGGACGCCTCGTCGCACCCGGCCCTTCCGGCATCTTGCGCTGCGGCGAACGCAGGTCCCGCGCAAATCCGCCTTGCCAAAACTGTTATATGATATAGTTGCCTTGGCAAGTTGATGGCGACCGCCCCGGCGCGGGCGCCTGCTGAAAGCCTATCCGATCGGGAGGAACAGGTGTTGCGGACAAAAGTAGCAATCATAGGCGCAGGTCCGGCCGGACTGTTGCTTGGGCAACTACTTCATACTTTCGGCGTAGACAACGTCATTCTCGAGCGGCAGACCCCGGATTATGTGCTGGGGCGGATCCGCGCCGGCCTGCTCGAGGAAGGCACCGTGTCGTTGCTCGACAGCGTCGGCGCCGGCGCCCGGCTGCACCAGGAAGGCCTGGTTCATCACGGCGTCGAGCTGGCGTTCGGCGGGGCGCGGCACCGCATCGACATGCATGCGGCCACCGGCAAGACCGTGACCATCTACGGCCAGACCGAGGTCACGCTCGATCTGATGAACGCCCGCAAGGCGGCCGGCCTGACAACGGTCTACTCCGCCGCCGATGTCAAACCGCATGATTTCGACACCGACCACCCGCGCGTCACCTACGTCAAGGACGGCGTCAGCCACGAGATCGCCTGCGATTTCATCGCCGGCTGCGACGGCTTCCACGGCGTCAGCCGCGCCAGCGTGCCGGCGTCGGCGATCACCAGCTATGAACGGGTATATCCGTTCGGCTGGCTCGGCATCCTCTCGGAGACGCCGCCGGTCTCGCCGGAGCTGATCTACAACAACCACGCGCGCGGCTTTGCGCTCTGCACGATGCGCTCGACCCATCGCAGCCGCTATTACGTGCAGTGCCCGCTCGACGATCACATCGATCAATGGTCGGACGAGCGGTTCTGGGATGAATTGAAGCGGCGCCTCGACCAGAAGGCCGCCGACGAGATCATCACCGGCCCGTCGATCGAAAAAAGCATCGCGCCGCTGCGCAGCTTCGTCGCCGAACCGATGCGGTTCGGCCGCATGTTCCTCGCCGGCGACGCCTCGCACATCGTGCCGCCGACCGGCGCCAAGGGGCTGAACCTTGCGGCCAGCGACGTGCATTATCTGTCACAGGCGCTGCGCGAATATTATGACGAGAAATCCTCTGATGGCCTCGACGGCTATTCGGGACGCGCGCTGGCGCGGGTCTGGAAGGCGGTGCGGTTCTCGTGGTGGATGACCTCGATGCTGCACAAATTCCCCGACGAGGGCGAATTCGCCGCGCGCATCCAGATCGCCGAGCTCGACTACCTCGTCAGTTCGAAGGCGGCGTCGACCTCGCTGTCGGAGAACTATGTGGGGCTGCCGTTCTAGGGCAGGTCGCTGTTTCCTTCGTCGAGCACCCTCGCCCATACACCCTCAGCCGTCATACCCCGCGCATGCGGGGTATCCAGTACGCTGCGGCTTCTCGATTCATGCCGTACGGTCTCTGGAATACTGGATCGCCCGGTCAAGCCGGGCGATGACAGCGGGAGATGTGGCGACAGGCCGGAGCCACATTCAAACACCTGCGCAAATCCCGTTTAAAACTTTGTAGGCGGTGAAACCGCGGTCGACATCGCGTTCAATGGCGTCAACGCAACGCCATGCACGAGATTCAGATGACCCCTGATACGCAAGTCGCCCCCGACATTCCTCAAGACGTCCCCGAAGGCTTCGAGCCGCTGTTCCGCAAGAGCCCGCTCACCGAGCCCTGGGAGCCGCTTTATGCGAAGAAGACCGAGCGGTCCGTCATTATCGGCCTGCGGCTGGCGAGGCCGCACACCAACGGCCGCGGCCTGATCCATGGCGGGCTGATCGCGGCACTCTCCGACAACGCGATGGGCTATAGTTGCGGCCAGGCGACCGGCTGGACCACCTCGTATGTGACGATCTCGCTCACGGTCGATTTCGTCGGCTCCGCCAATGTCGGGCAGTGGCTCGCGATCGAGAGCGATGTGATCAAGACCGGCAGCACGATCTGCTTCGCGCAGAGCCTGATCAAGGCCGACGGCGCGACGATCGCGCGCGCCAGCGGCACGTTCCGCGTGGTGCCGAAGAAGGCGCCCGTGAGCTGATCGCTCTCGCGAGAAGCTAGCCGAAGTGCCAGTCGGTGATCTCGGTGATGAGATCGATGAAGGTCCGCACCTTGGCCGACAGCAGCCGGGATGTCGGGTAGACGACATGGATCGGCACCGGCGGCTGCTCGAATTCGGCGAGCACGATTCGGAGCCGCCGCGCCTTGAGCGATTCGGCGGCCTGGTAGGCCATCACCCGGGTCAGCCCGCCGTCCTGCTCGGCGTACTGGATGGCGGCATCCGAGCTGTTGCTGGTGAAGCGCGGCGTCGGCGTGATGCGAATCTCCTGCCCGTCCTCCATGAAGCGCCAATCCGGCGTCGCGGTCATCGCGCCGAACTGAATCGTGTCATGGGCGGTGAGGTCCGCCGGCCGCTTCGGCTCGCCGCGAAGCTTGAGATAGCCGGCCGAGGCCACCACGATGCGGCGCATCTGGCCGACATGCCGCGCCACCAGCGTCGAATCCGGCAGGTGTCCGAGCCTGACCGCGAGGTCGACGCCATCCTCGACCAGGTTGATCCGGCGATCCGACAGCCGCAGGTCGACGCCGACATCGGGATAGCGTTTGAGGTAGGCGGTCACGACCGGGCTGACATGGAGCCGCCCGAATCCGAACGGCGCCGAGATCACCAAGCGGCCTTCGGGGCGGGTGCGCTCGCTCTCGACCGCGTCCTCGGCCTCCTCGACGTCGGCAAGGATCCGCCGCGCCCGCTCGAGGTAGCGGGAGCCGGCGTCGGTCAGCGTCACCTGCCGCGTGGTCCGCTGCAGCAGCCGCGCGCCGAGCCGCTCCTCCAGCGCCGCGATCAGCCGCGTGATGGCGGACGGAGACAGGCCGAGCTTGCGGGCGGCGGGGGCAAACCCCTCGAGGTCCGCCACCGCGACGAAGGCCTGCATGGCGTCGATCCGGTCCATGGCACTATTGCATAATCGGCAACAGTGAAGTGTCAATGCACCAGATTGCCTACGATCCGGAAATGCCCATGTTAGAGGCCGAGAACGGCCGCTTTGTCGCCCGCGGCGGGAGACTGAGATGTCAGAGGTTCGCAGCTATTCGAGCGATGTCGGGTTCACCCCGGCGGTGAAAGAAATTCAGACCCGCAAGGGGTCGCGCGCGACCTATGCCGAGGTCGAGGCCCATGGCGGCTGGCAAACCGAGGTCGACGAGAACCTCGCCGCTTTCCTTGCCAACACCAACAGCTTCTATCTCGCCACCGCCTCGGCCGGCGGTCAGCCCTATATCCAGCACCGCGGCGGGCCGAAGGGCTTCATCAAGGTGCTCGACAAGCACACCATCGCGTTCGCCGATTACAGCGGCAACCGGCAGTTCATCACCCAGGGCAATCTCTCCGAGAACCCGAAGGCGTACATCTTCGTGATGAATTACGCGTACCGGCAGCGCGTGAAGATCTGGGGCGAGGCGCGGGTGGTTGAAGACGATCCGGCGCTGACCCGTTCGCTGATGCCGCAGGGCTATCGCGCGCGGCCCGAGCAGGTGATCCTGTTCAAGGTCGCGGCGTGGGACACCAACTGCCCGCAGCACATCCCGCAGAAGTTCGACGCGGCCGATGTGGCTAGCGCGCTCGCCTCGCGCGACCAGCGCATCGCCGAGCTCGAGGCGGAGCTCGCCGCGTTGAAGGGCGAGCCCGCTCCTGTCCCAGCCGGTTAGGCCGCCTGCTGCTGCAACGGCGCCCAAGCGAACTCCGGATAATATTGCTGCATCATCCGGCCGACATAGGCGGTGAGATTGTCGAACTTCTCGGTGCGCTCGCGCAGCGGCGAATCGAAGAACGGCGTCAGGATTCCCGCCAGCGCGCCGAACGCGGTGGCGTCGGTGCCGCACGGCGCGTTGCCCATCAGGTAGGGCTTGTCGCCGAGCTGCACCGACAGCGCAAACAGCGAGCGCAGCGCGAGATCGACATCCTCGTCGGGGCCGTGGCGGCCAAGCCCGCTCAACAGATAGTTCTCTGCGACGCGGAACTGGGCGTCCTCACGCAGCTTGTCGCGCAGGTGATCGGGCGCGCCGTCGAAGAAATGCGCGGGCCCTTTGGCGAAATTGGTGTCGTCGACCCACCGCGCGCCGACCAGTGCCCAGTAGACGTGATGCTCGATCATGCGCTCGAAGGCCCAGGCCTGCGCGCGCGCTTGCAGGCTCAGCGGCGCGTCGAAATCGAAACCGTATTTGCCCTCGATATGGGCGCGGATGAAGGTCGAATCGGCGATCGTTTCGCCGTCATCGGCGATGAAGGGCAATTGCCCCTTGGGCGAGGCCGGCGGCACCGCCTTCTCCTTGCGATAGTCGAGCCCGGCCATCTTGAGCTGGACCTCGGTTTTGGTCACGAAGGGGCTGATTTCCGGCAAGCCGAAGCCCGTGCCAAAGCCAAAAAGCGTAATCATATGAAGCTCCCGATCGCCTGTGGTCGTGAATTGAAGCTAGCCGCCCCCTGCTGCCAGCATGGTGTCAGCAGTAGTGGCATTCACTGTCGAGCGGGCCGACGGGCGCGAGGCGGCGAACCGCCTCGCGAACGCACTTGACCAGCCGTGCCCGCCCGTAGGACCAGGCTGCGCTGATGGACTGAGCGACCAGCGCGACCAGGGCCCAGCGCAGGTCACCGGAGGTGGAGTAGACCGTGACCAATTGTTCCAGCGCGAAGCTCTGCGCCTGCCGGAAACCGAGTTCATCAAGATTCGTCATGGACAAATTCCCTTCACTTGAGGTGTTGTCCTGATATAGCCCCCACCTGCTGCCAACATGCTGTCAGCAGCAGTGACAGGGGGCGCGAAAAGCCGACCCGCCGAGACACTGCGAGACCCGTCAAGACACTCGTCAAGACAGCTGCCAAAACACTGCCAAGACACCCGCCAAGAGAGCGACCAAGAGAATTGCCATGAGACGCGCCGACCGGCTGTTTCAGATCATCCAGGTGCTCCGCCGCACCCGTAAGCCTTTGACCGCGGATGCGATCGCAGCCGAACTCGAGACATCGAAGCGGACCATCTATCGCGACATCGCCAGCCTGATCGAGCAGCGGGTGCCGATCCGCGGCGAGGCCGGCATGGGCTATATCCTGGAGAAGGGCTTTGACCTGCCGCCCTTGATGCTGACACCCGACGAAATCGAGGCCTGCGTGCTCGGCGCGCAATGGGTGGTCGGTCATGCCGATCCGGCATTGGCGCGCGCGGCCGAGGACCTGATGGCCAAGATCGCCGAGACCGTGCCCGACCGGCTGCGGCCGTTCGTGCTGGAGCCGGCGAGCCGCGCCCGCTCGGCCTGGAACCGGGAGCCGGACCGTATCGACATGGTCAGGACCCGCAGCCAGATCCACGAAGGCAAGAAGATCACGCTCAACTATCGCGACGAGCATGGCCGCGATAGCGAGCGCACCATCTGGCCGATCGCGGTCGGCTATCACGAGGCGGTACGGCTGCTCGCCGCCTGGTGCGAGCTGCGCAAGGATTTCCGCAGCTTCCGCACCGACCGCGTGGTCACCGCGATCTATCATGACGAGAAATATCCGGAACGGCGCGACCTGCTCAGGGCGCGCTGGCGGCGCAGCCTGGTGTGGGAAGCACCGAGGGACACCTGATGACCGGCAACGCGATCGACGCGGCGGACGCGAGCCCCTGCCAGTCCTGCGGCGCCTGCTGCAGCTATTCGGAGAACTGGCCGCGCTTCACCGTGGAGGACGACGCGCAGCTCGATCTGATCCCGCCGCAATTCGTCAACGCGCGGCAATCAGGGATGCGCTGCGAGGGCGACCGCTGCTCGGCGCTGTCAGGCCGGGTGGGCGAAGCAACGCGCTGCGAGGTCTATGCGGTGCGGCCAGAGGTGTGCCGAACCTGTCTGCCGGGCGACGCGGAATGCGCGATGGCGCGGCGCCGGCACGGGCTGCCGCTCATCCCGAGCACGCAGCCGGATTGAGCACGGCTCTTTTATTTGCGCATGATCTCCGCGCAAACGCGTTCCGCGTTTGTCGCGAGGGAAAACCGGTTTCCACTTTTCCGGATCATGCTTAAGCCGTCACAGTCACCGTCTCGCTGACGTCCTCGTCGTCGAGCTCGTCGTCGACAACAGGCGCGAAGCTCGACAGCGGCTTGGTCGACAGCGTGATCGGCTTACGGCCGCCATGCGACACGGTCGCAGCACGGGCCGGCTCACGCGACAATGCGTACAGCGTCGATCCGACGCGGCCGCCGGAATTGACCAGCTCCCATTCGCTGCAGCTCGACGCAATCGCGAGTGCGAGTGCATGCAGATGGCTGCGGCGATAGCAGAACAGCGCGAGCATCGCCCTGACGTCGGGCGCGACATTGGCAACCAGCAGCGTAAGCCCGTTCGGATTGGCGCGGTACATCTGGCCGAGCAGGTCGTCCGCAACTGGGCAGGCATCGTTCTCGAACGCGTCGCGGCTTGAAAACATTTGCAAATCCCCCTCGATCGGGAAGATGCCGCGCAATCCTCTAACGAAAGGTTAACCACGGCCTCCGGTCGCCTCCGGGGCCCCTTGCCCGTTGCACGCGAATCACATCCGCCCGCCGCTGGAGCGTTTCCAAGCGAAGCGGATGCCGGTCGCGTGAGGAGAGCGCGTCAAAACAAGAATCCAGAGCTCTGTTCCGATTCCATCGGAATGGAAGCGGCTCTGGCGGCCCGATCATGTTCTGAAATGTAGGAAGCGGCGTCCGCGCGCCGCTTAGTTCGCGGCCATGTAGATCGACAGCGCGAATCCGGTGAGGTGGTGCAGCGCCTGGTCGACCCCGATCAGGGTCCAGAACCAGGGATGGCCGGACTCCAGCGTCACGCCGAAATGCGAGGCGCAGATGCCCTTGCAGCGATCGACGATGATGTGGATCACGAAGTCGACGAAGGCGACGTACCAGAAGCGCGGCGCCACCACCAAGATCAGCGCCAGCGCGACCGCGAGATGGACCAGGCAATGCGCGAGCAGCGGCATGGCCCAGCCGGTCTTCTGATCCTTGCCGATCGCCATCCAGGCGTTCTGCAGCATGAAGTCAGCGATGATGTGCTTTGCGGTGAGAAGCAACATCCATCCCACCAGGGCACCAACCGACACCGACGATGACATGGAAGGAAACAACAAGCTGACGCCCTTTTACTTCGATGAATGTGATTGCAAGAAATCCGGGTCAGGCCGTCAGCACAATTCCGCAAAGCGGAGCTTGTGTCATTTATGACATCTCCGGCGGCGGAATGCACCTGCGGTCCCCCGAAAATCACATCTGGGTTCTGGCGTCGATAGTGGCGATGGTCATGTGGCATCGCGGCGCAGACGAACCGGGATTAAGGTTACGGCGGGTGGCCGGTTTGCATTCCCGCCGGGGAGGTATATCGTCGGCGGCACAGGAAATTTTCTTTCTTTTATAGTCATTTACGGATTTGCCGGGCAGCGCCGCGCCGTTGCGGCAACGGGCCGTCCCGGACGGGTGATCAGCCATGAGTGCCGAAGCCCCCGCGCCTCCGCCGGTGCTGCCGCGACCACGCCCTCCGGTCGCCAAGAGCAACCGCGCGCAGATCATCATCTTCACCATGCTGACGCTGTTCTTGAGCGCCATCACCGTGATCGGCGGCCGGGTCTGGCTGCGCAATTCGGAAACGCTGGTGTTTGCGGTCGGCGATGCCAACGGCCCGGAGGCCAAGTTCGCCGCCCGCCTCGCTACCGTGCTGAAGACCAATTCGTCGCGGCTGCGGCTCAAGATCGCGCCGAACCCCGACAACGCCAAGGCGCTGGTGCAGTTCGATCGCCGCGCCGCAACGCTTGCGATCCTGCGCACCGATGCAAAGGTGCCGCCGCGCGCCCGCGCCATCGCGATCCTCGAGCATGATTTGGTGCTGGTGCTGAGCCCCGGCGGCAAGAAGATCAAGTCGCTGACCGAACTGAAGAGGAAGAAGATCGCAGTCGTCGGCGACGGCGAGAACAGCGTCAATTTCGTCCGCAGCGCGCTGGAGATTTCCGACAGCCCGGATGCGGCGCAGCGGGTGCAGCAGGCGCCGCCGAACACGCCGTTCGACAAACTGTTCGCTTCGGGCTTCGCCGCCGTGGTCGTGATCGAGCATGCCTCGAAGATCATCAAGGACAAGACCTACGAGCAATATGCCAAGCGCGCCGGCGGCTTCACCTTGAACGCGATCGACGAGGCCAAGGCGCTGGCACGCAAATATCCGGCGATCTCGGAGGAGACGGTCTCGACCGGCATGCTGTCGTCCTCGCCGGCGATCCCCGACGACGACGCCGACACCATCGGGCTGGAATGGCTGCTGGTCGCGCAATCCTCGATGTCCACGACCACGGCGGCCGAACTCGCGCGCATCGTCTATGAGAACAAGTCCGAGCTCGCGCTCGACGACGGCTTCGCCTCCAAGATCGAGCCGGCGGCGACCGACAAGGACGCCTTCATCGTCGCCCATCAGGGTGCGGCCGAATACATCAATGACGATACCAAATCGTTCATGGATCGCTACAGCGACGTGATGTATCTCGGCGTTGCCGCGCTCAGCATCATCGGCTCGATCTTCGCTGCGATCTACACCAAGATCACCCGCGTCGCGCCGGAGAAGGCCAGCGAACTGGCGAGCCGGATCCTCGACATCGGCGAGCGCGTCGAGCACACCACCTGCGCCGAACATCTCGACGAATTGCAGGACGAGCTCGAGGCGATCCTGCGCGGCGCGGTGATTGGCTTGCGCGACGGCACCGTTTCCGGCGACGGCCTCGACACCTTCAAGCTCGGCTACGAGCTGGTCCGAGACGAGATCGCGCTGCGCCGCGACCATCTCAAGCGCCACCCGCCGGCAGTCGATGACAATCTCGTGGTGGTGAAGACCGCGAACGGGTGAAGGCAGTTGCATCGCATACACGCTGCCATTAGCCCCGTCATCCTGAGGTGGCCGCTTCTTCAGCGGCCCTCGAAGGATCGACGGCCACCGGCCGGTGGCCGTGCATCCTTCGAGGCTCGCAAGAGCTCGCACCTCAGGATGACGGGAAGCAACTTGTGCAGGGCTATTTCCACCGTCATTGCGAGGAGCGTTAGCGACGAAGCAATCCATGCCTCCGCGCATGGAGACGGATGGATTGCTTCGCTGCGCTCGCAATGACGTGGGCAGGCCTACGCCGCCGGCACCCGGGCGCGAATCTCGGCGATCTTGCGCTTCAGCGACGCCTGCCGCGGATCGGGCATGATGGCGGCGCGGGCCTCGGTGATGGCGGCGGCAAGATCGGGGAGCGCGAGCACGCCGTCGAAGGTCGGCTTGACCAGTCCGTCGATGATCACGTGCCAGTCCGCGATGCCCTGGCGATAGGGATCGCCGTAGCCCTGGATCATGGTCGCGGTCTGCACAATCGCCGAGGCCGCGCCCGGCTGCTTGGTCAGGCTGCGGTCGATCATGTGCAGCCAGCGCTCGACCCAGATCCGTTCCTTGGCGTAGCGCCCCGAGAACAGCCGCCAGCGCTTCAGGCCGGCCTCGATCCGGAGCCGGCGAACGCTGAAGCGGGTGTTGGCGCTGAAGCGGATCGAGACCCGGCGGCGCCGCCAGCCGAGCTGGTCGAGCACGGCGAGGATCGGATCGGCGACCATCGCAGGCAGGGCGTCGATCAACTCGTCGAAGCGGAGCTTCTTGACGTCGTCGGCCGAGCGCGCCGCAAGGCCGCCCGCCGCGTTGACTTCGCCGAGCTTGAGCTGCGCGATGCGGATCGCGTCCTCATAGGCCATGCGCTCGGCCATCAGCCGCGCGATCTCGGCAAGCAGGGCGTCGTCAACGACGCGGCGGCCGACGAAGCGCTTGAGCCGGTCGATGTAGAGCTGGGCGTAGCTCGTGCTCTGATAGGCGATCAACAGCTGGATGGCATCGGTGACCGCGGGCCCGAGGTGGTCCGGGCAGGCGTCGGGCAACACCGGCGGCCCCTCGTCCTCATCGCCGATGATATCGGCAAACAGGTAACGAAGCGAAGCCAGCAGACTGTCGTCATCCGGCACTGCGGCGCCTCCAGAACTCGTCGCGGGGCTCATGCAGGTTTTGGCTCCGCGACCTGTGGGGTGGCGTGCTGCGCGAGCCGCTGCTCGAGCGTCGAGATATTCTCGAACAGGCGGGCGCTGAACAGACGCAGGAGGTAGAAGCCGAACGCCGGGTTCTGAACGTAAAGCTGCTCGACCTGGTCATAGGTCACCGACAGCACCATGCCGGTTTCGACGCACTCCAGCGTCTGGGTGCGGGTGTTCGACGGCGACAGCATGCCGAACTCGCCGACGAGGGCGCCGACCGGCAGCTCGATGCCGGATTCGACCAGGCGGAAGCGGCCGCTGACAATGTAGAACATGCTGTCGGCCTTCTCGTCCTTGTAGAACAGGACTTCGCCCGCGGTGCATTTGCGCTCGGTCGTGAACGGCCTCAGCCAGTCCATCGACAGATCGCTGTTGACCGATTTCTTCACGTTGCGGACCAGCTGCAGCATCTGGTGCAGCCGATAGGTGTTCACCGGCAACAGCACGGCATGCAGGATCAGCGTCGCGTAATTATGGGTCGGGACGGCGGTCGCGATCAGGATGATGTTGGTCAGGATGGCGAAGACGCGCAACGGGATCATGGTCCGCATCGACAGCGTGGCGACCACGAAGATCGATGCAAAGAAACTGCCGGCGGCGCCGGCGTGCTCCGCGAGATGTGAGGTATCCATCGGAAACCAACCAATTTCTCAAGAAGTGAACAAGATCGCCCTATTAGTCGCTTCATTCCGGCCGAGGTCGCATCGTTGACCAGCATCCCTGATATACGGTGAAAAAGCGACGATTTGTCTGATTTCTCACATTCGCGGGCGCAAAAACGGGCCAACATGGTTAGGCCATTCGTCCAACATTTGGGACTTTCGCCGCGACCATCCCGCCACCGCCTGCGCGTTGACGGCCTCAACCGGGAGAGGCACGTTGTGACACAGGCTCCGCCATTCGCAGGGGCCTCAATTCCAGCAGTTCAGCGACAGGCAAGCTCCGTTCCGATGTCCAAGCCGATCGTCCTTCCGGCCTTGACGCGCTTCATTTCCGCCACCGCCGGCCGCAACATGACCACGGCGGCCTATGTCGCGGTCGCGGTCGGTGTCGCCATGATGACGCTGCTGACGGTCGCGCCGGCCTATGACGCGGTCCCGCACTGGGTCGATGCGCTGCTGTGGGCCTGCCTTGCCTATTTCGTGTTCGAATGGCTGGTGCGGCTGCGGCACATGCGGCGGCAGGACAAGCTCTGGTTCTACGCGCTATCAAGCGCAGGCGTCGTCGATGCGGTCGGCGCGCTGGCGGTGCCGCTGGCCCTGCTCGCCGGCACCGAGCCGAAAACCGCATGGCTGCTCGGCGTGCTCTGGGTGCTCAAGGTGGTGCCGGGCATTCCCGGCCTGCGCCAGCTCCGGCGCGTGCTCGTCGTGGAATCCGGCCCGCTGCTCAGCGTGCTGGTGATCTTCCTGATGGTGGTGTTCCTGGCCTCGGTCGCGGAATACTTCCTGGAGCGGGATGTCCAGCCGCAGACCTTCGGCAGCGTGCCGGCGGCGCTGTGGTGGGCGGTGGTGACGCTGACCACGACAGGCTATGGCGACGTGGTGCCGATCACCCCGCTCGGCCGCATGGTCGCCGCCATGGTGATGATCTCGGGCCTCGGCGTGTTTGGGCTGTGGACCGGTATTCTGGCGACCGGCTTTGCCGCGGAAACCCGTCGCGACAATTTTCTGAGAACCTGGGAAACCGTGAGCAAGGTGCCGTTCTTCGCGCATCTCGGCCCGGCCGCGATCGCGGACGTCACCCAGGTGCTGCGGACCATGGACCTGCCGCCGCGCACCATGATCATCCGCAAGGACACCAATGGCGATTGCATGTATTTCGTCGCTGCCGGCGAGGTGGAGGTCGACCTGCCCGGACGCAAGGTGAAGCTCGGCGAAGGCGCGTTCTTCGGCGAGATGGCGCTGCTCGGCAACGCCAAGCGGGGCGCCAGCGTCTCGACCAGCAAGGTGACCCGGCTGTTGGTGCTTGACCTCGTCGATTTCCGCCTGTTGATGGCAAGGCATCCCGATCTCGCCGAGACCATTGACGCCGAGGCGAAGCGGCGCGAACTCGAGAATCAATGATGGAGACTGATATGGCCGAGTTGGCCGACACCGCCAGCGGACCCGTGCTCGAAATCGCCGGCGCCCGCGCCACGATCCGCCTCAACCGGCCGAAGCATCTCAACCGCCTGCAGGCCGAGGATCTCGGCGAGCTCGTCAGGCTGTTCGACCGGATCGAGGCCGATCCCGCGATCCGCGTGCTGGTGCTGACCGGAACCGGCCGCGCGTTCTCCGCCGGCTACGACCTCAACTCGGTCGCCGAGCGCGCGGTGAGCGAGAGCGAGCAGCAGAGTGCGGGCTCGGCGTTCGAGGTCGTGGTCAACCGGCTCGAGGATCTCTGCGTGCCGACGATCTGCCGGCTCAATGGCGGCGTCTATGGCGGCTCGACCGACCTCGCGCTCGCCTGCGATTTCCGCATCGGCGTCGATACTGCCGAGATGTTCATGCCGGCGGCGCGGCTCGGGCTGCACTATTACAAGAGCGGCATCCGGCGCTACGTCACGAGGCTCGGGGTCGACAACGCCAGGATGCTGTTCCTGACCGCGCAGAAGATCACGGCGCCGGAGATGTTGCGGATCGGCTACCTCACCGCCATGGTGTCGCTCGACCTGCTCGACGAGGAAGTCGACAAGCTTGCCACGATCCTGGCCGGCAATGCGCCCAAGGCGATGGCCGGCATGAAGCGCGCGATCAACGAATTCGCTCGCGGCGCGCTGGATGAGGCCGCCGCCGACCAGCGCCACCGCGACAGCATGCGCGGCGACGAGATTAAGGAAGGCATCAAGGCGTTCGCCGAGAAGCGGCCACCGAGGTTTTAGAGGCAGCACGCCAAGCCATTGGTACCGTCACCCTGAGGAGCGCGGAACGCACGTCTCGAAGGGTCGACGGCCCGGCTGGTGGCCGATTCATCCTTCGAGGCTCGCTGCGCTCGCACCTCCAGCGACAAAGGTTTCGCCTTTGCGCGGGGATGACGGGACTGGGAGGATGCACCGATGCTTCACCCTCCCCTGGAGGGGGAGGGTCGTTGCGCATGTAGCAAAGCGGAATGCGCAGCGGGGTGGGGTGATCTCTCAACACGAGCGGTGCCGAGTGGAGAGAGATCACCCCACCTCGCCGCTCATTTCATTCGCGTCGATCCTCCCCCTCCAGGGGAGGATGAGAGCAGCGTCCCCTCACGTCCGCTTCGACCGCATCGCGCGCGTCTGCGCGATGTCAGGGTCGCGGGCCAGCACCTGGTAGCGCTTGCTGTCGACGGCGTAGATCGCGATGCGGCCCTCGGCGTCGGCGTGAACGCCCCAGCCGAAACGCTTGCCGAGCGGCGAGGCGCGCATGCAGGCCTGGCCGCGCGAGAAGAACGTCTCGCGGGCGAGGCTGCGCGCCTTCTTCGCCGCCTTCGCATCGAGCGCGCGGCCGGCCGACGAGGTGGCGAACACCACGTCGTCGGAGGTGTATTTGTAGGGCGCTTCGGCGATCATCCGGTATTGCAGCACGGCAACCGTCGGCTGGCCGCCACGCAGCTGCGGCTCCTCGCCGCGCTGCGCCGGGCAATCCTCGGCGACGCGGATCAGGGTGTTGAAGCAGTTGGTGCTGTACAGCGGTTTCGCCATCGGCACGATCCGTATCACACTCCGGCGGCGGCTGCATGCTGCGCCGCCATCTCGTCGTCGGCCTTCGATATCCGGATGAAGGCCGGGCGCGCGGCGATGCGTTCGGAATAGCGGACGAAGACGTCCCTTTTCGGCACGATGCCGAACATCATGGTCCAGCTGAGCGCGATGCCCCAGAGGATGTCGGCCGCCGTGATCTCTTCGCCGAGCAGATAGGGCCCCTTTGCCAGCTGCGCCTCGAGCGCGCCCAGCATGGTGTCGTAATCGGCGTAGGGCGACTGCGTGATCGGCGCCGGCTCGCGCTTCATGAAATGGTCGATCACGGCCGGCTCGAACGACGAGCCGTAATAGGCGATCCAGCGCAGATACGGGCCGCGGCGCGGATCGTTGAGTGCGGGCGTGAGACCGGCCTGCGGAAACAGATCGGCGAGATAGATGAAGATCGCGACCTGCTCGGTCACCAGCGCGTCGCCATGGCGGATTGCCGGCACCTTGCCGAGCGGATTGATCGCGAGATAGGCGTCCTTGCGCTGCTCGGCCGCCTTCATGTTGAGGATGTGTAGATCATAGGGCGCGCCGAGTTCCTCCAGCAGCACACGCGCGCCGGTGGCGCGGCTCTGCGGCGAGTAATACAGCGTGACGCGGTCGGTGGGGGCAGCGGTGGTCATCAGCGGATCTCCTTGCGCCGTCAGGGCGCATGACCTCCTTATGTCCGCCTATACCTGACATCTTGTGTCAGGTATAATTTGGCCATGCGCGCGAGCCGGCTGTTTTCCATCCTCACCACCCTGCAGGCTCGGGGACAGGTCACCGCGCCCGAACTGGCCGAGGCCTGCGAGGTCTCGGTGCGCACGATCTATCGCGACATCGATGCGCTCTCGGCTGCCGGCGTGCCCGTCTATGCCGACCGCGGCGCCGAGGGCGGCTATCGGCTGCTCGACGGCTACCGCGTGCGGCTCAACGGGCTATCGCAGGGCGAGGCCGAGGCGCTGTTCATGGCCGGCCTGCCCGGCCCTGCCGCCGCGCTCGGCCTCGATGTCGCGATGGCGGCGGCGCAGACCAAGCTGATGGCGGCGCTGCCGGAGAATCTTCGCCCCAACGCGCGGGGCATGCAGCAGCGCTTCCATCTCGACGCGCCGGGCTGGTTCGGCGAGACCGAGGAGCCGAAGCATCTGCGCGCCATCGCAAGCGCCGTGCTGCGCGAAACCCTGATCGAGATCCGCTACCAGAGCTGGAAGGCCGAGAAGCGCCGGCGCCTGGCGCCGCTCGGCCTCGTGCTGAAGGGTGGCAGCTGGTACCTCGCCGGCTTGGTCGACGGCAATGTGCGCACCTACCGCGTCGCCCGCGTGCTGGATTGCACCGCGCTGGAGACACCGTTCGCGCGGCCGGCGGAGTTCGATCTCGCCACCTACTGGCGCGCCTCGATCGCGCGGCTCGAGGCCGAGCTGCATCCAAACGAGGCCACGGTGCGGCTGTCGCCGTTGGGGCTGCAGCTGTTCGATGCGCTGGCCCACCCTTACGTGAAGGCGCGGATGCAGCTTACCGATGGCCCTGAGCCCGACGGCTGGCGCGTCGCCACCATGCCGGTCGGCAAGACGGTGTGGCACGCCGCCTCCGAGCTGCTGCGCCTCGGCGCCGAGGCCGAGGTGATTGAACCGCAGGAACTGCGCGAGAAGATGGCGGAGCTAGCGGGCGCGATGGCCGCGCGCTATGCGGCCCCGCCCGCGCGGCGCGCGGTGGCGAGACGCAAGGGTTGAGGCGCGAGACGCCAAGGCGCGATGAGCTTGGATTGAATGGTAGTCGCAGGGACGGTGCGCCCCCTCTCCCGCTTGCGGGGGAGGGCTGGGGTGGGGGCTCTCTCCGCGAGTCGCATTGCGGAGAGAGCCCCCACCCGTATCGCATCTGCGATGCGATACGACCTCCCCCGCAAGCGGGAGAGGTGAAGGAGTCTGCCGCGAGATCGATTCAACCTAGCCCCATCAAGCCCTGGTCAGTACCGGCTGTCGGAGCTGATGACGAAGCGGTCGAGAAAGTTGACGGGCAGGATCTCGAACCGGCCGAGCGTGAGCGTAATCCCGGTCACGAAGTCGACGCCCTTGATCGTGCCCTCGAGATCGATCCGCCGGCCGCGGCGCAGGCCGCGTGTTTCCGGATGTTGCTCGATGTCGATGTAGGCATAGATCGGGTTGTCGAGCCGGGAATGGCGATGCCAGCCGCGTTGCAGAAAGCTGAATTGCAGCACGGAGCCCGCGCCCCAATCGATCGCGTCGAAGAAGCGGGTCTGCCAGGCAACGGGCTGTCCTAAATAATGCGCGGCGATGAACGCGTCGCGCTCAAGCGCAGGCAGACGGTGCAGTTGCCAGCTGATCTCCGCCGGCGTCAGGGAGGCGTTATTCGCCATTGTTGTTCTAGTCGTTCTTCTTGTCGTTTCTTCTTGTCCTCGGCGGGAGGGCGAACCGACCTTCCCGCCTTGAGGAAGTTATACATCCACAAATGTGACAGTATCCGCAACAGTTGCGCGCGACGTGCGGTAGCTGTTCACCTTGTGCGCATGATCGGCATAGCCGAACGAGATACCGCAGACAACCCGGCGGTCGTCGGCCAGGTTGAAATGGCGGCGGATCAGGCCGGAATGGCGCGCGATCGCGGCCTGCGGAATGGTGCCGAGCCCGAGCGCCTGCGCGGCCAGCATGAAGGTCGAGACATAGCCGCCGCAGTCGATCGCACCATAGATGCCGAGCGGCTCGTTGGTGTGGATCACGGCAATGTGCGGCGCGCCGAAGAAATTATAGTTCTCCAGCGCCTGCTTAGCGTAGGCCGCCCTGTCGCCGCGCGCGATGCCGAGCGTGTTGTAGAGCTGGAACCCGCTTTCGCGGCGGCGCTCCAGATAGACCCCGACATATTCGCGCGGCGGCGTGAAGTCGTAATCCTCGCCGAGGCCGCGCGAGGCCTCGGCATAGATCGCCTTGCGAAACCGCTCCTTGGCCTCGCCGGAGACGATCAGGACCTCCCAGGGCTGACTGTTGCACCACGACGCGGTGCGCTGCGCGGTGGCGAGGATATGCTCGATGACGTCGCGCGGCACCTCGCGCGGCTGGAACGCGCGAACCGAGTAGCGCTCGTTGAGCAACTCCTCGAGCGCGCCGATGCGGTCTTCGGCCGCGAAACGCGGCTTGGTGGTGGCATCCATGCTCAACGGCCCTTGGTCGGGATCTTGTTGTAGGGCACGTCCTTGTCGACGCGGATGTCGCCCGGCAGGCCGAGCACACGCTCGGCGATGATGTTGCGCAGGATCTCGTCGGTGCCGCCGGCGATACGCATCGAGGGCGACGACAGCAGCATCTGCTGGAACTGGCCGTTGGCCTGCTCCTCATCGGTGCCGGTGAGGCTGCCCGCCGCGCCCTCGAGGTCCATCGCATAGGTCGCGATGTCCTGCAGCATCAGGCCGGAGACGAGCTTGCCGATGGAATTTTCCGGACCCGGCCGCTCGCCCTTCGACAGCGCCGAGATCGCGCGGTAGCTGGTGTATTTCAGCCCGCTCGCCTTCACCGCCCAGCTCGCAAGCTTCGAACGCACTGCCGGATCGTCGATCGCGAGGCCATCCTCGAGCATCAGGTTGGAGCAGAACTCGAACATCTCCGGCACGCCGGTCGCGAGCCGCGAGCCGATCGACATGCGCTCGTTCATCAGCGTGGTCAGCGACACGCTCCAGCCCTCGCCGACCGCGCCGAGGCGCTGGCTGTCCGGGATCACGACGTCGGTGAAATAGACCTCGTTGAACTCCTGCATGCCGTTGGCCTGCTTGATCGGCCTGACCTCGACGCCCGGGCTCTTCATGTCGAGGAAGAACATGGTGAGGCCCTTGTGCTTGGGCACATTCGGATCGGTGCGCGCGATCAACAGGCCGTAGTCGGAGTAATGCGCGCCGGAGGTCCAGATCTTCTGGCCGTTGACGACCCAGTTGTCGCCCTTCTTCTCGGCGCGGGTACGCAGGCCGGCGACGTCGGAGCCGGCCGACGGCTCGGAGAACAGCTGGCACCATATCTCCTCGCCGGAAGCGAGCTTCGGCAGATAACGGCGCTTGGCGTCTTCGGAGCCCCAAGCCATCACGGTCGGGCCGCACATGCCCTCGCCGATCTGGAACGGTTGCGTCAACTTGCCGTAGACGCCCTCCTCCTGCTGCCAGATCACGCGCTCGATCGGGGTGGCGCCGCGGCCGCCATATTCCTTCGGCCAGTGCAGGCAAGCCCAGCCGCCCTCCGCCTTCTTCTTCTGCCAGGCCTTGCCGACCTCGACCATGTCGTGCTTGGCAAGCCTGATGCGGCCGAGCGAGGATTTTGACAACTCCTCCTCGAACTCCTTCGGCGCTTTGGCGGCGATCCAGGTGCGCGCAACCTTACGGAATTCGGCTTCCTGCGGCGTGTCATCGAAATTCATGGCGAACCTCTCTCGTTGTTCCGACGCCGTTACGCGCGGCCCTTGGTCGGGATCTTGTTGAAGGGAACGTCCTTGTCGACCCTGATGTCGCCGGGCAGACCCAGCACGCGCTCGGCGATGATGTTGCGCATGATCTCGTCGGTGCCGCCCTCGACGCGGGTACCCGGCGCGCGCAGCAGCATCGCCTGGAACTTGCCGGCGACCTCGGCATCCTCGGGCCCGTTGAGCGCACCCGCGGCGCCCTGCAAATCGAGCGCGTAGCTCGCGACGTCCTGGATCATCGAACCGGCGACCAGCTTGCCGATCGAGTTCTCCGGCCCCGGGCGTTCACCACGGGAGAGCGCGGAGATTGCCCGCATGCTGGTGTATTTCAGCCCGCTCGCCTTCACCGCCCAGTTCGCGAGCTTCGAACGCACCGCGCGGTTCTCGATCGCCGGGCCATCTTCCAGCATCAGGCTGTTGCAGAAGTCGAACAACTCGGGGAAGCCGGTCGAGACGCCGGCGCCGATCGACATCCGCTCGTTCATCAGCGTCGTCAGCGACACATTCCAGCCGTCATTGACATTGCCGAGCCGCTGCGAGTCCGGAATGCGCACGTCGGTGAAATAGACCTCGTTGAAGTCGGAGGCGCCGCTCGCCTGCTTGATCGGCCTGACCTCAACGCCCGGGCTCTTCATGTCCAGGAAGAACATGGTGAGGCCCTTGTGCTTTGCGACATTGGGATCGCTGCGGGTCAACAGGATGCCGTAGTCGGAATAATGCGCGCCGGAGGTCCAGATCTTCTGGCCGTTGATCACCCACTCGTCGCCCTGCTTCTCGGCGCGGGTGCGCAGGCCAGCGACGTCGGAGCCGCCGGCGGGCTCGGAGAACAGTTGGCACCAGATCTTCTCGCCGGAGGCCAGCGGCGGCAGATATTTGCGCTTCTGCTCCTCTCCGGCGAACGCCATCATGGTCGGGCCACACATGCCGTGGCCGATGATGAACATCGAGCTGAGGCGGCCGAACGGGCCCTCCTCCTGCTGCCAGATCACGCGCTCGATCGGCGAAGCGCCGCGGCCGCCGTACTCCTTCGGCCAGTGCAGGCAGGCCCAGCCGGCATCGGCCTTCTTCTTCTGCCAGGCCTTTGCGACCTCGAGAATGTTGGCGCCCTTGAGCTGCACGCGGCCGAGCGAGGCCTTGCGCAGCTCCTCCTCATATTGCTTCGGCGCATTGGCCGCGATCCAGGCTTTCGCCTCGGCGCGGAATGCGGCCTCCTGCGGGGTGTCGTCGAAATTCATGGTCTGTCATCCTTCGCCGGTGCCGTAGGATGGGTAGAGCGAAGCGAAACCCATCTTTGGACCACCCGCGTCATGATGGGTTTCGCTGCGCTCTACCCATCCTACGAGTTGCCAATCGTTACGCCGCGTTCTTCTTGCGCATGCGGTCGATCAGCGCGTCCTCCCAATAAGACAGGCTGCCGAGGCCGAGCGCCACCGCATTGGCGCGGCGGTAGTACATGTGGCAGTCGAACTCCCAGGTGAAACCCATGCCGCCATGGACCTGGATGTTGTTCTTGGCGCAGTGCTGGAACGCCTGCGTCGCGCTGATGCGCGCGGCCGCGGCCGCTTCCGGCAGTTCGCCGGCATTGGTCGAGAGCGCCCAGGCGCCGTAGTAGCAGTTCGAGCGCGCCAGGGTCGCCGAGACATACATGTCGGCCAGCATGTGCTTGACCGCCTGGAACGAGCCGATCGGACGGCCGAACGCGATGCGGTCGAGCGCATAGTCGCGGCCCATCTCGAGCGCGCGGTCGGCGCCGCCGACCTGCTCGAACGCCATCAACACGGCCGCACGATCCAGCACCTGGGTGATCACGCTCCAGCCCTCGCCGGCCGCGCCGAGCGGCTCGGCTTTGGCGTCCTTGAAGGTGATCTCGGCCTGGCCGCGGGTCAGGTCGATGTTGGTCAGCGACTTGACCTCGACGCCGCCGGCCTTGAGATCAACGATGAAAAGGGAAATGTCGGACTCACGTCCGCTCGAACCGGTGCGCGCGGCCACCACGGCGAAATCGGCGATCGCACCATCAGCGACCGGCTTCTTGACGCCGTTGAGCGCGCCGCCACTGGCCGTGACGTTGATCGCCTTCGGCGACGGATTGCCCTTGCCTTCGAACAGCGCCAGCGTGCCGATGGCATCGCCGGAGGCGATCTTCGGCAGCCATTTCTGCTTCTGCGCGTCACTGCCTGCGATCAGGATCGCCTCGGCAGCAAGATAGACGGTGGAGGAGAACGGCACCGGCGCCAGCGCGCGGCCCATTTCTTCCGCGATCACGCAGAGCTCGAGATGGCCGGCACCCGCGCCGCCGAACTGCTCCGGAATCGCGACGCCGAGAAAGCCCATCTCGGCGAGGCCCTTCCATAGCGCCTTGTCGTATGGCGCCTTGCCGTCGAGCACCTCGCGCACCGCCTTCGGCGGGCACTGCTCGGCGAGGTACTTCCGCGCCTCGTCGCGCATCTGCTTCTGTTCGTCGGAGAAATCGAAATTCATGGCGCTTACCCTTTTCTTGCTGTCACTTGTTCTTCGTCATTCCCCAATGCGCAATTGCGCATCTGAGGGCGCGACGAAGTCGCGAGCCCGGAATCCATCGAGCTCCGGACTCGCTGCAAAATGGATTCCGGGTTCGCGCTGCGCGCGCCCCGGAATGACGTGTTGAGAGAGCGTCGGCTTCATCACAGCACGATCACCTCGTCGCCGGGCTTGCCGGCGTAGAGCTTCTCGACCAGCGCGGCGCGGCGTTCGAGGCCGGCGCGCTGGTTGATGTAGCCCTTGTCGGTGAGCTCGTTGCCGTCGATCGACGGCGGCTCGACCATCAGCATCGCACGCGCGATGCGCATGCTGCTGCCGGTGCAAGATGCATTGTGCGCCTGCAAGCCTTTCCTGAGACAGGCGACCACCTCGGGATGCCGGATCACATCCTCATAGGTTGCGTCCGCATTGCCGACGAGCTGACGGCAGGCGTGCAGGTTCGGCCAGCACAACAGGCCGATGAACTCACGATCCTGCCCCGCCACCAGTGCGTCATGCACGACCGGCGTCGCGGCAGCGATCGCATCGGTCCGCAGCGAGCCGACATGGACGAAGGTGCCTGTCGTCAGCTTGAAATCCTCTACCACGCGCCCGGCGAAGATGATGCCCTGCAGCGGGTCCGCAGGATCCACGAACACGCCGGCATCGCCGATGCAGTAGAAGCCTTCCTCGTCGAACATCTTCGCGGTGAGGTCGGGCTGGCCGAAATAGCCCGGCGTGACGTTGACGCCGCGCAGCCGCAATTCGTATTTCGAGCCGCACGGCACCATCTTCAGCTCGACCCCGGGGAACGGCAGCCCGATCAGGCCGACGCGCTCGGTGTCCCAATAGGTCCCGGTCGAGGTCGGCGCGGTCTCGGTCGAGCCCCAACCGGTGTAGAATACGATGCGCTCGCCTGATGTCTTCACCGCCAGCGCCTGCATGCGGTCATAAAGATCGTCGGGCAGCCGGGCGCCGCCATAGGCCATGATCGAGAGGTTCTTGAAGAAGCTCGCGCACAACGCCTCGTCCTTCTCCATCGCGGATGCGAGCGCGGCGTAGCCGGCCGGCACGTTGGCGTAATAGGTCGGCGACACCTCGCGCAGGTTCCTGATGGTCTCCTCGAGCTGGCCCGGCATCGGCCGGCCGTCGTCGATGTAGAGCGTGCCGCCGTCGACCAGCACCGGGTTGAACGCAGCATTGCCGCCCATGGTGTGATTCCACGGCATCCAGTCGAGCACGGTCGGGATCGGCCCGGCCGTTTCACGCGGCCGCACCTGCATCATCATTGCCGCATTGGCGCACATCATCTGCTGGGTGTTGATGACTGCCTTGGGCATGCCGGTCGAGCCCGAGGTGAACAGCAGCTTGCCGACCGTGTCGGGCACGATCTTCGCAATCGACGCGCTGACATCGGCGGTCACCGGCGTTGCCGCGAGCTCGGCAAAGGCTGTGCTCTTGATCCCCTCGCAGGGACGCAGGACGTGAACGACCGTGATGCCGGTGAGATCGATCGCCTTCAGCGCCTTCTCGAAGGTCGGGCCGTCCTGCACCATCACGACGGCGGGCTTGATCAGATTGAAGAGATATTTGAGCTTGAGGTGATCCTGGCTCATCAGCGAATAGGCCGGCGACACCGGCGCGGCCGGCAACCGTGCCTGCATCGCGGCCTGCGTCATCAGCGCGTGCTCGATCGAATTGCCTGAGAGGATCGCGACGGGCCGGCCGTCGCCAATGCCGAGATCGAGCAGGCCTTGCGTCAGCGCATCGACGGTGCGCTTGGCTTCACCATAGGAGACCTTGCGCCACTGCCGGTCGGGGCCGCCGCGTTGCGCCAGCCAGATCCGCTCCGGCGCCTGCGCCGCCCATTTGGCGAGATAGGCCGGGATATGCGTTTCGTAGGCCTGCAGCGGAATCCGCGACCTCAGGATGACGGTGCCATCGCCGCGCCGCTCGACCGCGATGTCACGCGCGAGCCAATCCACCTTGCGAAAGGCAGGCTTCGTCAGCATCGCCGCGTCTCCATCCATTTTGCGTCTCCCGGAATTCTCGTCCTTTTGAGGATCTGTTCTCAGCGCCTGATATAGACAGGCTTTCGTTTCTCGAGAAAGGCCCTGATGCCCTCCTCGAAATCTTCCGAGCGACTGCACAGCACCTGATTGCGATCCTCCATCGCGATCACGGCCTCGATCGAGCCGGCATCGACGCTCATGTTGATGCATTCCTTCGAGAGCCGGAGGCCGACCGGCGAAGCCGTCATCATCGCCTCGACATAGGGATTGGCTGCTGCGTCGAGATCGGCGGCCTCGACCACCTCGGACACCAGGCCGACCGCAAGCGCGCGGTCGGCATGGATGAAGCGCCCGGTTAGGATCAATTCGGAGGCGACCGACACGCCGACGAGGCGCGGCAGGAAGTAGCTGGTGCCGATGTCGCAGCCGCCAAGGCCGAGCTTGATGAAGGCGCAGTTCATCCGCGCGTTCTTCGCCGCGATGCGGATGTCGGCGGCAAGCGCCAGTGCGAAGCCGCCGCCGGCGGCCGCGCCCTGCACCAGCGCGATGATCGGCTGCGGACAGCGCCGCATCAGCATCACGATGTCGGCAATGCGGCGCTGCGAGTCCAGCGACTCGGTGACGCCGGGTAGCTCGGTCTGGCCGCCGCGCCGCGCCATCGCATGCTTGAGGTCGAGCCCGGCGCAGAAATTCGCGCCGGCGCCCTTCAGCACCACGACGCGGGTGTCGCGATTGCGCTGCAGGCCCTGGAAGTAGGTGTTGAGCGCGTCGATCATCGCCGGATCGAGCGCGTTCAGGCTCTCGGGACGATTGAGCGTGACCCAATCGACTCCATCGTGATGTTCGATCAGCAGTGGCTGAGACACGCGAAAGCTCCTCCCGACCGTTCAGCGAACGCGACGCTCGTTACTGCGCCCTCTCCCCCTGTGGGAGAGGGCATGTTCGCTACTGCCTTGCATTCGATTGGGCGAGGGGTCTGTCTCCGCGGAAAGAACCCCTCATCCGTCGCGGACTGCGTCCGCGCCACCTTCTCCCACAAGGGGAGAAGGGAAGTACGGCGGAATTCGCCGCTAGCGCGGGGCCATGCGGATGGCGCCGTCGAGGCGGATCGTTTCGCCGTTGAGCATCGGGTTCTCGACGATGTGGACGGCGAGGTTGCCGTACTCCGAAGCATCGCCGAGGCGGGCCGGATGCGGCACCTGGGCGCCAAGGCTCTTGCGCGCTTCCTCGTTGAGGCCCATCAGCAGCGGCGTCAGGAACAGGCCGGGCGCGATGGTGTTGACACGGATCTTCAAGCTGGCGAGGTCGCGCGCGGCCGGCAGCGTGAGGCCGACGACGCCGCCCTTCGAGGCCGAATAGGCGATCTGGCCGATCTGGCCTTCATAGGCCGCCACCGACGCGGTGTTGATCGCAACGCCGCGCTCTTCGCCGATCGGAGCTTCGGTGGCGAGGCGCTCGGCGAACAGGCGCAGCACGTTGAAGGTGCCGATCAGATTGACGTTGATGATGCGGACGAACTTCGCCAGCGGATAGACGCCGTCCTTGCCGACGATGCGCTGCGAGCCGCCGATGCCGGCGCAGTTCATCAGCACGCGCGCGATGCCGTGCGCGGCCTCGGCCTTGGCGATCGCCGCCTTGATCGCTTCCTCGTCGGTGACGTCGGCGTGCAGGGCGACGCCCTTCACTTCGGCGGCCACCTTCTCGGCATTTTCCTTGTTCTGGTCGATCACGCCGATCCTGGCGCCCTTGGCGGCCATGGCGCGCGCGGTCGCAGCGCCGAGGCCGGAGCCACCGCCGGTGATGAGAACGGCAACGTCTTTCAACTGCATGGGAACAACCTTTCCTTGGGCGTTTCTTCTCTAGACTTGTTAATGGTGCGCAGCGAATAGCGAATGGAAGAGATGACCTCTCCCAATCCGCTACTCGCTATTCGCCATTCGCGATTCCTTCGCTTCCAGCACGCCGCCGAAGATCAAGGCTTCCATGTGCCTGATGTATTCGCGGCAGACCTCGTCGGTGACCGGACCGACGCCGACCGCGCGCGACATCGCGTGGCGGCCGAAGAACAGGTGATCGCAGGCGCCGATCAGGCTGGTGTAGAACAGCACCGGATCGATCTTGCGGAATTCGCCGGCCTTGATGCCCTCGGCCAGCAGCCGGCGGTGGAAATCCAAAAGCGGCGCGACGAAGAATTTCGACACCTCGTTCGCGGCAGCAGTCGAGCTCTCGTGCAGGAGATAATGAATCAGCCGGTTCATATAGGGGAACTGGTGATAGGCGCGGATGATGCCGCCGATATGCAGGCGCAGTTTCGCCGACGGCGTGATCGGCTGGCTGATGAGATATTCGAGTTGCGAGATCTCGGTGGCGGCGTCGCGCGCGAGCAGCGCCAGCAACAGCCCGTCCTTGTTGCCGAAATGATATTTCACGAGCGCGGCGTTGACGCCCGACTTCTGCGCGATATCGGACAGCGAGACCTCAATCGAGGCGCGCTCGATCATCAGCTCGCTGGCTGCGACCAATAGCTTGTCGGCAGTGGCATTTTTGCCGGCCGGAAGTTTCGTCGGTACGCTGGTATTCAACTGCGCTCTGGTCCCGCTCTGTGTCCCCGGCTGTTCCTAGCTGTTTCTTGGCTCGCCGGTAAATCGAGGCTGCACATAAGCCCATGGCGGGGCTGCACTCAAGAGTTAATTGATTGATTGACTAAATGCTGAGCCGCCCCTTAAATCCGGCCCAACTTTGAAACCGCCCAATCCAGAAACATCAGGGAGATCAGACATGGCCGAGGCATATATCGTCGCCGCCGCCCGCACCGCCGGCGGCCGCAAGGGAGGGCGTCTTTCCGGTTGGCATCCGGCCGATCTGGCCGCGACCGTGCTCAATGCGCTGGTCGAACGATCAGGCGCCGACCCGGCGCAGGTCGAGGACGTGATCATGGGCTGCGTGATGCAGGCCGGCGAGCAGTCCAACAACGTCGCGCGCAACGCGGTGATGGCCTCGAAGCTGCCCGAGAGCGTGCCCGCGACCTCGATCGACCGCCAGTGCGGCTCCTCGCAGCAGGCGCTGCACTTCGCGGCGCAGGCCGTGATGAGCGGCACCATGGACTGCGTGATCGCGGCCGGCGTGGAATCGATGACTCGCGTGCCGATGGGCCTCGCCTCCTCGCTGCCCGCCAAGAACGGCTTCGGCCACTACAAGAGCCCGGGCATCGAGGCGAAGTATCCCAACATCGTCTTCAGCCAGTTCACCGGCGCGGAGATGATGGCCGAGAAGTACGGCCTGTCGAAGGACGAGCTCGACGAATATTCCTACAACAGCCATCAGCGCGCGATCGCTGCCACGCAAGCCGGCCACTTCAAGGACGAGATCGTGCCGGTGACAATCACCCGGGCCGACGGCTCGACCGACACCCACCATATCGACGAAGGCATCCGCTTCGACGCCAGCCTCGACGGCATCAAGGGCGTCAAGCTGATCGCCGAGAACGGCAAGCTGACCGCGGCGAGCGCCAGCCAGATCTGCGACGGCGCCTCCGGCGTCATGGTCGTCAACGAGAAGGGCCTCAAGGCGCTCGGCGTCAAGCCGATGGCGCGCATCCATCACCTCACCATGATGGGCGGCGACCCCGTGATCATGCTGGAAGCGCCGCTGCCGGCAACCCAGCGCGCGCTGCAGAAGGCCGGCATGACAATCGACGACATCGACCTGTTCGAGGTCAACGAAGCGTTCGCCTCGGTACCGACCGCGTGGCTGAAGACCACCGGCGCCGATCCGGCCAGGCTCAACGTCAATGGCGGCGCGATCGCGCTCGGCCATCCGCTCGGCGGAAGCGGCACCAAGCTGATGACGACGCTGCTGCATGCCCTGAAGCAGCGCAACAAGCGCTACGGCCTGCAGACCATGTGCGAAGGCGGCGGCATGGCGAACGTCACGATCGTCGAGCGGCTGTAAGAAGCGTTCGATTAGGTCCGAAGGGCCTCCACATAAAAAGGTGTCGTCCCGGCGCAGGCCGGGACCCATAACCACAGGTGCTTGTGGTTATGCCGGGCTGCGGCCCCAACTCATTTCAACAACATAGAACGGTGGTTATGGGTCCCGGCTTTCGCCGGGACGACGCATGCCCTGAGGAAACACAATGACCCACCCCTCCATCCACGCGCGCAACCATCCGAACAAGATCGCCTACCAGATGGCGGGCAGCGGAAAGGCGATCACCTATCGCGAGCTCGACGAACTCTCGAACCAGGGCGCGCATCTGTTCCGCTCGCTCGGCCTCAAACCCGGCGACCACATCGCGCTGCTGATGGAAAACCGCCTCGCCTTCATGGAGATCTGCTGGGCCGCGCAGCGCTCGGGGCTTTATTACACCGCGATCAGCCGCTACCTGACCGAAGAGGAGATCGCCTACATCATCAAAGACTGCGGAGCGCGGGTGTTCATCACGACGCCGCAATGCGCCGACAAGGTGAAGGGCCTGATCAAGGGCGAGCCGGGCGAGCCGCTGTTCTACATGATGGACGAGCCGGCCCTTGGCTTCCGTTCCTACGACAAGGAGGCCGGCGCGCAGCCGACCACGCCGGTTGCCGACGAGGTTGCCGGCTACGACATGCTGTATTCCTCCGGCACCACCGGCCGGCCCAAGGGCATCAAGAGGGAGTTCGAGGGCAACCGGATCGACGTGCCGAACCCGTTCCTGCGCATTCTCACCGCCGACATGTGCGGCATGAACGCCGACTCGATCTATTTGTCGCCGGCGCCGCTCTATCACGCGGCCCCCCTGCGCTTCAACATGATGGCAACGGTGCTGGGCGGCACCTCCGTCATCATGGAGCATTTCGACGCCGAGGAATTTCTGAAGCAAGTCGAGAAGCACAAGGTGACGCAGTCGCAGCTGGTGCCGACCATGTTCGTGCGCATGCTGAAGCTGCCCGACGAGGTGCGCGCCCGCTACAAGGTCTCATCGCTGAGGGGCGCGATCCACGCCGCGGCGCCCTGCCCGGTCGACGTCAAGGCGAGGATGATCGGATGGTGGGGACCGATCCTGATCGAGTATTACGCCGGCTCCGAGGGCAACGGCGTCACGGTCTCGACCTCGCAGCAATGGCTGACACATCGCGGCACGGTCGGCCGCGCCGTGGTCGGCAAGGTCAAGATCCTGGACGAGAACGACGAGGAGGCGCCGACCGGCCAGATCGGCCAGGTCTATTTCGCCGACGCGCCCGCGTTCACCTATCACAACGATCCCGAGAAGACGAAGAAGGCCTACAACGCCAAGGGCTGGTCGACGCTCGGCGACGTCGGCTACCTCGACGAAGAGGGCTTCCTCTATCTCACCGACCGCAAGAGCTACATGATCATCTCCGGCGGCGTGAACATCTATCCGCAGGAGACCGAGGACGTGCTGATCACGCATCCCGCGGTCTCCGACGTCGCGGTGTTCGGCGTGCCGAACGAGGAGATGGGCGAAGAGGTCAAGGCCGTGGTGCAGCCGCACGACATCACCAGGGCCGGCAAGGAGCTCGAGGCCGAGCTGATCGCGTTCTGCCGCCAGCATCTGTCGCCGATCAAATGCCCGAAGAGCATCGACTTCGAGCAAGAGTTGCCGCGGACGCCGACCGGGAAGCTGGTGAAGCGGCATCTGCGGGACAGGTACTGGCCGAAGGCTCCCGCCAAGGCGTAGCCGCGCTTCACCCTCCCCTGGAGGGGGAGGGTCGGCTCACAACGAGCGAAGCGAGATGCGATACGGGGTGGGGTGATCTCTCAACACGAGCAGTGCCCGATACGAGGGACCTGCACCCCACCTCGGTTCGCATTGCATGCGAACCGATCCTCCCCCTCCAGGGGAGGATGAAGACAGACCGCGTGTCAGAGACGCGCCAAACTCCGCCACATCGCGGGTCGTATGCGGCGTTACAAATCCTCCGCCGGTCCGCATGCCACCGACGCCGCGGCACGCAAATGCAGTTGGCCGTGCTTGCCTGATGCCGTGCTGGTCCATTGCGCGTCGATCTGCTGAAGATCTTCCGACAGCTTGCCACGATGGCTGCCGTCGGTCTCGAACGCTCCATTGCCATCGGGCGACCGTTCAAAGATCTCGACCTCGAGATCGGACAGCCGGATGAACATCTGCACGCCGATCCTGGTCACGTGACGGCCGACCTCATATGAACCGCAGCCACGCGCTTCCGCGTTTTGCTCGTTCAGGGCCTGCACCTTGTCGAAGGTGATGACGACGTTCTGCACCGTGTTGTCGCCGTCCCAGAGGAATTCGCCGATATAGGCGCGCGGCAATTTTTCGGTGAGCTCCTTGATGTCGGCCGCGCGCGGCCGACATCAACACCAGGCCGGCGGCCACAAGCGTCACACCGAGACGCGACATCCAGCCGAGCAGCTCTGCAATCCTCGCGTGGCGCATGCAGTATGCATCCCGTGGCCAAAGTTGCTATCGTGAATCAATGGCCGCCAGCATACAGCAAAATGCGCTGGTTCTGCGGCGATGCCCAACAGGTGATCTGCACGATGGAAACGCTCCCCGACGTCCCGCTCCCCGCCACCATCCGCTCGCGTTATGTCGACGGGATCAACGGCCTGCGGATGCATGTGCTGGAGGCGGGCTTCGAGACAGCCGGCCGGCCCTGCCTGTTGCTGCTGCACGGCTTTCCGGAGCTGGCGTTTTCCTGGCGCAAGGTGATGCCGAAGCTTGCCGCGGCCGGCTATCACGTGATCGCGCCGGACCAGCGCGGCTATGGCCGCACCACAGGCTGGAGCGCGGATTATGACGGCGACCTCACATCATTTCGCCTGCCCAATCTGGTGCGCGATGCGCTCGGGCTGGTCGCAGCGTTCGGCTACACGCACGTCGACGCCGTGATCGGGCACGATTTCGGCTCGTCGGTCGCGGCATGGTGCGCGCTGATCCGCCCCGACGTGTTCCGCGCCGTCGTCATGATGAGCGCGCCGTTCGGAGGAACGCCGTCGCTGCCGTTCAACACCGCAAGTGAGCCCGCGAAACCCGCGAGCGAAGACCCCGTGCATCGCGAGCTGGCGGCGCTGCCGCGTCCGCGCAAGCATTACCAATGGTACTATTCGACGCGCCCGGCCAATGCCGACATGCATCGCGCGCCGCAGGGCGTGCACGACTTCCTGCGCGCCTACTACCATCACAAGAGCGCGGACTGGAAAGGCAACAAGCCTTATCCGCTGCAATCCTGGTCGGCGGGGGAGCTGGCCAAACTGCCGACCTACTATGTGATGGACCTCGCCAAGGACATGGCCGCGACGGTGGCCGAGGAGATGCCGTCGCGCGAGGCGATCGCCGCCAACGCATGGCTGCCCGACCGCGAGTTGACCTTTTACAGCGCGGAGTATCAGCGCACGGGATTCCAGGGCGGGCTGCAATGGTATCGCTGCGGGACGTCAGGCGCGTTCACTCCGGAATTGCAAACCTGGAGCGGCCGCAGCATCGACCAGCCGTCCGCGTTCATCTCGGGCAAGCAGGATTGGGGCAACTATCAGCGGCCCGGCGTGTTCGAGACGATGCAGACCAGGGCTTGTACCAAAATGATCGGCTGCCATCTGGTCGACGGCGCCGGTCACTGGGTGCAGCAGGAGCAGCCGGACGAAGTGAGCCGGCTGCTGCTGCAGTTCCTCGCGCGTGCAAGCTAGAGCCACTTCGGTTCTGATCGAATCAGTCGCTCTAGATTCTTGTCTTTCCAGGTCTTCTTCGCGCGAACCGGCATCCGTCCCGCATCAGATGCGCATGCCTGCCGCCACGATCCCGTCACAGGGCGTTAATGCGCGGTTCACGAAGCATTGGGCAATGATTGGCGTTGCTAGAAACCGGCGCTCGGTCCGGCGACTTTTTGAGGAGAGCAAGATGGATAGGAAAATCGCTGGACTTCTGGGAGCAGTAGCCGCGTTCGGCGCGGTCGGTGCCGCCGAAGCTGCGCCTGGGCCGAACCCGGCCGACGTTCTGCAGGCGAACTCATACGCGGATCTGCTGGAGCCGATCTCGAACGCCTCCGCAAAGCTGCAGGCGCTCGACGAGGCTGCGCCCGCTCCGGTCCGCGAGAACGTGCAGCTTGCACAGTACTACTACCACCACCATCACCACCACCATCATCACGGCTACTATCGCCGCGACTACTACGACCGCCCGGTCATCGTGGTGCCGCGCTATCGGCGCTACCACCATCACCATCATCACCACCACCATCATCACAGCTTCTACCGTCGCGATTACTGAGCGATGGCGGCCGATCGGCGATACCACAACGGGGCCCGCGGGCCCCGTTGTTTTGTCAACTGTGATGCGGCATCTCGCTCAATCGTTGCGCGCCTTCTCCTTTGCGGCGCGGTGCAGATGGCGATATGTGCCGTCGAACACCGTGTCCGATGACGACGTCCATTCCGTTCCGGCGGCCAGTTTGGGCCGATTGTTGTAGATGCGGCGCGCCTGCAACTCGCGTTCGGCGGCCTCCTCCTCGCCCATCTGCTCGAGCTGAAAGTTCGCTTCCTCGGGAATCACGATGATCTGGGCGAACGGCTCGTTCGGCCGGAAAATGTGAGTGCGCCCTTCCGCCGGCGCCTTGAACACGGTGAAGAACATCATCGGCCACCAATTGCGCACCAGCGCCGGAACGGCGATCGGCACGGTGTCGGAGCGATCGGTGTAGAAGCGCGGATGCGGTTCGGTACGGATCGCCATGCCCTTCTCGACCTTAAGATCGAGCAATATCTGATAGGTGTAGAACGCGTCGCCGAAATTCCGGAACGGCGGCCACTGCACGCCGCTGTCCGGCGGCTCACCCCAATCGGCGTCGAGTTGTAACCTTCCGTCCTTCGTGGTGACGTGCAGCTCGAAATCATAGGGATAGAACAGCTCGATCCCGTATTGCGCGCCTTCCGAGAACGGCACGCAATGCCAGACCTGCTCGCGCGAACCATCGCTGCGCGGCTCACGGTTGCCGGCCCAGCCCGGAATCTCGAGTTTCGTGCGCCGCGGCGCCAGGCGCGCGTCGTTCAGCCGATATTTGACCCTGTCCATACAATCCCCCTCGTGAGCCGCAGGAACCCGAACGGGCACAGGACCGGCCCGGTTCCCTTCATCGTGATCACGAACAGGGCCATAGCGCGGCTTAGTAGATTGACCCCAGCACCGCCTACACATATTAGAATTATTCTAATTCTAAACTCCGTAAGCAAGGCGTTGCCGTGAAGAATTTCGCCGATTTGACCGAGCGCGAGGTGCTGGCGGTCGCGATTGCCTCCGAGGAGGAGGACAGCCGCATCTACATGTCCTTCGCCGAGGACCTCACCGAACGCTATCCGGATACCGCAAAGATCTTCGAGGAGATGGCGGAGGAAGAGCGCGGCCATCGCCACCGTCTGCTGGAAACCTACGAGCAGCGCTTCGGCCCGCATCTGCCGCCGATCCGGCGCGAGGACGTCAAAGGCTTTCTGCGCCGACGCCCGATCTGGCTGACCAAGAACCTGCCGCTCGACACCATCCGCAAGGAAGTCGAGACCATGGAGCTGGAGGCCGAGCGCTTCTATGCCCGGGCCGCCGAGAAGGCCGAGGATGTCGGCGTGCGCCGGCTGCTCGGCGATCTCGCCGAGGAGGAGAAGGGCCACGAGAAGCTCGCGGTCCGCCTGACCGGCGAGATCCTCAAGCCCGATGTGCGCGCGGAGGAAGACCGCACGCGGCGGCGGATGTTCGTGCTGCAATATGTGCAGCCGGGCCTCGCCGGACTGATGGACGGCTCGGTCTCGACGCTGGCGCCGCTGTTCGCCGCCGCCTTCGCCACCCATCACAACTGGCAGACGTTTCTGGTCGGCCTTGCCGCCTCGATCGGCGCCGGCATCAGCATGGGCTTTGCCGAAGCGCTGTCCGACGACGGCTCGCTGACCGGCCGCGGCTCGCCCTGGCTGCGTGGCATCACCTGCGGATTGATGACGACGCTCGGCGGTCTCGGCCACACCATTCCCTATCTGGTGCCCGACGCCTGGCCGAACGCATTCTGGATCGCCACCGCGATCGCCGGGATCGTGGTGTTCTTCGAGTTGTGGGCGATCGCCTTCATCCGCTCGCGCTACATGGACACGCCGTTCCTGCAGGCGGTGTTCCAGATCGTGCTCGGCGGCGCGATCGTGCTCGCGGTCGGCATCCTGATCGGCGCGGCGTAGGACGGCTAGGTCTCCCGATGCGATCCCGGCGCCGATGTCGAGATATGGCCCGCACAACGCTGATTGCGCTCGCCGCGGTCGGATACAGCAGCCGTGCGCAGGCGACCGACGAGATCCAGGTCTACAATGCCGGCATCGCGGCGGTCGGCCAGTTCACCATTCAGCAGCATCTCAACTATGTCGGCATCGGCCAGAAGGATCCGCCATTCCCCGGCGGCTTTCCGTCCAACGGCAGCCTCAACGGCACGCCGGAATTTGCCTATGGCATGACGGACTGGTGGGAGCTCGGGCTCTATCTGCCGTTCGCCGTACAGGACCGGCAATTCCTGTCCGACGCATTCAAGCTGCGTACGCTGTTCGTGTCGCCCAACGCCGACAAGCGCAATTTGTTCTACGGCATTAATTTCGAGCTGAGCCATGAGATGCCGAAATTCGCACAGACCCGCTGGGGCCTGGAGATCCGGCCGATCATCGGCGTGCGCAACGCGGACTATGAATTCATCGTCAACCCGATCGTCGATGTCGGCTTCGGCAAATCTGGCGAGGCGGATTTCGCCCCCGCCGCGCGCGTGGCGCGCAAGCTGAAGGACGATGTGTATGTCGGCCTCGAATACTATGCCGATTTCGGCAAGATCGGCGCCTTCAGCCCGCTCGCCGAGCAGCAGCACACATTGTTCGCGGTGACCGACTTCAAGGTGGGCGACGTCGACATCGACTTCGGCGTCGGCTACGGCCTGACGCGGGCATCCGACCGGCTCGTGGTCAAGACGATCATCGGATACGCCTTCCCGGTGCCCGGGACCAAGGAGAGCAGCGAGCGCGCCAGCGCAAGCGGCCCCATCAATCCCATGGCGCATCTGTCGGCGCGCAGCACGCCTTACTAGGCGCGCGTTGGCCTCCCCGGCATCAGGCAGAGCCCGATGATCACGATCGCGTTAGGCGATGTGTGACGTCGAGGTTGCGCGAGCGCAATTGCGATCAAGCCGGCCTTGCCCGTCCGCTCCATTCTGCGCATGATCGCCGCCAAAATCAGGGAGCACGCCGTGGCCAAATCGCAATACAGTTTCAAGACCGCCGTCGAACTGTCGAAGGCGCTGCGCAACAAGCAGGTCTCGGCCATCGAGCTCGCGGAAGACGCGATCGGCCGCATCGAACGCCATGACGGCAAGGTCAACGCGGTTTGCGTGCGCGATTTCGAGCGCGGCCTCGCTGCTGCCCGCGCTGCCGATGCCGCGATCGCGCGCGGCGAGCACAGGCCGTTGCTCGGCATTCCCATGACGGTGAAGGAATCCTTCAACGTCGCCGGATTGCCGACGACCTGGGGCTTCCCGCCGCAAAAGGATTTCGTGCCGGCGGAAGACGCGCTCTCGATCACGCGGGTGAAGGACGCCGGCGGCGTCATCCTCGGCAAGACCAACGTGCCGGTCGCCCTCGCCGACTGGCAGAGCTACAACGAGATCTACGGCACCACCAACAACCCCTACGACCTCGGCCGCACGCCGGGCGGCTCCTCCGGCGGATCGTCGGCGGCGCTTGCCGCAGGCTACGGCGCATTGTCGCTCGGCTCCGATATCGGCGGTTCGCTGCGCGTGCCGGGATTCCACTGTGGAATCTATGCGCACAAGCCGACCTTCGCGCTGCTGCCGTCGCGCGGCCACACCCCGCCGCCGCTGCCGCCACTGCCGTTCGATCGCGATCTGTCCGTGATCGGCCCGATGGCGCGCGGCGCGGCCGACCTCGCGCTCGTGCTCGACGTGATGGCCGGCCCCGATCCGCTCGAAGCGGGCAAGGCCTACCGGCTGGAGCTGCCGGCGGCGCGCCACACCGCCTTGAAGGATTTCCGCATCCTCGTGATCGACAGCGATCCGGTAATGCCGACCGACAAGGTGATCCGCGGAAGCATCGACAAACTCGCGAGCAATCTCGACAAGGCCGGCGCGAAGGTGTCTCGCGCGAGCCCACTGTTGCCGGACTTCGCCGCGTCCTCGCGGCTTTACATGCGGATCCTGCTGTCGTTCCTGGCGGCGACCTTCCCGCCGGAGGTCTATGCCGGCGCCTGCGCGGCGGCAGCTGCGCTGCCGGCCAGCGACACCAGCCTGCAAGCCGAGCGGCTGCGCGGCATCGCGCTCAGCCATCGCGACTGGGTGATCGCCGACGGCGGCCGCGCGCGGCTGCGCGCGCAATGGCGCGAGCTGTTCAAATCGTTCGACGCCGTGATCTGCCCGATCATGTCGACACCGGCCTATCCGCACGATCATTCGCCCGACCAGGAGCAACGGCGGATTCTGATCGACGGCGAGCCGCACGTCTACACCGACCAGCTCGCCTGGCCCGGCATCGCGACCCTGCCCGGCCTGCCTTCGACCGCGATCCCAACCGGCTTTGCGCCCGACGGACTGCCGGTCGGCGTGCAGATCGTCGGCCCCTGGCTTGAGGACCGCACGCCGCTCAAGCTCGCCGAGCTGATCGAGCGCGAGTTCGGCGGCTTCGTGCCGCCGAAGATGTTCAACGATTGAGTTAGAGCGTCGTTGTAAAGCAATGACGCGTATCCAACTCTATCACCGTCACCCCCGCGCAACGGCTTTGCCGTTGTCGCTGGAGGAGGCCGCGAAGCGGCCGTCTCGAAGGGTCGACGGCCCAACTGTGGCCGTGCATCCTTCGAGGCTCGCAAGAGCTCGCACCTCAGGATGACGGTATCGAAAGCGCCGCTGCTCGCACCGCAATGACGAGCAACAGCAACAGGGAGAAAGCCAATGAGCAATGACCTGGAAGAGCTAACGAAGCTCAACAAGGATTACGTCGATTCCGTTCAGAACTGCGACGTCAAGCGTTTCGATGAAATCCTGGCGCAGGACTTCTACTGCACCAATCCCGACAAGAGCCTGGTCGACCGCGCCGCCTTCCTGAAGCAGACGGCGATCCCCGTGAAGATCAAGGGGTTGAAGGCCGAGGACGTCAAGATCCGCATCCTCGGCGATTTCGCCATCATCCACGCCCAGACCAGCTACACCGGCGCGGACGGCCAGCCTACGCACGGCCGCTACACCGATTGCTGGGCGCGGCAGAACGGCAAATGGCTCGCGGTGTCTGCGCACGTCGCGCGGTGAGGACAACGTTCGCAGCGTCACCCTCCGCTGTCATGCCCCGCTTTAAGCGGGGCATCCAGTACTCCGCGGCTTCTCGGCTCAAGCACAACTGCCTCTGGAATACTGGGTCGCCCGGTCAAGCCGGGCGACGACGACTGGGCTAGCCGTCGAACATGATCACGCTGCGCAGCGTCTTTCCGGCTTTCATGTTGGCAAAACCCTCGTTGATCTCGCTGAGCTTCAGCTTGGCCGAGATCCAGTCCTCGAGATGCAGCTTGCCGCGCATGTAGAAGTCGACGAGGCGCGGCATGTCGACGCGGAAGTGGTTGGAGCCCATCGACGAACCTTGAATGCGGCGCTCGCGCAGGAAGTCAAAACCGTGCAGCTCGATCTTCTGGCCGAACGGGATCATGCCGACGATGGTCGCGGTGCCGCCTGCCGCCAGCATGGCGAAGGCCTGCTCGGCGGTCTCCTTGCGGCCGAGCACCTCGAAGGAGTGATGCACGCCGCCGCCGGTGAGCTCACGTACCTGCTGGACCACGTCGCCGCGCGCGGGATCAACGATGTCGGTGGCCCCTAACTTGGTCGCAAGTTGCAGCTTGGCCGGATTGGTGTCGATCGCGATAATGCGGCCGGCGCCGGCGATCTGCGCGCCGTTGATCGCGGCCATGCCGACGCCGCCGCAACCGATCACAGCCACGGTCTCGCCCGCGGTGACCTTCGCGGTGTTCACCACGGCGCCGTAGCCGGTGATGACGCCGCAGCCGATCAGCGCCGCGAGATCGAGCGGCATCTCCTTCTTGATCTTCACGATCGCGTTCTCGTGCACCAGCATCTGCTCGGCGAAGGACGACAGATTGAGGAACTGGTTGAGCTTCTCCTTCCGGCCCCACGACAGGCGGTTGGAGGCGCCGGGCAGCATCTTCACCGTGGTATCGGTGCACAGCACGGTGCGGCCGGTGGTGCAATTGTCGCAGGTGCCGCAGAATACCGAGAGACAAGTGACGACGTGATCGCCCGGCTTCACGTAATTGACGTCTGAGCCAACCTTCTCGACCACACCGGCCGATTCATGGCCGAGCACCGCCGGCAGCGGATGCGGATAAAGCCCTTCCATGAAGTGCAGGTCGGAATGGCAGAGACCCGCGACCGCGGTGCGGATCAGGACCTCGCGCGGCCCCGGATTGGGTACGCTGACATCCTCGATCACCAGCGGCTGATTGACTTCATGCAGGACGGCGGCCTTCATCGGGGTCTCCCTTGGCGTTTCTGTTTTGATTAGGCGTTGAGTTCGCGCGGCAGACTACGCTGCTGATAGCAATTCGCCAACCTCGGCCATGCCGACGGCGCGATCGCCGAGCAGGTGCTCGGTCATCCTGCGCTGAACGGTATTTTCCGTAAGCCGGAACGGATCGCCCGGCGTCACGCGGTGATCGATCACCATCCGCGATAGCAATAGCCGGCGCGCGTCGCCGCGCATCTCGTGGATACGTCCGCCCTCCCATGCCAGCGCCACGGCGCTCGCGACGTGATAGAGCAGGCTGGTGGCGCGCCGCGCATCGCCCTCATTGTCGATACGGCCTGCGACTTCGCGGGCAAACCCGATCGCACGATCGCTGAGATCGCGCAGCCGGTTGCGCCAGGCTTGCGGCACGTTCGGGCTGTCATCGAGCCGCGCATGCAGATCAGCGGCGAGCGCATTGTCGGCACCATGACGTCCGACCGCGCGCTTCAGCGCATCGATCGCGACGATGTTGCCGGTGCCCTCCCAGATCGAGCCGAGATGCGCATCGCGCAGCAGCCGCGGCGTGACGAATTCCTCGATGTAGCCGATGCCGCCGCGCATCTCCATCGCGTCGCCGCAGACCTTGCGGGCGTCGCGAGTGGCGCGGAACTTCAGCGTCGGCGTCAGGATGCGGAGCAATGCTGCGGCATCCTGGCTGCCGGCCTCGGCGCGGTCGAGCGCATCGGCGGTGAGGAAGCTCATCGACAGCGCCTGCTCGGTCGGCAGCATGATCTTCATCAACTGGCGCCGCGCCAGCGGCAGATCGATGATCCGCTGGCCGAACACCACGCGGCCCCTCGCAACCGTGATCGCGTCGTGCCAGGCGCGGCGCATCAGCGCGGTCGACTTCACGCCGTTGGACAGACGCGACGAGTTCACCATCTCGGCCATCTGCACGAAGCCGCGGTCGAGCTTGCCGACGGCATACGCGATCGCACCATCGAGCTTGATCTCGCCCGAGGCCATCGAGCGGGTGCCGAGCTTGTCCTTCAGGCGCACGATCCGGTAGTGGTTCTGCGAACCGTCATCGAGGAAACGCGGCATCAGGAACAGGCCGACGCCTTTGGTGCCCGGCCCCGCGCCTTCGGGGCGCGCCAGCAGCATCACCACCTTGGCATCGGCATTCGAGCAGAACCACTTCTCGCCATAGAGCCGCCAGTGGTCGCCCTCCTGCACCGCGCGCGTGGTCAGGGTGCCGACGTCGGAGCCGCCTTCCTTCTCGGTCATGAACTGGCCGCCCTGCGTCAGCTTGCTCATGTCGGTCTGGGTCAGGCCGTCGAGGTATTTCGCCTTCAACGCCTCGCTGCCGAAATTCGCCAGCAGCTTGGCGCAACCATCGGTGACGTTGATCGGGCAGCCCATGCCGAATTCGGCCTGGTTGAACAGGAAGGTAAAGGCGTGCTTGGCCACCACAGGATATTTGTCGGGCCAGCCCATGATGCCCTTGCGGATCGACAGCGCGTGAATGCCGAACTCGCCGAACGCGACCTTCTCGATCTCGCGATAGGCCGGATGATATTCGATTGTTTGCACGTCGCGGCCGAACTTGTCGCGCTGGTGCAGCACCGGCGTATGCCGGTCGGCAAGCCGCGCGCATTCGTCAAGATAGCCGCCGGCCAATCCGCCGAGCCCGTCGAGATGCGGCTCGATGTGGCGGAACAACGCCTCGGGCAGATGCAGTTTCAGAAGATCGGTCAACGCGGGATCGGCCCGGTAGAAATTCATTCCCGTCGTATCGGGCGCCAACAGGCCCGGTTGGCTGGCGGACGACGTTTTCAGATCCTGCTTGTGCGGCTGCATTGAATTCCCGGCTGCGGTGCTCATTTGTTTGGGCACGACTATCCTCCTCCGGCCGAGCAAAGGAAAGCCCAATGGATATTCCGAAGTACAAGATCGCCCTGATCGTCGGCGCCGGCGAGGGCCTCAGCGCCTCGCTGACGCGGCTATTTTCGCGGGAGGGAATTCGCGTGGCGCTGGGCGCGCGCAGCATCGAGAAACTTGGTGCGTTGTGCAACGAGACCGGCGCGCGCGCCTATGCCTGCGACGCCACCAAGGCCGAGGATGTCGAACGTCTGTTCGGCCTGGTCGAACGCGAGATCGGAACACCCGACCTCGTGGTCTATAACGCGTCCGGCCGCTCGCGCGGTCCGTTCGTTGAACTCGTCCCTTCCGAGGTCGAGCAGGCGATCGCGGTCTCGGCGTTCGGCGGTTTCCTGGTGGCGCAGGAGGCGGCGAAGCGGATGCTGCCCAACAAGAAGGGCGCGATCCTGTTCACCGGCGCCTCCGCCAGCGTCAAGGGCTATGCGCAATCGGCGCCGTTCGCGATGGGCAAGTTCGCATTGCGTGGGCTGGCGCAGAGCATGGCGCGCGAATTGTCGCCGCAAGGCATCCATGTCGCGCATTTCGTGATCGATGGCGGCATCCGCAGCGCCGCGCGCGCCGAACCCGCTGACAAGCCGGATTCGATGCTCGATCCCGACGCCATCGCGTTGAGCTACTGGAACGTGCTGCAACAGCCGCGCAGCGCCTGGACCTGGGAGCTGGAATTGCGGCCCTGGGTTGAGAAGTTTTGAGATGACGGAGATCATGCAAGCGGCGTAGGCTCTATGCCAACCGCCGCGACGTTCGTCATTGCGAGGCGCGAAGCGACGAAGCAATCCATCTCTCCACGCGCGGCAACATGGATTGCTTCGCTGCGCTCGCAATGACGACAACAATCGACTTCCGGGGAAACCATGACCGCTGAAATCAAGATCGAGACCGGCACCGACGAACTGCTCTGCGTGATCCGCGACCGCGTCGCCGTCATCACGCTGAACCGCCCGGACGCCCGCAACTCGCTGTCGGACACGCTGACGCCGGCGCTGCGCACGATGATCCGGACCTGTGGCGAGAACCCCGAGGTCGGCGTGCTGCTCGTCACCGGCGCCGGCAAGGCGTTCTGCGCCGGCGGCAACGTCAAGGGTATGGGCGCCAATCGCGACCCGAAGAAACTCGAAATGTCCTATGAGGACAAGGTCGCCGACCTCCAAGAGCGCCAGCGTCTGCTCACCGGCGCACTCGCCTCGGTGCGCAAGCCGACCATTGCCGCGCTGCCCGGCCCGGCGGTCGGCGCCGGCCTTGCGATCGCGATGGCCTGCGACATCCGGATCGCGGCGCAATCCGCCTTCATCTCGACCGGTTATCTGCGCGTGGCGCTGAGCGGCGACTACGGCATGGCCTGGCTGTTGACGCGCCTGGTCGGCACCTCGCGCGCCCGCGAGCTGATGTTCACGTCGGAAAAGGTCGATGCCGCAAGATGCGAGCAGATCGGTCTCGTCAACCGCGTGGTACCGGACGAGACGCTGCAAGACGAGGCGTTCGCGCTGGCGAAGTCGATGGCCGAAGGCCCGACCCTGGCGCTGCGCTACATGAAGGACAATCTCGACGAGGCGCTGCAATTCGACTTCGCCACCGCGCGCGACCACGAGGCCGAGCGGCTGATCCGCCTGACCACGACGGCCGATCACAAGGAGGCAGTGCAGGCCTTCATCGAGAAGCGCAAGCCGGTGTTTAGGGGTAATTAGGCGCGTAGCGCCCTTCAAGTCACCTCTCCCCTTGTGGAAGAGGTCGGATTGCATCGGAAGATGCAATCCGGGTGAGGGGTTCGGGTCTCTCTGTGAGGGCGAGTCTGCTGAGAGACCGCCCCCTCACCCGCACCGCATTCCGCTTCGCTGCATGCGCTGCGGCCTCTCCCACAGGGGGAGAGGCGAAGCAAGTGCGTAGCCCGGATGGAGCGAAGCGTAATCCGGGGCAGGCTATCCGCGGCGAAAGCTGATCCCGGATTGCGCTTCGCTTCATCCGGGCTACGGGATCGGAACAATCAAAAAGAAAAGGGCCCGGTTCTGGAGGGGCCAGAACCGGGCCTAGTCAGTCAAACCGCAAGCGAGGACATCGTGGCCGAGCGGGAAGTGGCGGCAAGCCGCCAGCTGGCACAGGGAATGTCTTGTGGTTCGACGTAGATCTCTTTCGCAAAGCGCACCAGCTTCCAATCGCCGGGGCTCGCAGTGAAGGCATAGCCGGACTTGCGGGCGAGACCGATCATCGTGGCGTTGGACCGCAGCGTGTCGCCGAAGATGCGCTCGGCTCCGAAAGACGCCGCGCGGCATTCGAGATTCTTCAACAGCGCTTTGCCAATGCCGTGGCCCTGCCACCGGTCATCGATCGACAGGCCGAACTCGACGCTCGACGTATCGGCATGGAAGGCATAGCGGGCTTCGCCGACGATGGTCTCAAAACCATCGACCACCATCGTCGCGACCACCGTGAACCGGTCAGCCTCGCCGACGTGAATAAAACGCTCGAGCTCCATCTTCGGCAGCTCGCTCAGTGCACCCAGGAAGCGGTTGTAACGGGACCCGGCGGAGAGCGAGCGGATGTAAGCCTGCAGCTCTTCACGATCGCGCGGCTCGACGAAGCGCACCTTGATCTCGCTGCCGTTCTTGGCGCGCAGCACATCAGAGTATTGCTTGAGATCGTCGAGATGCAGCGCAGTCATGACACGCTCCTCGGGTGAAGGAATTGGCCGGCGCCCCTCGATCGAGGCGGCGCCGGCGACGGCGTCCTCTTCAGGCCCGCCAGAACGGCTTGTCGGTCTCGAAAACGATGTCGCTGCGGGACATGCCGATGTCGTGTAGGTCGCGCTCGGTCCACTGCGACAGCTCGCGGCGGCGCTCGTAGCGATCCCACCAGACGTGCAGGGTCTCGCCGACCTGGTTCAACAGCCCCGATGCATGATGATCTGGCGTATGATGATTTGTCATCGATTCATGGGTAAAAATGGACATCTGCGGCTCCTATCGGTAACCTGTTGGCGGCAATATCGGAGCTATTCGGCCTGTTCACAAACGACACTTTGTACCGCTTCGCATGAATTAAAGTCATGCATTTGGAGACTATCCTGAGATGACCAGCCGCCTGCCTTCGTTGAACGGCCTAAGGGCGTTCGAGGCCGCAGCGCGGCACATGAGCTTCACGGTCGCGGCGTCCGAATTGAACGTGACGCAGACCGCGATCAGCCATCAGATCCGGCGCCTCGAGGAAGAGCTCGGCGTTCGTCTGTTCGTCCGCCAGAACCGCTCGTTGAGCCTGACGCCGGAGGCCGCCGAATACCTTCCCGGCGTTCGCGCCGCCTTCAACGACCTCAGGCTCGCGACCGACCGCCTGCTGCGCCGGGACGACGATCACGTGTTGACCGTCTCGACGCTGGCATCGCTCGCCGCCAAATGGCTGCTGCCACGGCTGTCGGCGTTCCAGGAGACGCATTCCGGCATCGATGTCCGCATCACCACCTCGACCAGCCTGGTCGACTTCCAGCGCGACAAGGTCGACGCGGCGATCCGCTACGGCCGCGGCCAATGGGCGGGCCTGCGCGCGGACTGGCTGATGGCCGACGAGCTGTTTCCCGTGTGCAGCCCGTCGCTGCTGGATGGAACCAGGCCACTCGAATGCCCCGAAGACCTCAGGGACCATGTGCTGCTGCACACCAGCAACGCCAACAGCGACGATTGGCGGCTGTGGCTGACCGCAGCCGGACTTCCGACAGACATCTCCAAGCAGCCGGGGGTTACCTTCGACCTGCTGTTCGTGACGATCCAGGCTGCGATCGACGGCATCGGCATCGCGATGGGCCGCACCTCCTATGTGCAGGACGACATCGCCAAGGGCCGTCTCGTGGTTCCCTTCAAGATCGCGCTGCCGGCCGATGCCGGCTTCTATCTGGTCACGCCGCAGGGACGCGCCGATTCACCAAAGCTCACTGCGTTCCGCTCCTGGCTCGGCGCTGCGGCACATACGACGACTTGATGCGGCGCACGCCGCACGGGACTATTGTTCTGACGCGTTTTCTTCACGCGAACCGGTGTCCACTTCGCTCGAGAACGCTCTCATCAAAGTCCCACCTACGGCTTTTTTCCCATAGCGCCGGAGCGATTTCGGGTTGGTCGCGCCGGACAGCCGTGCCAAATTGCCGCATATGGCAGTTAACTGCCTTGGCCGGCGACACAATTTGCGCCGGCCGTTTTGTCACGGGGAGGAAAGGGCGTTATGTCGCAGTCGAGTCCATCGCAAGTCCCGCAGATCAAGTCGCGTCTCGGCGCCATCCTGCGCGCGACCAGCGGCAATTTCCTCGAGCAATTCGACTTCTTCCTGTTCGGCTTCTATGCGCCCTTGATCGCCAAGGCCTTCTTCCCCTCCGAGAACGAGACCGCGGCGCTGCTCAACGCTTTCGGCGTCTTCTGGCTCGGCGCCCTGATGCGCCCGGTCGGCGCCATCGTGCTCGGCGCCTACATCGACAAGATCGGCCGCCGCAAGGGCCTGATCGTGACGCTGGCGATCATGGCGGTCGGCACCGTGGTGATCGCGATCTGCCCGACCTATGCGACGATCGGCATCGCGGCGCCGATCATCGTGCTGATCGCTCGCCTGCTGCAAGGATTCTCCGCCGGTGTCGAGCTCGGCGGCGTCTCGGTCTATCTCGCGGAGATCGCCACGCCCGGCAATCGCGGCTTCTACACCTCGTTCCAGTCGGCGAGCCAGCAGGTGGCGATCTTCGTCGCCTCGATCCTCGGCTTCATCCTGAGCGAGAGCATGCCGGCCGCGACCGTCGCGAACTGGGGCTGGCGCATCCCGTTCTTCGTCGGCTGCTTGATCATTCCGGTGATCTTCTTCCTGCGCCGCACGCTGGAGGAAACTCCGGCGTTCCTGGCGATGAAGAAGCATCCGACCGCGCGCGAGGTGTTTGCCTCGGCGCTCGCCAACTGGCGCATCGTCATCCTCGGCATGATGATCGCGGTGCTGACCACCACGACCTTCTATTTCGTCACCGTCTACACGCCGACGTTCGGCAAGGCCGTGCTGAAGCTCTCGAGCCAGGACGCGCTGCTGGTGACGCTGCTGGTCGCGGTGACCAACTTCATCTGGAATCCGGTCGGCGGCGCGCTGTCCGACCGGATCGGCCGCAAGCCGGTGCTGCTCGCGATCGCCTGCCTGTCGCTGGCGACGGCCTATCCGGCGCTGCACTGGCTGGTCGCCGATCCCTCATTCGGCAAGATGCTGGCGGTCGAGATGATGTTCTCGTTCTATTTCGGCGTCTACAGCGGCACCATGCTGGGCTGCCTGGTCGAGATCGTGCCGGCGCATGTCCGCACCACCTGCTTCTCGCTGGCCTTTGCGCTGGCGGCCGGGCTGTTCGGCACCTTTACGCCGTTCGCCTCGACCTGGCTGATCCAGCAAACCGGCGACAAGGCCTCGCCTGGCTACTGGCTGATGTGCGCCGCGGTGCTCGGCATCGTCGCTACGCTGATCGTCTATCGCGGCGGCCAGACCATCGAGCAGCGTGAGACGGTCGCGGCGTGATCTTTGCGCATGCAATTGGGGCAGACTCTTTGATTTGAGCATGATCTTTCGGAAAACCGCTACACACTTTTCCGGATCATGCTCATTCGCCTGCCCCTGTTGCTTTCCATGCCAACAACGATAACAAGAGCGCATGGTTGATCTGACGCGCAGGTTCGACGTGCTGGTGATCGGCGGCGGCAACGCCGCGCTCTGCGCTGCGATCAGCGCACGGCGCGCCGGCGCCTCCGTGCTGGTGCTGGAGGGCGCCCCGAAATTCTACCGCGGCGGTAACACCCGCCACACCCGCAACATGCGCTGCGCCCATGACGCGGCGACCGAGATCCTCACCGGTCCCTACACCGAGGAGGAGTTCTGGAAGGATTTGCTGCTGGTGACCGGCGGCCAGACCGACGAGGAACTGGCCCGCTTCATGATCCACGAGTCCAAGGACATATTAAACTGGATCGTCGAACAGGGCGTGCGCTGGCAGCCCTCGCTCGGCGGCACACTCAGCCTTGGCCGCACCAACTCGTTCTTCCTCGGCGGCGGCCGCGCAATGCTGAACGCGCTCTATCGCACCGCCGAGGCGCTCGGCGTCGACGTCCTCTACAACGCCGAGGTGATCGATCTCAAGATCGAGGACGGCATGTTCCTCTCGGCACAGCTGAAGCAGCCGATCGGCGGCAAGACCGAGGTGCGCGCCTCGACGCTGGTCGCGGCGGCCGGCGGCTTCGAGGCCAATATCGAATGGCTGAAGCAATATTGGGGCGAGGCCGCCGACAATTTCCTGATCCGCGGTACGCCCTATAACCGCGGCGCGATCCTGAAGTTGCTGCTCGCGAAGGGCGTGCAGGAGATCGGCGATCCCACGCAGTGCCATGCGGTGGCGATCGACGCGCGTGCGCCGAAATTCGACGGCGGCATCATCACCCGCCACGACTCGGTCGTGTTCGGCATCGTCGTCAACAAGCACGCCGAGCGGTTCTACGACGAGGGCGAGGACATCTGGCCGAAGCGCTATGCGATCTGGGGCCGTCTGGTCGCCGCCCAGCCGGACCAGATCGCCTACATCATCTTCGATTCCACCGTCGTGACGAGCTTCATGCCGACGCTGTTTCCGCCGATCGCGGGCGCAACGATCGCAGAGCTCGCCGGCAAGCTCGAGCTCGACGCGTCAGCGCTGGAAAAGACCATCACCGATTTCAACGCCGCGGTGCAGCCCGGCACGTTCGACCACACCATCCTCGACGACTGCGCTACCCAAGGCATCACGCCGCCGAAGACGCATTGGGCGCGCAAGATCGAGACGCCGCCCTATCTCGCCTATCCGGTGCGGCCCGGCATCACCTTCACCTATCTCGGCACCCGCGTGAACAAGCAGTCACGGATGCTGATGAAGAACGGTAAGCCGTCGGCCAACATGTTCGCCGCCGGCGAGATCATGGCCGGCAACGTGCTCGGCAAGGGCTACGCCGCCGGCATCGGCATGACCATCGGCAGCGTGTTCGGCCGTGTCGCCGGGCGGGAAGCCGCGAAGAATGCGCGGAACTGAGGACAAGGCTGGCGCGATGCACGGGACGAGGATATTGCAGGAAGCCGACCGTCTGATGACGGTGTGCAATTCCTGCCGCTATTGCGAGGGCCTGTGCGCGGTGTTTCCCGCGATGGAGATGCGCCGTGCCTTCTCCGACGGCGACCTCAACTATCTCGCCAATCTGTGCCATGCCTGCGGCGCCTGCTACACCGACTGCCAGTTCTCGCCGCCGCACGAATTCAACGTCAATGTCCCGAAGACGCTGGCGGTGGCGCGCGCCGAGTCCTATGCCGCTTATGCCTGGCCGCGCGCCTTTGCCGGCGCGTTCGCGCGCAACGGCCTCGTCATCAGCCTGATCGCGGCGCTCAGCGTCGCCGCGTTCATCTTCGGCTTCGCCGCGATCAACGACCGCGGCGTGCTCACTGGCATCCACACCGGCCCCGGCGCGTTCTACAAGCTGATGCCGCATAATGCGATGGCGCTGCTGTTCGGCGCCGCCCTGCTCTACGCGATCCTCGCGCTGGCGATGGGCGTGCGCGCATTCTGGCGCGCGATCGGCGAACCCGTCGGCATGAAAACGGACACGAAGTCGCTGCTGCAGGCGGTCCGCGACGCCGGCGAGCTGCGCTACCTCGACGGTGGCGGTGTCGGCTGCTTCAACGAGGACGACCACCCGACCGACCGCCGCAAGCTGTATCACCACTTCACCTTCTACGGCTTCGTGCTGTGCTTCGCCGCGACCTGTGTCGGCACGCTGTACCATTACCTCTTGGCGCGCGAAGCGCCCTATGCGTGGTGGGACCTGCCGGTCGTGCTCGGCACGCTCGGCGGCATCGGCCTGGTGGTCGGCCCGATCGGGCTCTTGTCGGAGAAATGGATGCGCGACCGCGTGCTGGTCGACGAGCAGCAGATGGGCATGGACACCGCGTTCATCCTGATGCTGTTCCTGACCAGCGTCACCGGCCTTGCCTTGCTGCTATGGCGCGAGAGCGCCGCGATGGGTCCGCTGCTGGCGCTGCATCTCGGCGTGGTGTTCGCGCTGTTCATCACCATGCCCTACGGAAAGTTCGTGCACGGCATCTACCGCTTCGTCGCGCTGGTGCGCTACGCGCGCGAACGGCAGATGATGGTGGAATAAGCGGATTGACAGTCGTTCCGGGGCGATGCGCAGCATCGAACCCGGAACCTCGAGATTCCGGGTTCGCGTCTTCGACGCGCCCCGGAATGACATGCCGCTACAGATCCACCACCACGTAGTCGCTTTCCACAGCGACCTTGATGGTCTCGGCGACATACGGCCCCTTCACCACATTGGTGCCCGGCTCGACACTGACGGGATAGGCGCGCACGCGGAAGCGGCGCGGGTCGCAATAGGACTGGCCGGTGCGGATATCGAACTCCCAGCCGTGCCAGGGACAGCGCAGGATCTCACCGAGCTTGGTGTATTCGATCTCGCCGGGGTCCGACGACGAGGCAAGCCCGATCAGCGGCCCCTCGCACAGCGCCGCGCCCTGATGCGGGCAGCGGTTCAGCAGGCCGAAGAACTCGCCCTTGACGTTGAAGACGGCGATCGGCCGCCCGTCGATCTCGAGGAACTTTCGCGACCCCGGCGGCAGCTCGTCCACCGGGGCGATCACATGACGCGCCATCTATGCGATACCGTACAGCTGCTTCGCATTGTCGAGATAGAATGCCTGGCGGTTGGCATCGCTGACGCCGGCCGGCAGCACGCGCGACGGCTCGTCATAGTCCCAGTGCGGGTAGTCGGTCGCGAACAGCAGCTTGTCCCAGCCGATCCACTCGATGGTCTGGAACAGATGGTCGCGGCTCTCCGGATCCTCCATCGGCTGCGTCGTCCACCAGATGTGATCGCGGATATACTCCGACGGCTTGCGCTTCAGATGCGGCACCTCGGCGTGCAGCCGCGCAAACACCTTGTCGAGCCGCCACGCCAGCGACGGCGCCCAGCCGAACCCGGCCTCGACCATCACCATCTTCAGTTTCGGGAAGCGCTCGAACACGCCCTCGAGCACGAGGCTCGCCAGCGCGGTCTGCTGGCATTGCGAGTGGCCGACCATCTCCTCGATGTAATAGCTCGGCCAGCCCGACGCGGTGATCGGGTTGCCGCCGAAGCCGAAGGCGTGCACGCCGATCGGAAGGCCGGCCTCCTGCGCCGCCTCGTAGATCGGCCAGTAACGGCGCTGGCCGAGCGGTTCGACATTGCGGCTCAGCAGCAGCACCTGGACGAAATTCGTATCGCCCGCGCGCCTGCGGATTTCGGCCGCGGCCGACACGCCGTCCTCATTGGCGACGACGACCGAGCCCTTCAGGCGCGAGTCCTTGCTGGTCCATTTCTCGATCTGCCAGTCGTTGATCGCAGAGCAGATCGCGGCGGCGAGGTCCTGGTTGCGGATGCCCTGCCCGGTGTTGAGCGGGTTGAGCACGCCGAGCGCGACATTGTTGGGATCGAGATGCTGCTTCTGCATGAAGGACAGCGACGAGCCCTGCGGGCCGCCTTCCGGCGGATAGGCATCGCGGCGCGAGGCATTGGGCTGCGCCTTCGGATAGGGCGGGCCTTCCATCATACCCTGATAGGGATGGACGCCGAAGGTCTCGAGATGGGTGTGCCAGCGCTTGGCCAGATAAGGATGCAGTTCGTCCTTGGTCGCGCGTGCGGGATGGATGTCGCAATCGGCGATCGCGGTCTTGATGCCAGCTGACGCAGCCGCGTCGGGACGTTCCCGAATCTGGATGTTCATCGCACCGTCTCCTTCACCTGCAAGCGCGGATAGGTCGCATGCGGATTGTCGACCATGATCTTGCGGACCAGATCCGGCGACAACCCCTTCGGCAGCACCTCGTCGCCATCGAACTGCCAATGCGGGTAGTCGGTCGAGAATAGGATCAATTCGTCCGACTGCATATGGTCGAACAGCCGGTTCAGGGTGTCGCCGTCCGGCGGCGCGTCGACCGGCTGCAGCGAGAAACGGATGTTGCTGCGCACAATCTCCAGCGGCGCGCGGTCGACCCACGGTGTTTCCATGCGCACACCGCGCCAGAACTTGTGCAGCCGCCACAGGAACGGAGGCAGCCAGGTGAAACCGGACTCCAGCATCACCATTTTGAGGTTCGGATGGCGCGCGAACACGCCCTCGACGATCAGGCTGGTGAGCTGGGTCTGGAACGCCTGCGCCTGCGCGACATAGTCCTCGATGTGGTAGGACCCCCAGCCGACCGAGGTCGGCGGGTTGTGATAGGCGCTGCCGGCATGGATGCCGATCGGCAGGCCCAGCCGTTCGGCCGCGGCGTAGATCGGCCAATAGTGACGCTTGCCGAGCGGCGTGTCGCCCATCACGAGCATCAGCACCTGCACGAAGCGCTTGTCCTGCGCACAGCGCTCGATTTCGGCGACCGCCTTCTCGATGCTCTGCACGGGGATCACGATCGAGCCGCGCAGACGATCGTCCTTGTCGAGCCATTCCTTGACCAGCCAATCGTTCAGCGCGCGGCAGAACGCATCGGCCATGTCCTCGGAGAACACCATCTGCACGCCATAGAGCGGATTGCAGATGCCGGTGGCGGTGCCGAACCGGTCGAGCGCCTGGTGCTGCATGTCGGCAAGGCTCGAACCGGGCTTGCCCTGGGCGGGACGCCAGTCCGGCCGCGAGGCGATCGGCGAATTGGTCGGATAGGATTGCGAGATCAGATCGGTCATGCCGCGCGTCGTCACCTGGTCGCGCCAGTAGTCGTTCATGTACGGCAGCAGGCTGGTGAGGTGAGGCACGGCGGGATGCAGATCGCAATCCACGCCACCCGCGATCGGCAACGTCATGGTGTTTCCTCCGGCGCACGCTCTCACAACAACTTGTCGGGCGCCGCCTGGTTCTTGTCCGATATTCAATCAGGCCGGGCTGCGGTCCGCAACTCGGCAGAGGCCGGTGTGGTGTGCTAGGAAGGCAGAACGCCCCACGGGATTTTCATGGCAGTTTTCATGGCAGTTTTCATGGCAAGCAACGAGAAAGAGCGCCGATGAACGCACTCATATCCATCGCCGAGCAGGTCGCCGCGAAGCTGATCGCGAACAAGCAGACGGTTGCGGTCGCGGAATCCTCCACCGGCGGCCTGATCTCGGCATCGCTGCTCGCCGTGCCGGGCGCGTCGGCCTATTTCCTCGGCGGCGGCGTGATCTACACACGCGATGCACGGCGCGCCTTGATGGACATTCCCGACGACGCCATGCGCGGCCTCCGCTCGTCGTCGGAACCCTACGCGCAACTGCTGGCACGCCAGATCCGCGAGCGCCTCTCGACCGATTGGGGATTGTCGGAGACCGGCGCCGCCGGCCCGACCGGCAACCGCTACGGCGATGCCGCCGGCCATAGCTGCATGGCGGTCGCAGGTCCCCGGCAACAGGTGATCACGCTGGAAACCGCGAGCTGCGACCGGCAGGCCAACATGCAGGCGTTCGCAAAGGCAGCGCTGGAGCTGTTGTTGAAGAATCTGCAGCGGTAAATTTCCGCGTCGTCCCGGGCAAGCGAAGCGCGACCCGGGACCCATAACCACCGATGGCAATTGCGATGCTCCGCTGGAGCTACAGCCTGCCCCAACAACTCGATCCAGTGGTTATGGGTCCCTGCTTTCGCAGGGACGACGTGGGGAAAGAGCCCGCTCTGGGTTAAGCGGCCGTAGCCCGGATGAAGCGAAGCGCAATCCGGGGCAGCTGCATTCGCCGCGCGACCGTTCTCGGATTTCGCGGAGCCTGTCATCGGGCCCGCGTTCGCGCGACCCGTTGGCTTCATCCGGGCTACGAGAGCTTCTGCGAAAAACTCACTTCTCGCGGAACGAGCGCATGAACTGGTCGCTCAGCGGCTTCATCAGGTACGACATCATGGTGCGGTCGCCGGTCTGGACGAAGGCTTCCACCGGCATGCCGGGGATGATCTTCACCTCGCTGCCGAGGCGCGCGACTTCTTCGGGCGGCATCGAGACGCGGATCGTGTAGTAGCTCTGCCCGGTGCGCTGGTCGGTGTTGACGTCGGCAGAGACGCGGGCGACGACGCCGTTCAGCTCCGGCGTGGTGCGCTGGTTGAAGGCGGAGAGCCGCAGCACGGTCTTCTGTCCGACCTGGAGCTTGTCGATGTCCTGTGGGTTGACCTTGGCTTCGACCGACAGGTCGTCGGCCCTGGGCACGATCATCATGATGGCATCGCCCGCGGTGACGACGCCGCCGACCGTGTGGACGGTCGATTGCAGCACCACGCCGTCCTGCGGGGCGCGGATATCGATGCGGCGGAGCTGGTCCTCGGCGGTCACCTTGCGCTCGACGAATTCGCCGATCTTGTCGTTGGCCTCGCGCAGGTCCTTCGAGACCTCCGAGAGCATGTCCTTGTCGACCTGGATGATCTGCAGCTCGGTCTCGGTGATCTTGCCCTTGGCCTGGGCGCGCGAGGCAATGTACTGCGCACGCTCGCCGGAGAGCCGCGCCGCGTCGCGCTCCAGCGTGGTGAGGCGGGTGAGCTGCACCAGATGCTGCTCATAGAGCTGGCGGACGCCGACCAGCTCCTGCTGCACCAACGCGATCTCCTTGTCCTTGGAGGTTTCCTGCGCCTGCAGGCCGGCGATTTCCTCGTTGAGCTGGGTGACGCGTTCGCGCAGCTGCGCCTTCTGGCCGGCGCGGCCGTTGACCCGGACCTCGAACAGCTTGGTTTCGTTCGCCATGATATCGCGGACGTCGGGATCCCGCGCCTGCTCGGTGAGCTGCGGCGGATACGCGATCTTGTCGAGGCCCTGCTGCTCGGCCTGGAGCCGGGCTGCACGCGCATAGAGACCGTTCAGCGTCTTGACCACGATCGCAAGGCTCGCCTTCACGACGGTCTCGTCGAGACGCACGACGACGTCGCCCGCCTTGACCGTGTCGCCGTCGCGCGCCAGGATTTCGCCGACGACGCCGCCGGTCGGATGCTGCACCTTCTTGACGTTGGTATCGACAACCACCGAGCCCGGCGCGATCAGCGCGCCCGAGATCGGCACCGTCGCGGCCCAGCCGCCGACGCCGCCGCCCAGAACCAGGACCACGACGAGGCCGACCACGAGGTGCTTTCTGATCGAAGCATGTGCGTTGCGCGGCTGATCGGTCATGCGGTCGCTCATGACTTGGTCGCCCCCGCATCGGCGACGATCTTGATCGGCGTGGGCGCCGGCGGCGCGACGCGCTGCAGCACCTGCGCGAGCACGGTCTCCTTCGGCCCGAAGGTCTGCATGCGGCCGTCCTTGAGCACCAGCAACTGGTCGACGCCCTCGATGCCGATCGGCCGGTGTGCGACCACGACGACGACGGCACCGCGCTCGCGGGCGCCACGCACCGCGCGGGTCAGCGCCTCGTCGCCTTCGCTGTCGAGATTGGAGTTCGGCTCGTCCAGCACGATCAGGAACGGATTGCCGTAGAGCGCGCGCGCCAGCGCGACGCGCTGCGCCTGGCCGGCGGAAAGCGCAGTGCCCTGCTCGCCGACCTGGGTGTCGTAGCCCTCGCGCATCTTGATGATCATCTCATGCACGCCGGCCTCCTTGGCCGCCGCGATGATACCGTCGGACTTGGCGTCGGGGTCGAACCGGCAGATGTTCTGCGCGACCGTGCCGGCGAACAGTTCGACGTCCTGCGGCAAATAGCCGACATGGCGTCCGAGTTGATCCGACGACCACTGATCCAGCGCGGCACCGTCGAGCCGTACCTTGCCGCGCGCCGGCACCCATACGCCGACCAGCGCCCGGATCAGCGACGATTTGCCGGAACCGCTCGGGCCGATCACACCGACGCCGCTGCCGGCTTCGACGGCGAAGGTGACATCCTGCACGATCGGGCGCTGGTCGCCCGGCGCAACCATGGTCACCGCCTCGACCGAGAGTTTCTTCTGCGGCGCCTGCAGCAGCGTCTGCTCCGGCCGCGCCGGAATCTGCTGCAGCAGGCGGTTGAGGCGCTGCCAGCTCTGCCGCGCGGCGACGAAGCTCTTCCAATGCGCGATCGCGAGATCGACCGGCGCCAGCGCCCGCGCGCTCAGGATCGAGCCGGCGATGATGATGCCGCCGGTGGCCTCCTGGTGGATCACGAGATAGGCACCGACCGCGAGCACCGCCGACTGCAGCATCATGCGCAGCACCTTGGCGACCGCACCGAGCCCGCCGCTCACGTCGCTCGCACGCTGGTTGCCGGATAGATATTCCTCGTTGGCTTCGTTCCAGCGCTTGTTCATCCGCCCGGCCATGCCCATCGCCACGAGCACTTCGGCGTTGCGGCGGCTGGAAGCGGCGAGATCGTTGCGCCGCGCCGCGAGCGACATCGCTTCCCTGGCCGGCGTGCGCGACATGTATTCGGTGATCAGCGTCAGCGTCACCAGGATGACAGCGCCGACCAGCGCCGTGACGCCGAGCAGCCAATGGAACGCGAAGCAGATCAGCATGTAGAACGGCAGCCAGGGCAGGTCGAAGAACGCGCCGGGACCCATGCTGCCGAGGAAGGAACGCACATTGTCGAGGTCGCGCAGCGGCTGCAGGCCCTCGCTGCGATTGCCGGCCATCAGCGGCAGCCGCACGATGGTGTCGAACACCCGCGCATTGAGCGCTTCGTCGAGCGAGGTGCCGACGCGGCCGAGGATCCGTCCGCGCAACAGATCGAGCACGCCCTGGGCCATGTAGAGGACCGCGGCGATGACGACGAGGCCGACCAGGGTCGGAACACTGCGGCTCGGCAGCACGCGGTCGTAGACCTGCAGCATGAACATCGAGCCTGTCAGATACAACAGGTTGATCATGCAACTGATGAGGCCGACGCCGATGAAGGCACTGCGGCATGCGCGCAGCGCCTCAGCCAGTTCGGAACGCCGGACAGCGGGCGCGGCTGCCATAAAAACCGATCTCTGCAAAACAAAAGAGTTACGTGATCGCCACGTTGTACAGACGTTTGCGACCACCGTCCATTTCAAGTCGCGCCAACCAAAGCATGGTTCGCGGCCTATTTTTGTGATCCCACAGACAGTTGACGGAATAATTAGGGTTAACCGGCCGCGGAACCCGGACCCGCAGCGGGTGCGCTTCTCGGAAAGGGCACGAGAATGACCGACATCGAGACCCGGCCGATCTCGCCTTCCACGTCGAGCAATACCCCGCTGCCGACGCCAAGCCCGGCCTCCGGGCGCCAGCGGGCCTCGGCGCGAATACCGATCCACGCGCCCCGCGGCGGCCTGAACAGCTGCACCGCAAGGTTCGGATTGGGGTCGGCCACCACGTTCTGCACCGGACGCGCGATGCCGTGGGTCCAGTCGGCCGGACCGAGCACGCGCGCCAGCGGGCCGGCATCCGCGATCACGCTGTGACGCATGCGAAACCAGGCGACGTCGTCGCCGGCGCGGGCTTCCATCGCGTCCATGAACCAGCTGCGGCCATGGACCGCGTGCGGGCTGCGCAACGGAAAGACCGTGGGATCCACCGGGTCGGCTGCGCTGCCGTGAAAGCCGGGGACATCGACCGCACGTTCGCGCGACAGCGTCACGCGCACCGTCGCACAGGGCTGCTCCTCGCCGGCCGGCCACAGCGTGTTGTCGACGACGCTGACCCGGCCGCCCTCGGTCACGACTGCGACTTGCGTGCGCAATTCCGCCATCGGCGCCGGCCGCAGGAACCAGGCGCACGCCGATATCGCGGTGCCCCAGTTGCGCGGACCTGCCATCGCCTCGACCTCGGCGGTCAGGAGGCTTGCGACCGCTCCGCCCTGGAGGCCTGCGAACGGCCCCGCCGCCAGCGCAGCGGGCTTCCAGTGATGCGGCGTGGCGAGCGGTTCGAAAATGGCCAAGGCGGATGAGATCTTCTGAGGTGAGCAGAATTGAGCGTGGGAGCAATCTGATCCAAGAATGGCGACCATGACAAAAGGCCATTCATCACTTCAGGTGAACAGGATTCACCCATTGGACGCCCCGGATCCGCGGGCCATCCCGCCGCTGACCGCGCTGCTCGCCTTCGAGCGCGCGGCAACCCAGCTCAGCTTCCGCCGCGCCGCGCACGACCTGTCGCTGAGCCCGTCGGCGATCAGCCATCAGATCCGCGGACTGGAGCAGCAGTTCGGCACCAAGCTGTTCGTCCGCGGCGCGCGCTCAGTGCGGCTGACCGCGGACGGCGAACGTTACCTGGCAAAGGTGTCGGCCGCGCTGGCGACGTTGCAGGAGGCGAGCCGCGACATGCTGCGGCAACGCGGCGAGGCCAGCGGCGAGCTGTGGATCAGCTCTTTGCCGTTCTTCACCAGCGCCGTGCTGCTGCCGGCGCTGCCGGAGTTCAAGCGGCGTCATCCGCAACTGACGCTGCGGATCGAGGCCACCCACCAATATGCCGACTTCAACGGCTCGCGCGTCGATGTCGCGATCCGCTACGGGCGGGAACATGCCGCCGGGCTGAAGGTCGAGCCGTTGGTCCAGGTCAGGGGATTGCCGGTCTGCATACCGGCGATGGTCAAGGCGGGGCTTCGGAGCCCTGCAGACCTGTCCCGCGAGGTGCTGATCCATGTCACGACGCAACCGCGGGCGTGGCCGACCTGGCTGAAGGAGGCCGGCTTGCCGCATCTCGCCCCGCGCGGGCATCTGTGGCTCGACAGCGTGCCGGCGATGCTGGAGGCTGCGGAACACGGGCTCGGCGTGGCGCTCGCAATGGCGCCCCTGATCAAGGCGCGGCCGGGCTTCGGCAAGCGGCTGGTGGCGCCGTTTGCATTCGAGGCCGCGCATCACGAGACGATCTACCTGGTCTCCCGCACCGAGCTGGCACGAGACCGGCGGATCGCGGCGGTGCGGCGCTGGATCGCCGACGCGGTGGCGCGGGCGAGCTAAAGTGTGATGAAGCCAGGTCGAACCTGCGACCGCAAAGACGTTGCGCTGCCTCTCCCGCTTGCGGGGGAGGGCTGGGGTGGGGGTCTATCCGCGAGCCATATCGTGGAGAGAACCCCCACCCGCCGCGCTACGCGCGTCGGCCTCCCCCGCAAGCGGGAGAGGCGAAACGAGTCTGCGGTCCGACTGATTCAGCCAAAAGGCTACGCGTTTTAGACCGCGGCGACCGCCGGTTCTGCCAGAACACAGCGCGCCAGATGCCCGGGCGCGGTTTGCACGCTGGGCGGCAATTGTTCACTGCAGCGCGGCTCGGCGAACTTGCAGCGCGGTGCAAACGAGCAGCTGGCCGGCGCGTGATCGAGCGAGGGCGGCGTGCCCGGAATGGTCTCGAGCCGCTGACCGCGCATCGCGCCGTGAATGGTCGAGGCCAGCAGGCCCTTCGCATAGGGATGAACCGGCGTGCGCACGATATCGCGCAAGGCGCCCTGCTCCACGATCTGGCCGGCATACATCACCGCGACCCGGTCGCAGATCTCGATGGCGACGCCGATATCGTGGGTGACGAAGATGACGGACATTCCGAATTCGCGCTGCAGCTCGCGCAGCAGCAGCAGGATCTGGATCTGCACGGTGGCATCGAGCGCGGTGGTCGGCTCGTCCGCGAGCAGGATCTTCGGCTTGCAGGCCAGCGCCAACGCGATCATCGCACGTTGGCGCATGCCGCCCGACATCTCGTGCGGATAGGAGTCGAGCCTTCGTTTCGCGGAGGGGATCCGCACCACCTCGAGCATCTCGAGCGCGCGCGCGGTGGCGTCGCGCTCGCTCTTGCCCTCGTGGCGCATCACCGTTTCCGCGATCTGGCGGCCGATCGTGTAGACCGGATCGAGCGCCAGCGCCGGCTCCTGGAAGATCATCGAGACGGTCTGGCCGCGGAATGCGGACAGCGCCTCGTCATCCATCGCCAGCACGTCCCGGCCAAGCACATTGACGCTGCCGGAGATCTGCGTGCGTTTCTTCGGTAGCAGCCGCATCAGCGCGCGCAGCGTCACGCTCTTGCCCGAGCCGGACTCGCCGAGCAGCCCCAACACCTCGCCCTCGCCGAGCTGTAGGCTGAGATCGTTCACGGCATGGACCGTGCGATCTCCGGTGAAGCGGATGTTGAGGTTGTTGATCTCGACGAGACTGGTCATGCGAGCTTGGGGACCCTGGCGTGGAAGTCGGTCGCGCGCTGGAAGGCGGCGCCGATCCGGAGCAACACCGCTTCCTCGAAGGAGCGGCCGATCAGCTGCATGCCGACCGGCAGACCCGCCTTGGTGAAGCCCGAGGGGATCGAGAGCGACGGCAGGCCGAGATAGTTGACCGGGCGGGTGAACCTCGTCAGCCGCTGGATCACCGCTTCCGCGCCCGGACCGTTGCCGACATCGCTCTCGGCGATCGTCGGCGCCGGCACCGGGGCCGACGGCGCGATCACCGCATCGACGCCACTGACCGCCGCGTTGTGCGCGGCGAGCGCGGGTCCGCGCCAGCGCATCGCCTCGAGGTAGGTGACCGCGGGAATGGTGAGGCCATTCTGCAGCCGCATCAGGACCTGCGCGCCGTAATCCTGCGGCCGCTCGATCATCCAGCGCTTGTGATAGGCCGCGGCCTCGGCCGCGAGCACGAGTTGCGACGCGGCGCTGAGCTGGCGCTGATCGGGCAGCTCGACCTTGACGATCTCGGCGCCTTCCTTCTTCAAGGTGGCCACCGTCTCGTCGAGGATGCGCGCGACCTCGCCATCGAGGTCGTCGACATAGAACGCCGTCGGGACGCCGATCTTGAGACCCTTCAGCGATTGTCTGGTCGCGGCCAGATAGTCGGGCACCGGTTGCGTCGACGCCGTCAGGTCCTCGGAATCGGCGCCGGCCATCAGGCCGAGCAGCAGCGCGCAATCCTCCGCGGTCTGCGCCAGCGGACCGACGGTGTCGAGCGACTGCGACAACGGCATCGCGCCCGCGCGGCTGACGCGGCCGACCGTCGTCTTGAGGCCGGTGACGCCGCAGAAATGCGCGGGCATGCGCACCGAGCCGCCGGTGTCGGAACCCAGCGCGGCAAAGGTCAAGCGCGCGGCGACCGCCGAGCCCGAGCCCGACGACGAGCCTCCGGTGATGTGCTGGACATTCCAGGGATTGCGCACCGCGCCGTAATGCACATTGTGGCCGGTCGGCCCATAGGCGAACTCGACCATCTGCAGCGAGCCGAGCCGAACCTGCCCGGCATCCTTCAGCCGCTGCAATGCCGTCGCGGTCGTCTTCGGCACGAAGTCGCGGCGGATCAGCGAGCCGCAGGTCACGACCTTGCCGGCCTCGTAATACATGTCCTTGTGCGCCAGCGGCACGCCGTGCAGCGCGCCCCGGCTGTTGCCCTTGGCGAGCGCGGCGTCAGCTTCGGTGGCGGCCGCAAGCGCCTGTTCGGATTCGATCGCCATATAGGCGTTGAGGCGCGGCTGCCATTCCGCGATGCGATGCAGTACGGCGCGCGTCACCTCATGCGAGGAGACTTTCTTGTCGGCAATCGCCTTGGCGACCGCGGTCAGCGTCATCAGGGCCGGTTCGGTGCTCATTTCGACACCTTCTGCGCCAGCAGGAAGCTCGCGGGTTCGAGATCGAACGGCAGCGTGCCGGAGATCGGCGCGAAGCCGTCGAATGCCGGTCCGATCGAGTTGGCGATGCGGGCGGCGACATCGTCATCGGCGGGCACGTCGGCGACGTGCGCGATCACCTTGACGTCCTTGGGAGTTGGTCTGGTCATGCCGCGTTTTCTCCTTTTGCTTTTGCCGGCGCGCGGCTGTGCCCCGAGCCAGCAATGGCCATGTAGCACGCCGCTTGATGGCCCATTGTATCGAGATCGCTGAGTTTTGGCGTGTCGTTTGCGCAGAGCGGCTCCGCAAATGGACAACGGGTGTGAAACCGGCAGCCGGCCGGCGGATCGATCGGATTGGGCGGATCGCCCGAGATCGGCGGTACCTCCGTGCGCCTGTCGGGATCGGATGACGGCATCGCCGCCAGCAGCGCGCGGGTATAGGGATGCGCCGGCGCGTCCCAGACCGCGTCGACCGGGCCGAGCTCGACGACCTCGCCGAGATACATCACCAGCACGCGATCGGAGATGTAGCGGACCACGTTGAGATCGTGGCTGATGAACAGATAGGTCAGGCCGAATTCGCGCTTCAGGTCGGCGAGCAGATTGAGCACCTGCGCCTCGACCGATTTGTCGAGCGCGGAAACCGCCTCGTCGAGGATCACGAGCCGCGGCGACAGCGCGAGCGCGCGGGCGATATTGACGCGCTGGCGCTGGCCGCCGGACACTTCATGCGGATAGCGGTTGGCGAAAATCTCCGGCCGCAAGCCCACCTTGCCGAGCAGCTCGCGCGCCAGCGTCCGCGCCGTGTCGTCGGCCATGCCGTGGACTTTTGGTCCGAACGCGATCGATTCCTCGATGGTGAGGCGCGGGTTGAGCGAGGCGTAGCTGTCCTGGAACACCATCTGCACGCCGCGCCGCAAATCGCGCAGCGAGAGCGCCGGGCCGACCTGCCGGCCGTCAAAGATGATGTCGCCGGCATCGCGCGCCATCAGATGCATCAACAGCCGCGCGGTGGTCGACTTGCCGCAGCCGGATTCGCCGACAATGCCGACGGTCTCACCCTTCATGACCGCGAACGAGACATCGTCGACGGCACGCACGGTCTTGCGCGGGCTGAACAGCCCGCCGCGCACCGGGAAGTGCTTGGTCAATCCATTGACCTGCAGCAGCGGCTGCGCGGCGCCGCCGATATCGGCGACCGGCTCCAGCATATCGACGGAGAGATTGGCCTCGCTCATGCTCTAGTTCCTGATGTCCATGGCGCTGCGCATGCCGTCGCTGAGCAGATTGAAGCAGATCGAGACCGCGAAGATCATCGCGCCCGGCAGCGCCGCGACCCACGGATTGACATAGATCGCGGTACGCAGCGTGTTCAGCATCAAGCCCCATTCCGGCTCCGGCGGCTTGGTGCCGAGCCCGAGGAACGAGAGGCCCGCGGCGAGGATCATCGACACCGAGATCAGGCCGGTGGCGTAGACGAAGATCGGGCCCAGCACATTGCCGAGCATGTGCACGCGCATGATGGTGAAAGGACCGGCGCCGGACGCGCGCGCCGCCTCGACGAAATCCATGTTGCGGACACCGGTGGTGACGCTTTCGGCGACGCGGGTGATCTGCGGCACGAACACGATGGTCAGCGATACGATCGAGTTGGTGATGCCGGCACCGAGCGCCCCCGAGATCGCGATCGCCAGCAACACCGACGGGAAGGCGTAGAACACGTCGACGGTGCGCATGATCGCGGTGTTGAGCTTGCCGCCGACATAGCCTGCGACGAGGCCGAGCGAGGTGCCGATCATGAAGGCGAGGATCACCGGCAGGATGCCGATCAGCAGCGACAGCCGTCCGCCGTAGATCAGCCGCGCCAGCATGTCGCGGCCGAGCTCGTCGGTACCGAGCGGATAGCCCGGCGTGCCGATGTGGCGGAGACGACGGATCATCGAGCCCTGATAGGGATCGGCGAGATGCAGCCATGGCGCCAGCAGCGCAGAGGCGAAGATCAGCACCAGGATGATGGCGCAGGCCATGCTGACCTTGTCGCGCCTGATGCGGCGCCCAACCGTCGCCCAGTAGCCGCGCGCCTTGGTCGCGGGCGCGGCCTGCAATGCAGTATCTGACATCGCACTCATGGCTAGCTCCGCTTGATGCGCGGATCGATCGCGGCCTGCGCGATATCGACCAGGAGATTGAGCAGCACGAAGAACAGCGCCAGCACCAGGATCGTGCCCTGCAACAGCGGAAGATCGCGCTGGAAGATCGCCGAGTTCAGCAGGAGCCCCGAGCCCGGCCAGGAGAACACGGTCTCGATCAGGATCGAGCCGCCGAGCATGTAGCCGAGTTGCAGACCCATCACCGCAAGCGCGGTCGGCGCCGCGTTCTTGATGACGTGGCGGAACACGCCGGTCTCGCGCAGGCCCTTGGCGCGCAGCGCCTCGACAAAATCCTGGCTCAGGATGTCGCCGGTCAGCGCGCGCACCGTTCGGGTGACGATGCCCATCGGGATCACCGAGGTGGTGATCGCCGGCAGCACCAGATAGCGCAGATGCTCCCAGTCCCACGCCCAGGCGCCGGAGCCGCCCGGGCCTGCACCGACCGCGGGCAGCCAGTTGAGCTGCACCGAGAAGATGATGACCAGCACCATGCCGAGCCAGTAATGCGGCAGCGAGACACCGGCGATGGCAACCGACGTCGCGACCTTGTCGACCCAGGTGTCGCGGAAATAGCCGGCGATCAGCCCGAACAGCAGGCCGAGCGTGAAGCCGATCATCGCGGCCGCAATCGCCAGCATCACGGTGTTGCCGACCGCGCGCATCACCTCCGACAGCACAGGCCGCCCGGTCGCAATCGAATTGCCGAGATCGCCATGGATCGCGCGCCACAGCCACAGGCCAAACTGCACCGGCAATGGGCGATCGAAGCCGTAGGCGCTGCGCAACTGCGCGGCGAGCTCCTGCGAGGCATCGGCCGGCAGCACCGCGACCAGCGGATCGCCGGGCGTGATGTGCACCAACAGGAAGCACACGAGCGCAACGCTGAGCACGATCGGAATGACGTAGACGATCCGTCTGGACGTATAGGCGAGCACGTTGGGTTCTTTCTTCCTTCTCCCCTTGTGGGAGAAGGTGGCGCGCAGAGCGCGCCGGATGAGGGGTTCTATCCGCGGATCCAGTCATTTTATTTCAGCGAGGAGTGTCCGCGGAGACACCCCCTCACCCGGCTTCGCTCTCGCGAAGCCACCCTCTCCCACAAGGGGAGAGGGGACCTAGAGCGCCGCGCGTTAACTCACGGCACGACCGAGACCGGCGAAAAGTCGACGAACCAGCTCTTCGGCTGCACAAAGCCCTTGACCTTCGGGCTCATCGCGCGCGGCGCAACGTCGTGAGCGACGTACAGGAACGCCGCATCGTCGACCGAGGCGGCGTGCAGTTCGGCAAGCGCGGCGTCGCGCGCCGCCGGTTCGAAGGTCTGGCGGGCCTTCTTCACCAGCTCATCGAACTTCGGATTGTTGATGAAGCCCCAATTGTTCGAGACAGGCGGCGCCATACCCGATTGCAGGAAGCGCACCAGCGCGAAGAACGGATCCATCGCCGCATAGGTGACGTTGGTCGCGTTCGATCCATTGGCCGACGGATCCTTGGCGCCGCGCCGCCAGTTGGTGAACAGCGTATTCCACTCGATGACGTCGAGCTGCACATCGAAGTAGCACTCGGCCAAAGCCTGCTGCAGATACTCGTTCATGGGCAGCGGCAGCATCTGGCCCGAGCCCGACGCCGAGGTCTGGATCTTGACCGTCAGCTTCTTGTTCGGACCGAAGCCGGCCTCCTGCATCAGCTTCTGCGCGGCCGGCTTGTCATACTTGATCTGGAAGGTCGGGTTGCCGCGCCAGGGATGGCCGGGCTCGAACGTGCCGGTTGCCGGCACCATCAGCCCCGCAAGCAGGCCGTCGCGCAGCCCTTCGCGATCGATGCAGAGATTGGCGGCCTTGCGGACGCGGATGTCATTCCACGGCGAGCCCTCGACGCGGGAGAACTGCCACGGCCAGACATGCGGCTCCTCGTTGGAATAGAGATTGAAGCCACGCTGCTTGATTTCGGGCAGCGCGTCGGGCGCCGGCGCCTCGATCCAGTTCACCTGCCCCGACAGCAGCGCCGCAGTGCGCGCGTTGGCCTCGGGCATCGGCAACAGCACCATCTTGTCGGTCTTCGGCACGCGGGCCTTGTCCCAGTAGTTCTCGTTCTTCACCAGTTCGAGCCGCTCGCGCGGGGTGAAGCTCGACATCTTCCACGGGCCGGTGCCCGAAGCGTCCTTGGCGAACGCGGCCCATGCGGCCTGCGACTTCGCCTTGGCGTCGGCACCTTCGGCCTTGTCGTAGAATTGCTGCCACTTGGCCGGGCTTGCCATGAACAGATTGGTGAGGTTGATCGGCAGGAAGCTGTCCGGCTCCTTGGTGGTCAACTCCACCGTCATGTCGTCGATCTTGCGCGCCGAGACCAAGGTCGGCATGCGCGAGGCGGTGACACCGACCTGGCTCGCATCGTATTGCGGCGCGTCCTGCTTCAGCACCTTGTCGACGTTCCAGACCACCGCATCGGCATTGAACGGCGAGCCGTCGTGAAAGCTGACGCCGGGACGCAGCTTGAAGACCCACTTCGTCTTGTCGGCTTCGTCGACCTTCCACTCGGTGGCAAGGCCCGGAATCAGCGCGCTCGCCTTGTCCGACGAGGACAGGTCCCACATCGTCAGCGCGTCATACATCGTGAGCCCGGTGAAGCGATTGCCCTCAAAACCCTGGTCGGGCTGCCCGAGCGTGCGCGGAATATCGGCAGCCGTCATGCCAATGCGCAGCACGGACTCAGCGCTGGCGATCGCCGGCACACAATTGGCGATCGCAAGCGCCAGCATGATCGCCGTCGCATTGGTCTTCCTGTTACGCATCTGAGCAACCCCTTCGAAGTCTGGTGACGTTTTAGTGATTATTTCTTGGGCAAGCGTATGCAATGCCTGTGCCAAGGGGAATAGTTCTTCAGCAAATAACCGCCGGGCGCGTCATTTCTTCCCACCTCGCGCCTGAACCGTGCGAAGATGCCTATTCTGGCATCATGCTTGCAGGATTTGGCCCCGACTTCCCACCAACGGAGCCTCCATATGCGCGCGCGCAATTCGATCCTGACGGCGGCAATGGCGCTCGCCCTGACCGCGGGCTGGCCGGCCACCTCAGCGCGAGCAGAGTCCATTGTGCGCTACGGCATTTCGATGGCCGACATTCCGCTGACGACCGGCCAGCCCGATCGCGGCGCCGGCGCCTATCAGTTCACGGCCTACACGATCTACGATCCGCTGGTGGCCTGGGAGATGGACGTTGCCGACCGGCCGGGCAAACTGGTGCCCGGGCTCGCGACCGAATGGAAGGTCGACGACAACGACAAGACCAAGTGGCGCTTCACGTTGCGCAAGGGCGTCAAATTCCACGACGGCAGCGACTTCAACGCCGACGCGGTGATCTGGAATCTCGACAAGGTGCTGAACGACAAGGCACCGCAATTCGACAAGCGGCAGAGCGCCCAGGTCAAGACCCGGCTGCCCTCGGTCGCGAGCTACGCCAAGATCGACGACCAGACCGTCGAGATCACCACCAAGACGGTCGACTCCTTCTTCCCCTACCAGATGCTCTGGTTCCTGGTCTCGAGCCCCGCGCAATATGAGAAGCTCGGCAAGGACTGGGACAAGTTCGCCAGCCAGCCCTCCGGCACCGGCCCGTTCAAGCTGACCAAGCTGGTGCCGCGCGAGCTCGCCGAGCTGACCAAGAACCCGGACTATTGGGACAAGAAGCGGCTTGCGAAGGTCGACAAGATGATCCTGATCCCGATGCCGGAGGCGCTGACCCGCACCAACGCGCTGCTGGCCGGTCAGGTCGACCTGATCGAAACCCCGGCGCCCGACGCCGTGCCGCAGCTCAAGGCCGCCGGCATGAGGATCGTCGACAACGTGACGCCGCATGTCTGGAATTATCACTTGAGCGTGCTGCCGGGTTCGCCCTGGACCGACATCCGCCTGCGCAAGGCGCTCAACCTCGCAATCGACCGCGATGCGGTGGTTGGCCTCATGAATGGCCTGGCCAAGCCCGCCAAGGGCCAGGTCGACCCGTCGAGCCCGTGGTTCGGCAAGCCGACCTTCGAACTGAAATACGACCTCGCGGCCGCGAAGAAGCTGGTTGAGGAAGCCGGCTATTCCAAGGACAAACCGCTGAAGACCACCTTCATCATCGCCCAGGGCGGCACCGGGCAGATGCTGTCGCTGCCGATGAACGAATTCCTGCAGCAGAGCTTCAAGGAGATCGGCATCGACATCGACTTCAAGGTGGTCGAGCTCGAGACACTCTATTCGCACTGGCGCAAGGGCGCGGCCGACGAGATGAACGCCGGCATCACCGCCAACAACATCGCCTATGTCACCTCGGATCCGCTCTACGCCATCGTGCGGTTCTTCCATTCCGGCCAGGTGGCGCCGACCGGCGTCAACTGGGGCGGCTACAAGAATCCGAAGGTCGACGCGCTGATCGACGAGGCCAAACAGACCTTCGACAGTGCGAAACAGGATGCGCTGCTGGCGCAGGCGCACGCGCTGATCGTCGACGATGCCGCGCTGGTGTGGGTGGTGCACGACACCAATCCGCACGCGCTGTCGCCGAAGGTGAAAACCTTCGTGCAGGCGCAGCACTGGTTCCAGGATCTGACGCAGATCGGACTGGAGTAGGTGTCGTCCCGGCGAAGGCCGGGACCCATACGCCGCGGCCGGCGCAATAGGCAAGCGGCCAGACAGCTTTCTAACGACACCCATTTGTGGTTATGGGTCCCGGCCTTCGCCGGGACGACACCGGGTTTGTGGCGTCTATTTCGTCGTCAGCCGGGACGACAGCCGATTTGCGGCGCTTATTTCGTCGTCAATGCGAAGGCGCCATCCCAATCGTCCGGCGGCGGCTCCTTCTGGAAGGCGCGGATGCGCGCCTCATAGAGGCGGTAGAGATATTGCAGCGTCTGCGCCTCGTCGGTCTTGCGACCGCGCTCGATCGCGGCGAGCGCGCCGTCCCAGTCGCGGCTGCGGTAACAGGCGAGCATCTCGATGGTCAGGTTGCGCAGCCGCTGGAAGCGGCCGGAACCAGCCACGTCCTCGCGGCCGGCGATCGCGTAGATCACCTCGGGCTCCTTCTTGCCCTTCACCATGATGAAGTCGAGTTCGAGGATCGCGAACTTTTCCTTCACCGCGAGCGCGGTCTTCGATCCCACGATGATCGGGAAGCCGTATTCCTTGGACTGCCCCTCGAGCCGCGCCGCCAGATTGACGCTGTCGCCGAGCACCGAATAATTGAACTTGAGATCGGACCCCATATTGCCGACCACGCAGGTGCCGGTGTTGAGGCCGACGCCCATGTTGAGCGGCACATAGACGTGGCCACCGTCCTGCGCTTCCTGTTCGCGCTTGCGGTTGAGGTCGCCGACGTGCCCCAGCATGTCAAGCGCGGCGTCGCAGGCGTTGAGCTGGTGCTGCTTGTCGTCGAGCGGCGCATTCCAGAATGCCATGATGGCGTCGCCCATATATTTGTCGATATAGCCTTTGCGTGCGAGGATCGCGTTGGTGAGCGGCGTGAGGAAACGGTTCATCAGCGCCGTGAGGCCTTGCGGATCGCGCTTGTAGGTTTCCGAGATCGAGGTGAAGCCGCGCATGTCCGAGAACATGATGGTCATCTCGCGCTCCTCGCCGCCGAGCACGAGCCGCTCCGGCGATTGCGCCAGCTGCTCGACCAGCGCGGGCGACATGTACTGCACGAATTGCGACCTGATCTGCCGGCGCTGCTGCTGTTCGCGCACGAAGGCGGAGAAGATCAGCGTGAGATAGATCGCCGTGGTCGACATCAGCGGATAGGTGAAATCGATCAGGAGCCGGTGCTGGGAATAGAAATACCAGGACGTGCCGGTCAGCACCGAGGCGAACATCCCGCCGACAACCACCAGCGTGATCGGACCGAACTTCGGCGCGAAGGCGATGACCAGGAGCCCCATGATCAGCGCGGCGAAGAACTCGATGCCGATGCCGTAGTTCGGTTGCGAAACCACGTCACCGGTCAGCGCGCTCTCCAGCACCTGGGCGTGAACCTCGACCCCGGGCATCGCCGGCGTCACCGGCGTGGTCTTGATGTCGTTCAGCCCGACCGCCGAGGTGCCGATCACGATCAGCTTGCCGGCGATCCTGTCCGGCGGCACGCGCCCGTCCAGCACGTCGACGGCCGAGACATAGATCGAGGGATCGCGGCGGGCGTAGTGGATCCAAAGCTGGCCGTGGAGATCGGTCGGGATCGCAAAGCCCTTGAGGCCCAGGCTCTTGATACCGGCCTTGTCGGCCTTGATCAGGATGGTGCCCGAGCCGCTCGCCACCCGAAGCATCTCGAAAGTCAGCGACGGCATGGTGATGCCCTGCGCGACCATCATCATCGGCACCCGCCTGACGATGCCGTCGCGTTCCGGCCTGATCGTGAACAGGCCGCGCCCGGCGGCCGCCTCCTCCAGCACCGGCACATTGCGCAGCAACCCCGGAAACATGAACATGAAGGGCTGCGGCTCTTCGCCGAGCATCGCTAGCCCGGTGACCGGGAGCTTTTCGTTGAGGTCGGCGCGCACGTTGGGCCCGCCCGATTCGCCGAGCACCACACGCGAGTTCTTGATGGCGTCGGCCAGGATGCTGTCGTTGCTCGGCAGCTGCCGCAGCCTGGCGCGCATCTCCTCATCGAGGCTGCTGAACGTATCGGCCGCGATATCGGGGTTGAGGCGGTCGGGCTCGGAGAACACCGCGTCGAACGCGATCACCACGGCGCCGAGCCGGGTGAGGTTGATGACGATGTCGGCAAGCCGAGTCCGCGGCCACGGCCATTGCCCGAGCCGGGGGTCAGCGAGGCTCTTCTCGTCGATATCGACGATGGTGACGGGCCGCGCGGTCTTCTGGCGCGGTTCGAGCACCTGGAACGTGTCAAACGTCCTGACGCGAAGCTCCTGCACCGGAGCCGGATCCGCGATCCGCAGCGCGGCAAAGCCGATCAACAGCGCCACGCAGGCCAACCGCGCATAGCCGAAGCGCCGTCCGAACCACCTTCGTATCGCCTTCAGCCGTTTCATACCGTCTGGATATCACGCGCGGAGAATTGTTCCAATCGAACAGACGTTGCGCAATGCAGGATCCAGCCGGCCTTTTCAGGAGGCCGACGCCCATCACGTATAATGAATGATGAAGTCGTTCTGGGACAAGCTTGCCTTCGAGACATTGTGCAACGTGATCGTGTCTGCACTGTCGATCGTGATCAGCGTATCCGCCGAATTGGTCGGCGACGTCGTCACATGCTGATCGAACCAGCCGCTGAAGGTGCTTGTCGAGACGACTGTGGACAGGTCGATCTGGTCCTGGCCCGACGTGAAGTTCAGGATCGTGTCGTGATTGAAGTTCGGCGCAAACACGAACTTGTCCTGATAGCCCGATCCGAAGAACACGTCCTTGTCGCTGGTCCCCGTCAGCGTCACCGGCTGAGACGGATTTTGCTGGACGCTGAAGATCAGGTTGACCGTATCGCTCGCGCCATGGCCGTCGGTCACGGAGAGCGCGATCTTGTCGGTCGCCGGCGGCGTCTGGCCCGGGTTGTAGACGAGGCCCGGCGACCCGAGCGCGGTGTTGATATCCGGGAGATGGCCGAGCAGCACTGACGGCGCGACGCTGCTGCCCGAACCGGGGTTCGTCGCGGCCGCCAAGGTGAAGTTCTCGTTGGCGCCGGCATCAACATCCGTGACCGTCAGGCCGGAGATCGTTTCGGTCCCGTTGGGATTGTCGGTGATGCTGATGTTGTCGGTATGGATCACCGGCGCGTCGTTGGCGCCGACGACATCGACCGTCAGCGTCGCAGTCCCGGTCGCGCCATGGGCATCGATGGTCTCGACGGTAAACGTGTCGGCATAGGTGCCCTTGGCCAGCGCGTTGATCGCGGCGGCGTCGGGAACGTAGCTGTAGGTGCCGTCGGCGTTGACCGTAAGCGAGCCGTAGAGGCCCGCGATCGAGGAGTTGACCGCGACGTGGTCCGAGTTGAGCGCGGCATAGGTCAGCGTCGCCGTCTCGCCATCGTCGACGTCATGGCCGTGCAGCGCGCCGGTGAGCGGGCTGAACGTGTCGTCGGCAGCGGTATCGGTGAGCGTGCCGGCGTTGACGTCAGCCAGTGTCGGCGCGTCGTTGGCCCCGTTGATCGTGATCGTCACGGGCTGGGTGATGACGCCGCCATGTTGGTCGTCGATCTGGATCGAGTAGGTCAACGTCAGCGACTCGCCGGCGGCCAGATAGTCGAAATTCTGATCCGCGGCCGAGAAGGTCCAGGTCTGCGATCCGTTCACATGGCCGGTCGAATCCGTCAGCGTCCCCAGCGAAAGCCAGTTCAGGATCGTGGACTGGTCCTCGGGCAGGCCCGCGGTCGCGCCGGATTCCGCCACGCCGGTGATCGTCATGACGTGGGTGTCGCTGAGATCCACATCGGTGAACGCCACGGTGCCCGATGCGCTGTCCGCCTTCAACGAACCCATCGTGTCGGGCTGCTCGGGAATAATGGCGGTCTGCGGCGCCGACGTGACGGTGGGCGCGTCATTGCTGCCGGCGATCGTGATCGTCACCGGTTGGCTGATCACGCCGCCATGATGATCGTCGATCTTGACCGTGTAGGTCAGCGTCAGCGTCTCGCCGACGGCGAGATAGTCGAAATTGTTGTCCGCGGCCGAGAAGGTCCAGGCCTGCGATCCGTTCACATGGCCGGTCGAATCCGTCAGCGTCCCCAGCGAGAGCCAGTTCAGGACCGTGGACTCGTCCACAGCCAGGCCCGTGGTCGTGCCGGATTCCGCGACGCCGGTGATCGACACGGTATGGGTGTCGCTGAGATCGACGTCGGCAAACGCCACCACGCCTTGGGCGACGTCCGGCTTGATCGAGCCGGTCTCGCCGATCGCCTCGGGGACCGAGGTGGTCGACGGTTCCGATGTGAAGGTCGGGATGTCGTTGGTGCCGGTGATGGTGATCGTGACGGGCTGGGTGACGACGCCGCCATGGTGGTCGTCGACCTGGATCAGGTAGGTCAGCGTCAGCTTCTCGCCGGCCGCCAGATAGTCGAAATTCTTGTCGGCGGCCGAGAACGTCCAGGCATTGGATCCGGCGACGCCGCCGGTCGTATCCTTCAGCGTACCGAGCGACAGCCAGCTCAGGATCGTCGCCTGATCGGGCAGCCCGGTGGTCACGCCGGTTTCGGTGACACCGGCCACCGTGACGCTGTGGGTGTCGCTGAGATCGACATCGGTAAAGGTCACCGTGCCGGACGCGGTATCCGGATTCACCGAACCGGTCACGCCCGCGGCCTCGGTGATGGCCGCCGCCTGGGTCGGCGAGGTGATCACCGGCTTGTCGTCGGTGCCGACGATCGTGATCGTGACCGGGACCGTGACGACGCCGCCATGATGGTCGTCGATCTGGACCGTGTAGATCAGCGTCAGCGTCTCGCCGACGGCGAGATAGTCGAAACTCTTGTCGGCGGCCGAGAACGTCCAGGAGCGCGATCCCGTCACGCCGTCGGTCGAATCGGTCAGTGTTCCCAGCGACAGCCAGCTCAGCATGGTGGCCTGGCTGGGGATTCCGCCGATGAAGCCGGTCGCGGTGACGCCGGTGATGGCGACCGTGTGTGTGTCGGTCAAATCGGCATCGGTAAACGTCACCGTGCCATGCGCCGTATCGGGCGTCGCCGAATTCGTCGTCCACGGCAGTTCGGTGATCGAACCGGTCTGCGCCGAGGACGTCACGACCGGCGTGTCGTTGGTGCCGGTGATCGTGATGGTGATGGTCTTGAATGCGGTCTCGTTGCTCAGCGGGTAGTTGTTATCGACGCGCACCATGTAGGTCAGCGTCAGCGTTTCGCCGGCGGCGAGGAAGTCGAAGGCGCCGTCGGCAAGGCTGTAGGTCCAGGTCGCCGAGCCGATGTTGCTGTTCAGCGGATTGGGGTCGAGCTGCACCGGAATCTCGACCGCTGCGATCGCCGCCTGTTCGGCCGCCGTCAGCGACGAGGTGACGTCGTTGCCGCTGGCGTCGTGGTAGCTGAACGTGCTGAAGTTGATGGTTGCAGTCGGCTTGTCGCCGAGATTGACGTCCACCCAGGTGATCTGGCCGCTCACGGTGTCGGGCAGCGTGCTATGGGTCTGCCCGGCCTGTTCGGTGATCGCTCCATTCTGGGTCACGACATGCGGCGGCCCGGCGATGTGGTCGGACTGGGGGGCAGCGGCCTGCGATCCGGGATTGCTGGTCAACCCGAGCAGAAAGTTGATCGGCACGAAGGCGTCACCGGTCGCGAGCTTCAGGCCGATCGTGACCGGGACGACGCTGTCCGTGAAGTTCGTCGTGAGCTTGGTGTTGGGATTCGAATTGTCGGTGAACTTCAGCGCGAAGACGTCGGAGATCAGCTTCTGCGCATCGGTCGACAGTTGCGCCGACGAGACGAAGCTGACGCTGCCCTGGCCGTTGACGATGGTCTGGGTGCCGGCCTGATCGACCGTCGCGATCGGATTGAGCGTCGTTTTGTCGAACAGGATGTAGGAGCCGGTGGTGCCGTCGGGCTCGACCAGCACCTGGAATTTGGCCGGCGGCACGCCACCCGTGCCCTGGACGTCGAAATCGATCTCGACCAGCACCGCGGTGCCGCGGATGCCCATGGTCGCAACCGGCGTATCGACCTTCATGTCGCCATGCTTGGCGGTCGCGCCGGCAACGAATGAGATCGTGCCCGAGACGAGGCTCATCAGCGACGAATTGCTCGACCCGTTCGGGTCGTAGATCATCTCGTTCAGCACCATCTTGGCGTTCGGTCCGAGACCGAACACGGTGCCGTCGATGAAGGTGATGCCGAGCGTCGAGTCGCTGCCGGACTGCACCACGTCACCCTTGTTGACGTTGTCGCCCTGGTTCAGGACGATCGCGACACCGTTGCGGATCGCGGTGGCGTTGCCCGCCAGCTTGGTGACGTGGCCGATGACCTTCGCCGGTTCCACCGCGCCGCCGGCCTGGGCATATTGGGTGTGGCCAGTGAGTGCGTTGACGAGGTCGCCGGTGAGATGCGCGCCTTCAGGCGACGCCAGGGCCGCGTGTTTCTCGCCCTTGAAGTAGTCGTGCAGGACGAGTTCCCGGTCGTCCTTCGAGATGACGAGATCGAGCCCGGTCCGCTTGAAGTCGCCGGTGAACAGCAATTGCCCGTCGTCGACGGTGATCGCGCCGGGCGGAGCGTGCGTGGAAACACTGTCGACATGCACCGATCCACGGGCATAAGCGTCCGTGTTCGGCAAATAGCCGTCGAATTTCTCGACAAAGTTCACTGCGGATCACCGCACGAAGGTTAATATTGGTAGAATATCCGAATGATTACGCCTGCATATCATCGGATAAAGCTTCGCGAAACCATCCTGTGCTTTCGCAAGGTGCTCTGATTGCGCGGTTTGACTGGGTGTGACTTGGCTCACTCTCAGATGAGTCGTGTAGTCCGGACTTACCTGACGGTACCATGAGATGGGATTTAAGCCAAGATGGGTACTGAGCCACGTATTCGTGGTATTAACTTGCATTTCTCTACTTGCCTTTATTTCCCCGCAGCCCCGAGAGGGCATTTGACTCCATTTTTCCGGCTAAAGCTGTGACCTGGCTTACAAATCGCAGCTATCCCGTGCGCGGACCGGCCGGGTTAACCAGAAGGCAAGGATGAGGCGTTTCGCGGTGGAAAAAGGTTCGCCGGTTCGTTTCACAAACCGGTAAAGTTTTCGGGACCCGGACCACAGGCCCTTTAGTCTCCTGCCCGGTTTCCCCACATCTTAAGTCGATTCGAAGGGATCGTTGGCCATGCTGTCGGCATGAAACGATCCGGTCGCGTGCGCGGTGCAGTATCCACCCGTCGATGAGCGGACAGGGGGTGTCACATGGGTAACTCGCTTCGCTCGTTTGCGCTGCGCGCCGTCATGCTGGGCTTCGGCCTGGCCTTGGCCGCGCCGATTGCCGAGCTGAATGCCGCCTCGCTGCTTTCGCCCGGCCCGGCGACACTACTCAGAAAGTCGACCGAGCCGTTCGGCCTGTCGACCAGCCTGCTTGCTGGCGGCGGCCTGCGCGACAAATGGCTCGGCGTGCAACGCCAGCTTGCCGACGAATTGGTGCAGCTCGCAGCCTGCGAGAGCGACCGCGCGGGGTGTGCGTCCCCGGAGGCGCTGCGGTTCCTGGCGATCGTCGACGCCGGACGCGCGCGCACCGGTCGCGCCCGTCTCGGCGAGATCAACCGCGCGATCAATCTGGCGATCCGCCCCGGCAGCGATCTCGCGACTTATGGCGAGCCCGACGTCTGGGCCACGCCGCTCGCCACCTTTGCCCGCGGCAGCGGCGATTGCGAGGACTATGCGATCGCGAAATTCGTGGCGCTCGGCAAGGCCGGCGTCGCGCCGGAAGATTTGCGCATCGTCGTGATGCATGACCTGCTCGGCGGCGAGGACCACGCCGTGGTCGCGGCGCGGCTCGACGGCCACTGGCTGACGCTCGACAACCGCCGCATGGCGATGATCGAGGATGCCGATATCAGGCGTTTTCGGCCGACCTTCGTGATCGACCAGAACGGCGTCAGCCGTTACCTCGATGCGCCGCTCGTCACCGAAGCCGCGTGGCGGCCGCCGGCGGGGGTGAATTGACTGGGTCATTCCGGGGCGATGCAGAGCATCGAACCCGGAATCTCGAGGTCCCCGGTGCGCGACTGCGCACCTGTGGTCTGGTGCTGAAGCACCATCCCGGAACGACGGTCCCGAGGAATGCCGCTCAGAACATCAAATTGTCCTTCACCAGCACCCAGCGGCCGCCCTTGACCTGCTGCACCTGGGTGATGGTGTTGGCGAGATGATCGGTCTTGGAGAACTTGGTCGGCGGCGAGCTGAAGATGTCGAGGAACTTGTCGCCTGACTCCAGCGCGTCGAGCATCTTCTGGCCGGTGAGATCCTTGCCCGCCTTCTGCGCGTAGAACGCGAAGGTCATCACCGCGTTGTAGCCGATGATCGCCTGCGTGTTGGCCTCGCTGTTGAACATCTTCTTGTAGTTGACCAGCCAGTCCTTCACCTTGCCCTTGGCCGTGTCCTCGTAGGGAATCTCGAAGCCCGACGCGGCATAGAGGCCCTCGACGGCTTCCTTGCCGAGCGCCGGCACTTCGAGCACGTTGGTCGGCGTGGCCCCGAGGAAGGTGACGTCCCAGCCGAGCTTCTTCGCCTCGTTCATCGCGCCGATCGTCTCGCGGATCACGGTGCCGAGCACGACGAGATCGCAGCCGTCGGACTTCATCTTGGCGACCTGCGCCGAGAAGTCGGAAGCGCCGCGCTTGTAGCTGGTGACCGATGCCGGCTGCACCTTCATCGCGCCGAGCTGCTGGGTGAAGCCGTCGAGCACGTTCTTACCGTACTCGTCGTCCTGGTGCATGATGCAGGGCTTCTTGAAGTTCTTCCACTCCATCATGTATTTGATCGCGGCGCGCGTGCTCTCGACATAGGGCAGCAGGTTGTTGAACTTCAGCCGCTCCTGCGGCTTGGCGGGATCGAACTTGAAGGTGAATTCGGCGGCGGTCAGTGGGAACAGCTGCAGCACGCCGGCATCGAACAGGATGTCCTGCGCGGCGAGCACGGTCGGCGATCCCATCGGGCCGATCATCGCGAAGACCTTGTCGCGCTCGACCATCTTCTGCGAGGCCAGCACGGCCTTCTTCGGGTCGTAGCCGTTGTCCTCCAGGATCATCTTGATCTTGCGGCCGTTGATGCCGCCGCTGGCGTTGATTTCCTCGACCGCCATCTTCATGCCGTTGGACACCGGGACGCCCCAGACCTTGATCGGGCCGGACAAATCCTGATGCGTTCCGATCACGATCTCGGTTGGCGAGATGCCTTCATTGGTGACCTTGGTCTGGGCTGCGGCCGGCACACAGGTCAGCGCCAGCGCGCTCACCGCAAGGCCCAGCGCCTTCAGCGATTTCGACATTGCAGTCTCCTCCTTACATGGCCCATGTTGAGCGAAGGGTCGGGCCTGCTCGCTCCCTCGCCGCGTCCGTCGTCGTCTCTCTCCTTGAGCATGACCTATTCGGAAAACCGCTTCACACTTTTCCGGATCATGCTCTACGCAACCGCCCGCGCGCCATACATGGCGTCGATCTCGGCGGCGTAGCGCTTGTTCACAAAGCTGCGCTTCAGCTTCATGGTCGGCGTCAGCTCCTCGTCCTCGGGCGTGAGCTGGCGCTCGATCAGGTAGAATCTCTTGATGGTCTCGACGCGCGCGAACTTGGCGTTGACCGCCTCAATCTCGCGCTGGATCAGGTCCTGGATCTCGCGGGCACGGCACAGGCTCGCGTAGTTGGTGAAGGGGATATCCTGGTCCTGGGCGTATTTCTCGACATTCTCCTGGTCGATCATGATCAGGCAGGTGAGATACGGCCGCTTGTCGCCGATCACGACCGCATCGGAGACGTAAGGCGAGAATTTGAGCTGGTTCTCGATCTCGGACGGCGTGATGTTCTTGCCGCCGGAGGTGATGATGATGTCCTTCATCCGGTCGGTGATCTTCACATAGCCTTCATTGTCGATCGCACCGACGTCGCCGGTGTGCAGCCAGCCTCTCGCGTCGATCGTTTCGGCGGTCTTCTCCGGCTGGTTGAGATAGCCCATGAACAGGAAGTCGCCCTTGATCAGGATCTCGCCCTTCGGGCAGATCATCACCTCGCCCCAGGGCGCGGCCTTGCCGACCGAGCCGAGCTTGATGCGGTCCGCCGGCATCATGGTCGCGACGCCGCAATTCTCGGTCTGGCCGTAAACCTCGCGCATGTCGATGCCGAGCGCGAGATACCAGCGGATCAGATCCGGCGAGATCGGCGCCGCGCCGGTCAATGCGATCCGGCAGCGGTCGAGCCCGAGCATGCGGCGGATGTTGCGGAACACCAGCCAGTAGGCCGCGCGGTTGGCGAGCCGCAGCGACAGCGGCGGCGTCTCGCCCTCCAGCCGGCACTCGGTCATCCGGTTGCCGATCGCAAGCGCCCGGGCATACATCCAGTTCTGGAACGGGGTCGCGTCCTTCAGCGCGATGGTGATGCCGGAATAGAACTTCTCCCAGATCCTGGGCACCGCGAGGAATGCAGTCGGCTGCACCTCGCGCAGATTGTCCGGCACCGTCTCCGGGCTCTCAGCAAAGTTCATCACCGAACCCAGCGCGAGCGAGATGTAGTAGCCGCCGACCCGCTCGGCGACATGGCAGAGCGGCAGGAACACCAGCCGCTCCTCGCTGTCGGTCGAAGGGTAGAGATCGTTGGCGTGGCGCATCTGGTGCGTCACGCTGCGGTTGGAATGCATCGCGCCCTTGGGTGGGCCCGTCGTGCCCGAGGTATAGACCAGGATCGCGAGATCGGAGGCGGTGCGGCTGCCCGTCATTTCATCCCACAAGGCATCATTGCCCTGCGCATGATTGCGGCCGAGCGCGGTGAATTCGGCGAGCGACAGCACCATCGGATCGGAGAAGCCGGAGAGGCCCTCCATGTCGAACACGACGATCCTTTCCAGCGTCGGACAGCGCGACCGGCAGGTCAGCACCTTGTCGAGCTGCTCCTCGTCCTCGACGAACATCACCCGCGTGCGGGAATCATTGACGAGGTATTCGACCTGCGCCGCCGAATCGGTCGGATAGATGCCGGAGGACACGCCGCCGGCGCACAGGATGCCCATGTCGGCATAGACCCATTCCGGCACCGCGTTGGCGATGATCGAGGCGACGTCGCCGGGACGGAAGCCGGTCGCATGCAGGCCGAAGGCGATGTCCTTGGATATCTGCAGCCATTCGCGCCAGCTGGTCGGCTGCCAGATGCCGAACTTCTTTTCGCGGATCGCGGGCCTGTCGCCACGCGTTTGCACCGCGAGCAGAAAGCTCCTCGCGATCGTGTCGGCAACCGTCAGCACCGCTGGTCCTGCCATGCGCGCTCCCTCCTCTGCCGCTTGCCTCACCCGCCGGCCCGAATGCCGGTCTTGTTCGCGAAGCAGGCCCGAAATCTAGCTCCAACTCGCTCTCGGCGCCAAACCTTCCTCGGCCAACTTTAGTCGACGCCAACCTTCGTCAGCGCCGACCTTCTCAACGCCACGTCTTCTTCTTTTTCCAGCGCCGCTCGCCCCGCGCGCCCGCTTCCTTGGCGCCGAGGTAGAACTCCTGGATATCGGGCGAATTCAACAGCCGCTCGCAGGTGTCGTTCATGACGACGCGGCCGATCTCCAGCACATAGCCGTAATGCGCCGTCTCCAGCGCGATCTTGGCATTCTGCTCGACCAGCAGGATCGACATGCCCTGCTCCTCATTGACGCGGCGGATGATGGTGAAGATCTCCTTCACCAGGATCGGCGACAGCCCGAGCGACGGCTCGTCCAGCAGCAGCAAGGTCGGCCGGTTCATCAGCGCCCGCCCGATCGCAAGCATCTGCTGCTCGCCGCCCGACAGCTGCCCGGCCGGCTGGCCGAGCCGCTCCTTCAGCCGTGGAAAATAGCCGTAGACGCGTTCGAGGTCCTGCGCCACACCGTCGCGATCCTTGCGCAGATAGGCGCCCATCATCAGGTTCTCGCGCACCGACAGGAACGGAAACACCTCGCGCCCTTCCGGCACATGGCTGAGGCCGAGCCGCACGATCCGGTCGGCCTCCATGCGCTGGATCGGCTTGCCCAGGAATTCGATCGTGCCCTTCTGCGGATCGAGGATGCCGGAGATCGTCTTCAAGACCGTGGTCTTGCCGGCGCCGTTGGCGCCGAGCAGCGTCACGATCCGGCCGCGCGGCACCTCGAGGCTGATGCCGCGGATCGCCATGATCGGCCCGTAATAGCTCTCGATGTTGGAGAGCTTCAGGATGATGTCCGCTGCGCTCATGGCATCATCCTCATGCACCGAGATACGCTGCGACGACGTCGGGATGGTGCTGCACCTCGGACGGCGAGCCCATCGCCAGCACGCGGCCGTAGTTCAGCGCGATCACGCGGTCGGAGACCCGGTTGACCAGCGTCATGTCGTGCTCGACCATCAGCACCGTGATGCCAAGCTCACTCTTCATGTCGCGGATCCAGAACGACATGTCGTCGGTCTCCTCGACGTTGAGGCCGGACGACGGCTCGTCGAGCAGGATCAGCTTCGGCTCCGAGCACAGCGCACGCGCCAGCTCGATCACCTTGCGTACGCCGTAGGGCAACCCCGAGATCAGCTTGTCGCGGTACGGCTCGAGATCGAGGAATTCGATCACCTGCTCGACCCGGCGGCGATGCGCCTTCTCGCCGGCCCGGACACTCGGCAGGAACAGCAGCTCCTGCCAGAGCTGGGTGGTGGAATGGCGATGGCGGCCGACCAGGAGATTGCTCAGCATGGTCGCATTCTCGAACAGCTCGATGTTCTGGAAGGTGCGCGCGATGCCGAGCCTGGCGATGTCGTAGGCCGGCTCCTGGGTGATGTCCTGATCCTCGAAGAAGATCCTGCCCGAGGTCGGCGGATAGATCCGCGAGATCAGGTTGAAGATCGAGCTCTTGCCGGCGCCATTGGGCCCGATGATCGAGAGGATCTCGCCCTTCTCGACCGCGAAGCTGACCGCATCGACGGCCTTGAGGCCGCCGAAATGCAGGGACAGGTTCTCGGCGCGGAAATAGCTCATCGGTTCCGCTCCGACTTCACGTAGATCTTCTGCCGCTTGAAGGTCGCGCGCTTGTACAGCGGGAACAGCTGGAAGAAGAGCTTGATCTTGAGCCAGCGGCCATAGAGCCCGAGTGGCTCGAACAACACGAACACCACGATGATGATGCCGTAGATCGCGCCCTTCAGCCCGTTGGCGGACGCGAAGGCCGCGACCGCATCCTGGATGTGGCCTGCGCGTTCCGTACCGGCGCCCAGAGTGGCCGCGACGCCACTGATCACGCCGGGCATGTCGTCCTTCAGGTAGGTCAGGAACGGATCGATCATAACCAGGAAGATCGCGCCGAGCACTGCGCCGTGCAGGCTGAACGTGCCGCCGATCAGGATCACAATGATGAACTCGATCGAGAGCTGCAAAGTGAACATCTCGGGCGAGATGAAGGACAGCTTGTGGGCGAACAGCACGCCGGCAAAGCCGGTGATCGCCGCCGAGATCGCGAACGACTTCACCTTGTAGAGCGCGACGTTGATGCCCATGCTGCGCGCCGCGGTCTCGCTGTCGCGGATCGCGACAAAGGCGCGCCCGGTCGGCGAGCGCAGCAGATTGAGCGTGCCGACGATGGTCAGCACCAGCACCGCAAGGCAGAGATAATAGAAGGTCGGGCCGTCGCGCGACACCGTGGTGCCGAGCAGCTCAATGGTCTTGACCCGCATGCCCTCATTGCCGTGGGTCACGCTTTCCCAGCGCGCCAGGATTTCCTCGACGATGAAGGCAAACGAGATCGTCGCGATCACCAGATAGATGCCCTGCAGCCGCAGCGCCGGAAATCCGACCAGCGCGCCGACCACGCCGGTCAACAGCCCCGCGGCGAGGAAGTAGACCGGAAACGGCACGTTGAATTGCTGCAGATAGGCTGCCGTGTAGGCGCCGATCGCCAGAAATGCGGCATGGCCGAGCGAGGCCTGACCGGTGAAGCCGGTCAGGATCAACAGCCCGACGCCGACGGTCGCATAGATGCAGACGAAGACGACCTGGCTCATCAGATAGCTTGAGAGCACGTAGGGCGCGATCAGCAGCACCGCCAGCAGCAGGCCGTAGGAATAGATATAGCCGGAATGCGGGAACAGCCTGATGTCGTCTTCATAGTCGGTCTTGAAGAGAAACCGCATGCGTTACCCCTCAAACCTTTTTTCGGACATGAAGGCCGAACAGGCCCTCGGGCTTGAGCAGCAGCACTGCGAGCAGCACGATGTAGGGCGCGACGTCCTTCCAGCCCTGCGGCAGATAGAAGCCGGCCATGCTCTCGATCACGCCGATCAGGACGCCGCCGACCACGGCGCCGGGGATCGAGCCGAAGCCGCCGAGCACGGCGGCCGGAAACGCCTTCAGCCCCAGCACCAGGCCGACATTGGAATGGATGAAGGTGATCGGCGCCAGCAGCACGCCGGCGCAGGTCGCCACCGCCGCCGAGATCGCCCAGACGATCGAGACCACGCGCTTGACCGGGATGCCCATGTAATAGGCAGCGAGCATGTTCTCGGAGCTGGCGCGCATCGCGGTGCCGAGCGTGGTGCGGTTGAAGAACAGATAGAGCAGCGCGCACAGGATGATGGTCGCCGCGATCACCGACAATTTGTCATAGGCGAGCACCAGGCTGCCGATCCTCAGGACACCCTGGCTGAACGGTGTTTCGATCTTGAAGTCGTCGGTGCCCCAGATCATGCCGGAGACCGAGCGCAGGAAATAGCCGAGCCCGATCGTCGCCATGATGATGGAGAATTGCGGATAGCCGAGGATCGGCCGCACCACGAGCCGCTCGGCCAGCATGCCGAACAGCGCCATGCAGATCACCGCGCCGGCGAAGCCGACCCAGTAATTCAGCCCGAGCATGCCGATGAAGGTGAAGGCGAAAAAGCCGCCCAGCATCATCAAATCGCCTTGCGCGAAATTGACGACCTCGGTTGCCTTGTAGACCAGCACGAAGCCGAGCGCGATCAGGCCGTAAACGCAGCCGAGCGCGATGCCGCTGACGAGCTGCTGAACAAAGTCCAGCATCGTTCCCTCCCCGATGCCCGGCGATTCTTCCCGATCGCTCGTTGCATCCCGCCTTCACGCCCTTGTGTCGGAAGCGCTGAAAGCTGCCTATGTCCGCCCCGATTGAGCCAAAAGGCCCGATCCCTGTCAACAAACCGCTGATCCGGCTGTATCATCACATTTGCGGAGATATGCCGCAGCACGGACTAATACGGATATCGCGTTCGATTTGCCCCGTGCGATTCACTGCACCGAAACGGTTTTTGTCCAAGCTTACGCAACCGACGAGCGAACTCCCGGATCGCCAACGCACCATGACTTCGGAACTGTCCGCACTCGCCGTGCGAGGGTTAACCAAGCGTTTTGACCGCCCGGCGGTCGACGCGCTCGATCTCACCGTCCGTGTCGGTGAATTCTATGCGCTGCTCGGGCCGAACGGCGCCGGCAAGACCACGACGCTGCGCATGGTGGCGGGGCTATTGCGGCCCGATGCCGGCTCGGTGTCGATCCTCGGCATCGATGCGCTGGCCGACCCGGTCTCAGCCAAGCAGATCATGGCCTGGGTGTCCGACGAGCCGATGATCTACGACAAGCTGACGCCGCTCGAATATCTCGAATTCGTCGCCGGCCTGTGGGGCATCGATCCCCGCACGTCGGAGAAGTCCGCGCGCAATCTCCTGGTGTCGCTCGGGCTCGAGCCGCATCTCAACGCGCGCTGCGAAGGCTTCTCCAAGGGCATGCGCCAGAAGGTAGCGCTCGCCGGTGCGCTGGTGCACGATCCCCGCCTGATCATTCTCGATGAACCGCTGACCGGCCTCGACGCGCTGTCGGCGCGTCACGTCAAGGGGCTGCTGCAGGAGCGCGTCCGCGCCGGCTGCACCGTGATCATGACCACTCACATTCTCGAGGTCGCCGAGCGCATGGCCGACCGGATCGGCGTGATCGCGGCCGGCAGGCTGATCGCCGAGGGCACGCTGGCCGAGCTGCGCGAGCAGAACGGCCGCAACGACACCACCCTCGAGGACATGTTCATCGCGCTGGTCGATACCGAGGCGGCCGCCGCGTGAGCTCGACAGCCCATCTCACCTGGTTCGCCCGCCACGAATTCCGCCTGGCGTGGCGCGAGTGGCTGGCGATGATGACCGGCGGCCGGCGCCGGCGCAATCGCGCCGTGATCGGCCTGCTGCTCTTCGCGGCGATCCTGCATCTGCCGGCCTATGCCGTTGTCGCCCGCTATGTCGACCTGCGGTTTCCGCTCGATCCCTCCTCGCTGATCGTGCTGACCGCGACGATCTTCCTGTCCTGGGCGCTGATGCTCTCGCAGGCGATCGAGTCGGTGACGCGGGTGTTCTACGCCCGCGCCGATCTCGACCTGATCATGTCGTCGCCGGCAAAACTCACCAACATCTTCTCGATCCGGATCGCCGCGATCGCGCTGACGGTGAGCAGCATGGCACTCTTGCTGTCGACGCCGTTCATCGACGTACTGGTGTATCTCGGCGGTGCACGCTGGCTTGCCGGCTTCGGCGTCGTCCTTGCGATCGGGCTGTCGGCGGCGGCCGCGGCGATCGCCGTCACCGCGTTGCTGTTTCGCCTGATCGGACCGGGCCGGACGCGGCTGGTGGCACAGATCGTCTCAGCCGTCATCGGCGCCGGCTTCGTCATCGCGTTGCAGGTCGTCGCCGTGCTGTCCTACGGCACGCTGTCGCGCTTTGCCTTTCTGACCTCGGAGACCGCGGCACGAATTGCCCCGGCCCCCGACAGCCTGCTCTGGTGGCCGGCGCGCGCATCGCTCGGCGATTTCGACATCATGATGCTGCTGCTCGCCACCGCGCTCGTGTTGCTCGGCGGCGTGATGGCGGTGTTCGCGCCGCGGTTTGCCGACACCGTCGCCCGCGTCGCCGCCAATCCGGCGACGGTCACGCAAGGACGCGCCCGCGCGTTCCGGACCGGCTCGCGGCAGCAGGCGCTGCGCCGCAAGGAATTCCTGCTGCTGCGCCGCGATCCGTGGCTGCTGTCGCAGAGCCTGATGCAGATGCTCTATCTGCTGCCGCCGGCGCTGATGTTGTGGCGAAGCTTCTCCGGCACGTCGACCGCGATCGTGCTGATCACGCCCGTCATCGTGATGGCCGCAGGCCAGCTCGCCGGCGGACTGGCGTGGCTGACCATCTCGGGCGAGGACGCGCCCGATCTGGTGGCAACCGCACCGCTGCCGCCGTCGCGCGTGACCCGCGCCAAGGTCGAGGTCGTCCTGATCGCGATCGCCGCGGTTTTCGCGCCGCTGGTGGCCGCGCTGGCGTTCGCCTCGCCGGGGCAGGCCGCGGTGACGGCGATCGCGATCGTCATCGCGACCGCATCCGCCGCCGCGGTCCAGCTCTGGTTCCGCGCGCAGGCCAAGCGCAGCCAGTTTCGCCGGCGCCAGACCTCCTCCCGCATCGCCACCTTCGCGGAAGCCTTCTCCTCGATCGGCTGGGCCGCAACCGCCGCCCTGGCCCTGACGATCCCGATGGCCGCGCTCATCAGCGGCATTCTGACGCTGTTGACGCTCGCCATTGCCTGGAAGATCAGCCCGCGGCGCGCGCAGGACAACGCTAGCCCTTCACCAGCTCCATCACCGCCGCGGCGAACGCCTCCGGTGCTTCCTGCGGCAGATTGTGTCCGGCACGCGGGATCACGCGATATGCGCGGCGGGCAGTGTATTTTGCCGCGCTGGCGCTGCCGTCGCGCGCGGGCGTCACGCCGTCGTCGGCGCCATCGAGCGTGATGGTGGGGACCGTAATCACCGGCAGCGCGTCCAGCCGCCGCTGCAAATCCGCATATTGCCGATCCCCGGCGACAACGCCGTAGCGATGCCGGTAGCTGTGGATCACGACGTCGACATAATCGGGATTGTCGAATGCGACCGCGGTCCGCTCGAAACACGCATCGTCGAACGCCCAGCTCGGCGACCATTGCGACCACAATATCCGTGCAATGCCGCGCCGGTTGGCGGCAAGCCCGGCGCGTCCGCGCTCGAGCTGGAAGTAGTACTGATACCACAGCGGCACCTCGCGCTCGGGGCGCGCCGGCACCATCGCATGCGCGATGTCCTGGATCATGTAGCCATTGGTGCAGACGAGCCCGATGCAGCGTTCCGGCCACAGCGCCGCACCGATCGAGGCGGCGCGGCCGCCCCAGTCATAGCCGGCGAACACCGCGCGCGTGATGTCGAGCGCGTCGATCAGCGCGATCAGGTCGGCGCCGACCGCCGCCTGCTCGCCCGAGCGCGGCGTCGCCTTGTCGCGGAACACCGTCGGGCCGTAGCCACGCAGATAGGGCACGATGACCCGGCAACCCTGCGCCGCCAACAGTGGAGCGACGTCCACATAGGAGTGGATGTCGTAGGGAAAGCCGTGCATCAGCATGACGGCGGGACCGTCGGCCGGGCCAGCCTCATAATAGGCGATGTCGAGCACGCCCGCGTCGACATGGCGCAATGGCTCGAGCCGTTTGGTGGATGATGCGCGCGGCGCGGAGCTATTATCAGTCACGCAGAACTCCCTGATCGCTGTGATCTGCGCCGCATGATAGCGCCTGCCAACGCAATAATCGCCCGGATCGTATTGCAGCCTACGCCATGGAGCGATGCGCCGGCGTCATCATGACGGCACGCCAATTGCGCGATAGTCTGACGCCGGCGGATATCGCCGAAGGCGGAACAGGTCATGCTGAGATTGCTCGCCGCGCTCGTCTTGCTGGGAACGTTCACCAGCCACGCCCTGGCGCAGGATGCCCAGCGCAGCGAATGCCTGGCGATGGCCAATGCGCCGCCGCGCGCCGTCCCGGTGAACTACCGGCGCATCGCGGCCAAAGCCGACGAGGTCGCGATCACCTATGCTGGCCATTCGACCTATTACATCGACACGCCCGGCGGCATCAGGATCGCGACCGACTACAACGGCGTCTATCAGACCGGGCGGCTGCCCGACGTCGCGACCATGAACCGGGCCCACGCGACGCATTACACGCTGTTTCCCGACCCCGGGATTCCGCACGTGCTGCATGGTTGGGGCGAGAACGGCCAGGCCGCGCATTACGCGATGCGGATCGGCGACGTCTATATCCGCAACGTCACCACCGACATCCGCCGCTATTGGGGCGAAGATTCCGGCGGCGAGATGATCAAGGACGGCAACTCGATCTTCATCTTCGAGGTCGCCGGCCTCTGCATCGGCCATCTCGGCCACCTCCACGTCAAGCTCGACGACAGCCATTTCGCGGCGATCGGCCGGCTCGACATCGTGATGGTGCCGATCGACGGCACCTATACGATGTCGCTCGACGGCATCTCCGAGATCACCAAGCGATTGCGCGCCGCCGTCGTGCTGCCGATGCACCGCTTTGCCACCCCGCTCGACGAGTTCATGCGCCTGATCGGCCAGCAATTCGAGATCGACCGCCGCGGCGGCGAGCGCACCTTGCGGATTTCGCGCGACACGCTGCCGTCAACGCCGACGGTGATCATCCTCGACGGCGTATAAGTCGCCCGACTGCCCCTGACACGATTTCGTGCACCGGCACTTTTCGCGCTTGACCTAGAGTATACTCTAGCTTGTTCACTCGGGATCGTCCGGCAACACCCGGCCACGAGGACCAACCGCATGACACCTTCAAGCAAGCTCCCGCACCGCAGGCTCGGCATTGACGGCCCGCAGGTTTCCGCCGTCGGGCTCGGCTGCATGTCACTGTCCGGCATCTACGGCGCCAATGACGATACGGCGACGCCCGACTTCATCCGCTACGCCATCGACCGGGGCATCGACTTCCTCGACAGCGCCGATCTCTATGGCTGGGGCCACAACGAGGAATTGCTGGGCCGCGCGCTGAAGGGCCTGCGCGACAGGGTCGTGATCGCGACCAAATTCGGTCAGGTGAAGACCGCGACCGGACAGGGCGTGGACGGACGGCCCGCCTACGTCCAAGAAGCCTGCGAGGCGAGCCTGAAGCGGCTCAACATCGAAACCATCGATCTCTACTACCAGCACCGCATCGATCCGAACGTTCCGATCGAGGATACGGTCGGCGCGATGGCGCGCCTCGTCGAGCAAGGCAAGGTTCGCCATCTCGGCCTGTGCGAGGCGCGCCCCGAAACCATTCGCCGCGCGCACAAGGTGCACAGACTGGCCGCGGTGCAAACCGAATATTCCCTGCTCTACCGCAGCGAGGCCGAGGAGACCCTGCAGACGACGCGGGCGCTCGGCATCGCCTTCGTCGCCTATTCGCCGCTCGGCCGCGGCTTCCTGACCGGCCAGATCCAGTCGCAGGCCGACATCGCGGGCGATCGCCGCGGCGACCATCCGCGCTTCGCCGGCGATAATTTTGCCCGCAACCGCGATCTCGTCAGCGGCATCGTGACGATCGCACGCGAGAAGAATTGCACACCGGCTCAGCTCGTGCTCGCCTGGCTGCTGGCGCAGGGACGGGACATCGTACCGATTCCCGGCACCAAGCAGCGCAGCCGGCTGGACGAGAACATCGACGCCCTCGACGTGGTGCTCTCGCCGGACGAGCTGGCACGGATTTCAGCGGCCATCCCGGCCGGCGCCGCGGCAGGTGAGCGCTATCCGGCCGGCGCGATGAAAGCGGTCTATCTGTGATGGACGCCCGGACATCCGATTTGCAGGCGACGCCGAACGCACTCTACATCGGCGACATCGCGCGGCGCTCCGGCCGAAGCGTGCATACCATCCGCTGGTATGAAGCGCAGGGCCTGATGCCCGGCGTCGTCAGGGACCGCGGCCGGCGCCGCGTCTACAACGACTATCACATCGGCTGGCTCGATCTGATGGAGCGGCTGCGCTTGACCGGGATGTCGATCAAGCAGCTTCGCGACTATACCACGCTCGTGAAGCAGGGCAGCGCGACCTTGCGCAAGCGCCGCGCGCTGCTCGCCGAGCACCAGCTCCGCGTCCGGGCCATGATCGCCAAATGGACCGAAGCGCTCGCGCTGGTCGACGCCAAGATCGAGTTCTACGACGAGTGGGTCGCGGCAGGCACGCGGCCCAAGGTCTCGCCACAGCAGCGCGCCCGCGCCAAGCGGTCCGCCACCAGGGCCTGAACGCATCGAATAGCAGGATACGCGATGGACGATATGCTTCGGCGTAAACCCTTTGCCATGCGCGCATCGCAGCGGCTGACGCTGCTGACGCTGTGTCTGGCGGTTACGATCGCGCATATCGATACGTTCATCGTCAATCTCGGCGCGCGCGCGATCGGCGATCATTTCGGTGCGGGTGTCGATGAGTTGCAATGGATCGTCGACAGCTACAATCTGGTCTACGCGGTCTCGCTGCTGACCGGCGGGATGCTCGCGGACAGATATGGCAGGCGTCGCATCCTGATCTGCGGCGCTCTGATCTTCACTTTCGCGTCGCTGCTATGCGCGGCCGCGCCATCCGCGCTGGTGCTGATCGGCGGACGTGCCCTCACGGGCGCCGGCGGCGCGCTGATGATTCCGGCCTCGCTTGCGATCATCCGGGTGGTCTGGGACCGGCCGGAGGAGCGCGCCCGCGCGCTTGGTATCTGGGCCGCCTGCAACGGCGTCGCCATGGCGCTGGGACCGAGCCTTGGCGGGCTGCTGATCCCGTGGCTCGGCTGGCGCAGCATCTTCCTGGTAATCGTGCCGTTCGGCCTGCTCGTCGTGCTGATGGCTGGGTCGACGATCCCGGAATCGGTGAACCCGCAGCGGCGCGCGGTCGACATTCCGGCCCAGTTCTGCGGTGCATTGGCGCTTGGAAGCCTGACCTATGCCGCCATCGGCGCACAATCGGCGCCGGGCGCGATGACCGCCGCCCTGGTCATCGCTTCGCTTTCAGTAGCCCTGCTGATCGCCGTCGAAAGAAGGCGAGGGGCCGGGGCGCTGCTGTCGCCGGAGATTTTCGGCGCACGCCGGTTCCGCGCTGCCATGATCGCCACCACGGGCATGACATTCGGCGGGTACGGCATGGTCTTCGTGCTGCCGCTGGCGTGGCAGTCGAGCGGACGGCTCGATGCCGCGGCAAGCGCCGCCGCGCTGCTGCCGATGTCGCTGGTGTTCGTGATGGTCTCACCGTTCTCCGGCATGCTGTCGGAAAAGCTCGGGCTGCGCGCGGCCAGCTCGGGCGGCGTGACGCTGATGGGTGTCGGCCTCCTGATGATTGGCCTCGGTGGCCTGCGACCGGACATCGCCCTGGCCGAGTTCGGACTGGCGATCACCGGGCTCGGGCTCGGCCTCGCCGCGGGGCCGCTCTCGGCGATGGCCGTCGGCGACGTCGCCGCTGCGCGGGCCGGTACGGCTGCGGCGCTGATCAACGTGGCCCGGATCAGCGGTGCGACGATCGGCGTTGCGGTGCTCGGCGCGTGCTACGCGGCAACCGGCGGCGGCAGCCACGGCCTGCTGCTCGCGATGATCGCCGGAAGCCTCGTCCAGTTCGCCGGCGCCGGCGTGGCGTGGATGGTGACAGGGCGCGAGGCGCCACGGCTGCGCATTTGACCTGCTCGCGCGCGGCTCGTTATCCTTCGCACAGCCGACACCGGATCGGCGGCCGACAAGAGCAAGAACAGGGAGCATCATCCATGGCCAGCACTCTGCCCGCCTCTGCAAGCGGGCTCTATGCCAATCCGCGCGAAGACTGGCTCGCCCAATATACCGAGGAGATCATCGATCCCAACAGGCCGATCGTCGATCCGCACCATCATCTCTGGGATCGCGGCGGCTTGCGCTACCTGATCGAGGAGATGCGCGACGACATCGCCTCGGGCCACAACATCGTGGCGACCGTCTATGTCGATTGCCGGTCGATGTATCGCGCCGACGGGCCGGAGGCGTTCCGCCCGGTCGGCGAGGTCGAGTTCGCCAACGGCGTCGCGGCGATGGCGGCGAGCGGCGGCTATGGCAAGGCGGCGATCTGCGCCGGCATCGTCAGCCACGTTAACCTTCTGATCGGCGACCAAGCCAAGGAGGTGCTGGAGGCGGAAATCGCCGCCGGCAACGGCCGGTTCCGCGGCATCCGCCACTCCTCGGCCTGGGACGAGGACCCCAATGTCGCCCACATGTACGCCAACCGCCCGAAGGGGATCTTGCTGGATGCCACCTTTCGGAGGGGGTTCGCCTGCCTGGCGCCGCTCGGCCTCAGCTTCGATGCCTGGCTGTTCCACCCGCAGATCGGCGAGCTCACCGACCTCGCCCGCGCCTTTCCCGACACAAGGATCGTGCTCGACCATTGCGGCGGACCGGTCGGCACCGGCCGCTTCGCCGGCAAGCGCGAGGAGACCTTTCCGGTCTGGAAGGCGTCGATCGAGGAGATCGCCAAATGCCCGAACGTCGTGGTCAAGCTCGGCGGGCTGGCGATGTGCCTGCTCGGCTACGACTTCCACCTGCGCCCCAGGCCGCCCTCGTCGGAGGAACTCGCCGCCGCCTGGCGGCCCTATGTGGAGACCTGCATCGAGGCGTTCGGCCCGAGCCGTTGCATGTTCGAGAGCAACTTCCCACCTGATAAGGGACAGTGCAGCTATCAGGTGATCTTCAACACCTTTAAACGGCTTGCATCACAATATAGCGAAGCCGAGAAGACGGCGTTGTTCTTGCAGACGGCAAAGGATGTCTATCGGCTCGATATCGGGTAAACTTGCGACTCATGGATGACAGCATCACCATCCGGCCGCTTCGTGAGGCTGATGCAGAAGCGGTGGTCGAACTCTACGCAAAGGCGGCTGCGGTGGAACCGCGGCTGGGCCCTGTCACGCTGCCGCAGTGGGACCAGTTCCTGAAACTGCCGCAGAACCGTGGCGGCCGCGACTTCCGCATTGCCGAGCGGAACGGCCGACTCCTTGGCCTCGCTGAGTCATCATTGCGCGATCAGGGCGCGCATCATTCCCGGTTCCTCAAGATCGTCGTCGCGCCCGAGGTCCGGCGCCGCCGGATTGGCCTCGCGCTGTTCGACGACGTGCTTGCGATCGACACCGATCCCGATCTCACCGTCCAGACGCTGGTGAGCAGCGATTGGCCGGCGGGAATGGCCTTCGTGGCCGCCTTCGGCTTTGTTCATGTCGAGTCCGAAATCGGGATGAAATGCGTCGAGCCATTGCAGCCGGCACGCACGCTCGCGGCGGCCCGCGCCACCATCGAGCAGGTCAGCGACGTCACCGCCTGCGCCGGCGAGGTGGCGCGCCTCCACAACGCCGCCTATGCCTCGGACTCCGCGTTCCGCCGGTATTCGCCGGAGGAGATGGCGCAGGTCCTGACCGAGAGCGAAGTCTGGATCGCGTCGGAGGAAGGCCAGATGTCGGGCTTCTGCCTGACCGAGCCGGAGCGGAACTCGATGTGGATCGAGTCGGTCGCGGTCGATCCGGCGCGGCAGGGACGCGGGCTCGGCCAGCTGCTGGTCTATCGCGTGCTGGCCGCACACGACGTGTCGGTCGAGCATCCCTGCTGGCTCAACGTCTCGAGCCGCAACGCGCCCGCGCTGAAGATCTACCGCCGGCTCGGCTTCAAGCCGCAGCACGAGACCTGCCGCTTCAGCGCACCGCGAGGCGAACTGCTCGCGGCGCGTGGGCGGCGGTTTTAATAGCCAGCCTTTTGGAATGGTCCGAGAACACTAATTTATCCCCGTCACCCTGAGGTGCGAGCGAAGCGAGCCTCGAAGGGCGAACGGCCGGGCTCTCTCCCTCGCCGCCGATACCCGGGGCCGTCCATCCTTCGAGGCGCGCAAGAGCGCGCACCTCAGGATGACGGAACTAGGCTCCAGAGGACGGGATTAAGCGGGCCGTCTACGCCCACTCGCCCTTGCGGAACACCGGCACGCTGCGGCCGTCGGCGTGGATGCCGTCGATGTCGGTGTGGGCGGAGCCGATCATCCAGTCGATATGGATCAGGCTCTTGTTGCCGCCCTGCTCGGCGATCTGCTGCGGCGTCAGCTTGTCGCCGTTGACGAAGCATTTCGAGTAGCACTGGCCGAGCGCGATGTGCGAGGCGGCGTTCTCGTCGAACAGCGTGTTGAAGAACAACAGCCCGCTCTTCGAGATCGGCGATGAGTGCGGCACCAGCGCGACCTCGCCGAGGCGGCGCGCGCCCTCGTCGGTGTCGAGCACCTTGTTCAACACTTCCTCGCCGCGCGAGGCCTTGGCCTCGACGATGCGGCCTTCCTCGAACTTGACCGAGATATTGTCGATCAGCGTACCCTGATAGGACAGCGGCTTGGAGCTGACGACGTGGCCGCTGACGCGGCGGCAGTGCGGCGTGGTGAAGACCTCCTCGGTCGGAATGTTGGCATTGCAGACAATGCCGTTCTTGGCGGTCGACGCGCCGCCTTCCCATTCATGACCGTCGGCGAGCCCGATGGTGAGGTCCATGTCGGGACCGGAATATTTCAATGCGTGGAAGCGCTGGCCGTTCAGCCATTCGGTACGCTCGCGCAGCCTGGCATTGTGCTGTTCCCAGTTGGCGACGGCGCCGTCCTGATCGACCCGGGACGCGGAGAAGATCGCGTCCGCGAGTTTCGCCACCGCGACATCCTCGGCATCGTCCGGAAACACCTGCTTCGCCCAGGACGTGCTGGGATAGGCAATGATGTTCCAGTTGGTGTCGAAATTGACGATCTTCTCCAGCGCCGGCTGGTAGGCGATCGAATTCGCCTTGCTGGCGCGCGCCACCTTGGTCGGGTCTTCGCCCGACAGCAGCATCGGATTGTCGCCGACGATCGCAAGCCGCGCGGTGTTGGCGCCGAACGCCTTCGCCATGCCCTCGTAGAGCCAACCCGCGGCGCGATCGAAGCTCGCATCGTTGGCGTAGCGGTAGCGCGCCAGCGTGAGCTCCTCGTCCGAGAAGAACGGGGTCACGAGACCCGCGCCGGCCTTGTAGGCATGTTCCACCACCCGCCGCACCAGCGGCATCGCCGCCGCAGGCGCCGTCAGCAGCAGATCCTGCCCCGGCTGCAGCTGCAGGCCGACCTTGATCGCGACTTCGGCGAGCCGATCGAGTTTTACAGGATCGATCGAGGCGGAAAGGTTGCGTTGATGTGCGGTCATGAAGTGTCCGGCCGTGTCGTTTGAGGGCTTTGAGGATTCGTAGTCCAATTCGATCCGCATCCGCAAGGTTCCCGCCCGCCGCACCCGATCACGCGACGGCGAGCAATTGCCGCGAATTTTACCGCTTCACTGACGTCAGCACCCGGTCGACCATCTCGGGCGCGAGGCCGAGATAGTTTTTCGGCGCGGTGAGGCGGTCAATCGTCGCCCGATCGATCCGGCTCGCGACGCGATCATCCGCTGCCAGCGCCTCGGCCAGCGTCAGACCTCTGTCGTTGGCGACACGGCAGGCGTCGTAGACCACATCATGGGCCTCCTGCCGGCCGATCGCGGGCGCAAGGCCCATCATCACGGCTTCGGCAACGATCAACCCGCGGCTGATGTCGAGATTGCCGGCCATCCGCTTCTCGTCGACGATCAGGCCGCCAAGTGCGAACCTGGCCTGGCGCAGCGCGCCTGCGGTCAGGACGAAACTTTCCGGGATCGCCATCCATTCGGCGTGCCACGGGCCGGTGGCGCGTTCGAAATCCTGCACCATCGCGTCCAGCATCAAACCGGCATGCTGGCGCACCGCCTTGGAAGCGGCGAGCATCAGCTCCGACGAAATCGGGTTGCGCTTCTGCGGCATGGTCGAGGAGGCACCGCGTCCCTTCACGAAGGGTTCGTAGACCTCACCGAACTCGGTCGACGCCATGATCATGATGTCGAGCGCGATCTTGCCGAGCGTTCCCGTGACCAGCGCGAGGAAGTTCACCGCTTCCGCCAACCCGTCGCGCGCGACATGCCAGGTCGAGACGGGAACGCCGAGCCCGAGCTCCTCGCACAGCGCCTTCTGGACCTCGAAGCCCTTGTCACCCAGCGAGGCCAGCGTGCCGGCGGCGCCGGCGAACTGGCCGACCAGCACGCGCGGCTTCAGCTCGGCCAGCCGCGCGGCGTGGCGATCGAAGGCGGCGAGCCAGATCGCGGTCTTGTAGCCGAAGGTCACCGGCAGCGCCTGCTGCAGATGGGTGCGGCCGGCCATCGGCGTGTCGCGGTATCGTTTCGAGAGATCGGCAAGAATGCCGCGCAGCGCGGCGATGTCATCCTCGATGATCGCAAGGCCGTCGCGCAGCTGCAGCACCACGGCGGTGTCCATGATGTCCTGCGTGGTGGCGCCCCAGTGGACGTAGCGGCCGGCCTCGCCGCACTGCTTGGCCATCTGGTGCACCAGCGGCAGGATCGGGTAGCCGACGATGTCGGTTTCTTGCCGCAGCAGGTCGAAATCGAACGCGGCGACATCGGTGCGCCTTGCGATCTCCTCGGCCGCTTCCGCAGGGATCACGCCGCAGCGCGCTTCGGCCTTGGCGAGCGCAACTTCGACCTCGGCATAGCGTTGCAGCAGCCGCAGGTCGGAAAACACCTCGCGCATCGCGCTTGTGCCGAAGGCATCGCGAAACAGCACGGAATCGAGCACGGTGGTCGAGGTCGGGAAGGCGGACATGGCAGATCCTTGGGCACATCCTGTTGCCGGTCGCGGTCGGCAACGTCCCTATCACGGCACAGGCCCGTACCCTACCCCTCCGCGGGCGCCTCGCCGAACACCTCGGCTGCGATCTTGCTGGTCTCGATCGCGGCCGGAATGCCGCAATACATCGCGACCAGCAGCAGCACGTCCTGCACCTGCGCGGCGGTGCAGCCATTGGCCAGCGCGCCCTTGGCATGGACGCGGAACTCGGTCGGCTTGCTGCTCGCCGCGGTGATGCCGAGCATCACGAGGCTGCGAATCTGGTCGGACAGCCCGCTGCGCTCCCAGACGTCCCCATAGACATAAGCATTGATGATGTTTTGCAGCGGCGTGCCAAAATCGCCCGCAGCCGCCATCCGCTTGGCGACATCGACCTCGCCGAACATCTTCTGGCGCCGGCGCAGCCCGCGGGCATGGAGATCGCTGATGTCCACCATCGTCGTCTGGCTCCCCTGTATGGGCTATTTATACGGATAAATATGTCGCACCTCAATATTTCGATGGGCTTGCTGCTTGCCTTTCTGATCTATTTGTCCGTATAAATTGGTCAAAAGCAGAGGCGGAGGGGACCGGGATGAAGTTACGGCTGGGGCTGCTCGTCGTCCTGCTCGCGGCGCTTCCGACCCTGCCGGCTTTCGCGGCGGACGATTTCCCGCAACGGCCGATCAAGATCATCGTGCCGTTTCCGGCCGGCGCCGGCCCCGACAATGTCGCGCGGCTGGTCGGCCAGCATCTGCAGGACGCGTTCGGCCAGACCGTGCTGATCGAGAACCGCGCCGGCGCGCTCGGCAGCATCGGTGCCCAGGAAGTCGCCCGCAGCGCGCCCGACGGCTACACGCTGTTGATGGGCACCAACACCACCCATGCCAGCAATGTCGCAACGCTCAAGAGCCTGCCCTACGACCCGGTGAAGGATTTCGCGCCGGTGATCCGCACCACCACCACGGCGATGGTGCTGCTGGTCAACCCCAAGCTTGCGGTCAAGGACCTGCCGCAGTTCCTCTCCTACGCCAAAGCCACCCCCAATCTGACCGCGGGCTACGGCTCCGGCGCATCGCAGATCTCGATCGCGCAGCTGCAGTCGCGCGGCGGCCTGTCGCTGATCGCGGCGTCCTACCGCGGCGTGCCGCAGGCGATGACCGACGTGATGGCCGGCGTCATCGACCTGACCTTCGGCGATTTCTCGGTCGCGATCCCGCAGATGCAGGGCGGCACCTTGCGCGGGATCGCCGTGACATCGGCGACCCGCAACGAACTGACGCCCAGCCTGCCTGCGCTCTCGGAAGCGATGCCCGGCTTCGAGGCCACCATCTGGTACGGGCTGTTCGCACCCGCCGGCACGCCGGAACCGGTGGTCAACAAGATCTACGCCGAGTGCGCCAAATACCTCGCGATGCCGGAGACCAGGAAGAAGCTCGCCGATGTCGGCGTGATGGTGGCGCCGCTGACGCCGGCCGAGTTCGGCGCCTTCGTCAAGAGCGAGGTCGTGCGCTGGTCGGCGGAGGTGAAGGCGGCCGGCATCCAGCCGCAATAGCGCGAAGCGGCGTCGCACCATGGCTCGCCAAGCACCTGTCGGCATGATTGGCCTGGGGCTGATGGGATCAGCGCTTTCCGCGCGGCTGATCGATGCCGGAATCGGGGTGATCGGCTTCGACGTCGACGCGGCGAAGACGGATGGGCTGCGGGCCAGCGGCGCCGAGTTCGCGGCCTTCGCCGCCGACGTGGCGGCGCGGTGCCGGACCATCGTCATTGCCGTGTACGACGCGGCCCAGGTCACGGGCTTGCTGCCGGACCTCGCGAACGCCGCGCCGCCGCCGCTCGTCATCTGCACCACGACCTGCGCGCCGGACGAGATCACGGCGATCGCCGAATTCGCCGCGCGCTCGCGCCTCTCCTTGATCGAAGCGCCGATCTCGGGCACCAGCGCCGAGGTGCGCGCGGGCACGGCCACTGCGCTGGTCGCCGGCGATCGCGACGTGATCGCAGCCGCCGCCGCGACGCTCGACATCCTCTGCCCGCAGCGCATCCATGTCGGCGCGATCGGCCATGCCAGCCGCACCAAGCTCGCCATCAACCTGATCCTGCAGAACAACCGCGCCGCGCTCGCCGAAGGCATCGCGTTTGCTGAGAGCCTCGACCTCGACGGCGCGACGTTTCTTGCGACGGCACGGCAATCGGCGGCATATTCCGCCGTGATGGACAGCAAGGGACCGAAGATGCTGGCGCGGGATTTCGCGCCGCAATCGCATATCGTGCAGACCTTGAAGGACGCCGAGCTGATCCTGCAGGAGGCCGGCCGGCACGGCCTGCCTCTGCCGCTGACCTCAGCGCAGGCCGAGCTGCTGCGCAAGGCGATCGCGCTGCAAGGCCCGGACAGCGACAGCGCCGCGGTCATCGAGGCGATCCGTGCCGGACGCGACCAGGACAGGGACCACTCATGATCAATTGTGCGATCGCGGGCCTCGGCCGCTGGGGCCGCGCGCTGGTCGAGGCTGCGCAGAGCGAGCCGCGGCTGAGGATCGTCAGCGCGGTGGAACCCGACATGAGCGCCGCCGCGAGCTTTTGCGCGGCACATGGCCTGTCCCCCGCGGCCAGCCTCGAGGCCGTGCTGGCCGACCCCGCCATCGATGCCGTGCTGCTGGCAACACCGCATTCGCTGCACAGGAGCCAGGTGATCGCGGCCGCCGCGGCTGGTAAGCAGGTGTTTTGCGAGAAACCGCTGGCGCTGAGGCGCAGCGATGCGGCCGAGATGTTCGCGGCCTGCCGCAACGCCGACGTGCTGCTCGCGGTCGGGCATAACCGCCGGTTCTGGCCGTCGATGCAGGCACTCCGCGCGATTGTCGCCGGCGGCGAGCTCGGTACGATCCTGCATGTCGAGGGCCACAACAGCAACGAGAACTCGCAAGGCATCACGCAGGGCTGGCGGCTGTCGCCCGAGGAGTCGCCGGGCGGCGGGCTGACCGGCGCGGGGCTGCATGTGCTCGACGGCTTCGTCAGCCTCCTTGGTCCTGCCCGTCAGGTCTATGCCCGGTTGAGTGAACGCGCGGCCGGGCCGCCGCCGCTCGACACTGCAACTTTAGCGATTGAATTTGTGAATGGCGTGAGTGCAACCCTTGCTACGGTCCGCGCAACACCGTTCTATTGGCGCGTGCATGTGTTCGGGACGAAGGGATCCGCAGAGGTGCTCGACGAGGAGACGATGGTGCTACGGAAACCCGGCGAGGCGCCCGCGACGACGCGCTATCCGACGGTCAACACGCTCACCGCGGAACTTTCGGCCTTTGCCGACGCGGTCGAACGCAGGCAGCCGTTCCCGGTGCCCGAAACAGATGTGCTGGCAACGCTCGCCGCGTTCGAAGCCGCGTTGCAGTCGATGCAGTCTGGACATCCGGTTGCCTGCCATATGGCATACCAGTGATCCGCCATGTCTGAACAACCGGAGAGGGCGAGATCGTCCCGCTACCGCGACATCGCCACCGGGCTGCAGAAGGACATCCGTCTCGGCACCTACGCGGTCGGCAATCTGCTGCCGACCGAAACCGAGTTGATGGCGAGCTATCAGGCAAGCCGCCAGACCGTGCGCGAGGCGCTGCGCATCCTGATCGACCAGGGCCTTATCGTACGCCGCGCCGGCCTCGGTTCGGTGGTGATCGCCTCCGAGCCGCCGGTGCTGTTCACCCACAGCGTCAAGTCGCTCGGCGAGTGGCTGCGCTATTCCAACGAGACCTATCGCGACGTGGTTGGCAACAGCGACATCGTCGCCGACCGCAAGCTCGCTGCGCTCCTGAAATGCGAGCCCGGCAAGAGCTGGTTCCTGATCGAGGCCGTGCGCCGCTCCGACCAGTTCGCCGCGCCGCTCGGCTGGACCGAGATCTACGTGCTGCGCCGGTTCGCCGATGTCGTGACCCGCAGCGACCACGGCCGCACCCCGGTGCATGAGCAGATCGCCAAGATGTACGGCCAGGTCACCGAGCGCGCGCAGATGGAAATCTTCGTGCGGGGCATGCCGGCGCCGATCGCCAAGGCACTCGGCGTCAAGACCGGATCGCCGGCGCTCACCGTGGTACGCCGCTACTACGGCCTGCGCGAGGAACTGTTCGAGGTCACCATCACCACGCACCCGGAAGGGCGCTACACCTACACGATGGATATGCAGCGCTCGCTGCGGCCGAAACTCTAGATTCTAGTTTTGACGCGTTTTCTTCACGCGAACCGGTGTCCACTTCGCTCGAAAACGCTCTGGCTTTTGTGGAGACGCGTTGTCTTGACGCGAGCCGGAAGCCACCTCGCTTGAAATCGCGCTAGCGCGCCCGAGCCAGATGCGTGCTGCTGGCAGAGGTATGTGCCATCTGCGGGGTTCCGCTCACGCCCCAGATGACGACCGCGATCAGCGCGGCCGCCCAGACATATGGCACAGCATTCGGCTTCTTCATTTCCGAGATCATCCCCAACGTCTCAGGAGCACCGATGAATCTTACAACCGCAATCGTCAGCGTCTCACCAGGCACCCGTCCTCACAACGCTACTAAGGTTAGACCTTGTCGGTTTCGGGACGTCTTCGTGCGAATCCGGAAATGATTTCGTCGGAACCGGGCCGTCTCATCCGAATTGATGAGACCGCGGGTTGACGGCTTCGGCGTTCGCGACAAGGCCGGAGAATTTCGTGCTTAAATTTGAGTCAGATGCACAACAAACGTTCCAAAGGCCGCCCGCTGAATTCTTTTTGATTGTCCGCCGGACTCCGGCCGTGGCATCAGGGCCTGTGACACTGCGATGACAGGAATTCCCCCGTGACTGCCCAATCGGCCAAACCGCACGGCGGCTCCCGCCGCCACTCCAAGGAAATGCAGGACGAGGTCGCACGGTCGCTGGAACGGGAGCTGCAGTTCCTGACCGAGGAGCGCCAGGAGCGTGCCCTTCGGCTCGGCCTCGACTTCGCAGCCAAGACACCGAAGACCGACCACTAGGCGCGCCGCTTGCTTCGCGGACGCTGCACCGGCGCGGCCGCAAATTCCGATTCAGCTGTCAAGCAGCTTGTCCGGTGTCATCACCCGCGCATACGAGTGATCAAGTGTGTGAGGCACCGCTCCACCACGTCGTCCTGGCGAAAGCTAGGACCCATAACCACCGCATTCCGTGATGAACGGGATCGCGGCCCCAGCATCGCACAACAATTGGCATTTGGGGTAATGGGTCCTGGCCTTCGCCAGGACGACACCGATTGTGTGGCACGGCTGCATCCACAATCGTCGTCCCTGCGAAAGTCGGGACACCGAGTTTGTTGCGCCGTCGGTGAGCCACACGTTCTGCTGACGAATGGATTCCGGGCTCGCGCCAAGAGGCGCGCCCTCAGGTGCGCAATTGCGCACCGGGGAATGACGAAGCAGGCGATCAGGCCTTCCCGAAGAACAGGCAAGCAGTCTTGCCGGGTTATTGCGCGCCCTGCGCTTCCGCATCGACTTGCACATCGTGGCCGAAGCGATCCTTGCCGCTGAGCCTGGCCTTGCCGCCGTCGAACGTGAGCAGCCATCTGCGGTCGGTATCGCCGCCGACCAGACGCAGGTCGATCGCAAACGTCTCACCGGTCTGCCACGTCCCCTTCAGCGCCATCACGCCGAGCGGCGTTGGCTGGCCGAGACGATAGGTGCCGTCGAGCCCGATCGGTCCGGCCAATTTGACCACCGGCCTCGCCGCATCCGGCGTCGCTGTTTCCAGCTCGTAGCGCGGCGACGGATCGGTCAGATACAGCGTCAGCGCCCGTAGATTGAGACCGTTGGCCGGGAAGCGCCAGGTCTTGCCCGAGATGGCCGCCGCGGTCTCGGACACGGGACCGACCGCCGACGGCTTTTCCGTCGCGCTATCGCGCAGCGCCGCGGCAAGCTGATTGCCGCCGGCGGAGTTCACCGGCAGCGCCGTGTCGGACTTGACGGCGCCGGAAATGTCGTCGGCCATCCTGCCGAATGAGCAGTAGTCGCGCGCGGTCACGACCGTGACGATGTCGAGCGCGGGAAAGATCATGATCAGCTGGCAGCGGTCGCCGACCGCCATGAAGGCCTGCTGCTTCGGCATCACCCAGAAGAAATTGGCGTAGTGCAGGGACGGATCGAACGAGGCGTGCATCTCTGTCGTCGCGTGCCTGATGCGATCGACCCAGCCGGACGGCAGCAGCCGCTGCCCCTCCCATTCGCCGTCATGCAGATAGAGCAGCCCGATCTTGGCGGCGTCGCGCGGCGCGAGCAGAAGCCCGCCGCCGCCTTGCGTCAGCCCCGGCCCGATGCTGTGCCAGTACGGCGCGGCAATCCCGAGCGGACGAAACAGTTTCGTCACGGCATAGTCACGTGCGCTCACGCCGGTGAGCTTGTTGACGATCGCGGCCAGCAGTTGCGGATTGCCGGTGTTGTAGTAGAACGCCTCGCCCGGCGCCTTCGCCATCGGACGGTCCAGGATGAACTGGATCGCATCGGGGCTGCGCCCCCATTCGATCAGCGAGTCCGGCCTGCCGCCTTCGACGCCCTCCGTCCAGGCCATCCCCGAGGTCATGTCGAGCATGGTCTGGATCGTGATCGCCCGCTTGCGGTCATCCAGATCGGCGATGGTGCGCTCGGCAAAGAAATCCACCATGCGGTGGTCGAGGCTGTCGAGCAAATTGTCCCTGAGCAGCATCGCGACCAGCGTGCCGGTCACCGCTTTGGTGACGGAATTCATCAGATGCGGGATCTCCGGCGTGTACGGCGCATAGTAAGCGTCGAGCACGATCCGGCCATGACGCGCGGTCAAGAGGCTATCGAAACTGTGAGCCGCGCCAAAGTTGACGAGCCGCGCCAGCGCGGCGGAATCCATCCCCTGCTCTTCCGGCGTCGTCGTCTGCCACTGCCGGGTGAGCCACACCGGATCGGCGGCCCCTTCTGCGCGGGCTGCGCCTGACAAAGCCGTGGCTACGAGCAGCACTCCGCTCAGGATCGATACGGCCAGTCGTTTGAGATGCATGGAAGCTCGGCCTCATTTCCGCCCAAGAGAATAAGCGCACTGGTATATGTTTCCAGTCGTTTTCAGAGCGCATTTCTTGCAATTCATTTCCGATGAGGCGCTGTCATGACGCTGATTGATGGCTTGGGTTACCTGGCGTCGGCTCTTGTGTTGCTGACGTTCTGCATGAGCACGATGTTGAGCCTGCGCGCCGTCGCGATATTCAGCAATCTGGCGTTCATCAGCTATGGATTGGGCGACCGGATCTACCCGGTGCTCATCCTGCACATCATCCTGCTGCCGCTGAACGTGGTATTGCTGTTCCAGATGGTTCGGCTGCTTCGCAAGGCCAGGCGCGCTGCCGCGACGGACCTCTCTCCGAGCTGGCTGCAACCGTTCATGCGGCCGAAACACGTCAAGGCGGGAGAAACGATCTTCAGGAAAGGCGACGACGCTGACCTGCTCTACATGGTCGTATCGGGCGATGTCAGGTTTCCCGAGATCGATCGCGGGGTTTCGGCGGGCGAATTGTTCGGAGAGATTGGGCTGTTCTCACTCGAACGGCGCCGCACGCAGACGGCGCTGGCAGCAACCGATGTGGATTTGCTGTGGATCAGCGACGGCGCACTGCGAAAGCTGTGCGAACGCAATCCGGGACTGTCGCTGTATTTCCTGCGGCTGACGGCGACCCGGATGACGGAAAATGCAGCGCGCGCAATCAGGGTTGCCGCGGCGACGCCCAATCCGGCGTAAAGCGCCGGGCCACTGCGTCGCGTGCCGGTGCTACGGCGCGGACGACGCCGCAAGGCTCGGCAGCGGCGCGAACTGCATCTCTGCAACGGCCGAGCCGGCGTAGGCGCTGGCGATCAGGATCATGACTCGAATGGCGACGAACATGGTGCCTCCTCAGTCTTCTTGTTGGTCCCTTGATGCCAGAGACTTCTTTCCCGCCGGTGAGGAAAGCTGGTTGCCGCAACCTTGAAGGCATTGGTAAGCGAGCCGTTTACGCAAGCTTCCGTTCATGAGTTGGGAACCGTATCGGCCGATCGGCCGGCGCGCTAAACGCGCGGTTCACCCTGACCGGGCATTGTTCGCCTCAATCAAGAAGGCGCAATCACAATGCCGATTTTCAGGACGATCCTTGTTGTCGTATCGATTTTTCTTGCCGGTTTGTACGTCTACGATGCCTGCCGCAGCGACGGCTTGCTGAGGGCGGCTCCCGTGAGCGACGTGATTGCACGGCGCTGGCCGGAACCGGATGCGTTTCGTCCGGAGGCGGCACCCGCTCCCACAGCCACGGCCACCACGACGCCGGCGGCGCGCGTTAGGGAAACGTTTGCGATGTTCATCCCCAAGGACGCGCGGCGCCACTTGCTGCAGCGGAGCCTTTAACTGCCTCGATTCAGCCCAGAGATACGCCGGCCTTGGCGCGGCTGATTCCGAGCGTCAGAATGCGATTCAACAGAACCGGATAGTCCAGTCCGTCATGCCCGGCGGCTGTCGCGAACTCCTGGCTCTTGGCGATTTCGGGATTGGGATTGGCTTCAATGAAATACGGAACGCCATTGGTGGACAGGCGGAAGTCGATGCGCGCGTAGCCATCGAGCCCCAAGGTCCGGTAGATGCGTTTCGCCAGCCGTTGAATATGGGCGGATAGTTCCGGCGTCAGATCTTCGGCCGGCCCATCCGCAATTCCGATGCGCTCCTGATAGCTGGTATCGTGCTTGACCTTTTCGGTGGCGATCTGGCGCGCGGCGGGGCCGCCCATGCTGCCGAACTTCAATTCCCAAACCGGCAGGACGCGCAGCCTGTTGTTGCCGATCACGCCGACATAGAGCTCGCGTCCCTCGATGAACTGCTCGGCGATCGCGGCCGTTCCGATCCGCTCATGGATGAAGGCGACACGCTCCGCGAGCTTCTCGTCGGTATCGACGATCGACGCCTGCGAGATGCCGAGCGATCCATCGCTGCTCAGGCTCTTGACGATCAGCGGCAGCGCAAGCCGCGGCGGCCGCTTGACCTTGCGGCGCATCGGGAACACGGCGAAAGCCGGCACCGGGATGCGGCGGTGATGCACCAGCGTCTTGGACAGATCCTTGCCGCGCGCCAGGATCAGGCCGCGCGGATTGCACCCGGTATAGGGGATCTTCATCAGCTCGAGATAGCTCGCGATGTGCTGGTCATACACGACGTCGTAGTGAAACTCCTCCAGCAGCGTGAACACCACGTGCGGCTTGAAGCCCTCGATCTCGTCGCGCACCGGCTTGATTTCCTCCTGCACGCCGAGCGGACGAACCTCATGGCCGGCGGCGCGCAGGGTACTCACCACGTCGTATTCGGTTTTCCACTCGTTGATTTCCCGCGCGGAGTACCCGTCGCTGGAGTCCGGCGGCACACAGTCCGGGTGCATCAGCACCAGAATGCGAAAGTGTTTCATAGCGCGATCCATTTCCGGCGCGACGGGCCGAACAGCGCGTGCATGGTCTTGGCAGTCAGCAGGATGGTGAAGTTGGTCACCAGCTTCTGCTCGGGGCCGACGGCACGCAGATTGAGCTCGCGGCAGCGCATGATCATGTCGTCGAGCACGGCATCGAGCGTCAGCTGGTTCTCGCCCGTCCACCGTGCGACCAGTTGCCTGATCTGGGCGCGGTGCCGCCTGATGAAGACCGCGGCCGGCGGCTGCCGCCGATGCCGCGGATCGGCGGAAAACAGCTTGGACAGATCGCGGTCGTAGGTCTTCGGCGGCGTGAAGGCGTAGAACGCCTGCTTCTTCTTGTAGTGTTCGCCCAGCGTCTGCTTCAGCGTATGCAGCGGATCGACCCGCTCCCGCGTCGTGAGCAACGGCCGGTTGCCCGCGATCTCGCCCATCAGCTCGTCGACATATTCGAGCTTCTTCAGCGCCGGCCATCCGGCATACCGCGTCCGCCAGTTCGAGCGCGGCCGCAACCACACCGCGAAGGTCTCGGCGAAATCCTCGTCCGGATGGCTCTGCGCGTACCAGAGCCTGAGATGCTGGACATAGTTGCGGCTGGCCGGATTGGGCCGATAGTAGCGCGGATAGTGTTGCGACGACGGACCGAACAGCTGCTGCCAGCGCCGGCGGCGTTGCAGCTGGTAGCCGTGCTGGATGGCGTGCCCCGCCTCGTGGCGGAGAATGGCCATGCACTCGGACCACGAGGCGCCCTCGACGTCGAGCATCATCTTCTTCTCGAGCTTCATCAGGCGGGGATGGGCGAGATAGAACGGAATGGCGATGCCGGGCACATCGGCCGGGCTGAACCATTCGCTCGAGATCCATGCGTGCGGCCGCAGCCGGATCCCCCGCTCTTCGAGCTCTTCGTAGAGCGTGCTGACACAATCCGCGAGCCAGGTACCTTCGACCGCAACCCTCAGACTGCTGAGGCGTTGCTCGAGCAACTGCGCATCCGTGAGCTTCTCCCAGGCAAATTTACGACGCGGCATAGGCTTCCAAAAACCAAAAACAAACCGGAATCGGGATGGTGTCATAGGTTGCCGCCGGCAACAACCGCCGGGCCTTCGCGGATGGCGGCCCCCCGTCCCGTGCCGGCTCAGGTCCGGGTCGGGCGCGCGCCCGCCCATGCTTCGGCCGGCAGCCGCTGCGGCAAACCCTTGTCGCGCGTGGGCGCCTTCGCGCTTTCTGCTATCGTCGGCGGGTATTCACACAAGCGATTTGCAGGGGCGAAAATGGATGATCGGCGGCGGCTGCTTTTTCACGGCATGGCCCTGTTCCTGATCGGGCTGTTGACCGGCCTCATCGAGCAGCACTTCACCAATGTGCGGATGGCGCTCGCGGCGCATCTCGAAGGCGTGATGAACGGCACGTTCCTGCTTGCGGTCGGCGCGATCTGGAGCGAGGTCAGGCTGCCGCCCCGCGCGAGCGCCGCAGCCTACTGGGCGCTGCTGTGCGGAACGTACGGCAACTGGGCCGTGACGACGCTCGCCGCGGTTCTCGGAACCGGCGCGTTGTCGCCGATCACTGCGGCCGGGCGTGGCGCCGCGCCGTGGCAGGAAACGCTGGTGACCACTGGATTCGTCTCGATCGGCCTCGCGATCATCGCAGCATCGATCCTGCTGTTGTGGGGGCTGCGCGGCAAGGCTGCCCTTGCCCATGACGCGAGATAGCTTCAGCTGGTCTCCGGTCAATGCTGGCCGTGATCCTGCGCGGCGCGTGCCGCCACTGCGGCGCGCCGCCGCAGCAACTCGCGCTCGCGCGCGTTGCCGGCCAATGCGGCGGCGGCCTCGAACGCGGTGTGCGCCTCCGCGAAGCGGCTCAGCCGGTGCAGCAGGTCGCCGCGCACGCTCGGCAGCAGATGATAGGATTTCAGCGCCGGCTCGTCGGCGAGACCGTCGACGATCGCAAGCGCGGCCAGCGGCCCTTCGGCCATGCCGATTGCGACCGCGCGGTTGAGCGCGATGACAGGCGAATCCAGCAGCGCGGCGAGATCGCCGTACAGCGCGGCGATGCGGCGCCAGTCGGTCGCATCAGGCGTGTCGGCCTCGGCATGGCAGGCGGCGATCGCAGCCTGCAGCGCGTAGAAGCCGCCGGCGCCGCCGAGCTCGCGGGCACGCGCCAGCGCCAGTTGCCCGCGGCGGATCTGCAGGCGATCCCACAGCGCGCGGTTCTGGTCCATCAACAGGATCGGCTCGCCGGCTGCGTCGGTGCGCGCCGCCATCCGCGAAGCGTTGAATTCCATCAGCGCCAGCAATCCGTGCGCCTCCGGCTCTTGCGGCGCGATCGATCTCAGCACGCGGCCGATCCGCAGCGCCTCGTTGCAGAGCTGCGGCCGCAGCCATTCGTCGCCGCTTGCCGCGGTATAGCCCTCGTTGAAGATCAGGTAGGCGACCTCGAGCACGGAGGCGAGCCGCTCCGACAGCGCCTCGCCGCGCGGCGTCTCGTAGACCAGACCGGATTCCGACAGCGTGCGCTTGGCGCGCACGATGCGCTGGGCGATGGTCGCCTCCGCCTGCAGGAAGGCGCGCGCGATCTCCTCGGTGGTGAGGCCGCAGATCATCCGAAGCGCTAGAGCGGCGCGGGCCTCGCGCGACAGCAGCGGGTGGCAAGCGGTGAAGATCAGCCGCAGCAATTCGTCGCCGATATCGTCGTCGAGCGCGGAATCGAAATCGGGCATGGTCTCCTGCTCCCGCACCAGATCATGCGCCAGCATGCCGTGCTTCTCGGTCAGCATGCGGTTGCGCCTGATATGATCGAGCGCACGCCGCTTGGCGGTCGCCATCAGCCAGGCCCCTGGCTTCTCCGGCACGCCACTGAGCGGCCAGTGCTCGAGCGCCGCGATCAGCGCTTCCTGGGTCAGATCCTCGGCGAGCGGCACGTCGCGCAGCATCCGCGACAGGCTGGTGATCAGCCGCGGCTGCTCGATGCGCCACACACCGAGGATGGTGCGCTTGACCTCGTCCTCCGTCACGCCGGCCACCGGCCTGCGACCGAGGCGACCGTCAGCAGTCGATGAAGGGGCGAACCTCGCATGACAGTTCCCAATCCGGCATATGGTCAAGATGAAGCTGCATGAATTCGACGGCGCGCGCCACGGCCTCCTCCTTGCCCTTCAGCTCGAACACAGCGTAGCCGCCGACCACCTCCTTGGCCTCCATGAAGGGGCCGTCGGTGACGGTGAGCTTGCGATCCTTGATCTTCACCTCCGCGCCCGCCGTGCGCGGCAACAGCGCGCCGGTATCGAGCATGCGGCCCGCCGCGATCTCGCGTTCGGCGAGCTTGCCGATCGCCTCCCTCAATGGTGGGTTCGGCAGCATCGGCTTCTCGGCCACCAGGACATACATGAAGCGCATCGGCTGTCCTCCTCCGGCTCACTCGGGACACTGTCCGGCAAAACCTGCGAAGGCGCGGACCTCGCAGGTGCCTTGCCAGCCGGGCATGTGATCCTTGTGGAGCTGCATGAACTCGACCGCGAGCGCCACCGCCTCTTCCTTGCTACCCAGCTCGAAGATCGCGTAACCGCCGATCACTTCCTTGGCCTCGACGAACGGACCATCGACGACGCTGAGATGGCCGTCGACAATGCGGACCTGCGCGCCGGTCGCGAGCGGCATCAGCCCGCCGGTATCAACCATGCGGCCGGCCTTGATCTCGCGGTCGGCGAGCTTGTGCATGGCGTCCAGCAGCGCCGGGGTCGGCTGTGCCGGCGGCTGGGGCGAGGTGACGATCGACATAAAGCGCATGAAATGCTCCTGTTTGCGGCAAGCCACGGGATTATCGCGGTGAAATCGGCTCGCTATGGGGAACGACGATCCGGGGCGGCCCGGATCGACAGGGGCTGGGGATTTATTTTGCCATCAGGAAACAGATCGCCACCCACCGTCGTCCCTGCGAAAGCAGGGACCCATAACCACAGGGTTGAGTTGTAGAGACGAGCAGTGGCCACAGCCGCGCAAAATCAACTGACATCGTGGCTATGGGTCCCTGCTTTCGCAGGGACGACACCGAGTTTGCGGCAGAGCCGCTCCTGCTGCCCCCAGCAGTCCCGTAGCCCGGGTGAGCGAAGCGATACCCGGGACGCTGCGCGAGATACCCGCATGTCGCTGACGCTCATGCGGGCTACAGGGAGGTGCCCTCACTGCTCCCGCAGCATGATCAGCGGGTCGGCGCTGTCGGGGATGCGGCGCCACTGGGCGTTGTCGTCGGCCTCGAACTGCCAGGTCTCGCCCTTGGGCGACATCAGGACCATCTGGCCGTGGTCGAGCCGCCACAGCGTCGGGTTGAAGGCGACGACCGCGGGATCGCATTTGCCTTTCAGGAACAGCTGGAAATTGTCGTTGCCGGCGTCGGTGTTGGTCAGCACCAGGGCGCAGATCGCCTGGCCGTTGCCGCGGACCATCGACCAGTCGCCGATCATCTGGTCCATCGACTTGGCGAGCGCGCGGGCAGCGGCGAGGTTTTGCAGGATGTAGACGCCCTCATTGGTGCGCATGCCCTCGAAGATGCCGGTCTCGACCTCGGTGAAATCGATCACGGCCTCGCCGGCCGCATTCTGCAGCCGCACGATGTCGCCGAGGCCCTTGATGCTCCAGCCCGTGATGTCCTTGGTGAAAGGCAGTGCTGCGGCGCAGGCCGGCTCGAGCTCGAGCTTGAAGCCTTGCGGCGTCGCATCGCTCTTCAGCGTCACGACGCAAGTCTTGCTGCGCTCGGTGGTGGCGAGCTCCCACTGACCGATCATGTTCTTTTTCAACGTCGAGACGTCCTGCGCGGCTGCCGGACCGCACGCGGCCAGCAGCACAAGCAGCACGACGCTGAAGCGGGACGGGGACATCAGCGCCCCTTCACCGGCGTTTCGGCAACCGGCGTCAGCGGCGGCTTGCCGGCGAACCAGTTTGTGATGTTGTCCACCACGAGCTGGTCCATCGCGTTGCGCGTCACCACCGAAGCCGAGCCGATATGCGGCAGCAGCACGACGTTCTGCATCGCCTTCAATTCGTCCGGCACGTTCGGCTCGGCCGCGAACACGTCGAGACCAGCGGCCAGGATGGTGCCGGATTTCAGCGCCGCGACCAGCGCCGGCTCGTCGACCACGGAGCCGCGCGCGACATTGATCAGCACGCCGCGCGGGCCGAGCGCCTTCAGCACGTCGGCGTTGATCATCTTCGCGGTCGAGGCGCCGCCCGGCACGATGACGATCAAGGTGTCGACCGCCTTCGCCATCTCGATCAGATCGGGATAGTGCTTGTAGGCGACGTCCTTGGACGGATTGCGCGAATGATAGGACACCGGCACGCGCGAGGCCTCGAGCCTGCGCCCGATCGCCTGGCCGATCCGGCCCATGCCGACGATGCCGATCTTGCGATCGCGCAACGAGCCGACGCTGAGCGGATAATTCTGGGTCTGCCACAACCCGGAGCGCACATAGCGGTCGGCCTTGACGAATTCGCGCAGCGTCGCGATCAACAGGCCCATCGCGACGTCGGCGACCTCCTCCGTCAGCACGTCGGGCGTATTGGTGACCACAATATTGTGATCCCGCGCATAGGTGGAATCGACGTGGTCGTAGCCGACGCCGAAGCTGCCGACGATCTCGAGCTTCGGAAACATCGCCATCGCGGTCTTGTCGGTCGCCATCGTGTGATAGGTGACGGCAATGCCGCGGATCTTGGCCATCGTGTCGGGCGTCAGCCGCTCGAGGTCGCCGCGGCTCTCGGCCCGGTGCAGCACGTATTGATCGGAGAAGCCGTTTTCGAGGATTGGCCGGATCGGTCCATAAACCAACAGATCGATCTTTTCGGAAGAAATCGGGGCCATCAATTGTCCTTTCCTAACGCGCTCTCATGCCAACGCCGCAACAGAAGGTGCGAAACTAACGCCAGCACCCCATAGATGACAATCCCGGCCAGCGATAGCAGCAGAAGTGCTGCGAACATGCGGGGAATATTCAGCCGGTAGCCCGATTCAGCGATCCGGAAGGCAAGGCCAGAGCCGGCGCCGGCGCTGCCCGCCGCGATCTCCGCGACCACAGCGCCGATCAGCGACAGGCCGCCGGCGATGCGCAGACCGCCGAGGATATAGGGCAGCGCCGCGGGCAGCTTCAGCAACAGCAGCGTCTGCAGCCGTGATGCGCCATAAAGTTGAAACAATCCGGCGAGGTTGCGATCGACCGAGTTGAGGCCGAGCGTGGTGTTCGACAGCACCGGAAAGAACGCCACGATCCAGGCGCAGACGATCACCGCGGTCTGCTGCTGCAGATAGATCAGGAGCAGCGGCGCGATTGCGATCACCGGCGTGACCTGCAGCACCACCGCGTAAGGGAACAGCGAATATTCCAGCCATTTCGACTGGTTGAACAATAGCGCCAGCACGACGCCGCCGATCGCCGCGGCAACGAAGCCTTCGAGCGTGGTCAGCAGCGTGACGCCGAGCGATTGCGCCAGCACCGGCCAATCCGCAACCAGCGTCTTCAGCACCAATAGCGGGCTCGGCAGCACATAGGGCTGGATGCCATAGCCGCGGACGATCGCCTCCCAGAGCACGAGGCCCGCGGCAAACACCGCAAGCGGCAGCAGAGAGCGGACGAGATCGTGCGGAGACTTCATGCGCCCGCCTGCCCTGCATAAGACGGCGCCAGCGCGCCCGAGACCTCACGGCAGAACGCGGCATATTCGGCCGAGGTGCGGAACTCCTCGCCGCGCGGCTCGGGCGAGGTGATGCGAAACGCGGCGCCGATCCGGCCCGGGCGCGCCGTCATCACGATCACGCGCTGCGAGAGATAGACCGACTCGAACACCGAGTGCGTCACGAAGATGATGGTTTTGTGCAAATTGCGCCATAGCGACAGCAGGTCGTTGTTGAGGCGAAAGCGCGTGATCTCGTCGAGCGCCGCGAACGGCTCGTCCATCAGCAGAATATCGGGATCGGTGACCAGCGCGCGCGCAAGCGACACCCGCATCTTCATGCCGCCGGACAATTCGCGCGGATAGGCGGCCGCAAACTCCGCGAGCCCGACCTGATCGAGCGCCGCCTCGATGCGCGCATCGGCGTCTGTCGCCGGCGCGCGGGCAAGCTTCAACGGCAGGCGGACATTGTCGCGCACATTGGCCCACGGCATCAGCGTGGGCTCCTGAAACACGAAGCCGATCCTGTGGCTGCCGCGCGGCTCAACGCCGTGATGGGCAAGCTCGACCGTGCCGGCGCTTGGGGTAGCGAGGCCGGCGATGAGACGCAGCGCGGTGGACTTGCCGCAGCCGGAGGGCCCGAGCAGCGAGACGAACTCGCCGTGTCTCACGTCGAGGTCGAGCGGCCCGAGCGCCATCACCCCGCTGTCATAGGTCTTGGTGACGCCGCGCAGGCGCACGGCCCATCCGGCATCAGGTCCAGACAACGCAGGCTCCGCCATCGCGCGTCCGCACCCTCAGTTCTTCGGCCTGAGCTCGACGCCGACCGCCTTGTTGACGAAGCGCAGCGTGTAGCCCTGGCGATAGTCGATGGTGCTCTTGACCACACCGGCGCGCACCATCTTGTCGAAGAAGCTCGCCATCCGCTCGTCGGTCATGGCGCCGATGCCGTTCTTGACGGAATCGCCGGAATCGACGATGCCGTGCTCGCGCATCTTGGCGACGCAATAGGCCAGCAGCTCGTCGTTCATCTCCGGATTGAGCTTCTTGATCATCGCATTGCCGGCGGAGTTGTCGCCATAGACGTAAGTGTACCAGCCGACAACGGAAGCATCGACGAAGCGCTGCACCAGGTCCGGCTTCTTGTCGACCAGGTCGCGGCGGGTCTCGATCAAGGTCGAATAGGAGTTGAAGCCGTAGTCGGCGAGCAACAGCACGTTTGGCTTGAAGCCGGCGGCCTTCTCCACCGCAAAGGGCTCCGAGGTGACATAGCCCTGCATCGCGGTCTGCTTGTTCACGATGAAGGGCTGCGGGTTGAAGGTGTAGGGCTTCACCTTGTTCTCGTCGAAGCCGTATTCGGATTTCAGCCACTGGAAATAGCTGGTGATGCCTTCCTTCGAAATCAGCAGCGTCAGCGGTTTCAGATCCTCGATCTTGCCGACCTTGACCTCGGGATGGGTCAGGAAGACCTGCGGGTCCTTCTGGAACATCGCGGCGACCGCGACCAGCGGCACATTGTTGGTGACGGCGTCGAAGGTCTGCAGCGAGTTCGCGCTCATGAAGAAGTCGAGCTTGCCCGCGATCAAGAGCATGCGGTTGTTCTCGTTGGGACCGCCGGGCACGATTGACACGTCGAGGCCGTATTTCTTGTAGGTACCGTCGGCGAGCGCCTGGAAGAACCCGCCATGCTCGCCCTCGGCGACCCAGTTGGTGCCGAACGAGACCTTGTCCAGAGTCTGCGCCCGCGCCGGGACGAGGCCTGCGGAAACGCCGAGGGTGGCCGCCAGAAAGGCCGTGGTTAACGCTCGCGACAAAAAGGCCGGGATCATGGTTGGACTCCGTCGATCATTATGGCCCATGATGGAAGGCGGGAAGACGTGGACCGCGCCCGGAGACGCGAATGCCTCGCTGATGTTAAACAAACTAGCCCGCAAATCCATCCCATGAAACGCTTGTATTGAAACGACCGGCTTGATGACTTCTCAGCTTCCGCCCCGTGACTGGACCGCCATCCACTGGCCTGACCTCGCCGAGGGTGCGGCCGCGCGCTGGATCGCGGTGTTGCCGCTGGCCGCGACCGAGCAGCACGGGCCGCATCTTCCGCTGGGAACCGACGTCATGATTGGCGAGGCGTATCTGGCGCGGGTTCAGGAGCTGCTGCCGGCGGCCATCCCGGCCACGTTCCTGCCCCTGCAGCCGGTCGGCATCTCCACTGAGCACATCGATTTTCCGGGCACGCTGACGCTGCCGACCAAGGTGGCGCTGAACAGCTGGATGGCGCTCGGCGAGAGCGTGGCGCGCGCCGGGATCAAGAAGCTCGTGATGGTGACGAGCCATGGCGGCAATTCCGCCGCGATGCAGCTCGTGGCGCAGGACCTGCGCGCGCAACACAAGATGCTGGTGGTGACCACGAGCTGGTCGCGCTTCGGCACGCCCGACGGGCTGTTCGATGCCGACGAATTGCGTCACGGGATCCATGGCGGTGCGGTCGAGACCTCGATCATGCTGGCGAAGTATCCGCAACATGTGCGCAAGGATGCGATCGCGGATTTCAAGCCCGCGAGCGTGCAGATCGAGAAGGACCACCGCTTCCTGTCGACCCAGCGGCCGGCGCCGTTCGCCTGGCAGGCGCAGGACCTCAATCCGAACGGTGCGATCGGCGATGCGACCAAGGCCTCGGCCGAGAAAGGCGAGCAGCTGATCGAGCACGGCGCGCGGGCGTTCTGCGAGCTGCTGGCCGACGTCGACCGGTTCGATCCGGGCGTATTTCGCGGCAACTGACCGGGACCGCTTTGTCGTGCTGACGCATGAGATACGGTTGAGCTGGAAACGGCGTCGAAGGTTCACCTCTCCCTTGGGAGAGGTCGATTTGCGCAGCAAATCGGGTGAGGGGTTACGGTCTATCGAGAGGGCAAGAGCCCTCACCCGGATTGCTTCGCAATCCGACCTCTCCCCGACGGGGAGAGGTGCACCGCGCTCGCGGCCGATTCAGCCCAACCCCGTTGCGCTTTCGCCGCGACGAAACAATCCACGAAACCATATTTCCGGAACAGCCTTCGAACCGGAACCGAAAAGCCTCCGTCCAACGGGCATGCGGACCACACCGGCGCCGCGCTCAAACAGGATGGAGTGTCCCATGTCGATCAAGACCAAGTTTGCCGCCCTCGCCCTCACCGCGCTCGCCGTGACCGGCACCATCGCGTCCACCACGTCGCAGGCTAACGCCAAGCCGTATGGCTGGGGCTGGGGCGTTGGCGCGGGCCTCGTCGGCGCCGCTATCGTCGGCAGCGCGATCGCGGCCAGTGACGGCTATTACGACGGCGGCTATCGCCGCTGCGTCTGGGTGCGCCAGTTCGACGCCTACGGCAACTACATCGGCCGCGTGCGCTCCTGCTATTGATCGACAGGATTTTCATAGTGTTTTCGAGCGAAGTGGGCACCGGTTCGCGTGAAGAAAACACGTCAAATAAGAATCTAGAGCCGAATAGGCTCTAGGGCTGCGGATCCTGCGTTCGGCACGGGTCCTCATCCACCCCGTGTCGCGCACGACCCGTCCGGTCATCCCCCCGGGCGGGTCAACCGTTGCGAGCTCGCGACATGCGGGCTCGGATCACAGATATTTTGCGATCAGCCGGAAGTCGCGCAGCACGTTGCGGCCCTTCGGGCCCGATGCCTTCAGCGTCTCTTCCAGGCTGTGGCCGATGTGATCGTGGATCAGCGCCTTCTTGGCGCTCTCGATCGCGCTCTCCACCGCCTGCAATTGCTGGGCGATCTGCGCACAGGGCCGGCCCTGCTCGATCATCTCGACAATGGTCTCGAGGTGGCCGTTGGCGCGCTTCAGGCGCCGGGCGATTGCAGCGTGCGGATGGTCGTCTGACATTCGATTCTCCTATCCTCCCTGGAGGATAATCATGATCCTCCCCGGAGGATAGCAGAATCGGCTTGACAGGCCATTGTGGCAGGCGTAGTGCCCGATGATCGGAACATGCGTTCCGCACCGGGGTCTGACCCCGGACATCAACCCGACCACGAGCCAACACAGAAGGCACATGGGCAGTAGCAACTCAGGCGACAGTAGACCCCTGACGGGACTATTGACGCCGCAACACAGCAAGACTGATCGCGCAGATTTCGCCTGCGTGGATGGGTGGTCGCGCCTCGCGTAATCGCCTGCTCCTCACCGGCCTGCCGCGCGACAGCGGAAGTGGAGGTGAGCGATGTTCGAAAAGCTCGCAAAATTCCGGCAAGCAAGCCCGCGGCGCGTTGTCGAGCCGCGGCAGATCCCGCCGCGGGCGGCCACCTATTCCAATGACAACCTGCCGGGTTTTCGCCGCCCGGCGGATCGCCGGCGTCCAACCCCGGCCTGTCATTGGATCCTGATCGACGGCCGCCTGGAGTGCCGGTGGGCCATCGACGACACCGGCGGTGATCTCGACCGTCAGCGGCGCGCGGGCCGGCTTTTCGGCCCGCGCGTGATGACTGCGCGCGCCGCACTGAAGACCGCGGCCTGCGCTTAGGAGACGACCATGGACGAAGGACCTAGTTGCCCCGTTGCGCGGCACTCAGGCGCAGCAACGGGATTCTCAAACTGCATGACATCTGGAAATGCCGCTGCTCACGGCAGCGGAGACGTGCGCGCCTGACCGCGCCGCGTCCCTCTCGCCGTGCCCGAAAGGCGGCGAGAGGGACGCGATATGACTGACACCAACACCACCCAAACCGCCATTCTCGACACCGCGCATGTCGGCGACATCCACGGCGCGCTCGGCACTATCGCGCGGGACGACACCGCGCCGCGCGCGACCTTGCTCGCCCGGTTGAAGACGCTGCTCGCGATCGTCGGCCCCGGCCTGATCGTGATGGTCGGCGACAACGATGCCGGCGCGTTCGGCACCTATACCCAGGCCGGACAGAATTACGGCACCACGCTGCTGTGGACGCTGCTGCTCTTGATCCCCGTGCTCTACGTCAACCAGGAGATGGTGGTGCGGCTCGGCGCCGTCACCGGCGTCGGCCATGCGCGGCTGATCTTCGAACGCTTCGGCAAGTTCTGGGGCGCCTTCAGCGTGATCGATCTGCTGGTGCTGAACGCGCTGACCATCGTCACCGAATTCATCGGCATCACCTTCGCGCTGCATTTTCTTGGCGTATCGCAGTTCTGGGGCGTGCTGGCCTCGGCTGTGATCGTGATGCTGGCGGTCTCGACCGGCGACTTCCGCCGCTTCGAACGCTTCGGCATCGTGCTGGTCGCTGGCAGCCTGCTGCTGGTGCCCGTGATCCTGATGGTGCATCCGCCGGTCGGGCAGATCGCGGCTGATTTCTTCGTGCCGAAGATGCCCAAGGACGCCAAGCTCAGCGAGGTGATGCTTTTGATCGTCGCGATCGTCGGCACCACGGTGGCGCCGTGGCAATTGTTCTTCCAGCAGAGCTACATCGTCGACAAGCGGATCACGCCGCGCTTCATCCGCTATGAGCGGATGGATCTGTGCATCGGCATCGTGCTGGTCGTGGTCGGCGCCGTCGCGATGATCTCGTTCTGCGCCGAAGTGTTCGCCGGAAAGCCCGAATTCGGCAATTACACCGACGCGCTGGGGACCGCGGTCGGGCTTGAGAAATATGCCGGCCGGCTGCCGGCGGTGCTGTTTGCCCTCGCACTGCTGGATGCCTGCATCATCGGCGCGGCCGCGGTCTCCCTCTCGACGGCCTATGCGATCGGTGACGTGTTCGCGGTCAAGCACTCGCTGCACCGCAAGCCGTGGGACGCGAAAGGCTTCTACGGCGTCTATTGCGGGCTGATCGTGCTCGCCGCCGTGCTGGTGCTGACGCCGGGCACGCCGCTCGGACTGCTCACCAACGCGGTGCAGACGCTGGCCGGCGTGCTGCTGCCGAGCGCGACCGTGTTCCTGCTGTTGCTGTGCAACGACCGCCACATCCTCGGGCCGTGGGTCAATTCTGTCAGGCTGAACCTGTTCACCGGCGCGGTGGTCGCGGGCCTCGTGATGCTGTCAGTGATCCTGACTGCCGCGGTGCTGTTCCCGGATCTCAGCGAGCAATGGATCATCGGCATCCTGGCTGGTGGCAGCCTGCTCGCGCTCGCGGTCACCGCGGCCGTCAAGCTGTACGAGATGCTGTCACACGGTCGCGCGTCCTCCCGCCTCAAGCACAAGCCGCCGCTGTTCGACCGCGACACCTGGCGGATGCCGCCGCTCGACCGGCTGCCGCCGGCACGGCTCAGCCCGCTGAGCCGGATCTGGATGCTGGTGCTGCGCGGCTACCTCGTCGTCGCTGCCGGCCTCGTGCTGCTGCGGATCGTCGAGCTCGCCACGGTGGGGGCGTGACGACACTCGGCCGCGGCCGACGATGGGGCGCGATCGTGTTGTTCAGGCTGGCAAGCGCCATCCTGCGCAGCGCAACCGCGCTCTATCAGCGGCGTGTGATTTCAGGCGCCGACCTGCGGACGGCGCTGTCGATGGCGCAATGCGTCGAACGAGCCGGCGCGAGGGTCGTGCTGGGCAGCACCTCGCAGGCGGCATTCATCAGGACAAGGGACGAAGACAATGGTGGCCTCGATTGAACGGTCGGTTCTCGACCGATTTGCCACAGAGGCGCGGTCGATCGCAGCGGATGAGGCTCACAGCCTCCGGGCGTTACGCGACTGTCATAGTGGCGTGCAAATCGGAGAGGTATCCCGCGCGCCTCAGTTGCTATTGCGAATTACTTGCAACAAGCCGCGGAGGATGGTAGGTGCTGATCTGGCTTTGGATGGGACGACACGGATCGGACCGGGGACGGCGGGCGATGAATTCAAATCTCGGGTGGCAAGTGGCCGCCAAATCTGCAATGCCGGGCGAAACCGCCAACCGTTCGCGGAAAGCCGCGTCATGACCTGCGTCCGTCTCTTCCGGGTTCGGATCGCCGCCGGCGCAGCGCTCGGTGCGGCGGCATTCGGCACACCGGCCTCCGCGGCCGACCTGCCCCTCAAGTCTCCCGCCGCCAGGGCGGTCTACAGCTGGACCGGATTCTATGTCGGCGCACATGTCGGCTATGGCGACGGCACGCTGGGTCCGGGCACCAATCCGATCCTGGAACAGGGCGTGTTCTTTCCGCCCACGATCACCGGCGGGATCGGCGGCTTCCAGGCCGGATACAACAAGGAATTCGCCAACCGCTTCGTGCTCGGCGTCGAGGCGGATGCGACCTTCACCGGCCCGACCGATCAGCCGCGGCGCGTGCCGGGGCCCTTTAATTCGTCGATCGACTATGTCGGCACGCTGCGCGGCCGCGCCGGTTACAGCTTCGGCACCTGGATGCCCTATGTGACCGGCGGCTTCGCCTGGGGACACACCGAGGTCAGAGTCAATGATGCCGGCGACAATGTGATCTCGCAGCCCGGCCAGTACCAGACCGGCTGGACCGTCGGCGCCGGTGCCGAATTCGCGGTGAGCGGCAATTGGACGGCCAAGGTCGAGTACGACTACATCGATCTGTCGCGGCGCACGCTCGGTCTCAACGATTTCGGCATGCCCGGCGTCAGCATCGACCCGCGCATTCACCTGCTGAAATTCGGCCTCAACTACCAGCTCGGCGACTCGCCCTGGTCGGCGACGCCGACGCGCGCCGCGCTGCCGGACTCGAGCGACTGGAGCGTGCACGGACAGACGACGCTGCTCGCGCAAGGCTATCCGTCGTTCCGCGCGCCCTATTCCGGCACCAACAGCCTTCCGGGCGCGGGGCAAGTGCAGGAGACCTGGACCACGACAGCGTTTCTCGGCGTGCGGCTCTGGGAAGGCGGCGAGTTCTATTTCAATCCGGAGACGGCGCAGGGCTTTGGCCTCAACGGCACGCTCGGCCTCGCCGGCTTCTCGAACGGCGAGGCGCAGAAGGCCGGCGCCGCGTTCCCGAAGATCCGGCCGCAGCGCTATTACTTCAAGCAGACCTTTGGCTTCGGCGGCGAGCAGGAGGACGTCCCCGACGGCCCCAACCAGATCGCAGGCAAGCGCGACATCGACCGCCTCACGATCGTGGTCGGCCGCTTTGCGGTGGGCGATTTCTTCGACGGCAATTCCTACGCCAAGGATCCGCGCGCCGACTTCATGAACTGGGCGATGTGGGCTTCCGCCGCCTACGACTTCCCGGCCGATCTGCCAGGGTACACCCGCGGCGCGGTGGTCGAGCTCAACCGCAAGGACTGGGCGGTGCGCGCCGGCGTGTTCCAGGTGCCCAATGCACCGAACAGCGACGTGCTGGTCTTCAACGCCAACAATGGCGGCGCGGTGGTGGAATTCGAAGGCCGCTACTCGATCTTCGATCAACCCGGCAAGCTGCGCGTCGGCGTGTTCGGCAATCGCGGCAACACCGGCAATTATCGCCAGGCGCTCGCGATCGAGGACGCCAACCCCGGGCTCGACATCAACGACGTGATGGCCGGTATCCGCAAGGACAACACCAAGTACGGCTTCTACTTGAACGGCGAGCAGCAGATCGCAACCGATGTCGGCCTGTTCGGCCGCCTGAGTTGGAACGACGGCCAGAACGAGATCCTGTCGTTCACCGACGTCGACCGCAGCGTCTCCGGCGGCGTGTCGATCAAGGGCAGCTATTGGGGCCGGGCGAACGACACGATCGGCATCGGCGGCGCGGTCAACGGACTGTCGTCAGCGCATCGCGACTACCTCGCCGCCGGCGGCCTGGGTCTTTTGATCGGCGACGGCGCGCTGAACTACAGCCCGGAGCGGATCTTCGAAACCTACTATGCCTACCAGGTGAACAAGAGCCTGACGCTGACCGCGGACTATCAGTTCATCACCAACCCCGCCTACAACGCCGATCGCGGCCCGGTGCACATCTTCTCCGGCCGCATCCACGGCGAGTTTTGAGGCGCGCCAACTTCGTCGTCCCGGCGAAAGCCGGGACGACGGCGAATTTGCCGCGCCGCTCTTCGCAATGATGTCTCGGGACTGGTTCGATGGAGCAAAAGCCCTCTCCCCACTCAGATATATGTAGACCCCCCGGGCTTGCCGCAAGCCCGGGGTCATCCCGTAGAACGCGCGCCCAATCGAACGGAGGAGTGCGGGATGCGGGAACATGCGGTGGTGATTGCCGGCGGAGGGCCGACCGGGCTGATGCTGGCGTGCGAGCTGGCGCTGGCCGGTGTCGATGTTGCGATTGTCGAGCGGCGCGAGAATCCGGACCTGATCGGCGCGCGGGCCGGCGGTCTGCACGCGCGCACCATTGAGGTGCTCGATCAGCGCGGCATCGGCGACCGCTTCGTCGCGCTGGGGACGCGCCATCCGGCGGTGCTGTTCCACTCGCATCTGGTTCCGCTCGAGATCGCCGACTTCCCGACCCGGCGCAATTTCACGCTGGGGCTGCGGCAGAACCATATCGAGCGCCTGCTCGGCGAATGGGCCGAACAACTGGCGATGCCGATCGATCGCGGGCGCGAGGTGACCGGCTTCACGCAGGACGACGATGGCGTCGATGTCGCGCTGTCGGATGGCCAGTTGCTCCGCGCACAGTATCTGGTCGGCTGCGACGGTGGCCGCAGCATCGTCCGCAAGGCGGCCGGCATCGAATTCGCCGGATGGGATCCGACCAGGAGCTGGCTGATCGCCGAGGCCGAGATATCGGACGAACCGGAATGGGGCTTTCGCGAGGACGACGCCGGCATCTATGCCATCGGCAAGGTGGAAGACGGTGAACGGGTGCGGCTCGTGCTGACCGAGCTGCAACTCGGCACCGACAGAGAGCCGACCCTGGGTGACGTCAGCGAGCGGCTGGTCGCCGTGTACGGCACCGATTTCGGCATCCACAGCCCGGTCTGGATATCACGCTTCACCGACATGACCCGGCAGGCCGTGACCTATCGCAAGCAGCGCGTGCTGCTGGCCGGCGATGCCGCCCATGTGCATCCGCCGATGGGCGGACAGGGTCTCAATATCGGCGTGCAGGACGCGGTGAACCTGGGCTGGAAGCTCGCCCAGCTGGTCAAGCTGACATCGCCTGACGGCCTGCTCGACACCTATCAGGCCGAACGGCATCCCGTGGCGGCCCGCGTGCTACGCAACACCATGGCGCATGTCGCGCTCAGCCGGACCGACGCGCGCAGCAAGGCGCTGCACGAGATCGTCTCCGAACTGCTGCGCATGGACGAGCCGCGCCGAAAATTCGCCGCGATGATGTCGGGCCTCGACCTGCACTACGATCTCGGCGACGGCCATCCGCTGCTCGGACGCCGCATGCCCGATCTCGATCTGGTGACGACGAGCGGCCCGCTGCCGGTCTTCGCGCTGCTGCACGGCGCGCGGCCGGTGCTGCTCAACTTTGGCGAACCCGGCGGCTTCGACATCACGGGATGGGCTGACCGGGTTCGGCTGGTCGACGCCGATTACGCCGGCACGTGGGAGCTTCCCGCGCTCGGAACGGTTGCGGCGCCCCGCGCGGTGCTGGTCCGGCCCGACGGCTACGTGGCGTGGGTCGGAGACCGGAGTCAGTCGGGCCTCGCCGAGGCGCTGACCAAATGGTTCGGCGCGCCATCAGCTTGACGAACATGCGTAGCCCGGATGGAGCGAAGCGTAATCCGGGATCGGTCGATCCGGAGAGAGCGGCCCCGGATTTCGCCACGCTTCATCCGGGCTACGAAGCGACGCTTTCGTCCCTACCCCGCCGGCTGGAACGAATCCGCGCGCGCCATCGCCCAGGCGTCGCGGTAGCGGGGATCCTGGGTGCCTTCGAGCAGCTCGCCCGGGCGCAGCGCCGGATAAAGCTGTGCGAAGGTGCGGACGTCGGTGGTCGAGCTCCGCTGCGAGAAGTGGATCGGCCGCAGATCCTTGGTGTGCTCGAGGCCGGCGGCCGCGAGCAGCTCGGTCAGCGCGTGCAGGGTCGAGTGGTGGTAGTTGTACACGCGCTCGATCTTGTCCGGCACGTAGAGCGCGCGGTTGCGGATCGGGTCCTGCGAGGTGACGCCGGTCGGGCAGCGATCGGTGTGGCAGCTCAGGGACTGGATGCAGCCGAGCGCGAACATGAAGCCGCGCGCCGAATTGCACCAGTCGGCCCCGATCGCCATCGCGCGCGCCAAGTCGAAGGCGGTCGCGATCTTGCCGGAGGCGCCGATCTTGATGCGATCGCGCGCACCGATGCCGATCAGCGCGTTGTGGACGAAACTGACGCCCTCGCGCATCGGCATGCCCAGATGGTCCATGAACTCGAGCGGCGCAGCGCCTGTGCCGCCTTCATTGCCGTCGACCACGATGAAATCGGGATAGAGCCCGCTCTCCTTCATCGCCTTGCAGATCGCGAGGAATTCCCAGGGATGGCCGATGCACATCTTGAAGCCGGCCGGCTTGCCGCCGGACAGCTTGCGCATCTCGGCGACGAATTCCATCATCTGCAGCGGCGTCGAGAACGCCTTGTGATAGGCCGGCGAGATGCAGTCCTCGCCCATCGGCACGCCCCGGATCTTGGAAATCTCCTCGGAGACCTTCGCGGCCGGCAGCACGCCGCCATGGCCGGGCTTGGCGCCCTGGCTGATCTTGAGCTCGACCATCTTGATCTGGTCGTCGTCGGCAACGCTTGCGAACAGCTCCGGATTGAAGGTGCCGTCGCGGTTGCGGCAGCCGAAATAGCCGGAGCCGACCTCCCAGATGATGTCGCCGCCCATCTCGCGGTGATAGGGGCTGACGCCGCCCTCGCCGGTGTCATGGGCGAAGCCGCCCTTCTTGGCGCCGGCATTCAGCGCCCGCACCGCGTTCGGGCTGAGCGCGCCGAAGCTCATCGCCGAGATGTTGAAGACCGAGGCCGAATACGGCTTGGTGCAGTCGGGGCCACCGATGGTGATGCGGAATTTCTGGTCGGCTTTCGGCTTCGGCGCCACCGAATGGTGCATCCACTCATAGCCCTCGCGATAGACGTCCTCCTGGGTGCCGAACGGCCGCTTGTCGAGCACCATCTTGGCGCGCTGATAGACCACCGCGCGGGTGTCGCGGGAGAACGGCATACCGTCCTTCTCGCTCTCGAAGAAATACTGCCGCATCTCCGGGCGGATTTCCTCGAGCAGGAAGCGGACATGCGCCGAAATCGGGTAGTTGCGCAGCACCGCATGGTTCTTCTGCGTCAGGTCGCGGATGCCGAGCAATGTCAGCGCGCCGAAGATCGCCAGCGGGATCACAACGATCTTGAAGACCTTGTGGTCGAAAATCCCGACCAGCAGCAGGAGCGCGGTGACGACGGCGCAGATTGTCAGCACGATGAAGCGCGGCGAGAACGGAAGCAGCATCGTATCCATCAAATCCCTCCGGTCTGCCTTGAATACCCCGTCGGCCGTAAGCTAATCCAACTCGCGGAACAAGTGCACTACGGTTATACGGCCGAGCAGTCACAGATGTGACAACCGCCCGGATGGGCGGGTGCGGCTGCCGCAACCGGCCAAATTGATTTGAAATCGACTTTTGCAATGCAGCGCAGTGGGGCTCCACAATGGCGCCCCGTCAAAATATCGAAAACAACCCCATGCACAGTAGCCGGCAACTACCGGCGTTCGACAGCGCAACTTGACATGTCGGGCAACTCACCGGCATTATTCCATTATTCCGAAATCGTAGAGACGAACGTCCTCACTCTGCGGCGATCGCCGTGGCGCTTGCGGGGGGCCATCGTGTATGGGGAAAACCCTGGCGCGGTACTTCCCTGCGGCCATCCGTCGAGACGCCCGCCGTTGTGTCCGCGGCCCCTCCAGGACGTCGTCCCTGCGAAAGCAGGGACCCATAACCACAACTGCCAATTGTTGGGCGATCCTGGAACGACGAGTCCCTGCAACAAGATCCGCCGCGGCGTATGGGTCCCTGCTTTCGCAGGGACGACGATGAGGATGGTTCGCGATTCAAGGCATCAGACCACGCGGTGTGATCATCCGCGCATGCGGGTGCGCTTGCGGAGAGATGAGGAGAGAGCACCGTTCGCCTAATGGTCGTGCGGCCGCATTTCGTGGGGGATATGCCCCGCCTTCAGGCCGTCGCTGTCGAGCCACGCATTGGTGGTGTCGAGGGCACGGGCGATGTGATCGGATGTCCGGGAGAAATCGTAGGGCGAGCCGACCAGCGGGCACAGCGGCGGCACCACGAAATACTCGACGTCGGGACCGATGTTCTCGAGCTCGTTGACGAGCTGCCGCGCGATCAGGAGCGTCAGCGCATGCAGCGCATTGGCGAGCGCGCCGACCGGCGGCGCCTGGTTGGCGCAGGCATGTCCGGTGGGCAGCACGATCAGGCGCTTTGCTCCCTGCTTCACGGCGACGCGGACCGGCGTGTTGCTGGAGATCGCGCCGTCGGCGAGGTAACGATCGCGGTAGTGCACCGGCGTGAACGCGCCGGGGATCGCGGTCGACGCGACGATCGCTTCGGCCGCCGAGCCTTCCGACAGCACCACGCTGTCGCCGCTGATGATGTCCGTCGTGACGATGTGGATCGGCAGCCGCGCGTCCTCGAGATTGCGGAACGGGATGTAATCGTCGATCAGCTTGCGAACGCCGTCATGCGAGATCAGGAAGTCGCGCCGCCACAGGAAGCCCACCAGCGTCCGCCAGCTCACCGGAAACACATCCTGCCGGTTCAGGCCGCGCCAGATCTCGGCGAGCCGCGCCACGCCCGAGACCGTCGGGTCGCCGGCATAGAACGCGCCGTTCAAGGCCCCGACGCTGGAGCCGACCACCATGTCGGCGGCCACGCCATGCGCGGCCAGCGCCTGTAGCATGCCGACCTGGACCGCGCCAAAGCTGCCGCCGCCGGCGAACACAAAGGCGGTCTTCGGGGCATCCGGATCGGTGATGGACAAGGCGCTGCTCCCTGGATCGCCGCGTTCGGGAAACGGCTGCGCGGCGTTGAGGGCGTTATAGCAGCGAGGGAACGGACGGCGCCACATACACGGGCGTCGTCCTGGCGAAAGCCAGGACCCATAACCACAAATGCAAAAGGCTGGAGCCCGGTGGGGCCCCAGCCTTAGTCAAATGAGCAGTGGTGGTAATGGGTCCTGGCCTACGCCAGGACGACAATTCGTTAGCGCTCGACGAACGCCTTCTCGATCACGAAGTGACCGGGGGTGTTGCCGCTGCCTTCCTTGAAGCCGCGGGTCTCGAACAGCTGCTTCAGCTCGTCCAGCATCGCCGGGCTGCCGCACATCATGATGCGGTCGGTCTCGATGTCGAGCGGACCCTGATGCAGGTCGGCGAACAGCTGGTTGGAGGTGATCAGGTCAGTGATGCGGCCGCGGTTGCGGAACGGCTCGCGCGTCACGGTCGGATAGTAGGAGAGCTTCTCGGAGAGCAGCGGCCCGAACAGCTCGTCGTCGCGCAGCTTGGCGACCAGCTCCTCGCCATAGGCGAGCTCGGAGACCTGGCGGCAGCCATGCACCAGCAGGATCTGATCGTAGCGATCATAGACCTCGGGGTCCTTGATCAGGCTCGCGAACGGCGCAAGGCCGGTGCCGGTCGACAGCAGCATCAGCCGCTTGCCGGGGATCAGATTGTCGGTGATCAGCGTGCCGGTCGCCTTGCGGCCGACCAGGATGGTGTCGCCCTCGCGGATCTTCTGCAGCTTGGAGGTGAGCGGGCCGTCCTGCACCTTGATCGAGAAGAACTCGAGCTCTTCCTCGTGATTGGCGCTCGCCATCGAATAGGCGCGCAGCAGCGGCCGGCCCTCGACCTCGAGGCCGATCATGGCAAACTGGCCATTCTGGAAGCGGAAACCGGAATCGCGGGTGGCCCGGAAGCTGAAAAGCGTATCGGTCCAGTGCTGGACAGAAAGAACTTTCTCTCGATAGAACGCGCTCATGGGATTTCGTTTTCTCGACTGATCAGATTTAGAATGGTTTGATTTCTAGACTGCTCGCGACGGCGCTGAAGTGGCCGAAATCATTGAAGATCTCGCGTGTCCATTGCGCCAATGCATGAGATAGTCAAGATCAACTGGCGTGCAATTGCGATCTCAGAATGGCAGTCGTTCGATTTCGCGCAGAGGTTCAACCGCGACATCGTTAACACGTGGTGCTGCAGGTAATTTACTTGCTGAGATCGGCGCCGATCTGGCAATTAATTGCTACGAAAACCGCGATGAAGGGAAAATGATCTCGTGGTCCTGATCAGCCAGCGAATCTTCCTGGAAACCATCAAAAAATATTGTTTGGCGCGCTCCATTGCCGTCGAGGTGCGGTCCGGCGGCTGGCTGGTCATCATGACCAAGGGCGACACGCGGCGGCTTGCGATCGGCTACGACATCGGGCTGAACAGCGCGGTCGCGCATCAGGTCGCCAACGACAAATCGGCCTGCGCCGAAGTGTTGGCATCGGCCGGCATATCCGCCATTCCGCACAGCCTGTTTCTCGGCAGCAAGCTCAGCAAGCACATCCCCGGATCGGACTCGCTGGATGCGATGTTGCTTCTGCTCGCGCAACATCCGCACGGCCTCGTCGTCAAACCCAACGAGGGGACCTCCGGCGAGCTCGTCTTCCGCGTGACGACACCAACGCAGCTGGAGACGGCGGTCGCCCGCATCCTCGCCGCGCATCCGAGCCTTGCGATCTCGCCTTACGTCGAGATCAAGGACGAGGTGCGCGTCGTGCTACTCGATGATCGGGCGCTGATCGTCTACCGCAAGACACGGCCGTCGGTGATTGGCGACGGCGTCCGCTCGCTGCGCGCGCTGGCGCAGGCGACCGCGACGGCCGAACAGCTGAAGGCCCTCTGCGAGGATTTCGATGCCGCCGCGCTCGACGCCATTCCTGCGGCCGGCGAACGGCTTCTCCTCAACTGGCGGCACAACCTCGATGCCGGTGCCGAGCCGGTGCTGCTCACGGATGATGCGACGCGCGAGGCCTGCGTCGCGCTCGCGATCGAGGCCGCACAGGCGGTCGGCATCCGCTTCGCCTCCATCGACGTCGTGCACGTTGATGGCGCGTGGCAGGTGCTCGAGGTGAATTCAGGCGTGAAGATGGAAGCGCTGGGCCGGCGGCATCCGGCGCTGGTCGAGGCCGCATATTCGGCGGCGCTAGACGCCGTGTTCGCCTAAGCGACGCGCTTGCCTCGAGTGCCCGATCATTCTCGCGGGTGCTCTTTCTCATAACCGGCGACGATCAGTTCCGATTGCTCGACCTGTGCGATGAGACGGTCGATCTCGGCTTGCGTCTCCGGAAACACGTCAGCGCCTGCCGCATTTCCGGATTGCAACTCCGCGAGCAGTTCACGATTCCTCGTGATCTGCTCGCGGTGCCAATCGATTTCGGGATCGTCTTGCATGGGTCTGCGTCTCGATCGGCCGGGAATTACGACGCCAGCTCGCGCAGCAGAGTGGATGGATAAACCGGTTTGGCAAAAAACTTGACGCCGTCAGGCAGATCGCTGGGCGGCGCCAGGCCCGAGATCACGAGCACGCGCACTCCCGGGTCGCAATCCAGCGCCCATTGTGCGAGTTCGATGCCGTTCATTCTGCCCGTGAGCTTGATGTCGGTGACCAGCAGTGACGGGTGACGCATCTTGATGGCCAGCGCAGCCGTCTCGCCGTCCTCGCATTGGATAACGTCGAAATGGCCCTCTTTCAACAACAGCGCAATCATGTCGCGCTGGATCGTGTCGTCTTCGACCACAATTGCGGTTTGGTGAATTGACCTCGTGTAGCCCATGGCAACCTCCAAACGGTCAACCCCAGTGTTCAATGACTGAGGACGCTTAAAGTTCTGGTTCCGGACTCGATAACCGGCGGGTTCCGGCGGACGTTTGCAAGTTCCGAGCGGAACAACATCCGAGGTTGCCGCGTCATTGATGAGAGACGAGCCGGATGGTTCGGGCCTGGGGACAGGAAGTCGTGCCAGGAGGCAAAGCTGATGAAGAACGCTGTACGCTCGGATCAGGATTTTTCTGAACCCTACAAAGCCGACGCGGCGGCCGGCGCGCCCGGCTATCTATCCTCTCGACGACGGGTCGAAGACCCGGTCCCGAATGCCAATGACATGCGGCATCAGGCGATGGAGCGAGAGACGACCGGTTCGCTCGGTGATCCCTTTGGTGCTCGCCTGCCGCGCGATATCGTTTCCGAGATGGAAGCGGAGCTCAAGCAGCAGGTCGATCGGCTTGTCGCGGAGCGACACTAGCTGGTGAAGCGACGAGTTCGCAGACTTCAACAGCGGAATCTCGCCTGCCGATGATGCTCCAGAGATCGCGGCGCGGAAACTCGAAGCAAGATCCCCGCCGGATCAATGGAGTTTTGATGGGAGCGATCCTTGGACGCGCGATCTTCCAGGTCATGGTTGTTCTGGCGGCGGTCGGCATCGTTGCCCTCGCTTCCATGGCGGTCCACGGCGGCTACGCGCGTGCGGCAGTCCAGCTTGCCGCAAAATTCTCGCCGCCATTTTGATCCATTCAGCGGCTTGCTCATCCGGCTCAAGGGAGTACGCTGATCCGCATTAATCGATCCGGATACAGATCATGCGCAAACTTGTTTTGAGCTTCCTCGCAGTCACGGCGTTCGCCGCTGCCTTCAATCCACCGGCCGCTAACGCCGTATTCTGGCGCGGCGTCACCGCCCCGACGAACATCGACATCCACGGATATCCGATCATCAAGGAGCCGCCGCCGAGCACATGCCAGTTGATCCATGTGAACGGCTACTGGGTCCGGCAGTGCCTGGATTTGTCGCATCGCTATTGGCGATGAACGAAATCGCGGTTCGTCGGCACAGTTCAGGATCGCTTGGAAAGCCCGCGCGCGTTGCGCAAGACCCCTCACCCGGATTGCACTGGACGATGCTTCGCATCGCCGAGAGCAATCCGACCTCTCCCCGACGGGGAGAGGTTAACCGAAAGCGCGGCGGGCCGATTCAACCAAACTCATTCCGCGCTAGTTCGCTCCGCCCGCAGAATCGTCGAGCGCCTTGAAGGCGTCTTCGAGCTGCGGTGACAGCGCGACGTTGAGCTTCTCGCCGGTCGGCAGGCGGGCGACGAACCACTTGTTGTAGAGCGGGATGATGTCGCGGTTCGAGGCGAGCTTGCGGAAGGCGCGCTCGACCACGTCCTTCATCTGCGGCTCGCCCTTGCGGTACATGATGCCGTAGGGATCGTAGGACAGATAGTCGCCGGTGACGCGGAACTTGTCCTGCGACTTATGCCGCGCGATCAGGCCGTAGAGCAGGATGTCGTCGGTCGCGAACGCATCCGCCTTGCCGTCCACCAGCATCTGGTAGGACAGCTCATGGTCGGGCGCGGTCACGATGTTGAGGCCGAGCTGTTGCTTGGCGTCGACATTGTGCATCGCCTGCTCGTTGGTGGTGCCCTTGGTCACCACCACCGTCTTGCCCTTCAAGCCGGCGACCTGGTTGACGCCGGAGGCCTTGGGCACCATCAGCTTGGTACCGGCCACGAACATCAGCGGCGAGAATGCGACCTGCTTGCCGCGCTCGGCATTCGCGGTGGTCGATCCGCATTCGAGATCGATCTTCTTGTCGACGACCGCCTGAATGCGGTCGTCGGAGGTGACCTTGACGTAGTCGATCTTGAGGTTGGCGTCGTCGACCTCGACCGCGATCTCGTCGACGATCGCATCGCACAGCTCGAGGCTGTAGCCGATCGGCCGGTTGGAGTGGTCGAGGAACGAGAACGGCGGCGAGCTTTCGCGATAGCCGATCCGCACCGCGTGCGTGGCCTTGATGTTGGCGAGCGTGGGGCTGAGCCCCTCGCCCGCCGGCTGTGCGGACACCGGTCCGATCAGCAGGCTCGCCGCCAGCAGACATGCTGACAGCAGGCATGTCGACAGTAAGGGCGCCTCAGCCCGTATCGGCTTCCAGCGGGCGCGATGCATGCATCCCTCCCGTCAATGACCGGCCATCACGGCGCCGGGCACCGCATCCTGCGGCACCGCGTCGTCGGGCCCGAGCTCGTGCTCGGCCTTCAGCTCGCCTTCCCACTTCGCGACCACGGCGGTGGCCAGCGAGTTGCCGATCACGTTGGTGGCGCTGCGGCCCATGTCGAGGAAGGTGTCGATGCCCATGATCATCAGCAGGCCGGCCTCCGGGATGCCGAACTGCGACAGCGTCGAGGCGATCACCACCAGCGACGCGCGCGGCACGCCGGCCACGCCCTTCGAGGTGATCATCAACGTCGCCAGCATGGCGAACTGCGTGCCGAGCGACATCTCGATGTGGTAGGTCTGCGCGATGAAGATGCTCGCGAAGGTGCAGTACATCATCGTGCCGTCGAGGTTGAAGGAATAACCGAGCGGCAGCACGAAGGCCGAGATCCGCGAGGAGGCGCCGAACCTGTTCAGCCCTTCCAGCGTCTTCGGATAGGCCGCCTCCGAGGAGGCGGTCGAGAACGCGATCATCAGCGGCTCGCGGATCAGCCGCAGCAGATGGCTGTAACGCGGCCCGATCACCACGAAGCCGACCGCGACCAGAATGCCCCACAGGATCAGCAGCGACAGGTAGAAGCCGCCCATGAAGACGATCAGCTTCCAGAGCACGCCGAGGCCGTTCTTCGAGACGGTCGCCATGATGGCGGCCCACACCGCGATCGGTGCAAACAGCATCACATAGCTGGTGACCTTGAGCATGATGTGGGCGAGATCGTCGATCAGGCTCATGATCGGCTTGGCGCGCTCAGGCATGGCGCCGAGCGCCACCGCGAAGAACACCGCGAACACCACGATCTGCAGGATCTCGTTCTGCGCCATCGCATCCGCGATCGAGGTCGGGATCAGATGGGTCAGGAATTTCTCGATCGAGAAGGCCGAGACCGGCAGGCCGGTGGACTGGGCCTTGTCGGGCAGCGTGCCGGGGAAATTGGCGCCGGGCTGCAACAAATTGACCATCACGAGGCCGAGCAGCAGCGAAACGAACGAGGCGGAGACGAACCAGCCCATGGTCTTGGCGAAGATGCGCCCAAGCTTGGCGCCGCTTCCCATATGGGCGATGCCACCGACGAGGGTCGCGAACACCAGCGGCGCGATGATCATCTTGATGAGGCGCAGGAACAGCATTGCGATCAGGTTGACGTCGGCTGCGATCTCGGCACGGCTGTCAGGAAAGTAGTTGAAGACAATCGTTCCCATTGCGATGCCAAGGACCATCGCAAGCAGGATGTACTGCGTAAACCTGTTCGACATTCTCTTACCCCCGTAAGTTCCCGGCGAAGGGCAAGTGTGGCAGATTTACGCAGCTACGCAACACGCTTCGCGCCGCGCGGGACTGTGCCGATCTGTTCCCGTTGTGGAATGCCAGCGCGGGGATTAGCGTTCACGCAGCGCACAATCTGTGCAGCACGCTGCGCGCGCCGCAGTCAAACTGCATGTGAAACGACCAACGCCAAGGGAAGCCAAGAGGGGAGACACCGCCAATGAACGACACCGTCAATCGCCAGATCCTGCTTGTTGAAAAGCCGACCGGCAAGCTCGGCCCCGAGCATTTTCGCCTGACCAAGGGCACGGTCCCCGCGCCGAAGGACGGCGAGGCGCTGGTGCGGACGCGCTACATCTCGCTCGACGCCGCCAACCGCGCCTGGATGCACGGCGCCACCTACCGCGCTGCGGTGGAGGCCAACACCGTGATGGCCGGCGGCGGCATCGCCGAAGTGGTGTCGTCGAATGACCCCGGCCTGAAGCCGGGCGATATCGTGTTCGGCGACACTGGCTGGCAGGACTATGCCGCCGTGCCCGCCAAGCACCTGGCCAAAATGCCGAAGCTCGAGCCGATGACGCATCTGCTTAGCGTCTATGGTATCGCCGGCCTGACCGCCTATTTCGGCCTGCTCCACGTCGGCAAGCCGAAGGAGGGCGAGACCGTGGTGGTGTCGGCAGCCGCCGGCTCGGTCGGCTCGATCGTCGGCCAGATCGCCAAGATCAAGGGCTGCCGCGTGGTCGGCATCGCCGGCGGCAAGGACAAGTGCCACTGGCTGACCTCGGAGCTCGGCTTCGATGCCGCGGTCGATTACAAGGACGGCGCCACCTACAAGGCGCTGCGCGCAGCGGCCCCGAAGGGGATCGACGTCTATTTCGACAATGTCGGCGGCGACATCCTGGAGGCCTGTCTGGCGCAGATGAACAACCGCGGCCGGATCGCCTGTTGCGGCGCGATCTCGCAGTATGACGGCGTGCCCTCCGCCCACGGCCCGCGCGGCGTGCCCGGCCTGATCGTGGTGAAGCGGCTGGTCATGCAGGGCTTCATCGTGATGGACTACATGGACCAGCGCGATGCCGCGCTCGCCGACCTGCAATCCTGGGTCTCCTCGGGCAAGCTCAAGGTCCAGGAGGACGTCATCGACGGCATCGAGAACACCCCGCAGGCGCTGATCGGGCTCTTGGCCGGCGAGAACCGCGGCAAGCGCATGGTGAAGGTGTGAGGTTTTCGCTCGTTAGCCCGTCATCCCCGCGCAAAGGCTTCGCCTTTGTCGCTGGAGGTGCGAGCGGAGCGAGCCTCGAAGGATGCACGGCCCGGCCGTCGACCCTTCGAGGGAAAAAGCGGCCACCTCAGGGTGACGGTGTGAGAGTTGCAGCGAGTGGCCTCCCCACGCCGTCGTCCTGGCGAAAGCCAGGACCCATAACCACCGAATTCGATTGAGAGTGCGATAGTGGCCCCAGCGTCACACAACAACAAGCAGTTGGGGTAATGGGTCCTGGCTTTCGCCAGGACGACGGTGAATACGGAGAGAGATTCGATTGCGCGGCACGGGCCCCTAATGCACCGTGCCCGACGCCTGCGGTGCGGCTTGCGGGGCGGGCGCCTTGCCCTTCTTCGCCTTGCGCCAGTTCTCGAAATTCTGCACCACGACGAAGAACGCCGGCACGAACAGCACCGCGAGGCAGGTCGAGGCGATCATGCCCGAGAACACGGTGATGCCGATCGATTTGCGGGCGCTGGCGCCGGCGCCGGTCGCGAGCACCAGCGGCAGCACGCCGAGGATGAAGGCTAACGACGTCATCAGGATCGGCCGGAACCGGGCGCGCGCCGCGTCGATCGCCGACTCCAGCACCGGCTTGCCGTCGCGCACATGGTGCTCGAGCGCGACCTCCACGATCAGGATCGCGTTCTTGGCCGACAGCGCGATCAGCAGGATGGTGCCGATCTGGGTGTAGAGATTGTTCTCGATCCGAAGCGACGTCAGCACCAGCATGGGCCCGAGCAGCGACAGCGGCACCGCCAGGATCACCGAGATCGGTGCGTACCAGCTCTCATATTGTCCGGCGAGCACGAGATAGACCAGCAGCAGCGCCAGCGCGAACACGAGGTAGATCTGGCTGCCGACCTCCTTCTCCTGGTACGACATCGCCGTCCACTCATAGCCGGTCCCCGCCGGCAGCGTCTTCGCGGCTATCTCCTCCATCAGCGTCATCGACTGGCCGGAGCTGTAGCCCTGCGACGGCAGGCCGATGATGGTCGCGGACGGATAGAGGTTGTAGAGACTGATCAGCGACGGTCCGACCGACGGCGTGATCTTCGCCACGGTGCCGAGCGGGACCATGTCGCCATTGCTGTTGCGCACCATCATGTTCTCGATGTCGCGCAGCGTCAGGCGGTATTGCGCATCGGCCTGGGTGTAGACCTGGAAGGTGCGGCCGAACTTGGTGAACTGGTTGACGTAGCTCGCGCCGAGATAGGACGACAGCGTCGAGAAGATCTGGTCGGTGGTGACATGCAGCGTCTCGGTCTTGACGCGGTCGACCTGGACGTCGAACTGCGGCACCATCGAGCGGAACGACGACTGCACCCGCTGCAGCGCGCTTTGGGTCTGCGCATTGCCGACGACGGCGCCGGTGACCGCCTGCAGCTTGCCGTAATCGGCGTTGCCGTCACGGAGCTGCACCTGCATGGCAAAGCCGGCGGCATTGCCGATGCCCTGGATCGGCGGCGGCGGGATCACCAGGATCCGCGCTTCCGGAATCACCGCAAGCTTGTCGTTGAGGCCGTAGACCAGCGAGCGCAGGTCCTCGCCGGGGCCGCGCGCGCCCCAATCCTTCAGGATCACATAGGCGACGCCGGCATTGGCGAGGCTCGACGAGTTGTCGAGCGCGGAGATGCCGGCGATCGCGACCACCTGCTCGACGCCCGGTGTCTTGCGGGCGATCTCGGTGACCTGATCGAGCACCCGCTGGGTGCGATCGATCGCGGCGCCGTCGGGCAACTGCACCGCGGCCAGCAGGTAGCCCTGGTCCTCGATCGGAATGAAGCCGGTCGGCACCCGCGACAGCCCGTAGCCGGCAATTCCGATCAGGACCAGCGCGACGAGGACCGAGGTCTTGGCGTGGCCGGCAATGCCGCCGATCATCCGGGTGTAGCCGCGCTCTACCCGGTCATAGACCGCGTTGAAGCCGCGATAGAAGAAGTTTCGCTGCGCCAGTGGCACCGGCGGGCGCAGCCATAGCGCGCATTGCGTCGGCTTCAAGGTCGCGGCATTGACGGCGCTGAGCAGCGCGGTCGCCGCGATCACCAGGGCGAATTGCGCGTACATCCGGCCGGTCAGCCCCGGCAGGAAGGCCGCCGGCAGGAACACCGAGATCAGTACCAGCGTGATGCCGACGATCGGCGCGAACAATTCGTCCATCGCCTTGATCGCGGCATCGTGCCCGGACATGCCGCGCTCGATATTGTGCGCGGCGCCTTCGACCACCACGATGGCGTCGTCGACCACGATGCCGATCGCCAGCACGATCGCAAACAGCGTCGACAGATTGATGGTGAAGCCGAGCGCGGCCATCGCCGCGAACGCACCGATGATGGTGACCGGCACCGTGGTCGCAGGCACCAGCATCGCCCGCCAGTCCTGCAGGAACACCAGGATCACGACCAGCACCAGCAGGCCGGCCTCGATCAGCGTCCGATAGACCTCGTCGATCGAGGCCTGGACGAATTTGGTGGTGTCGAACGGCGTGTCGTATTTGATGTCCTGCGGGAACTGCCTGGCGAGCTGCGCCACCTTCTTCTGCACTTCCTTCTCGACCTGCAGCGCGTTGGCGCCGGGCGACAGGAATACGCCGATGCCGGTGGCCGGCTTCTGGTTGAGCGAGAACACCTGGCTGTAGGTCTGCGCGCCGAGCTCGACCGAGCCGAGATCGCGGACGCGGATGACGTCGCCGACATTGCCGGTCTTGACGATGATGTTCTCGAACTGGCTCGCATCGTCGAGCCGGCCATTGACGTTCAGCGTGTACTGGAACGCCTGCCCCTGCGGCGCGGGCGGCGCGCCGACCTGGCCCGCGGTGACCTGCTGGCTCTGCTGCTGGATCGCCTGGATGACGTCCTGCGGCATCAGCCCGCGCGCCTGCAGCTTGTTCGGATCGAGCCACACCCGCATCGAATACTGCCCGGCGCCGAACACCGTGACGTTGCCGACACCCGGCAGGCGCGACAGCTCGTCGCGAATGTTGATGGTGGCATAGTTCGACAGGAACAGGCTGTCGTAGGTCTTGTTCGGCGAGGTCAGCGTCACGAACAGCAGGATCGAGGTCGACCGCTTCTGCACCGTGACGCCCTGGTTCTGCACCGCGGTCGGCAGCTGCGACAGTGCCGAGGAGACGCGGTTCTGCACCAGCACCTGCGCGAAGTTGAGGTCGGTGCCGATCTTGAAGGTCACCGTCAGCGTGTAGGTGCCGTCGGCGCCGCTGTAGGACTGCATGTAGAGCATGTCCTCGACGCCGTTGACCTGCTGCTCGATCGGCAGCGCCACGGTGTCGATCACGGTTTTTGCCGACGCGCCGGGATAGCGTGTCGTCACCTGGACCGTCGGCGGCACCACATCGGGATATTGCGCGACCGCAAGATTGAACAGTGCGACGCCGCCGATCAGGATCATCAGGATCGCGATGACGTTGGAAAGGACCGGCCGCTCGATGAAGAATTTCGAGATCATGGCGCGCCCCTCACTTGGCCGGCGCCGGCGTCGCGTCGCCCTTCTGCATCTGCGGATCGACCTTCTGCCCCGGGATCGCGCGCAACAATCCGGCGGTCACGACGCGGTCGTCGGCCTTCAGCCCGCTCTCGATGACGCGCAGCCCCTCGTCGAGCTGACCGGTCGTCACCTTGCGCTGCTCGACCACATTGTCGGCATTGACCACCAGCACGTAGCGGCCGGCCTGGTCGCTGCCGATCGCAACGTCAGGCACCAGCAGCGCATTGTCCTGCTTGTCGATCGGCACGCGAACGCGGACATAGAAGCCGGGCAGCAGTACGCGATCCGGATTGGGCACCAGGCCGCGGACGGCAAGCGTTCCGGTCGACTGATTGACGGTCGGCGAGATGTAATCAAGCTTGCCCTTGTGCGGAAAGCCGGTTTCGGTCTGCAAACCGACCTCGACCGGCAACTGCCTGAGCTCGTTGACCGTCATGCCGCGACGGCGCGCTTCATCCCGCACCCGCTGCACGTCCTGTTCGTTGACGTTGAAATTCACATAGATCGGGTCGAGCTGCACGATGGTCGCAAGCTGGGTGGGCGAGGCCACGCCGACCAGTTCACCGACCGAGACCAGATGATTGCTGACGATGCCGTCGAACGGTGCGGCCACATTTGTGTAGCCGTAATTGACCGCGGCGATCTTGGTGTTGACCTGGGCCTGCTGCAGGCTGGCCTGGGCGTTGTCCCGCGCCGAGGTCGAGCTATCCAGCGTCGACTGCGAGACCGCCTGGCGCTGCACCAGATCGGTTTGCCGCTTGAAGTCGGCCTCGGCCTGCTTCAGCGTCGCCTGCGAACCGACCTCCGCGGCCTGCGCCTGCTCCAGCTTCAGCTTGTAGGTCTCGGGCTCGATCGTGAACAGGGTGGTCCCCTGCTTCACCGGCGAGCCGTCCTGATAGTTGATCGCCTGCAGAAAGCCCTGCACGCGCGCGACCAGATCGACGGTCTTGATCGGCGCGGTGTTTCCGGTGGCGTCCAGATAGCGCGTGATGGCGCGCTGCACCGGCGGCGCGACCTCAACCTTGGGCGGCGGCGGCGCAACAAAACTGTTTTGCTCGCAGGCACTTAAACTGACAAAGGCCGCTACGACGAAGGCGATACGCACAAGCGGCGCATTTCGCAGCCGCACAAAATCGCTCTGACTGAAATGTGCCGACGCGCGCGCATGCCTCATTTCCGAGCCTCAATCCAAATGACTTAAGTCAAAGATGTCGAAGCGAGCAAAAAAATCAGCCGGCCTCTTCCATAGCAACAATCCGCTTGCGGCGGAACTCGAAAGCGAAAATGATGCCGCTCGCGAAGGTTGTTAGAGCAAAACTTTTTCAGACTCCGTTCAGTTGAGCCGGAGGCTTCCGGCGCGACGAGAGGATTTATTCAAATGATCAACGCGTTGACACGTGCAACGAGGCTCTCCGCATGGCTCGCGCTTGCGGCACTGATGAGCACCGCACCAGCCTTGTCGCAGGCGCCGACCCAGGCGCAGCGCGACGCCATCAAGTCGCAATGCCGCAACGATTACATCGCACACTGCTCCAGCGTTGCGCCCGGCGGCGAAGCGTCACTGCAATGCCTGCAGAAGAACATGGCGAGCCTTGCGCCCGGCTGCGCCAGCGCCGTGAAGGCCGTGGAAGCACCGGCCGCCGCGCCCGCAGCAGCCAAGACCGACGCGGCTCCGGCGGCGACGGCGGCCAAGCCCGCGGAGACGGCGGCACCGAAGGCCGCGGCAGCAAAGCCAAGCAGCGCACAGATCTCCGCGATCCGCAGCGCGTGCCGCGCCGATTATCCCAAGGTCTGCGCGGGCGTGCCGACCGGCGGTGCGCCGGCGCTGCAGTGCCTCGAGAAGAACAAGGAGAAGCTTTCGCCGGCCTGCGAGAAGGCCGTGGCGGCCGCCGGCGGCGGTGGCGCCGCGGGTGCCACGACAACGGCAGCACCGGCCGCGGCTCCGGCGGCAGCGCCGTCGGTAATCGCGTTGCGGCCGTTGCGGCCGCGCGAGGAGATTTTCGTGCTGCGTTCGGCCTGCGGCGCCGACGTCCGCTCGATCTGCGGCGGTGTGCAGCCGGGCGGCGGGCGGATCGTGCAATGCCTGGCGACCAATGCCGGCTCGCTGTCGCCGGCGTGCCGCGACGTGCTGGCGCCGTTCGCGGCGCGGTGATCCCTGTTGTCACACGACTGATCGGAAAAGGGAGCGACCGATGCTGCGTCTCGTCCTGACCGCCGTTCTGCTTTGCGGCTCAACCGCCGTCTACGCCCAGGAGCTGACATCGGCGCAACGCGACGCCTGCATGGGCGACTATCAGAAGTTCTGCAAAAGCGTGACGCCCGGCGGCGGGCGCATCATCGCCTGTCTTGCCAAGGAGAGCGACAAGCTGACGCCCGCCTGCAAGAAAGTGTTGGCGGCAGCGGAAAAGAAATAGCCGCGCAGGCGGTGAGACGACAGGTGCCCGGCGATTTGCCGGGCACGGAGCCGCAGCACCTTGTTGTCACCGACAGGCCAACCAACCTCACTCCGGGAGAGGGAATATCATGCGCTCATTATTGCTGATCGCTGCGGCCCTGCTGTCCTTTGCCGCGACCATGACCTTCGAGTCCTCCGATGCCAACGCCGTGGTGTGCGGGCGCGGCCCCTATCGTGCCGGATGCGCGAGCACGCGCGGCGCGGTGGTCGTCCGCAAGCCCGTGGTCGCCGGCTGCCGCTGGGTTTGGGTCGGCGGGGTCAAGGTCCGCCGCTGCTACTGAGGTTAGATCGGACGTGACCGCGAGCAGGCTGCGCCCCCTCTCCCGCTTGCGGGGGAGGGTTGGGGTGGGGGTATCGCAGCGAACGGCTCTGTTCATTGTGTGGAGAGAGCCCCCACCCGCCGCAAGCGGGAGAGGTGCAGCTTGCCCTGTCGCGACACCGCTTCGATCCGGCTCGCTGAGCTACTAGAGCCAGCACTCGGACGCATTTTCCCTCTGGCGTTCCCGCCAGAGGGCGATTAGGCTGGACCCAAATTGTAAGTACACTGTCAATCTGGGAGGCAGACGTTGCGGATCGCCGTGATTGGCGGAGGGCCCGGCGGGCTCTATTTCGCCTATCTCTGGAAAAAGCGTCATCCCGACGCCGAGATCGATCTGTTCGAGCAGAACGCCGCCGACGCCACCTGGGGCTTCGGCGTGGTGTTCTCCGAACAGGCGCTGGAGTTCCTGCGCGCCGACGACCCCGAGACGGTCGACGCCATCGCGCCGCGGATGGAGAGCTGGAAGAACATCACGCTCAATCTGCGCGGCGAGAGCGTCGAGATCGACGGCGTCGGGTTCTCCTCGATCGGCCGGCTGGCGCTGCTGACGATCCTGCAGCAGCGCGTGCGCAGCACTGGCGTCACGCCGCGCTTCGACACCGTGGTGCAATCGGTCGACCAACTGAGGGGTTACGACCTGATCGTCGCCGCTGACGGGCTGAACTCGATGGTCCGCCGCGATTTTGAGGCCGCATTCGGCGCGTCGGTCTCGCATTCGACCAACAAATTCGCCTGGTACGGCACCACCAAGACCTTCGCGACACTGTCGCAGACCTTCGTGGCGACCGACGTGGGCTGCTTCAACGCCCATCACTATCGCTATGCAAAGGACATGAGCACCTTCCTGGTCGAGTGCGACGCGGCGACCTGGGCGGCTTATGGCTTTGCCGACAAGACGATCGAGGAATCGCAGGTGATCTGCGAACAGGTGTTCGCCGCGACCTTGGATGGTCACAAGCTGATCTCGAACAAATCGGTGTGGCGCAATTTCCCGTGGATCTGGAACGAGCGCTGGTCGCACGGCAACATGGTGCTGATCGGCGACGCGCTGCATTCGGCGCATTTTTCGATCGGCTCCGGCACCCGGCTGGCAATCGAGGATGCGATCGCGCTGACCAAGGCGCTGGAGTCCGAAAGCAGCATCGCCGCTGCGCTTGCCCGCTATGAGAGCGAGCGCAAGCCGATCGTGAAGAAGCTCGTCACCGCGGCGCGGACCAGCGCCGACTGGTACGAGCATTTCCCCGCGCACATGAAGCACGACCTGATGGATTTCGCCTACAGCTACATCACCCGCTCCGGCCGGATCGACGACGCGCGGCTGCGCGCCATGTCGCCGGCCTTCATGGCCCGCTTTGAGGCCGCAAAGGGACGCTCATGACTGGGATCGCCGACCTGGTTCCGCAGGACAATCCCGGTGCGCGCGAGATCGGCTTTGCGATCCCCGAGCGCTACAATGCGAGCCGCATCCTGTTCGACAATCTCGGCAACGGCAATGCAGACCGCCTGGCGCTGACCGGCCCCGCCGGCACGCGAACCTATCGCGAGCTCTGCAATGATGCCGCACGCTGGGGCCACGCCTTCCATTCGCTTGGACTGAAACGCGGCGATCGCGTGTTGCTGTTCCTCGACGACACCCCGGCCTATCCGGCGGCATTCTTCGGCGCGGTGCGCGCCGGTTTCGTACCGCTGCTCATCAATACGCTGACGACGCCGGAGCTCCTGCAATTCTATCTGTCTGATGCCGGCGCGCAGGTCGCCGTCACCGACGCCGAATTCTGTTCGCGCTTCAACGCCGAGGCCTGCAAGGACACGCCGCTGCGCACGCTGGTCGTGGTCAATGGCACGGGCACCGGGCATGCCGTCGCGGAAACGCGCAACGCCGGCGACTGGCTGCATGCGTTTCCGACCGAGCTCGACTCGGCCGATACCCACCGCAACGAGATGGCGTTCTGGATGTATTCGTCCGGATCGACCGGCCGTCCCAAGGGCATCGTGCATCTGCAGCACGACATGGCCTATAGCGAGCTCGCCTTTGCCCGCAACGTGCTGAAGCTTCAGCCCGGCGACATCTGCTTCTCGGTGCCGAAGATCTTCTTCGCCTATGGTTTCGGCAATTCGATCACGTTTCCCTTTTCGGTCGGCGCCGCGACGCTGCTGCTGCCGGGCCAGCCGAAGCCCGCCGCGATCTTCGCGGCCATCGCGCAGTACCGGCCGACCGTGTTCTTCGGCCTGCCGACACTCTACATCACCCTGACCAAGGCCGAGGGCGCCGAGCAAGCCGATTTCTCCTCGCTGCGGATGGCGGTCTCGGCCGCCGAGGTGCTGTCGGCCGATGTGTTCAACGGCTGGAAGCGGCTCACCGGGCTCGAGATCATCGAAGGGCTCGGCTCGACCGAGGTGCTGCACGTCTATCTCAGCAACCGCGCGGAGCAGAAGAAGCTCGGCGCCGCGGGCCTGCGCGTGCCCGGCTACGAGATCATGCTGCGCGACAGCGACGGCCGCGAGGTCGGCGACAATGAGGAAGGCATTTTGTGGGTGCGCGGCGATTCCGCGACGCCGCTGTACTGGAACCGGCCGGACAAGACCGCCGAGACCGTGCGCGAGGACGGCTGGATCTACACCGGCGACCGCTTCATGCGCGACAGCGACGGCTTTCACTTCTTCCGCGGCCGCGCCGACGATCTGATCAAGATCTCCGGCCAGTGGGTCTATCCGCTGGAGGTCGAGCTGTGCCTTGCCGATCATCCCGATGTCCGCGAATGCGCCGTCTACGCCGCCGCATTGCCTGATCGACGCATGACGCTGCGGGCCGTGGTGGTGATGAACAAGGCCGGCTTCGACACCGATGAAGCGACGCGGCGGCTTCAGGATTACGTCAAGACAAAGCTGTTGCCGTACAAGTATCCGCGCGAGGTAAAATTCATCGACGAGCTGCCGAAGACCGGCACCGGCAAGATCGATCGCCAGGCGGTGATGCGGATGTGACAGCCACACACTCGCCGTCGTCCCTGCGAAAGCAGGGACCCATAACCACGAATGTCTGTGGCGCGAAGGCTGGGGCCCCAGCCTGCCATCACAACAGCCATCGGTGGTTATGGGTCCCGGATCGCGCTCGCTCCGCTTGCTTGTCCGGGACGACGATAGTTAGCTGTCCCGCCATCCAGCCATGCTTTCGCTGTCGTCCCTGCGAAAGCAGGGACCCATAACCACGAATGTCTGTGGCGCGAAGGCTGGGGTCCCAGCCTGCCATAACAACAGCCATCGGTGGTTATGGGTCCCGGATCGCGCTCGCTCCGCTTGCTTGTCCGGGACGAAGAGTAGTTAGCTGTCCCGCCATCAGCCATACATTCGGTGTCGTCCCGGCGAAGGCCGGACGTGCCCCTGCAATCGTCTCGCCCGGGGCTTTCCCCTCTCCCCACCCTCCCCCGCAAGGCGGGAGGGAGCCTAACCTGCGTGCTCACCTCACTTGCTTGCATTTGCGATCGTGAATGCGTGCCAACGCGGCGTAAGGTAGGCACTCGCGGAAGGGTTCCCTCCCCCCTTGCGGGGGAGGGTTAGGGAGAGGGGTATCGCACGGGTGGTATCTCCAATGTGCGGACTAACCGCCCAGCCCCGTCCCGCCATACAGCCACGCGATATCGTCGCACCACTCGGCTTGCGACTTCGCGCTCATGATCGCGTTGCGGATGCGGGCGTGGTCGCCGGCGGGATGGTAGACGTGCTCGCCGATCGCGCGTGACATCAATTGCACGCGCGCGGTGCGCGGGAAGCGTTGCGCGCGGTAGGCTTCCAGCGCAGCCGCATGATCGTCGTGATTGGCCAGCATGTGCGACAGGCACACCGCGTCCTCCATCGCCTGGCAGGCGCCTTGCGCGAAATATTGCAGCATCGGGTGCGCGGCGTCGCCGAGCAGCACCGCGCGGCCGTCGATCCAGCGCTCGGTGGGGTCGCGGTCGCACAGCACCCAAAGCTTCCAGTTGGTGCCGTGGCGGATGATGGTCTGTGCCCGCTCATGGACGTGGGTGAAGCCCCTCATCACCTCGTCCTCGGAGACCGGCTTGCCGGCGACCGGCTCCGGCGCATCGTTGTGATAGGTGACGACGAGGTTGAACACCTTCCAGCCCGAGAGCGGATAATGCACGATGTGGCATTTCGGGCCGGCCCACAGCGTGGCCGCGTTCCAACGCAGATCTTCCGGCATCTGCTCAGTGGGAATCACGGAACGATAAGTAGTGTGGCCGGAGACGCGCGGCGGGCCATCCGCCGTCACCTGCTTGCGGATGTTGGACCACAACCCGTCGGCGCCGATCAGCAGGCGTCCGGTGATGCGCTCGCCACTGGCGAGCTTTGCGGTCACCGACGAACCATCCTGCTCATAACCTGTCACTTCGCTGGACACACGCAGTTCGATCAGCTCATGGCTCTGGCAGGCGCGCAGGAACACGCCGTGCAGGTCGCCGCGATGCACCACCGCATAGGGATTGCCGAACCGCGCGCGAAAGGCGTCGCCGAGATCGATATGGGTGATCTCATCGGCGGTCAGCGCATCCATCAGCCGGAGCTGATCGATATAGACCGCCATGTTGCGCGCGGCTTCGCCGACGCCGAGATAGTCGAAGGCGTGGAACGCGTTCGGCCCAAGCTGGATGCCGGCGCCGATCTCGCCGAGCGCGGAGGCCTTTTCCAGCAGGATCGAGCGAATGCCCTTCTGCGCGAGGCCAAGCGCCACGGCGAGACCGCCGATGCCGCCGCCCGCGATCAGGACCGGCTTGCCCTCCGCCATCAGCCGGACCTCCCCAGATGTTCGAGCGCATCCTCGGCGCGCAGCGGCACGCGCGACGCCTCGTTGTTGAGGTCGACAAGTTGGGTCAAGAGCGCCAGCAGCGTCTTGCGGTCGGCCGGCTTCAGCGGCTGCAGCATCCGCGCCTGCGCCTTGTCGACCGAGGGCATGATGTCGTTGAGGACCGCGGCGCCGGCCTTGGTGAGGTAGAGCAGCTTGACGCGCTTGTCCTCCGGCGCCGGCTTGCGGACGATGTATTCCTTGGCCTGCAAGCGCTCGATCACATTGCCGAGCGTGGAGCGGTCGAACGCGATCACCGCCGAAAGCCGGGTGGCATCGATGCCAGGATGGGTGGAGATCGTGACCAGCGCGGCGTATTGCACCGGCGTCAGGTCGAACGCCTTGCACTCCTCGATGAACAGCGCGACCGCGATCTGCTGCATCCGGCGGAACAGATAGCCGGGCGCGGTGTAGACCGCGTCCATGGTGACGGGCGTCGGCTTGCTACTCGGCATCGGGCTGCTTGTCCGGGGCGGCGTCGGCGAACGCCTTGACTTGTTTGGCCGTGGCCTCGGCCTTGAGCAGGCGCGGATAGGCCGACACGTCGACGCCGAAGCGCCGTGCATTGGCGAGCTGCGGCACCAGGCAGAGATCGGCGAGCGTCGGCACATCGCCGAAGCAGAATGGCCCGGCCTCCCCGGCGATCAAGGTCTCGCAGGCCGCCAGGCCCTCGCGATTGGCCCAGGCCGCCCATTCGGTCACCTGCTCCTCGGGCAGGCCGAGCTTGCGCAGCCGCGCCAGCACTTTCAAATTCTGTACCGGGTGGGTGTCGCAGGCGATCGCCTGCGCGAACGCGCGCACCTTGGCGCGCCGCAGCGGATCCTTCGGCAGCAGCGGCGGATTGGGATGGGTCTCGTCGAGCCATTCGATGATCGCGAGCGACTGGGTGAGGATCGCGCCGGCATCGCTCTCCAGGGTCGGCACCAGCCCCTGCGGATTGATCGCGAGATAGGCCGGCGCGCATTGCTCGCCCTTGCGCAGATGATGCGGCAGATGCTCTGAGGTCAGCCCCTTCAGATTGAGGGCGATCCGGACCCGGTAGGACGCGCTGCTCCGGAAATAGCCATGCAGCTTCATCGGAACCTCCCTTGCATCATTCTGGTTTTGACGCGGTTCTTCACACAAACCGGCATCCACTTCGCTCGAAAACGCTATGGCTTGATTGATTGACGCTAGCCATATTGTGAGTATACTGTCAAATAATTGAACCGACAAGAATGATGATGGGAGGCTTGCCATGGAAGCCGTGCAGAAGACCCCCGAGCGCGAGGCGTTCTACAAGAAGATCGACGGCCAAAACCTGTCGGCGCTGTGGAACGTGATGAACGATCTGATCACGCCGGAGCCGAAGAGCGCCTGCCGTCCGCATCTGTGGAAGTTCGACCAGATCCGCGATTACATGAACGAGGCCGGCAGGCTGATCACGGCCAAGGAAGCCGAGCGCCGCGTGCTGGTGCTGGAAAATCCCGGCCTCCGCGGCCAGTCCAAGATCACGACCTCGCTGTTCGCCGGCGTGCAGATGGTGGTGCCAGGCGACATCGCGCCCGCCCATCGCCACGCCCAGTCCGCGCTGCGCTTCGTGCTCGAGGGCAAGGGCGCCTTCACCGCCGTCGACGGCGAGCGCACCGCGATGGCGCCGGGCGATTTCGTCATCACGCCGTCGATGACCTGGCACGACCATTCCAACGAAACCAGTGAGCCGATGTTCTGGCTCGACGGGCTCGACATCCCGATGGTGCAGTTCTTCGACTGCTCGTTTGCCGAAGGCGCCAAGGAGGATCAGCAGTCGATCTCGAAGCCAGCCGGCGCCAGCTTCGCGCGCTACGGCCACAACCTGCTGCCGATCGACCAGAAGCGGACCTCGAAGACCTCGCCGATCTTCAACTACCCCTATGAATACACCCGCGAGGCGCTGGAGAAGGCCCGGGCCGGCAACGAATGGGATGCCTGCCACGGCCTCAAGCTGAAATTCTCCAATCCCGAGACCGGCGATTTCGCGATGCCTACCATCGGCACCTTCATCCAGCTGCTGCCGAAGGGTTTCAAGACCGCGCGCTATCGGTCAACCGATGCGACCGTGTTCGCCGCGATCGAGGGCAAGGGCCGCACCCGGGTCGGCGACCAGATTTTCGAGTGGGGACCGCGCGACCTGTTCGTGGTGCCGAGCTGGCACTGGGTCACCCATGAGGCCGATGCCGACTCCGTGCTGTTCTCGTTCTCCGACCGCCCGGTGCAACAGAAGCTCGACCTGTTCCGCGAGGACAGGGGGAACGCGTAACAGGCACTGCAAGGTGTAATGCTGTCGTCCCGGGCAAGCGAAGCGCGACCCGGGACCCATAACCACAGGGTTTTGTCGTTCGAGGTGCTGGAGCCCCAGCCTCTTCTAACAACGACATCCTGTGGTTATGGGTCCCTGCTTTCGCAGGGACGACACCGAGTGTGTGGTGAACAGCGTGGCCTTCACCGCCAGTGCAGCAGCCGCGTCTCCAGCAGGTTGATCAGTCTCCCCACCGCGAGCCCGAACAGCGACAGGATCACGACGCCGGCGAGCAGCTGATCGGTCTGCATCAGATTGCCGGCCTGCAGCACGAAGGCGCCGATGCCGTATTGCGCGCCGATCATCTCGGCGCTGACGACGAGCAATAGTGCGACCGACGCGGTGATGCGGAAGCCGGCGAGGATCGAGGGCAACGCGCCCGGCCAGATCACGCGGCGCACGATGGCGTGGAACGGCACGTTGAAGCTCTGCGCCATCCGGATCAGATTGCGCGGCACCGCATCGACGCCGCTATAGACCGAGATCGCGGTCGAGAAGAACACCCCGAGCGCAATGGTCGCGATCTTCGGCTCCTCGCCGATCCCGAGCCACAGGATGAGCAGCGGCAGCAGCGCGATCTTCGGAATCGGGAACAGCGCCGAGATGAAGGTGATGCCGACGCCGCGCGCCATGGTCGACAGCCCGATCGCGAAGCCGACAACGACGCCCGCTGCCGTGCCGATGATCCAGCCGGTGCCGATCCGCATGATCGACCACGACAAATGCTGCCACAGCGCCCCCGATATCGCGAGTTTATAGATCGCAACCGCGATCGCCGACGGCGCCGGCAGGAACAGCGGATTGACCAACCCTGCGCTGCCGGCAAGCTGCCAGACCGCGATGACCAGCGCGAGCGCGATCCAGCCGGCATAGCGGCTGCCGCCGGGCGTGAAGCCGGCGCCGCGAAACGCGACCGGCCGCGTCGCTTCCGCCGATTGGTCGTTCGTCTCCTGCGGGGAGCGGTCAAGCATGCTGGACCTCGCGCTCGGCATCGATCGCTTCTTTCCGAATGAGCGACCACAATTCGCCCTGCAAGGCGGCCAACTGCGCGCGGGCATCCGGTGCGCCGCGCTCGGCGCGCGTCATCGGGATGGTCACGATCTCCCTGATGCGGCCGGGGCGGCGCGACAGCACCACGACGCGGTCGGCGAGCCGCACCGCTTCCTCGAGATTATGCGTGACATAGACCGCGCCCATCGCGCCGTCGGCGAGCAGGCCGACGAAATCCTCCATCAGGAGCTCGCGGGTCTGCGAATCCAGCGCCGACAGCGGCTCGTCCATCAGCAGGATCGCCGGGCGAACCGCCAGCGCACGCGCGATGCCGACGCGCTGGCGCATGCCGCCGGATAGCTGCTTCGGGTAGGCCGCGCGAAAGTCCGACAACCCGGTGCGGCGCAGCGCGTCGTCGATCACGGCGCGGCGCTCGCCGGCGCTCAAGGCCGCGTGCAGCAGCGGAAACGCGACGTTCTCCTCGACCGTATTCCACGGCAGCAACGCAAAATCCTGGAACACGAAAGTCAACGGATTGAGGCTGCCGGCCGGCGGCATCCCGCGCAGCTCGGCCGCGCCCGCGGTTGGCCGCAGCAGACCGCCGAGGATCGACAGCAGCGTGCTCTTGCCGCAGCCGGACGGCCCGACGATGGCGACGATCTCGCCGGCCGAGACCTGGAAGGAGACATCGTCGAGCACGTCGAGTGCACCGAAGCGATGGCTGATACGGTCGGCGATCAGGTCCATGTTGTTACAGCCTCACTGCCAAACCCGTCACCCTGAGGAGCCGCGCAGCGGCGTCTCGAAGGGTCGACGGCCCGGATGTATCTCGGCCGTCCACCCTTCGAGGCTCGCTGCGCTCGCACCTCAGGATGACGGGTCGGAAGTGATGCGCGGCGCTGCATGATCAATCCGCCTTCACATAATCCTTGGCGATGATCGTGCCGGCGTCGAAGCCCTTGTCCACAAAACCCTGCCCTTGCAGCCATTTGATCTGGTTGTCGACATTCTTCACGTCGAGCTTGCCGTCGGGATCGACATAGGCGCAGTTACCCACCACCTGCTCGACCGGCAGATTGGTGAATTTGGCGATGATCTCGAGCAGCGGTTTTGTTTTCTCGTTGATCGGCACCACGCCATCCTTGATCGCGGTCAGAATCACGTCGTGATATTCGTGGTCGGCGCGGGTGAGCGCGGTGAGCAGCCTGGTCACCAACGCGGCGTTGGTCAGCGTCTTCGGCGAGGCGAAGATCGCCCCCAACTGCCACGGCGTCTCGTCGCCGACCCAGCCGAGGAATTTCGCGCCGTTGGAATCCATCAGCGTCCGCGCGGTCGAGACCGGCAACAGCGCGGCATCGACGGTTTCGCCCTTCAGCGCGGCGGCGGCGTTCGACAGCGATTGCAGCGGCACAATCTTCACGTCGGACAGCTTGAAGCCGTATTTGTCGGCGAGCAGGCCGAGCGAATAGTGGAAGCTGGAGCCGACCTGGGTCACCGCGACGCGCTTGCCGGCCAGATCCTTCGGGGTCTTGAGGCCGGCCGCATAGGCATTGTTGCTGGCGAAATAGCCGATCAGCGGATAGCCGGCCTTCTCGCGGCTCATGCCGCCGATCACCTTGAGAGTGCCCTTGCCGGCGAGATTGTAGAGCCCGGCGGTGAAAGCCGTGATGCCGAAATCGACATCGCCCGACGTGGTCGCAACCGCGATCGGCTGCGCCGCGTCAAAGAACTTCAGCTCGACATCGAGCCCGGCGTCGCGGAAATAGCCCTTGTCCTGCGCGATGAACACCGGCGCAGAGGACGACAGACGCAACACACCAACCTTCGCCTTCAGGAGATCATCGGCCCGCGCGATGCCGCTCGCGGCCCACACCAGGAGACCCGCGAGTGCGAGCCGCGCCCAACCCTTCATTGCCGTCCTCCGCTTACAATCCCTCAGGCACGGCCTGATCGCGCCCGATGAACGCGCCCTGCGCCGCGAGCTGTTGTTGCAACTTTTCGACGGAAATGTCGCGCGGAATCGTATTGCCGGACAGCGCCAGCGCGGCCGCGGTTCCCGCCGCCTCGCCCATCACAAAGCAGGCACCGGAGACGCGCGCCGCCGATTGCCCTTCATGGGTCATCGAGGCGCAGCGACCGGCGACCAGGAGATTATCGACGCCATCAGGCACCAGCATGCGATACGGCAACTCGTTGTAGCCGCGGCTTTGCGGGATCGGCGGAAACTCGAAGATCACATCGCCCGGCACGTGGGATTCCTTCGGCCAGCCATTGACGCCGATCGAGTCGTCGAACGAGGCGCAGCCCAGCACATCCTCGCCGGACAGCATGTAGCCGCCGATCACGCGCCGCGTCTCGCGGATGCCGAGCTGCGGCGGCAGATCGACGATGTAGGAATTCTCGAAGCCGGGCACCGTGCGCAGGAACTTGAACGCCTCGACCGCCTGGCGGCGGCCCTCGATCTCACCGCGCGTCATGTCGTCGGGATCGATGCCGGAGATGGCGCCGCCATCGCTTCGCGTCACCTGGGTGAAATTCACCCGCCATTCGATCTGCGATTTCTGCGGCCGCACGATCGCGGACTTGCGCGGGAATTTGTGCGTGCCGGCGGCCTCGGCCTCCGCCATCAGCGCCGGGATCGTGCGCCACGCATCGCCGGCTTTCGCCGGATCGATGCCGTTGAGGCGGAACATCATCGAGGGATAGAGCATGCCGCCTTGGTTGTCGCCGACCTCATAGGGCGCGCCGGCCCATACCGCGAGGTCGCCGTCCCCGGAGCAGTCGATGAAGATGCCGGCCCGCACGGCTTGCCGGCCGGCCTTGGTCTCCACCATCAGCGCGCGGATGTGCGCGCCGTCCATGACGACGCCGGCGCCGAGCGCGTGGAACAGGATATCGACCTTGTGATGCGCCAAGAGATCGTCCGCCGCGATCTTGTACGCCGCGGTGTCATAGGCCTGCGCAAGGATCTTGCCGAGGATCAGATGCGGCGCGTTCAAGCCGCCGAGCCGGTCGATCCGCGCCAAGAGGTCGGAGGCGATGCCCTGCACCACCCGGTGCATCTCGCCGAAGATGTTGGCGTGCAGCCCGCAGAAATTCGTGACGCCCGCCGCGGTGCCCATGCCGCCGAGAAAGCCGTAGCGCTCGATCAGCAGGGTCCGCCGTCCGGCGCGCGCCGCGCCGACGGCTGCCGCGATGCCGGCCGGACCGCCGCCAAGCACCACCACGTCATATTCGCCATAGACCGGGACCTGCCGCGCAGGCTCTTCGATCGTGCTCATCAGCATCATTTCCGCCCTGAACAAAGTTGATTGGGCGAACTATGAATTGATGCGGATTGCAGTACAATCCACCAAATTATGTAATCAGCTTTCGCGAATCGAGAAAGGCAAGGGAGGAGAAAAGAGCGGATGGACACGCTGGTCAACCTCGAAGCCTTCCTCGCCACCGCCGACGCCGGCGGCTTCTCCGCCGCGGCACGCAAGCTCAACGTCGCAACGTCGGTCGTTGCCAAGCGCGTCACCCAGCTCGAGGAACGGATCGGCACCGCGCTGTTCCACCGCTCGACCCGCCAATTACGGCTGACCGAGGCCGGGCAGCAATATGTCCACCGCGCCCGCGGCGTCGTTGCCGATGTCGGCGATCTCTTGTCGCGGATGGGCGAGAAGCAGCGCGATCTCACCGATCATCTGCGCGTCAAGGCGCCGACCTCGCTGACGGTGGCGCGGCTCGCCGATGCCTTCACGGTGTTCCAGAAGCAGAACCGAAGCGTGAAGCTCGAGATCGTGATGATCGACCGCCCGGTCGATCCGGTGACCGAAGGCTTTGACATCGCGATCGGCGCCTTCCCGCATTCCTTTGGCGGTGTCGTCGACGAGCCGCTGTGCCGGCTGCCGCGGCTGTTGTGCGCCTCGTCAGCGTATCTGAAGAAGCACGGCACGCCGAAGCATCCACGCGACCTGGTCGATCATCGCTGCCTCAGCTTCCTGCCGACCGGACCGGAATGGCCGTTCGAGGGACCGCGCGGCCGCATCAATGTCCAGGTGCGCCCGATTCTCTCGTCGAACGAGGGCCGCGTGCTGACGCAAAGCGCGATCGCCGGCAACGGCATCGCGCTGCTGTCGCACTATCTGGTCGCGGATGCGCTGCGCGACGGTGCGTTGCAGCCGATCCTCGCCGAGTTTCCGATCCCGGAACTATGGGTGAAGGCCGCCGTTCCCGAGCGCCGCATCAATGCCGCCGCGGTGCAGGCACTGCTGAAGACATTGAAAAAGTCGCTGTCGCAATCGCTTTGACACGGCGGCAGTCTTGCCCCCTGCACGCCGACCTGAGACAAGGACGGATAAGGATCGCCCGCTTTGAAACTCCTGATGTCAGTGTCGCTTGGCCTGATCCTCGCCGCTGGGCCCGCGGCGGCGATCGAGACCTGCCGGTTCATCGAGGCCAAGCCGGAACGCGAGGCCTGCTACCATCGCCAGGAGCAGGAGCTGGCGGCCAAGCGCAAGCCCGAGCCGCCGATCACCCAGTCGAGCGAATCCAGGACATTCGATTCGCTGCAGCAGATGCGCCGCGACGACGAAGAGGTCTATCGCAGCATGCACGGCATCTGCCGCGGTTGTTGAGCAGCACGGCGAAGCGAGGCCTATGCTCCGCCGCCACCCCAGCGGCCCGCGCGCTTCTCGGCAAAGGATGCGAGCCCTTCGGCCGCCTCGGCAGTCTGCCGCTTCGCCGAGTGCAGATGGACGAGGCGCTTGTAGGCCTCATCGTCGACGGCCATGCCGCCGAACGAGCTCTCCATCGCCAGCTTCTTGGTCTCGGCCATCGCATCCGGCGCATTGCCGAGTAACTGCTCCACGACCTTGGCGCCGGCGCTTTCGAGATCGGCCAGCGGCACCACCTCGTGCACGAGGCCGATGCGGCGGGCGTCCTCGGCACCGAAACGCTCGCCGGTCAGCGCGTAGCGGCGCACCTGGCGGACGCCGATCGCATCGCAAAGCTGCGGGATGATGATCGCGGCGGTCAGGCCCCAGCGCACCTCGGTGATCGAGAACAGCGCGTTATCGGCCGCGATCACGATATCGCAGGCCGAGATCACGCCGGTGCCGCCGCCGAAACAGCCGCCCTGCACCAGCGCCACCGTCGGGACCGGCAGTGTGTTGAAACGCTGCACCGCCTCGAAGGTGGCGCGCGACGCCGCCTCGTTCTCCTCCAAAGATTTCGGCCGCACGCCGTTGATCCATTTCAGGTCGGCGCCGGCCTGAAAATGCTTGCCGTTGCCGTTCAACACGACGACGCGCACCGGCTTGGTCGAGAGATCGTCGATCGCGGCCAGCACGCCCGCAATCAGCGCGCCGTCATAGGCGTTGTTGACCTCGGGGCGATTCAGCGTGACGGTCGCGACCCCGCGCGCATCGAGGCTCCACAGGACTGGGCTGGCCGACATGACGTTCTCCCTCGTTCGGCATTGCTCTTGTCCGGCCACTATGGCGAGAGGAGCTGGCTTGATCCATCACTTTCGAGCAGGCGCGGCCGCGCCGCATGCATGGCGGGTTGCGCAATGCCCTGCGCTTGTGGAAACTGACGCGGCACGTTGCAAGGACTTGTTCCACCCATGCGTATTTGCATTTTCGGCGCGGGCGCCGTCGGCAGCCATTTTGCCGTCCGGCTGGCACGCGCCGGCCACGATGTGTCCTGCGTGATGCGCGGGCCGCATCTCGACGCGGTCAAATCCGGAGGCTTGACGCTGAAGGTCGGCGACAGCAGCGTCACCGCGCAGGTGAAGGCGTCGGCCGATCCGACCGATCTGGGGCCGCAGCACGTCGTCATCAGCACGCTGAAGGCCACCGGCGTCGGCGCGCTCGCAACCGGGCTCTTGCCGCTGCTTGAACGCGACACCGCAATCGTGTTCGCGCAAAACGGCATTCCCTGGTGGTACGATCTCGGCCTGCCGCCGCGGCATCCCGCGATTCCCGATCTTGGCTTCCTCGATCCCGGCGGACGGCTGCGCGACGCCATCCCGAAAGAACGGATCATCGGCGGCGTGATCTTCTCCTCCAATGAAGTGATCGCGCCCGGGGTAGTGGCGAACCTGTCGCCGGACCGCAACCGCCTCTTGATCGGCGAATGCGACGATCGCCGCAGCGAGCGCATCGCCACTCTGCGTGCGGCGCTCAATGACGCCGCGATCGAATCGCCCGAGGTCACGGAGATCCGCGAGACGATCTGGTCGAAGCTATTGACCAACATGTCGATGTCGGTGCTCTGCCTGTTGACGGGCCTGACCGCGCGCGGCGTCCGCGACGATCCCGACATGCAGGACGTGATCCCGCGCCTGCTCGACGAGGCCAATGCGGTGGCGACGCACTACATTGCCGCGGTCAAGCGCGTCACTCGCAGCGGCCCGGCGCCCGACCACAAGCCGTCGATCCTGCAGGACTACGAGCTCGGCCGCGCCATGGAGATCGACGTGCTGGTGCGCGCACCGGCGGCGTTTGCGCGCGCGGCCGGCCTTCCGACCCCGATGCTCGACCTGATAGCCGCGCTCGCGATCCAGAAGGCACGTGACAAGGGGCTCTATCAGAGCTGACAATCCGCCCCACGACGCTAACAAGCAGGGATATCGAACCATGCAAGTCAAGGACAAGGTCTGCATCGTCACCGGCGGCGCGAGCGGGATCGGCGAGGCGGTGGCGCGGGCCTATGCCGACGCCGGCGCCCGCGGCGTCGTGGTCGCCGATCTCAAGACCTCGCGCGACCGGCTCGCGAGCGTCGCCGGCGACATCGACGGGCTTGCGGTCACCGCCGATGTCGGGCTCGAGGAGGACGTCAAGGCGTTGATCGCCGCGGCCGAGGACAAATATGGCCCGGTCGACGTGTTCTTCTCCAATGCCGGGCTGTCGCGCAAGGGACAGGAATCCGCGTCCGATGCCGACTGGGATGTGAGCTGGCGCGTGCATGTGATGAGTCACGTATTCGCGGCGCGCGCGCTGGTGCCCGGCATGCTCGCGCGCGGCTCCGGCTATCTGCTCAATACGGCGTCCGCGGCGGGGCTATTGGCCTCGCTGAACTCGATGCCTTATGGCGTGACCAAGAACGCCGCGGTTGCGCTCGCCGAACATCTCGCCATCCAGTATGGCGATCGCGGCATCCGCGTCTCCGTGCTCTGCCCGCAATCGGTGCAGACGGGGATGACCACGCCGGGCCCGAGCGCGGCGCGCGTCGACGGCGTGCTGCAGCCCGGCGAAGTGGCACGGATGGTGATCGAGGCGATGGCCGAGGAACGCTTCCTGATACTCTCGCATCCCCAGGTGCAGGAATACATGCAGCGCAAGGCCACCAATCGCGAGCGCTGGCTGGCCGGCATGCGCCGCCTGCGCGACCGGATCTATGGCGGCGCGGCGTCGCAGTGAAATTGCGGTCATTGCGAGGAGCGATAGCGACGAAGCAATCGATGTCTCGGCATGCGGCGCCATGGATTGCTTCGCTTCGCTCGCAATGACGGGACTTACTCCTTTGAGGCTGGCGCGAATCCCTCGAGCAACCCCGTGTACTTTTTCGCCGCAGGCGAAGCGTAGGCGCCGCGGCGTGAGGTCGTGAGCTTGAGGCCGGCGAGCGCTTCCGCCTGCTTCACCGCGGCGGCCACGCCGTCCACGACAGGCACGCCGAATTGCGCCGATAGCTCATGGGCGAGATCGGCCATGCCGGCGCAGCCGAGCACGATGGCGTCGGCGCCCTTCTCCAGCGCGCGGGCGATCTCCGCCTCCAGCTTCTCCCTCGCACCTGAACCCGGTTTCTCCAGATCGAGCACAGCGACGTCGCAGGCGGTGACCGTGGCGCGGTCGGCAAAGCCGTAGCGGCGGACCAGTTCCTCGAGCGGCACGATCGAACGCGGCAGCGTGGTGACGATGCCGATGCGCTTGGCGATCTGCCCGGCCGTGACCAGCGCCGCCTCGCAGATGCCGACCACCGGATAGCGCGCCACCGACCGCGCGGCATCGAGCCCGGTGTCGTCGAAGCAGGCGATGATGCCGGCATCGGCGTCGGGCGTCTTCAGCAATGCGTCGATCAGCCCGGGAACGGCGAACGCTTCGTCGTAGAAGCCCTCGATCGAGGCGGGTCCCATCGACGATGTGACGGCCACGATCTCGGTGCCATCAGCGGCGGCCGCCCGGGCCGCAGTGGCGATGGTCGCCGTCATCGACGCGGTGGTATTGGGATTGACGATCAGGATTCTGGTCATGGGTCGAGATTAGTAGCCCGGATGCAGCGGAGCGCAATCCGGGACGGTGTCACAGGCGGAAAGGCCGGCCCCGGATTTCGCTTCGCTTCATCCGGGCTACAAGGCAAAGACTTCGCCTGCTTACGAATGCTTCACGACCCAGGCCGCGAAGCCATCGAGCACCTCGGCCATCACCTCGCTGTCGTTGCGGCCGGAGCGTTTCAGGACATGGAAGGAGTGATCCGCCTCCTGCACCAACTGCAACGTCGCACGCGCGCCGAGCCCCTTTACCACCGGTTCGAGCAGATCGAGCTCCGCCAGCGCGTCGCGCGTGCCCTGCAGGAACAGCAAGGGGATCTTGACCTCGGCGAGATGCTTGGCGCGCTCGCTCGACGGCTGGCCGGCGGGGTGCAGGGGAAAGCCGAGGAACACCAGCCCGCGCACGCCGGCGAGTGGCGCTTTGGCCTGCGCCTGCGAGGTCATGCGGCCGCCGAACGACTTGCCGCCGGCGAACAGCGGCAGTTCGCCGCAACGGCGCGCGGCCTCCGCCACCGCGGCGCGCACCGTCGCCTGCGCGACGGCGGGCGGATCGGGCCGCTTGCTGCCCTTCTCCATGTAGGGAAATTGATAGCGCAAGGTCGCGATGCCGCGCTCGGCGAGGCCGACCGCAATCGTCTCCATCGAGGCATGGGTCATGCCGGCGCCGGCGCCATGCGCGAACACATAGGCGCTACGGGCCTGCGCCGGGCGCAGCAGCAGTGCGGACACCGCGTGATCGTCCGAGACCGTGATGGTGAGCGGCTGTGCACTTGGCGCGTTCAAGATGACATCTCGAAGAATTGTTGCTCCGTCATTTCTAGCCGCCGCGGTCCATGCGCGCAAATGACGCCGGGGAGAACACGCCGCAAGTGAACTGGCTCACAGCCAATCGAGATTTCCTTTGCAACATTTCCGTTGGTAGACCCAGCGCCGCCACTGTAGGATGGCGCACAGCACATCACACGCTTAACGCGAACCTGTTTCGGCGATTTTTAATATCTCATCAATATGACGCGCGGGTACCGCGAATTGGGGAATGGGGCATGCCTCGCAAGACGATCTTCTTCATCGGGCTGCTGATTGTCGCCGGCGTCCTCTACCTCAAGGACGATATCGAGACCGTGGCGAGCGGCTTCCGTGTCAAGGTCGTCGACTACCAGCCGCCGGCAAAGACGGTGTGGCTGGATCAGAATGTCAGCGCCGAGCGGCTGCGCTGGTTCTACCACGCCGACCAGGGCACGCGGACTTTCGGCATTCCCCTTGAGTGGTTCATGGCGCTGGAGCAGCCGACGGTCTGGCCGGTGCTCACCGCGGCACCGCGGCTCAGCGAGACCAATTATCTCGGCCGCTTCGGCTTTATTCCCGACACCGTGATTCCAGGTAGCCCCGATGCGCTGCCGATCGGATTTGCGCCGAGCGGCCCGATGGCTGACGCCAACGGCGCGCCCTGGCGCAACCCGCATAGCAAGGCCGACATGAACGGGGTCGGGCTGACTTGCTCCGCCTGCCACACCGGAAGCTTCAGCTATCGCGGCACCGAGATCGTGATCGACGGCGGGCCGGCCAACACCAATTTGTTCGAGTTCCAGAAGAGCGTCGGCGTTTCGCTGCTGTTGACCCGGTTCTGGCCGGGCCGCTTCTCGCGCTTCGCCGAGGAGATCCTCGGCAAGGATGCCAGCCTCGACGAGCGCATGGCCCTGCGCGGCCAGCTCGATCTCGTGCTGAAGCAATACGCCAACATCAATTCGCTGGAGACCAAGGTCGCCGCCAACAGCGTCGAGGAAGGCTATGCGCGGCTCGACGCGCTCAACCGGATCGGCAACCAGGTGTTCTCGATCGATCTGAACAACCCGAACAACTACGCCGCGCATTCGGCGCCGGTGCATTTCCCGCGGATCTGGAACGCGCCGTGGTTCAGCTGGGTGCAGTATGACGGCTCGATCATGCAGCCGATGGTGCGCAATGCCGGCGAGGCGCTCGGCGTCAGCGCCGAGCTCAATCTGCTCGATGAATCCAGGGGCCTGTTCAAGTCGAGCGCGCGGATCGACGTGCTGCACGAGATGGAGCGGATGATCGCCGGCGAGCCACCCAGCGAGGACAAGGGCTTTGGCGGCCTGGCGTCGCCGAAATGGCCGGAGAGCATCCTGGGGCAGATCAACATGGATCTCGCGAAGAAGGGCGGCGAACTCTACAAGACGCATTGCCAAGGCTGCCACGGCCCGGCGATCGACAGCAAGGCGCTGCCCGCCAGCGAAGCCTTTGCGCTGTTCAAGGACAAGAAGCGCTGGATCAAGAACGACGCCGGCCAGCCGCTGCTCGACGTCGAGATGATTCCGATCAGCCATATCGGTACCGACAGCGCGCAGGCCGAAGGCCTTGCGAGCCGCACCGTCGAGACGCCGGCCAATCTGAAGATCAAGGACGGCGGTTTCGGACCGGCGCTCGGCGAATTGGTCGAGAAGACCGTCGACTACTGGTACGACCAGAACAAGACCCCGCCGGAGGACCGCAAGCGCATCAACGGCTACCGGCCGAACGAGATTCAGGCGCCGCTCGCCTACAAGGTCCGGCCGCTCAACGGCATCTGGGCGACCCCGCCCTACCTGCACAACGGATCGGTGCCGTCCATCTACGCGCTGCTGTCGCCGGTGAAGGATCGTCCCCCGACCTTCTATCTTGGCAACCGGGAGTATGACCCCAAGGATCTCGGCCATGTCTGGAAGGACAACATCAAGAACGCCTTCGTGCTCGACACCAGCAAGCGCGGCAACAGCAATTCCGGGCACGAATTCTCGAACGAGAAGCGCCTCGGCGTGATCGGGCCGGAGCTGAAGGAAGACGAGCGCCGCGCCTTGATCGAGTTCATCAAGACGCTTTGAGCTTCGGCCTGCTCCTCATGCCGTCGGGACGCTGAGCGGCACGCTTTGGGCGTGGTGAAACAAATCATCGGGATCATATTGCTGCTTCACCGCGACCAGGCGGGCGAGGTTGTCGCCCCAATAGGCTGACGCATAGTCGTCGAGGTCGAGGTCGCAATAATTGACATAGGACGCGCCCGGCATGAAAGGGCGCATCGCCGCATAGACCCTTGCGACGTCAGCGAGATGCGCCGCTGTGTCGGCAGATCGGCTCCAGCTCGAGAAATACTGGATACAGTACTGCGTGCCGGCGCGGCGCGGGAATGCAGTGGCGTCGGCGGCAACATCGGCGATCCGACCGCCATAGGAATCGCACAGCAGCACGATGCCGCCCGGCACGATCGGCGCGACCGCCGCCATCATGGCTTCGATGCCGTCGGAGGCGAGCGGCGTCAGCACATAGTCCGACTTCGCCTTCATCAGCACCGACTCATAGGCGAGCGGTCCGGCGAAGTGCTTGACCGCATCAAGGAAGGCGAGCGATTGCACCGACAGCGCCGATGACGGCGGCCGCACCGCCGTCAATCGCCGGAGTTCGCTGCGCAGCTCGCTCTCGCTGCCGACCGATTGGCCAATGCAGCGCATCGTGATCAGGCCGTGGCCGGCCGGGCCGACCTTCATGATCGAGGTGATGTTCGACGGCGCATGCGGCGCCCAGTCCTGCCAGGCGGCGAACAACTGCGCGGCATGGGCCTGCGACAGTTTCCAGGAGACACCGAACACCCGCGTCGTCTTCAAGGGAAACACCTCGATCCTGAACTCGGTCGCGATGCCGAAGCTGCCACCGCCGCCGCCGCGGCAGGCCCACCAGAGGTCCGGCTCCGATGTCGCATTGGCCTGCAGCACACGCGCCTGGGTGTCGACGACATTCGCCTGCAGCAGGCCGTCGCAGGTCAGTCCATGCGAGCGCGCGAGCAGGCCGTGGCCGCCGCCGGTGAGATGGCCGGAGATGCCGACGGTTGGGCAACTCCCTGCCTGCAGTGCGAGGCCCTGGGCGGCCAACGCGGAATAGAGCGCGTACAGCGATACGCCGGAACCTGCCGTGACGAGGTTCGAGGCCTTGTCGACCACAATCTGCTTCAATCCGCGCACGTCGATCGCAACCCCGGACGATTGCGACAGGCCTTCGTAGGAATGCCCGCCGCAGCGAACGGCGAAGCTCAATCCGTTGCTGCGCACCCAGTCGACCATCACGGCAACCGCGTGCTCGGTCTTGCAGACCGCACGCAGCGCCGGCGCCAATTGCTTGCGCTTGCTCGCGGCAGGCAGGTAATCCGCATAGTGCGCGTCCTGCGGCCGCAGGAATTGAACGTCGGTCGCCGGCAGGTTCGGCAATGGCGGCAGCGGTGCCACGGCCTCCGCCGGCGGCGCGGCGATCTCGGCGTCGGCGGCAACCGGCGCATCGGAGGGCACGAACTCGCCGACGCGAAGCGGATGTTCCATGGCGAACCCTCAGACCTCGGGAATTGCCGGGTTGACGATCGGCGCGTGGACGGGGTTGTGGATGTGGATGTCGGGCAGCGGCCTCGCCGGTGCCTTGCCGAACAGCGAGGCGACGTGATCGACGAGGCCCTGGCACACCGCCTTGTCCGGGGTCTCGTTGTTGACGCCGGGCTCGAAGGTGCCGCCGATCACGACGTGGTCGCTGCGCGGGAACAGGTAGCCGTTCTGGCCGTAGAGATATTGCAGCACCGGCTGCGGCCGCAGCAGCGCAAGCTGTCCCTTGATCGGCATCATCTTGGTGTCGCTCCACAGCGTCATCGATCCGAGCCCGGTGCAGTTGACGATGATCGGCTGCGGCACGCTGGCCAGGATATCCGAACGGTTGACGAACCGCTTCGACACGAAGCTGACGCCGCGCTGGTCGAGGTCAGCCTTCAGCCTGGCGAGCAGGACCGGCGGCTCAATCAGCAGGGTCTGGTAGACGAAGCCGGGCTTGGTGTGGTGCGCGAACGGCAAGCGCTGCAGCGGCTGCCGCGGCGGGATCAGGCCGGGCGCGAGTTGCAGCACGATGTCGAGATTGTGCGCGCGCGTCGCGGTGTAGTTCGGCCGCTCGAACACGCCGAACCCCTGCCCGATCCGATCCTTGAACGCACGATAGGCGCTCTTGACGATGTCGGTGAGCTCGCGCTCCTTGCCGGCGAATTCCACCACCGAGACGGCCCACTGGCCGCCGGCCTTGGCGGAGGTGGTCTCGAGCGGCGCGCGATCGGAATAGACCGTAACCTTGAGCCCGAGATCGAGCAGCAATGTCGCGGCGGTCAGACCCATCACGCCGGCGCCGAGCACGGCGGCTTCGGTGACCCCACGGCTTGCGGCCAGATGATCGCTAACGATGTCGCGGACCTTCGCGGCGCAGCCAAAACTCAGCGTGATGCCGGCGCCGCCATGGCCGTAATTGTGCACGATGAAGCTCTGCGAGATGGTTTCGGCATCGAGCCGGTACGATCCGTTGCGATAAGGCCGGACGCCGGCAATGCAGGCGCCGGGCTGATCGGGATCGAAGGCGAAATCTGGCGTCGGCAGGTTGGGCGTGGCCATGGCGAACCTCGCAATCCCTGTGCCGCGAGCGCGGTACATCAGATATCTAAAGTTGCTCCATCGTATCATACATCTCCGATGGACGTGTGACCGGCTTCACAAAGCGCCATCACGGACGCGTCGGCATGCGGCCGGCGGGTCCGTCCTGCAAGGGTCAAAATGGATGTTCGTCGGGGCGGGATCCGTAACGCCTGCTCTCAACTTTCCTTCAACTTCGGCACGGGCTGACGGCGCGCCGGGCGGGTCATGGCTTCGAGCTCGAGCAGCTGGTTGAGCTGCTCCTCGGTCAGCAGCTTTTCCTCCAGCACGATGTCGGCGACCGAGCGGTTCTCCTTCAGCGCGCGGCGCGCCACGCGCGATGAGGCCTCATAGCCGAGCGCCGGCGCCAGCGCCGTGATCAGGCCGATCGAGCCCTGCACCAGGCTGCGGCAACGCTCGCGATCGGCCTCGATGCCGTCGACGCAGCGCTTGGTCAGCGTATCGATCGCCGCCGTCAGCATGCGCAGCGAACTCAACACGCAATAGCCGATGGTCGGCTCGAACGCGTTGAGCTGGAGCTGGCCGCCTTCGGCGCACATCGTCACCGTGAGATCGTGCCCGATCACGAGGAAGGCGACCTGGTTGACCACCTCCGGAATCACCGGGTTGACCTTGCCGGGCATGATCGACGAGCCGGCCTGCACCGCGGGCAGCCTGATCTCGCCGATGCCGGTCCGCGGCCCCGACGACAGCAGGCGGAGGTCGTTACAGATCTTCGACACCTTGACCGCGACGCGTTTCAAGACGCCGGAGAACAGCACGAAGGCGCCGAGGTCGGAGGTCGCCTCGATCAGGTTCGAAGCCAGCACCATGGGCTGGCCCGACAGCCGCGACAGCTCCTCGACCGCAAGCGCCGCATAGCGCGGATCGGCATTGATGCCGGTCCCGATCGCGGTGGCGCCGAGATTGACCTCGCGGAACAGGCCGGAGATCTCGTTCAGCCGGGCAACGTCCTCCTTCACGGTGGCGTGGAAGGCGTCGAACTCCTGGCCGAGTGTCATCGGCACCGCATCCTGAAGCTGGGTACGGCCCATTTTCAGGACATCGGCAAATTCCACCGCCTTGCCCTTGAAGGCATAGGCGAGGTCATCGAGCGCGCGCACCAGCGGCTGGGTGGCAAAGATCACCGCGAGCCGCAGCGCGGTCGGATAGGCATCGTTGGTCGACTGCGCCATGTTGACGTCGTCGTTCGGATGCAGCGTGTGATAGTCGCCGGGCTTCTTGCCCATCAGCTTTAGAGCGACGTTGGCAATCACCTCGTTGGCGTTCATGTTGGTCGAGGTCCCGGCACCGCCCTGGATCGCATCGACGACGAAGGACTCGGCATAGACCTTGTCAGTCGCGATCTGGGTGCAGGCCTTGTCGATCGCATCGGCCTTTTCCGGCGCGAGATAGCCCAGGCGCTTGTTGGCGCGGGCGGCCGCTTGCTTCACCAGCGCCAGCGCGCGGACGAATTCCGGGAAATGGCCGACCGGCACGCCGGTGATCGGAAAGTTCACCACCGCGCGCTTGGTGTGAATGCCCCACAGCGCATTGGCCGGCACATCGTCCTCGCCGAGCAGATCGTGCTCGGTGCGGGACTGCGCCTGCTCGATCGGCACGGTACGGACGGTCGCGATCGCGAGCTCGCTGACGCCGCCGCTGTCGCCGGAGGGTGGCGCGGCGCCTGCAGTGTTGGCGGTCTCAACCTTCGATTCGGCCATCAGTCCCTCCGTTACCTGCTGCAAATCTCGTCGTCAGCGACACCAGCCATGATGCGCCCGACAGGTATAGAAAGCCAATGCCTACCGGCAAAGTCTTGCACACCGGCGAACGAAAAGACGCGTCAAAACGGGATCGGCATGCGCGCCGCACGGGGAATTGAGCGCTTACCTTATCCGTCACGATAACAGCAACTTATAGCTCTACGCCGCGGCGCATCCTGCGCGAGATGCGGCTGCTTTCTCCGCCCCGTCATCGCGTGCTAGATCAGCATCGACTGGCGCAAGGGCGCTGCCGACACTGAACGAACCAAGGGCCAAACCGTGTCCAACAACAACGAAGCGTTAGCCATCAAATTCCGCTGCCCAGCGGAGCTCGAGGGCAAAATTCCACCGCCGGTGCCTGCGTCATTGGGTCTTCCCGGATGGCTCAAGGCGATGCCGACGCAGGCCTTCAATGCGATGAGCAACCGCGAGGAGGATACCGTCAAGCGCTGCCCGCCATTCATCGATGCGATGACATCGGGTTTCCTGATGCCGCTGATCTGCGATCTCAAGATCGAGAATGGCGAGATGACATGGGACAACGACCTGCCGTCCGGAGGCGTGCTCGAATTCCCGCGCTCGCCGGTCGGATTCCACGACGAAAGCCAGGTGATCGGCTCACCGCTGTTCGAACAGGACCGCTTCGTGATCAAGTTCGTCAATCTGTGGACCATCGAGGCGCCGGCGGGCTACTCGCTGTTCTTCACACATCCGGTCAATCGGTTCGACCTGCCGTTCACCACACTGACCGGCATGGTCGATTGCGATCAGTTTCACGACAGCTGGATTCATTTCCCGGCGCGCTGGCACGACACCAATTTCAGCGGCACCTTGCCCAAGGGCACGCCGGTTGCGCAATGCTTCCCGGTGAAGCGCGAAAACTGGGTCGCGCAGACCGCGGCGATGACGCCGGATGAAACGTCGCGCGCACAGGAACTGTCCAACAGGATGGCCCGCGAGCCCGGACTCTATCGCCGCCAGTTTCGGACGTAGGGCGGAGCGCACGCGCAGGCCTGACGCCAGCGTGCGAGCCCCACAGCTCTTTCTGAGCGTCGTCCCGGCGCAGGCCGGGACCCATACGCCGCAGCAGATGTGCTTGACGGGACTCGTCATTCCAACGTCAGGCAACAAGCAGCATTGTGGTTATGGGTCCCGGCCTTCGCCGGGACGACACCGAACATGTGGCGCGATCTCGAACATCGCTCGCCGTCATCACCCGCGCAAGCGGGTGATCCAGTATTCCAGAGGCGGAGCAGCTTGACCGCGAAGCCGCCGCGTACTGGATCGCCCGCTTTCTGCGGGGCAATGACACCGGAGTGAAGACGCAATTCTCTTCCCACGCGTCGTCCCTGCGAAAGCAGGGACCCATACTCCGCGGCCCGAATTGTGAACGGGACTCGTCATTCCACGATCGCGCGACAAGGACTAGCTGTGGTTATGGGTCCCTGCTTTCGCAGGGACGACACCGAGTGTGTTGCGCCGCTTGTGAATCATACACCCACAGTCTCGCGACATGATTTGCCCGAGCTTTGCCTAGCTGAGAAACTTTGCAGCCGCGCTGGGACGGAAGAAGAAGCGGCCATGCGATGCCATGGCCAGCGCCGACGTGGTGCGGCCGATCATTTGCGGACGGCCGCGCAACGCCAGACGCAGATTGGCTTCGCCGGCAGCGCGGTCGCCCATTTCCAGAAGACAGGCGGAGAAGCTGGTCCGTGTCAGGGGATCATCGGGGCGCTGCGCCAGCACCTGACGGTAGAGATCCGCCGCAGCCGCGTATTCGCCATCGAGCAGCAGCACGCGCGCGAGCGCGGCCAGAACATCAGGATGGCCCGGCGCCACCGTGCGCAGCTTCTCCAGAATCTCGCGCGCGCGGCCGCGCTCATTGCGATGGGGCAGGATCTGCGCGAGCAAAAGCTGCAATTCGAGGCTCGCGGGCGCGAAAGCAAGCGCGCTATCGATGACGGCAACCGCCTCGTCGAAGCGGCCGGCCGCGGCCAATTGCCCTGCCAGCTCCTGAAATGCGGGAAGGAACGGCGGCCGCCGCGCGGTGGTCCGCCGCAACAGATCGATCGCCTCGCTGCGGCGGCCGGCGCCGGCGAGTGCCGCGCCGAGCAGGGTTTCGAGGCCGGCATCCTCGACACGGCGCGTGGCGCGCTCGAGCGGCGCGATCGCCTCCTCGTTGCGCCTCTGGGCCATCAGCGCTCGTGCCAGGATCGAGGCCGCGCCGACATCGGTCCGGTTTGCCTTCAACACCTCCGCCGCCAGCCGCTCGGCTTCGACGACCTGCCCCATCTGCAACGCGACCATGGCGCGTTGCAGAGCCGGGGGTGGGCTGGGCCCGCGATGGGAAGGAGGCGGAGGTTTCGGCATGCGGCCCGTCACGAGATGGTTTTCCCAGCCGTTATCACTGCCGCCGACGGAGCTCCAGCGAAAGTCTCAGCCGGGCGCCACACGCTTGCGACATTGCAGCGCTGCGCCGACCGCAACACCGCCGGCGATGGTCCGGAATCTCGGAATCAGCCGCCGATTGGCGCAAGGAAGCTCCGAACAGGCAGGATGGTGATCTGCGAAGCGGGCCAGGCGGAAAATGGCGATCCCGGGAAGACTCGAACTTCCGACCTACGGTTTAGGAAACCGTCGCTCTATCCGGCTGAGCTACGGGACCGCACCGCCCGCAGCGAAGCATGTGGGCGTCTCCCTCCCATAGCAGAGGCGCCGAATGATCGCCAGTCCGCGCCACATCAGAGCGTGTTCGAGCGAAGTGGGCACCGGTTCGCGTGAAGAAAACGCGTCAAAACAAGAAGCTAGAGCAGCGGTTCGGATCCAATCAGAACCGCTGCTCGAGGCGCGCGCGAAGTTGCGCTGAGTTCGGCGCTTGGCGCTACGCCACCTGCCGGGCCGGATTCGCGGCAGCATTCGCCGCGCTGGCCCGGCGCGCCGGCAGAAACTCGATCGCCTCATCCTTCAGCGAGCCGAAGCGCAGCGTCATGATATCGAGCGCATAGTTCTGGTAGAGTCGCCACGGCCGGCGCGAGCCCTGCTTGGGGAACCTGGCGGCGGCGCGCTGGATGTAGCCCGAGGAGAAATCCACCCAGGGCAGCTCGGTCACGGTCGGATCGTTCCGCCGCGGCGTCACTTGCGCGTAGCCGTTCGCCTTCATGTGGTTGAGCATGCGGCAGACATATTCGCAGCTCAGGTCGCATTTCAGCGTCCAGGATGCGTTGGTGTAGCCGAATGCGGCGGCGAGATTCGGCACGCCCGAATACATTAGCCCCTTGTAGTTCATGGTCTTCGACAGATCGACCGGCACGCCGTCGACCTTGATCTCGAGCCCGCCGAGCACCTGCAGATCGAGGCCGGTCGCGGTCACCACGACGTCGGCGTCGAGCACATTGCCGCTCTTGAGCTTGATGCCCCCACGCGTGAAGGTCTCGATCTGGTCGGTCACGACAGACGAGCCGCCGCTGCGCAGCGACTGAAAGAGATCGCCGTTCGGCACCAGGCAGAGCCGCTGGTCCCACGGATTGTAGCTCGGCGTGAAATGGGTGGCGACGTCGTAATCGGGGCCGAGCGCATGGCGCACGCCGCCGAGGATCAGCTTCTTCACGCGCTCCGGATCGCGCTTGCAAAGCCGGTAGAAATACATGCCGAGCAGCACGTTCTTCCAGCGCGTGAGGCTATAAGCGAGTTTTGCGGGTAGCCGCGCCCGCAGCCAGTTGGCGACCTTGTCCTCATCCGGCCGCGCGACGACATAGGTCGGCGAACGCTGCAGCATCGTGACATGGGCGGCGGTCTTGGCCATTTCCGGCACCAGCGTCACCGCGGTCGCGCCGCTGCCGATCACCACCACGTTCTTGCCGGCATAGTCGATGTCATCGGTCCACTTCTGCGGATGGACGACGCGGCCGGCGAAATCGGCGATACCGGGGAAGTCAGGCGTGTAGCCGTGCTCATATTTGTAGTAGCCGCTGCACATGAACAGGAAGCTGCAGGTGAGGCGCTCGATCGTCTTCTCCGGCCCGCGCTCGACTTCGACCGTCCATTGTGAGTCGGCCGACGACCAGTCGGCGCGCACGACGCGGTGGTTGAAGCGGATGTTCTTGTCGATGCCGTACATGCGCGCGGTCTCGCGCACATAATTCAGGATCGACGGGCCATCGGCGATCGCCTTCGGCTCGGTCCATGGCCGGAACGAATAGCCGAGCGTGTACATGTCGGAGTCGGAGCGGATGCCGGGATAGCGGAACAGGTCCCAGGTCCCGCCGATGCAATCGCGGCCTTCGAGAATGGCGTAACTGCGGTCCGGACAATTGGTCTGCAGATGATAGCCGGCACCGATGCCCGACAGCCCGGCACCCACGATCAACACGTCGAAATGAGCAGACATGCCCTGATCTCCCGTGGCAGAATTGACAATCCGTATTGTCAGATAACTTGACATCTGACAATGGCTCGTGTCAATACACTTTTCATGGCAAGCAGCCGGAAAGCCCGCCTCTATGGCGGTATGGACGCCGAGGAACGCCGCGCCGAGCGGCGGCTGAAGCTGATCGACGCGGCGATCGAGGTCTATGGCGAGGTCGGCTATCGCGGCGCCACCGTGAAGGCGATCTGCGAGGCGGCCGAGCTCACTGAACGCTATTTCTACGAATCCTTTTCCAACAGCGAAGCCCTGCTGATCGCCGCCTACAACCATGTCGTCGGCCACCTCCACGAGGAGATGACGGCTGCCGCCGCGGCAACCGGCGACGATGCCGAGATGAGGCTGCGCGCCGCGCTGACGCTGTATTTCACGCGGTTGAAGGAGCATCCGAAGCCCGCGCGGGTCTTCCTGCTCGAGATTTCCGGCATCAGTCCGGCGGTCGATGCCGTCAAGCTCGACGCCCTGCGCGTCTTCAGCGACATCCTGGTGCCGCCGACGCTTGATCCGAAACACAGCGACAAGGCCGCGGCTGCCACGCTGCTCTCGATCGGCATGGTCGGCGCAGTCATCTCGATCGCGCTGCGCTGGGTCTCGAAGCAATATCCGCAGGCCGTCGAGGACGTCGTCGCGATCGCCGCCAGCTTCTGCCGCGTGGCGCTGACCGAGGCCGATCGCCGCCGGGATCTGCATTTGCTGTAGCGACGAGCTCGCGCCACTCGCCGATTTTCAATCATGTTTCGCCGGGGTTTGCGGGCCCGGCCCTGGCCGCGCCGCTGATTTAACTTGCATATCTGGCGGTCCGGGCTTTCTTATGCACGGTACCGGGAGCAAACAGGTCCGGCCTGTTTCGTCCTGTGAAACAACAACAATCTGCATCAGGCGGAGCTGAGCCTTTGGTCGACGTGCACAGGCTGGACGACGTGACCGCGCGCCTTGGCGACGTGGTTCTCGATCCCGCGACCTGGCCGTCCTTCATGGACGAGGTCTGCGCGGCCGTCGGCGCGACCGGGGCTGCGATGCTTCAGAGCGATATCCGCACCGAAGATATTCCGCGCACGCAATCGATCACTGACTATTTCACCAAGACCTACTTCCCGCAGAATTTTCATCTCACCGACATTCGCGCTGCGCGCGGCGTGCCGCTGATGCTCGCCGGAACCAACGTCATCACCGACGCTGACCTGTTCGGCGGCGAAACCGAGATGCTGCGCGACCCGCTCTATGCCACGCTCGGCGAGTTCGGGCTGAAATGGTTCGCGGGAATCGGCTTCCGCGCCGGCCCGGCATTGTGGGCGCTGAGTATCCAGCGCACGCCAAAGGAAGGCATGTTCGACGCCGACGAGGTCAAGGCACTCTCGCGCGTGTCGGCGCGGCTCACCGAAGCCGCGACGCTGTCCACCGTCGTCGGCCGGTCCGCGATCTCGGGCATCACCAGTGCGCTCGACCTGATCCAGATCGCGGCGATTGCCGTCGGCCGCTTCGGCGCCGTCATCGGCATGAACAGCCAGGCGGAAGCCTGCCTCGGCCATGACCTTGCGATCCGCAACAACCGCCTCACCCTGCTCGACCGGCAGGCCAATACCGATCTGACCAGGCTGATCGATCTGCTGGCCCACAGCTCGGACCTGCATCCGCTCCCGACATCGCCGATCCTGGTGCGCAGGATCGACAAGCGGCCGATCGTGATCCAGATGCAGCCGGTGCCTCCCGCCGCCCGCTCACCGTTCCTGGGTGCGCGCGCGATCCTGTTGATCCGCGACCTCGAGGGCAACGCCGCATTCGATCAGGCGCTGCTGGCGGCGGCGTTCGAGCTGACCCCGGCGCAGGCGCGCCTCGCCACGCGACTCGCGGCCGGCGACTCGGTCGAGGCCGCCGCACAGGAAGCCGGCATTGCCCTTGCCACCGCGCGCAATCAGCTCAAGACGATTTTCCAGAAGACCGGCACGCATCGGCAGGCGGAACTCGTCGCATTGCTGCATAGAGTGAAATGAACTATTCGAGGCGAATTGTTCCAACTTCCGCCGCGCCGTTACGGTAAGAATTCTTGAAACATTGCAATTGCGTACAGCGATTACTCGCTCAGGCCAAACGGCTGATCTGCGACTTAAATGATCAGGGAAATCGCCCGGTTCCAGGTGACAAGCGTCACTAAAATGGCGACAATCTGCTCACTCTGTGTCGTTCGGATTTGGTTGCAATGTCCGTGATGCCGTCACGATCATCGACGTTGGCTGTTGGCGTTTTGGTCGCCGCGTTCGCGCTGGCGCCGTTGAGCGCGCACGCGCAATGGTGGCGCAGCGCGCCGAAGGATTTTGAGGATTGCGCCGACCTCGCCGAGAAGGCGAAGTCCAGGGAAGACAAGACCGCGCAACTCGCCGACTGCAATGCCAAGTTTGCCGGACGCCGCAAGCCCGGCGGCGGCTACACCTATTACGACTTCATGCAGGATCGCAGCTTCGACATCGCCGGCCCCAATCCGACGCCGGACGAGCAGAGGAAGATCGACCAGGAATATACCGGCTATCTCGAGAAGGAGCGCCGTTCGAGCATCGTCGCGGCGTTCAATGCCAAGCAGCTCGAGCGGCAGGACAAGCAGCAGCTGCAGCCGCCGCAGCTTCAACAGGCGTCGCTGCACAGCGAGCCAGTGCACAGCGAGCCGGCGAAAGTCCCGGCCCCGGTCGCACGGCCGGTCAAGCCGCGGGTTGCTGCCGCCCCTCTTCCCAGGGTGCGGCCGCAGGCGGCGAGTTGCGTGAAGGGCACGTTCTCCTGCGAATGGCCGCGGCTTTCCGAAGGATTGGACGGCCTGAAGAAACTGTTCACGCCGGCATCGCCGCCGCCGACCAAGGTTGCGAAGCGAACCGACGTCAGTCGGTAATCACCATCGCCCAGAACCTGCGGTACGGCGACTTCGGATTGTCGACGAAGGCCACACCGACGCGCTTCGCGCCCGGCATCAGCAGGTTCTCGCGATGCCCCGCCGAGTCCTCCCACTGCTTCAGCATCTCGGCGAAAGCGATGAAGCCGGCGCCGATATTTTCCGCGGCGCGCTGCTTCTTCAGCGGAGCGATGCGGGTGAAGAAGCTGCCGCCCGCGGAGTGGCTGACCGATCCGGTCGCCGACATCGCCTGCGCCTGCTTCAGCGCCATCGCATTCAGCTTCGCGTCGAGCTTCACCGCGGGCATATGATTGGCGCGCCGGTAGGCACTGATCGAACCAGCATAGTCGGCGGCGCTTGCCGCCGTCGTGATGCCGAGCACGAAGGTGAGCGCGAGGAACAGCAGCTTCATCTGAGGTCTTCTCTGCAATGGATCAGTGCGCGCGACCGCGCTTGTGGTGTCGAGGCGTAACCGGTTTGTGCACAGGCCCAGCCGATCGGCTCGACGCCGCGGCCGCCGCGCGCTGCTCCTGCAAACGCGCATCATAGCCCGGCGAAGGTGTCACGGTCGGCGGCGCGGCGCGGACCGTGACGGTGCCGAGCGCAACAAGCGTGAGCAGCATGATGCAGGATCGTTTCATGATGTCACCTCCTCGGTTATCCGAACGCTATGCCAGACGATCGTCGGCGCTCACGGTCAGCGGCCATCGCGAATCTGCTCCGGCGTCAGCCCCGGCGAGCCCTTGCCGTCGGCCTCCGCCTTGCGGATCAGCGCGATGACGCGGCGCGACAGCGGCGCCTCCAGCCCGCGGCGATCCGCGATCGCGGTGATCACGCCCTGCAGATAGTCGATCTCGGTGCGCCGGCCACGCTGCAGATCTTCCCACATCGAGGAGCGCGCTTCGGGATCGATCTTCATGGTGCGGCCGAGCAGCATGTCGAACAGCGTGTCCGGCAGCCGCAGCAATGCCGGCATCCAGCTCGAAGGCAGCGGCGTCGGCGACACCGGCACAATCCCTTCGGCGCGAATCGCCGCCAAACCCTCAGCCATCTGGTCGGCGAACAGTCGTCGCCAGCCGCGCTGTGCGAGCTGCTGCCGCAGCGGAACGTTGGACAGCGCATTGAGCGCGTTGTTGAGATTGACGATCAGCTTGCCCCACTGCACGCCGTCGATGTTGGCGGTGCCCTTCATCGCAAGACCTGGCACCGAGAGCCGTGCCGCGGTGCCAGCATCATCCTGGGCGATCACGATGTCGCCCGAGGTCGAGCGATGGAAGCGGCCGCCGCCGAGTGCGACCACATTGAACGGCACCATGCCGCCGAGCACCTTGCGGCCCGGCAGGCGCTCGCGCAGCAGCGGCACATTGCCGACGCCATTCTGCAGGCTGATCACCGCGGCATCGGCGGCTGCGTGGCGCGCGATCAATTCAGCGATCTCGGCTGTATCGGCGCTCTTCACCGTCACCAGCGCCGTCTCGACGTCGCGCAGGATCGACGGATCGTCGGACAGAATGAGCCGGTCCGCGGATACCGCCCGCTCCGAGCCGTCGAAACTGCTGACCCGCAAGCCGTTGCCTGCAATCTCCTGGATCAACCGCGGCCGCGCCAGCAGCGCGACGCGGCGGCCGGACGCAGCCACCATGCCGCCGACGAAGCAACCGATGCTTCCGGCGCCCGCGATGCCGATCGGCCGGTCCGCGTTCATTTGGCTAAACGTCCGTTCATCAGGGCTCGATAGCAGACCTCGATAGCAGACCGCGATAGCAGACCTTGGGTTGCCTGCCTATTTCCACGCGCCGCCGCCCGGCTGGCCCGCCTTGTAACCGTCATGGCCCGAAGCTATGTTTCCGGCTCGGGGCACGGTTGCGGCAGGAGACGATCATGGGTTTACTCGACGTACTCAACGGCATGCAGAACGGGCCCCGCGGTCCGAGCGCGCCAAGCACACCATCCGACAGCTCCAGCAGCGGCGGCAGCGGCATGTCGCCGATGACGATGGCCATCCTGGCGTTGCTCGCCTGGAAGGCGGTCAAGCATTTCTCCGGCGGCCAGCCGGGCGCGACCGCCCCCCAGCCGACGCCCGCGCAGGCGCCGTCGCTCCCCGGCAACGTCACCGCGAGCCTGCCCGGCGGCGCCGGTGGTGGCGGGCTCGGTGATCTGCTCAAGGGCGGCCTTGGCGGCCTGCTCGCCGGCGGTGCAGCCGGCACCGTGCTCAGCGGCGGCCTCGGCGATCTGCTCAGCCAATTGCAGCAGAAGGGACATGGCGATACGGCCAATTCCTGGGTCAGCAACGGCCCCAACAAGCAGATCGCGCCCGGCGATCTCGCCAACGCGCTCGGCGCCGACCAGATCGACTCGCTGGCGTCGCAGAGCGGCATGTCGCGCGACCAATTGCTGCAGGGCCTGAGCCAGTATCTGCCCGACGCGATCAATCATCTGACGCCGGACGGCCGGCTGCCGAGCGGCGACGAGCTGAGCGGCCGGCTTTAGCGCCAGCGTTGATTCCATCTGAGGAGGACGACAGTCATGGGCGGCATCATCTGGGTCATCATCGTCGGCTTTGTCGCGGGAATCATCGCGCGGCTCCTGTCGCCGGGACCGAATAATCCAAGCGGCTTTATTCTCACCACCGTGCTCGGCATCGCCGGCGCGTTTCTCGCGACCTTCATCGGCCAGGCCATCGGCCATTACGGTCCTGAACAGGGCGCCGGCTTCATCACCGCCACGATCGGCGCGCTGGTGGTGCTGTTCATCTGGAACCGGCTGGTCGCGGCGCGCGTGATCCCGGATTTGGGAAACAAATAGAGCCAGCCGCGATACTGGTTCAAAATCAAAATGCCCGGGCCTGGCCCGGGCATTTTCGTTTCTGCAACGGCACTTCGTCACTGAATGAGGTGCATGCCGGCGTCCATGCGGACGAATTCGCCGGTCATGTTGCTCGACGCCGGGCTCGCCAGGAAGCAGACGAGATTGGCGATATCTTCGGCCGTTGACGCGACCTTCAGCGGCACACGCGCGACCACGGCGTCACGCACCTGCTTGGCGCCCGCCTCGCCACGGCCCTTGGTGAACCAGGGCGTATCGATATAGCCCGGACACACCGTGTTGACGCGGATCAACGGCGCCAGCGCGCGCGCCAGCGACTGCGTCATGGTGTTGAGCGCGCCCTTGCTCGCGGCATAGGCCACCGACGAACCGCCGCCGGAAATGCCGGCGATCGAGGAGACGTTGACCACCGCCGAGGGACGGCCGGAGGCCTTCGCGCCGGCTTCGAGCAGCGCACGCGCGGCACGAACCATCTGGAACGGGCCGATGGTGTTGACAGCATAGATGCGCTGGAAATCCTCCGCCGTCAGGCCGTCGAGATCGTGATGCGGCACATGCTTCGTGGTGCCGGCATTGTTGACGAGCACGTCGAGGCGGCCCCAGCCCTGCGCAGCGGCTGCGATCTTCTTGCAGTCCTCATCGCGCGAGACGTCGCCCTGCACCACCAGCACCTCGGCGCCCTGCTTGCGGCAGGCTTCCGCGGTCGCCTCGGCTTCCGCCTTGCTGTTGGAATAGTTGATGATGAGGCGCGCGCCCGGCGTGGCGAGGATTTGCGCGGTGGCGGCGCCGAGGCCCGATGCCGATCCCGTCACGATCGCGCACAAACCATCCTTGGACATCTGCATTTTCCTTGTTGTTGTAAGCCAGATGAACTCCGGCGGCGGCATACCATATCGCGCGGGATGCCATCTGCAAACTGCGCCAAGACCTCACCTACAGGGCCTCACATATACGCGTTCGGACCCTTTTGCAGGCTGGCCCACTGTGCATCGTCATGCCCGCAGATGATCTTGACGCCGGATGCCTCAAGCCGCGCGATCTCGTCGAGCGAGTGCAGGAACTGGTCGACGTCGAGGCTGTTCCTCGGTGAGGTCTGCTGATCGAGATTGGCGCGCACACTGAGCGCGTCGGACGCGAGCAGATATTCGCCGCTCTGATCCAGCTTGACCAGCGCGCCGGTCGTTCCCTTCGAATGTCCCGGCAGCGGCACCAGCGTCAACTTGCCATCGCCGAACATATCCATCTGCCGATCGAAGATCTCCATCTTCAGCGGATGATCCCAATCCGCCTTGATGTATCCGCGATCGAACGCGTTGTCGGCATTCGCGGCCTCGACCTCGAGCGCGTGAACGAAGATGGTCGCCTTCTTGAAGAAGCCGTTGCAGCCGCAATGATCGGTGTGCAGGTGAGAGCAGATCACGACGTCGATATCGTCAGGGCCAAGGCCAACCGCCTTCAGGCTCGTCAGCACATGATCGTCCGCCGGCATGATCGGCTGCATGTATTTGGCAAGCGTGCCGAGCCGCCCTTCGGGATCGGTCGCGACATCGGGATGGCATCCGGTGTCGAACAGCACATTGCCCTGCGTATGCCGCAACAGCACGCAGGCGACCGGCAGATCGATCATCTCGCCGCGCGCGGCATCAGGCAGATAGGTCCGCCTGGACATCCGCAAACGTCCGCCCGACAGCATATGCATCTTCATCTCGTTACCTCCCAGCTTGACTTAAAACTACATATGAGTTTTTTGGAAACTCATAATCAATTTGACAGCACATTACCCACCCTTATAGCTTCCGCGCAACGCCGCGATCGCGGCAACGCGCTCAACGAAGCAGCTCTCTATGGACCGGCATCGTTGACATCGACCTGCGGCCGCCAGAGGGAAGCTTCGCCACGATGTACACCGTGTTCAGCGTGTTCGCTGCGACTGCAGATGCGGCAGCGTTCAAACCCTTCCTGCGCATTCCCGCGCGTCCCGACCGCGGCTATTTTCCCGATGGCGTCGAACTGTCCTATGGCGACATTGCGCGGCAGGTCTGCGCATTGCGCGAACACTACCGCGCGGCCGGCTTCGGGCATGGACACCGCGCCTGTCTATTGCTGGAGAACCGGCCTGATTTCATCGTGCATTGGCTGGCGCTCAACGGCCTCGGGGTCTCGATCGTTCCGATCAACCCGGCCTATCGCGCGGCGGAGATCGCCTATCTCATTGCGCATGCCGAGCCCGACCTGATCGTCACGCTGCACGATCAGAAGGAGTTGCAGAAGGCGTTGACCGGCGCGGTGCCGGTGCTCGAGGTGTCCGGCGACGATCTCGGCGCGAGCGTGACGCAGATTTCGCAAGCCCTGAGGCCGCCACCGCGCGCCGGCGAGCCGGGAAGCGAGACCGAGGCGGCGCTGCTCTACACGTCAGGCACCACGGCGCGTCCGAAGGGCTGCATCCTCACCAACGAATACGTGGTCTCGACCGGCCGCTGGTACGTCAGCCACGGCGGCGAGGCGACCTATCATGCCGGAACGGAGCGCCTCTACAGCCCGCTGCCGCTGTTCCACATGGCCGGCCTGACGCTAACCCCGATCGCGATGATGCTGACCGGCGGCTGCCTGATCCTGCCGGAGCGCTTCAACGCGAAATTGGCCTGGCGCGACATCGTCTCCTGCCGTGCAACCGTGCTGCACTATCTCGGCGTGATCGTCGCGGCCCTGCTCGCCCAGCCGGAGACGCCGGACGAGAAGGCCCATGCGCTGCGCTTCTCGATGGGCGTCGGTGCCAATCCCGAGCAGCGCGCGCGAGCCCGCGAGCGCTTCGGCATCCCGTTCGTCGAGGGCTGGGGCATGACGGAGACCGGACGCAGCCCCTTCAACACGGTCGAGCCGCGCCATCTGGAGACGAACACGATCGGCCGCAGCGTGCCCGGCCTCGAAATGACCATCCTCGATGCCGACGGCAATGCGCTGCCGCCGGGCACGGTCGGCGAACTCTGCGTGCGTCATTCGGCAGCGACGCCGCGGCGCGGCTTCTTCTCGGGCTATCTGAAGGACCCCGAGGCCACCGAGCAGGCCTGGCGCGGCGGCTGGTTTCACACCGGCGACAGCGCTTGGCAGCATGAAGACGGCGCGTTCGTATTCGTCGACCGGCTGAAGCATCTGGTGCGGCGCGCCGGGGAAAATATCTCGGCGGCGGAGATCGAGGCCGTGCTCGCGACGTCGCCGCTGGTCAAGCAGGCGGCGGTCGTTGCCGCGCGCGATCCGATCCGCGACGAGGAGGTCGCGGCCTTCATCGTCATCAACGATGGCACCAAAGCTTCGCGCGAACTTGCGCAGGAGATCTTCCACTTCTGCCGCGAGCGCCTCGCGCCGTTCAAGCTGCCGGCATGGATCGCCTTCGTCCGCGAGCTGCCGCTGACCTCGACCAACAAGATCCAGAAGCACACGCTGCTCGGCACGGACCGGGACCCGCAGGCGCATCCTGACATGATCGACCTGCGGCAAGAAAAGACCAACGCCATAAGGCAATCGAACTAGAGGAAACCAGGGACAATGACATCGAGTTACGGATGGCTCGCCGCGAGCGCTGCGTTGCTGACGGCCACCTTCGCAGCCGCGCCATCGCACGCGCAGATCTCCGACGACATGGTGAAGATCGGCGTGCTGACCGATCAGGCCGGCCTCTATGCTGACGCCGCCGGCCCCGGCGCGGTCGAAGCGGTCCGGATGGCGATCGCGGATTTCGGCGGCAAGGTCCTGGGCAAACCGATCGCAATGGTCGATGCCGACCATCAGAACAAGGCCGACATCGGCGCCGGCATCGCGCGACGTTGGTACGAGCAGGAGAATGTCGACGTCATCGTCGATTTCGCCAATTCCGCCGTCGCGTTCGCCGTGCTCGAGCTCACCAAGCAGAAGAACAAGGCGATGCTGGTGTCGTCGGCCGGCTCCTCCGATCTGACCGGAAAGGGCTGCTCGGCCAATTCGGTGCAGTGGACCTACAACACCTATGCGCTCGCCAACAGCACGGTTCGGGCGCTGGCCAAGGAAGGCGCCAAGAGCTGGTACTTCGTCACGGTCGACTACGCCTTCGGGCACGCGCTGCGCAACGACGCCGCCAAGACCGTGGAGAAGGTCGGCGGCAGCATCGCCGGCGAGGTGCGGCACCCGCTCAACAGCATGGATTTCTCGTCCTATCTGTTGCAGGCCCAGAGCTCGAAGGCCGACGTGATCGCCTTTGCCAACACCGGCGGCGATCTCGCCAATTCGATCCGGCAGGCGCAGGAATTCGGGATGGCGCAAAAGCAGAAGCTCGCGGCCTTCCTGATGCAAACCAGCGACATCCACGCGATCGGCTTGCAGGCCGCCCAGGGGCTACAGCTCGCGACCGCGTTCTATTGGGATCTCGACGACAAGACCCGCGACTTCGCCGCGCGCTTTATGGCCAAGACCAACAAGCGGCCGACCATGGTGCAGGCTGGTCTCTACTCCGCTGTCATGAACTACCTCAAGGCAATCGAGAAGTCCGGCACCGACGACGGCCTCAAGGTGATCGCGCAGATGAAGGACATGCCGATCGATGACTTCTTTGCCCGCAATGCATTCCTGCGCGCGGACGGCCAGCTGATCCACGACATGTATCTCGTGCAGGTGAAATCGCCAGCGGAATCCAAGGGCGCCTGGGATTACGAGAAACTGATTCAGGTCATCCCGGGCAAGGAGGCCTTTGCGACGCCAGAGGAGAGTGCATGCCCGCTGCTCAAGAAATGATTGCTCGCACGAATCCGCAAACCACAAGCAAGGCTGGACATCGCATGACCGAACTGCCGCTGCTCTTCACCCCGCTGCAACTCCGCGACCTCGAACTGAAGAACCGGATCATGGTCTCGCCGATGGCGACCTATTCGGCGCAGGACGGGCGCGCCACCGATTGGCACACCGCGCATATCGGCAAGCTCGCCGCCGGCGGCGCCGGTCTCGTATTCGTCGAGCAGAGCTCGGTGAACGTCCAGGGACGCATCACCCATGGCTGCCTCGGCATCTGGGACGATACGCACATCGCGGATCATGCCGCCCTCGCCGCGCTGATCCACCGCTTCAACGCCAAGGCCGCGATCCAGATCGCACATGGCGGCCGCAAGGGCTCGGCGCAGCGGCCGTGGGAAGGCGGCAATCCGCTTGGCGAAGCCGACATCAAGGCCCGCGGTGAAGGCCCGTGGCAGATCGCGGCTTCGAGCGGCATTCCCTTCGACGACGGCTGGCCCGCACCGCAGATGCTGACTTCAGAGCAGATCGATGCCCTGGTGGACGACTATCGCCAGGCGTTTCGCCGTGCCAGGGCTGCCGGTTACGACGTCATCGAGCTGCACTGCGCGCACGGCTACCTGATGCACTCGTTCCTGTCGCCGCTCGCCAACAACCGCAACGACGAGTACGGCGGGTCGCGCGAAAATCGCATGCGCCTGCCGCTGCGGGTCGCTGCGATCATGCGCGAGGAATGGCCCGACCACCTGCCGGCCTTCGTCCGCATCTCGTCGGTCGACGGCGTCGACATCGGCTGGGGAATCGAGGACTCGATCGCGTTTGCGACCGAGCTGAAGGCGATCGGGATCGACATGGTGGACTGCTCATCGGGCGGCATGAAGCTGCCGCGCGGCAACTCGCTGGTGTCGCGCACGGCGGGCTTCCAGGTGCCCTTCGCCGAGCGCATCCAGAAGGAAGCCGGCATGCCGACGGTCGCGGTCGGGCTGATCCGCGAGCCGGACTACGCCGAAGCCATCTTGCGCGACGGCAAGGCGACGCTTATTGCACTCGGCCGCGAACTGCTGTGGAATCCGAATTGGCCCGCCCAGACGGCACTTGCGCTCGGATGCGATCCCGAGTGGACGAGCTGGCCCGAGCAATATGGCTGGTGGCTGAAGCGGCGGGTGGCACAGCAGGGACGATAGCGATGCCGGTGGCGAAGAAAGATGCAGCGAAAGCCGGCGCGGCCGCCGGCTTGCGGTCTTTCGACGGCCCCGATTTCCCCGGCGATACCTCGCGCGACCTGCCGAAGATGGACAATGCGGTCAAGTCGGCGCGGCGCGTGTTCGACGTGCTCGAATTCTTCGAGGAGCACCAGCGCGCCGCCTCCGCCATCGAGGTCGCCGCCGCCTTGAAATTCCCGCAGTCCAGCACCTCGGCGCTGATGCGGACGATGACTGCGTTCGGCTATCTGCATTACGACACCAGCCGCCGCACTTACATCCCGACACCGCGGATCTCGATGCTGGGACACTGGCTGAGCCCGGCGCTGTTCACGCGGGGGCGCCTGATCAATTTGATGAACGAACTCTCCGAGAAAACCGGGGAGACCATCATGCTCGCGGTGCGCAACGGGCTCAGCGCGCAATATGTCCATATCGTTCAGGCCAGACTGCCGATGCGGCTCTATGTCAAGGCCGGAACGCTGCGGCCGCTGGCGCGATCCGCATCGGGTTACGCGCTGCTGTCGGCCTATCCGGACAAGGAGGTCCGCCGCCTGGTGCGCCTGATCAACACCAACGAGCCGCGACCCGATCGGCAGATCGACATCAAGGCCTTGCTGCTGGAGCTGAAGAAAGTCCGCGCCAAGGGGCATGCCTTCTCGCTCGGTCTGGTCACGCCGGGCGCCGGCGCCGTTGCCATGAACCTGCCGCCATCAGCGGAATCGAACGAGCCCCTGGTACTGTGCGTGGCCGGATTGAACGATGCGCTGGTCACCCAGGAGACCGAGTTCGCCGACCTGATGCGGAAGGCCATCGCGTTTCATCTGGCGGACTGAATGAGATGTCACCGCCCCATTTGCGGCCGCGCGTGGCATACAAACCGAGCTGGTCGAAAGTTCACTATGCGGAATTCATGCGAAGCGTCCGGCTTCATGCCATCCGCGCAAGTGGCCCTGCGGGCAACGCTTGTCACGGCTATGGCTTTTCCGCATCATTGAGCGCAAGACAACATCGCAAGCAGGGCCAGCCGAACGGCGAGCCCCAAGCCAATCAACACGAGGAACGCTGTGGCGGAGAGTGAGAACATCGTCGCCGAGACCGCGGAAAAGATTTTCGCCGATCTCGCGGATGCCCAAACCATCAATCACGACAAGCAGGGCGCATGGAAGGCGCCGCTCTGGCAGGCGTTGACCGAAGCCGGCCTGCCGCTGTCCTGGGTGCCCGACGATCTCGGTGGTTCCGGCGCCAGTCTCGCGGAAGGTTTCAGCGTCCTCAACGTCGCCGGGCGGCATGCGATCGCTGTTCCGCTGGCCGAAACAATGCTGGCCGGCTGGCTGCTGACGCAAGCCAGGATCAGCTCCCCGGAAGGCGAGATGACCGTGCTGCCGGCAAGCCCGAAGGACCGCGTCACAGTTGGCGTCGACGGCTCGCTCTCCGGCCGCGCCCGCGGCGTACCGTTCGCGAAAGACGCGAAACATTTCGCGGTGCTGGCGAGCGACAATGGCGGCATCTCGATCGCGCTGGTCGATGCCGCGAAGTGCCGGATCGAATCCGGCATCGGACTCGGCGGCGATCACAACGACACCGTCACGCTCGACAAGGTCCAGCCGATCACGACCAAATCGGCGCCGAAGGGCTTTGACCAGACCACGCTGATGCTGATGGGCGGCGTGGTGCGATCGCTCCAGATCGCAGGCGCCCTGGAATCGATGCTCGACATCTCCGTGCGCTATTCCAACGAGCGCGTCGCGTTCGAGAAGAAAATCTCCAAGTTCCAGGCGGTGCAGCACAACCTCGCCCGCCTCGCCGGCGAGTCCGCAGCGGCGCTGGCTGCCGCGACTTCGGCCGCCGACACCATCGCCAGCGCCAATTCACTCGACAATGACGCAGTGTTCCTCGAAGCGGCCTCCGCGAAAATCCGTTGCTCAGAAGCGGCCGAGAAAGGCAGCAGCATCGCCCACCAGGTGCATGGCGCGATCGGCTTCACCATCGAGCACATCCTGCACCGCTATTCGCTGCGCGCATTGGCGTGGCGCGACGATTTCGGCTCGGAGAGCTACTGGGCGGTCGAGCTCGGCAAGCTGGTCGCCGACCGTGGCGCCGATGAATTGTGGCCGCTGGTGGCTTCGCGCTGAGATCAGGCAGAAAGATCAGGACTGGACATCATGACTGCAGCCCTTCGTTTCGATCCGATCCGCCTGCCGGAAAAGTGCGAGCAGCTCCGCAAGGAAGTGCGCGCCTTCCTCGCCGAGGAAATCGCCGCCGGCACCTTCGATCCCCACGCGCCGAACCGCGAGGACAATGACGCGCCGGAATTCTCCCGCCGCGTCGGCGCCAAGGGCTGGCTCGGCATGACCTGGCCGAAGAAATACGGCGGCCAGGAGCGCTCGTTCCTCGAACGTTACGTCGTGACCGAGGAGATGCGGGTGGCGAACGCACCGACCCGACGCTTCTTCGTTGCCGACCGCCAGAGCGGGCCGGTGCTTCTGAAATACGCGCCCGAGCACATCAAGATGGACATCCTGCCGCGCATCTGCCGCGGCGAGGTCTGCTTCGCCATCGGCATGAGCGAGCCGAACTCCGGCTCCGACCTGTTCGCGGCGAAGACCCGCGCCACCAAGACCGATGGCGGCTATCTGATCAACGGCACCAAGATCTGGACCTCGTCGGCGCACATCGCCGACTACATGATCGCGATCTTCCGCACCTCACCGCCGACCAAGGAAAATCGCCGCCACGGCCTGACCCAGTTCCTGGTCAAGATGAAACAGCCGGGCATCCAAGTGAATCCGATCGGCCAGATCACCGGCCAGTTCGAATTCAACGAGGTGGTGTTCACCGACTGTTTCGTGCCCGACGATCACGTGCTGGGCGAGGTCGACGGCGCCTGGAAGCAGGCGACGTCCGAGCTCGCCTATGAACGCTCCGGCCCCGAGCGCTTCCTCGAAACCTATTACGTGCTCACCGAGCTGGTGCGTGCCGTCGGCAAGAACCCGGACACCCGCAGCGCCGAGGGTATCGGCCGGCTGGTCGCCCAAGTTCACACCATGCGCCGCATGTCGGTGTCGGTCGCGGGCATGCTGCAGGCCGGCAAGGAGCCGGTGGTGGAAGCCTCCATCGTCAAGGACATCGGCACGGTGTGGGAGCAGCAGCTGCCGCATCGCGTCCGCGATCTCGCGGCTTTCGTCGAGGAGACCGCGACCAATCGCGAGACGCTGGAAAAGCAGCTCGATTTCGCCATCAAGACCGCGCCCAAGCTGACGATCCAGGGCGGCACCACCGAAGTGCTCCGCGGCATCATCGCCCGCGGGCTCGGTTTGCGCTAATTCAACGAGGACAGATCATGACCAAATATACTGATATCGGCGTCGAAACTCATGGCCATGTCGGCCTGATCGAAATTCGCAAGCCCCCGCTGAACTTCTTCGACGTCGCGCTGATCAACCAGATCGCCGACGCGCTGGAGGAGTTCGACAACAACATCGAGATCCGCGCCTCGGTGCTCGCAGCCCAGGGCAAGGCGTTCTGCGCCGGCGCCAATTTCGGCGATCCGGTCCGCCAGGAGCAGGAAGAGCGTGCCAAGAGCGACCCGGCCTCCAACCTGCCGATCAACCATCTCTATGTTCAAGCGGTGCGCATCTTCCGCAACAAGAAGCCGATCGTCGCGGCGATCCACGGCGCCGCGATCGGCGGCGGCCTCGGCCTTGCGGTCTCGGCCGACTTCCGCGTCGCCTGCCCCGAGGCGCGTTTCGCGGCGAACTTTACAAAACTCGGTTTCCATCCGGGTTTCGGCCTGACCACCACGCTGCCCGAACTGATCGGCAAGAACAATGCCGAGCTGATGTTCTACACCAGCCGCCGCGTCACCGGCGAAGAAGCCTATCGCTGGGGCCTTGCCAACGTGCTGGTGCCGCAGGACCAGGTCCGGGCCGAGGCGATGAAGCTCGCGCAGGAGATCGCCGAATGCTCGCCGCTCGGCCTGGTCTCGACCCGCGCCACCATGCGCGCCGGCCTCGCCGACCGCGTGCTCGCCGCGACCAACCGTGAGCTGGAAGAGCAGACCAAGCTGCGCGCGACCGAAGACTTCAAGGAAGGCGTCAAGGCCACCGCCGAGCGCCGCGTCGCCAACTTCAAGGGGCGGTGAGGCTTCGCGCCGCTCTCTCAATGCGTCGTCCCGGCGAAAGCCGGGACCCATACGCCGCGGCCCGCGGAAAGGGCACAAGCGGCGTCGGCTTCTCTCACAACTCACTTCGGTGGTTATGGGTCCCTGCTTTCGCAGGGACGACGGTGGGGGAATAGCTCGCTAGACCCGCGGCACCACCAGCGCATCGACGATCGTCACGCCCTGCCCCTCCGGATGGACAAGCACCGGATTGACCTCGATCTCGGCGATCTCGCCTGCATGCTGCGCCGCCAGCACTGAAATCTGCGAGATCAACCGCGCGAGCGCGGCGACATCCGCTTTCGGCGCGCCGCGGAAGCCGTGCAGCAGCGGCGCAGCCTTCAGCGTCTCCAGCATCGCGGTCGCCTCAGCCGGGCTCACCGGCGCCGGGCGATAGATCACATCCTTGAACAGCTCGGTCGTGATGCCGCCGAGGCCCACCATCACCATCGGCCCGAAGGTGGCATCCAGCATGGTGCCGACGATGATCTCGACGCCCTTCTTCGCCATCGGCCCGACCAGCACGCCCTGAATCGCGGCATCCGGCCGCTGCTTCTGCACGCTCTCCAGCATGTCGCGATAGGCCGTGAACGCCGCGCCCTTGGCGGCGATGTTGACGCGGACGCCACCGACCTCGCTCTTGTGCGCGATGTCAGGTGACTGGATCTTCATGGCAAGTGGAAATTGCGCCCGCTCGATCGCGGCGTCGAGCCCGTAGCGATCGGTCACCAACACCTCGTCCGGCAACGCGACGCCGGCGGCGCGCAGCAGCCACTTGCTGTCATGTTCGGAAAGTGTCTTCGATCTGAGATGCGCGGAAAGATCGTACGTCTGCAACGCAGATGCCGCCATCTCCGGCGTGGGCTTGAAGGCTGCATAGTCCGCCAGCCGCCGCATCGCGACGCCGACATGGGTCAGCCCCGAGAGCACCACCACGCCCGACTTCGCGAGCTCCTGCCGCGCGAAGTGCGACGGCAGCGTGTAGGAATAGAACACCACCGGCTTGTTCTGCCTTGAGATCACCGGCTTCAGCTCGGCCTCCTTGAACGGCATCCGCGTTTCGCTCGACAGCGACAGCACGACCAGGGTCGCATCGACCTCGTCGGAGCCGTCGAACAGCTCGATGCTCTTCTGCAGGCCGCCGGAGGAGGCGCCCTGCGCGGTGACGTCGACCGGATTGCCCGCCGCACCATAGGACGGCATCCATTGCTTGATCTGGCTCTGGATCGCGACTGAGAGCTCCGGCACGCGCAGGCCCTGCACCGACACGGTGTCGGCGCCCCAGATGCCGGCGCCGCCGGACACCGTCAGCACCGCGACACGGTCGCCCTTCGGCAACGGATTGGTGGTCAATACGGCAGCAATCGTCACGGCCTCGTCGAGGTCGTTGGAGACGATGAAGCCGTATTTGGCGAACACCGCGTCATAGGCCGCGGACCAGCCGGCCATGCTCGCGGTGTGCGAGGCCGCCGCGCGTTCGCCGGCGCCGGAACGGCCGACCTTGGTGACGATCACGGGTTTCCTGAGCTCTGCCGCGCGCTTCGCCGCCGCCAGGAACTTGTCGACGTCGCGGATGCCCTCGATGAACAGCAGGATCACGTCGGTCGACGGATCCTGCACCATGTAGTCGAGGAATTCGCCGGCGCCGAGATCGCTCTCATTGCCGGCGCTGACGACATAGCTGAGCGCGACACCGAGCGCCTTGGCGCGATGATAGATCGCAAAGCCGATGCCGCCGCTCTGCGCGACGATGCCGATCCGCCGCCGGCTTGCGACCAGCGCCGGCGCATCCGGCTTGACGTCGACGGTTGGGCTGAAGGTCGCGGCGACCTTCTGCACCTGGCTGTAAAATCCTTCGGCGTTCGGACCGGAGATCCGCATCCCGGTCCGCTTCGCCAGTGCCACGATCGCGTCCTGCATGTCTGCGCTGTCGCCGCCCTCCTCGGCAAAGCCGGACGAGATGATGACCGCGTTCTTGACGCCGACGGAAGCGCACTGCTCCAGCGCCGGCAGCACCGCACGGGCGGGAATGACGATGACGGCGAGATCGACCGGCGCACCGACGTCGGCGATCGACTTGAAGCATTTCAAGCCGTCGATCTCGTCATAGTTCGGATTGATCGGATAGAGCCCACCCGGATAGCCGTTCTTGCGCAGCATCGCGAGCAGCCGCCCGGGAATCTTCTCGTGATCGCGCGAGGCGCCGATCAGCGCGATGCTTTTTGGGGCGAAGAAGGAATCGAGCGGATGCGGCATGGGCTTTCCTTTTTCTTGTTACGCTCGACGATATTGGATCGCGGCAACGAGCTCAATCGTCCTCCCCGCAAGCGCCAATCGTTCCCCGTCATCCCCGCGCAAAGGCTTCGCCTTTGTCGCTGGAGGTGCGAGCGGAGCGAGCCTCGAAGGATGCACGGCCACAGTCCGGGCCGTGCATCCTTCGAGACGCGCTTCGCGCTCCTCAGGATGACGGGGTTGGCGCTGCGTAGCCCGGATGGAGCGCAGCGCAATCCGGGGCGGTCCATCCGCGGGCGGAGTGGTCCCGGATTTCGCTTCGCTGCATCCGGGCTACGTAGTTACGCCGTCAGCTTGAACGTCACGCCGCAAAGCTGGAATTCATCGCCCTTCACCGCACAGCCCCTGGCTTTCGCGGCATCCAGCACCCTGGCCTTGTCGACGACCTTGAAGGTCAAGCGGCTCATGATCTCGCTGTCGCCCTTGACGAAGCGGAAGGTCGCGTTCGGCAGCTTCACCACGGCGTCAGCAGCGGGAATGCCGACGATCCTGCCCCAATGCGCCGCCAGCGCCTCCGGCTCGGGGCTCTGCATCTCGACCTCGGTCAACGCCAAGGTCGTGTCCTTGCGGATCGACTTCTGCCAGTCCGGGCCGGCCGGTGGATACGGCCCCAGCACGTCGTCGCTGCCGTCGGTGTGGTTGAACTCGATGAAGGCGGCGCGGCAGTCGCGCGGGTGCAGCTGCACGCCGTGATAGGGCGCGTGCGTGATCACGTTCGCGGTCCGCACGCCCATCGCATTGGCCTTGGCGCCGCGCGCATCGGGATCCTCGCAGCAAAAGATCGCCATGTAGCCGCCGCGGCCGCCTGTCTTTTCCATGAAGCGGCCGGCCGCGGTGCCCGGACCCGGCTGGAACGGCGCAACCACCTCGAGCAGGATGGTATCGACCGGCAGCAGCGTGTTCTCGAGACCGTATTTGGCGACGTTACCGTCGCGGTAACAGACATCGAGGCCCATGATCGCGGAAATGTCCGCGATCACGGGCGCAAGCTGCGGCGCCACCAGGCAGATCTGCCGCAGCCGCATGTATTCGGCCATGGAATTGGCCACGGCCTACTGCCCCTGGAAGGTGGGCTTGCGCTTCTCGACGAAAGCCTTGGCCGCTTCCTTGTGGTCGGTGGTCTCGCCGGCACGGGTGTGGTGGATCGCCTCGCCGTCGAAGCAGGCCTCTAACGTCATGGTCTCGGCATTGTTGATGTTGCGCTTGATGTAGCCGAGCGCCACCGACGGGCCCTGCGCCAGCGATCGCGCCAGCTCCAGCGTCTCGGCCTCGATATCAGCATCGGGCACCACCTTGGAGACCATGCCGAGGTTGTAGGCCTCCTGCGCCGAGAGCACCGGCGACATCATGTAGAGCTCGCGCGCCTTGGCGCTGCCCAGCATCTTGGTCAGGAAGTAAGTACCGCCGTAGTCGCCGGAGAAGCCGACCTTGGCAAACGCCGTGGTGATCTTGCAGGAGGCGCTGGCGACGCGCAGATCGCAGGACAGCGCAATCGAGAGCCCGGCGCCGGCCGCCGCGCCGTCGAGCTGCGCCACCACCGGCTTCGGCATCGTGTGCAGGATGCGCGAGACCTCCATGCCGCGGCGCAAATTGGCCATCTTGGCCTCGAACGGCAGCGGCGCGCGGCCTTCGGCCATCGACTTGACGTCGCCGCCGACGCAGAAGGTGCCGCCGGCGCCGCGGATCAGCACCGCACGCACCTCGGTATCGTCCTGCGCACGCCGCGCCGCCTCGACGAGGCCGCGCGTCATGTCGGGATTGAGCGCATTGCGCCGATCCGGGCGGTTCATGGTGATGGTGAGCAGGCCCTTGTCGAGGGATTGGAGAACCATCTGATTATCGCTCATGGCATTTTGCCTTTCGTTGTTGTTGGTTAGACCTTTACGTCGTCATTGCGAGGAGCGAAGCGACGAAGCAATCCATGCTTCCGGTTTTGCGAGATGGATTGCTTCGCTTCGCTCGCAATGACGGGACACCGATCGTCCTATTTCTTCACCAGCGGGCAGCGCGACTCCGACAGCGGCTGGAACGCCTGGTCGCCCGGCACGGTCGCGAGCAGCTTGTAGTCGTCCCAGCGGCCCTTCGACTCCGAGGGCTTCTTGACCTCGAACAGATACATGTCGTGCACCATGCGGCCGTCCTCACGAATCCGGCCGTTCTTGGCGAACATGTCGTTGATCGGGGTCTCCTTCATCACCTTCATGACGGCGGCCGCGTCCGTCGTGCCGGCGGCTTTCACCGCCTGCAGATAATGCGTCACGGAGGAGTAGACGCCGGCCTGGGCTGAGGTCGGCACCCGCTTGGTGCGCTCCATGAAGCGCTTGGTGAAGGCGCGGGTGTCGTCATTGAGATCCCAATAAAACGCTTCCGCGAGCAGCAGCCCCTGCGCGGTCTCGAGCCCGACGCTGTCGATATCGGTCACGAAAGCCAGCAGCGGCGAGATCTTCTGGCCGCCCTTGGTGATGCCGAACTCGGCGCCCTGCTTGATCGCGTTGATGGTGTCGCCGCCGGCATTGGCGAGCCCGATCACCTTGGCCTTGGAGGCCTGCGCCTGCAGCAGGAAGGAGGAGAAGTCCGAGGTATTGATCGGATGCCGCACGCTGCCGAGCACCTTGCCGCCCGACTTCACCACCACATTGCTGGTGTCCTTTTCGAGATCCTGGCCGAACGCGTAGTCCGCGGTCAGGAAGAACCAAGTGTCGAGGCCGGATTTCACCGCGGCAAGGCCGGTCACATTGGCCTGCGCGAAGGTGTCGAACACATAGTGCACGGTATAGGGGCCGCAGGCCTCGTTGGAGAGGCGAATCGAGCCCGGGCCGTTGAACATGATGATCTTGCCGCGCGCCTTAGCGATCTCGCCGGCGGCGAGCGCGGTCGCGGACGCCGCGACGTCGAAAATCATCTCGACGCCCTGGTTGTCGATCATGTCGCGGGCGATGTTGGCGGCAAGGTCGGCCTTGTTGAGATGGTCGCCGACCACGATCTCGACCTTGCGGCCGAGCACCGTGCCGCCAAAATCCTCCACCGCCATCTTGGCGGCGGTTTCGCTGCCGGAACCGGTGATGTCGGCATAAAGGCTCGACATATCGAGGATGCCGCCGAGCTTCAGCGGAGGCTTGTCCTGCGCCAGCGACGCATTCGCCGAGATCGCAAACACACAGGCCAACACGCCGGCCAAAACCCGTCTCATTCAAATCCTCCCTTGAGATGCGGACCGCATTCCATCAGGTCCGTTTCGAGGGCCGGATCATGCCGCATGCCATGCAGAGCGGCAAGCCGCGGAACTGACACGTGTTTTCCGCTGAACGGAATGGTCAAGATGTGCGAAGATCGAGCCATGCAGATATTGTCGATGCAGAATCTGTCGATGCTGGCTCGCAGCACCCTCCTCGCGTGCACGACACTGCTTGCTTGCGGCGCAAGTCACGCGGCTGGATGCAATTTCGAGATTCAGGGCGAAGGCCGCGTCGCTGCGGTGGCCGATGCGCGCAGCCTGCGGCTCGACGACGGCCGTGAGGTCAAGCTCGCCGGCATCGAGGTGGCGGACCGGGCGAAGGCCACCACAGTACTGTCGGCGCTGCTGGTCGGCCGCGAGGTGACGCTGCGCGGACAGGACGACACGCCGGACCGCTACGGCCGCCAGCCGGCCTACGCCTTCCTCGACGGCAGCGAACTCCCCGTGCAAAGCGAGCTGCTGCGCCAGGGCCTCGCGCTGGTGTCGTCCGAGATCGCCGACAGAGACTGTGTCAGTACGCTGATGGCGGCGGAGGCCGAGGCGCGGGCCGCCCGATCGGGAACCTGGGCCGAGTCCACGGTCATAAAAAACGCCGAAAGTCCGGACGATATTTTGGCCGGGATTGGGCGCTTTACCGTGGTCGAGGGCAGGGTTTTGTCCGTGCGCCAGGCGGGGGCGACGACCTACCTGAATTTCGGCCGAAACTGGACTCGGGACTTTGCTCTGACTATTTCAAGGCGCATAGTCCCTGCGTTTGAGGCGGCCGGCCTTGCGCCCAAGTCTCTGGAAAATCGTAGGATTCGTGTCCGAGGCTGGGTGGAAGCACGACGTGGGCCGCGAATCGAATTGCTCCGGGTGGGGCAGATTGAAGTACTCGGCGGGAACTAGGGGCCCACAGGTCACGGCCTGGCCGATTACGGGACAAGTTGTGGGTTTTTGACGTGATTGAGCGCGCTGGACCGCGTGAAGATGGAACTGGCCGCCGGCTTTCGGCTGCGCTGGCGCTCGTCTGCGCGGCCCTGACACTGTCGGCCTGCGGCAATGTCGGCCGCTTCGAGCAGGTCGCGCCGACCGCGGCGGCGGCGCCGGTGAAGCCGAACCGCGTGGTGCAGCAGACGCCCAACAGCGAGCGCGAGCATGAGCGCATCCTGTCGTCCTATGGCGGCGCCTATGACGACCCGAAGCTCGAGGCGCTGATCGGCAAGACCGTCGACCGGCTGGTCGCCGCGTCCGAACGGCCCGACCAGGCCTACAAGGTCACGATCCTCAACTCCGGCGCGGTGAACGCCTTCGCGCTGCCGACCGGCCAGCTCTACGTCACGCGCGGCCTGATCGCGCTCGCCAGCGACACTTCCGAACTTTCCTCGGTGCTGAGCCACGAGATGGCGCATGTTCTGGCCAAGCATGCCGCGATGCGCGAGGACCAGGCGCGCCAGGCGGCGGTGGTGACGCGCGTCGTCACCGACATGAGCACCGATCCCGATCTCACCGCGCTGGCGCTCGCCAAGACCAAGCTGACGATGGCGAGCTTCTCGCGGCAGCAGGAGTTCGAGGCTGACGGCATCGGCGTCGGCATCGCCGCGCGTGCGCATTTCGATCCCTACGGCGCGTCACGCTTCCTGACCGCGATGGAGCGCAATGCCGCGCTCAAGATCGGCAAGACCGCGCTCGATCCGCGCGCGCAAGACTTCACCTCGTCGCATCCGGCAACGCCGGAGCGCATCTCCAATGCGCAGACCACCGCGCGGCAATACTCATCGCCCGAAAGCAACGAGCGTGACCGCGAGACCTATCTCGCCGCGATCGACAACATCGTTTATGGCGAGGATCCCAGCGAAGGTTTCGTGCGCGGCCGCCGCTTCCTGCATCCCAAGCTCGGCTTCACCTTCACCGCGCCCGACAATTTCACGCTCGACAACACCGCGCAGGCGGTGATCGGCGTGCGCGAGGGCGGCAGCCAGGCGATGCGCTTCGACGTGGTGCGGGTGCCGGCCGAGCAGTCGCTCGGCGACTATCTGAATTCCGGCTGGATGGAAGGCGTCGAGAAGTCCTCGACCGAGGACCTCAACATCAACGGCTTTCCGGCGGCATCGGCCACCGCGCATGGCGACCAGTGGCAGTTCAAGGTCTACGCGCTGCGCTTCGGCAGCGACGTCTACCGCTTCATCTTCGCCGCCAAGCAGAAATCCACCGAGAGCGAGCGCAACGCGCGCGAGACCGTCAATTCGTTCCGCCGCCTGACCCTCGACGAGATCCAGGCCGCGCGCCCGCTGCGCATCAAGGTCATCAACGTGCAGCCCGGCGACACCGTGGAATCGCTGTCGCATCGCATGGCCGGCGTCGATCATCCGGCCGAGCGCTTCCGCGTGCTCAACGGCCTCGACGCCCACGCCCAGGTGAAGCCGCGCGACCGCGTCAAGATCGTGGTGGATTGAGGCTGCCAAGCAACGTGGCCCGTAGCCCGGATGCAGCGAAGCGCAATCCGGGAAGGTGCGTCCGCGGAGAGCGTGGCCCGGATTTCGCTGCGCTGCATCCGGGCTACAAGCAACCCTACTTCGCCTTCTCCTTGAGGAAGGCGATGATGTCGGCGCGGTCCTTCGGATCCTGAACCTCGTAGAACATCTTGGTGCCGGGAACCATCGCGTCCGGACCGGTGAGCCATTTGTCGAGATTGGCCTCGGTCCACACGATCTTCGAGTCCTTCAGCGCCGGCGAGTAATTGTAGCCCGCAACCGAGCCGGCAAGGCGGCCCACCACCCCCTTGTGCATCGGACCGACGTCGTTCTTCTCGATCGAATGGCAATCGCCGCAGCCCTGGTACAGCGTGGCGCCGCGCGCCGGATCACCCGCCGCGCGGGCGCTGTTCAGCGCGAGCAAGATCGCGATGGCCGCCATCGCGGCGATTTTGGCCTGCCGCGGCGCCAGCACGCCTGCGATCGAACGAATGGTCATTCCGGGGGTCTCCTGTTTTGCCACCACAACAGGAGCCGCCAGGCTGGCATTCTATTCCCCGAAATTCCGCCCGCCCGCAATTGCGCTGGACGCCGGCCGCATCGATCGCCGACAATCGCACTTCTTGTTGAAGTTTTTTCCGCCCGCGAGGAATATCCGCGTCATCGGCCGATCTACATTCAAGCTGCCACCTCCGCAGCGGCGCCGGGTTTTTGGAGCATCCCCAGTGTTTCACAATCGGTTCGGCGCCGTCGCTCGACTTGCCGAACTCGGGTGCGTGCTTGCTGCGCTCACCCTCGCAGCAGCCACCGCTGCGCGCGCGGACGGTTGTCCCAAGCCGAGCGACGAAATTGCGACCGACCGGCCCGACGTCACCAATTCGAGTATCGTCGTGCCGGTCGGGAGCCTGCAGAGCGAAAACGGCATCAACCTGACCGGCCGCAACAGTGGCCGCAGCATCGACGGCAGCAACAGCCGCTGGCGGCTCGGCATCGCGCCCTGCCTCGAGGTCCTGATCGACCTGCCGAGCTATACCGGCACAATGAGATCGCCGGGCGCCTCGGGCTTCTCCGACGTCGCTCCCGGACTCAAATGGCAGATCAGCCCGGTGCCGGGAAAGTTCGACCTGTCGATCACCGCCGGCGTCGCGCTGCCGACGGGCGCAGCCGCCATCGCCGGGCGCGGCGCGCAGCCCTACATCCAGCTGCCATGGTCATGGGAGCTGCATGACGGCTGGGGCGTCAGCGGCATGTTCACGGAATTCTTCCGCCCCGCCGAGCTAACCGGCCAGCACATGTCGGAGGCGACCTTCGTGATCGAGAAGAAATTGACCGAGCGGATCAGCGTGTTCACCGAATATGTCGGCGACTATCCCGAAGGCGCGCGGCCGACCCAGCTGATCAATTCCGGCGGCATGTACCGGCTCACGCCGACCCAGCAGCTCGATCTCCATTTCGCGTTCGGGCTCAACCGCAACTCGCCGAACTACATCGTCGGTCTCGGCTATTCGTTCCGCGTCGACGGGCTGTTTCAGTGACGATGCAGTCCGTAGCCCGGATGGAGCGCAGCGAAATCCGGGGCAGAACCATCCGCGGTGAGAGCGGTCCCGGATTTCGCTTCGCTTCATCCGGGCTACTAGGATCAGCCCTCGGCCTCGCGCAGTCCGCTAATTGACTTCCGCTTCGCGCAGGCCGCTCAGCCACAGCGCGAGCAGCGTCCAAACCGCGCCCGACAACAGATACGCGCCGGCCGAGATCAGGCCGAAATGCGTCGCCAGCAGCAGCGCGGCGAGCGGCGCAAAGCCGGCGCCGAACAGCCAGGCGAAATCCGAGGTCAGCGCCGAGGCGGTGTAGCGATAGGTCCGCGCGAAGTTCGAGGCGATCGCGCCGGACGACTGGCCGAACGACAGCCCGAGCAGCACGAAGCCGAGCACCATGTAGATCGTCTCGCCGAACGCACCGGCATCGAGCAACTGCGGGGCAAAGCCGCTATACACCGCGATCGCGACCGCGGACCCCAGCAACAGCGGCTTGCGCCCGACGCGGTCGGCGATCATGCCGGAGGCGATGATCGCGACGACGCCGACCATGGCGCCGATCATCTCGATGATCAGGAAGCGCACCGGGCTTTCCCTGGTGAACAGGAACACCCAGGACAGCGGAAACACCGTGACCATGTGGAACAGCGCAAAGCTCGCCAGCGGCGCGAAGGCGCCGAGCAGGATATTGCGGCCCTCCTGCGCCACGGTCTCGCCGACGCGCGCCGGCTCGAGGTCGCGGCTTTCGAACAGCTCGGAATACTCATCCGTCGCCACCATGCGCAGCCGCGCGAACAGCGCCACCACGTTGATGGCGAAGGCGACGAAGAACGGATAGCGCCAGCCCCAATCGAAGAAATCATCCGCCGAGAGGTTGCCGGCGAAGAACGCGAACAGCGCGCTCGCCACGATCAGGCCGAGCGGCGCGCCGAGCTGCGGCACCATCGCGTACCAGCCGCGGCGATTTGCCGGCGCGTTCATCGCGAGCAGCGAGGCGAGGCCGTCCCACGCGCCGCCCCAGGCGATGCCCTGCAGGACGCGCGCGGCAGCGAGCAGCCAGATCGCCGCGACGCCGATCGTGTCGTAGCCGGGCAGAAACGCGAGCGCCACCGTGGCGGTGCCGAGCAGGAACAGCGCGATGACGAGCTTGGCGCCCTTGCCGTGGCGGCGGTCGACCGCCATGAAGATGACGGTACCGAGCGGCCGCGCGGCAAAGGCCAGCGCGAAGATGCCGAATGAATATAGCGTGCCGGTCAGTTCATTGACGAACGGAAACACCAGCTTCGGGAACACGATCACCGAGGCGATCGCGTAGACGAAGAAGTCGAAGAATTCCGACGTGCGCCCGATGATGACGCCGATGGCGATTTCGCCGGGTTTCGCCTGCCCGTGACCTGACGCGGTCGGGGTGCCGTGAGCCATTGCTGGGGCCTGTGCCATCGCCGGAGAACCGTCCTTTGGAGCCTGATCCGGAAAAGTGGAAACCGGTTTTCCGAACAGATCATGCTCAAACCACATGAGGCCACGGGCAGCCTTTGCCACGCGGTCCACCTCACCTTCTGACGGCCTATCCCGCAGTGCAACATTGGACAAATTGTCCAATGTCAACCTTGCTGCATCGCAGCTACCCCTTGGCGGAACTCATAAAATTCCAGTGGGGTGAGCCGTGCGCGCCTTGAAATTATTGGCCTTATTGCCGTTCGCGGCGCTCCTTGGCGGGTGCGATTTCGTCGTCCTGGCCCCTGCCGGCGACGTCGCCGTGCAACAGCGCGACCTCGTCGTGATCTCCACCGTCCTGATGCTCATCATCGTGCTTCCGGTGATGGCGCTGACCGTCCTCTTCGCCTGGCGCTACCGCCAGTCCAATACCGCAGCCCCCTACGAGCCGGAGTGGGATCACTCGACCCAGCTCGAGCTCGTGATCTGGTCGGCGCCGCTTCTGATCATCATCTGCCTGGGTGCGCTGACCTGGATGGGCACGCATCTGCTCGATCCCTACCGCTCGCTCGGCCGCATCGCCGCCGACAAGCCGATCGAGAGCAAGGACGCCCCGCTCAATGTCGAGGTGGTCGCGCTCGACTGGAAGTGGCTGTTCATCTACCCGGACTACGGCGTCGCCGCCGTCAACGAGCTCACAGCTCCCGTCGACCGCCCAATCCGCTTCCGCATCACGGCGTCTTCCGTGATGAACTCGTTCTACATCCCCGCCCTCGCCGGCCAGATCTACGCGATGCCCGGCATGGAGACCAAGCTGCACGCGGTCTCCAACAAGGAAGGCACTTACAGAGGCTTCTCCGCCAATTACAGCGGCGCCGGCTTCTCCGGCATGCACTTCGAGTTCAAGAGCCTGTCGAACGCCGATTTCGACAAGTGGATCGGCACCGCCAGGGCCAGCGGCAGCATGCTCGGCCGCACCGACTATCTGCAGCTCGAGCGTCCGAGCCAGAACGATCCGGTCCGTCTCTATCGCTCGGTCGATCGTGATCTCTACAAGGCGATCCTCAACATGTGCGTCGAGCCTGGCAAGATGTGCATGAGCGAGATGATGGCGATCGACGCCAAGGGCGGCCTCGGCCGCGAAGGCCTCAACAACACGCTGCCGCTGACTTACGACAAATACGCCCGCCGCGGCGCGCCGCTCGGCGCTGAGCCGACCTTCGTCGCCGGCATCTGCGCGATGGACGAGATCAAGGACGCGCCGTCGCGCGACGTTCTCGCGCCGCTCGACCTGACGCCGCTGCGCGGTGTCGGGCTGAAGCGCCCGCCGTTCTCGCCCGCCCATCCGTCATCGACATCCTTGCTGCTCGGCCAGCGCCCAAAATCAGACTCCTGAGGAGCGCCGCATGAATCCCGATCTCATCAAGATGATCTTCGGCCGCCTCAATCTGGACGCGCTGCCGCTGCACGAGCCGATCCTGGTCGGCACCTTCGCGGTGGTCGCGACCGGTGGGCTGGCGCTGTTCGCGATCGTCACCTACTTCCGGCTCTGGACCTATCTGTGGCGCGAGTGGTTCACCACCGTCGACCACAAGCGCATCGGCATCATGTACATGATCCTCGGCATCGTGATGCTGCTGCGCGGCTTCGCGGACGCGCTGATGATGCGCCTGCAGCAGGCGATCGCCTTTGGCGGCTCCGACGGCTACCTCCCGGCCCATCACTACGACCAGGTCTTCACCGCCCACGGCGTGATCATGATCTTCTTCGTGGCGATGCCGCTGGTCACCGGCCTGATGAATTACGTGGTGCCGCTGCAGATCGGCGCCCGCGACGTCTCCTTCCCCTTCCTCAACAATTTCAGCTTCTGGATGACGGTCGGCGGCGCCGTGCTGGTGATGATGTCGCTGTTCGTCGGCGAATTCGCCCGCACCGGCTGGCTCGCCTACCCGCCGCTGTCCAACATCGGCTACAGTCCTGACGTCGGCGTCGACTATTACATATGGGGACTACAGGTCGCTGGCGTCGGCACGACACTATCGGGCATCAATTTGGTCTGCACCATCGTCAAGCTGCGCGCGCCGGGCATGACGATGATGAAGATGCCGGTGTTCACCTGGACCTCGCTCTGCACCAACGTCCTGATCGTCGCCTCCTTCCCGGTGCTGACCGCGGTGCTGGCGCTGCTGTCGCTCGACCGCTACGTCGGCACCAACTTCTTCACGAACGACTTCGGCGGCAACCCGATGATGTACGTGAACCTGATCTGGATCTGGGGCCATCCCGAGGTCTACATCCTGGTGCTGCCGGCGTTCGGCATCTTCTCGGAGGTGACCGCGACGTTCTCCGGCAAGCGGCTGTTCGGCTACACCTCGATGGTCTACGCCACCGTCGTCATCACCATCCTGTCCTATCTGGTCTGGCTGCACCACTTCTTCACGATGGGCTCCGGCGCCAGCGTCAACTCGTTCTTCGGCATCACCACCATGATCATCTCGATCCCGACGGGCGCGAAGATGTTCAACTGGCTGTTCACGATGTATCGCGGCCGCATCCGCTTCGAGCTGCCGATGATGTGGACGGTGGCGTTCATGCTGACCTTCGTGATCGGCGGCATGACCGGCGTCTTGCTCGCGGTGCCGCCGGCCGATTTCGTGCTGCATAACAGCCTGTTCCTGATCGCGCATTTCCACAACGTGATCATCGGCGGCGTGCTGTTCGGCCTGTTCGCCGGCATCAATTACTGGTTCCCGAAGGCGTTCGGCTTCAGGCTCGATCCGTTCTGGGGCAAGCTGTCGTTCTGGTTCTGGGTCTCGGGTTTCTACTTCGCCTTCATGCCGCTCTACGTGCTCGGCCTGATGGGCGTGACCCGCCGGCTTCGCGTGTTCGACGATCCCAGCCTGCAGATCTGGTTCGTCATCGCGGCCTTCGGCGCCTTCCTGATCCTGCTCGGCATCGGTGCGATGCTGGTGCAGTTCGCGGTCAGCATCCTGCGCCGCGAAGAGCTGAAGGACACCACCGGCGATCCCTGGGACGCGCGCACGCTGGAATGGGCGACCTCCTCGCCGCCGCCGGACTACAACTTCGCCTTTACTCCGGTGGTCTACGACAACGATGCCTGGTGGGACATGAAGCGCCGCGGCTACAGGCGGCCGCTGACAGGCTTCAAGCCGATCCACATGCCCTCCAACACCGGCACCGGCGTCATCCTCGCCGGCCTCGCGACGGTGATGGGATTCGGCCTGATCTGGTACATCTGGTGGCTTGCCTCCGTCAGCTTCGTTGCGCTGCTCGCGGTCGCGATCGGCCACACCTTCAACTATCACCGCGACTTCCACATCCCGGCGGATGAGGTGGTGCGGACCGAAGATGCGCGGACGCGCGTCCTCACCGCGGGAGCCCAGACATGACCATTGCTACCGTCTCCACACAAAGCTCCGAACCGGTCTTTCACGTCATCGACGAGCACGCGCATCCGGAAGGCGCCAGCACCATGCTGGGCTTCTGGATCTACCTGATGAGCGACTGTCTCATCTTCGCGATGCTGTTTGCGACCTATGGCGTGCTCGGCGGCAACTATGCCGCCGGCCCGGCGCCGAAGGACCTGTTCGACCTCAAGCTGGTGGCGCTCAACACCACGATGCTGCTGCTCTCCTCGATCACCTATGGCTTCGCCATGCTGACGATGGAGAAATCGAGGATCGGCGCGACGCAGGCCTGGCTCGCCATCACCGGACTGTTCGGCCTCGCCTTCCTCGGCATCGAGCTCACCGAGTTCGCCCACATGATCCATGAGGGCGCGACGCCGCAGCGCAGCGCCTTCCTGTCGTCGTTCTTCACGCTGGTCGGCACCCACGGCCTGCACGTCACCTTCGGCCTGGTCTGGTTGGTGACGCTGATGGTGCAGACCGCGCGCTTCGGCCTCACCGAAGCCAACCGGCGGCGGCTGATGTGCCTTTCGATGTTCTGGCACTTCCTCGACGTGGTCTGGATCGGCGTCTTCACCTTCGTCTACCTCCTGGGAATGCTGCGATGACAACAAAAGCTCACGCTGAGGCTCATACTCTCGAAGCCAATGCCGGCCATGGCCATGACGATCATGGCGGCGCGGCGCACGCCTCGCTGAAGAGCTATCTGATCGGCTTCGGCCTCTCGGTCGCCCTCACCGCGGTGCCGTTCTGGCTGGTCATGACCGGCGCCATCGCCGACAAGCAGGTCACCGCACTGATCGTGCTGGTGCTCGCCGCGGTGCAGATCGTCGTGCACATGGTGTACTTCCTGCACATGAACACGCGGTCCGAGAACGGCTGGACCATGATGGCGATGATCTTCACCGTGATCATGGTGGTGATCGCGCTGACCGGCTCGCTGTGGGTCATGCATCATCTCAACGTCAACATGATGCCGATCCACGACATGAGCCAGATGCCGTGACGAAGCGGGGCGCCCCAGCCCCCTCTTCACCTCTCCCGCTTGCGGGGGAGCATAGGCCGCCTTTGGCGGCCGTCCTTGAGGGACGCCGAAGCAAAGCTTCGGCTATGGCGCGCGCAGCGCGTGGCGGGTGGGGGCTCTCTCCACTCAATGATCCTTCCGATTCGCGGCAATACCCCCACCCCAACCCTCCCCCGCAAGCGGGAGAGGGAGTGCGGTCCCGACGCGGCCGCAACTTTACTCTCCGTCGCTACGTGCTGCTCACGCTCGGCATGCTGGGCGTGGTGCTGCTGGGCGCGCTCGGTATCTGGCAGATCGAACGCAGGACCTGGAAGCTGGCGCTGATCGAACGGGTCGAACAGCGCATGCATGCGGCGCCGACAGCGCCGCCGCCTCTCTCGTCATGGCCTGCGGTCACGGCCGCGAGCGACGAATATCGCCGCGTCACGGTGCGCGGCACCTTCCTCAACGCCGACGAGACGCTGGTGCAGGCCGTCACCACTGACGGCCCTGGCTTCTGGGTGCTGACCCCGCTGCAAATGGCTGACGGAACCACGGTGCTGGTCAATCGCGGCTTCGTTCCGCCGGACAGGCGCGATCCCGCGACACGGCGCGACGGCATCCCGCAGGGCGTGGTCAGCGTCACCGGGCTGTTGCGGATGTCGGAGCCCAAGGGCGGCTTCCTGCGCAACAATGACGCTTCGGCCGGCCGTTGGTATTCGCGCGACGTCGCCGCGATCGCTGCCTTGCACGGGTTGTCGCAGGTAGCCCCCTTCTTCATCGACGCCGATGCGACGCCCAATCCGGGCGGCACCCCCATCGGCGGGCTCACGATCGTGCGGTTTCCGAACAGCCACCTGATTTACGCGCTGACATGGTTCGCGCTGGCCTTTATGCTGGCCGGTGCGCTCCTGCGCGTCATCAGCGGCAGGGGCCGCGCCGGCGCCTCCGATCCATGGTGGGGCTCAAGGCGCGCCGCCGTGCGCCGCCTGATCGGCGCAGCCCGCAATCTGTCTCGCGACACAGGCCCAGATGCTCGAGCGCACATCGGATCTGCATGACGAAAACGCCACGGCCGTGATGCCGTCCGCCTTGCGTGCGGCTGCCGGCATGCCATTCGATCTCGCAGCGCCCGCCGACCTCGCGACCAATCGCAAGAACATGGCCCTGCTGGTCCAGCTGCGCTGGATCGCCGTGATCGGGCAGATCGCCACCATCGGCTTCGTGCAGTTCTGGATGGGCGTCGCGCTGCCGCTGCTGCCGATGGCCGCCGTGATCTTCGGGCTGGTCGCGCTCAACCTCGTCAGCCTGCTGTGGCTGCGCTACCGCGCCGACATCAACAACCGCGAGCTGCTGGTCGCGCTGGCGCTCGACGTTGCGGCGTTGACCGCCCTGCTCTATCTCAGCGGCGGCGCCACCAATCCCTTCACGTCGCTCTATCTGCTGCAGGTGACGCTCGGAGCGGTGCTGCTCGATGCGCCCTCGACCTGGTCGCTGGTGGCGCTGGTGTGCATGAACTTCGCCTGGCTGACCAGCTACTATCGGCCACTGGAGCTGCCGCAGGGCTTTGCCGAAGCCTTCAATCTCTACATCGCCGGCACGTTCATCGGGCTCGTGCTCGACGCCGTGCTGCTCGTGGTGTTCATGACCCGGATCAACCGCAACCTGCGCGACCGCGACCTCCGCCTCGCGGCGCTGCGCCAGCACGCGGCCGAGCAGGACCACATCGTGCAGATGGGCCTTCTGGCCTCAGGCGCCGCGCATGAGCTCGGCACGCCGCTCGCCTCGCTCTCGGTCATCCTGGGCGACTGGCGCCGGATGCCGGCGCTCGCCTCCGATCCCGAGCTGTCGCAGGACCTCGGCGAGATGGAGATCTCGGTGCAGCGCTGCAAGTCGATCGTGACCGGCATCCTGCTGTCGGCCGGCGAAGCCCGCGGCGAAGGCTCCTCGCCGACCACGGTCGCGGCGTTCCTGACGGCGCTGGTGGAGGAATGGCGGACGACGCGGCCGTCGGCGACGCTGTATTTCCGCAACGCCTTCGGCGCCGATCTGGCGATCGTCTCCGACATCGCGCTCAAGCAGGCGATCTTCAACGTGCTCGACAATGCCGCCGAGGTCTCGCGTGACTGGATCGAGCTGATGGCCGAACGCAATGCCGACAAGCTTGTGCTGTCGGTGACCGATCGCGGCCCGGGCTTCTCGCGCGAGATGCTGGCGCATGTCGGCAAGCCGTATCAGTCCACCAAGGGCAGCTCCGGCAGCGGCCTCGGCCTGTTCCTGGTCGTCAACGTGGTGCGCAAGCTCGGCGGCGTGGTGACGGCGCGCAACCGGCCGGACATCGGCGCCGCGGTCAAACTCGAGCTGCCGCTCTCGACGCTTGCGATCGGAGACCCTCTTGACGGATGAACGCCAGCTCCTGATCGTCGAGGACGATGCGGGCTTTGCCCGCACGCTGAAGCGCTCGTTCGAGCGCCGCGGTTACGGCGTCGCGGTGTCGGCCTCGCTCGACGAGGTTCGCGAGCTGCTCGAGCAGCAATCGCCCGGCTATGCCGTCGTCGACCTGAAGCTCGCCGGCGGCGCGTCGGGCCTTGCCTGCGTCGAGGCGCTGCACGCCCATGATCCTGACATGCTGATCGTGGTGCTGACCGGATTTGCCAGCATCGCGACCGCGGTGGAGGCGATCAAGCTCGGCGCCTGCCATTATCTGGCCAAGCCGTCGAACACCGACGACATCGAGGCCGCGTTCCTTAAAGCGCAAGGCAACGCCGCCATCGAGGTCGGCGCGCGGCCGACCTCGATCAAGACGCTGGAATGGGAGCGCATCCACCAGACCCTGATGGAGACCGATTTCAACATCTCCGAGGCCGCCCGCCGCCTCGGCATGCATCGCCGCACCCTGGCGCGCAAGCTCGAGAAGCAGCGGGTGAAGTAAGGTAGTCGCTAGCGGAATCAGCGACGCGAAAGTGCGTCACCGTCACCCCCGCGCAAAGGCTCTGCCTTTGTCGCTGGAGGAGCGCGCAGCGCGTCTCGAAGGGCGACGGCCCTGCTATATCCGCGAGCGCTTGGAAATATCCGGGCCGTGCATCCTTCGAGGCTCGCTCCGCTCGCACCTCAGGATGACGGGTACAATAGACTGCCCGTAGCCCGTCCGCGCAAAGTGCATCTCGTGCTCGAATACAGCCGCGATCGCGCCGACGGATCGATTGCCAGCCGTCACCGCAATCTGTGGATCGTCACCTCAGAGAACGGCCGCTGGGGCATCAAGCAGCACTCGTATTGAGCACACGGCGCGGCAGCAGCAGCGGCGTCGCCAGCAAGAGCAGTCCGCTCAGCGCGATCGCCGTCCGGACACCGGCGAAGCCCGCCAGCAGGCCCCAGAGCGCCGTCAGCATCGCGATGGTTGCGCTGCTGGTGATCGTCCAGGCCGAGAGCACGCGTGCGGTCCGCTCCATCTCGATCTGGGCCAGGCGATAGGCCGCAAACACCGGATTGAAGATGCCGGCGCAGGTGACGAGACCGAACTGAAGCACAAAGACGACGGCGATGCCCGCCGCGCCGTTCGGCATGAAGGCGAGGCCGAGCGACCAGCACGCACGCAGCGTACCGGCCGCGAGCAGCACATTGTGCTGCCCGAATCGTGCGGCCAGCGCAGGCGCGAGCCGTGCGCCGAGCAGGCCGCCGATACAGGGCGCCCCGAATGCGAGCCCGTACTGCCAGGGCGCAAAGCCGAGATCGCGCAGCATCAGCACCGCGAGCAGCGGCGCCGTCGCCATGATCAGGCCATTGACCAGCACGGTGTTGAAGAACAGCAGACGGAGCACCGGATGCGCGAGGATCGCCCGCCATCCCTCGACCAGCTCTGCCGCGCGAAATCCCTGCGCCTGGCGCTGGGCGGGCGCAGGCTCGCTTCCGCCGATCCGCCGGATGGCCAGCGCCGAGAGCAGAAAGCTGATCGCGTTGGCGACCACGGTCACCACCGGGCCGAGCACTCCGATCGCAGCACCCCCGAGCGGCGGGCCGATCGCGGTGGCAGTCCAGGTCGTGGCTTCGAGCCGCCCGTTCGCGATTACCAGATCGTCCGGCTTGACCAGTGCCTTCAGGCAGGCGCCGCTCGCCGCACGGAACGCGATGTCCGCGGCGGCCATGATGACGGCGACGACGACGAGCTGGACGAAGGTCAACCGTCCCAGCACGAACGCGATGGGAACGCTGATCGTCGCGGCGAAGCGGATCAGATCCATCGCGATCATCACCGGCCGCTTGCAGCGGAATTCGATCCAGGGCCCGAGCGGCACCGCGACCGCGGCCCCGGCCAGCAGCCCCACGGCAGCGAGCGCCGAGACCGCCTCCGGCCTTGCATGCAGCACCAGGATCGCAAGCAGCGGGAACGCATCGAAGGCGATCCAGGTCCCGAAGGTCGAGACCGCGAACGCGGTCCATAGCCAGTCGTAACCACGCCCCAGCGACCGTCCTGCAAGCATGCCGCGCCCCTCGCCGGCTCCGCGATCTCGCCGCCGGCGCGGCGCAGCAGGTCATGAGTCGCGGCGATCAGCCAAGGGGCGATTGCGGCAAAGCCCGCATGCAAGACCGCGTTGCCGCCGCGACGGTGTGTCCACGAAAACAAAAAGCCCGGTCTTGCGACCGGGCTTTTCGAAAACCTGCAGCGCTGCTTAGGCGGCTTCGTCTTCGACGGCGGTATCGTCGCCATCGGCATCCTCACCGTCGGCATCGCCCTCGCCTTCACCCTCGGCTTCCGCCTTGGCGCCGCGGCGCGGGCTCTTGGCGAGCTGGCCTTCGATCTCCTTGATCGCCTCGGTCTCGGTCGAGTGCTGCACAACAGCGATCTCGCGCGACAGACGGTCGAGCGCCGCTTCATAGAGCTGGCGTTCAGAGTAGGACTGCTCGGGCTGCGATTCCGAACGATAGAGGTCGCGGACCACCTCGGCGATCGCGACGATGTCGCCCGAATTGATCTTCGCTTCGTATTCCTGGGCGCGGCGCGACCACATGGTGCGCTTGACGCGGGCGCGGCCCTTCAGCGTCTCCAGCGCCTTCTTGACCAGCGCCGGCTCCGACAGCTTGCGCATGCCGACATTGGCGACCTTCGCCGTCGGGACGCGCAGCGTCATCTTGTCCTTCATGAAATTGATCACGAACAGCTCGAGCTTGGCGCCCGCGATCTCCTGCTCCTCGATCGCGAGGATCTGGCCGACGCCGTGAGCGGGATAGACGACGAATTCGTTGGCCTTGAAGCCCTGGCGCTGGGTCACGACCTTCTTCGGCTCCTCGACGCGCGGCGCGGCGGCCGGCTTGGCGGCAACCTTCGGAGCAGCGGCGGGGACGGCAGTCTTCGGGGCGGCCGGCTTCGGCGCGACAGCAGCAGTCTTGGGGGCGACCTTCGCAGCAGCGGGCTTCGCAGCTGCCGCTTTCGCGGCAGTCTTGGCAGTCTTTTCTGGCATCACGCTTCTTTTGTTCTTTGAGGACTTTGCAGCCGCCGCCTTCTTGGCCCCCTTCACGGGCGCCTTGGCACGGCCCTTGGTTGCGCTGCGAGCAACGACAGCGGCTTTCTTTGTCGTCTTTGAAGCACTCTTTTTACGCGTTTTCTGTGACACAGCCTGCGCGCGGAAACTGCCACGCCCCTGTTCGATGTTTGCGGGAACCTCGAAGCCACAAGGTACGCATGGCAGGGGGTTCTTGGCCTGTAATGGTGCAGATATAGCACATTTTCCGCAAAAATCAATGGTTTACGCCCGATTCCGGGCATAACAGGGCATCCTCAGGTCATATGTCCGTCATTAGGGTTAAATCGGCGGCCGAACGGAGGCCGCCGCGGGTCCAGTCTCGCCCCTATCGGGGTAGTCCGACGGTTATTGGCAAACGCCAGCGAATCAGTCGCCGCTGCCCGGATTCGGAGAAAAATATTTCTCGAACTTGCCTTCCTTGCCTTCCCACTCCTTGGCGTCCTCGGGCGAGTCCTTCTTCTGGGTGATATTCGGCCAGCTCTTGGCGTACTCGGTGTTCACCTCGAGCCACTTCTCCAGCCCCGGCTCGGTGTCCGGCTTGATGGCGTCAGCCGGGCATTCGGGCTCGCACACGCCGCAATCGATGCATTCGTCAGGATGGATGACCAGCATGTTCTCGCCCTCGTAGAAGCAATCGACGGGGCAGACCTCGACGCAGTCGGTATATTTGCACTTGATGCAGGCTTCAGTGACGACGTAGGTCATCCAAAACTCCGGAACGATCGATTTTTCTGGGGTTGCGTAGCGCAGGAATACCGGGGCCGCAAGGGAAGCCGCACCTGAAAAACGCCAGTATTCTCACGCGCCTGCCACCCCAAATTGGGATAGCATCCGCTAGATAACTACTCCTTGCCTGCTTGCAAATTGCCGGCCTGCAAATCCTCATACAGCACACGCGCCGAACTGGCATCGCCGCGCCGCTCGGCAAAGCCGATTACCTTCAGCACGCGGACGCTGTTGTCGAGCGCGACGGTGATGACGTCACCCGCCTTCACGGCATGGCCCGGCGATTTCTCGCGCGTGCCGTTGATGCGGACATGACCTGATGCGACGAGTTCAGCCGCGCTGGTGCGGGCCTTCACCAGGCGCGCGTGCCACAGCCATTTGTCGAGCCGCTGTCTGTCCAAGCGTCAGACCAAGGGGTTGGATTATTCCTTCCGGCCGGCAAGCTGCTCTTTCAGGGCAGCGAGCTTGGCGAATGGCGAGTTCGGATCGATCGGACGGTCGCGCTCGCGCGGCGCGCTCGACGCGTAGGGCCGATGCGACGGGCCGCCCTCGCGCTTGTCGCGGCCGCCCTTGCCGAAATCGCGGCCGCCGCGGTCCCGATCACCGCCCTTGCGATCGCCGCCGCCGAACTTGTTATCGCGGCGACGCTCATCGCGACCCTTGCCCTCGAAGCGCTCGCGGCGCTGGCCCTTGTCCTCGCGCGGCGCGCCATCGGCAGGCGCGGCAGCGGCCGGCGCAGCGCCGTCAGCGGGCGCAGCTGGGCGCGGAACGCGGAAATCCTGGTGACGGCGCGGCCGGCGATGATGCTCGCGCTTCTCGCCCTCGCCGCCGCCTTCCGCGGCCTGTGCGCCCTCGGCGGGCTTGTTCTGATGACGGCCGCGGTTGCGGTCGTGGCCGCGATGATGCGGACGGCGCTCGTCGGAGCGGCCGCCGGGCCGCCAGACTTCGACCATTTGCGGCTCGGCCGGCGTTTCCGCGGCAGCAGGCGCGGCCTCGGCGGGCGCAGCGTCAGCGCTCGCGGCCTCCGCAGGCGCGTCGGCGACGGGCTCTGACGGTGTCTCTGCGGCGGCCTCAGGCGACGTCTCCGCTGCGGCTTCCACGGCAGGCGCGGGCTCTGCTGCAACTTCGGCAGCGGGCGCTTCGGCAACAGCGGGTTCATCAACCGGCGCGGCGCGCTCGGCCACCGCATCCTGCTGGCTCTCGATAACGACGGGCGTCGCTTCGCTGGCGACCACCTCGGCAAAGCCGACGTCGGGCAGCAGCGCGGCCGACGGCGCGGGATCGCCGGATACCGGCTGGTCGACAGCAGCTTCGGCCTCGGGCTCAGCGGCAGCCTCCGGCGCATCGGCCACCACCTCAGCGGCGGCATCGACCGGCGCGTCTGCGGCGGCGTCGGACGTCGCCTCGGCCGGCGGCGTCTCCGCAGCGACGGTCTCGGTGGCCTCGGCAGGCGCAATCTCGACAGCCTTCGGCGGCAGCGGCGGACGACGGTCCATGCGGTAGCCGAGCGCGCGCAGGATCGAGGCAAAATCCTCACCGGCGGAGCCGGTCAGCGAGGTCATCGCCTGGGTGACGACAAAGCCGCGGCCATCGAACGCACCGGCGGGCTTCTCGCCCGGCGAGGTCTCGCGCCAGGCCAGCGCCGGGCGGATCAGATCGGCGAGCCGCTCGAGAATATCGACGCGCACCGCGCGCTCGCCGCACTGGCGATAGCCGAGCACGCGATAGCCGTCGCGCGGCAGGGCCTTGTCGACCGGGAACGAGGTGCGGCCGCTGGAGGCGAGATGCTGCACATTCGACAGCGCGCCCATGTCGACATTGCTCTGCTTCTCGGCCCACAGCAGCGAGGCCAGCGAGCGCGCCGCGGGCTTCAGCAGTTGCGGGAAATAGATGTGATAGGCGCCGAAGCGCACGCCGTATTTGCGCAGCGCCGCGCGCGAGGGCTGGTCGAGATCTTTCATCTCGGCGGCGATCTTGCTGCGTTCGAGCACACCGAGCGCCTCGACGAGCTGGAAGGCGATGCCGCGCGCGATGCCCTGGATATCCTCGGCCTTGGACAGTTCGAACAGCGGCCCGAGCAGCTTCTCGATATGCGTCTTGAGCCAGAGATCGAGCCGGGTCTGCACGGCCTCGCGCGAGGCGCCGGTGAGCCGCTCGTCGGAAATGATGCGCAGCCGCGGATGTAGCGCGTCGTCGGCGGCCACCAGCTTGGCCACCGCATCGCCGGTCCAGCGGATGGTGCCATCGGAGGTCAGCACGAACTGCTCGTCGGGGGCGGCGCCCAGTTTCTCGGCACGGGTATCGATCTCGCGCGCCAGCACCTGCTGGGCGGCGGCTTGCAGCGCCTTGGCGTCGCTGCCGGCCTCGGCCGCATCAGGTGCGAAGGTGAAACCATCGAGCCGGCCAATCGCGTGGCCTTCCACGATCACTTCACCGGTCTTGCCAATTTCCGTATTCAAAACTGAGTTCTCCCGCAGGCGGCGCATCAATACACTGGTCCGCCTGTCAACGAAACGCTCCGTGAGCCGTTCATGCAGCGCATCGGATAATTTATTTTCGAGATCGCGCGTGATCCCCTGCCAGTGGTCCGGGTCGTAGAGCCAGTCGGGCCGGTTGGCAACGAAGGTCCAGGTCCGGATTTGCGCGATCCGGCCCGATAGCGTGTCGATATCGCCGTCGGTCCGGTTGGCCTGGTCGACCTGGGCGGCAAACCATGCGTCAGGGATACGCCCCTTTTGCATCAGGAAGCCATACAGCGTGGTCACGAGTTCGGCATGGGCGGCCGGCGCCAGCTTTCGGTAGTCCGGAACCTGGCAAGCCTCCCACAGCCGCTCCACCGCGGCCGCCCCATGCGCGAATTCGCGCACCTCGGCGTCGCGTGCGACATGTTCGAGCACCCGCAGGTCCTCGGCCACCGGGGCCCGCGTCAGTGCCTCATGATTGGGCGTTAGAGCCAGCGACACCTGCAATGCGCCGAGCGAGGCGAAATCGAGCTTGGCGTTGCGCCATTGCAGCATCTTGACGCTGTCGAAGGTGTGGTTCTGCAGCGCATTGACGAGCTCCGGCTCGAACGGTGCGCAGCGGCCCGTGGTGCCGAAGGTGCCGTTGCGCGTGGCACGGCCGGCGCGGCCCGCGATCTGCGCGAATTCGGCCGGCGTCAGCCGGCGGAACTGATAGCCGTCATATTTGCGGTCGGAGGCGAAGGCGACGTGATCGACGTCGAGATTGAGCCCCATGCCGACCGCGTCGGTGGCAACGAGATAATCGACGTCGCCATTCTGGAACATCTCGACCTGCGCATTGCGTGTGCGGGGCGAGAGCGAGCCCAGCACCACGGCCGCGCCGCCATGCTGGCGTCGGATCAATTCGGCGATCGCATAGACCTCGTCGGCCGAGAACGCGACGATGGCGGTGCGTCGCGGCTGCCGCGTGATCTTGCGGTCGCCGGCGAACTCGAGCTGCGAGAGCCTCGGCCGCGTGACGATCGAGGCGCCGGGCAAGAGCCGCTCGATGATCGGCCGCATTGTGGCTGCGCCGAGCAGCAGCGTCTCGTCGCGGCCGCGGCGGTTGAGCATGCGGTCGGTGAACACGTGCCCGCGCTCGAGATCGGCGGCGATTTGGATCTCGTCGACGGCGAGGAACGAGACATCGAGATCGCGCGGCATTGCCTCGACGGTCGAGACCCAGAAGCGCGGCGCCTTCGGCTTGATCTTCTCTTCGCCGGTGATCAGCGCGACGTTGTCGACGCCGGCGCGGGCCGCGATCTTGTTGTAGACCTCGCGCGCGAGCAGCCGCAGCGGCAGCCCGATCAGGCCGGACGAATGCGCCAGCATGCGCTCGATCGCGAGATGCGTCTTGCCGGTGTTGGTCGGCCCCAGCACCGCAGTGACGCCTGCGCCGGGCACGCGGTCATTTCCGAACGAAGTTGAGAAAGCCATATTTTGCAGGTGTTTCTTGATTTGTTGGCGATAGTCGATCCGTCATCCCCGGTACAACGGCGAATTCGCCGTTGCACCTGCGAGGAGCGCGAAGCGCGTCTCGAAGGATGAACGGCCGAGATTTATCGGCGCGCGTTGGTCGGACTTTCCTCTCGCGGACAGAGCGGGGCTGTCGCCCTTCGAGACGGCCGCTGCGCGGCCTCCTCAGGGTGACGGTGAGGGATTGACGCCTTGGTCTTCACTCCTTCACGCGTCCTTTCGCAAAATCTGTCTCACAATGCGACGCTTTCTGCGCCGCCCTTAAGCTTCGGAACGACTCCGGAACGAATCGCGCCCGAATCAGTGACTCCATTCCAGACCTGAAACGTTCACCGCAACATCTCGGGCAGGCTGACGGCGGCGGCACTAGATCAAGTTTGAGAGGGCTCCACAAGCACAGGATATGCGGACTGAATTCCTTAAGTTCCAGAGGCGGCCGAGTCGAATCAGAAGCGAGCAAGAGTCAACTGGATTCCGGTGACGTTTGTTGCATTCCCTCGCGCTCGCGCAGTGTCTACGAAGTACCCTCTCCCCCTGTGGGAGAGGGTGGATTCGATGCGGTAGCATCGAAGCCGGGTGAGGGGTCTGTTTCCGCGGAGAGAACCCCTCATCCGGCGCGGATTGCATCCGCGCCACCTTCTCCCACAAGGGGAGAAGGGAAGAGATCCTTTACTGCGTCTTCGCCACGCGCGGCGGCGCGGCGGTGGTGACGAACGAGGTGGCTTCCAGCATGGCTTGGCCGAGCGGGGTCGGGATCGTCATGCGGAACGGCACCAGAAGGCGGGTGCCCGCGATCGGCACGAAGGCGATCTCGATGTTGCGCTGGGCGGCGAGATATTTGATGACCGGGCGATCCGGGATGTAGCCCGAAACAGGCACGAAATAGAGCGCGCAGACCAGCGCCGGGCCGTGATAGCCGCGCTCGGCCTTGACGATCTCGACGCGCTTGAAATCGAGCTTGAGGTCGTAGCGCATGCGGCCGTCGAACACGCCGGCGCCGGTCCGGCAGACATCCGGGCTCATCAGTTCGGCATTGCCGGGCGCGCGCAGGAACGAGCCGGTCATCGGATCAAACACGTTCTTCTTCTGCGCCTCGGAGACCGGCAGGCGGTCGGCATCGACCGGCGGCTCCGGCTCGATGGTCGATTCCTTGATGCCGCCACCCGCCAGCACCATCCGGATCGTCTCCGATTTCTTCGAGGTGGTGGTGGTCGCGGTGTAGGAGGAGGCCACCAGCGCGCCGTTGACGACGCGGCCCTGCGAAGCGCCCCCGCCGCTGCCGCCGGAGAACGCCTTCAGGAGGCCCGCGGTGCCGCCCTGGGCCGTGGCCGAGAAGGTGTCGTCGCCGATTTCGATGGTCCAGGTGCCCTTGCCGACCGGGATACCGGCGAGCGTCGCCTCGTAATGGGCGTCGAGCCGCCCTTGCGCGCTCGCGCGCTCGGCGCAAAACAGCAAGAGGGCACCAGCGCACAGGCCGATGAGCCGGCCGAGCGGGGGCAAAAGAGCAATGGCGGTGGTCACTTAACCTACCTGACGGTCCTGCTATCGGCGCTCTGTTCGCTGTCCATTTGGTCCTTCAATTCGGCCGGACAACGTGCGCATCTGTTATGGAACCAAGACTTGCAGCCGAATACGCCCTTTATATGGTTGCCATATCCGCCGTTAAGTGGCTGGTAGCGCTTATGAACCGCCATTTCCCGGTACGGTTATGCGGCGATATAATCTTGACGCTTGGGTATTCTGCCCCTATACACCCGCGGTTCCTGGAAAATGGACGCGAATTCAAAACCCCCGCGCGGGCCGCGTGATCGCACGTGCCGCCGGAAGCGGGGATGCAATAAGGATTTTGGTAATGTCCCGGCGCTGCGAACTGACGGCCAAGGGCCCCCAGACGGGCCACAAGGTGAGCCACTCGAACATCAAGACCAAGCGGCGCTTCCTGCCGAACCTGGCCAACGTGACCTTCATCTCGGATGCGCTCGGCCGCAACGTGCGCCTGCGCGTCTCGACCAACGCGCTCAAGAGCGTCGACCACAATGGCGGCCTCGACGCCTACCTGCTCAAAGCCAAGGCCGAGGTGCTGTCGCCCCGTGCGCTGGATCTCAAGCGTGCGATCGAGAAGAAGGTCGGCAAGCCGGTGTTCGTGAAGAAGGCGAGCTGAGCTAGATCAGACGCGGAATACGTTTTGAACGGCCGGGTCGGATGACCCGGCCGTTTTTGTTTGGCCAGCAAACTGGCTACCGAGATGATAGCTCTGGTTGCATGCGTCGCACATTCATGTCGTGAGCGCTGGACCAATTTCGGAAAGCAACACGCGAGCTCTCGCGTTAAGCGACGCATCAGTGCATTTCGCCGACTTGGTATCGAAGCATCGAATTGAGATTTAGACCGCGATCGAGGCGCGATGCGAAGTGGAATCTTCTTTGCGCAATGACGCACGAAGTAAAATCGTCCACCGCTCTGCGTGAGGAGAGATGGATTGCTTTGTCGTCTCGCCAAGGCTTCCGCCTTTGCTAAAGCTACGGCGCGACAAGCTTCGCGATGACGGCGTCGCCATGGTTGCGACACGTCCGCTGACAGCTGCTGCCAATGACAGCGGTGCCATTTCTTCCATCACGGGCACATCACACGAATCTCCGCTTGATGCGTCGAGAGCGCGTGAAGAAAGCCTTAACGCGCGCGCCTCGCACAGCGAAGAATGCCTCTAAATCACGGCAAAAACGGCTCGTCGCAGCGACGTTAATCACAACCTCACGCGATCAATCACGAGCGCATGAGGCGCATGCAAAACGCCACGATCTCTTCCAACTCATGGTGTGCAAACAAGCCGTCCGACACGATTGCGATTCGACGCGGCGACCGCCGCGCGGCTCGAACACCGTGAGGGACATCACGGCCGGCACAACTGATTGTGAGGCATGTGCGCCGCACTCTTGGGAAGAAGCCTGGCCGTTCTTACATCACGTCCAAAGAACGACCCCAATAAAGGAATTGGTCAATGCAAGTTCGCGCAGCCGATACGCGCGGAAGACTGGTGCCTGCGCTCGCAACCGCCGCCGTGGCGGTGCTGGCCACGGCAGTCCTCGTCATCCTCGAATTCAACCCGCCCCGCAACGTGCAGGCCGCGGCCGAGCCCGGCATGATCACCTCGGCCGCCGCCAGTAGAGCCGGCGCCACGGTGCTGCCGACCGATCCGGTCACCACCGGCAGCGTGCGGTATCGCTAGGGGCGCGCCCGCTCTCTCACCATCGTCGTCCCGGCGAAAGCCGGGACCCATAACCACCAATGTTTGCCGTTACGCGCCGAATGTCGTCCCGGCGTCGCTCCAAATAAGCAACTGGGGTAATGGGTCCCGGCCTTCGCCGGGACGACGGTAAATATTAGATCCCCGCCGCATTTTCGCATCCCTGCCCCGGCGTCTCGTCGCAAGCCCGCCTCCCTCGACCTGCGTAAGCTCTCCCTCGCGAACAATAAGAACGCCACAGGGAGGCTCACGATGATCTGGAAGGCCATCACGGCAGCACTCGCGATTGCGCTCGCGACACAAGTGCACGCCGCCGAAAAGAAATACGGCGCGGGTACCAGCGACACCGAGATCAAGCTCGGACAGACCTCGCCATTCTCCGGCGCGGCGTCGGCCTACAGCGTGATCGCGAAGGTGCAGGCCGCCTACTTCAAGATGATCAACGACCAGGGCGGCGTGAACGGGCGCAAGATCGATCTGATCACGCTCGACGACGGCTACTCGCCGCCGAAGACCGTGGAGCAGACCCGCAAGCTGGTCGAGCAGGAGGAAGTCGCTGCGATCCTCAATCCGCTGGGCACGCCGACCGGCCTTGCCGTGCGCAAATATCTCAACGACAAGAAAGTGCCGCAACTGTTCGTCGGCGCCGGCGCCACGCTGTGGGGCGACTATCAGCATTATCCGTGGTCGATCGGCTTCCAGCCATCGTACCAGGCCGAGACCGCGGTCTACGCCAAATATGTTCTGACCAACAAGCCGGACGCGAAGATCGCGCTGTTCTACCAGAACGACGACGCCGGCAAGGATTACGGCAACGGCTTCAAGAAGGGGCTCGGGCCGGAGAACACTGCCAAGATGGTGGTGGCGGAAACGACCTATGAATCGACCGACCCTACGGTCGACAGCCAGATCGTGAAGCTGAAAGCCTCCGGCGCCAACGTGCTGTTCATGCACGCGATCCCCAAGCAGGCAGCGCAGGCGATCAAGAAGATCGGCGAGATCGGCTGGAAGCCCGACATGTTCTTCCTCGCGGCGACCTCGACCTCGGTGTCCTCAGTGCTGAAGCCCGCCGGCTTCGAATACTCGAAGGACATCATCTCGTCCTACTCGCTGAAGGACCCGAACGATCCGCAATGGAAGACGGACCCGGACGTGATCGCCTGGCAGGACTTCATGAAGAAGTATTTCCCGGACGGCAATCTGCAGGACCAGCTGATCGTCTACGGCTATGTGGTGGCGGAGGCGACGGTGCAGGTGCTCAAGCAATGCGGCGACGACCTCACCCATGAGAACATCATGAAGCAGGCCGCCAACCTCGACATCTCGCTGCCGATGTTCCTGCCCGGCATCAAGGTGAAGACCTCGCCGACCGACTATTTCCCGGTCGAAGCAATGCGGCTGCAGAAGTTCAACGGCGAGACCTGGCAGCTGTTCGGCGACACGATCGGGAATGATTGAGGGGAGTTGTCGAACGCAAACTATCCGCACCAAGATTGTCGTCCCTGCCTAGTGCGCAAGGGAGCAGGGACCCACAACCACGAATGTCGGTGTGGTACGACGCTGGGGCCACAGCCTCCTGCAACAACGGGCTGCGGTGGTTATGGGTCCCGGCTCGCGCTCCGCTTGGCCGGGACGACGAGGAGGGTAGCCTTCACCAACGACGGCAGAGACGACGCGGAGACTAAACGCCCCGCTCCAGCAGCACCCGAAAATCCGCCCGCGCCCGCTGCGCCTCGGCGCGTGCGGCTTCGGAGGCATCGCCGAGACCAAAATAGCCGTGAATCAGGCCCTCGCCGGAGTGATACGCGACCTGCACACCGGCCGCCTGCAACGCCTTGGCATAGGCATGGCCCTCGTCGCGCAGCGGGTCGAACCAGGCGGTGGTGACGACAGCCGGCGCGACACCGGCGAGAGACTTCGCGCGCAGCGGCGAGACGCGCCAGTCGGCGCCATCAGCCTTGTCCGCGAGATAGTGCCCCGCGAACCATTGCATCGTCGCACGCGTCAGGAAATAGCCCTCGGCATTCTCGGCACGCGACGGAAATTTGGCGTTCTCGGCCGCATCGGCAAAACTGCCGACCACGTCGGTGACGGGATAGACCAGCAGCTGCCCGGCGAGCCTGATGCCGGCATCGCGGCAGGCGAGCGCTGTGGTGGCGGCGAGATTGCCGCCCGCGGAATCGCCGGCGACGCCGACGCGGGAGAGATCGCCGCCAAATTCGCCGATCCGCGCAACGACGTCGCGGACAGCAGTGAATGCATCCTCGAACGCGCCGGGAAAGCGCGTCTCCGGCGGGCGGCGGTAATCGACCGAGATCACCACCGCGCCGGTCTCGATCACGAGGTTGCGCGCCTGACGGTCATGGGTCTCGAGATCGCCGGCGACCCAGCCGCCGCCGTGGAAGAAGATCACGGTCGGCGCAGTGCCGGTGCCATTGCGATAGAGCCGCGCGCCAAGCTTGCCCGCCGCGCCGGCGACGGCGATATCATCAGCTACATCGACGGGCGGCGGCGGCACCGCCTTGCGCGCATCGGCCAGCGCCCGCAGCGAATCGCGGCAGCTCTGCGGCGTCATGGTTGCGGGATCGCGCAGCGGCAGCAGCGGGATGATCTTCTCAATGACGGGATCGAGCGGAAGCGGCATGGGAGTCCTTCTAAGTCAGTGCTTGCAGGTCAGGTGCTTGCAGGTCAGGTCAGATGCTTGGAAAGGCTGCCGGCCTCGATCGCGGCGATCTGCAGCGCGATGAAGCGGCTATAGATGCGGGCCTGCGAGAACGCGCCGCCGGTGAACCAGAGGCCGGGCTGGGCCGTGCGCCTCCACATGTTGCGCAGCTCCTGCGTCGCATCGTCAAAGCCCCAGACGCGGCCGACGCGCGCTGCGACGTCGTCGCCGAACAGTCTGCCGACCAGATGGTCGGGGCCCTTGTAGCCGGTGGCGAGCACGAACAGCTCGGCGGCGAGCGACGTGCCGTCCTTCAGCGCGAGGCCATCGGCAGTGAAATCAGTGATGTCGGCGGCCTGGATCAGGCGGATCTTGCCGTCGGCGATCAGCTCGGAGCAGCCGACATTGAAATAATAGCCGCCGCCGCGGGAGCGGAACTTCAGCGGCCAGCCGGTGCCGTCCTCACCGAATTCGAGCCGGAAGCCGGCGCGCTCCAGCCGCGACAGCAACGGCGCATCGAGCCGCTTGACCTCGTCGGTGATGATCTTGTGCGCGATCTTCATCACCGGCAGCGGTACGCCGGAATTGAGGATGTCGCGTACCTCGATCGGCGGGCCGTCGCCGAGATAGGTCTTGTCGTAGAGCTGCGCCGGCTCGACATTGACCACCATGGTCGGGCTGCGCTGAATCATGGTGACATCGGCGCCAGCGGCGTGCAGCTCCTGGCAGATGTCATGGGCACTGGTACCGGTGCCGAACATGATGACCGAGCGCCCGGCCCATTCGCGCCCCGCGGCGAACGCGCTGGAATGCAGCACCTTGCCGCCGAACTGCTCGATGCCGGGGATGGTCGGGATATTCGGCGTGCCGCTGACGCTGGTCGCGAGCACGATGTGCTTCGGATGCAGCGTGCGCGAACCGTCGCTCCGCTGCAGCGTCACCGTCCAGCGTTGCGCGACGTCGTCATAGCGCGCGCCGTCGAACGAGGTCTCGGTCCAGAAGTCGAGCTCCATGATGTCGACATAGCTCTCCAGCCAGTTCGCGATCTTGTCCTTCGGGATGTAGTCCGGAAAGGTCGGCGGGAATGGCAGATAGCGAAACAGATTGACCGGCGTCTTGTTGTGCAGCTTGAGCCCGCGATAGCGCAGCCGCCAATTGTCGCCGACGCGGCGCTCGCGATCGACGATCAGGGCATCGAGCCCGATCCGCTTGCACTCGACGGCGGCCGCGATGCCGGCATGGCCGCCGCCGACAACAAGCACATCGGGCTCGCGGTCGGCATAGGCGCGCGAGGCCTGCCGCTGCTCCAGCCAGTCCGGTGCGGCGAAATCGCGCGCGTGGGATTCCTCAGTGGCGTGCGCGGCGCAGATGCGGTCGAAGTCAGGCATCGTGGAGAACGTCCACGCCGCCGAATTTCCGCCCCTCTCATGCAGCAGGCGGACCGCGCCGGTGCCGGGGCCATTCGACGTGTCGAAGGTAAAGACCGCCTCGATCACCTCGCGTCCGGCCATCACGGCACGCCGCGGTATCAAGGCACGGTCGTCGAGACGAAATCCGCGGGCGTTCGCCGCGGCAGCACGCGCGAGCAGCTCGGCAACGACGGGCTGCCGACCGCTGAAGGTCGCAAAATGCCAGGAGATGCCGAAGATGTTGCGCCAGTGGCTGTCGGGCGCGAACAGCGCGGAAAGAGCATCAGCGGAGCGGCTGGCGAGCGCCGCATCCAGCGCGCCGATCCATCGCTCGGCTAACAGTTCAGGCGCGTCCTCTGTCGCCGGGTTCAGTTTGTCCAGCATGATCGTGCTTTCTCGGGAGCAGTTGCCGTCTATCTGACAACATGCTCCCGAAAAGCACAACCATCATGCCAAGACTCATGCAACGTGTTGCTGCAGCGAGTCCGGCTCGGCCTCGTCGGCGGCAGGCTCCGCCTGCGCCGCAGGCGCCGCGGCGAGTTCCGCTGCTATCTCCTTGGCAAGCGCAGTAGCACCGACATAGTCGGTCTTGCCGGTGCCGAGCAGCGGCACCTTGTCGACGACGCGGATGTCGGCGGGCACCGCGAGCTCGGAGGCGCCGACGCTCTTGGCCTGGCGCTGCATCGCGGCGCGGTCGGCATTCCTCTCGGTGGTGAGCAGCACGATGCGTTCGCCCTTGCGCGCGTCGGGGATCGAGACCGCAACCGACATCGCCTGCGGCCACAGTGTGGACGCCATCGTCTCGACCGCCGACAGCGAGACCATCTCGCCCGCGATCTTGGCGAAGCGCTTGGCGCGGCCCTTGATCGCGATGAAGCCCTGCGCGTCGACCGTAACGATGTCGCCGGTGTCGTGCCAGCCTTCAGGCAGCGGCTCGAGCACGCCGGGATTTTCGGCGCGGAGGTAGCCGAGCATCACGTTCGGACCCTTCACCGACAGGCGGCCGCCTTCCTCGATGCCGGGGACCGGATCGAGGCGGTATTGCATCAGAGGCGAAATACGGCCGACGGTGCCCTGGCGGTTCGCCATCGGCGTGTTCATCGCCAGCACCGGCGCGGTCTCGGTGACGCCATAGCCCTCGAGGATGCGGATGCCGTAGCGTTCCATATAGATCTGTCTGGTGCGCTCCTTCACCGCTTCGGCACCGGCAATGACGAGCCGCAGCGTGCGGAAATCATAGGCATGCGCCGAGCGGGCGTAGCCGGTGAGGAAGGTGTCGGTGCCGAACAGGATGGTCGCGCCGGTCTGGTAGATCAGTTCGGGCACGATCCGGTAGTGCAGCGGCGACGGATACATGAAGATCGGAATGCCGCCGAGCAGCGGCATCATCATGCCGCCGGTCAAGCCGAACGAATGGAACACCGGCAGCACGTTGAACACCTTGTCGTTGGCATTGGCATCGACCCGCGCCAGCGCCTGCGCCGCATTGGCGAGAATGTTGCGGTGGGACAGCACGACACCCTTCGGGGTGCCTTCCGAACCCGAGGTGAACAGGATGACCGCGGGATCGTTGGCCTCGCGGCCGACGCGCGGCGCGATGCCGGCGCGGAAGCCTGCGATCTTGTCGGCGAGGCCGATGTCGGCCCTGACATCCTCGAGATAGACGACGCGCGCCTGGCCCGCCATCGCCGTGATCAGCTTGTCGAGCTTGCCCTTCTCGATGAAAGCCTGCGAGGTCAGCACGGTCTTCACCTGCGCCGCCTTCATCGCGGCCAGCACGTTGACTGGACCTGCCGAGAAGTTGAGCATCGCCGGCACGCGGCCGATGGTCTGCAGCGCCATGAAGACCACAGCGACGCCGGCCGAGTTCGGCAACAGCACGCCAACGTTCTCGCCGACGGAAGTGCCCTGCTCGAGCTTGCGGCTCAACACCTGCGCGCCGAGGATCAGCTTGCGATAGGTCAGCTTGGTGCCGAGCGCGTCCTCAATGATCGGCTTGCCGGTGTCGCGGTCGCGATAGGCGTGGCCGAGGCCCTCGAACAGCGTCTGGTCGAGCATCGCGTTCTGCACCATGGCGTTGATCATGACGTCCTGCAGCGCGGCGCCGGCGGCATTGCGGCGCGCCTTGCCCTTCAGCGACTGGTCGATCGGCAGCTTGACCGGCGGCAGGATCGAGATCGTCACCTTGGGGAACCAGGAGCGCTTGATCTCGCCATTCTTGAGATAGCTGAGATGCGAGCGTTGCGCGCCCTCGATGCGGACCGGAACGACGACCGCATCGGCCTTGTCGGCGATCATCGCGGTGCCGTCATAGACCTTCATCAGCGAACCGGAGACCGTGATGCGCCCTTCCGGGAAGATCACGACCGGCTCGCCGGCGGCGACCAGCTTGATCAGGTCGCGCGCGGCCAGCGGCTTGGACGGGTCCATCGTGTAGTGCTTGATCATCTTCAGGAACGGCTTGGCCCACCACGCCTTGGCGATGCCGGTGTCGACGGCGAAGCTCGCATCGATCGGCAGCATGGCGTGCAGCAGAGGGCCGTCGACCAGGCTGACATGGTTGGGCGCGATCAGCATCCGGGTGCCTGCGGGCGGCAGGTTCTCCATGCCGCGCACCTCGAGCCGGAACAGCGCGCGGAACAGCAGCGCGCCGAAATCGCGCACGCCCTCCTTGCCCCACTTGGTCAGCACGAACCAGACGGTGCCGAAGCTCGCGATCGCAAGGCCGAAGAAGATCCAGGCGATCGGCAGGCCGATGGCTTGCAGCGCGCCGACGAACACCGCGCCGGCGACCATGAAGCCGGCCTGCAAAATGTTGCCGGCGGCGATGATGCGGGCGCGCTCGGACGGCGCGGTCCAGGCCTGCACGGCCGCAAACGACGGCACCACGAACAGGCCGCCGCCGAAGGCGAACAGGAAGAAATCAGCCAGCATGCGGAAGCCGCCGAACGAGGCCGCGAACGCCGCCGCGGTGACGTCCTTGCCGAGCGAGGTGGTGGCGATCGCCCAGGCGAGGTCGAGGCCGATCACGCCCATCACGATGGCGCCGATCGGCACCAGTGCGAGATTCGGGCGAACGTGGCTCAATTGCGCGGCGAACAGCGAACCGGCGGCAATACCGATCGCGAATACGGCGAGGCACAGCGTGACCACGCCCTCGGTGCCGCCGACGCCCTCCTTGATCAGCGCGGGCAGCAGCGACAGCACGATCGCGCCGACCATCCAGAACCAGGACACGATCACCATGCCGTCCCACAGCCGCTGTTCGGCATAGAGCGACTTCAACAGGCGCACCGTCGAGGTCCAGGGATTCTTGGTGATCGGCAGATCCGGCGCGGACGGCTGCGTCACCGGAATGCGCGACGCAAATCCCCAGGACAGCACCGACAGACCCACGACGGCCGCGCAGATCCAGCCCATGTGGCTGGCGCCCGCGACGAACATGCCGCCCGCGATGGTGCCGATCAGGATCGCCATGAAGGTTGCGCCCTCGACCAGCGCATTGCCGGTCGCGAGTTCTGACACCGACAGTTGGTCCGGCAGCACAGCGTATTTCACCGGGCCGAACAGCGCGGCGACGATGCCGAACAGCGCCAGCGCGATGAACAGCAGCGGGATCGAATGGGTGAAGAAGCCGGCCGCGGCAAACGCCGCGGCGAAGATCTCGAAGAACTTCAGCCGGCGGGCGACGACGGACTTGATGTAGCGGTCGGCGAGCTCGCCGCCGAGCGCGGACAGCACGAAGAACGGGAAGATGAACACCGCGCCGGCGAGCTGCACCAGCGCCGGCCCCTGCTCGTTGGCGACGCCATATAGCAGCATGATGACCAGCGCGTTCTTCAGCACGTTGTCGTTCAGCGCCGAGCAGAACTGCGACCAGAACAGCGGCGCGAAGCGGCGGGACGTCATCAATTCCTTGATCATGACCGGTTCCTTGGGTTAGCGCGCGCGGCGCTGGCAGGTCTGCGAATTCGGATGGCAGAGAATGGTGGGCGTGGTGAAAATGACGAAGATCCCGCAGCCTTTAGTCTTTTCCGCAACGTATCGGTTCGAACCAGCGCGGATCGGCCGCGCCGGGCGCCGCGACAATGCCCGGCAGAAATGTACGAGACCTTATCCAGGGTTGTGGTCGATCGACATCGAAACGGGCTCGCGAGGGACATGGTGAGTGCTTTCTTGAGCTTTCGGCAACAATTGCGGCCTGCCCGCTTCAGGTCAGTTCACTCAACCCGCGGAACGGCGACCAGCGGCAGTTGCGTGACTTGCAGCGGCCACCGCTGGCAGCCGCCGGGCGCGGTGCGCGCCGATCGGCGCGCCGCGGCTCCAGCACGCCTGCGACGTCGCAGGCGCGGGCGATCCGCTCGATCGGGGCGGTCGCCGGGGCGAAGATGGCGCAGCCAAAGCCCTTCACGAGCTCGATCGCGTCATCGACAAAGGTGGTGGTCAGTTGAAGTGCTAGGGTCTGCATGTGAGTGGCCTCCTATACCAACTTGAGCAACGCTCAAATTAGTAGTACGAAAATGAACATTGTTCAAGAAGAATCGCGACGAGACCGAAAGAAACTTCAGCGGCGAGGTCTGCTGATCGAGATCGCGCGCCGGTATATTGCGACTAAAGGCTTGAGATCATTGAAGGTTCGTGATGTTGCCGAAGCGGCCGGTTGCTCCATCGGCAGCGTCTATAACGAGTTCGGCGACTTCGACGGCCTGATCCTGACCGTGAACCGGGAGACTGTTCAGGCCCTGACCGAGCGGCTCAAGGCAGTCCCGGCCGACGATCCCCTGCGCCAGCTGCACGGGCTTGCGGACGCCTATCTCGGCTTCGCCACCGAGCACGCCAATCTGCTGCGCTCGCTGTTCGAGCACCGGATGGAACACGGCCGGCCGTTTCCGGAAGACATCCTGGCGATGGTGATGGATGCCTTCGCGCTGATGCACGCGCCGCTGGTGCGGCTGTTGCCCGATCGCGATCCCGACGACGTCGCGCTGCTGTCGCGGATGATGTTCTCCGCGGTCCACGGCATCATCTCGCTCGGCCTCGAGGAGCGCATGGTCGCGGTGCCGCCGGAGCAGTTGCGCGAGCGCCTTGCGCAGTTCGTCGACACGCATCTCGCAGGGCTCGGCGTTTCGCGCAGCGATCAGGTTTGATTGCGTGCGACGCGGCCTGAGCGGGCGAGCGTCCAGAGCGGTTCGAGGAACACAACACTGGTGCCTCCCTCGCGGAAGACGAGCTTGAACTCGATCCGTCCGTCCGCTGTGATGGATGCAGAATGCAGTCCCGTATTGCCGTCATATCGCAAGACGTCGTCGAGGACATATCCGGTGAAGCCTCCGGAAAAGCCGGGCCCGGGCACTCGGCTGTGCGGCATCGCCGGCCCGTTCACGAGGTAGCCGGTCGCAACACCGTCCCGATCGACATTGGTCACGATCATCATGAATTGGCGGTGCGAGTTGATCCATCCCTCACCGCTTACCCACACGCCGAGAAAGCGGCGAATATTGTCCGGCACATCACTGGCCGGCGCGTGAACGCGATAAGCGGGAAGCGGCAATTGCTTCTCGGCCGCCAGCGCGGTGATCCGCTCAACATCCTGATCCGGCACGATGCCGTGATCCTGCGGCGCAAGCCAGTTCGCCAATTGCGCCAGCGGATGCCACATCCCGTTGGCAATCGGCGGCGCGGAGGCGAGAGCTGCGAAGGCGATCACTGCCAGTCCGGCGACCAGCAACCATCGGGGAAGCCCGGCCAAGCGGGCTGCAACGACACGGCGAGCAGACGTGCTGCGCGGGACACTCTTCGGTCCATGATCGTGCGATGGCGGAATCGGTGCGGCATCGAGCCGGTAGCCTCGGCGAGACAGCGTCTTGATGATGCGGTGGTCGTCATCGTGCAGCTTCAGGCGCAGCTCGCGGATGCATTGGACGAGCGAATCGTCCGAGACCGCGACATTGCCCCAGACCGCCGCGTGCAGATCCTGCTTGGATAGCAACCGCCCGGCATTGCCAGCGAGATGGCGGAGGACCGCGAATGACTTCGGCCTGAGCTCAAGCTCGACGCCGTCCACGAGCGCGACACCGCGGGCGAGATCGAGCACAAAGGAATCAAATATCAAAACGGATTCAGTCGTCGGGTCCATAGAGGTCACTCCATGCCCACAGACGGCGTCAATTGGAGAGATTTAGCAGGAAATTCGCCGTTCTGTCACTTCTTGATCAGGACTTCCCTGCGGCGAAGCCGATAGTCGCCAGCTGGCCCTGCATCATTTCCGGGCCTGCGGGAGGTTGACCATGCCGAGGATGCCGTTTGCCGTGTTGGTCGGGGCCGTTCTGGCGCTTTCGGCGGTGCAATCGGGACAGGCCCGGGCGCAAGACGTCGTAAGGGTCGGGCTGGTGATGCCATTGACCGGCGTTCTGGGGCCGGTCGGCAAGCAGGCGGTCGCCGGGGCACGGCTCTACATGGCGCAGCACGGCGATATGGTCGCCGGTCGCAAGATCGAATTGATCGTCCGGGACGACGCCAGCGTGCCCGACAATGCCAAGCGCATCGCTCAGGAGCTGATCGTCAACGACAAGGTCGCGATCCTCGGCGGCGGACTGACGCCGAGCGTGCTGGCGCTCGCGCCACTGGTCAATGAGAGCAAGACGGCGACCGTCGTCATGGTGTCGGGTACATCGATCGTGACCGAACGATCTCCTTACTTCGTCCGCACCAGCTGGACGCACGCGCAGCAGGCCAGCGTGCTGGCGGATTGGGCGGCCAGGAACGGATCGAAGCGGGCCACCGTCATCGCGTCCGACTGGGCACCCGGGCATGAAGCCGCCGGCGTATTTTCCGCGAGCTTCACCGCGGCGGGCGGATCGATCGTCGAGGCGCTGAAAGTGCCGCTGGCCAATCCCGACTTCGCGCCGTTCCTTCAGCGCGCGCGGGACGGCAATCCGGATACCCTGTTCATTTTCGTGCCGGCAAGCCAGGCCGCCATCCTGGCCAAGCAATTTGTCGAGCGTGGGCTGGACAAGAGCGGGATCAAGCTGATCGGCCCCGGCGACATCGCCGACGACGAGGACCTGCCGGGGATGAGCGATGCCATGATCGGCATGATCACGGCCGGATTCTACTCTGCCGCTCATCCATCCGACCTGAACCGCGCCTATGTCGCAGCGTTCCGCAAGGCCAATGCCAACGTCCGTCCGAACTTCATCAGCGTCAGCGCCTATGACGGTATGCATCTGATCTATGAGGCGCTGAAGGCGACCGGCGGCAAGACCAATGGCGACGCACTGATCGAAGCCATGAAGGGCATGGCTTGGGAGAGCCCGCGCGGCCCGATGTCGATCGATCCGAAGACGCGCGACGTCGTCCACGACATCTACATTCGCAAGGTCGAGAGGGTCGGCGGCGAGCTCTACAGCGTCGAGCACGAGACCTTCAAGGCGGTCAAGGACCCCGCCAAGATCGCGAACAAGTAAGCCAGGCGGCGAAGCCGGTCGGGCCTGGCGCCGCTCCGACGCGTCAGACGCGCGTGCGGGCGATCGTGCCGGCGACGATCTGCATGGCGACGCCGAGCACCCAGCCCGCCATGATCGCCGCGGTCCAGGCAATATCCGGCTCGCTGCGCAGCACAACGACACCAACCGAGAAGAACGCGACCATGGTCGCGAGGAAGGTGCCGATCGCGCTCAGCAGCTCCGCCGCGTCGATCTTGCGCGTCGAACTGCCATCCTTCGGATGGAACAGTTTTGGCGGCGTATCGATGCCCACATAGAAGCCGATCGCACCGCCCAGCATCATGATCAGCAGGAACGCCTGCGACGTCAGCGCCGACACGCTCGAGCCGACATGGATGGCGACGAACAGACCGCTTGCAGCTCCCGCCAGGGCAAGACCGAAGCGCTCCAGGACATGGGCAAATTTTCTGACGCGGCTGCGCATTGCTCTGCCTCATCAATGAATTGCTCCGCAGGTCAGGCTAGGCCTTTTCGTAGCAGCGCGAAAGTCGTCTCGCCTCAAATGGCCGCGACCTCGTGACGCTTTTGTGCGCCAGTTCACATCTGTCGTGGCACAGAATGACTAAATATCGATCCAAGGTAGCAATCGAATCCGCTACCACTACGCTGCGCCGTCCGCTTCATTCATTTCAGCGAGCGTTTTTCGATGCCGAGCCCGAAGATCATTATTCTGTCCGACGGCACCGGCAACGCCGCCTCCAGCGTCTGGCGCACCAATGTCTGGCGGATATTCCAGTCGCTGGATTTGCAGGGCAACGCGCAGGCCGCCAAGTATGATGACGGCGTCGGCACGTCGTCCTTCGTTCCGCTTGCGCTGCTCGGCGGCGCCTTCGGCTACGGCCTGAAGCGCAATATCCTGGATGCCTACAAATTCATCTGCCGCAACTACGACCACCAGAACGATTCGCAGATCTACCTGTTCGGATTCAGCCGCGGCGCCTTCACCGTGCGCACGCTCGCCGCACTCATCCTCGATCAGGGCCTGATCGTCGCCGGCACCGAAGCCGAACTGCACGACGGCGCGGTGAAGGCCTATCGCGCGTACCGCGCCGCAGGCTACCACTCGATCTGGCGCATCGAGGTGCTGTTCCGCGCGCTGCGCGATTACATCCTTGTGCCGGTGCTGGACCGCCTTCAGCGCAACAAGCCTTATGCGGAGATCGCACGGAAGCCAGTGCCGGCGATCGAGTTCATTGGCATCTGGGACACCGTCGCGGCCTATGGCCTGCCGATCGACGAGATGACACGCGGCATCTCCAACTGGGTGTGGCCGCTCGAGCTGCCGAACCGGATTCTCAGCCCGAAGGTCAAGTGGGCACGGCATGCGCTGGCGCTCGACGATGAGCGCACGACCTTTCATCCGGTGCTCTGGACGGAGCAAGAGCCGGGACAGCCCGCACCGGCCGTGCCGGCAACGATCGATGGCGAGCGCCTCGTCCAGGTGTGGTTCGTCGGCATGCATGCCAATGTCGGCGGCGGCTATCCGGACGATGCCGTCGCCTTCGTGCCGCTGGCCTGGCTGGTCGACGAAGCCGTCAAGCGCGGACTTGTGTTCAAGAGTGCGCCGATCGCCGATCCCGATGCGATCAAGGCGATCAAGTCTTCCGAGGACAAGGATGGCCGCCTTTACGATTCGCGGGCCGGCCTCGGCTCCTATTACCGGTACGGTCCCCGCAAGGTCGCCGATCTCTGCAACGACCCCTATGCCGACGTCAGCGTGCCGATGCCGAAGATCCACGAAAGCGTGTTCGAGCGGATCGGCAGCGGCGCCAATGCCTATGCCCCGATCGGGCTTCCACCGAACTATGTGGTGGTGTCCCGCAGCGGCCAGGTGACACCGCTAAGCTCCACTACGTTTGAAACGCCCGCCGGCGCACCGGCCCGCCATGCCGCGCAGGAGAAGCTATGGAATTTCGTCTGGATGCGGCGGATCGCCTACTTCGCCACCTTGGCGGCGTCGCTGCATCTGGCCGCGTTCTGGCTGTTCCACAATCAGCACAAGGAGCACGAATTCAGCTCCTGGTTCAGGATGATTTCGGAGCTGGTGCGCTTCATCGAATCGTTCCTGCCCGCTTCGTTTCATTGGTGGACCGATTGGTACGCCGGCAACCCGGAATGGTTCGCCGGCGGCATCATCGCCGTTTTCGTGCTGATGGGTGTGGGCAGTTCGCTCAGCGCAACGATCAGCGACAGGATGCGGATCATCTGGCGCAACCGCGCGAACCCGACGCCGCTCTCAGGGTTCATGCACGATGCGATCTATCGATTCCGCACCAGCACGATCTATCAGTGGATCCTCAATGTCGGGAAGCGGCATGTCGTGCCGTTCCTGCTCACGGCCTTGCTGGTCTGGTTCAGCGCGACGCTGCTCAGCCATTTCCTGTTCAATGCCGCGGATTCGATGGGCGCCTTCTGCAAGGGGAGCGCGGCCGACAAGCTCGTCGCCGTCGACAAGGGCGTCCCGCAGGATGCGGCCGACTTCGACACCAGCGCGATCTGTGCGCCGACCGGGCTCAAGGTCCGCACCGGCTTCAAGTACGAGATCGCGATCACGATGTCGGAGCCATGGGAGGACGCCGGACGCGCGGTCACGCCGATCGGCTACCGGACCTCGACCATCGAGGGTGCAAAGCGCTGGCGCGGATACGCCACGATCTTCCTGCGGCGCATCCTGTTCCGGCCCTGGTTCAGGCTGATCGCACGGGTCGGAGACACCGGCGTCGACGAGTATTTCCTCGATCCCTTGCCGGCGCCGAACACCGACCCGCAGGTCTACAAGGCGCGGTTCACCGCCGATCGCAGCGGCGAGATCTTCCTCTACGTTAACCAGGCCGTCATCGGCCTGCCTTGGATCTACCAATGGTTCTACGGCGATCACAAGGGCACGGCGAAGGTCACGGTGAAGTTGCTTTAGGCAAGCTGCGATCGCGGCGGACCGGTCCGCACGGCGTGATCCATCTGTGATCCAGCCGATAGTTTCGGTTGCATATATTATTTCATACTCCTCCTGCTAGACGAGCCGCCAGGCGCCCGGAACGATCCGACGCGACACCTCGGATCTCCTGCGGCGCTGACGCGCCACGTTCATATCGAGCGGATATTTCTCATCAGTGATTTGGAGGCATCACCATGATTTCCACAATTCAGGCGTTTCCAACCACCGACGGCATCTTCGTGGTTTGGGAGGTCGCGGCAATGATCCCGGACTGCCTCGGCTTTGCGCTCTATCGTCAGCAGCAGGGCAAGAGCGCGACCGTCGTCGACACCTGGGTCGGATTCGAGGATCAGGTGCAGAGCCACAAGGCGGGAGATCATCGTCCAAGCACCGAATGGCCGGTGCAGAAGACGAACTGGACCGATTTCCTGGCCCCGGCCGATGCGCCGGTCCGCTATGGCGTCGTTCCGGTTCTCAAGGACGGCGCCACCAAGGTGAAGCCCGCCTACAGTGCGCCAGCGACATGGACCGACTACGTCTCGGCCACGCCGTCGGGCCCGCTGAAGCCATGGTTCAACCGCGGCACGATCTCGGCGCAATGGCTGTCGCGCGCGATCGGCACCACACCGAAAGCCTCCCAGACGCTGGAGAAGGCGATCTCCACCAAGGGCAACAAGATCCGCGACTTCCTCAAGGGCGAGCTTGGCGCGCGCCTCTTTGCCCTGTTGGCCGGGGCCAAGAAGGATAAAGTCGACGTCTATGTCGCGCTCTACGAGCTCAACGATCCCGAATTGATCGCCGCGCTGACTGCGCTGAAGGGCAAGGCCCACGTCGTGCTCGGCAACAGCACCGGCAAGTCCGACGCCACCGCAAAGGAGACCGAGAAGAACGCCGGCGTGCTGAAGAAGGCGGGCGTCGACATCGTCCGCCGCAAGATCGCGCCGAGCCGCTACGCCCACAACAAGTTCGCGGTGTTCTGCGACGGCGCCGAGACACCGAAAGTGGTCTGGACCGGGAGCACCAACTGGACCCGGACCGGATTGTGCACCCAGAACAACAATGGGCTCGAGATCACCGACGGCAAGATCGCGGCGGCCTATCACGAGCATTGGAAGGCGATCTACGCCGACGGCAGCAAGTCGCCGAAGGCGCTGGCCTTGGCCGGCGATCACGTATGGCCGTTCACGATCGGCAACTCGAACGTCAGCGTCTGGTTCACGCCGACCACCAAGAGCGGCGATCTCAAGGAAGCGACCAAGATGATCGAGGACGCCGAGCATGGCGCGGTGTGCCTGATGCTCAATCCCGGCAACAAGGGCCTGCTCGGCCCGATCCTGGAGAAGGCGCAGGACAAGAATCTCTATGTGCGCGGGGTGCTCAACAATTTCCCGGCGCAGGGCAAGGACAGTCCAAAGGATCGGCTGCAACTGCTGGCCGGCGGCGGTCAGCAGCAGGTCTTCAAGGGCAAGCAGATTGCCGACGTGATCAGGCCCGCCGGCATCGACAAGACCGCCGACTGGTGGCAGCACGAGATCAAGAACACCGGAAAGTTCATGATCGCCGTGCACAGCAAGGTGATCGTGCTGGATCCTGCCGGCAAGAACCCGGTGGTCATGACCGGCTCGCACAATTTCTCCGACCGCGCCAGCACCAAAAACGACGACAACCTCGTCATCATCAGAGGCGATTCACAGCTGGCGCTGACCTATGCCGCGCGCATCGTCAGCATCTACGGCCAGTATCGCTGGCAGGCCTGGCGCAACACGCCGGAAGGCCAGAAGGACAAGGGTCTGAAGCGCAGCGACACGTGGCTGAGCAGCCGCATCGGCAAGGGCTGGGCGCAAATCGAGACCCGGTTCTGGCTCGGCACACCCTGAGGCCGGCGATCCGTCATGACATGCGGGCAGCGTTACCGCTGCCCGCATGATCCTCACCGTCAAACTACGCCGCGCGGCCGACCGAGGCGTCGAGGTGCTTCAGCTTCGGCAAGACCTCCTGCTTCAGCAGCCGCAGCGAATTGTGCCAGGCCTCGGGCTTGTGCTTGTAGTCGAAACCGAACACCAGCAGCACGCCGAAACCGCCGACCTCCTGATAGATCTTCTCGATCTTCTCGGTGACGGTCGCGGGCGAGCCGACGATCCAGTTGTTGCGGGCGCAATACTCGACCGTGACGTCGCTATCGGGCACGTCGGGCGACGCTTTCAGATAATCCTTGAAACCAAAGTGGCCGAGCAGCGGCAGGAAATACTCACCCATCATCCGGCCCATCATGTCGCCGGTCGAGAGCTTCCATGCCTCCTCGTCGGTGTCGGCGACAAACACCTCGCGCACCATCCGCCAGTCCTTGCGGCTCGGCTTGCGGCCGGTCTTGGCCGCGCCGGCTTCCACCGAGTCCCAGTGACTGCCGACATAGGCGGGATTGAGATTCAGGCTCATCGGGATGAAGCCACGCTCGCCTGCGAGCTTGAGCGTGTCCGAGTTCTTCGACAGCCCCGCGACGCCGATCGGCGGATGCGGCGCTTGCTGTGGCTTGATGTGCGGCTTGAGGAAATCGAACATCGTGTCCGGCTTGGTCACCGTCCAGAACTTGCCCTTGTGGGTCCACGGTGCCGGTTCGGTCCACATCTTCAGGATGATCTCGAGCGCCTCGCGGGTCATGTCGCGGTTCTGGCCTGACATGCCGTCGACATTGAACATCGCCCAGTCGCTCGGCAGGCCCGAGGCCGCGACGCCGAAGTTGAGCCGCCCGTTCGAGAGATGATCGAGCATCGCCACGCGGTTCGCGAGTTCGGCCGGATGATGATACGGCAGGAGGAAGCCACCGGGGCCGATGCGGATGTTCTTGGTCTGCAGCAGCGCCTGCGCGATCAACAGATCCGGCGACGGGTGCGGCTCCCAGGGCGCGGTGTGGTGCTCGCCGATCCAGGCTTCCTGGTAGCCGAGCTCGTCCAGCCAGCGCAGCACCTGAAGGTCCCAGTCGTGGCCCTCTTTCAGTCCGCACTCCGGCGGATGCGACGGCATCGCGAAGTATCCGAGTTCCATGGGTTTCCTCTCTTTGTTCGATACGTGTCTTCCGCACGCGCTCCGGAGAGTACCTGCCCCGGCTACGGCAGAACAATGGCTTTGTCGCATGCCGCCCGGCCGGGAATTACGCGTAAGGCGTCCCCTTCAGCATGACCGCGATACCCGAAAAGCTGCGCTCCATGATCTGCAGGAAGGCCTCGCGTGTCGAGGCCGCCGATCGGCGCGCCTTGTGCTCGCGAAGCCCTTCCGCATAGGCGACGGTCACGGCCGTGACCACCATCGACGCGGCGAGCCGGGCGTCGGCGTCGGCGAGCGGCCGCTTGATGGCGCCCGCCAGCACGGTTGCAAGATCATCGATCAACTCGTCACGCATCTCGCGCGCCCGCGCCGAGAGCGCCGGGCTTTCGGCGACGGTGCGCCAGAATTTCGCCGTTGCATCGGTGAATTTCGCGAACGGATGCGCCCGATCCGCGAGATTCTGCACCAGCTTGCGCAGCGTCATCAGCGGCACTTCGCCCGCTGACCGCTCGGCAAAGGCGGCCTTCAGAATCTGGCGGCTTTCCTCCTCACGGTCGAAGAACAGATCTTCCTTGCGCGGAAAGTAATTGAACACCGTCATCCGGGAGACCTCGGCGGCCTCTGCAATCTCTGCCACCGAGACATTGTCGAAGCCGCGCGCCACGAACAGCTCGGTGGCGACATCCGAGATCGCCTGGCGCGTCGCTTCCTTCTTCCGCTCCCGCAATCCGCCGTGATTTGACATGGAAGAATTTGTACCATACAAAATATTATACTGAGTACAAATTTACGGTGATGGCGTGACGCGTGAACGGACGGATGTGGTTGTGGTCGGCGCCGGGCCGACCGGATTGCTGCTGGCGATCGAACTGACCCTGGGCGGCGCCGATGCGATCGTGATCGAGCGGCTGGCGGAGCCCGACCAGACCATCAAGGCCGGCGCGATCGGCGCCCTCGCCGGCGAGGCGCTGCAGCGCCGCGGCCTTGCCGAGGCGATGGATGCGGTCGAACGCAGCATGGCGGACAGCATGTCCAGGCTTATGAAGAGTTGGGGCGGCGAGTCGGAGCTGCCGTTCAAGAAGTTCGGCGGGCACTTCTCCGGCATCTTCGGGATCGACCAGACGCGTCAGCGCGAGCCGAATCGGCGGTTGCGGGGCGTGAACCAGCAAGCCCTGGAGAAAATGCTCGGCGAGCGCGCCCAGGCACTCGGCATCGAGATCAGGCGTGGCTGCGAACTGATCGATTTCGAGGATACCGGAGACGGTATGCTGACGAGGGCAAGGGGCGCGTCCGGCGATGTCGAGCTGCACTCCGTCTATCTGGTCGGCTGCGACGGCGGACGCAGCGCGGTGCGCAAGCGCGCGGGCTTCGATTTTCCCGGTACCGAACCGACGCTCACCGGACACCAGGCCATCGTCGACCTCGATCATCCGGATCGTCTGCTCCCGGTCGGCTGGCGGCGGACGCCCGTCGGCATGATGGCCTATGGACCGATTCCCGGCCGGGTGTTCATGGCCGAGTTCGACGGACCGCCGGCGGATCGCAGCGCACCGGTGACGCGCGAGGAGATCGAGACCACCTTGCGCCGGATCAGCGGCGCCGACGTCCGTGTCACCGCCGTCAAGACCGCCACCCGCTTCACCGACAATGCGCGGCAGGCCGACAGCTATCGCAGGGGCCGCGTGCTGCTGGCGGGCGACGCCGCGCATGTGCATTCGCCGTTCGGCGGGCAAGGCTTGAATCTTGGCCTGCTCGATGCGGTCAATCTCGGCTGGAAGCTCGCGGCGGTCGTGTGCGATCGCATGCCCGAGAGCCTGCTCGACAGCTACACGGCAGAGCGGCATCCGATCGGGGCCAGGGTGCTCGCCAACACCCGCGCCCAGGTCGCATTGATGCGGCCTGATGTCATGACGGACGCCCTGCGCGACATCGTCGCGGACCTGATGAGCGGCGACGAGGGCACCCGCTACTTCGGCGAAATGATCAGCGGCATCAAGACCCGTTACGACCTCGGCAGCGAGCATGCATCGGTCGGCCGGCTCTCCGGCAATGTCGCGCTCGGCGACGACGGCGCGGAAACAACGCTGTTCGATCAGATGGAGGACGGCAGGGCCGTGCTGGTCGATGCAACCGGCGGGGCCGCGTCAGCAATCGCTGCTCGCTGGGACATATTCGTCCGATGCGTATCAAGGCGCGCCGGCCCGTCGCTGCTGATCCGCCCCGATGCCTGCATCGCCTGGGCGGCCGCCGGCGAGGACTTGGCGGGCCTCGACGCCGCGCTCATGCGCTGGTTTGGACCCGCCGGAACCTGCGAGAGCCGTAGCCCGGATGAAGCGAAGCGCAATCCGGGAACGGTCTGACTGCATTTCGCCCATTGCTTCCCGGATTCCGCGGAGCCTGTCATCGGGCGCGCGTTCGCGCGACCCGTTGGCTCCATTCCGGGCTACAGGTCGGTGCAAGACATTAGCGCGTCCCGAACGTGGTCTTGCCGAACAGCGCCTTCTGCGTCGAGGGCTGCGAACGCCAATATTGCGGCGGCGCGCTCACCTCGCCGCCGAGTTCGGCGGCGGCGTGCCAACCCCAGCGCGGGTCGTAGAGCATGCCGCGCGCAAGCGCGATCATGTCGGCCTTCCCTGACGCGACGATCTCCTCGGCCTGCTTCGCTTCGGTGATCAGGCCGACCGCCATCGTGGTGACGCCGGTCGCCTCCTTCACCGCCTGCGCCGCCGGCACCTGGTAGCCCGGCCCGAGCGGAATCTTCTGCAGCGGCGACACGCCGCCGGAGGAGACGTCCATCCAGTCGACGCCATGCTTCTTCAGCTCCTTGGCAAATTCGATGGTCTGCGCGAGATCCCAGGCCCCCTCGACCCAGTCGGTCGCCGACACCCGCATGCCGATCGGCTTGTGATCCGGGAAAACCGCGCGCACCGCGTCGAACACTTCGAGCGGGAAGCGCATGCGATTTTCGAGCGAGCCGCCATAGCGGTCGGTCCGCTTGTTGGCGATCGGCGACAGGAACTGGTGCAGCAGATAACCGTGCGCGCCGTGCAGCTCGAGCGCGTCGATGCCGAGCCGGTCGGCGCGCTTCGCTGACGCGACAAAGGCCTCGCGAATGCGCTTCAGGCCGGCGTCATCGAGCGCCAGCGGCGGCGCCTCGCTTTCCTTGTGCGGGACATCAGATGGCCCAACCGTCTGCCAGCCGCCTTCGGCAACCGGGATCAGCTGCCCGCCCTCCCAGGGACGCTGGCTCGACGCCTTGCGGCCGGCATGGGCGAGCTGCATCGCGACCGCCGCCTTCGAATGCTTGCGCACCGAGGCCAGGATCGGCTTCAGCGCCGCCTCATTGGCATCGCTGTAGAGGCCGAGGCAGCCCGGCGTGATCCGCCCGATATCCTCGACATGGGTGGCCTCGATGCAGAACATCGCAGCACCCGACAACGCCAGCATGTTGATGTGGGTGAAGTGCCAATCATTGGCGGAGCCGTCGTCGGCCGAATACTGGCACATCGGCGAGACCATGATCCGGTTGGAGAGCTTGAGGCTGCGCAGTTCGATCGGCGAAAACAGGGTGCTCATGCGAGGGGTATCCCGGATCGAGGAAAGGGCCACGATAAGATAGAGGCGTCCGCCGCGATCACCAACCGTCGCCGTCGCCGAACGGGCCGAGGCAGATCAGCAATGCGATAGCGCCGTCCCTTGGGCGCCGCCCTTTACTCAACCAGCGTGAATTGCAGCAGCAAATTGCGCTGGATCAGGGAGAAATTGTCGTCGGAGATCATGGTCAGGACGGTCTCGCCCTCATCAGTGACATGGGCGTCGAGGCCTTCCATGTTGTCGATCTCGTTGCCGAGATCGGCATTGAAGATCGCCGGACCATCGACGACGGCGCCGGGCGCAATGTCCGACAGAGCAAGGCGACGGATACGAATGCCGGCGCCGCCGAGCCAGGAGAATTTCCGCTCCAGGATCAGCAGATCGCCCGACGGCAGCAGGACCGCGTCGCTGATGTCGAAATTCTCGGTTCGGCGGACGCTGAACTGGCCCGGCGTGTTGCCGCCGACCAGGAAGGCGATCAGGTTGCCGCCGGCATCGAGCCCGCGTTCCGAGAACGCGATCAGCGTACCGGCCAGCGGCGGGCTCGCCGGTGTGGCTTTGGGCATGACCTTGGGCACGAAGACGAGCGCCTCGAGCCCCTTGTTGATGGGCAGCTTGCGCGCCGCCGCGGGCAGCGGCACCACCTCGCCGCGCGCGCGGGTGAAGCCCTTGGCGAAGTCGTAGCGCAGCACCTGGTTGACCCGCTCGAGCCCGACATAGGCAATCGATCCGTCGAGCGCGAGCGATTCCGAATCGTACCAGCCGCGGGTCGCGGTGATCGGCTTGCCCTGGGCGTCGAGCAGCGGCGCCGCCTCGACATCGTCGAGCCCGGTCATGTCGCGGCCGCGATAGACGATGCGGCCGGTGAACCAGGTGCCTTGGTCGCTGACCGCGATGAAGCGTTCGCCCTTGGCATCGAGCCGCAGCGCGGACAGGCCGCCGAAGCCGGCGAATGACGAGCTCAGGATCAGGCCGCTGCGATATTCCAGCGCGCCGAACCGCACCCGCGCACGATCGCGGATATCGAACGACGGCAGCGGCCGTGCATTGACCTCGACCGCTGCGGGTTCGTCGACGCGGTGACGGCCCGGCCTGCCGGGCGGCCCCGGTGTCAGCGCCGGCTGGCTCGCGCCCTGCGCCTGCGCGAGACGCGGCAATGCTGCGGCCGACAGCCCCGCCGCCATCCCTTGCAGGACGTGGCGGCGGCTAAAGGGTAAGCGCATGTCTCACGAGTGGAGGCGGCGCCGCGTGCCCGGTGCGGGCGCCGAACCGTGGGTCTCGCTGAACAGCTCGGCGAGCTTTTCGGTGATGGCGCCGCCAAGCTCCTCGGCATCCACGATGGTGACGGCGCGGCGATAATAGCGCGTCACGTCATGACCGATGCCGATCGCGATCAGCTCGACCGGCGAGCGGGTCTCGATCTCCTCGATGATGTGGCGCAGATGCCGCTCGAGATAGTTGCCGGGATTGACCGACAGCGTGGAATCGTCGACCGGCGCACCGTCGGAGATCATCATCAGGATGCGGCGCTGCTCGGGACGCGCGAGCAGGCGCTTGTGCGCCCAGTCGAGCGCCTCGCCGTCGATGTTCTCCTTGAGCAGGCCCTCGCGCATCATCAGGCCGAGATTTTTCCGCGCACGACGCCACGGCGCGTCGGCCGACTTGTAGATGATGTGCCTGAGATCGTTGAGGCGGCCGGGATTGGCCGGCTTGCCGGCCGCAAGCCACGCCTCGCGCGACTGCCCGCCCTTCCAGGCGCGAGTGGTGAAGCCCAGGATCTCGACCTTGACGCCGCAACGCTCCAGCGTGCGCGCCAGGATGTCGGCGCAGGTCGCGGCAACCGTGATCGGACGACCGCGCATCGAACCCGAATTGTCGAGCAGCAGCGTCACCACGGTGTCGCGGAAGGTCGCCTCCTTCTCGTGCATGAAGGACAGCGGATGATAGGGATCGGTGACGACGCGCGACAGCCGCGCCGGATCGAGGATGCCCTCCTCGAGGTCGAAATCCCAAGCGCGGTTCTGCTGTGCCATCAGGCGGCGCTGCAGGCGGTTGGCGAGCCGCGCCACGATGCCCTGCAGATGCGCGAGCTGCTTGTCGAGATAGGAGCGCAGCCGCTCAAGCTCGTCGTGATCGCAGAGATCTTCGGCGGCGATCACCTCGTCGAACTTCGGCGCAAACGCATGATATTCCGGGCCGCGCGGTTCGTTCTGGCCACGCGAATTCGGCCGTGTCGCCTCGCCCGGCGTCTCGTCGTCGCCGAGCTCGCCGTCGTCGAACGTGTCTGACGTGGAGGCCTGCGCGCTCTCCATCGCGCTTTCGCTCATCTCTTCCGCGCTCGTCTGGGCCTGGTCGGCGCTCATCTCCTGCGCGGCGTCGGAATCGGGCGAACCCTCGGCACCGGACTGATCGTTCTCGCCGTCCTGGTTCTCGTCCTGGTCCTCGTCGTCGTCGGAATCCATGTTGCGGTCGTCGCCGAGATCGAGCGCCGACAGCAGATCGTGGACCATGTCACCGAACCTCGCCTGGTCCTCGGTGAAACGGCTGAGCTGGTCGAGCCGCGAGCCGATCTTGTCCTCCAGCGTCGGCCGCCAGAGATCGACCATCTTCTTGGCGGCCGCGGGCGGCGCCATGCCGGTCAGGCGTTCGCGCACCAGCATCGCCAGCGCATCCGACAGCGGCGCATCGGCGCGGTCGGTGATCTCGTCATACTTGCCGCGGTGGAAATGATCGTCGAGCATCGCGGTGAGGTTCTTCGCAACGCCGGCCATCCGCCGCGAGCCGATCGCCTCGACGCGCGCCTGCTCGACCGCCTCGAACACACCGCGCGCCTGCGGATTGCCCGGCATCAGCTTGCGATGCACCTTGGGATCGTGACAGGCGATCTTGAGCGCGATCGAATCGGCATGGCCGCGCACGATCGCCGCATCGCGCTTGGTCATCTTGCGCGCCGGCTCCGGCAACCGCGCCTTGCCGGGCGCAAGCCCCGGCCGCTCGGCGGCGAAAGAGACCTCGAGCTCCGGCTTCTTGGCGATCGCCTTCAGGCACGCCGACACCGAGCGCTTGAACGGCTCGGTCGGCGCTTCTTTCGATCCGGGACGGAATTTGATATTGGAGGTTGTCATAGCGATTTCGTAAACCAGTGGCGCGTGACGCCGCCGGGATACCCCTCAATCGAACCGAACTCTTTATATCCATTGGCGCGGTAGAAGCCCGGCGCCTGGAAGCTCATCGTATCCAGATAGGATTGCGTCGCTCCGAAGCGCCGCGCCTCGTCTTCGATCGCCTTGATCAGCTTCGCGCCAAAACCCTTGTTGCGAAACTTCTGCTCCATCCAGAACAGCTGGATGAACAACACCGCGGTCCAGACCTCGCCGACGATGCCGCCGACGATCTCGTCGCCTTGCCGCAGCGAGATGGCGAAGCGCTTGTACTTCTGCTTCCCCATCTTCTCGTTGTTGTAGCGGAGCAATCCGCCGAGCACCGCTTTCTTCGTCTGTGTGACTGTGCGCTCGACGGAGATTTTCGGCATGGACTAGCTGAGCGCCACGTTGACCGAGGATTCCGGCAACTCGACGTTGAAGCAGCGCTGGTAGAACTCGGCGACCAGCGGCCGCTCCAGCTCGTCACATTTGTTGAGGAAGGTGACGCGGAACGCGAAGCCGATGTCGTTGAAGATGTCGGCGTTCTCGGCCCAGGTGATCACCGTGCGCGGGCTCATCACCGTCGACAGGTCGCCATTGGCGAACGCGTTGCGGGTGAGATCCGCCAGCCGCACCATCTTGTTGACGATGTCGCGGCCTTCCTGGGTGCGATAGTGCTTCGCCTTCGCCAGCACGATCTCAACTTCCTCGTCATGGGCGAGGTAGTTCAGCGTGGTGACGATCGACCAGCGGTCCATCTGGCCCTGATTGATCTGCTGGGTGCCGTGATAGAGGCCCGAGGTGTCGCCGAGGCCGACCGTGTTGGCGGTCGAGAACAGGCGGAACGCTGGATGCGGCTTGATCACCTTGTTCTGGTCGAGCAGCGTCAGGCGGCCGGAGACTTCCAGCACGCGCTGAATCACGAACATCACGTCCGGGCGGCCGGCATCATATTCGTCGAACACCAGCGCGATGTTGTGCTGCAGCGCCCAGGGCAGGATGCCGTCGCGGAATTCCGTGACCTGCTTGCCCTCCTTGACCACGATGGCATCCTTGCCGACGAGATCGATACGGCTGATATGGCTGTCGAGGTTGACGCGCACGCAAGGCCAGTTGAGGCGGGCCGCAACCTGCTCGATGTGAGTCGATTTGCCGGTGCCGTGATAGCCGGTGACCATCACGCGGCGGTTCTTGGCAAAACCGGCGAGGATCGCGAGCGTGGTGGCGCGGTCGAAGCGATAGTCGCTGTCGACTTCCGGCACATGCGGATCGACTGCGGAATAGGCGGGAACTTCCAGATCGCTATCGATCCCGAAGACCTGCCGAACCGACACCTTCATGTCGGGCAACCCGACGGGTTCTTGCGCTTTGGTCTGGACGGCCGTCGTCATTCATCCTCCGAGGTCCCGGGCATTCCCGAAACCAGATTTAGGTCATTTGGCTGCGGATGGGGTGCTACGCACAAGCCTAGCAGAGAGCATCGGCCGGCAGAAGCCCACGGGCAAATCAAAGTTCCGTTGTTGTATCATAAAGATAGGCGCGAAACTCGGTTTTTGGAAGGCTGCTCTGCAAATCCTGCCGTACTTTCGCCGCAGCGCCACGGCGGCTTGTCCCGCAGGCACTTTTCAGCCCGGCGGGGAGTTGTTAGCTCTCGGACCTGTTTCATCGCCACCCAGGAATTCTGTGACTTCATTCCTTGACCCTTTGATCGCGTTCGTTTCGGCCCATGCCTGGCTCGCCTATCTGACGTTGTTTCTGGCCGCCCTGCTGGAAGCAGTCCCGGTGGTCGGTTCGCTGGTGCCGGGCTCGACCATCATCCTGGCGCTGAGCGCGCTGGTCCCGGGCGGCGAATTGAAGCTCGTGCCGGTGCTCGCCGCGGCGGCCGCCGGCGCGATGCTCGGCGACGGCACGGCCTATCTGATCGGCCACCGCAGCCAGCGTGAGATCCTGTCGGCCTGGCCGCTCTCCAATTACCCGCGCGTGGTCGCGCAGAGCGAGGCCTTCTTCAACCGCTGGGGCGTGCTCGCGGTGTTCTTCGCCCGCTTCGTGCCGCCGATTCGCGCCTTTGTGCCGATCACCGCCGGCGCGCTCGACATGCCGCCGGCACGCTTCTACGCGATCAACATCCCCGCGATCCTGCTCTGGGCACCGGCGCATGTGTTGCCCGGCGTGCTCGCCGTCACCGCGCTGCACGACTATGCCGGCCTGCCGCATCATCAACATGTCGGCAAGCATCTGTGGATGTTCGCGGTCGCGGGCGCTGCCGTCATCCTGTCGCTCGCGATCTGGACCATCCGCCGCCGGCATGGCGGCGGCCTGATCGAACCGGCCAAGCCGGCGAAATAGCTCCTTTCACTTGCGCATGATCTTCTCGGAAAACCGGTCCCACTTTTCCGGATCATGCTAGATACTGTTGGTGGTGCCGGCCCGCCCGGGTGCCGGGCCGACATAGCGCGCGCGGGGCCTGATCAGCTTGCCGAGCTGAAGCTGCTCGCTGGCATGCGCGATCCAGCCGACGCTGCGCGCCATCGCAAACAGCGCGAGCTCGCTCCCTGCGGGCATCCGCAGCGCATGCACCAGCACCGCCAGCGCGTAGTCGATGTTGACGAACTCGCCGGTTGCTTCCGCGATCCTCTCAGGCACTTCCCGGGTGAATTTGCGCGGTGCGCCGGCCCGCGTCAGGGCCTCGAGCAGCGAGATCGCGCGCGGATCGCCCTTCTTGTAGACGCCGTGCCCGAAGCCGGCGAAGCGCTCGCCGAGCGCGACCCGCTCGCGGACAACAGGCGCAACGTCGTTGTCGATCATGGTCTTGACCAGGCGCGAGGCGAGCACGCCGGCGCCGCCATGCATCGGTCCCTTCAACGCGACGAGACCCGCGATCACGGAGTCATACAGATTGAGCCCGGTCGATGCCGCGCAGCGCGCCGTGAAGGTGGAGGCATTCAGTTCGTGATCGGCGAGCAGCACCAGCGCGCGGCGAATCAGGTCGGGCGCGTGCTTGTTATCCGGCGTCCAGACCCGCGCCACCTGCTCATGCAGCGGCTCGGCCGATGGCACCGCGTTGAGCATGGTCGCAACCAGCAGCCGCAGGATGCGCCCGCCGACCATCGCGCGGCCATCGGGCGCGCGGGTGAAGGCGCCGGGATCGGCACTCGCCGCCAGCGCCAGCACGGCGACCGTGCGGTCGATCGGCTGGGCGCGCCGCGCGGCCTCGGCGATCGCACGCATCTCATCGGAGACATGCGGGCAATTGTCCGGCGCGAACGGATCGACGCCGGTGACGTCCCACAGCAGCGTCGCGGTGTGCTCCAGCGTGTCGCGCTGAGCGAGATCGACGCAGTTCACGCCGCGATAGATCGGGCCCTGCTCGGTGATGGTCGCGATCGCCGAATCCATCACGGGCAAGTCGGCATCGAAATTGCGAAAGCCGCGCGGCTCCGGAGACGGCACGCGGCGCTCCTTCAACCCCCTGATGTCCTCGGCGCGGTAGCGGTGGCTGCGCGAATCCGGCGATGGCTCGGAGCGGATCAGGCCGCGGCTGACATAGGCGTAAAGCGTCGCCGGCGAGATCGCGAGTTCGGCGGCCGCCTCCCGGGCGGAGAGGTAAAGCTCGGCGGATTTTTTCATATTGATTTATATAATCAAGATTGATCAATTCGTCGAGAGGCCCGACCTTCAAGCTGTGAAGCAAGGAGATCGGGCCATGAACATGATTCTCACCAAGAGCCAGATCGGTCTGGACGGCGTTCCCGCCGCCGAGACCGTGTTGAGCCATGTCGACGGCGAGCGCGGCGAACTGATCATCGCCGGCGAGCACGTCGCCAACCTCGCAGACAAGTCGAGCTTCGAGGGCGTCACGGCGCGGCTGTGGAACGGCGCCAGCGGCAAGTCGCTGAGCGAAGCCAACGTCCGCGCCAGCCTCGGCGCCGCCCGCGAACGCGCCTTTGCGCGGCTGCCGGACCTAATGCCGGCGACGCGCGGCATGTCGATCGTCGACGGCTTCCGGGCCGCGATCGCCGGCCTCCGCGGCGAGAACGGGCTGGAGCACGAGGCGACCATCGTCGGCGCCTTCCCGGTGATCGCGGGCGCCCTGGTCCAGCACGCCAAGGGACATGCCCCGATCGCGCCGGACCCGAATGCCAGCCACGCCGCCGACACGCTGCGGATGCTGCGGGGGCGCAAGGCCGAGCCGCGCGAGGTTGCGGCGCTCGACGCCTATTTCGTCACCGTCTGCGACCACGGCATGAATGCGTCGACCTTCACCACGCGGGTGATCGCCTCGACCCAGGCCGACCTGTTCGCGGCGATCACCGGCGGCTATTGCGCGCTGACCGGCCCGCTGCATGGCGGCGCGCCGGAGCCGGTGCTGGAGATGCTGGACGCAATTGGCACCCGTGAGCGCATCAAACCCTGGGTCGACGGCGCGCTGGCGCATGGCGAACGGCTGATGGGGTTCGGCCACCGCGTCTATCGCGTGCGTGACCCGCGCGCCGACGTGCTGAAGGTCGCGATCGAGCGCCTCGAGGCCAGCGGCGCCGACCTGCCGTTTGCCGGCGAGGTCGAGGCCTATATCCGCGCAGCGCTGCCCAAGAAGAACCCGGAGCGGCCACTCGAGACCAATGTCGAGTTCTTCACCGCGATCCTGCTCGACGGGCTGGAGATCCCGCGGCAGGCGTTCACGCCGATCTTCGCGGTGGCCCGCGCCGCCGGCTGGACCGCGCACGCGCTGGAGCAGCGCCGCACCGGCCGGTTGATCCGGCCGAGCTCATCCTATGTCGGGGCAGTGCCGAAGGGCTAAGAGCTAACCGCGAACCGTAGCCCGGATGGAGCGCAGCGAAATCCGGGAACGGTGTGACCGCGGATGGAAGAGCCCCGGATTACGCTTCGCTTCATCCGGGCTACAAGACGGCATCGCTGGACGATGGCGGAGCCACAAACTCCGCCGTCGTCCCTGCCTCGTGCGCAGTTGCGCACGGGAGCAGGGACCCATACGCCGCGGCCCATCAATGGCACGATGGGGTCGACATCTGAATGCAACAATAACCGCCGGTGGTTATGGGCCCCTGCTTTCGCAGGGGCGACGGAGGCTAGCAGGGGCGACGGAGGCGACAGCTTACGCCTCGCGCACCACGGTCTTCAGATAATTGTACGCCTTGATGATCTCGATCAGGCGATCCTCGGTGGAGCGGTCGCCGCCATTGGCGTCGGGGTGGTGCTGCTTCACCAGCGCCTTGTACTTCGACTTGACGTCTTCGAGCGTCGCGCCGGCGCCGAGCCCCATCACCAGCAGCGCCTTGCGCTCGGCGTTCATGACCTTGCGGGTCTCGGGCTTGGGCTCCGCGCCACCCGGTCCGGGACGCCAGCGGCCGCGGCCGTTGAGCTCGGAGAACACGTGGAACGGATCGGAGGCGGCGTCGAGCCCGCTCTCCTTCTTGCCGTTGTTGGCGCCCATCTTCCAGGTCGGACGGTGGCCGGTCAGCGCGTCCTTCTGGTAGCGCGCGACGTCGTCAGGATTCATGCCCTGGAAGAAATTGTAGGACTGATTGTACTCGCGGACGTGATCGAGACAGAAGTGCCAATACTCGCGCGAATTCTCGCGGCCCTTCGGGGCGCGGTGCGCGCCCTTGTTCTGGCAACCCGCCCACTCGCAGGCAACGGCCTGCTCGCCGGCTTGCGCCTGGCGCTTCGCACTCACCTTGGTCGGCTTGATGCGAATGGAGTCGAAGAATTTTGATGAATCGATCGGCATGTTCTCTTTGACTATGCAATGCACAAATCTTCAAGTCTTGACATTGCGCAGACCTCGTTTCCCGCTTGCACCATTGACGAAAAGCCGTCGCGGACCTAACTCCGCCGCCATGAGCACCAAAGACGCTATCATAAACAAGTTGCGTGAAGCTTTCTTGCCTGAAAGCCTCGACGTGGTCGATGAGTCACATCTGCATGAGGGCCACGCCGGCCACAGGCCAGGCGGCGAGACGCATTTCCGGGTATATATTGTGTCTCCGGCCTTCGAAGGGAAGAGCCGGATCGAACGCCATCGCATGATAAATGCGACGCTGGCGCAGGAACTCGCCGGCTCGGTGCACGCGCTGGCGATCCATGCCCACGGCCCCGGGGAAAAGCCGCGCTAGCTCGCGCTTGGCTCAAGACGAAGCAGTGGTTTTCCGTTATGAGAATGGGACCTCGGGCGACGGACCTGCGCCATATCTGAGCAGGCAAATGATGGATCGTATCGCCACGCTTGATTTGGGCCCATTGATGATCCCTTGCTGGCCACGTTTCCGGTCGATTGTCGCCGCCGCCGGCCTGCTCCTGACCTGCGCGATGCGCCCGGCCTCGGCGCTGGATATGCCGAGCCCATTCGTCCAGGAGGTGCTGATCAAGAGCATCCTGGTCTCGCTCAACGATGCGGTGGCCGCGAACAATTTCGCCGTGTTCCACGCCAAGATCTCAAAGCCGTTCCGCGACCAGTTTTCGCCGGACAAGCTGAAGACGATCTTCAAGGATCTGGTCGACAAGCACGCGGTGTTCGACGCCGTGGTCGCCAAGCCGATCGTGCTCGATGAGGACGCCAAGATCGACGACAAGGGCGTGTTGCGGCTGAAGGGCCATTTCGACACCACGCCCAAGCAGGTGAAGTATCAGCTCGGCTTCATCCCCTCCGACGGCGCGTGGAGGCTGTCGGGCATCTCGATCGATATCGAATAGTCCAGCGCGCTTCGTGAGCCGTCATCCCCGCGCAAAGGCTTCGCCTTTGTCGCTGGAGGTGCGAGCGAAGCGAGCCTCGAAGGATGCACGGCCCGGCTGGTGGCCGTCGACCCTTCGAGACGCCGCTTCGCGGCTCCTCAGGGTGACGGGGATGGGCTTGCATTCGCTGTAGCAGAGCTAGAACGCCGTCCCTGCCCGCTTCGGCTTCTCGAGCTCGGCGGCCTCGCGCGGGACGGCGACGATGCGCAGCGCGGTGATGCGGTTGCGCTCGCGGCGGAGCACGCGGAAGCGGAAGCCGTGGAAGGTGAAGCTCTGGCCGCGATCGGGAATCGACCGTGCCTCGTGGATCACGAGGCCGGCAACCGTGGTCGCCTCCTCGTCCGGCAGGCGCCAGTCCATCGCACGGTTGAGGTCGCGGATCGGCACCGAGCCGTCGACCACGACCGAGCCGTCCGGCTGGGCGCGTACGCCGGCGACCACGACATCGTGCTCGTCGGAGATGTCGCCGACGATCTCCTCCAGGATGTCCTCCAGCGTCACCATGCCTTCGACCTCGCCATACTCGTCAACCACCAGGGCGAAGTGGGTCTTGCGGCGGCGGAACGCCTTCAGCTGCTCGGAGACCGGGCGCATCTCCGGCACGAACCAGGGCGGCAGCGCGATCGCGGAGGCATCGATCGCGGACATGTCGCCCTCATTGGCGCGCATCGCGCGCAGCAGGTCCTTGGCGTGGAGCACGCCGACTATGTTCTCCGGCTTCTCCCGCCACAGCGGGATGCGGGTGTATTCGCTGGCCAGCACCTCGCGCACCAATTCCTCGGGCGGCAGGTCGGCGTTGACCATGGTCATCTCGGTGCGATGGACCATCACGTCGGAGACCTGCAGCTCGCTGAGGTCGAGCAACCCGCCGAGCATGTCGCGGTCCTGCTTCTCGACCTTGCCTTCGTGATGCAATAGGTCGACCGCGCCGCGCAGGCGTTCGGTCGGCGACAGGATGGCCTGGTGCGCGCCTATCTTGATGCCAAGCAGCCGCATCAGGGCGCGGACGATCCCTTCGATGATGGTGAGAAGCGGGCCGAGCACGAACACCGTCAGCCGCATCGGCCGCGCCACCAGCAGCGACACCCGGTCCGGCGCATTGATGGCGACGGTCTTGGGCAGCACTTCCGCGAAAATCACCACCAGCACCGTCATCACGCCGGTGGCATACAGCACGCCGACATCGCCGAACCAGGCGGTGAAGATGCCGGTGGCGAGCGCGGAGGCGCCGATATTGGCGATGTTGTTGCCGAGTAGCAGCGCGCCGATCATCCGCTCGCGCATCGCGATCAGGCTCGAGACCACCGTGGCTTCGCTGTTGCCCTGCTTCGACAGCCGCAACATGCTGGCGCGCGAGGCGCCGGTCAGCGCCGTCTCACTCGCCGAGAAGAAGGCGGAGACGAGCAGACAGAGCAGCACGATCGAGAAGGTTAACCAGCCCACTGGCTTGATCCGTGGTTAGAGCATGATCCGGAAAAGTGTGCAGCGGTTTTCCGAAAAGATCATGCTCAAATCAAAAAGATAGGGTGGGATGACGATCCGAAGGAGAGTCATCCCACTCTAAACCTTCAGCTTGGCTTGCAGGAAGTCGCGCACCGGCTGAGGCTCGACATTGTTGGCAATCACGGCGCGGCCGACCGCCTCCAGCAGGATGAAGGTGAGCTTGCCGCGCTTGACCTTCTTGTCCTGCGCCATCAGCGCCAACAGAGCGTCGGCATCGGCAAGCCCTTCCTGCGTGAAGCCTGCGATATCCTGCAGGCGCGTCGGCAATCCTACCGCGGAAAGATGACGCGCGATGCGGTCAGCGGCGTCCGTCGAAATCATGCCGAGCTGCGCGGAAAACTCCGCCGCGAGCACCATGCCGACCGAGACGCCCTCGCCATGGAACAGGCGGTCGGAGAAGCCGGTCGCGGCTTCCAGCGCGTGGCCGAAGGTGTGACCGAGATTGAGCAGCGCGCGCTCGCCGGTCTCGCGCTCGTCGCGGGAGACGATGGCGGCCTTGGCGCGGCAGGAGGTTGCGATCGCGTGCTCGCGCCCCGCGCCGCCCGAAAAAATGTCGGCGTGGTTCGTTTCGAGCCAGGCGAAGAAGGCCGCGTCACCGAGGATACCGTATTTCGCGACCTCGGCGTAGCCGGCGCGGAACTGGCGCGGCGACAGCGTGTCGAGCACCGAGGTGTCGGCAATCACCAGCACCGGCTGGTGGAATGCGCCGATCAGGTTCTTGCCCTGCAGCGAGTTGATGCCGGTCTTGCCGCCGACGGAGGAATCGACCTGCGCCAGCAACGAGGTCGGCACCTGCACGAAATCGACGCCGCGGCGCAGGATCGCGGCCGCGAAGCCGGCGAGATCGCCGACCACGCCGCCGCCGAGCGCGATCACCAGATCGTTGCGCTCGATCTTCGCTGCGATCAGCGCTTCGCTGACCTGCGTCAGCGTAGCGTAGCTCTTCGAGCCCTCGCCCTCCTCGACAACGATCCGCGATGTCGGCACGCCTGCGGCCGCGAGCGACGCTTCGGCAGGCTCCAGCCAGTGTTTCGCGACGGTGCGGTCGGTGACAACAGCAGTCCGCACGCCGGGCCGCAGCGCCGCGACCCGTTCGCCCAGTGACTGCAACACGTCGCGGCCGATGACGATGTCATAGGCGCGGTCGCCGAGCGCGACGTCGACGGTAACCGAGGCGGAGTGTTTCAAGGGCGCAGTCATGAGGTCGCGTTCAATCCATCAGATGGCGGCTCGCCGGCCGGACGCACGCCGCACAGATGCGCGTGCAGGGCCTCGAGGCATTCGTCGACAATGCGGTCGTGCGGCACGTCGCGCGAGGCAATCGTCAGATCGGCGTTCTGGTAGACCGGCTCGCGCTCGCTGAGCAGCCGGTTGACGGTCGCCTCGGGATCGGCGGTCTGTAGCAGCGGACGATCGGCGCGGCGGCGGACCCGGCGCATGATGATATCACTGTCGGCCTTGAGCCAGATCGAGATCGCCTTGTCGCTGATCCGTTTGCGGGTTTCCTCACGCATGAAGGCGCCGCCACCGGTCGCCAGCACGATCGGGCCGCTGTCGAGGATGCGGGCGATCACCCGCGCCTCGCCGTCGCGGAAATAAGCCTCGCCATGGGTCTCGAAGATCTCCGGGATCGTCATGTCCGCCGCCGCCTCGATCTCGGTGTCCGCGTCGGTGAACGCCAGCTTGAGCCGCACGGCCATCCGCCGGCCGATGGTCGACTTGCCGGCCCCCATCATGCCCACCAGCACGATCGACCGCGTCCCCAGGGCGGCCGTGATATCGGCCTCCAGGGTCGGGTGGGTGGGCGCCGGGACGGCTGCGTCGGACATCAAAAAGCTCGGATATTGGGACGATTTGTTCAGAATTCGAGCCACCTATACTACCCCCGGCGACACCGTTACCAGCGACTCTTGCAACGGCGCGGGGAACATGTTGGATGATTTCATTGGTTAATTCGCCGCCTGAGTCGCCTCCATGCCCAGCCTGTTCCGCTTCCTGACGGTCGTCGCCGTGATTTTCGGGATCGGCTACGGCATCGTCTTCGCGCTGGCCAATTTCGTGCACCCAAAGCCGCGGGAAATGAGCGTGACCATCCCGCCGGATAAGTTCCTCAAGAAATAGGCGCTATGATTCTGGCATGCCCGCTGCTGCCAAAGCTCCTGCCAAGACCAAGTCCTCCGACGCCAAGCTGACCGCGTTGTTCCTCGACATGCTCGCCGCGGAACAGGGCGCAGGCCGCAACACGCTCGACGCCTACCGGCGCGACCTCACCGATTTCTCCGATTTCCTCGCCCATGCCGGCGCCGATTTCACCAGTGCCGACACCGAGGCGCTGCGGGGCTACCTCGCTGACCTCGACACGCGGGGCTTCAAGTCGACCAGCGTGGCGCGGCGGCTGTCGGCGATGCGGCATTTCTACCGTTTCCTGCTCAACGAACGGATCCGCGGCGACGATCCGGCCGCGATCCTGTCCGGCCCGAAGCGCGGCCGCGGCCTGCCCAAGGTGCTGTCGATCGCGGACGTCGACCGGATGCTGACCCGCGCCAAGGAGCTGACCCAGACCGACGTCTCGCCGGCACAGCGGCTGCGCGCGTTGCGGCTGTATTGCCTGCTCGAGGTGCTCTACGCCACCGGACTGCGCGTCTCCGAACTGGTGTCGCTGCCGGTCTCGGCGGCGCGGCGCGATGCGCGGATGATCGTGGTGCGCGGCAAGGGCAACAAGGAGCGGCTGGTGCCGCTGAACGACGCCTCGCGCCAGGCGATGGCGGATTACCTCGCCGCGCTGGAGGTGGTGCAGCCGAAGGCGAAGAAGGCCGCACCGTCGAAATGGCTGTTTCCGTCCTCCGGCGAGAGCGGCCACCTGACCCGGCAGCATTTCGCCCGCGACCTGAAGGAACTCGCGGCTGCCTCCGGCCTGGCGCCGCGGCTGGTGTCACCGCACGTGCTGCGCCACGCCTTCGCCAGCCACCTGCTGCACAATGGCGCGGACCTGCGCATCGTACAGACCCTGCTCGGCCATACCGATATCTCGACCACCCAGATCTACACCCATGTGGTCGAGGAGCGGCTGAAGAGCCTGGTCCGCGACCTGCATCCGCTGGCGGAGAAATCGTAAAGGTCCGTAGCCCGGATGGAGCGCAGCGAAATCCGGGAAAGGTATTTCCGCCGATATAGCTCCCCCGATTGCGCTTCGCTCCATCCGGGCTACGAGCAATCCGCCTTGACTTCCGCTGCGTCTCCGCAGAAAGAGCGTCACCTGCCTGCGATCCCGAAGCGTGCATTCCGCCCGAATGCGCGTTAACCGATTGAAGTTACAAAACTTCTCTTGCCACCGCCAAAACCGCTTCGCCCCTCGCATTGTTCCTCCCTATATTGAGTTGATGCCCGACCCGATGCGCAGCTATCTCGACTTCGAAAAACCCGTCGCCGAGCTTGAATCCAAGATCGACGAGTTGCGTGCGCTTGCCGCGAGCGGCAGCGACATCGGCGACGAGGTCGCGCGGATCGAGGACAAGGCGGCACAGGCCCTCACCGACCTCTATGCCAATCTGACGCCGTGGCAGAAGACGCTGGTGGCGCGGCATCCGCAGCGACCGCACTTCACCGATTTCATTGGCGGCCTGATCACCGAATTCACCCCGATGGCCGGCGACCGCAAATTCGCCGACGACGAGGCCCTGATCGGCGGCTTCGGCCGCTTCCGCGGCGAGAGCATCTGCGTGGTCGGCCAGGAGAAGGGCGCCACCACCGATACCCGCATCAAGCACAATTTCGGCATGGCGCGTCCCGAAGGCTACCGCAAGGCGGTGCGCCTGATGGAGATGGCCGACCGCTTCGGCGTCCCGGTGCTGTCGATCGTGGACTCCGCCGGCGCCTATCCCGGCATCGGCGCCGAGGAGCGCGGCCAGGCCGAGGCGATCGCGCGCTCGATCGACGCCTGCCTGTCGCTCGGCGTGCCCAATGTCGCGATCGTCACCGGCGAGGGCATGTCGGGCGGCGCCATCGCCATCACCACCGCCAACCGCGTGCTGATGATGGAGCACGCGATCTACAGCGTGATCTCGCCGGAGGCGGCATCGTCGATCCTGTGGCGCGACGGCACCAAGGCGCAGGAAGCCGCCAACAGCATGAAGATCACCGCCCAGGATATGCTGCGCTTCGGCGTGATCGACCAGATCCTGAAGGAACCCTCCGGCGGCGCTCATCGCGACCCCGCCGCGATGATCACGACCCTGGGCGATGCCATCGCCCAGGCGTTCAACGACCTACGAAATCTTGATCCGGACGCGATTCGCAAACAGCGGCGCCAGAAGTTCCTGGATATCGGCCGCAAGCTGGGCTGAGCCGCCCAAACGGGCGGATTTTTCGACCAAATCAGCCGATTTTGCCGTAATTGGGCCCCGAGCCGGGTCTTTAACGTTCCTTGAACCATGCCTGCTACCGTGAGCGGTGTCAGCCTCCGTTCAGGTTGCGAGCAGGGGGCGTCGAAGGCTAATATTTTACACAATGGCTTCAGGGCATATTCGCCGTGTTGGGGTCGCGAAAATCGCCCGGTGGGTGTGGAGCTCGGACTTGACTCATCGCACGCTCGTACGCGCGCTTCTGACTTCGGCGGTCCTCGCCGCGGGTGTCATGCTCGCCGGCTGTGACAGCGACCAGATCTCGCTCGCCCAGAACGCCAAGGCCAACCAGCCGGTCCCGCCGAAGCTCGTCGCTGCCATGACCGAGAAGGACATGGACATGCAGTCGCCGATCCTGGTGCGGCTGTTCAAGCAGGAGGCCGAGCTCGAGGTCTGGAAGCAGACCCGCTCCGGCCAGTTCGCACTGCTCAAGACCTATCCGATCTGCCGCTGGTCGGGCGATCTCGGCCCGAAGGTCCGTGAGGGCGACCGCCAGGCGCCCGAAGGGTTCTACTCGATCAACCCGAGCCAGATGAATCCGCAGTCGGCCTATTATTTGTCGTTCAACACCGGCTATCCCAACGCGTTCGACAAGGCGCTCGGCCGCACCGGCTCGCAGTTGATGGTGCATGGCGACTGTTCCTCGCGCGGCTGCTACGCGATGACCGACGAGCAGATCGCGGAAATCTATTCGCTCGGCCGCGAGTCGTTCTTCGGCGGCCAGAAGGCGTTCCAGCTGCAGGCCTATCCGTTCCGGATGACGCCGGTGAACATGGCCAAGCACCGCAACAATCCGAACATGCCTTTCTGGAAGATGATCAAGGAAGGCTACGATCATTTCGAGGTGACGAAGCAGGAGCCGAAGGTCGACTTCTGCGAGAAGAAGTACGTGTTCGACGCAGTCAAGGCGCCGAACGCAACGCGCGATCCGGTGTTCGACGCCTCCGCGAAGTGCCCGGCCTATGTGATCCCCGAGGAGATCGTGAGCGCCGTGCGCGAGAAGGAGCAGCGGGACGCCGCCGAGACCGCCAAGCTGGTGTCCAAGGGCACGCCCGTGGCGCGCCTCAACACCGGCATCGACGGCGGCATGAACGCGATCTTCGCCTCGAAGATTCCGGAAGGAAACACCGGTCTGTCCGAAGGCGGCGACAGCCAGGCGCTGCAATCGATGTCGCTGGCACGCGCGCCCGGCACGATCCCCGGCACGGTCAATCCGCCCAAACCCAATCTCGCGGTCCAGCAGGAAGAGCCTGTGGTGGCGACGACGTCGTCGACTGCCCGCGTCGCCTCGGCCAACACGTCCGACAAATCCGAAGGTTTCTTCTCCAGCTTTGCCCAAAAGGTCGGTATCGGCGGCACCGCCGACGCCAGCAAGACCACCGCAGCGGCTCCGGTCGCGGCCGCACCCGCCAAGCCGAAGGTCGCCGAGGCCAAGCCGCAATCGGTGGTTCGCGTCGCACCGAAGGCCGAGCCGAAGCAGGCCGCCAAGCCCGCGCCGAAGCCGCAGGCAACCAGCACCGCCGCCGCCGCGCCGGCCGCGACACCGTCGACCCAGCTCGCCGGCTCCGCACCTGTCGTGCAGACCAACTCGTTCGACACCCGCTTCTCCGCGGTGAAGTAAGCGCGGCCGGCTTGCGCCGCGGCGCTCGTCGTCTCCAATCAACACTTCGAACAGCACAAGGTGTCGTCCCTGCGAAAGCAGGGACCCATAACCACAGGGCCGCGTTGTTGAAGCGCGCTGTGGCCACAGCTTTTCAAGACAATTCGCATTCGTGGTTATGGGTCCCAGCTCAAGGCTGGGACGACATCGAATGTGTTGCTCGGCCAGTGGGGCGCAGGTCCGCATTCTCGCGACTTGCCCTCTCAATCATGGCCGCCCTTCGCCCCCACATTCCTCTTGCCAACCACGCGTAGATGATCGCCAGATCGTGCACGCGGGGCACGGCCGGGAGATTGCGATGGACGATCACACCGTACGCACGGCACTGCAGCGCCATTGGGACGCGTCCGACGCGAGCGACTTCGAGCGCGAACATGAGATCTATCGCGAGGATGCGGTGCTCGACTATCCGCAATCGGGCGAGCGGATCCGCGGCCGGCGCAACATTCAGCAGAGCCGGACGGTGCAGCCGAACAAGAAGCGCTTCACGATCCGGCGCATGATCGGCAGCGGCGATCTGTGGATCACCGAGTACATCCTCACCTATGACGACCGGCCATCTTACGTGGTGAGCATCATGGAGTTCCGCGAAGGTCTGGTCGCGCACGAAACGCAGTACTTCGCCGACCGGTTTGAGCCGGCGCCCTCGCGCGCGCATCTTATCGAGCGCGAATGAGCGCAGGCCTCACGACGTTCCTCGTGGGATCTGTTCAACGCCAATGCATATGGATGCCACTGCCGATCATCGCGGTGCGTGACCCCGCGCGATGACGGTCGCGCCAATCCCACATGACGCGACGATGAACATTTCAGGCAACAAGTTTGGAACGCTTGAACTGATTGTCAGGAATCGTCGCCAGTGTGATACTCAACGATGCAACCAAGGGTACCGCGAAGTTCCCTGACGATGTGCACGTCACCGGGATTTGCGACAGTTACGAGACGGTCTGCGTGTGCGTAGCTGGCCTGAAGAATCCGGAGGGTCACACATGAACGATCAGAATTCATCCTCCTTCACGCGCAGAAATTTACTGTCGATGATTGGGGCGACCACGAGCGCGGCGGTGCTCTATCAGGCCATGAGCAGCCTCGGGCACGCCGCGGAGTCCGACTTTACCGATCCGATCAAACTTGAAGGTGCGCCGAAAGGCGCTTCGGTCGTCGTCCTTGGCGCCGGCCTTGCCGGCATGACGGCCGCGCTCGAATTGAGCAAGGCGGGCTACAAGGTGACCGTGCTCGAATATCGCGAGCGCGCCGGCGGCCGCTCGTGGACACTGCGCGGCGGCGACACCTACACCGAGCTCGGCGGCTTCACGCAGACCTGCAACTTCGACAAGGGGCTCTATATCAATCCCGGGCCATGGCGCATTCCCTATCATCACCGCGCCCTGCTCTATTACTGCGGACAGCTTGGCGTGAAGCTGGAGGCGTTCGTCGAACACAACGTCAATGCTTATCTGCATCACAGCAACGCCTTTGGCGGCAAGCCGCAGCGCTGGCGCCATATCATGTCCGACTTCAACGGCTATGTATCGGAGTTGCTGGCGAAGGCGGCCAATGCCGACAAGCTCGACGAGCCCGTGAGCAAGGAAGACCGCGAGATCCTGCTCGAATCCCTGCGCACCTGGGGCGCGCTCGACAAGAACTATAAATACAGCGCGGCCACGGCAAGCGCCCTGCGCGGCAATGACAAGGACCCGGGCGGCGGTCCCGACGGCGCACCGACGCCGTCTACCCCGATCTCACGCGAGGATATCCTGCATTCCCGGCTGTGGAGCTATCTGAACTTCCCGCTCACTTACGAATATGGGCAAACCCTGTTCCAGCCCGTTGGCGGCATGGAAAGGATTGCGGAAGCCTTTGCGGCCAAGGTCAACCATCTCATCACGTTCAACGTCAAGGTCACCGAGATTGCCCAGGGCAATGACGGCGTCACCATCAGTTATTCCAGTGCAAAGGGCGACGGACCCACGCAGCAGCTCAAGGCGGATTGGTGCGTCTGCACGATTCCGTTGTCGGTCCTCAGCCAGATCAAGGCCAACTTCTCCTCCAGCATGCAGGCCGCCATCGAGGCCGTGCCATACGCGCCGTCGACCAAGGTCGGCCTGCAGTTCAAGCGCCGGTTCTGGGAACAGGACGAGGCGATCTATGGCGGCATCAGCTTCACCGACCTTCCGATCGGGCAGATATCCTACCCCAGCACGGATTATCTGAGCCCCGGCAAGGGCGTGCTGCTCGGCGCTTATGTCTTTGGCGTCGCCGGGGTCGAGTTCACCGCGCTGGCGCCGGAAGACCGCGTCAAGCGCGCGCTCGAACATGGCAGCAAGCTGCATCCGCAGATGATGACAGAATTCGACAATGGCATCGCCGTGTCCTGGCATCGCGTGCCCTGGACCCTAGGCTGCTTCGGCATGTGGAAGCAGAATACGCGGCGCGATCACTACAAGAACCTGTGCGCCATCGACGGGCGCGTCGTCCTCGCCGGCGAGCATTGCTCCTACGTCAACGCCTGGCAGGAGGGCGCCATCCTGTCTTCGCTCTCCGCCATTGAGCGCCTGCACAAGCGCGCGGTTGGAGGAAACTGACATGATCGGCAGCAGCATTTCATTTCGCGGTGTCCCCGGCGCACAGCGCGCGTCCCGATGCCTCGCGATCGGCCTGATGGCGATGGCGGCGATCAGCTTTCCTGCGCGGACCGGCCTTGCGGATTCGGCGGGCGTGGTCGGCGCCAACAATTTCGCGGCAAGGGACGGCAAGACGCTCTATGCGACCATCTGCCAGGGCTGCCACATGCCCGACGGCAAGGGCGCGGTTGGCGCAGGTGCCTATCCCGCGCTCGCCGGCAACAAGAACCTCGAGAGCGCAGGCTATCCGATCTATCTGGTTCTCTACGGGCAAAAAGCCATGCCTGGCTTTGGTGGCTTCCTGGACGACGACCAGGTCGCAGCTGTCGTGAACTATGTCCGCAGCAATTTCGGCAATAGCTACACCGACAAGGCCTCCAGCGACGACGTGAAGTCCAGCCGTCAGCCGAACGCCATCTACTCGACGCTGGACTGAAGCAACCTGCCGGATGGCGCCGCCCGCCGTCGCCCGCATCCAACACGCTGCGCCGGCGGGTCGCGGTTACATGCCGTGGCTCTCAAAGACCTTCTTGCAGCTCGAGCTCAGGCTGGCCCGCTTCATCTGAAGGCAGCTCTGCACGGCGCCGTCATTGCCGAGGTCCTTGCGGCAAAAGCGCTGTGCATCGCGCGAGCACGCGGATTGTTCCGACTTGGTGCCGGAATGCTGTGCCAGCGCGGCACCGCTGCTCATCACGGCAGCAGCACAAAGGGTTATGATCGAGAGATAACGCATTGGTGAATTCCTCCCGCGGCCCAACGGCAGCCGGCGCTGTTCGTTCCTGTGGAACCGCAGTTCCTCTGCTTCGGCAATGGATGAGCCGGCAGGCAAGCTCCTTGACCCAATCCGCGTCGCATCCACGATCTGCGGTCGCAAATGCCCCGGAGCGATCATCGACTTGTGCTTCGGGCTCCATGAGACCCCGAGGGGTTGAAACGGACACCCGAAGCGACTAGGTCCGGCCGTGCAGCATGGTTGGATCGACATTCATACGGCCTGCTCCCAAGCTCGCCAGTGCCGTTGAGGCAATCTGGGACGTCGATGTCCCTGCCGCCGAGGCAACAGCTCTGACGGTCAGAGTCCTGCCGACCGTATTTCCCCTCCTGGTCGTCCATTACCGAGATCCGATGGTGTCGGACAGGCCGGGCAAGTCCGGCCATTATCGGCAAGTTGTGACGGGGGTCCAAAGCCGCGCCATCACCATCCGCCCATTGGGTTCCATCGGAGCCGCCCTCGTGCGCCTCAGGCCGGAGGCGGCCTCGCTTCTGTTCGGTGAAGCCCTCCATGAATTCACGGATGTCAATATTCCGCTCAGCGACGTCTTCGGCACCACAAGAGTGTCGCTGCTGGGGGAGGCATTGGCCGAGGCTCGCAGCGCAGCCGCGCGGGCCGAGGTGCTCGAAGACTTTCTGACCGGGCAGATGCGCGACCGCGCCCCCGATCCGCTCGTGCGTCGCGCCGTTCTTGACCTGCTCGGTGACCCCCGAGTGTCGGTGCGACAACTGGCGTCCCAGCTTGATATCAGCGAGCGCCAGCTGTCTCGCCGCTTCAAGCTACTGGTCGGTACCAACCCGAAGCAATTCGCGCGCGTCGTGCGCATGGGGAACGTCATCGGGTCGCGACGCTTCGGAGGAGCCTGGGCGGACATCGCCTATGCGTGCGGGTTCAACGATCAGGCCCATCTTGTCAACGAGTTCAAGTCAATGACGGGCAAGCCGCCCGGAGCCTTCTTCCGCGCAGCGGCGACGCCGGAACATCAGAGGCTCAACGCCTCGCTCGCCACGTCCGATTTCTACAATACGTTCGTGGCCTGATCGGCGAGCCTTTCGACTCCCGTTACCTACCGCCGGATCGATCAATGACTCTCAGTATGTCCATCGAGCGAGGTCTCACGCTCGTCAACGCCTTCAACAAGGAAACCTTCATCTTTTCGGGACCGCTGGACGATCCAACGACCGCGCGCTTCGATCTGCGTCTCGAGCAGGGCGGCTCCGGTGGCGGCAATGCCCTGGTGCACGTCCATCCAGGCGCGGACGAGCATTTTTTGGTCAGAAAGGGACGCATCAAGGTCGTGATATCGGGCAAGGAACAATCGATCGGGCCGGGTGAGCGCGCTGTCGTGCCGCGTGGGCAGCCGCATTTCTTCGCCAACGCCGGTGAAGAACCCGCCGAGTTCACCGTCGAGTTCACCCCGGCTCAGCAGCACCTGCGGTTCTTTGCGAATTTTGCCAGCATCGCGGCAAAGCGAACACACTGGTTCTCCAAGCAAGGCGACCCGCACTTTCTCCTGATCGCGCTGCTCCTGCATACCTATCGCAATCACCTCTACCTCGCCGGCCCGCCAATCCTGCTGCAGAAGATCCTGTTTCGGATCCTGGCGCCGCTTGCCCGGCTCAAGGGGTACCGCATGGAAATCGACCCGGCCGGTTGACGCCGCCCCTGCTACGGCGCCAGATACCGCAACAGTTCGGGATCGTTCCGCACCTCGCTGGCGCCGCCCTGAAGCGCGACGCGGCCGCGGTCCAGCACATAGGCATAGTCGGCGACGCGCAGCGCGAGGTCGAGATGCTGCTCGACGATCACGACCGAGATGCTCTTGGCGAGCTCGATCAGCCGCTCGGTGATCTCCTCGATCACGCCGATCCAGACGCCTTCGGTCGGCTCGTCCAACAGCAGCAGTTTCGGATTGCCGAGCATGGCGCGGCCGATCGCCAGCATCTTGCGCTCGCCGCCTGACAACGTGCCGGCCGGCTGGTCGAGGCGCTGGCCGAGCTTCGGGAAGATCGCCAGCACGCGATCGACCGCGCCGGCATCCGAATTGGTCAGCGAGCCGACCGCGAGGTTGTCGCGCACCGACAGGCGGGCGAACACCGAATGCTCCTGCGGCACATAGCCGATGCCGGAGCGCACGCGCTCCTCGGTGCGACGCCGCGTGATGTCGCGGCCGTCGAAGAACAACTCTCCCGTTGTGCTTGCGAGCTCGCCGACGATGGTCTTCATCAGCGTGGTTTTGCCGGCGCCGTTGCGGCCGAGCACGGCAACGCCGCCGCGCCAGGGAATGCCGATGTTGACATCGAACAGGACCTGGCTGCGGCCATAACCGGCATCGAGATGCCGGATATCGAGGAAGGACTGATCAGGCACGGCGAAGATAAATCTCCTGGACGCTCTTGTTGGCCTGGATTTCCGCGACCGTCCCCGACGCCAGCACCTTGCCCTGGTCGAGCACCGTGAGGCGGTCGCAGATGTCGCGGATGAAATCGAGGTCGTGTTCGACGATGACGAGCGAGCAATGCTGCTTGATCGGCTGCAACAGCTCGCCGGTGACGCGGCGCTCCTCGAGGCTCATGCCGCCGGTCGGCTCGTCCAGCAGCAACAGCCGCGGCTTGCCGGCGAGCGCCATCGCGATCTCGAGCCATTGCTGCTGGCCGTGCGACAGTGCCGCGGCCGGGTCATACGCCCGATCGGCGAGACGGAACTGGGTCAGCATCGTCATCACCTGATCGTGCAGCCTGTCGCGGGTGCGCGACAGCACGAGATCGAACAGCGACGAATGCGCCTGCAACGCCAGCAAGATGTTGTCGTACAACGTCAGCGTCGGCAGCACCGAGGTGATCTGGAATTTCAGACTCATGCCGGCGCGGGCGCGCTCGGTCGGCGTGAACGCGGTGATGTCGGTGTTGATGAAGGAGACCTTGCCCGTGGTCGGCACCTCGGCGCCGGCGACGCATTTCATCAGCGTGCTCTTGCCCGAGCCGTTGGGGCCGATCAGGCCATGAAACTCGTTCTCGCCGACGGTCAGCGCCGCACCGTCGAGCGCGGTGAGCTTGCCGTACACCTTGCTGATGCCTGACGCCTCAAGGAGCGGCATGGCCGGTCTCCTTTGGCTTTGGTGCCTTCTTGTTTGGTCCCTTGCCGAAGCTGCCGACCCGCTCGCGCTCGCCGAGCACGAATGAGACCAGCCCGAGCGGGCGGAACATGATCACGAGCAGCAGCAGCACGCCGAGGATGATCGGCCAGACATCGCGGTAATTGTCCGACAGCCAGAAGCTGACGCCCTCGATGATCACGGTGCCGATCACGGCGCCGATCAGCGTGCCGGAGCCGCCGAACAAGACGTAGAGCACGACCTGGGTCGAGAACACGACGCCCAGCATGTTGGGCCAGACAAATCCTTCGTGGAAGGCATAGAGGCTGCCGGCGAGACCGGCGATGGTGCCGCCGACCGCGAAGATGATCGCCTTCAGATGCTGCGCCTTGTAGCCGAAGAAGGCGATGCGCTGCTCGTTCTCGCGCAGGCCGGCGAGCGCGAGGCCGAATTGCGAGCGGACCAGGAAGCGGCAGAGCAGATAGACGACCACGAGGATGCCGAGCACCATGTAGTAATAGACCGGCCCCTCCTCGAACTCGTAGCTGCCGAGCGTGAGCGGCGGGATCGACGGAATGCCGTTCTGGCCGCCGAGATAATACCAGCCGCGCGCCAGCCGATCCGCCGCATAGGAGCCGGTCAGGGTGCCGAGCGAGACGAAGATCACGCTCGAGGGATAGCGACCGAGCAAGAGAAAGCCGCCGAGCAGCAGCGCCGCGGTGAGGCCGATCAGCATGCCGGCGGGCAAGATCAGAAGGATCGAGGTGACGTTGAGGTCGCGCGCCATCAGCGCCACGCCGTAGCCGGCGGCGCCGAAGAACAGCGCCTGACCGAAGCTCATGATGCCGGCATAGCCCCACACCAGGTCGAACGACAGCGCGAACAGCGCGAGGATCACCACGCGGGTGGCGAACACCGTGAGATAATCCTGCAGCACCCATGGCAGGACCAGTGCGATCAGCAGCACCAGCCCTTCCACGATCGGCAGGACCTTCCATCCTGCCGATGCCTGTCCCGCCGGCGCGCGCGCGGCCGGTGCACCCTCACCTGTCACGACATCCGGTTCCTCACCGATGCGTGCGACGGCCTGCTCTGCTCCACCCATGGATTGCTCAGCATTCCTTGGGATCGACGAGACCGGCGCTGCGCGCCACGATCTCATAGTTCCCGCCTTTGGCAACAGCGGTGTACATCTTCATCTTGCAGTGACGCTTGCCCGGAACCATTTCGGCCGGGCCGCCGGGCCCTTCGGCGATCTTGGCGTGATCGAGCGCAGCCGCAACCGAGTCACGATCGACCTTGCCGGCCTCCTTGACCGCGGCTTCCCACAGCTTGAGACCGCGATAGGTTCCGGTGGCGGCGCTGCCGGCGGCGAACAGGAAGTTGCCCGGGAAATCCTTCTCATAGGCCGCCTGGATCTTGGCGTTGAACGGATCCTCCTTGGTCAGCACCTTGAAATAGTCGAGGCAGCTCGCCAGTCCCTCGATCTCGCTGGCCTGATTGATGTTGAGCGTGTTCTCGTCATAGTAGACGCAGGCGAGCCGCCCGCCGTTCTTGAGGAAGCCGGCTTCATAGAGCTGCTTGAAGAATGGGCCGACGCCCGGCGGGATCACGGTGTTGAAGACGACGTCGACCTTGTTGGAGATGATGCGGTTGACGGTCGACGAGAAGTCGACCTGGTCGAGCGGGTAATACTCCTCGAACACGACCTCGCCGCCATTGTCCTCGATCACCTTGCGGGCGTAGACGTTGAGCGTGTGCGGCCAGACATAGTTGGCGCTCGGCAGCGCGAACTTCTTGCCGCCGTTCTTGATCAGCCAGGGAATGAACTCGTCGCATTGCTGCGCCGGGGTCGGCCCGGTGCAGAACAGATAGGGCGTGCACTCCTTGCCCTCGTAGAGCTGCGGATAGATGTAGAGCGTCTTGCCGCGCGCCACGATCGGGTCCTTGATCGCGTTGCGCATCGAGGAGGTGATGCCGCCCAGCACCATGTCGACCTTGTCGCGCTGGATCAGCTTGCGGACATTGCCGACCGCGACCGATTCGTTCGAGGCGGTGTCCTCGATATAGAGCTCGAGCGGCCGGCCGAGCAGGCCGCCGCCGGCGTTGATCTCCTTGATCACCATCTTGGCGACGTTGGCGTCGGCATTGCCGGCATAGGCGATCGGGCCGGTCAGGTCGGTCGCGATGCCGACCTTGATCGGTCCCTCGGCGGCGTTGGCCCAATCGGGCCTCACCACCCAGCTTCCGACCCCGGTCGCGAGCGCGCCGGTCGCGAAAGCGAAATTGCTCATGAAGCGGCGGCGCGTGAGATTCATGCGTTCAATCGACATGGTGATTAGACCCCTTTCCCAGCAATGAGGCCTTGCGGCCGGAATTTGATGAAGGCGATGGCGAGCACGAAGACGAGGACGTCGGCGACGACGGGAGACATGACCCATGGCAGCGCCGCGCTAAGCGTGCCGATCACGCCGGCGCCGGCGACCGGACCGATGAAGGAGCCGACCCCGCCGACCATCACGGCAACGAAGCCCTGGATCAGGAAGCGGATGCCGAGATCGGCAAACAGGCTGAACACCGGCACGATCAGCGCGCCGGCAAGCCCGGCGAGCGCCGCGCCGAACGCAAAGGTCGCGCCGTAGATCAACGGCGTCGAGATGCCCGACGCGCGCGCCAGCGCCGGATTCTCCAGCGTGGCGCGGACCCGAAGCCCGAAGCTCGTCCGCGCCAGCAGCAGATAGCAGCCGCCCATCACCAACAGCGTGATCACGATGATGGTGAAGCGCCAGGCCGAGATGTGGACGGAGCCGAGATCGATCGAACCGCCGATCGGCTCCGGCACCGTGAGATAGAAGCCGCCGATCAGGCCGCGGACGCTTTCGCGGATGATCAGCCCGAGCGCATAGGTGCCGAGCATCGCCACGATCGGCGCGGCATAGAACCGCCTGATGATCAGCGCCTCCAGCACGAAGCCGAGCGCGCCGACCACAAAGGGCGCGGCGACCATGCCGACCCAGACCGGCGCGCCATGAGCGTAGGCCAGATAGGTGACATAGGCCCCAAGCAGGACGAATTCGCCCTGCGCGAAGTTGAAGATGCCCATCATGCTGGCGATGATGCCGAGCCCGAGCACGACCAGCACGATGATCGCGCCGAAGCTCACGATCTCGAACACCGCGGCGAAGGTGCTAGCCATGGTGCCCGATCCGTTCGGCCTGTTTCTGCGACAAGCGGCGCCTCACATCTTCTTCCAGTCGCCGGCCTGCTCGAAGGCATGCGCGGCGCGGTAGATGGTGGATTCCTCGAACATCCGGCCGACCAGCATCAGGCCGACCGGCAACCCGTCGACCATGCCGCAGGGCAGCGACATCGCCGGGTGATGGGTAATGTCGAACGGCGCCGTGTTGGAGATCATCTCCAGCGCACGGGCGACATATTCCTCGCGGCTGGCATTGGCCTCGGGCAACTTCGTCGCCTTCATCGGCGTGGTCGGCATCAGCAGCAGATCGTAGTCCTTGAAGGCCTTGTCATAGGCCGCGGCCAGCCGGCGGGAGATGTTGAGCGCCTTGCCGTAGAAGCGCGGACCGAAATTGTTGTTGATGTAGGTGCCGAGCATCATGAACAGCTTGGTGGTCTCGGACAGCGAATCCGCCTGACGGCGCCAGCCGCGATGGAAATCCATCAGCGAGGTCGAATAGAGGTCGGAGCGGCTGAGGCCGTAGCCGTCGCCGAACATCATGGTCTGGGTCAGGCCTTCGGTGCCGATCGGGGTCCAGATCGCGCCGCCGAGCATGTGCATCGGGATCGACACCGTCTCGACGCTGGCGCCGAGGTCCTTGAAGCGCTTGGCCGCCTCATGCACGCTCTCATTCACCGCGGCCTCCGCGGTCGGCTGCTCAAAGCCTTCCTTGACGATGCCGATCTTCATGCCCTTGACGCCCTTGCCGAGCGCCTTGGTGTAGTCGTCGACCTTCGGCGCCTTGATCCGGGGATCATAGCCGTCGTCGCCGGCCAGCACTTCCAGCAGCAGCGCGTTGTCTTCCACGGTCGCGGTCATCGGGCCGGTGTGGTCGACATAGATCTCGATCGGCATGATGCCGGTGTAGGGCACGAGGCCCCAGGTCGGCTTCATGCCGTAGGTGCCGCAGAACGAGGACGGCATGCGGATCGAGCCGCCCTGGTCGCCGCCGATCGCCATGTCGACCTCGCCGAGCGAGACCACGACGCCGGAGCCCGACGACGAGCCGCCGGCCGAATAGCCCATCTTGTGCGGATTGTGCACCGGCCCATAGGAGCCGGTGTGGCTGCCGCCGGACAGACAGAAATGCTCGCAGTGCGTCTTGCCGGCGATCTCGGCGCCGGCATCCAGCATGCGGGTGACGATGGTGGCGTCGAAATCGGGGATATAGCCTTCCAGCGTCGACGAGCCGTTGGTCATCGGCACGCCGGCCAGCATGATGTTGTCCTTCAGCGCCACCGTCTTGCCCTTGAGCTTGCCGGAGGCCGCGCCCTTCACCGTCGACTTGCGGTACCAGGCGTTGTGCTTGTTGTCTTCCGGTGCCGGACGATGGCCGGGCGTGCGCGGATACTTCACTTCGGGCAATTCGTCCGGCATCTGGGCGACGAGGTTGTAGGCATCGACCGAGCCCTGCATCAGGCCGCGGAACGAGGCCACGTCCTCATCGGTCAGGGACAGGCCGCACTGCTCGGCGACGGCACGAAGTTGCGTTGGCGTGGGAAGGACGACGGTCACGGCGCTCTCCTGAAGCTTTTGATCTTTGATTCCTGGATCGGATCCCTTGGACATCCTTGGGCACGAAGCAGCGGCGGCGCGTTTGCCCCGCGCGAACCGCTCACCCCGTTGCTGTATTGAAAACGGAAATATTTTCCTTTTCAAGTATTATTTCGCAAACTCCCTCTCCCGCTTGCGGGGGAGGGTCGGGGTGGGGGTATCTCAGCGGATCGCATGGTGGAGAAAGCCCCCACCCGCATTGCATCTTCGATGCAATGCGACCTCCCCCGCAAGCGGGAGAGGTGAAGAAAGAATCAGATCGCCTTGATCACCCTGAAGTCGAGGCCATCGGCTTCGGCCAGATACATCGGCATCCTGGCGTGGCCGCTGCGCACCATGACCGGACCGCGCGGGCCGCGATAGACGAGATTATCCGCTGCCGCGAGCAGCGGCCGCAGGTCGAGCGTGCCGGCGCGGTTGGCGGCAGCCTCTAACAGGCAGAAGCCCTCATAGGCGGACTCGCCGCACGATCCGACCGGCGGCGCGAACGGACCGAACATCGCGCGATAGCGGTCCCTGAAATCGTCGCCGGCCTGCGAGCCGACCGAGGGGAAATAGCCGGAGGCGCAGAACAGGTTCTCGGTCTTGTCGGCGCCGACGCCGAGCAGCGCCGTTTCGTCGAAACAGCCGGCAAAGCGCAGCGTTGTGGCGGCAAGTCCGGCATCGGCGAAGGCGCGGTTGAAGGTCACGCTGTCGGTGCCGATCAGCGAGATCAGCACGACATCGGGCTTCGCCGCACGAATCCGCTCCAGATGCGCCGCGTGATCGTCCTCGCCGACCGGCACGAACTCCTCGCCGACCACGAGGCCCCCGGTCTCCTTGATGTAGCGCTTCACCGCGCGGTGCGACTGCCAGGGCCAGACATAATCGCTGCCGATCAGGTACCAGCGCCTGGCGCGCTTCGCCTCGGCCAGCCAGTGGATCGACGGCCGGTTCTGCCAGCGCGGCGTCTCGCCGATCGCAATGACGCCCGGCGTCCGCTCGCCGCCCTCATAGACCGGCGTGTAGATGTAGGGGATCTTGCTGCGGGTGATGAGGTGACGCAGCGCGACACGCACCGCGCTGGTGTGCATGCCCATGATGAGATCGACCTCGTCGGAGGCGATCGCCTGCTCGGCGCGGTCGATCACCTCGTCGATTGGACCGCCGGCGTCGTAGACCGAGAACTCGATCTCACGGCCGAGGATGCCGCCGCGCCGGTTGATCTCGGCGACCGCGAGCTGCGCGGTCGAGGTCGCGGCCGGCCCCCACATCCCGGGCGAACCGGAGCAACAGACGAAGCCACCGATCCGCAGCCGGTTGCGCGCGCCGCGCGGACCGAACCCGCCACGATCCATCGGCGCAAGCAGGCGATCCGACGCCGCCGACGCCAGGTTCCTGAACAGCAGGGATGGCGGGAACGGGAGGTTTCTTGCCATGACGTTTGGCGTCGAATGCACACCTGCTCCTGTCCGGCACCCGCACGCCGCTCACGGCATCGCCCTCACGGGCGACGGTGCCACGCTAGATCGTCTTGATCACATTGAAGTCGAGACCGTCGGCCTCGGCAAGATAGATCGGCATTTCGGCACGGCCGTCGCGAATGGTCACGGTGCCGCGGGCGCCGCTGTAAACGAGGTTGCGCGCCGCAGCGGATAAAGGGCCCGTTGACAGCGAGCGGGCCCGGTTGGCCGCCGCTTCGAGAAAGCGCATCCCCTCGTAGTTGGACTGTCCGACCGAGCCGATCGGCGGCGCGTGCGCCCCGAACATCGCGCGGTAGCTGATCTGGAACTCGTCATTGGCGCGCGAATCGACGCAGCCGAAATAGCCGGAGGCGCAGAACAGGTTCTCGGTCGCGTCCGGCCCGATGCCGAGCAACACGGTCTCGTCCATCGCGCCGGCATAGCGCAGCGTGGTGGCTGCGAGTCCTGCGTCGGCGAAGGCGCGGTTGAAGGTGATGCTGTCGGTCCCGATCAGGGTGATCAGCACGACATCGGGCCGGGCTGCGCGAATCCGCGCCAGATGCGGCTCGTGATCGTCCTCGCCGAGCGGGACGAATTCCTCGCCGACCACCTGGCCGCCGGCCTCCTTGATGTAACGCTTCACCGCGCGATGCGACTGCCAGGGCCAGACATAGTCGCTGCCGATCAGATACCAGCGCTGCGCCTTCTTGACCTCGGTGAGCCAGTGGATCGCCGGGCGGCTTTCGGCGCGCGGCGTCTCGCCGATCGCCATCACGCCGGGCGTCCGCTCGCCGCCCTCATAGACCGGCGTATAGACATAGGGGATGCGGCCGGCCGTGACCTTGCGCAGCGCGAGACGGACCGCCGAGATATGCGAGCCCATGATCACGTCGATCTCGTCGAAGGCGATCGCCCGCTCGGCGCGCCGCACCACCTCCTCGATCGGCCCGCCGGCGTCGTACATCGACAATTCGACCTCGCGGCCGCGGATGCCGCCGCGCCGGTTGATCTCGGCGACAGCCAGCATGACGCTGTTGGCCGAGATCGGCCCCCAGATTCCGGGCGCGCCGGAGAAGGTGATGAAATTGCCAATCCTAAGCTTGCTGTCGGTGCCGCCACGGCGCGAGGAGCCCGGCTTGACGGTCAAAGCGAGATCGGCCGCGCAGGACGACGGATTTCGAAACAGGTGCGGCGGCGCGACGGGCATGCCGCCATACGCCTGGAAGGAGACCGTCGAGAGCACGCCAACTCCTGTCTGGGAAGCAGTACGCAACGCAGCCAGCGGGCGGTCGCGGCATCCGCCCCTTGGTTGGGGGAATATCCTAGGGGAAAATATTGAATATTCAACAATTGAAGTGCATATAGAAATGGCATGAGTTGCCGGACATTCATTCACCGGGTCAGGAACCAGGTCTCACGCCGTGGCTAAACCGCCGAAAGAAAATTCCCCGATCACCGAACACCTCACCTACCTGCTCGCGCAAGCCAACCGGGAGATCAACCGGCAGTTGGAGACGCGGCTGGCCAAGGAAGGCGTGCCGGTCGAGCAGTGGCGCATCCTCAAAGTGCTGTCCGACGGCAACGGCCACTCGATGGGCGAGCTTGCCGACGCGGTGCTGCTCAACCATCCGACGCTGACCAAGATGATCGACCGCATGGTGTCGGACGCGCTGGTCTATCGCGTGCAGGATCCGAAGGATCGCCGCAAGGTGCTGATGTTCGTCTCCGACCGCGGCAAGGCGCTGTGCCGCCGGCTGAACTCGCTCGCAGTCAGCCAGGAAGAGCACATCGTCGAGAGCTATGGCGACAAGTCGACCACCGAGCTGAAGCGGCTGCTGGAAAGCCTGATCGGCAGCGCGAACTGAGGCAACAGCCTCCGCTACGACGCCACCTCGTCCTGCGCCACCAGGCCGGCCGGCCGCACCGGCTTGAGGGCGGTATCAGCGACCGGTTGGGCCAGCCGGTTGGCGACGATCATGATCGCGCACACCACATAGCAGCAGACGCCGAGTGCGAATGTCGTGGTGATGCCGAACTGGATCGACAGCGCCATGCCAAGCACGGACGCAAGCATCGAGGTGATGCCGTTGGTGCTCCAGAAGAACGGCAGCAGCCCGTCATGCCGCCGCCAGATGCCGAGGCCCAGCGGGAACATCATGCCCATGCAGAAAGCCGGCGGGGCCAGCAGCGCGACCGACGCCAGGATGCGGATGTCGGTGGGCGCGGAGCGCGCCCAGGCGGTGACGGCCGGCGTCAGCAGGCCTGCGGCCACCAGCGTTGCGCCCAGCGCCACCAGGCGAGCGATCAACATGGCCGGCCGCGAAGGCGCAGCACCCACAGTGGCGCTGCCGATACCGCCGAACAGCAGGATCGTGAACAGCACGACGCTGAGCCCGTAGACCGGGTGGCCGAGGAACACCATCAGCCGTTGCATCTGCGAAATCTCGATCAGCATGAAGCCCATGCCGATCGCGGCGAAATAGGCCACCGGCGGCACCAGCGTGGCCACCGGCATCCGCCGCATCAGGCGCGCGAAGGGAATGCCGATGTAGAAGATGCAGATGCCGAGCTGGAAGACGAGCACCCATTTGATGATGCCGAGCGCTGCGTTGTTCTGCGCCTCGAAGCCGTTCTTGAGGAACAGATCGGCAAGTCGCGCGGTATAGAAGAAGAATGGCTTGTCGTCGGTCGAGGCCGCGATGTTTACCGGCAGTGAATCAAGGAAGCTCTGGTCGGCCTTGCCCGATAGAAGAGCCGAGGTGACATTGTCGTATGCGATGTCAGGCCCGAGCAGCAGCTTGAATCCCTGTGCTTCCAGCCGGTCGCGTGCGCCCCGCCATTGCGCCGCCGTGAACGCCTCGGGCCGGGTCATGACCGTGACGATGCTGCCGACATTCGCCGCAATCACATGCTGCGACAGTTCGGTCATCGGCACGCCCTGATGCTGCAGCGCCTCGGCCGCGATCGCAATCAGGCGATAGAACTCGCCGCGATAGACCGTTGGTTCGTACCAGCGCGACACCGACAGCATGCCGCCCGACTTCAGCGCGCGGAAGAAATCATCCCACGCCTCCACGGTGTAGAGCCGGTTCTCGGTCAGCGTCAGCCCGCCGGCTGCGGTGGCCGCCCAGGTGTCGATCAGCGAGATCTGGATCAGGTCGTAGCGATCGGGCGAGTGGTTGATGTAACTGCGCGCTTCGGCATTGACCAGCGACACGCCGGGCTGGCGATGGAGATGGCCCGAATAATCGGCGAACTTGTCGGTCAGCACTTCGAAGATCGCGGGATTGATTTCGATGCCGTGAATTCGCTGCGCGCCGAAATAGAGGCCGGAGAGGATGTCGCGGCCGCCGCCGACGCCGACCACGGCCACGTCGCCCGGCCGTTGCTGCACCAGATAGGGCGCGTTGATGACGTCGTCCTTGAGATAGGAAACCTTGGTCAGATCGCCGGAGAAGCGGGTGATCGGCGTCGCCGCGTCGGCATCGATGTCGAGATAGAGCTGCTCGATCCTGGTATCCGGGGTGCGCGAGAAGGACCAGCCGAACGGAATGGTGAGCCCGAGATCGGTCACGCGGATGCGCGAATAGGTGTTCCAGCGCTCGAACAAGGTTCCGGTCTGCTGGGTGCCCTTGGCCCAGATCACGCCAAGATGGCTGCTGCCGGTTACAGCAAGCGCGGTGTGAACGGCGGCGAGCGCGGCAAGACCAAGCGCGCTGTTGCGGCTCAGGCGCACATCGCTTCGGCCTTCGCCGTGACGGACCACGAACCAACCGACGGCCGCGGCGCAGGCGCCGATCCACAGCGTTGCACTGACCGGATCGATCACCAACAGCACGAAGATGATGCCGAGGCATCCGACCGCGGCGCCGACCAGATCGGCAGCGTAGAGCCAGCCCCCGACATTGGGCAGCCGGGTCAGGAGAAGCGTGATGCAGATGCCGCCCTCGGCAAACGGAATGGTGAAAGCCAGCGCCACCACGGCGAGCGCAGACATGGCGTATGCGTCGGGCACGACCAGCGGCGCATACAGAAAGGCGCACATGACGACGACGCCGCTGATCGCGAACCGCGCGGCGTGACGGGCAAATTCCGGCGCCACGCGCTCCGGCGTATAGCGGGCGGAATCCTCATAAACCTTCATTGCACCGCGCGTCAGCCCGAACATCGCAAGCGCGATGGCCCCGAAAGCGAAGTGGTAATGCACCATCACGCTGAAGAAGCGGGTGATGAGGATCTGATAGGCTAGCGTGGCCGACGCCAGTACGAAGATCGCCGGATAGTAGCGGCCGGGCATAGTCGTCGCGGTCTGCAAGGCGCCGCCTCCTGATCGAGCCTTGATCAAAGAGACGCTTTGATGCGCGTTGGCGGCTCACCCGACGCGCCCGGCAATATTGACGCACAGAGCACTAACAAGTGATTGATTGGACGAGCCAACACCGACTTTGGGTAGTGGCCGGACCGGCGGCGGGCTTAGCGCAGGGTTACCACGGAACCCAGAATCGCGAAAATACCGCCTCGCCGACAGACAGCTTGCCGGGAGGCTCCACAAAAAGTCCGGTCAAGATGTCGGAGTGCCGGTCGCGGGCGCGTCCTCCGAACGCGCTAATGCTGAGCGCGGTTCCGGCTCATCCTCCTCATCGATCACAAGGATTCCTCCGTCATGACTTCGATCACGCCGTTCCTCTGGCTCGACAACAACGTTCGCGACGCCGTCGCCTTCTACAAATCGGTGTTTCCGAACGCCGAGATCGAGACCGTCAGCGACTTCATGGCGAGCTTCGAGCTCGAGGGGCAGCGGTTCTACGCGCTCAATGGCGGCCCGCAGCACAAGTTCAACGAGGCGGTGTCGTTCTTCCTCAGTGTCGAGACCCAGGAACAGGTGGATTACTTCTGGGAGAAGCTCACCGACGGCGGCCAGGAATCGCGCTGCGGCTGGCTCAAGGACCGCTTCGGCCTGTCCTGGCAGGTGATCCCGACGGCGCTGAGCCGCTATCTCGGCGATCCCGACCGCAAGGCGGCCGATCGCGCAATGCAGGCGATGCTGAAGATGCAGAAGATCATCATCGCCGATCTCGACAAGGCCTTCGCCGGCTGACGGCGATGCAGCCTCGACGGCGGGCGCATCGCCCGCCGCGTCAGGGCTTGCGGCGGCTTACGCGTACCGGCCGTGGCAGTGCTTGTACTTCTTGCCTGACCCGCAGGGGCAGTCCTCGTTGCGACCGACCTTGCCCCAGCTCGCCGGGTCATTCGGATTGCGGTCGGCGGCCGGCATCCCCGGCGCCAGCGAGGCCTGGGCGTAGGTGGCTTCGGTCAGGCGAGCCTGCGCGAATTCGTCCTCGCCGGTGTGGGGATCGAGCTTGTGCGCTTCCATCGGCGGCAGCGGCATCGCAGGCTCATCCGGCGGCACGATCTCGACCCGCATCAGCTGCGCGGTGACGGCCTCGCGCAGATGCGCGCTCATCTCCTGGAAGAGATTGAAGGCCTCGGTCTTGTACTCCTGCAACGGATCGCGCTGGCCGTAGCCGCGCAGGCCGATCACCTGGCGCAGATGGTCGAGCATGATCAGGTGCTCGCGCCAGAGATGGTCGAGCGTCTGCAACAGGATGGTCTTCTCGACGTAGCGCATCACGTCGGGGCCCCACTGCGCGACCTTCGCCGCCATGCGCTCGTCGACATGATTCTCGATGCGGTTGAGCAGTTCCTCGTCGGCGATGCCCTCTTCCTTGGCCCATTCGTCGACCGGCAGGTCGACATCGAGCACGCGCTTCAGCTCTTCCTTGAGGCCCGCGGTGTCCCACTGCTCGGCATAAGCGTGCTCGGGGATGTGCTTGGCGACCACGTCCTCGACGAAGGCGTGGCGCATGTCGGTCACGGTCTCGACGACGCTGTCGTCCTTCATCAGGTCGATGCGCTGGTCGAAGATCACCTTGCGCTGGTCGTTCTGGACGTTGTCGAACTTCAGGAGGTTCTTGCGGATGTCGAAGTTGCGCGCTTCGACCTTCTGCTGCGCCTTCTCGAGCGCCTTGTTGATCCAGGGATGGATGATGGCTTCGCCTTCCTGCAGGCCGAGCCGTTGCAGCATGCTGTCGAGCCGGTCGGAGCCGAAGATGCGCATCAGATCGTCTTCCAGCGACAGGAAGAATTTCGAGCGGCCGGGGTCGCCCTGACGGCCGGAACGGCCGCGCAGCTGGTTGTCGATGCGGCGGGATTCGTGGCGCTCGGAGCCGATGATGTAGAGGCCGCCCGGCTTCTTCACCGTCTTGGCGGGCTTGTTGCCCTTGGCGGGCTCGACCTCGAAATCCTCTTCCGCCTTCAGCACCAGTTCGCGGAAGCGTTCGATGTCGGCCTTGATCAGCTCGATCTTCTTCGCCTTCTCGGCTTCGTCGGCGATCCCTGCGGTCTCCTGCTGGATCCGCATCTCGAGCGAGCCGCCGAGCTTGATGTCGGTGCCGCGGCCGGCCATGTTGGTCGCGATCGTGATCGCACCCGGCACGCCGGCTTCCGCGACGATATAGGCTTCCTGCTCGTGGAAGCGCGCGTTCAGCACCGCGAACAGTTTTGCCGGCTTGCCTGCGCGAGCCGCCGCATAAAGCTTGTCCATGCCGGACTCGGAGCCGAAATCGATCTGCTTGTAGCCGTGCTTCTTGAGGTACTCGGCCAGCACTTCCGATTTCTCGATCGACGCCGTGCCGACCAGCACCGGCTGCAGCCGCTTGTTGGCGCGCTCGATCTCGGCAAGGATCGCGGCGTATTTTTCGTTCTGGGTGCGGTAGACCTCGTCGTCCTCGTCGAGGCGCGCCACCGGCAGGTTGGTCGGGATCTCCACGACCTCGAGCTTGTAGATGTCGAACAGCTCGTCGGCTTCGGTCAGCGCCGTACCGGTCATGCCGGACAGCTTCTGGTACATCCGGAAATAGTTCTGGAAAGTGATCGAGGCCAGCGTCTGGTTTTCGGGCTGGACCGTGACGTGCTCCTTGGCCTCCAGCGCCTGGTGCAGGCCTTCCGAATAACGCCGGCCCTGCATCATGCGTCCCGTGAACTCGTCGATGATGATGACCTCGTCGTCGCGGACGATGTAATCCTTGTCGCGCGTGAACAGCGTGTGCGCGCGCAGCGCCTGGTTGACGTGATGCACGACGGAGACGTTCTCGACGTCGTACAGCGACTCGCCCTTGAGCTGGCCGGCATCGCGCAGCAGGTTCTCGAGCTTCTCCATGCCGCCTTCGGTCAGCGTCACCGTGCGCTGCTTCTCGTCGACCTCGAAGTCGTCCTTCTTGGCGAGCTTCGGCATGAAGGTGTCGATGGTGTTGTAGAAATCCGAACGGTCGTCGAGCGGGCCGGAGATGATCAGCGGCGTGCGCGCTTCGTCGATCAGGATCGAGTCCACTTCGTCGACGATCGCGTAGAAATGCTCGCGCTGGACCATGTCCTCCAGGCGGTACTTCATGTTGTCGCGCAGATAGTCGAAGCCGTATTCGTTGTTGGTACCGTAGGTGATGTCGCAGGCATAGGCGGCCTTGCGCTCGGCGTCGTCGAGGCCGTGCACGATCACGCCGGTGGTCAGCCCCAGGAACGAATAGATCTGGCCCATCCAGCCGGAGTCGCGGCGGGCGAGGTAGTCGTTGACGGTAACGACGTGGACGCCCTTGCCGGCGAGCGCGTTGAGGTAGACCGCCAGCGTCGCAACCAGCGTCTTGCCTTCGCCGGTCTTCATCTCGGCGATGTCGCCCTCGTGCAGCACCATGCCGCCGATCAGCTGGACGTCGAAATGGCGCTGGCCGAGCGTCCGCTTGGCCGCCTCGCGCACCGTGGCGAAGGCCGGAACCAGGAGGTCATCGAGCGTCTTGCCGCTGGCGAGCTGCTGCTTGAACTCGGCGGTGCGGGCCTTGAGCTGGTCGTCCGTCAGTTTGACGAGGTCGGGCTCCAGGGCGTTGATGGCGCTGACGCGGGACTGATACCCCTTGACCCGACGGTCGTTGGCGGAGCCGAAAAACTTGCGGGCGAGCGCGCCGATCATGCGAAATTCCTGTTCTTCGGTCTCGAGTTCGGTCTTGGTTCGGTTTTGAATTTCAGTCTTGAATTTCAGTCTTGGATTTCAGTCTTGGAATACAGCCTGAGATGGTCCGCCGGATTGCCTATCAACTCACCGTGACGCGCTACGGTTCGAGCCCCGACCCGGAGCTCCTCCGCCAATTGAGTGGGAAACAGGCCATCCTGGGTTCAACGGCGAAAAACGCAGCAAAATAAGCGCTCTCACCACTGACACGGTCGGCCAGAGATATGGCCCGGTCGGGGGGTTGTCAACGCCGCCAAGATGTCAAGGAATTCATCATTTTGACAAGACTTTCGCGTTGCCAATGTAACACGATTGGGCGAGTGTCCGCCCCGCTCGAGCTTCCCCCCTTTAGACCAAGGATTTTGCATGACCACCTCGCCTCCGGAAACCAAAACCGGCCTGCGCCTCGGCCTCGCCACCCTGGCCGCCACGGGCTGTCTTGTCGCAGTGCTGGCTGCCGGCCTCCCGGTCCGCGCCGCGGAATCCGACCCGGTGCTGGCGAAGGTGAACGGTTCCGAGATCCATGCCAGCGACGTGGCGCTCGCCGAGGAGGAACTCGGCCCGAGCCTGCAGCAGATGGACCCCTCGACGCGCAAGGACAACGTGCTGTCCTTCCTGATCGACATGAAGATCGTGTCCAAGGCCGCCGAGGACAAGAAGATCGAGAACAACGACGACTTCAAGAAACGGCTCGCCTTCACCCGCAACCGCCTGTTGATGGACAGCCTGCTTGCCAGCGAAGGCAAGGCCGCGACCACCGACGACGCCATGAAGAAGGTCTATGAAGAGGCCTCCAAGCAGATCACCGGCGAGCAGGAGGTGCGCGCCCGCCACATCCTGGTCGAGACCGAGGATGAGGCGAAGGCGATCAAGGCCGAGCTCGACAAGGGCGCGGACTTCGCCGAGCTCGCCAAGAAGAAGTCCAAGGATCCCGGCGCCTCCGACGGCGGCGACCTCGGCTTCTTCACCAAGGAGCAGATGGTGCCGGAATTCTCCGCGGTCGCCTTCACGCTCGAGCCGGGCAAGATCTCCGATCCGGTCAAGTCGCAGTTCGGCTGGCACATCATCAAGGTCGAGGAAAAGCGCAACCGCAAGGCGCCCGACTTCGAGCAGGTGAAGGCCCAGATCGAGACCTATGTGACCCGCAAGGCCCAGGCCGACTATGTCGCCAAGCTGCGCGAGGCCGCCAAGGTCGAGCGCCTGGACAAGCCGGCCGAGACGGCCAAGGACGCGACCGCGCCGGCGGATGCCGCCAAGGACGCGCCGAAGCCCGCCGACAACAAGATGGCGCCGGCGAAGAAGTAGGCTTCGCGAACGTTGTTGCAGTTGCGATGGCCGGGCATGTCCCGGCCATTTGCGTTTTGAGGTGCATTCGTAGCCCGGATGAAGCGCAGCGAAATCCGGGGCAACTCCTTCCACGGTGACAGCGGTCCCGGATTACGCTGCGCTTCATCCGGGCTACAGGCTTCTTGAACAATTGATGACAGCACGTTCGCGTCGCAGCCCTCTCCCGCTTCAGCCGGCGAGATGTTATGCAGCGCTTCCCTCCCCGTAGCCGGAAGCCTCCCATGTCCACCGCCGTCTCCCCCCTCGCCCCGCCTGACGTTCCCGAGATGCCCGTGATCGCGGGTGTGCGGCTTGCGACCGCTGCCGCCGGCATCCGCTACAAGGGCCGCACCGACGTGCTGCTCGCGCTGATGGACAAGGGCACCACGGTGGCCGGCGTCTTCACCAAGTCGAAGTGCCCGTCGGCGCCGGTCGAATGGTGCCGCGCCAAGCTGAAGGGTGGGGCGGCGCGCGCGCTGGTGGTGAATTCCGGCAACGCCAATGCCTTCACCGGCAAGACCGGCAAGTCGTCCACCGCGCTGACCGCGCAGATCGCGGCGAAGGCGGTCGGCTGTTCGACGTCGGACGTCTTCCTTGCCTCCACCGGCGTGATCGGCGAGCCGCTCGACGCCACCAAGTTCGACGGCGTGCTGGCGCAGCTCGCGGAGACCGCGACCCCCGATCTGTGGATGGACGCGGCCAAGGCGATCATGACCACCGATACCTTCCCGAAGGTCGCCACCGCGACCGTGAAGCTCGGCAAGGCCAAGGTGACGATCAACGGCATGGCCAAGGGCGCCGGCATGATCATGCCCGACATGGCGACCATGCTGTCCTTCATCTTCACCGACGCGCCGCTGTCGGCGTCCGTGCTGCAATCGCTGCTCAGGGCCGGCGTCGAGGACACCTTCAATGCGCTGACCATCGACGGCGACACCTCGACCTCGGACACGCTGCTCGCCTTTGCGACCGGCGCGGCGGCAGCCAACGGCGCGCCGAAGATCTCGCGCGCCGGCGACCCGCGCCTGAAGGCCTTCACCAAGGCGTTCCAGCAGATCCTCGCCAATCTGTCCGAGCAGGTGGCGCGCGACGGCGAAGGCGCGCGCAAGCTGGTCGAGGTCGTGGTCGAGGGCGCGACGACAAAGCCTTCGGCGCGCAAGATCGCAATGTCGATCGCCAATTCGCCGCTGGTGAAGACCGCGATCGCCGGCGAGGACGCCAATTGGGGCCGCGTGGTGATGGCGGTCGGCAAGGCCGGCGAGCCCGCCAACCGCGACAAGCTCTCGATCTCCTTCAACGGCATCCGCGTCGCCAAGAGCGGCGCGCGCGATCCGTCCTACAATGAAAAAGAGGTGTCGGAGGCGATGAAGGCGCCGAAGATCCAGATCAAGGTCGCGCTCGGCCTCGGCAAGGCGAAGGACCGCGTGCTGACCTGCGACCTCACCAAGGAATACGTCGCGATCAACGGCGATTACAGGTCGTAACCGCTTTCCCAACCACCTCCGTCATTGCGAGGAGCGAAGCGACGAAGCAATCTATCCGTCGGTATTTGCGGCGAGATGGATTGCTTCGCTTCGCTCGCAATGACGGTGTAAGTCCCGTCATCCTGAGGTGCGCGCACTTGCGCGCCTCGAAGGATGCACGGCCACCAGCCGGGCCGTCGACCCTTCGAGACGGCCGCTTCGCGGCCTCCTCAGGGTGACGGTGAGAGAGCGTGAGCTTTCGCTAGCTCGAGATCCGCGCGTCGGCGACCGCCTTCTTGAACAGTGCGTTCATCGCGTCCGCGATGCCCTGGGTCGGGCTGACCTCGAAATAGAAGCCCGGCGACGCGCAGGCCTGCATGTTCTGCGCGACCTGGCTGTTCGGCGACGGGCCGAACGGACCCTGATTGAACGGATCGATCCAGGTCATGTACCAGTTGTTGGTCGGCAGCTGCAGATAGGTGGTGTAGAGCACCGCGATCTTGATGTTGCGCCTCTTGATCGCATCGCAGAGCGCCGGGTTGATCGGCGACTGGCAGCGACTGCTGCCGGTGATCGGCTTGAGGCAGCTTGAATTCGGCTCGTCGGCGACCCCGTCGGATACGAAGAACAGATATTTCATCGGCGCGGCCGCGGTGCCGGGACCCGGCGCGCTGATCGCATTGCTGATGGCCGGAAGCACCGTGCTGAACTGGCTGTCCTTGTCGGCGGTATACGAATCGTTGTTGCCGTAGACGCCCATCAGGTCGATGTTGCCGGCCGCGGACTTGGCACTCGACAGGCTGGTCGACAGCGAGAACAACGCGCGCAGCCCGATCGTCTTTGACGACGCGCCGAAATCGTAGATCGCCATCCGGTACTGGCTGGAATAGGTCGCGGTGTTCGCGGCCGTGTCCATCAGCTGCTGGGTCGCGCTGCGCAGCACGTCGATGCGCGTCGTGACGCCGAGCGTCTTGGCGAGATTGTAGTAGTTGTTGGCATCGTTGTAGTCGTGGCAGGCGAACGCGCACTGGTCCGGCGTGTTGTTGACCATCTTGGTCACGTCGGCGGGCGTCGCCGCGACCCCCATCGACGGTGAATTGTCCAGCAGCAGATAGAAATCGATATAGAGCGGCATATTCGCGGTCGAGGTCGAGGTGCCCGACACCGACACCTTGCTCCGCCCCAACACGCCGAGGAACATGGTCGGGACATCGGCGGTGAATTGAACCGTCGAGGTGATGGTGCCGCCGCTCTTGGTCATGGTCGGCGTCACGCTGGTCAGCGTGAAGCCGTTCTGGCTGAAGATGTTGCCGTTGAAGATCTTCCTCGCGTCGGCCTCGCCGGCCGAAATCTCGCCGTCGGAGGTCATGGCGCCGGCCGCGACGAAGCCGGGCGATGCCTTGGCGACCGATCCGACGCTCGCCGCGTCGGCCGCGGATATCAGCTTGCTGCGGATCTGGTTGGCGCGGGAATAGTCGACCGCGCATCCGACCGCGACCAGGAGCGGCAGCAGGGCCAGGCCGAACATCATCGCGATGTTGCCGGAGCGATCGCGGCGGAAGCGGCTGACGGTCCGGAGCAAGGTGTGCATGGGTTATATCGGCAGAGAAAATGATGGGCTGATAAATCAGGAGCTCACCCTGCCGACCGCGCATTAAGGCCGGCTTATCGCGAATGCGGAAAGAGCGCGCGGGCACAAATCGTTTGGCTGACGGCGCGTTGCTGGTTAATGAAAGCTTGCAGATGAGAAGGACATTCCAGCTACATGGCTGACATCAAGCTGACCCTCGTGGTCGCCTGCGCGCTGGTCGATGCCGACAAGCGCGTGCTGCTGGCGCAGCGTCCCGAAGGCAAGGCGTTGGCGGGACTGTGGGAATTCCCCGGCGGCAAGATCGAGCCCGGCGAGCGGCCGGAACAGACCCTGATCCGCGAGCTGCATGAGGAGATCGGCATCACCGTGAGCGAGCCGTGCCTCGCGCCGCTGACCTTCGCCAGCCATGCCTACGAGACCTTCCATCTGCTGATGCCGCTCTACATCTGCCGGCGCTGGGAGGGCATGGCGGTGGCGCGCGAGGGCCAGAACCTCGCCTGGGTCCGCGCCAGCAAGCTGCGCGACTACCCGATGCCGCCGGCGGACATTCCACTGCTGCCGCACCTGATCGATCTGCTGCTGTGATCTTCTTCGCCTCTCCCGCTTGCGCGGGAAGCGCGGCTACCCAAAATATCGAAAACAACCCCATGCAAAGTAGCCGGCGGCGCCGGCCGGCGTTCGACCAGGCGACTTGACACGTCGGGCAACTCAGGGGCATAATTCCATTATTCCGAAATTGTGATGCGAGTCTGTGGCTCCCTCCAACCCGTCGTCCCTGCGAAAGCAGGGACCCATACGCCGCGGCGGACCTTGTTGAAGGGGCTCGTCGTTCCAGCATCGCCCAACAATTGGCATTTGTGGTTATGGGTCCCTGCTTTCGCAGGGACGACGCTGAGGTTGGTTCTCGATTCAGGGCGTCACGCTAACCTCACGCTTCAGCGCTTCACCTGCTTCACCGCAGCCTCCAGACTCGCCTTCGCCGAGCCCGGCTTCAGTGGCTTTGGCTGGCTTTCATGCGGGGCCCAGCCGGACAGCCAGACGATATCGAAGGTGGCGCGGATGCGGCCGTCTGGGTCGGCGAAGCGCTCGGCATAAATCTGCGCCATGCGCAGCATGGTGGCGCGGCGGGTTGGGGTGTGGCGGCGCTCGCGCAGCACATTGGTCGCGCCCATCCGCCTTAAATCCTGCATCAGCGTGAATGCGCTGGAATAGCGCACCACGACGCGATCAACATCGGTCACCGGCAGCGCGAAGCCGGCCCGCTGCAACAGCGCGCCGATATCGCGCAGATCGGCGAATGGCGCGACGCGCGGCGACACGCCGCCCTCGCACTCCGCCTCCGCCGCAGCAAAGCTCTGCCTGAGCTCGGTCAGCGTATCGCCGCCAAGCATCGCCGCGAGCAACAGCCCATCGCCCTTCAGCGCCCGGCGAAGTTGCGCCAGCACGCCCGGCAGATCGTTGACGAACTGGAGCGCCAGCGCGGAGACCACGAGGTCGAGCGACTCGGGCGGCAGGCCGAGCGCTTCCGTCTCAGCGAAGCCGATCGTATCGACCGATCCGACTCGCCCACGCAGGGCGTCGGCAAGCCCCTCACCCGGCGTCCAGACGTCGGCCGCGGAAGAAAAGCTGCGCGACACCGCCAGCAACCGGTCTGCCATGTCTTCGGTAGCGCGCTCGAGCAGGAACGTCGCCGCCCCCGCGGCCTGCGCGCGCGCCAGCCGCGCGCCAAGCAATGCGCGATCGAACAGGATCGGGGCCGTGGCCGGGGTCGTTGCCATCCGCGCTGGTTACGCCGGACGGCCGCCGCAGGCAATGCGCCTTGAGCCCGCCCGGCTCAAACGCTAGCCTCATCAGCCATGGACGCCGAGGCATCACCGACACGCTCCATTACCGGTCACTTGCAGCGCGCGCTTGGCGCGGTCGGCGGGGCGTGGCTGCGCACCGCGCGGCTGGCGCTCGACATCGCGCTGCCGACGCTGTGCGTGTCGTGCCGAGAACCGGTCCATGGCGAGGGCGTCTGCGCCGCCTGCTGGGCCAAATTGTCGTTCATCGCGCCGCCGTTCTGCCCGCGGCTCGGGATTCCCTTCGTCTACGATCCAGGTCCCGAGCTGCTGTCGATGGAAGCGATCGCCAATCCGCCGTCCTACCAGCGCGCCCGCGCCGCGGTGCGCTATGACGACGTCGCACGCACCCTGGTGCACGCGTTGAAATACCAGGATCGCACTGATCTCGCGCCAACAATGGGCCGCTGGATGGCGCGGGCGGGGAAGGAATTGCTGGGGGATGCCGACATGCTGGTGCCGGTTCCCCTGCATTGGCGGCGCGGCTGGAGCCGGCGCTACAACCAGTCCGGCGCGCTCGCCAAGGTGATCGCCGGCCAGAGCGGCGTCAAAATGGTCTCCGAGGCGCTGCGGCGCACCCGCGCCACCGAGCAGCAGATCGGGCTGTCGCGCAAGGACCGCGCCAGCAATGTGCAGGGCGCATTTGGGGTCGCCGATGAACGCAAGGCTGACATCCAGGGTCGCCGCGTGGTCCTGGTCGACGACGTCCTGACCTCGGGCGCCACAGTGGATGCCTGCGCGCGGGCGCTGCTGCGCGCCAAAGCCGCGCAGGTCGATGTGCTGGTGTTTGCCCGGGTTGTCGATACCCACCGCGCTCCCATATAATCTGTAACTTCTGGTTCAATCGAGCACACCATGACCGCTGCCATCGAAATCTATACCCGCCCGGGCTGCGGTTATTGCACCGCGGCCAAATCGCTTTTGACGCGCAAGAACGCCGCATTCACCGAACTCAGCGTCGCCAGCAACCCGTCCTATCGCGACGAGATGTACGATCGCGCCGGCAGCGGGGCGACCTTCCCGCAGATCTTCATCGGCCAAACCCATGTCGGCGGCTGCGACGAGCTCTACGCGCTCGACCGCGAGGGCAAACTCGATGGCCTGCTCAGCAACGGAGGCGGCGCCTGATGAGCACGGACAACATTTTCACCGCCGCCATGGTGCAGATGCGCACCGGATTGCTGCCCGAGCCGAGCCTCGAGCAGGGCGCGCGGCTGATCCGCGAAGCGGCGGCGCAGGGCGCCAAATACGTGCTGACCCCCGAAGTCAGCAACATGATGCAGCTGAACCGCAAGGCGCTGTTCGAGCACCTGGCGAGCGAAGAGGACGACAAGTCGCTGCAGGCCTATCGCGCGCTGGCCGCCGAACTGAAGATCCATCTGCATATCGGCTCGCTGGCGCTGCGCTACTCGCCGGAGAAGGCGGTCAACCGCTCGTTCCTGATCGGGCCCGAGGGCAATGTGCTCGCGAGCTACGACAAGATCCATATGTTCGACATCGACCTGCCGGGCGGCGAGAGCTATCGCGAATCGGCAAACTACCAGCCCGGCGAGACCGCCGTGATCTCCGACCTGCCCTGGGGCCGGATCGGACTGACGATCTGCTACGACGTGCGCTTCCCGGCGCTCTATCGCGCGCTGGCCGAAGCCGGCGCGTCCTTCCTCACGGTGCCGTCCGCCTTCACCCGCAAGACCGGCGAAGCGCATTGGCACACGCTGCTGCGCGCCCGCGCCATCGAGACCGGCTGCTTCGTGTTCGCGGCGGCGCAGGCCGGCCTGCATGAGAACAAGCGCGAGACCTTCGGGCATTCACTGATCATCGACCCCTGGGGCGAGATCCTCGCCGAGGGCGGCGTCGAGCCCGGCGTGTTCCTGGCCGAGATCGATCCTTCCAAGGTCGAGACCGCGCGCAAGACCATCCCTTCACTTCAGCACGGCAGGCGTTTCGGCATCGCCGACCCCAAGGCCGGCCCGGAGCATCTGCACCTCGTCCGGGGTTCGGCATGATCCGCTACACGCTGCGCTGCGAGCGCGGCCATCAGTTCGAGAGCTGGTTCCAGAGCTCGGCAGCCTATGAAACGCAGGAGCGGCGTCACCTGATCGATTGCCCGTCCTGCGGCTCTGACAAGATCGAGCGCGCGATCATGGCGCCGCAAATCGTCAGCAAGAAGGGCCGCGAACCGGCCCGGCCGGCGCCGGCCGCCCCCGTCGAGGCGACGCCACCCGAATCGACGTCGCTGATGATGGCGCAGGAGCGCGAGCTGCGCAGCAAGCTGAAGGAACTGCGCGACCACATCGTGAAGAACGCCGACAATGTCGGCGACCGCTTCCCGAACGAGGCGCGCAAGATGCATTACGGCGATATCGAGCATCGGCCGATCTATGGCGAGGCCTCGCCCGAGGAGGCGCGCGCGCTGATCGACGAAGGCGTCGAGGTCTCGCCGCTGCCGACGCTGCCGGAAGACCGGAATTGACCGCGACCTGGCAGGTCTGGGCGTTTCTCTCAGCCGTCTTCGCCGCGCTGACCGCGATCTTCGCCAAGGTCGGCGTCGAGGGCATCAACTCCGATCTCGCCACCCTGATCCGCACCGTGGTCGTGCTGATCACGCTGTCGGCGATCCTGTTCGCGACCGGACAATTCACCCAGGCCGGACCGATCTCGGGCAAGAGCTGGTTGTTCCTGCTGCTGTCCGGGCTCGGCACCGGCGCGTCGTGGATCTGCTATTTCCGTGCGCTGAAGCTCGGACCCGCCACACTTGTCGCGCCGATCGACAAGCTCAGCGTGGTGCTGGTGGCGCTGTTCGGCGCCGTGTTCCTCGGCGAGCGCCCGTCACCCTACGGCTGGATCGGGATCGCGCTGATCGCCGCGGGCGCGGTGCTGATTGCGGTCAAAGGGTAACTACGCGGCGATCAGCAGCGCGACGCCGATCACAATCAGGACGATGCCGATCACCTCACGCAGCGAGAACGGCTGCTTGAGCGAGAAATACGCCACGCCCTGCGCGAACAAGACCTCGATCAGCGCCAGCGTGCGCACATTGGCGGCGGCGGTGAGCGCGAACGCCAGGAACCAGAACTGCGAGGAGAACGCGCCCATGAAGCCCGCAAACATCGAGGGCCGCCACAGACTGAGGATTTTTCGCAGCACGTCCGGCGCGCGCAGCAGCAGATAGACCGACAGGATCAGCGTCTGGACGAACAGGCTCCACATCAGCGTGTAGGAGGCCGCCGTTACAAACGAAACGCCGGGCACGGCAATGATCGCGCCGCGAAAACTCACCGCCGAGATCGCGAACACGGCGGCGGCGCCGAGGCCGAGCACGGTCGGCCGCAGATCGGCAAAACTCTTCTGCCCGCCCGGCCTGAGCGCGGTGACGACGACGCCGATGGTGGCGATCACGATCGCGATCACCTTGGGCGTCGTCAGATGGTCGCCGAGGAAGATGAAGCCGAAGATCGCGGTCTGGATCGCCTCGGTCTTCATGTAGGCCGTGGTCACCACGAAGGAGCGATCGTTCATCGCCAGCAGCATGAAGCCGGTGCCGACGATCTGGCTGAGCGCGCCGGACAACAGCCACGGCCAGAACGACGCCGCCGGCCACGGCACAGGGTCGCCGGTCAGCAGCACCGCCAGCGCGAAGAACACCACCGCGAACGGCAGGCCGAACAGGAAGCGGATATTGGTCGCGCCCCAGGTCCCGAGCGGCCCGGTCAGATGCCGCTGCATCGCATTGCGCGCCACCTGCCCGAACGCAGCGACGATGGTGAAGGGGATCCAGAGCGAGGCGATTGTGAGCATGCGGGATAAGTGCGCCGGGGCGGGAGTACGCGCACAACGTGCCGATTGCCGCCGACGCGGTCAATCGAAACGGCGCATGACTGGATTGCGATCGAGCCGCAAATTCACTGTCGTCCCTGCGAAAGCAGGGACCCATAACCACGGGGAGCGGTTCGTGGCACCATGGTTGAACGAGCCATGACACCGATTAGGCCTAGCGAGATGTGGAGCAGGACACGTCCTGAACCCAGATCGCGCTCAACAACATCGGCCGGTGGTTATGGGTCCCTGCTTTCGCAGGGACGACACCGGTGTGTCGGCGAAGGCCGGGCTAACTTCACTGACCTTAAGCCGCCAGCAAAGGGCACGCCGACACCCAAACTCCCCGTCGTCCCTGCGAAAGCAGGGACCCATAACCACAGGAAGCGGTTCGTGGCGCCATGGTTGAACGGGCCATAACACCGGTCAAGTTTGGCAGAACACGTCCTGAACTCAGATCGCGCTCAACAATATCGGCCGGTGGTTATGGGTCCCTGCTTTCGCAGGGACGACACCGGTGTATCGGCGAAAGCTGGGCTAATTTCGCTGACCTTAAGCCGTTAGCAAGGGGCACGCCGACACCCAAACTCCCCGTCGTCCCTGCGAAAGCAGGGACCCATAACCACAGGAAGCGGTTCGTGGCACGGCATCAGACAAGCAGGTCGCTGAGGTCCCGCCACTCGGGGTTTTCGCGCTCGATCAGCTCGATCTTCCAGTCGCGCTTCCATTTTTTGAGCTGCTTTTCGCGCGTGATGGCTTCCTCCGCGCGGTGATATGATTCGACATGGACCAAGCGATAAACGCCGTAGGTTTTGACGAAAGACGAGCCCTCGCTCGTTGCGATGCTGCTCGAGCCTTGTCTGCACGGAATTCGTCACGCCGATATACAGCGTGCCATGGCGCCGGCTGGCGAGGATGTAGACGTAGTACATGCTCGGAACGCGGACCTCGCCCAATTATTTGGGCCGGTGGTTATGGGTCCCTGCTTTCGCAGGGACGACATCTGCCTGATGGCAACAGCGTCTCACATTTCCGCCGATTGCACCACAATCTCGCTGTCGTCCCTGCGGAAGCAGGGACCCATGACCACAGGGAGCGGTTTGGGGCACGATGGTTGAACCGGCGATGAGACGGATGGTGTCGATCGGATTCCGAAGCAGGTCCTGAACTGAGATCGCGCTCAACAACCGGGGCCGGTGGTTATGGGTCCCTGCTTTCGCAGGGACGACACCGATTATGTGGACGCTGCAGCGCCGCTCACACCTCCTCCGCCACCACCATGTAGTTCACGTCCATGTCGGACGAGACGCTCCATTTGTCGGCGAGCGGGTTGTAGACCACGCCGGCCTGTTCGGTGACGGCGAGGTTGACGTCGCCGAGATAGCGCTCGAGCTCGGCGGGGGTGACGAACTTGCTCCAGTCATGGGTGCCGCGCGGCAGCCAGCGCAGCACGTATTCGGCGCCGACGATCGCCAGCGCAAAGCTCTTCCAGTTGCGGTTCAAGGTCGAGACCACCATCAGCCCGCCGGGCTTGAGCATCGTAGCGCAGCGCTTGATGAAGGCGCCGACGTCGACGACGTGCTCGACCACCTCCATCGCCAGCACGATGTCGAAGCGCTCGCGTGCGTCCATCTCCTCCACCGTGGTGCAGCGGTAGTCGATCGACAGATGCCCCTTGTCGGCGTGCAGCTTCGCCGCCGCGATGTTGGTGGCGGAGGGATCGATCCCGATCACCTGGGCGCCGAGCCGGGTGAACGGCTCGCACAACAGGCCAGCGCCGCAGCCGATGTCGAGCAGGCGCAGGCCGGACAGGCAGCTCAGGCTCTTGGCGTTGCGCTCGAACTTGCGGCAGGCGGCGTCGCGGATATAGGTCAGGCGCAGCGGATTGATCTTGTGCAGCGGCGCCATCTTGCCGCGCGGATCCCACCATTCATCCGAGAGCTTTGAAAACTTCGCGACCTCGGCCGGATCGACCGAGGCGGCGGTGGAATTGGAAAGCGTTGTGGCCATGATTGCGCGCGCCCCTATCGCGCGGTGATCGAATTGCGAAACGACAGCGGCGAGGCGATGGTCTTAATGGTCTCGATGCCCTCGCCGACGCCGCGGATGGTGACGTCGCCATAATTGAGCAGGCGCCCCATGATGCTCTGGTTGACGTCGACGCTCTCGACCTTGTCGAGGCTCATCTCGAAGGTGCGCCGCTTGATGAAGCCGCTCTTGTGCACCACGCGGAAATTGGTGACGTCGGTTTCCGTGGTCCAGCGATGGAACCAGGCCGCGCCGGTCCAGTACAGCGCCGCGACCGCGACCACGGCGGCGGCCGCCAGGCAAGCCAGCACCAGGGCGTCGACCGCCGTCATCCGGGACAGGATCAGCAGCGCCAGCACCACGATCCAGGCCGCGATCGCCGGCAGATAGAACATCCAGTGCGCATTGGTGGAATACAGCACCTTCTCGCCGGGCTGCAGGATTTCGTCGATATAGCGTCCCATCCAATCCCGCCTTCGAGTTACCCGTGAGTCACCGTTGCGCCACAGCCCGCCCGCAACCGGCAAAACACCCCCAAAAGACCCTCCGGAGACCCCTACCAACCGGCTTGCCCCCGGGCGCGGCGCTATGTATACGCGCCTTTCGGTGCCCGCGCTTGCGGTTTTCGGCGTGGGTTAACCTACTTATCCTCTTAAAGGAATAGACGCGTCGTCATGGGCCGCCTCGTGATGAAATTCGGCGGTACGTCCGTCGCCAATATCGATCGTATCCGCAACGTCGCCCAGCACGTGAAGCGCGAGGTCGACGCCGGCCACGAGGTCGCCGTCGTCGTCTCCGCGATGTCCGGCAAGACCAACGAACTGGTGGCCTGGTGTACCGAGGCCTCGCCGATGCACGACGCGCGCGAATATGACGCGGTGGTCGCCTCCGGCGAACAGGTCACCTCGGGCCTGCTCGCGATCGTGCTGCAGGGCATCGGCATCCAGGCGCGCTCCTGGCAGGGCTGGCAGATCCCGATCAAGACCTCGGAGGCGCATGCCTCGGCGCGCATCCTCGATATCGACGGCAGCGAGATCATCGACCGTTTCAAGGAGCGCAAGGAAGTCGCCGTGATCGCCGGCTTCCAGGGCATCAACCCGCAAACCGGCCGCATCACCACGCTCGGCCGCGGCGGTTCGGATACTTCGGCGGTGGCGATCGCGGCTGCGCTGCGCGCCGACCGCTGCGACATCTACACCGACGTCGACGGCGTCTACACCACCGATCCGCGCGTGGTGCCGAAGGCGCGCCGGCTCGACAAGATCGCGTTCGAGGACATGCTGGAGCTGGCCTCGCAAGGCGCCAAGGTGCTGCAGGTCCGCTCGGTGGAACTCGGCATGGTGCACAACATGCCGATCTTCGTGCGCTCCAGCTTCGACAAGCCAGAGGATATCGACCCGCACGCCAACCAGCCGCCGGGCACGCTGATCTGCAGCGAGGAGGAAATCATGGAAATGCACGTCGTCACCGGCATCGCCTTCTCCAAGGACGAAGCCCAGATTTCCGTGCGCCAGATCGAGGACAAGCCCGGCGTCGCCGCGGCGATCTTCGGGCCGCTCGCGGATGCCAACATCAACGTCGACATGATCGTGCAAAACGTGTCGGAGGACGGCAAGACCACCGACCTCACCTTCACCGTGCCGGCCACCGACTACAACCGCGCCAAGGACACCATTACCTCGGCCAAGGCCAAGATCGGCTATGCCAGGCTCGACACCGCGACCGATGTCGCCAAGGTCTCGGTGATCGGCAGCGGCATGCGCAGCCATGCCGGTGTCGCGGCGAAGGCGTTCAAGGCGCTGGCCGATCGCAACATCAACATCCGCGCCATCACCACCTCCGAGATCAAGTTCTCGGTGCTGATCGACGCCGCCTACACCGAACTCGCGGTCCGCACGCTGCACACGCTGTACGGGCTGGACCAGGCGTAGGCCTTTCCCGTCATTCCGGGGCCCGCGAAGTGAGAGCCCCGGAATGACGATGCGGAGTATGGGCCTTCCTCCGGTACCCACACCCCGGAGTTAGAATTTCTCTTAGCGGGCGCAGCATAGGGCTGACGCAGACGTTATTTGCTACTGGCAGGCGTTTTGCTTGGCAAAGCGAGCCTCGATTGGCTATACGGCCAGTCAGGTGGGCTGTCGCAAACTGTGGCACAGTTTGTGCGATCCCGAATCGGCGGGAACTGGCGCGAGCGGCGACGCCGAATGACTAAAATTGTTGTTTTTGACGAGTTTTGCGCCAACGGCCGGCCGGCCCCGTGCGCCGGCCTGGTGGGGAGGGACTGAAGCACATGCGGAGCGCGTCGGGAGGCCCCCGCGTCCTGTTGAGACGGCTCCGCGAAACCATGGCGGAGCAAGTCTCCGCCCAGGAACGCCTCGACAAGATCGTGGTGCTGATCGCGGCCAACATGGTGGCCGAGGTCTGCTCCTGCTACGTGCTGCGCATCGACAACACACTCGAGCTCTACGCCACCGAGGGTCTGAACCGCGACGCCGTGCACCGCACCGTGCTGAGCGCGCATGAGGGCCTGGTCGGCCTCGTCGCCAGCGAGGCAACGCCGCTCAATCTCTCCGACGCGCAAAGCCACCCCGCCTTCGCCTACCGCCCGGAGACCGGCGAAGAGATCTACCACTCGTTCCTCGGCGTGCCGATCCTGCGCGCGGGCAATACGCTCGGCGTGCTCGTGGTGCAGAACCGCGCCAAGCGCACCTATGTCGAGGAAGAGGTCGAGGCGCTGCAGACCACCGCCATGGTGCTGGCGGAGATGATCGCCTCGGGCGAGCTTGCCGCGCTGGCCCAGCCCGGCGCCGAGCCCGCCGCGCGGCACTCGCTGCACAAGACCGGCGCGGTGCTCTCCGACGGCATCGCGCTCGGCCACGTCGTGCTGCACGAGCCGCGCGTCGTCATCACCAACTATATCGCTGAGGACCTGCCGAAGGAGATCAAGCGGCTCGACACCGCGCTCGCCAATCTGCGCGCCGATCTCGACCGCATGCTGGAGCGCGGCGACGTCGCCGAAGGCGGCGAGCATCGCGAGGTGCTGGAAGCCTACCGCATGTTCGCCAACGACCAGGGCTGGTCGCACAAGCTGCATGAGGCGGTCGCCACCGGCCTCACCGCGGAAGCCGCCGTCGAGCGCGTGCAGTCCGACACCCGCGCGCGCATGCTGCGCTCGACCGATCCCTATCTGCGCGACCGGCTGCACGATCTCGAGGATCTCGGCCATCGCCTGATGCGGCAACTGGTCGGCCAGGACCATGCGCCGACGCGCGAGCAGCTGCCCGACAACGCCATCCTGATCGCGCGCGCGATGGGCCCCGCGGCGCTGCTCGACTATGACCGCAAGCGGCTGCGCGGCCTGGTGCTGGAGGAAGGCACCGCGAATTCCCACGTCTCGATCGTGGCGCGCGCGCTCGGCATTCCCGCGGTCGGCGAGGTGCCGAACGCGCCCGGCATTGCCGATCCGGGCGATGCCATCATCGTCGACGGCATTTCCGGCGAGATCTATGTCCGCCCCTCCGCCGAGATCGAGTCCGCCTACGCCGAGCGCGTCCGGTTCCGGGCGCGGCGGCAGGCACAATATTCGGCGCTGCGCGACAAGCCTTGCGTGACCAAGGACGGCCAGCCGATCGAGCTCCTGATCAATGCCGGCCTGACCATCGACCTGCCGCACATCGAGGACACCGGCAGCGCCGGCATCGGCCTGTTCCGCACCGAATTGCAGTTCATGGTGAGCCCGAGCCTGCCGCGTTCGAGCGACCAGCTCGCGCTGTACCGCACCGTGCTCGATGCCGCGGGCACCAAGCCCGTCACGTTCCGCACGCTCGACATCGGCGGCGACAAGGCGCTGCCCTACATGGAGACCGTGGTCGAGGAAAATCCCGCGCTCGGCTGGCGCGCGATCCGGCTCGGCCTCGACCGCCCCGGCCTGCTGCGCGGCCAGATCCGCGCGCTGCTGCGCGCCGGCGGCGGCCGTGCGCTCAAGATCATGTTCCCGATGATCTCAGAGATCGCCGAGTTCGACCAAGCCAAGGCGATCGTCGAGCGTGAGCTGACCTATCTGCGCCAGCACGGCCATTCGCTGCCCGAACGCATCGATATCGGCACCATGGTCGAGGTGCCGGCCCTGCTCTACCAGCTCGACGAGCTCCTGAAGAAGGTCGACTTCGTCTCGGTCGGCTCCAACGACCTGTTCCAGTTTCTGTTCGCGGTCGACCGCGGCAATGCCAAGGTCTCGGAACGCTTCGACATCCTGTCGGCGCCGATCCTGCGCGCGCTGCGCGACATCGTGCGCAAGGCCAAGATCGCGAAGAAAGCCGCCTCGCTGTGCGGCGAGATGGCGTCGAAGCCGATCGGCGCGCTGGCGCTGATTGCGCTCGGCTATCGCTCGCTGTCGCTGTCGGCGACCGCGCACGGCCCGGTCAAGGCCTTGATCCTCGACCTCGACGCCAAGAAGGCCGAGGCGATGATCAATCCGCTGATCGACGCACCGGTCGGCAGCGTCTCGATCCGCGGGGCGCTGACGAAGTTTGCGGAAACCGAGGGGCTGGCCTTGTAGCGACGCTGCCGTCGCCTCCGCCACCCCTACGCGCTTTCAGCAATTCGAGACTCCGCCATGCTACCCGAAGCCAAACTCGACGTCCTGCTCGCCCATCACGCCTCGCTCGAGGCCGAGCTGCTCGGCCAGGTCAACTCCGAGCGCTATGTTGCGATCACGCGCGAGCTCGCCGAGCTCAATCCGCTGATCGACGCGGTGAAGACCTATCGCGCTGCCCGATCGGAACTCGCCGACACAGAGGCGTTGCTGGCGGATGCGGGGACCGACGCCGAGATGCGCAGCATGGCGGAAGCCGAGCTGGAGACGTTGCAGGCGCGCATCGGCGATCTCGAACAGGAGATCCGGATCGCGCTGCTGCCGAAGGACGCGATGGACGACCGCAATGTGGTGCTGGAAATCCGTGCCGGCACCGGTGGCGACGAGGCCTCGCTGTTCGCCGGCGACCTGTTCCGGATGTATGAGCGCTTCGCGGCCTTGCAGGGCTGGAAGGTCGAGGTGATCTCGGCGAGCGAAGGCACCGTCGGCGGCTACAAGGAAATCATCGCCGAGGTGCAGGGCCGCGGCGCCTTCGCCAAGTTGAAATTCGAGTCCGGCGTGCACCGCGTGCAGCGCGTGCCCGACACCGAGACGCAGGGCCGCATCCACACCTCGGCCGCCACGGTCGCCGTGCTGCCCGAAGTCGAGGACGTCGACGTCGACATCAAGGACACGGATTTGCGGATCGAGACCATGCGCGCCGGCGGCGCCGGCGGCCAGCACGTCAACAAGACCGAATCCGCGATCCGCATCACCCATCTGCCGACCGGCATCGTGGTGATGATGCAGGACAGCCGCTCGCAGCACAAAAACCGGGCGTCGGCGATGAACATCCTGCGCTCGCGCATCTATGACGCCGAGCGCCAGCGTGTCGACGCCGCGCGCTCCGCCGACCGCAAGGAGAAGGTCGGCTCCGGCGACCGCTCGGAGCGGATCCGCACCTACAATTTTCCGCAAGGGAGGGTCACCGACCACCGCATCAACCTGACGCTCTACAAGCTGCCGCAGGTGATCGCGGGCGAGGCGCTCGGCGAATTGATCGATGCGCTGACCACCGAGCACCAGGCCGCGCAGCTCGCGGCACAGGGCGCGGCGGCGTGAACCGATCCGGCTGCTGGCTCCATTGATCGTCGTCGTCCCTGCCTAGTGCGCAATTGCGCACGGGAGCAGGGACCCATAACCACAGGGCGTGATTGTTGATCCCGATATCGACCCCGACCGCCCAGATCGAAGGGCCGCGGCGTATGGGTCCCCGCTTTCGCGGGGACGACGGGCGGTTGGTGTTGCACGAGGACACCACGTGATGGCGCCCGTGGTCAACGCAACAATCGAGACGGCCCGCCGCGCACTGGCCGCGCGGCTGCAATCGGCCGGCAACGATTCCGCCGAACTCGATGCACGGCTGCTGGTCGGCGCCGCGCTTGGCCTCGATCTGACCGGCATGGTGACCGGCGCCAGACGCATTCTGACGAAGGACGAAGCGGATCGCCTCGAGGGCCTCGCGCGGCGCCGCCTCGCCGGCGAACCGGTCGCGCGCATTCTCGGCATCAAGGAGTTTTGGGGACTGTCGCTGCATCTGACCGCCGCGACGCTGGTGCCGCGCCCCGACACCGAGACCGTGGTCGAGTGCGCGCTCGAGCTGCTGCGGGCCGACGGCGCGGCGGATCGCGCGTTGCGGATCGCCGATCTCGGCACCGGTTCGGGCGCCATCCTGCTGGCGCTGCTCTCGGAACTGCCGAACGCACATGGCTTCGCCACCGACATCTCAGCGGAGGCGCTGCAGACGGCGAGCCGGAACGCGGCCGAGCTCGGACTTGGCCAGCGCGCGACATGGATCGCGTGCGACTATGGCAGCGCCCTGACTGGCGCGTTCGACCTGATCGTGTCCAATCCGCCCTACATCCCCTCGGCCGACATCGCCGGTCTCGACATCGAGGTCCGCGCGCACGACCCCCGCGCGGCGCTCGACGGCGGAGCCGACGGGCTCGACGCCTACCGCGCGCTGATTTCGCAATCTGCGGGTCTTTTGGCCTCTGGTGGATTTCTGGTTGTGGAAGTCGGGCAGGGCCAGAGCGGCGACGTTGAAGCGCTGATGACGGCTTCCGGGTTATCCCCAACGGGGCCGCCCAAGGCCGATCTCGGGGGCGTTCCGAGGGCCGTTTCAGCCCGCCGGCTGCCCCGATAAAGTCCTATTGGAACGCAAAAAAACCTCTTGGAATATCCCCCGGGAACGACTACGTTCCGGCCACAACATCGGTGCTGGCCCCGTAACCGTTACGGGTGATGACCAGGGTTCAGCAGAGCCCGCCGATCGAAAGGTTCCAGGAACGCAGGTCTCATTGAGCGCAATAGCCGAAGCTGTGCTGCTCTCGACCGCCAAGCGAACGAAAGCCTGTTATTGCGCTTGAACACTTACGCACGAGAACTGGGCCTGTCTCAACGGGCGGAATGATTTTGTCGCTGGCGTGTTTGGCCGGCGGCGGTTGGGGAACGCGTCTTTGCTGAACGCGACTTTGCTGAACGAGATGGTCGGCGACATCGATGCCTCTTCGAACGGTATTGCGATTCCGTGCGCCTAGACGCGCGCCGAATCGGACTCTGGAATTGGAATCTGGGAATCGGACTTCTGAGAATTCGGACTTCTGAGAAATCAGACTGTGGACTGCAATAACTTCAGGGCTGGAATAAAAGGCGACAGATGAGAAACGGTCAGAACAACAAGCGGATGCGCAACCGGAATAACAACAACAATAACAACAACAATAATAACCGGCGCGGCCAGAATCCCCTGACACGGGTGTACGAATCGAACGGACCCGACATCAAGATCCGCGGCACGGCCTCCCACGTGGCCGAGAAATACGTCCAGCTTGCGCGCGATGCACGCTCCTCCGGCGATCCGGTGGCAGCTGAGAACTACTACCAGCACGCCGAGCACTACTACCGGATCATCGCGACCGCGCAGGAGCAATTCCGGCAGAATCAGCAACAGCCGCGCCCCGACGCCGAGGTGACGCAGACCGAAGACGACGACAGCGACGGCTATTCGAGCTTCGGCCAGGAGCCGGGCTTCGTGCCGCAGCAGCAACAGCCGTTCATGCGCGACAACGGCCAGCAGCCCTACCAGCAGCCGCGGGAGCATCGCGAGCGTGACCAGCAGCCGCGTGAGCAGCCGCCGCGTGAGCACCGCGAGCGCGAGCATCGTCCGCAGCCGCAGTATCAACCGCTACCGCAGAACCAGCCGCAGCCGGTGCTGGCCGATGCCGGCGGCGTCGATCGCCTGCCCTCGTTCATCACCGGCGGCGCGCAGCCGCAGGTCAACGGTGGCCCCTACGAAGCTAACAATGGCGGCGCAGAACGTGGCGAACGCAGCGAGCGCTTTCCGCGCCGTCGCCGCCGTCCGCACGGCCCGCGCCCCGACATGGCGGCGCAGCCGGCGCCGAGCGACGACTTCAATCCGGGCAACGAGTAACGCCACTGTGCGGCAACCCTCCCCCTTCAGGGGAGGGTGAGTTTTCATCACTCCGCGTGACTGGATTTGCGCGTCGCCGTCGAGGATGGCACCAGCACCGGACGCAACGACGGGATCAGCTGCGTGCGTTCGCGGCGCGCCGGGATCGCGCGATAGACCTGCTTGCTCGCTTCCACGATATGCACGCCTGCGAACGGCATCGACAGCGCCGCGCCGACCCGCTCCCACGCCATCGCCGAGCGCAAGAACCAGCTGCCCTGCACCGGCGGCATGAACAGCGCCTCGCCCCATGACGCCGGCGTGAACCAGGTCTGCCGCAACAGCTGGGTAATCTGCGCCCGCGAATAGGGCCGGCCATGGCCGAACGGCGTGGCATCGGTGCGCGTCCAGACGCCGCGCCTGTTCGGGATGATCGCGATCAGCCGCCCCGACGGCGACAGCACCCGCCACACCTCGCGCAGCAGCCGCTCCGGATCGTCGGACATCTCCAGTGCATGCACCAGCAGCACGCGGTCGACCGCGGCATCCGGCAACGGCATCGAGAATTCGTCGATCAGGGTCGCCAGCGCAGGCCGGCCGGTCGGCCATTTCAGCACGCCCTGGGCCGCCGGCATGAAGGCGATGCAGCGCTCGCAGGTATCACGGAACAGGCCGAGATAGGGTGTCGGATAGCCGAGGCCGAGCACGCGCTGGCCTTCCGCGTTCGGCCATCGCGCACGGATGCCGCGGTTGATCAGCTGCCGCGCCACGGTGCCGAGGCGCTGCGAATAGAAGTCGCGGAGGTCGATGACGTCCATGATCCTAGCCTAACATGCCCCCTGCAGCCGGGGAGCGCCGAAATTTGCGTTGCCGCCGGAGCGTTAACGCCATATTTCACCCCCATATTGGGCGCGGTAAGAGCATGATCCGGAAACGGCGACGCCGGCTTTTCGAAAAGATCATGCGCTGAAATGCCCGTCCCGTTTGTTCGTGGAGATATCATGACCGCCGAAATTCGCACCTTCAGCTGCCTCACCGACAATTTCGGGTACCTGATCCACGATCCCGCCACCAAGGCGACGGCATCGATCGACGCGCCGGAGGCCGGCCCGATCATCAAGGCGCTGGAGCGCGAAGGCTGGACGCTGACCGACATCCTGATCACCCATCACCATGGCGACCATGTCGGCGGCGTCGCCGAGCTGAAGCAGAAATACGGCTGCCGCGTCGTTGCGCCGCACGACAAGTCGGCCAAGATCGCCAATGTCGATCTGCGCGCCGCCAATGCCGACGTCATCAAGGTCGGCAGCCTCTTGGCCCGTGTGGTTGAAACTCCCGGCCATACGCTCGACCATATCTCCTATGTGTTCGACGGCGAGAAGGCGGTGTTCGCCGCCGACACGTTGTTCTCGATCGGATGCGGCCGGGTGTTCGAGGGCACCTATCCCATGATGTGGGATTCGCTTCTGAAGCTGCGTTCGCTGCCGGACGATTTTCGTCTGTATTGTGGCCATGAATACACCGCCTCCAACGTGAAGTTCGCGCTCACCATCGAGGGCGACAATCCGCATTTGCAGGCCCGCGCCGAGGAAGTGACGAAGCTGCGTGCCGAGAACAAGCCGACGATTCCCGTACTGCTGGGCGACGAGAAGAAGGCCAACGTGTTCCTGCGCGCCGACGAGCCTTCGGTCGCCGCCAAGCTGCACATGAAGGGCGCCGACCCGGCGCTGGTGTTCGGCGAGCTCCGCGAGCGCAAGAACAAGTCCTGATGTCACAGCTCTCGGCTGCCGACATCATCGCGCGGCTCGCGCTGCAGCCGCACCCCGAAGGCGGGCATTATCGCGAGACGTTTCGCGACGAGCGCTGTGATGCCGACGGACGCGCGCATTCGACCGCGATCTACTTCCTGCTCGCGCGCGGCGAACGCTCGCACTGGCACCGCATCGACGCTGTCGAGATGTGGCACCACTACGCCGGCGCGCCGCTGACGCTAGAGATCGCACAAGACGGCGGCCTGCCGCATGCGATCACGCTCGGGCCTGATGTCGCGCACGGCGAGCAGCCCCAGGCGATCGTGCCGGCGGGCGCCTGGCAGGCCGCGGAAAGCCGCGGCGACTGGACGCTGGTCGGCTGCACCGTGGCGCCGGGTTTCGAGTTCGCGAAGTTTGAGCTGGCACCGAAGGGCTGGGAGCCGCAGGGTCTTTCCCCGTCATCCTGAGGTGCGAGCGGAGCGAGCCTCGAAGGATGCACGGCCACAGTCGGGCCGTCGACCCTTCGAGACGGCCGCGTTGCGGCCTCCTCAGGGTGACGGTGAAACAGTAGCAACCACGTTCTTCGTAGGATGGGTAGAGCGCAGCGAAACCCATCAACTTCTCTCCACGCCGCGAGATGATGGGTTTCGCTTCGCTCTACCCATCCTACGCTTTCCTCCTCAGCACCATATCTTTCGCTGCGATGAGCCCGCCGCCGGCGATCAGGATCGCGGCGATGGCGATGTTGGCGCTCGGCTTGGCAAAGCCCGCGAGGATCAAAAACGCGGTCGAGAGCAGCGGCGTGGCGTAGGACGCCGCGCCGAGTACGCGGATGTCGCCGCGCTTCATGCCGATGTCCCAGGCGAAGAACGCGGCGCCCACCGGACCGATGCCGAGTGCGGCAACCGCGAGCCATTGCAGCGGCGTCGCCGGCCACACCGTGGTTTCCACCATCATGTGCACGGCTGCTGCGAGCACCGCGGTCGCGAGGCAGAAGCCTGCCACCGCATCCGTCGGCACCGCCTTGAGCCGGCGCGACATCACCGAATAGGCGGCCCAGACGAACGCCGCGACGAAGGCCGCCGCGAAACCTGGAATCTGCGCGCGTGTGAAGGCGCCGGTGTTACCGGCGAACAGCAGCACGGTGCCGGCAAGGCCAAGCAGCGCACCGACGATGTGATGGATCGCAAGCCGCTCGCCCGGCAAGAACGACGAGAACAGCACGATCAAGAGCGGCCAGAGATAGTTGAGCAGGCCGGCCTCGGCCGGCGGCGCGAAACGCAGCGCCAGGAAATACAGCGCGTGATAGCCGAACAGGCCGCCAACGCCGACGAGCCAGGCAATCGGCGACTGCTTCAGTGCGCCGAACGCTGCGGGACGGAACAGGAAGCTTGCGAACGCGACCGCGGCGCCGATCGCAAACGTCATGGCGGCGAGCTGGAACGCCGGGATCGCCCCGGTCGCGACCGTCATGACCGACAGCAGCGACCACATCAGGATGGCGGTCAGTCCGACAAGGGTGGCAGTTCGGGTCGTCATCTGAATTCAATCCGTCGTGGCCGGCCCGGCCACGTCTCTGTCTCTGCTTCGCGCCTCGCGGTTGTAACGACGAAAATGCCCGGCACAAGGCCGGGCATCACGACTTGATTGGGAACGTCCGCGACGCGACGACGCTTCTCGCGTCAGGCGTGATACTGGCCGCCGTTGATGGTCAGCGTCGAGCCGGTAATGAAGCCCGCCTCGTCAGCCGCGAGGAAGACCACGGCGCGCGCGATCTCCTCGGGTTCGCCCAGCCGGTTGACCGGAATCTGCGGGATCACGTTCTTCTCGAGCACGTCCTTCGGCACCGCCTGCACCATCTCGGTGTTGATGTAGCCCGGGCAGATCACGTTGACGGTGATGCCGCCCTTGGCGTTCTCCAGCGCGAGTGCCTTGGTGAAGCCGATGTCGCCGGCCTTCGCCGCGGAGTAGTTGACCTGGCCGAACTGGCCCTTCTGGCCGTTGATCGAGGAGATCGAGATGACGCGGCCGAACTTGCGGGCGCGCATGCCCTCGATCACCGGGCGCGTCATGTTGAACAGCGAGCCGAGGTTGGTGTTGATCACGGCAGTCCACTGCTCCAGCGTCATCTTGTGGAATGCGGTATCCTTGGTGATACCGGCATTGTTGACGAGCACGTCGACCGGGCCGAGATCAGCCTCGACCTGCTTCACGCCGGCCGCGCAGGCGTCGAACGATGCAACGTCCCACTTGTAGACCGGGATGCCGCTCTCCGCCTTGAACTTCTCCGCCGCGGCGTCGTTGCCGGCGTAGCTCGCCGCCACCCTGTAGCCCGCCGCTTTCAGCGCCTTGCTGATTGCAGCTCCAATGCCCCGCGTTCCGCCCGTCACCAATGCAACACGTGCCATGTCCGTCTCCTCCTTGGCCGTCTTTTATAACCGGATCACTCCAGTCTTCGCACTCACTCAACAAAGCGCGATGAGATTGGGCTCAATCGTCATCGCGCTTTAGCTCCCCTTTTTGAGCATGATCCTTTCGGAAAACCGCTTCACACTTTTCCGGACCATGCTCTCGAAACAAAAATGCCCGGCACAAAGCCGGGCATCTTTTCTATCAGCTCGCGCCGTGGTTGACAGATGATCTTTTCATCACCTAACCGACCTCGCTGCCTTTTGTTCAGTCGCGTGCAACGCACATAGCGATGCCCATGCCGCCGCCGATGCAGAGCGTCGCGAGGCCCTTCTTGGCATCGCGCTTCTGCATCTCGTGCAGCAGCGTCACCAGCACGCGGGCGCCCGACGCGCCGACCGGATGGCCGATCGCGATCGCGCCGCCATTGACGTTGACCTTGGCCGGATCCCAGCCGAGGTCCTTGTTGACGGCGCAGGCCTGCGCGGCGAACGCCTCGTTGGCCTCGATCAGATCGAGGTCGGCGATGTTCCAGCCGGCCTTCTTCAGCGCGGTGCGCGAGGCCGGGATCGGCCCGGTGCCCATGATCTTGGGGTCGACGCCGGCCTGGCCCCACGAGACGATGCGGGCGAGCACCTTCTTGCCCTGCTTGGCGGCTTCCTTGGCGGTCATCAGCACGACGGCGGCGGCGCCGTCATTGATGCCCGAGGCGTTGCCGGCGGTCACGGTGCCGTCCTTTTCGAAGGCGGCGCGGAGCTTGGCCATCGCATCGATCGTGGCGCCATGGCGCGGATACTCGTCGGCGTCGACCACGATATCGCCCTTGCGGGATTTGATGGTGACCGGGACGATCTCGTCCTTGAACCTGCCGGCCTTCTGCGCCGCCTCGGCCTTGTTCTGCGACCCGACCGCGAATTCGTCCTGCTGGGAGCGGGTGATCTGGTACTGCTTGGCGACGTTCTCGGCGGTGTTGCCCATGTGGTAGCCGTTGAAGGCATCCCACAGGCCGTCCTTGATCATGGTGTCGATCAGCTGAAGGTCACCCATCTTGACGCCGCCGCGCAGATATTGCGCATGCGGGGCCATGCTCATGGATTCCTGGCCGCCCGCGACCACAATCGAGGAATCGCCGTTGAGCAGCGCCTGGTAGCCGAGCGCCACGGTGCGCAGGCCCGAGCCGCAGAGCTGGTTGACGCCCCAGGCCGGGCTTTCCACCGGAATGCCGGCCGCAATCGAGGCCTGGCGGGCCGGATTCTGGCCCTGCGCCGCCGTGAGGATCTGGCCCATGATGACTTCGGAGACCTGACCACCCTCGACGCCGGCACGCTCCAGCGCCGCCTTGATGGCGATCGCGCCGAGGTCGTGGGCCGGCGTGGTGGCGAACGCGCCGTTGAAGCTACCGACGGGGGTGCGGGCGGCGCTGACGATGACGACATCGTCTGACATGGACATCTCCTATGGGTTGTCGCTGGGTTTCTCGACGGCGGGCGGCCGGTTTGGCGGGCCTGTCTCTTGGCGACTATCCTGTAAACCTCGTCGAGACATGTCAATCGAACTGTCACGCAAAACGCGCCGCGACGCACTCAAAATGACGCTCTTGGCACTTTCCTGAGCAAATCCTATGCTTTGGAATTAACCGCACAGCACAAAACGGTAGCCGAACGGCTTTGAAAATGCTTACCTTTGCTGCGATGCGTTGCATTTAGCCCAGCGGCGATGCTGCCGGGTTCCAGGTCCTTCGGTGTTGAAGTGTGAGCCCATGGCAAAATCTGAACAACCGACCACGATCAAGAAATACGCGAACCGGCGGCTCTATAATACCGGTACGAGCACCTATGTGACGCTCGAGGATCTCGCGGCGATGGTGAAGGAAGGCGAGGACTTCCTCGTTTATGACGCCAAGACCGGCGACGACATCACCCGCTCCGTGCTTGCGCAGATCATCTTCGAGCAGGAGAACAAGGCCGGGCAGAACCTGCTGCCGACCACCTTCCTGCGCCAGCTGATCCGGTTCTACGGCGACAGCATGCAGATGGTGGTGCCGAAATATCTCGAGCAGTCGATCGATACGCTGACCCGGGAACAGGAGAGATTCCGCAAGCAGATCGCGGGCGCCCTGAGCGGGACGCCGTTTGCGCCCCTGGAAGAACAGGTCCGCCGCAACATGGAGCTGTTCCAGCAGACCTTCTCGATGTTCAAGCCGTTCGTGCCGCAGCGCGGCGGCACTGAAGCCGAGAAGGCGCCGGAGCCCGCGGCCGACGACGGCAACATCGACGACCTTCGCCGCCAGATGAAGGACATGCAGGAACGCCTCGAGCGCATGTCGCAGCCGGCGAAGAAGGACGAGTAGGCGTAGCGTCGCGCGGCGCGTTCAGCTTTGTGATCCGTCACCCCCGCGCAAAGGCGAAGCCTTTGCGCGGGGGTGACGGATCTATAGTGGCGCGTCGTCCTAGCCGGCGGCTGACACGGCCTTCTCTGCCGGCGCGTTCCACGGCCGGACCGACATCACTTCGCGAATTGCTGACGGCGGCACCTTTGGCCGGCGTCAGGCGCCGCCAAACATGCTCTTGCGCACGATCGCGTGCACGCCCCAATTGCCGTCGGCAACCTGCGTGACGCCGAAATCGACGCCGAGCGAGATCAGCGCCAATGCCTCGTCCTCGCTCAGGCGATAACATTCCATCAGGAATTTGCGCGTCGCCCGAAACGCATTGCGCAGCGCGAGATCGACCGACGAACGCTGGTAGATTTCCGACTGCGCGTTGCGCCCGAGCTCGCGCAGATAATTGCCGTAGCTGAAGCCGTGCAGGATCCACTCGTCCGGTGTTTCCAAGAGCGGGTGCGCCAGTCCCTCGACATGCGGCTTGGTTTCCTTGCCGCTCTTGTGCACGACGAAGCGAAACTGGCCGGTGAGCGATAGCTCGAGCGCGGTGCCGTTGACCTCGCCGTCGCCTTGCGCGAAATGCGGATCGCCGATCGAGAACAATGCCCCCGGCACGGCGACCGGCAGATAGAGCGTGGTGCCCTTGGTAGCGCGCCAATTGTCGACATTGCCGCCGAAATAGCCGGGCGGAATCGAATCGATGATGTCGGATTCGCGCGGCGCCACCGCCATGAAGCCGAAATGCAATCGCGCCGGAATCCGCACGCCGGCGAGCACGCCGGGCTGCTTCTCGATGGTGGCGTGATCCACCGGCACGCCCGGATAATCCATCGTCTCGTGGCGCACGCCGAACGGATCGGTCTGCGGCGTCCAGCGATAGGAATAGACAGCCTGCGCCCATTCCGCGCGCGCATCCGTCTCGAAGATCGTGATGGTCTCGCGCTTGGCCGGCGGCTCGATCAGATCGTTGTACTGAAAGCCCCACCAGGCCGCGGCATTGCTGCCGAACGACTTGCCGGCGAACGCCGGATTGGCCGAGGGCCGCGGCCAGATGTCGAGGATCTGCACCTCGAGCACGTCGCCCGGCTCCGCGCCGCAAACATGGATCGGGCCGGTGCAGATGTGCACGCCGAACCCTTCGCCGGCGCCACGGCCGAAGATCGAACCGTCCATCGGGCCCGCGCCACGCCGTTCGACCGACTTGCCGTCGGCAGTCCAGTGAAACACGCTCTCGGCGCCGGGATCGCCCTTGATCATGCGCTCGTAGTCATCGAAGGCGTGCTGGGTCAGCGTCTCGATCGTCACCAGCGCGCCCGACTGCACGCTCATGACAGGTGGAATGGCGCGGCTGAGATAGCCCCAATGGGCGGTCTCGCGGGATACCTTGAGATGGTGATGTGACGCGCCCCACCCTTCCGGCGTCGTCGTGGGCGAGTCAACCGGAAGAGCCGGCTCTAGCTGCGCAACGGTTTCGCGCGCCGCTGGACTCGGTGCGAGCCGCAACACCGTTGCGGTGCCGCGCGCCAGTCGCGGCCGGCCGCGCGTCCGCTCGGCCTCGGCATCGCGCGGCACAGCCTTGCGGAAGTCGCGCGGCGAGGTGCCGTAGGTCGCGCTGAACATGCGGCTGAAATGCGCCTGATCGGTGAAGCCCCAGCGGTAGCTGATTTCGGCGATGCGCTGGTCGGCATAGTTCGGATCGATCAGATCGTTGCAGCAGCGCTCCAGCCGCCGCTCGCGCACATAGGCCGAGAAGGTCGTGCTCTGCCGCTCGAACAGCCGTTGCAGATAGCGCTGCGACAGCCCCTCCTGGCGCGCGATGTCGGCGATGGTGAGACTTGCATTGCCGAGCTGGGCCTCGATCGCGGCATCGACACGCCTTAAGTGGCCGGCCTGGACCTGTGTCATCGTCTCGGCGTCGAGCCGGGTCTCGCCGAGCAGCGCGCCGGCGACGAGCTCGGTGATCGCGACCTCAGCGGTGGCGAGATCGGCCTTGTCCAGGATCGCGAAATTGCCGCCCAATGTCCGCATCACCGGACGGACGGAAGCGGCGGCGATCGTCGCGCCGAGCACGGCCGGCAAGCGCAGGCGATTGTGGCCGAGCCGGCCAAGCAGACGCTCGCGCGGCAGTTCGAGCAGCAGGATCTCGAAATCCTCGCGCAACGTCATGCGCCAGGGCGGTTGCAGGTCGCACACCGAAATGTCGTTGTCGGCGAACTCGCAACTGCGTTGGCCCGACGTGATGCTGCCGCGGCCGTAAGCATGGAAGATGATGGCGACCCGCGCCGGGGCCGCCGGTGATGCCGCATGACCGTTGCAGATGATCTGCTGCTCGGTGGAACGCAGCAGCACAAGCTGCCCGCCGCTCGTCGAGCGCTTCGCGGTCAATTCACCGAACTGGAATTGGCCCGTCTCCGGCAATTCGCAATCGAGCTGCAATCCGGCCAGCGCCTCGCGCCAGACCTCCCGCCGGTTTTGCCGCGGGATCGCATCGACCGAAACCCGATAGGTCGTCGCGACCATCACCCCTCCAGGCCAAGCTCCGCAGCCTTCAAGTCACGGAGCCGTGAAGGCAGCGTGCACCGATTGCAGGAAGGCGGCAAGCGTGTTGCGGCGGCACGGATTGCCCAGCCTTCGTGCAATGAATGGTCGCGGCCGCTCTCTCGCGGCAGAGCAATCCCCCGCGAACGCAGTGCAACTTGATCGAATGCGTCCAAATTCTTGACCGTGCCGGCCATGCCGCGATGCGAAGGCGGCCGCCGCAGATGCTCTGCACGCCTGTGCGCATGCTTTCGCGCTGCGAGGAGCACAAGCGCGCCTACAAATTATTGGGCGCGCCCGGTCATGTCGGAGTGGCGCGGCGCCATGCACTCTCACCCGCACTTCGATCCAAGGGAGAATTTAGGATGTGCGCAGGTGACGACAAGAACTGCCCGGACTTCGAATTGCATCATCGCCAGTTCAAGGAGACGCTCGACCGGGAACGCCGCTCGTTCCTGCGCTCGAGCTTCGCGGCGGCGGGCGGTGCGGCGGCGATGACCGCCGGCGGCATCTCGCTGGTGACGCCGAAGATGGCGGCTGCCGCCGAGAAGCATCAGCCGGCGCAGCGCGCCTATCACCATTTGCCGGCCAACGCCGACACCGTGCATTGGGGCTATTTCAGCAAGACGCTGAAGCCGCGCGTCGAGATCAATTCCGGCGACTTCATCACGATCGAGGCGCTGACGCACCACGCCAATGACGATGCCGAGCGCATGGTGAAGGGCGATCCCGGCGTCGAGAGCGTGTATCTCTGGACCAAGGAGAAGAAGGGCGTGAACCGGCGCGGCGCCGGCCCGATGGATGCTTCGCTGTTCGGACGCGGTGCGGGCGAAGGCCTCGGCGTGCATATCTGTACCGGGCCGGTGTTCGTGCGCGGCGCCGAGGAAGGCGACGTACTCGAGCTGCGCATCATCGACGTGGCGCCGCGGCCCTGCGCCAATCCGAAATATTCCGGCAAGGCGTTCGGCAGCAACGCTGCGGCATCCTGGGGCTTCCACTACAAGGATCTGCTCACCGAGCCCAAGCCGCGCGAGGTCGTTACCATCTACGAGGTCGACGCCACAGGCGAACGCAACTGGGCGCGCGCCGTCTACAATTTCACCTGGACGCCGCAGACCGATCCGTCCGGCGTGGTGCACAAGACCATCGATTATCCCGGCGTGCCGGTCGATCATTCGACGGTCAAGGAGAACCACGGCATCCTGAAGAACGTGCGCATCCCGGTGCGTCCGCATTTCGGCGTGATCGGGCTCGCACCCAAGGAGGCCGAGTTCGTCGATTCGATCCCGCCGAGCTACACCGGCGGCAACATCGACAATTGGCGGATCGGCAAGGGCGCCACGATGTATTATCCGGTCGCGGTCGAGGGCGGGCTGCTCTCGGTCGGCGATTCCCACGCCTCGCAGGGCGATTCCGAACTGTGCGGCACGGCGATCGAATGCTCGCTCAACGGCACCTTCCAGATCATCCTGCACAAGAAGGCGGACCTCGCCGGCACGGCGCTGGAAGCGCTCGACTATCCGATGCTGGAGACCCAGGACGAATGGCTGGTGCACGGCTTCAGCTTCGCCAATTATCTCAGCGAGCTCGGCTCCGGCGCGCAGACCGATATCTACAAGAAGTCGTCGGTCGACCTCGCTTTGCGCGATGCCTTCCGCAAGATGCGCAAATTCCTGATGACGACGAAGAAGCTGACCGAGGACGAGGCGATCTCGCTGATCTCGCTCGGCGTCGATTTCGGCGTCACCCAGGTGGTCGACGGCAATTGGGGCGTCCATGCGGTGATCCGCAAGGACATCTTCGCCGGCGGCGACAGCTGACGAAGTACGAGTAGGCGTTCTAATTCGCCCTACTCACCCCATCGTCGCCCCGGCGAAAGCCGGGGCCCATAACCACAAATGTCGGTTGTCTGACGCAAGCGTCTGCCAGATCGCCTCATCGAGAAGCCGCGGCGTATGGGTCCCGGCTTTCGCCGGGACGACACCGTTAGCTTGGCCAGCGTCAGTGAATCACCCCGCAGCCGGCACAACCTTCTCCGCCGGCGCGTTCCACGGCCGGTCCGGCGAGGCGAGGCCGATCAGGCGGCCCTGGATGAAGTCGCAGCCCCATTCGCGCAGCATCACGGCGGCTTCTTCGTCCTGCACCCATTCGGCGACGGTCTTGATTTCAAGGCGGCGCGCGAGATCGATCAGCGTCTGCACGAAGGCGCGGTCGTCGGCCGAACGCACGATGTTCTGCACGAAGGCGCCGTCGATTTTGACAATGTCGACGCCAAGCTTGCGCAAATTGCGGAACGAGGTGTAGCCGGCGCCGAAATCGTCGATCGCGATCCGGCTGCCGAAATTCTTCAGTCGCGTGACGAAGCCGCGGACGTCGTCGATATCCTGGATCGCGACCGTCTCGGTGATCTCGACGATCAGCCGCTCGCCGACGCCGGGATGCGCGTGCATCAGCGATTCGATGGTGGCCCACCAGTCCGGATCCATCGTGGTGTCTGGCGAGATGTTGAGGCTGAGCTGCACGCCAGGGGCTGAGGCGAGCTCGGCGATCGCAAGCTCCAGTACGCGATGATCGACCATCCGGATCAGGCCGAGCCGCTCGGCGACCGGCACGATGTCAGGCGCGAGCAGCGCCCTGCCGTCCTCCTGCTCCATGCGGACCAGGCACTCGTAGAACGAAGGCTGCCGCGAGCGCGCATCGACCACCGGCTCGAAGCCGATCACGATGCGGCGCTCGTTCAGCGCGGTGACGATCTCGTCGGTGACGCGGATGTTGACGCGGCGCTGGGCGTCGCGCTCGACATTCGGCTTCCACAGCGCGAACGATCCGGCGCGGCGGCTCTTGGCGGCGTCCAGCGTCTCCTGGGCGCGATTGACCGCCTCCTCGGCCGACTTCGCATGGCGCGGGATGGTGACGGCGCCGATCGAGACCGTTACCGACACCGGGCCGGACCTGGTCGGCACCACCTCGTCGCGCACCGCGGCGAGGAAGCGTTCGGCGGCGACGTTGGTGTCGTCGACGGTGCAGTTGCGCAGGATCAGCCCGAACTTGTTGCCGGAGAAGCGGCCGAGCATGTCGCCGCTGCGCAGCCGCGCACGAATCCGTTTCGCCACCTCGGCGATGACGGCGTCCGCGACATCGAAGCCGAAGGCATCGTTGACCCGCGCCAGATGATCGATGCCGATCAGCATGAAGGCACAGGAGGTGCGGAAGCGTGCGCACTCCTCGATGGTCTCGGCGAGCGAGGCGATTAGATGGGTGCGGTTGAGCTCGTTGGTCAGCGGATCGTGCCGCGACAGCTTCACGAGTTGCTCGTCGCGGGCGTGCCGCTCATTGTTGATGCGGACGACGCCCTGCACGCGCGCCGGCCTGCCGTCGGCGCCGGCAAACCAGCAGCCGGTCTCCTCGATCCAGATCAACGGCGCTGAGGTGACGGCCCGCACGCCGTATTCGATCCGGTAGGGAACGCCCTCCCCGCTCCGCGCCGTTCCAGTCTGGCCGAGCGCATCTGATCGAACCGAGCGCATTGGCTCGATCAGCTTTGCAAGCTCGGTGCCGCTCGCAAGCGCAGCGACCGGAATGTCCGGGAAGACCGTCGCCACATTGTCGCTCCAGGCAATCGCATCCGTCGCCAAGTCCCAGGCGAATGTCGCTTGGCCGAGCGAGGCGAGGATGCTGGCAGCTGGCGGGACAGGGAGCATCGAACATGTCTCGATTTGGGACGGCACCCGGTGATTCTATTACACTCTCAAGATAGTGGTTCCGGTGAATCCAACGCTAGGAGAACTTGATAAATAATCTGGAAACCACGTTTTCGACTGCCGCGGAACGAACTGGGGATGGCGGGCATGACCCTTGCCATGAGGGTGTTGCAGAGGGACGCAACGTCCCAAATGATGACGCTCCAACGGGTCGCAGGCGATGCGCGATATCGATCAATCAGAAGTCCAATCAGGGATCTTGGACGGCGAGTTCACCGAGACGGCCGGGGCGACCGGCACGGCTCTGGTGCCGCTGGCCGCGACCACGCATTGGGCGCCCAAGATCCCGCTGGCGCATGCCGATCCTTCGTTTGTGGCCCATCTGATCGCCACCGCCGCCCACGAGCCGCAGACCTGCGGGCAGCGGCGTGGGTCAATGGCCGACGCGCAGAGCGCCTACGGCCCGCATCTCGACGAACGCCGCAGCGTCGCGCGGCGGACCAGGCAAATCATCTAAGCGGGATCAGTTTTGGTGGAATCTATCCGGCGCGTTTCGGTTCAACCTGATCTCATCAGCTTTAGCTCATCATCTCGCGATCAATGGGCCTTGACGGGCCGGTTGCCGTGGCTGTCCTGCGGCACGCCGCGGCGCAGCGACATGTGGGAATGGATGCCGAGCCAGCGCCCGTCGGCCTGACGCGCGAGAATGATCGTCGCCCGTCCCGGCCGATCGAAGCGGCTGCCGTCCGCATGGAAGCCGGTGCTGGTCCAGGGCGTGATCACCGTCGCCATGCCGCCGTCGGCGCTGATCAGCACCTGCGTATGCGCGAGATCGAAGGCGAAATCCGCGGTGCGGGGCCAGACATTGTCCCATTGCATCTCGGTCCAGCGCGCACGGCCCTGGATCAGTTCCTGATAGGTGCCGAACGAGATGATGTCTGAATGCCAGAACGGACGAGCGGCCGCATAGTCGACCGCCCTGACGCAGGCGGCGAACCGTTCCAGCCAGTCGAAGATCGATCGAGTGGTCGTCGAATCGGCGATCGGAAGGGCCGTTTCTCCGCTCATGATCGTCCTCGAAAGGGGTCTAGCGCTGCGGCGTGTCCGACGGCGGCTGGCCGCCCGGCTGCAAATCCGGCGAATTGACCGTGGGCTTGGGCGTGGACTGATCGAGCAGCACGGATTCCGCAACTGATGTCGCTGGCGGGACCGGCGCGGCGGGCGCCGGTGTGACGACAGTTGCCGGCTCGGGCCGTGGCGGGGCAGGCTCCACCGCAGGCACGGGCCGTGGCGTCTCGACCGCGGCGGGCTGCGGCTTGCTGACCGGCGCCGGTGCCACGGTCGCGACCACCGCACGGCGGCGGGTGCGCAGCGCAATTCCGGAAATGAAATCGACCAGCGCCAGCAGCGTGAGCAGGCAATAGGTCGAGTTGCCGAATTTCGGCCAGAGCACGAATTCGGCGGCCGCCGCGCCGAACACGATCAGCGACAGCAGATGATCGGTGAGATACTTCGCGCCGGGGCGCGCGCCCTTGATGACCTCGAGCAGCAACAGCAGCACGCCGGCGGCGAGCAGCATGTCGCTGAGCGTGATCTGCCACTGTTCGCCCGACAGCAATGTCAGCCTGATCAGCGGGTCCGTGAAGGACACGCCGGGCATCAGGAAGGCGATGATGTTGTAGACCGCGAGCGGAACGAGCAGCAGCGGAAAACCGACCATCGGGGCTTGCGCCTTATTCAGGGAGAACCAGCAATGCGGCGATGCTCATTGGCCTCGCCGCCGACGCGCCCGTCTTGGCCGCACTCGTTGGCCGAATTCAGGCGCAGCGCCGTCTTGATTGGAGGACGATCTCCGCGCAAACGCCTCTGGCGTTTGTCGCGAGGGAAAACCGCTACGCGCCTTTCCGGATCATGCCCTGCGGCGCGAAACCCGAAGGTCCGATCAGGACTCTTTCTTGGCCTTCAGGACCTGGCGGCCCTTGTACATGCCGGTCTTCAGGTCGAGGTGGTGCGGACGGCGCAGTTCGCCGGAGTCCTTGTCCTCGACATAGGTCGGGGTCTTGATCGCATCGGCCGAACGGCGCATGCCACGGCGCGACGGCGAGGTTTTTCTTCTGGGAACGGCCATGACGGTGTCCTCTAGGGTGTTGCGGAGGCATCGTCCGAAATGCGGACGGGCTCAGCGCTTCGAAGCGCAAGCTGCGATGCCGGTAAGGCCGCGCTTATAGAGGAAGGGCCCGCGTAAATCTAGGCCCGGAGACAGCAAAATCCGCCCGAAATCGCGCTCAAGAGCCGCGATTTTCGCGCCAGCAGCGGGTCACGGAGTTGGCCCGGGCCATGTAGGTGCCGGACAGCCTGCGGACCCCCGGACCCGGGTTCCGGGCGCTCCTTTTGACCGGATTCGGCAGGATCGCCGCCAAAAGCGCCGCCTCCCGGGATGACAGCTCTGCCGCCGACCGGCCGAAGGCATATTGGGCACCGGCCTCGGCGCCAAACTGCCCGGACGGCCCCATTTCCGCGATGTTGAGGTAGATTTCGAGGATCCGCTGCTTGGGCAGCACGAAATCGATCCAGAGCGCCAGCGGCAGCTCCAATCCTTTACGGATCATGCTGCGGCTGGGCCACAGGAACAGGTTCTTGGCCACCTGCTGGGTGATGGTCGAGCCGCCGCGGGCCGCCTCGCCATCCCCGGCGTCGTCGATCACCTCGCGCAGCGCCCCCCAATCGATGCCCCGGTGCTTGCAGAAATGGGCATCCTCCGAGCCGACCACGGACCGCGGCAGTGAGGGCGACATCGCGCCGAAATCGACCCAGTGCCGCGTCACCGGGGCCCCTCGCAGGGTCCGCCACGCCATCAGGGCCGAAACTGGCTGACCGGTGCGGTAGAACGGCGTCACCAGATAGGGCAGCAACAGCAGGGCGAGCAAAAGCAGCAATAAAATCCGGACAATGCGCAAGGCTGGGGTTTCCGGGGAGGACCTTTCCAGGGAGGATTATAGGACCCGCCCGCCAGAACACGGCCGGCGCCGTTAGACGTCTGTGGGATAATTCACGGTTTTTCCAGCACTTTTAAGGCGCAATCCGTCGCAGGGCGGGAATTGACGAAGCCGATCCCATCAACGATTGTCCGGCCGAAAATCGATCTGGAGCAATTCTTAATGACGACCGGTACTGCAGAGTTTTCCAAGCGGCTGGACCAGACCGCGGAGGATACCGAAGCCCTGCTCGCCAAACTGCTGTCCGATGCGACCGAGAGCGACGAGATCGTGCGCCCCAAGCGGCTGATCGAAGCGATGCGCTATTCGAGCCTCGGCGGCGGCAAGCGGCTGCGGCCGTTCCTCGCGGTCGAGAGCGCCGCGGTGTTCGGCATCCCGCGCGAATCCGCCCTGCTGGTGGGCGCAGCGCTCGAATGCATCCACTGCTACTCGCTGATCCACGACGATCTGCCCGCGATGGACAATTCCGATCTGCGCCGCGGCCGCCCGACCCTGCACAAGGCCTATGACGACGCCACCGCGATCCTCGCCGGCGACGCGCTGCTGACGATTGCCTTCGACATCATCACCCGCGATGCGATCCACAAGGACGCCCAGGTGCGCCTGCTCTTGACCCGCGCGCTGGCGCGCGCCTCCGGCATCGGCGGCATGGCCGGCGGCCAGATCCTCGACCTCGCCGGCGAAGGCCGCTTCGGCGACCGCGAGCCGGTCGACGTCGCGCGCGTGCAGCAGATGAAGACCGGCGCGCTGCTCCGCTTCGGCTGCATCGCCGGCGCGATCCTCGGCCAGTCCTCGCAGAAGGAATACCAGGCGCTCGACGATTACGGCAAAGCGCTCGGCGAAGCCTTCCAGATCGCCGACGATCTGCTCGACGTCGAGGGCGACGCCGCCGCGCTTGGCAAACCGGCCGGCGCCGACGCCGTGCTCGGCAAGACCACGTTCGTCACCCAGCTCGGCATCGACGGCGCCAAGCAGCGCGTGCGCGACCTCCTGGCGCGCGCCGACGCCGCGCTGTCGGTGTTCGGGAACCGGGGCGACGTGCTGCGCGCGGCCGCCCGCTTCGTCGCCGAGCGCAAGAACTAGATCACGATGCGAATCGCATCATGATCTAATCTACTCTGTCTGAGCATGATCTTTTCGGAAAACCGGGCTCCACTTTTCCGGATCATGCTCTAACCGAAAGTAAAACGCGAAATGAGCAAGGAGTTCGACGATCGCCTTGTTCGTTTCCGCAAGCTGCCGATGCCGGTCCGCGTGGTGGTGGGCCGGCCGCGCACCTTCGTTTCGATCGCGGTCGGCATCACCGTCGCGCTGCTGATCCCCGGCTCGACGCGCCTCGTCACCCGCATGCTGGCCGGCTGGGACGCCTTCGCCGCGCTCTATCTCGTGCTCGCCTATGTGATGATGCTGCGCTGTGGCATCGCCCACATCAAGCGCAGCGCCATATTGCAGGACGATGGCCGCTTCCTGATCCTGCTGCTGACCGCGTTCGGCGCGCTGGCAAGCCTCCTGGCCATCGTATTCGAACTCGGCGCATCCAAGGGCAGCCCGGCTGGACTTGCGGTGGCAATCGTCACCATCACGCTGTCATGGACGGCGGTCCACACCGCGTTCGCGCTGCACTACGCCCACGAGTTCTACCGCGGCAAGACGCCCGGCGGATTGCAGTTTCCGAGCGGCGATGCGCATGCCGACGCCGACTATTGGGACTTCGTCTACTTCTCGTTCGTGATCGGCATGACCGCGCAGGTCTCCGACGTCGGCATCACCGACAAGATCATCCGCCGCACCGCGACCGTGCACGGCATCATCTCGTTCGTGTTCAACACCGCGCTGCTGGCCCTGATGGTGAATATCGCCGCGAGCGCGATCTAGCTCTGCGGCAAACTCGCTGCACCTCTCCCGCTTGCGGGGGAGGTCGGATCGCATCGATAGATGCGATCCGGGTGGGGGCTCTCTCCACAATGCGATTCGCGGAGCGAGCCCCCACCCCAACCCTCCCCCGCAAGCGGGAGAGGGAGCACAGCTTCTTCGTTGCAAGCGCGTGCTAGTTGCAGACCTCGACATTGCCGACGTTGCCGCCGGGGCCGCCGCCGCCACGATACTCGAGATGGCAGCCGCGCCTGACCGGACGGCACAGATAGGCATCGCACATGATCTGACCGCTGCCGCCGCCTTCCGCCCTGGCACGGCCCTGCGGGCGCGGAATGTCCGCGGACGGGACCTGCGATTCGCGCTGCGGACGGAAGGCGCGTTCGCGGTCACGGCGCGACGGACGCTCGTCGCTGTCGCGCTTGGCGACCGGCTTCCGCTCACGCCGCTTCTCGCATTCATTGTCGTCGTTGAGGAACGAGCCCTCGGCGCACACGATCCTGCTGCAGCGATCGCCGTCAGCCTTGTAGCCGTGCTCGCAGACCAGCGGACAGACGCGGGACTGCTTCAGCTTGACGGCATCGAGGGTATCGACGCTCGCGGTCTTGATGTCGAGCTTGGTGCCGGCATAGCGGTTGAACAGCGTCAGCGAGCGCTGCGAGGCTGCGTTCCAGTCGCCATCGACGGTGCCGGTCAGGCAGCCGACGCGGCGCAATTCGGTCTGCACCGATTTGACTACGTCCACCTCGGGCGACCCGGTGGCCAATGCGGCCACGGTCGTGGTCTTCTCGGGAGCCGGCGCTGCGGCTGCGGCCTGCGTTGCCGCTTGATCGGGAACCGCCTTGTTCGTCGCGGCACGATCGGCGACGGCGGTATCGGCCTGGCGCTTCTGCTCGGCGGCCGCGGCTTGGTCCTGTGCGACCTGCTTGGCCCGTTCCGCGGCAAGACGCGCCGCTTCGGCAGCCTTCGCGTCGGCCTCGGCCTTGACCTGCTGCGCCTTCTGCGCGCCCTCGGCGGCGAGCCGGGCGCGCTCCTGCTCGGCCAGACGCGCCTTCTCGGTGGCGGCCACGCGCGCGTCCTCGGCGGTGAACTTCTCCAGCTGCAACCTGGCCAGATTGGCGTAATAGCCGCTCGGATATTGGGCGAGGAAGGCGTTCATCGCGCTCTTGTTGCCGATCTGCAGCGCCAGCTCGTAATCGCGCCGGGCCTCCGACTGCGGCGTCGGTGCCGGCGCTGTGGGCGCGGCAACAGCGGCGGCGGCCGCCGGTTTCGCCGGTGCCGGCACCAGCGGCACGTCCTCGCCGCCGAGCGAGCCATAGACGAACGGCTCCTGGCGGTTGTTGGTGGTCTTCAGCACCTCGTCGCGGACATAGCCGAAGGCGCGGCGGACATCGAGACCGGGGGTCGGCAGGAACTTCGACAGCGCGATCGTGAACGGGCTGTTCTTGCCGTCGCCATCAGCCGCGGTCGAGCCGGCCTTCGCCGAATAGGCGATCAGCACATTCGGACTGGTCGGCTCGACCTTGGCCAATCCCTGACCGATCGCCCGGGTCGCCAGCGTCCGCTTCATGGTCTTGGCAAACGGATTGTCGCGGCAGGCATCGAGGATCACCAGCCGCAGCTTCCGCGCCGGCTCGATCGCGACCAGGATGCGGTCAAGCGAAAACGCCTCGTCATAGACGTCGGTGTCGCGCTCCAGCCGGGCATCGACCGGGATCAGATAATTGGCGCCGTCGACCTCGATGCCGTGACCGGCGTAGTAGACCAGCGCGATATCGGCCTCGCGGGCGAGGTCGGCGAATTCGCGCAGCGCGCGGCGGGTTTCGACGGCTGGAAGGTCCTTGCGGAAGTCGACCACATCGAAGCCGGCATTCTTCAACGTCGCGGCCATCACCGAGGCATCGTTGACCGGGTTGGCCAGCGGCGCGGTGTTCCGATAGGCCGAGTTGCCAAGCACCAGCGCCACGCGCTTCTCGGCGAAGGCAGGCTGGCAGGCGATCAGCAGCAAGGCCGCGACGGCGAGCAGCAACCGTTTCAAGTTCAAGAGCCCAGACCCGTTCATGGCGACACTCTGGCCGTTTTCTAGAGCCCCCGTTCCGATTGAATCGGAACGAGGCGCTAGCTTCTTGTTTGACGCGTTTTCTTCACGCGCACCGGTATCCACTTCGCTCGAAAACGCTCTAGCATGCAGGTCCGTTTACCAGAAGCAGGCGGGGGTGCTTTGTGAGGCGCCTCACGATCCGCGACGGCGTGGACCACGCCATCCTGACTGTTAGTCGACGAAACGGACCGGTGGTTCGGATTTGGCTGGTCACGCGATTTCGTGCACGATCGCGGCAACAAGAACACAAGCACGGAGGACATGATGCAGGGCACAAGCGCGGCGGTTCCACCCGCCAGAGCCGGCAAGGTCCGCAGCATGGCCAGAACCCTCCTCGCCCTCGCGCTGTTGACCGGCTGCGCCGCAGGTTGCGGCCTGGTCGACGCCGTGTTCGACGGCTTCAAGCACGCCAGGGCCGTCGAGAACGACCTCTTTGCGATGGTGGGGGTCAAACCGGCGGTCGGCTTCAACTGGCACAATGGCCGGCTCACGTCGGTGACTGTTACCTTCCCGAACCTGCTCCAAGACAAGCCATTGCAGGAACTTGCCGACGCAGCGCGCACCGCAGTCGGCAAGGAATTCAAGCAGCGCGCCGACAACGTCGTGCTCGCGTTCTCGCTGGGGCCGTCCGAGACACCGGTGGTGCAAGCGGACCCAACTCAGGGCAAGAACTTGCCTTGAGCGGATTTATTCCCCGCCTTGCGTGACGTGCTCCTGATATTGCGGCAGGTCGTCCAGTATCTCGTACCAGGGCGCCTTGGAGCCGACGAAGATATGCGCGGTCGGCCGGATCGTCGGCGCATCGCGCAGCGTGCCCATCGTGACATGGACATAGGCGCCGTTGCGGACGCGCGAATAGAGCAGCGACCCGCAGCGGCCGCAATGCGCGTCATGGGTGAGCTCGTCGCCGTAGATCAAAAGTCCCTCGGCGCCGCTGGTGACGGTAAACTTTTCGCGCGCGATGCCCGCGAACGGCTTGAACGCCGATCCCGTGGTGCGCCGGCAATTCGAGCAGTGACAATTCAGCGCATAGCCAAACGCGTCGGCCACTTCATAGCGCACGTCGCGGCAGAAGCATTCGCCGGTCAGGATCGTTTCGTTCGAACTTGCAGATGCGGTCACAACTCACTCCTCACGCGGAATTTTATCGCCGGCCATGGCGCAATCCGGCGGTTCATGGCTAAATCCTAAAGCCCTTTCCGTTCTGATTGTATCGGAACGGGGGCTCTCGATTCTTGTTTGACGCGTTTTCTTCACGCGAACCGGTACCCACTTCGCTCGAAAACGCGCTTAGTCAACCAAAACCCTGCCGGGAGGACTAACCAATGAGCCAAGAACGATCCAGCGTCGAAAGCGTCGTGCAAACCTATTTCGACGGCCTCTATGAGAGCAATGCCGACAAGCTCGCGACGGCCTTTCATCCCAGCGCCGACCTGCGCTGGGTGGACAAGGGCGAGCTGAAGGTCCTCAGCGTGCCGGACTGGCTCGCTTTGGTGCGCAAGCGGCCGTCGGCGAAGGCCGAAGGCAAGCCGCGCGAGGACTTCATCGTCACCATCGACCGCTCCGACGACAACACCGCCTTCATCAAGGTGCGTTGCCAGCTGCCGCCGCGCTATTTCACCGACTACCTTGTCGCAATGAAGCTCGCCGACGGCTGGCAGATCGTCTCGAAGTCCTACCGCTACGATCAGCGGGACTGACCGGGCGGCCCACCGCATCCCTGCGACGGCTTTGTGACACGCCCCAACGGTCCGGCTCCGGCCGGACCGCATTGACTGGCGCTGGTTTCCGGGCGAATTGAGCCCAGTATGGAAGCCAAGTTTCAGATCTTTCTCACTCTGCTCGGCGTGCTGGCGGGAACCGCCCTGGTTGCACGGCGGACCGATATTGCGCCGGCGATCCTGCTCCTGCTGGTCGGCATCGTGCTCGCCTTCGTGCCGGGCATGCCGTCGCTGGAACTGCCGCCCGAGCTCGTACTTCTGGTGGTGCTGCCGCCGCTGATCTATTCGGCGAGCGTCGCGATGAGCTGGCGCGAGTTCAAGGCCAATCTGCGGCCGATCATCCTGCTCTCGGTCGGCTGCGTGATCTTCACCGCCTTCATGGTCGCGGCCGCAACCCACTATCTGATCGGGCTGCCCTGGAGCATCGGCTTCCTGCTCGGCGCGATCGTCGCGCCGCCGGACGTGGTCGCGCCGCTCGCAATCGCGCGCAAGCTCGGCATGCCCCGCCGGATCCTGGTGGTGCTCGAGGGCGAGGGGCTGGCCAATGACGCGACCGCGCTGATCCTCTACCGCTTCGCGCTGGCCGCCATCACGACCGGGCTGTTCTCGCTGCCGAAGGCGACCGGCACTTTCCTCGTCATCGTTGCCGGCGAGATCGCGTTCGGCACGGCGGTCGGCTGGCTCAGCCTGCGCGCCCGCCGCCGCGCCAGGGATCCGCAGGTCGAGATCACGCTGTCGCTGATCACGCCCTACCTCGCCTACTGGATCCCCGAGCATTTCGGCGGCAGCGGCGTCATCTCAACCGTCGCCTGCGGCCTCTATATGAGCTGGAACGGACCGCTGCTGATCTCGGCCGCGACGCGCCTGCAGGGCATCTTCTTCTGGGATTTGATCATCTATTTGATCGAGGGCCTGCTGTTCCTCTTGACCGGCTTCCAGATGCGCTCGCTGTACGAGAAGTCGAAGGCGTTCCCGCTCTACGACATCCTGACCGCCACCGCGCTGGTCGCCGTCATCGTGATCGTCGCGCGCTTCCTCTGGGTGTTTCCCGGCACCTATCTGCCGCGCTGGATCAGCGCCCGCGTGCGCGAGCGCGATCCGCTGCCGTCGTGGCGGGCGGTGTTCGTGGTCGCCTTCACCGGCGTGCGCGGCGCGGTCTCGCTCGCCGCAGCACTTGCGCTGCCGCTGACATTGCCCGGCGGCGAGGCCTTCCCGTATCGCGACCTGATCCTGTTCGTCGCCTTCGGCGTGATCTTCGTGACCCTGGTCGGACTCGGCCTCGGATTGCCGCCGGTGGTGCGCGTGCTCGGCCTCGCCAAGGACGGGCGCAGCGAGCATATCGCCGAGCACGAGCAGGAAATCGAGGCGCGGCGCGAGGCGCTGAACGCCGCGCTGAAATCGCTCGACGCCATCACCGACGACCGCGAGCTCTCCGACGAGGTGATCAAGCTGCTGCGCTCGCGCCACGAAATCCGCATCAACCAGCTGCCCGATACGCTCGATCCCGACAAGCACGACGTCTCCGCCGCCGGCACCGCGCTGACGCGGGAGCTGATCTCGTCCGAGCGCAAGTTCATCCATATGCTGCTGCGCGACGGCAAGATCACCGACGAAACCAGGCGGCGCATCGAGCGCGACCTGGATCTGGAGGAGGCGAGCCTCTCCAATCGGGAGTATCGCAGGATACCGCTGTAGCCGTATCCCCCCACGTCGTCCCGGCGAAGGCCGGGACCCATAACCACCGTCGGAAATTGTTGAGATGCGCTGTGGCCACAGCGTCTCAAGACAATCTGCATTCGTGGTTATGGGTCCCGGCCTTCGCCGGGACGACAGCAAGGAGCCTATTCCGCCGCGGCGTTCTGCCCGGGACCGCCGACGAAGCCCGCGGGATCGCCGAACCGTTCGATCATTACGGCCGTGAGATCCTTGGTCTTGCTGGTGACGCAGGCGCCGGAGCGTACGGTGTAGCGATCCTGGTGCGCCGCGTGCGGCGGTGCCTCGCCCCTTTGCAGCGCGCGGGCCGCCTCCATCACCAGCTTGCGGAAATGCATGATGCCGAGATCGGTCGGGCCGAGATGCTCGCGGGTGCGGTCGGCGATCGGGCCCTGGCTGTCCTGCACCGCGGCGTCCTGCTCGGAGACGCCCTTGATGCCGGTGTAGCTCTTGGTCCGCTGCAACTGGCGGTCGATCAGATAATCGTTCGCCTTGTTGCGCAGCGGCACGTAGTTCTCGTCGACCACCGCCATCACGCCGTTGCCATTGGCATAGCCGTCGCGTTCGGCGTCGGTCAGCGGCCGGTGCGGATTCCAGGCGTAGGTGTAGATCCAGCAATTGGTGTCGCTGACCGGGACGAAGGTCTGGCCGAACATGTTCTCGCCCGGCATCGAGCTCGGCGCATAGCTGTGGAACGGCATCAGGAACTGGGCGATGCGCCAGTAGATGTTATCGCTGCCGGTAAGCCGTCCGCCCGCGACCGTCAGGCCGGCCTCATGCGGATTGATCTTGATCACCGGCCGCGGATCCTCGGCGATCCAGCGCATGTGGTCGGTCGCGACCCGCGTCAGCGGGTTGACGAAATGCTTCTTGATGTCGAGGATTTCGTTCTCCTCCTTCTCGAAGGAGAGATGCGCGAAGGTGAAATGCGCGGTGTCGATCGAGCCTTCCACCGCCTGCACCCAATTGCAGTCCTGCCACTTCTTGGTGACGAAGCGATGCGAGGCCGGCAGCAGCGCCATCTCCAGCGCCGGCAATTCGGGCATCTGATCGGCGGGGCCCATATAGGCCCAGATCATCTCGCCCCATTCGCGCACCGGATAGGACTTGATGCGGATCAGGTCCTTGGCGTTGAGGTCCGGATAGGAGGTCGGCATGTCGACGCAGCGGCCGTCGGTGTCGAACTTCCAGCCGTGATAGACGCAGCGGATGCCGCATTCCTCGTTGCGGCCGAGCCAGAGATTGGCGCCGCGATGCGGACAATACTGATCGATGATTCCGACCACGCCCCGCGAGTCGCGGAAGGCCAGCAGCTCCTCGCCCATGACGACGATCTTCTTCGGGTCGCTGTCCGGCTCCGGCAGCTCTTCCGACAGCAGCACCGGAATCCAGAACCGGCGCAGCAGTTCACCCATTCCCGTTCCGGCACCGGATTCGGTGAGGAATTTGTTGTCTTCGGCGCGGAGCATGGCGTTTCCCCGGGAGTTGTTTTTGATTTTCCCGGAGCTTGGCGTAGCCGATGCGCGGCGTCAATGCGATTGGCCGCGCGGCCGGCAACCCTGTCCCGCGCGCTGATGGATTTACACCCATTCTCTGCGCCGGCCGGTCCGCGCCCGCGCAACGGGGTTCAAGGCAAGCTGGCCCTCCAGATCACGGCTTCACGTAGGCCCATCCCTTCTCCTGCAGTTCCATCACACGCACGACGCCGGACTTCACGACTTCCGCCTGCTTGATGATCGGGATCGACTTGTTCTCGGCCTTCTGCATCTTCTCCTGCGTGTTACCGCAGGCCTTGAACGACACCTCGGGTGAACTGAGGGCCATTTCCTCGATACGAGCCTTCACCGGCGACGTATCCTCGCGGAGCATGTGCAGGCCCGGGCCGAACGTGACCACCTCGATCTTCACCTTTTCGCCAAGACCCTTGTAATACTCGGCCACGTTCGTTGCGTTGTTGAGCGAGAGATTCATGGCGGCAGGGTCATTGCTGTTCACCTGCAGGACCAGATGATGCTCCTTGCCTTTCGGCGCCGCCGGATCGTGCATGCGCGCAAGTGCGGCGCGCTTGCGTGTTTCGGCGGCGGCGCGCGGCGTTTCAGGCTTCCGAGCGTCGCTCGCCGGGGCTGCCGCGGACTGCGCGGTCGGCACCCAGTATTTCCCACCTTGCTCCGCCGCCGCCAAGGACGTGGAAGCCAGCACAGCGATGGCAGCCATCGCAATAAGCTTCGCAACAGATTCAAAATCGCGCATCAAAGATCTCCATCTCGAAAAATCGCCGAACACACTTCTCAATTGCTGGGCCTTGCGACAGCGAGCGGCCATTTGCAGATCGCGGCCATCCTCGCTCGCATCGCGTCCAGCCCCGCGAGCGAGAATGTTGCGTCATGGGCAGCCCCGGCACCGGGTGAGAGGTGGACAGCAAGGACCGCGCTATCGGGAAGCGATTGCAACAAGCGAACGGCATCGCCCGCGACGGCGACGCCGGAACCAAACGACGGCACGGTTGCCGCGACCTGCGCCGGCGGACCGTCGTTGATGCGATAAGAAATCGCATAGCCGTCACCGCGGCCCGAGATCGCGGGTCCCGCGAAGGACAATTCGGTCCGCCCGCCGCGACACCGGATCGACAGCTTCATCGACGATTCGACCGAATCGTAGATCGTTGCAGTGGCGATCGGTGAGTAATCGACGGGCGACGTCGTCTCGCTGATCGTCCAATTGCCGGCTCTCGACGCATCGCGGCGGGTCGGCGCAGTGGCGTGCGACAGCTTGTCGAGGCACTCCAGACGCGCTTCACGTTGCAGCTGGGAACAGGCGCGTAGCTGTGCCATGGGGTCTTCCATCCCTTGCGCCAGGGCAACGCCGTTGACGGCGGCGGTTGCGGCAAGCAGCGGGACGGCGAGCCTGGTCATTGCGATGCCCGTGCCGATTGACGATCGAGCCACGCCTGCGCGGCAGGAAAGCGCGTGAGACCGGGCACCGTCGCTCCGAGGTTGATCGATTTCCACTTCGGGTCGAAGCCCGGTCCTTGCAGCCTGTCGATACGCGAGAACAGATGATCGACGAAGCGTGCAACACGCTCAAAACGGTTGGTGCTGGCCGGCCAATTGAAGGCAACGAGAGCGGTCGGCACGGCGATCGTGGCGACGCGATCACCCGGCTTGATCAGATTTGGGTAATCGGCGGCATCGAGAGTTGCCGGCAGATAATAGTCCTCGAACTTGCTGTCATACGGGACGGGCAGGAACTTGAAGCCGGATTCAAACCGGCCTTTCACAAATGCATCGACCGGCTTCGAGGTAATGAAGACGACGGCCGCCATGTCGCCTTTCCGCATCTGCTCGAGCGCGACCTGGTGCGGAATGAACGTCTTCTCGACCTCGATGCCGAGGCGACTGAAGATCAGCGGACCCGAATAGGCTGCGGCGGTACCCTGGTTGTTGAAGTTCACCTTCTTGCCGGCGAGGTCGCTCAGGCTCCGAATCTCCGGCCGAACGAAGATATGCAGCTCGGACGGGAACAGGTTCAGGACATAGGCGATCCGTCGCTGGATGTCCGGCACCTGGCTCTTGTATTCCTCCAGTGCGTCGGAATTGATGATCGCAGCATCAATGCCGCGCAAATACAGCAGCGAGTTCAGATTCTCCACGGCGCCTCGCGTCACCACCGGCAGCACGTGCAGATTGTCGCCGTCATCGGTCACGCGGGCCATCTCCGCGGCCAGGCGGATCGGCGCGCCCTCGAGAAGGCCGCCGGCGAGACCGACGACCCAGGCATTCATGGCGAGAACTTCGGGCCTGACCTGGGACGATTCGGCCCGGATCAGGCGAGCCTTGTGAGGCTGACCATGTTGCGGCCGCGCATCCGCCGCGGGCGGCTGCGGCACAACGAGCAACGACACCAGGGTCGCAAGCAGGAACAGCGGACGCAATCCGGTAGATCTTTTCATCGGCCAGCTCCTTTGCACGACATCCCGTCAGCGCGTTCGGCCTTGCTGCAAGGATCGCTCGATCAGCGCAGCGCCTCGAATCGCGCCTTTGCCTCCTTGATTCCACCGGCCTCGGCCTTGGCGTAGAGATCGCGAGCCTTGGTCGCATCGCCGCGCGTTCCATACGTTCCCCAGGTCGAGAGGGTCAGCGGATCGTAGGTTTCCGCGAGCGCGAAGCTTGCCTGGGCGCTGCCCGTCTCGGCGACGCGTTCCAGCACGATCCGCGCAGCACCGATGTCACCCTGTTCCAGCAGCAGGCGCGCCCGCGCCATCAATCTCGCCTCTTGCGCATTGTCGTCAGGGGCGGCCTCGACATTGCCTACGATTCGCGTCGGCACGGCCCGGTTCTCGATTGATGCCACCGCTGCGCCCGCCGGCTCCTCCTGTATGGCCCGGCCAGCGTTGCCGGTCGTGGCGACCTGAGACGCGGCGGGCGGCACTTTCGCGGCGAGCGTACCGACGTCGCGGCGCGCCGATGCAAGATCCCGCTCCAATTGCTCGGCCCTGCCACGCTCCTTCTGCAGCAGGCTGCGCTGCTCAGCCACAGCCTGCTCGGCGGCCTGCTTCGCCCCGACGGCTTGCGTGTTCGCTGCGGCCACCCGCTCGGTCTGGGCATCGAGTTCGCGGCTCTTGGTTGCAAGATCGCGAGCTAGTTGTTCCGCCCGCTGTCGCTCGCGCTGGAGCGATTGTCGCAACTCAGCGGTATCGCTTGATTCCGCCTGTTTGTGCTGCGCTGCCTCGTCGCTGGCTTTGGCCGCCTGAGCCTCGTAGGCGTAGACTTTGCTGCGCGCTGTCGCGAGATCCTGCGCCAGAGCGTCGGCCCTCTCATGCTCCTTCTGCATCGACCGCCGCTGTTCAGCAGCGCCGGCTTCCGTTGTCAGCTTCAGCTTGGCGAGTTCATCGTGTGCCTTGGCCGCCGCTGCCGTTTGCATCTCCACGTCACGACGCGCCGCCGCGAGGTCCAGTTCCATCCGCGCGGCCCGCTCGTGCTCTTGCCCCAGCGACTTCTGCAAGTCCGCCGCACCGCCTTCGGAGGCCTTCTTCAGCCGGGCCGCCTCATCGCTCACCTTGGCCGCAAGCGCGGTTTGCGTTTCAACGTCACGACGCGCCGCCGCAAGGTCCTTCTCCAATCGCGCGGCACGCTCATGTTCCTGCCCCAGCGACTTCTGCAAGTCGGCTGCGCCGCCTTGCGAGGCAGCCTTCAGCTTAGCCGCCTCATCGCCCGCCTTGGCCGCCAACGCGGTCTGCGCTTCCACGTCACGACGAGCCGCCGCGAGGTCCTTCTCCAATCGCGCGGCACGCTCATGTTCCTGCCCCAGCGACTTCTGCAAGTCGGCTGCGCCGCTTTGCGAGGCAACCTTCAGCTTAGCCCCCTCATCGCTCGCCTTGGCCGCCAACGCGGTCTGCGTTTCCACGTCACGGCGAGCCGCCGCAAGGTCCTTCTCCAACCGTGCGGCCCGGTCGTGCTCCTGTCCCAGCGACTTCTGCAGGTCCGCCGCTCCGCTTTGCGAGGCAGCCTTCAGCTTAGCCGCTTCATCGCTTGCCTTGGCCGCCAACGCGGTCTGCGTTTCCACGTCACGGCGAGCCGCCGCAAGGTCCTTCTCCAACCGTGCGGCCCGGTCGTGCTCCTGTCCCAGCGACTTCTGCAGGTCCGCCGCTCCGCTTTGCGAGGCAGCCTTCAGCTTAGCCGCTTCATCGCTTGCCTTGGCCGCCAGCGCTGATTGCGTTTCCACGTCTCGACGCGCCGCCATAAGCTCCTTCTCCAGTCGCGCGGCACGCTCGCGCTCCTGCGCCAACGGCTTCTGCACGTCCGCTGCGCCGCTTTGCGAGGCCGCCTTCAGCCGGGCCGCGTCATCGCTCGCCTTGGCCGCCAGCGCGGCCTGCGTTTCCACGTCCCGACGCGCCGCCGCCAGCTCCTGCTCCAATCGCGCGGCCCGCTCATGCTCCTCCGCCAGGGGCTTCTGCAAGTCCGCTGCGCCGCTTTGCGAAGCCTGCTTCAGCTTCGCCGTCTCGTCGTTTGCCTTGACCAGCAGTGCAGCCAACTTGTCCAGATCAAGACGAGCCGCCTCCAGCTCCTGTTCCCGCTGCGCGGTTCGCCCACGCTCCTCGCGCAACGATCTCTGCAAGTCCGCTACGTCGCCTTGCGGCATGGCCTTCAGCGATTTTTTCAGCTTTTCAGCTTCGCTCTGCAGAGCATTTTCGACTTGAACCGAATTTTCGCGTTCCTTGGTCAGCAAGCCCTGCAGCAATTCGATGTCTTTCCGCGCTGTCGCGAGTTCGCGGGCGAGCGCGTCCGCGCTTTGCGGTTGTTCCGCGGCTGGACCAGCGTCGCCCGCAGGGCTCGTCTTGGCTTGTGCAAGTTGCGGGGAATTGCCGGCGATGCCATTGGACTGCGCGTGCGCCCCGCCGGAACCCGGCACATCTGAAAGACACGTCACCGCGAGGGTTGCTGCGAACCATAGCGGGGCCGCCCGGCGCATCATCCCCGGAGCGAATGGCGCTCGATCCGATCTGACGCGCGAGCCGGCACGTTCACAAGTTGAGTTCCCGTCAACGCAAATGACGATGCTCTCATGTCCGCGCGCGTCCAGTATCACCCGCCGCATGGTGATATCGCCCATTATGATGCGGCATCATAGGGCTCACCGGCTCACGGATACTATGACCCGCAAGGATTACCCCTGTTAACCGCGCAGCTTTGGGCGAGGCCGAAGCATCGAGTTCAGCCGCGGCCGGCGCGACGGCGCAAGGTGAGCGCTGTGCTCACACCGGCCGCTCGCCCTTCACGGTCACGCGGGTGCCGGAGCGGGTGTGCGGCCAGTAATCCCACATCGCGCGGTGCTGGGCGCAGCGATTGTCCCAGAACGCGATCGCGTTCTCGGTCCAGCGGAAGCGGCACTGGAACAGCGGGTTCTCGGCATGCTGGTAGAGATAGGCCAGCATGGCATCGCTCTCGTCGCGCGGGATGCCGACGATGAAGCGGGTGAAGCCGCGATTGACGTAGAGCGATTTCTTGCCGGTCACCGGATGGGTGCGGACCACCGGATGCTCGGCGCGGGGATATTCCCGTTTGTCGGCGACGCCGTAATTGGCGTACAGACCACGATAGGTCTGCTCGCCGTCATGCAGCGCGGTCAGCCCGTCGAGATAGGCCTTCATGCGGTCCGACAGCGCCTCATAGGCCGCGTACATGTTGGCGAACAGGGTGTCGCCGCCGCGCGGTGGGCATTGCTTGATGTAGAGGATCGAGCCCATCGGCGGCTCGAGGTCGCAGGACACGTCGGTGTGCCAGCCCTCGCCATTGGCGCGCGGTGAATCCTTGTCGGCATAGATCTTCATCAGCGCCGGATCGCCCTCATTGGGCGCGGCCGGGTGGACGTGCAGCTCGCCGAACTTGCGGCCGAAGGCGAGATGCTGGTCGGGGCTGATGTGCTGGTCGCGGAAGAAGATGACGAGGTTTTCGGCGAGCGCGCGATGGATCTCGTCCATCTGCCGGTTGGAGCGCGCATCGTCGCCAACCAGTCTGCCAATATCGACGCCGGAGATTTCCGCACCGATGATCGGCGTCAGCTTCTCGACGCCGATGGTCTCATAGGGCTCGGATTGGTCGGCGAGGTGGCGGTAGCGCGGACCCTGCTTGCCGGACAGCGAGCTCATGGGCGTTCTCCCGATGGTTCTTGATTGGGAGCATGGTAGCCCGGATGCAGCGAAGCGCAATCCGCGCCGCAAGCATATCCGTCGTCCCGGACAAGCGCAGCGAAGCGGAGCGCAGATCCGGGACCCATAACCACAGGATTGTATTTTGCGAAGGCTGGTAACCCGCATCTCGCGCCATAACCACGTCTTGTGGTTATGGGTCCCGGCCTTCGCCGGGACGACGGTTGAGTGTGGGTTAGGCGCGGAGTGAAATTACTCCGCGGCGCCCGCGGGCTCGGGCACCTTGGCGCCGGCGCCGTACTTCTGGTCGATATAGTCGATCACCAGCGCCTTGAAGTCGGCGGCGATGCCCGGACCGCGCAGGGTGCGGAACTTCTTGCCGTCGACGAAGACCGGCGCGGCCGGCGCTTCGCCGGTGCCGGGCAGCGAGATGCCGATATTGGCGTGCTTGGATTCGCCGGGGCCGTTGACGATGCAGCCCATCACCGCGACGTTGAGCTCTTCGACGCCCGGATACCTGGTCTTCCAGGCCGGCATCTCGTCGCGGATGAAATCCTGGATCGAGCGCGCCAGTTCCTGGAACGTGGTCGAGGTGGTGCGGCCGCAGCCCGGGCAGGCCGCAACCAGCGGCACGAAGGTGCGGAAGCCCATGGTCTGCAGCAATTCCTGCGCGACCTGCACTTCCAGCGTGCGGTCGCCGCCGGGCTCCGGCGTCAGCGAGATGCGGATGGTGTCGCCGATACCCTGCTGCAGGAGAATGCCGAGCGCGGCCGACGAGGCCACGATGCCCTTCGAGCCCATGCCGGCCTCGGTGAGGCCGAGATGGATCGCGTAATCCGAGCGGCGCACGACTTCCTGATAGACCGCGATCAGATCCTGCACGGCGGAGACCTTCGCCGACAGGATGATCCTGTTCTTGGGCATGCCGAGCTCTTGGGCGCGGGCCGCCGACAGCAACGCCGACTGCACCATCGCCTCGCGGGTCACCGCGCGGGCATCGCGCGGATTGGCCGACGCCGTGTTCTCGTCCATCAGCCTGGTCAGCAGCTCCTGGTCGAGCGAGCCCCAATTGGCGCCGATGCGCACCGGCTTGTCGTTCTTGTTGGCGATCTCGATGATGTCGGCGAACTGGGTGTCGCGCTTGTTCTTGAAGCCGACATTGCCGGGATTGATGCGGTACTTGTCGAGCGCCTCGGCGCAGGCCGGATATTCGGCGAGCAGCTTGTGGCCGATATAGTGGAAGTCGCCGATCAGGGGCGTGGTGATGCCGAGCTTGCGCAGGCCGTCACGGATGTGCGGCACGGCGGCTGCGGCTTCCTCGCGGTCGACGGTGATGCGCACCATCTCGGAGCCGGCGCGCGACAGCGCGGCGACCTGGGCGATGGTGCCCTCGATGTCGGCAGTGTCAGTGTTGGTCATCGACTGCACGACGATCGGCGCGCCGCCGCCGACGGCGACGTTGCCGACCATGACCTGCGTGGTTCGGTGCCGCGGTGCGGGACCGGCGATGTCGTCGTCTTGCGGCAAAATCTCGGGCTTGTTCATGGCGTCTCGAATATCAGGTTTCGGTGACATTCACCAAGGGGGCGGTGGGCCTCGCGCATGGCGGGCCAAACGGTGATGTTTCGGAGTGAATTCAACAGCTTATGGCGCCGATTGAGGCCAAAGGCAAGCCATGCAGCGGCGTCCTGCATGGACAGCTATATTGGGCCGAATTGGGGTGAATCAAAGGGCAAAGTGACAGCTTTTCATGTGATCCGGCGGACTCCTTACGGTTTGAGCATGATCTTTCCGAAAAACCGGTACCCACTTTTTCGGATCATGCTCTAGCATCCCCTTAAGATCATTCCGGGAGGGCGCGACATGGCCGGCCATAGCGAGCTGATCACCACGGCGGAACTTGCCGACATCCTGACCCGCCCCGAGCTGCGCCTGTTCGACTGCACGACCTATCTGGAGCCGGCCCCCGCCGGCAGCAACGTTCCCTATATTGTCGTCTCTGGCCGCCAGACCTTCGAGGCCGGCCACCTCCCCGGCGCGAATTTCCTCGATCTGCAGGCCGAGTTCTCCGACCCCCGCACTGAGCTGCGCTTCATGATGCCGCCGACGGCCCAGCTCGAGGCCGCGTTCGGCCGCCACGGCATTTCGGCGGGCAGCCGCGTGGTGCTCTATTCGATCGGCACGGCGATGTGGGCGACGCGGTTCTGGTGGATGCTGCATTCGCTCGGCTTCGACGGAGCCGCGGTGCTCGACGGCGGCATCGACAAATGGACCGCCGAGGGACGCGACATCGAGACCGGGCTTGCCGGCGGCTATCCGCAGGCGACGTTCTCGGCGCGGCCGAAGGACGGCATGTTCGTCGGCAAGCGCGACGTGCTCGCCGCGACCACAGAGCGCGACACCGTGATCGTCAATGCGCTCGGCCCGCAATTCTACAAGGGACTGGAGCCAAGCCGTTATGGCCGGCCCGGCCGCATCCCCGGCAGCGTCAGCGTGCCGGCGGCAACCTTGATCGATCCCAAGGGCAAGACGTTCGTGCCGCTTGCGGAGGCGGAAGCGACCTTCGCCGCGCAAGGCATCACCAGGGACAAGCGCGTCGTCGCCTATTGCGGCGGCGGCATCTCCGCGACCATCGACCTGTTCCAGCTGCATCGGCTCGGCTACGACAATCTCACGCTCTATGACGGCTCGATGGGCGAATGGGCGAAGGATGAGTCGCTGCCGATCGAGGTCGGGTAGCGGAAAAGAAGCGGGACTCTCTCCACGGGTCGTCCCTGCGAAAGCAGGGACCCATACGCCGCGGCGAGTGTTGTGAACGGGATTCGACGTTCCACCATCGCTCACCAATAACCATTCGTGGCTATGGGTCCCTGCTTTCGCAGGGACGACAGTGAGTTTGTTGCGCCGTTGGCGAGCCAAACATCGCGATCTCAAACTCTCACGCCGGAACGTTCGGATCCGGCGTCACCTTCGGGTCGGGCTTGTTGACGAGATAGAGGCCGGCGATCACCAGCAGCGCGGCGACGCCGAACACCGGCGTCAGCGTGTCGTGCATGATGAAATAGGCCGCGACCACGCCGAACAGCGGCGTGACGAAGGTGAAGGCCGACAGCTTGCTCGCCGAATAAGTCTTCACCATCGCAAACCAAATGACAAAAGTGCAGCCCACCACCCAGACCGCCTGATAGGCGAGCAGCGAGATCGACAGCGCGCTCGGCACGTGGTCGATGCGCTCGCCGGCGATCCAGGCTGCGAGGCCGAGAATCGGAATCGAGATTGCGACCTGGTAGCCGAGCGCCTTTTCCGGCGCGGCCTTGCGCAGCTGCGTGCCCTTGGCGACCAGCGTGGTCGCCGCCCACAGCGCGCCGCCGCCGACCACCATGAGGTCGCCGAGCAGCACCTTGGCATCGACGTTCGGCTGCGGCACGCCGATCGCGAGCGCGACGCCGGCAAAACTCAGCGCCAGCCCGCTCCACTGCACGGTCGAGAGACGCTCGCCGAGGAATTGATGCGAGCCGAGCGCGACGAAGAACGGCGCGGTGTAAAGGAAGACCGAGGCGCGCGACGCCGAGGTGAAGGTGAGGCCAGTGAAGATCAGCACGAACTCGCAGCCGAACATCAGCCCGGCGATCACACCCGGCAGCAGCGTGCCGTCGCGCTCGAAGAATTTGACGCCGCGCAGGCGGCCGACGATCAGCATCACCGGCAGCGCGCCTGAGGAGCGGATCAGCGCCTGCAGCATCGGCGGCACATCGGGTAGCGCGAGCTTCACCGCGAGCTGGTTGAAGCCCCAGCTCACGCACAGCATCAGCATCAATGCGATGGCGCCGGGCGGCAGCCCATGGCCGACGCTGACGGGCCTCGTGACGCTGGCGGAGATCGCTTGGGTCGACATGTTTCCTCGCGGGCCGGCTTGCTGCCGTGTTGTTGTTCTATTGAGATGAGTAGCTCAGACGCTCACCGCTGGCCTCACCTCTCCCGCTTGCGGGGGAGGTCGCTGCGCTCGAAGAGCGCAGCGGGTGGGGGCTCTCTCCACAATGCGACTCGTGGAGAGAGCCCCCACCCCAGCCCTCCCCCGCAAGCGGGAGAGGGAGCAGAGCGCCTTTGCCGTTAAGCGTTCGCCTCAATCGCATCCGCGCATCACGTCTTCTGGCAATGCGCGCAGGTGCCGGCGATCTCGACGACGGAGAGTTTCGGGATGAAGCCCGACGCCCGCGCCGCCGCGGTCAGGCTTTGCGCGACCGGGGCGGCGGGGATCTCGCCGACCGAGCCGCAATGGTCGCAGATCAGGAACGCCACCATTGAGGTCTCGTCATGATCGTGCGCGCAGGCGAGGAAGGCGTTGCGGCTCTCGATGCGGTGAACGAGGCCGTTCTCCATCAAGAAGTCGAGCGCGCGATAGACGGTAATCGGTGCCGGGCGCGGCATCGTCTTGGCCAGCTCGTCGATCACCTCATAGGCGCCGAGCGGCCGATGGCTCGACAGCAGCGCCTGCAGCACCTGACGCCGGATCGGGGTGAATTTCTGGCCGCGCCGCGCGCACACCTGTTCGGCATGCGCCATCGCGTCCGCGGCGCAGCGGCCGTGATCGTGGTCGGGGGCAGGAAATGTCGGCTTGGCCAGGCTCATTGCCCTCATATGTAGCATTCTTGCGCCGGTTCCCATAGCCCGGCCCAGCCCAATACCGCCGCCCAATACCCGAAGCCCATCCCTCACCGCCTTGCAGCCATGTGCGCCATGCGGAGCAGCCTCGCGTTAACCCGGCATGCAGAATTCATAAGCAAGCTTATTATATTGCAAGCTTATGGAGACAGCATTGATGCGCAGTTCCGTGGACGCGAACTTCATGTTTACGCTCGGCGAATTGTTCCGGCTGATCCGCGTCTACGCTGACAAGGAGGCCGCGCGCTATGGCATCACCCGTGCGCAATGGGCCGTGCTGTCGAAGGTGGAACGCCAGGAAGGGCTGAAGCAGACCGAGCTCGCCGAGCTGCTCGAGATGCAGCCGATCACCCTGACGCGGCTGATCGACAAGCTCTGCGACAATGACTGGATCGAGCGCCGCAGCGACGAGAACGATCGCCGCGTCAACCGCCTCTATCTGAAGAAGGCCGCGCGCCCGCTGCTCGGCAAGCTGGCTGGCCTGCGCTCCGAACTCACCGCGACCGCGCTCGAGGGCATCAGCCCCGCTGATGCGCATCGCCTGCTCACTCAATTGGAATCGATCAAGGAAAACGTTCGCAATGCCATCCAAAACCCAGCCGGCGAACCCTCCCGAAAGGAACAACGCTATGGCTGAACCCGTCCTCAAGCTGGCCCCCGAACAGAAGAGCAATCCGGGCGTATCAGCGCCGTCGGGCAAGGCGAGCCGCGCGCCGCGCCGTCGGCTGATGGCGGGCCTGCGGCGCTATCGCCGGGTGCTGCTGCTCGTCGTGCTGCCGATCGTGGCGGTGATCGTCGGCGGCGTGTTCTATCTCAATGGCGGCCGCTATGTCGGCACCGACGATGCCTATGTCGGCGCGCAGAAGGTGCTGATCACGCCGGAAATCTCCGGCAAGATCGACAAGATCGTCGTGAAGGAAGGCCAGCACGTCAGGAAGGGCGACGAGCTGTTCGAGATCGATCCGGTGCCGTTCCGCCTCGCGGTCGACCAGGCCAAGGCGGCACTCGACCAGACCAGGACCACCTATGACAATCTGGTCGACAACATCAAGATCAACACCAGGATGCTCGAATTCGCCCAGCAAAGCATCGAACTGAAGAAGAAGGACGTCGATCGCAAATCGACGCTCGCCAAGCAGAATTTCGGCTCGCAGCTCGACCTCGACAACGCCGCCAACGCGCAGGTCACGGCCGAGAGCCTGGCGCAATACATCAGGCAGCAGATCTCCAACGCCAAGACCCAGCTGCTCGGTGATGTCGATTTGCCGATCGAGCGATTCCCGCCCTACGCCCAGGCCAAGGCCAAGCTCGACGACGCCCAGCGCAACCTCGATCACACCGTGCTGCGCGCGCCGATGGACGGCGTGGCGACTCAGGTCGACCAGATCCAGCTCGGCCGCTTCGTCGCCGCGGGCGCGCCGGTGTTTTCCGTGATCGATGTCGACCATCCCTGGGTCGACGCCAATCCGAAGGAAAGCGACTTCACCTATGTCGCGGTCGGCCAGCCGGTGACGCTCGACGTCGACGCGTTCCCGAACCATGAATTCAAGGGCAAGATCGGCTCGCTGTCGCCCGGCACCGGCGCGCAGTTCGCGATCCTGCCGCCGCAGAACGCCACCGGCAACTTCGTCAAGGTGGTGCAGCGGGTGCCGGTGCGGATCTACTTCGACGAGAACGATCCGTTCGTGAAGAAGCTGAAGGCCGGCATGAGCGTCTACGCGACGATCGACACCAACCACCGCCGCACGCTGGCCGGCCTGCTCGGGCTGCGCTCAGCCTCCGCGCACCCGGACCATCAGGACTAGGGGCGGAATGAGATTAGGCCGAACTGGCGGCCGCGAAAATAGTGCGCCCCCTCTCCCGCTTGCGGGGGAGGGTCGGGGTGGGGGCTCTCTCCACGAGTCACGTTGTGGAGATAGCCCCCACCCGGCGCTACGCGCCGACCTCCCCCGCAAGCGGGAGAGGTGACCTCCGACACATTCGACAAAGCGAGACCGACCTGAATGAATGCACCGTCACCATCCGCCGTGCCCGGCCTGCGCCGGAACATGGTGACGATCTGCGCGATGACCGCGACGATCATGCAGGCGCTCGACACCACGATCGCCAACGTCGCGCTGCCCTATATGCAGGGCTCGCTGTCGGCCTCGCAGGACCAGATCAACTGGGTGCTGACCTCCTACATCGTCGCGGCCGCGATCATGACCGCGCCGGTGGGCTGGATCGCCAACCGCTTCGGCCGCAAGCGCATCTTCATCATCTGCTCGGCCGGCTTCACCGTCGCCTCGGTGTTCTGCGGCCTGGCGCAGGACATCAACCAGATGGTGCTGTTCCGCCTGTTGCAGGGCGTGTTCGGCGCGGCGCTGGTGCCGCTGTCGCAGGCCGTGATGCTCGATTCCTACGCGCTGCATGAGCGCGCCAAGGCGATGTCGATCTGGGGCATGGGCGTGATGATGGGTCCGATCATGGGCCCCTCGCTCGGCGCCTGGCTGACCGAGACCTATTCCTGGCACTGGGTATTCTTCGTCAATCTGCCGTTCGGCGCCTTCACCGTGCTCGGCCTCGCGGTGTTCATGGACGAGACCAGGCAGGACCACGCGCTGCGCTTCGACTGGTTCGGCTTCGGCGCGCTCGCGGTCGCGATCGGCGCGCTGCAGCTCGCGCTCGACCGCGGCGAGCAGCTCGGCTGGCTGGAATCCAACGAGATCATGATCGAGTTCATTGTGGCGGCGGTCGGCGCCTACTTCTTCTTCGCCCATTCGCTGACCACCGACAAGCCGTTCATCCAGTTCGCGATCTTCAAGGACCGCAATTTCCTCGGCGGCGTCGTGTTCATGACGGTGATGGGTCTCGTGCTGTATTCGACCATGGCGCTGTCCTCACCGTATCTGCAGAACGTGGTCGGCTATCCGATCATCACCGCCGGCCTGTTGCTGGCGACCCGCGGCGCCGGCACCTTCGTCGCGATGATGCTGGTCGGCCGCCTGATGCGCTACATCGAGGCGCGCACGCTGATCGTCTCCGGCCTGGCACTGACCGCAGCGTCGCTGTTCCAGATGACCGGCTGGACCGACATGACGCAGGCGAGCGAGATCATCGTCGTCAGCGTGATCCAGGGCTTCGGCTTCGGCCTCGTCTTCGTGCCGCTGTCGACCGTGGCGTTCCTGACCCTGCCCAACCAGCTGCGTACCGACGGCACCTCGATGCTGACGCTGTTCCGTAACGTCGCGAGCTCGATCGGCATCTCGATCGTGATCGCGCAGCTCACCGAAGGCGGGCGGCGGATCTACGCAAAACTGTCGGAGCAGATCAATCCGTTCAACCACGCGCTGCAGATGCCCGACGTCTCAGGCATGATCAACCTCAACACCGACGCCGGCCGCGCGATGGCCGACAGGATGGTGGCGGCGCAGTCGCAGATCATCGCATTCTCGCACGATTACCAGCTGGTGATGCTGTTCATCCTGGTCTCGATCCCGCTCGCGCTGATGATCGGCTCGACCAAGGCCACGTTGCGCGCGCAGTCGGCGCCGCCGGATCATGCCGCGGTGATGGAGTAGGTTCTCGCTTCCCTGCGCTTCGATCGCACTCGCTAACCGCGCTATTGATGTCATCGCCCGGCTTGACCGGGCGATCCAGTACGCCGCGGCCTATCGGCTCAAGCACTGCTGTCTCTGGAATACTGGATCGCCCGGTCAAGCCGGGCGATGACAGTTTTCAATGCGGCCACCCCTCCGAAAGCGCAAGACGCCGCAGCCGCAATCGCGTTGACTTTCCGGCGCCTCCTCCCAATACTTCGCAAAAAACAAATACCCGTCACAACAATGACGGCTTCAGGGGAGGACGCGATGCCGACTTCACGCAGGACGCTGCTGAAGAGTTCAGCGGCTGCCGCCGCTGCTTTCAGCTTCGATTGGACGCGCGCGCAGGCGCAGGCCGAGACGGTCCGGATCGGCGTGATCTACGACCTGACCGGTCCGTTTGCCGCCGGCGGCTCGGTCGCCTCCTCGATCGGCACGCAGATCGCGATCGATCTCGTCAACGAGAAGGGCGGCGTCGGCGGCAAGTACAAGATCGCGCCGGTCAACGTCGATTCCCAAAGCAAGCCGGATGTCGCGATCAACGAGGCCAATCGCCTGATCGATCAGGAGAAGGTCGATATCCTCAACGGCGTGTTCGCGAGCTCGCACGCGGTGCCGCTCGCCGCCAAGGTCGAGCAGCAGAAGCGGATCCTCTGGATCACGACCGCGGTCTCGACCGCGGTGTTCAAGGACAAGAACCTGCAATACGTGTTCCGCGCCCAGATCCATTCCGACCAGTACGGCCAGGCCTTCGGCGGCTTCCTCGGCGAGCACGCCAAGGCCAGGCTCGGCATGGAGCCGAAGGACGTCAAGGTCGCGCTGATCCATGAGGACGGTCCCTACGGCGTCGGCGTTGCCGCCGCGGATGAGACCTTCGCGAAGGAAGCCGGGTTGCAGGTCGTGCTCAAGGAAGGCTATTCGGCCTCCGCGCCCGATCTCTCCGTGCTGGTGACCAAATTGAAGCGCGCCAAGGCCGACATCATCTCGCACGCCGGCTACAACCCGGACATCACGCTGTTCCTGCGCCAGGCGCGCGAGAGCGGACTGAAGTTCAAGATGCTGTTCGGCGCCGGCGCGGGCTACAGCCAGCTCGACAAGCTGCGCACGACGTTCGGCGCCGACATCGACAATTTCTGCAACATCGACCCCGTTCCGGCGCAGCTGCTCGATCCAGCCAAGCTGGCGCCGGGGGTCGGCGATCTCACCAAGGTGATGGTCGCGCGCTATCGCGAGAAGACCAGCGCCACCGAAGTGCCGCCGCACTGCTCGATGGGCTTCAACCAGACCTGGGTGCTGCTCAACAATGTGCTGCCGGTCGCCAAGGAGAAATATGGCGGCTTCGATCCCGAGGCGATCCGCAAGGCCGCGCTCGACGTCGACATCCCGCCGGGCGGCACCATCCAGGGCTATGGCGTAAAATTCTATCCCCCGGGCACGCCGATGTCCGGCCAGAACGAGCGCTCGACGCCAGTCGTGATGCAGAACGCCGCCGAGCGCATCACCGTGGTGTGGCCGACCAACATCCGGACGCAGGACCCGGTATTCCCGCTGCCGAAGGGCTCGGTGTACGGGGCGTAGAGTTCGACCTCCTGCAGCACGTTGGGAGCTCAGTCCCGTCATCCTGAGGTGCGAGCGGAGCGAGCCTCGAAGGATCGACGGCCCGGCTGGTGGCCGTCGACCCTTCGAGACGCGCGCAAGAGCGCGCTCCTCAGGGTGACGGGTCTGGCATAGGCGCGTTTGCGACAAGGGGAATCTCGGTGTTGTCCGAACCTACAACACCACCCGCCGCCCCTCATCCGCCGCCCAATAGCCGGCGTAATTCACCTTCGTCGTCTCGAACGCCAGCGCAAGGTCGGCGAGCGGCGCGCGGCCGGTTGCGACGCATTCCATGAAATCCTGGATCTCCTGCAGGTAGCCGCGGGTCCATTCCTCCTCGAGGCAGACGTACTGCCAGCCGGTTTTGCGGTCGACCTTCTCGGTGATGTAGACGGAGGCAAGCTTCTCCTCCGAGGTCTGGTAGCTCACGAGATGCGTGTTCGGCGTGATGTTGGCGAACAGCGAGCCGCCTGAGGTGTAGGTCTCGATCAGATTGCGCACGCCGCCCATGATCATGTCGCCGGAGAACACCGTCGCCTTGGTGCCGTCGGAGAAGGTCGCGGTCAGCGTGCCCCAATCCTCGACGTCGACCGGATTGGCCTTGATATAGGCGCGCTCCCCGGGCTTGAGACCGGCGGTGACGTTGCCGACATCGCAGGTGACGCTGGCAACGTGTATCGCCTCGCCGCGCGCGCGGGCCTCGACCTGCTTGAGATAGAGCACGGTCGACAGCGGATGGCAGCCCATCCGGATCAGCGAGCCGCCGCCGGTCATCGCCCACTCCGCGGCGTGCGCGGCATGCGAGCCGGAATGGCTCTCCTCGCCCTTCATGAACAGGATCTTGTCGCCCGTGGCGCGGATGATCTCCGCGGTCTTGGTCACCGCGGGTGCGTAGATCCAGTCCTCGGCATACATGAACAGTTTTCCGCTGCGCTCGATCGCGGCGCGGGTCTGCTCCATCTCCTCCATCACGCGCCGGTACATCAGCGCCTTCGGGACATGTTTGCCGATCGGCGCCTTGTCGCCGTCGCGCCCGAAATAGCCGCTGAACGGCTTCTCGCAGATCACGTGCTTGCCGGCCTGCATCGCCTCGACGATCATCGCGGCATGCAGGTTGGGCGGCGTGCAGATGTCGATGACGTCGATATCAGCGTCGGCAACCAGCTCGGCAAAGCTGCGATAGGCGTTCGAGATTCCGTGCTTGCGCGCGAACTCGACCACATGATCGCCGCGCGCCGCGACCGCCCTCACCTCGACATCGACGCCATAGACCCGCCGATAGGCGTACATATGCAGCTCCGACACGAAGCCGCAGCCGGCCAGACCGATCCTGATTTTTGTCATGGAGGATGCCTCTGAAGTCGCGGGGACAGGCACCCATCATAGCGGAGCGGCACGGCCGGTCGATGCATCCGGCGGCAGAAAAGCGTCTGCCGCCGCGTCCGTCACTGCGCAAGCTTGGCGACGCCCATCTTGGAGAGCAGGGTCAGATTGTCCTCGATATGCCAGTTGTCGGTGACGCGGCCGCCGGTGACCTTGAGCAGATCGGTAGCGATGAAATCGATCGCCTGGCCGCTGCCCTTGGTCGCGCCGAAGCTGCCGGTGAAATGGCCGCGGAACTGCATGTGCACGGTGACGTAGTCGCCGGCCACGATCATCTTGATCACTTCGACCGAGAGGTCCGGCACTGCGGCACGGAAATTCTTCGACGCGAAGGCCGGGCCTTGCGGTCCCTGCGGACGGCCGGCCGGCAAGGTGTGGTCGACGAAATTATCCGCGATCGCGGCCTTGAGCGCAGCCTCGTCGCCGCTGTTCCAGAACTGGTAGAACGCCTTTGCTGCGGCGACGGCGGCATCGCGTTCGGCTGCAGGGACGGTGGTTGCGACGACGAGATCGTCGATCTTCACCGCGTCGGCGCGTGCGGGCGCTGCGAGCAGCACGCAGATAGCCAAGGCTGTGGCGGCCAGAACATTACGCATTGTCGTTGCTCCTCATTGCGGCCGCGCGCTCGCGAAACACCAGTTCGAGCAGGATGCCCGTCGGCGTGCGGACAAACAACCGGCGCTCGCCGAGCTCCGGCAGGTCCATCGTCGAATAAGGAATGGCGAGCGTCTCGATCTTGTGGCGATAGGCGTCATAGCCTTCCAGCCGGAAGCCGACATGGTCGATGGTTTCGCCGCGTGGATCGTTGCGAGTGCCCTCGCCCGGGATCAGATGCACCACGGGTTCGCCGTCGGCATAGAGCCAGTAACCGGGAAAGGCGAAGCCGGGGCGATAGCCCGGCTTCACGTCGAGGAGATTCTCGAGGAAGGCACGGGTGCCTTCCAGATCGCTGGTGCGCAGGGTGACATGGTCGAGCATCGATGCCTCCCGCGATCAGGCCGACGGTCCGGGCAGTCCGGTCACGCCGGGCGCGCCGCGCTGGATCACCGGCGTATTGGCGCGGTTGGCAAGCGCATAGCGTGCGATCTCGTCCTTGCGCGCGAACCAGACGTCGCCCTTGCTCTTCGCGTAGGACAGGAAGCGATCGAGCACCCGCGCCCGGCCGGCATGACCGGAGATGCGGTCGTGCAGGCTGATCACCATCATCCGCCGCCGCTTCGCGCCCTCTTCATAGAGCTGGTCGAACTCGTCCTTCAGCGCCTGCTCATAGGCGGCCGGATTCCAGCCCTGGAACGGAAACGAAACGATGTCGTTCATGTGCATCGTGTAGGGCACGGTGACGAAATCCTTGCCGCGCACCGGCACGATGAAGGGCTCGTCATGGCTCGGCTCGTCGATGTGATAGAGGAAGCCGAGATCCTGCAACGTCTCCAGGATGTGGACCGAGTTGCGCATCCAGTACGCGTTCCAGCCGATCGGCGTCTGCCCGGTGATCTTCTGGATCGTCTCGACGCTGTCGGCGATGAAGCGCTTCTCCTGATCCTTCGGCAGCTGATACGAGTTGCTCCAGATCCGGCCATGCGCGGCCGCCTCATGACCGCGACGCACGATCTCCTTGGCGATGTCGGGCGAGGTCTCGACCGCCTTGCCGATCATGAAGGACGACAGCTTGATGCCGTGCTTGTCCATCAGATCGAGCAGGCGCGGGATGCCTTCGTAATGGCCGTAGGCGAAGAACGCGTTGGTCGGCAGATCGGGCACGCCCTTCTCGATCGGATCGGGAATGACGCCGCCGGCGCCGGAGATCGGCTGACCGCCGCCTTCGAACATCAGGGACAGGCTGACCGCGAGGCGCGCGCCGTTTGGCCAGAAGCCGCCGCCATTCGACGCGATCTGGGCATCGGATGCAGCTTTGGCCGGCTGCGCCGCGGCGGTGAGCCCGGCGGCGGCAAGGGCGCCGGCGGCAGTGACGGCCTGAAGGGTTTCGCGGCGGCTAAGATGGGAAGAGTGGGTCATGGCTGATCTCCTTGTTGATGGAAATCAGCGTATTCTCTTTCCGTATGGAGTATTATCCTGCATATATTGGATATATTCTCTACTTTTTGGAAACAATCCATGCTTGACGATATCACCGAGCTCCGGACCTTCGCCAAGATTGTCACCACGGGCAGCCTGTCCGCCGCCGGTCGCGAGATGGGCATCGCGCTTAGCGTCGTCAGCAAGCGGCTCGCGACTCTGGAAAGGCGGACCGACACCAGCCTGATCGTGCGCAGCACGCGTCACCTCGCGCTCACCGAGGAGGGACAAAGGCTGTTCGACCGGGCACAGCGCATCCTCGCCGAGGTTGATGAAGCGGAAGCCGCGCTGGCGCACGGCCGCGTCGAGCCGCAGGGCGTGCTGCGGGTCAGCGCGACGGTCGCGCTCGGTCGCGCCCATGTCAGTCCGGTCTGCCGCGATCTCGCGCTGACCTATCCGAAGATGTCGGTCGAGCTGATGCTCACGGACCGCCTCGTCGAATTGATCGACGAGCGCATCGACGTCGTGATCCGCATCGGCATGCCGCGCGACTCCGACCTGATCATGCGCAAGCTGATCGACAACCACCGCATCGTCGCCGCGTCACCGGGCTATCTCGCGCGACACGGCGCGCCGGCCTCGCCCGAGGATCTCACACAGCATGATTGCCTGCTCTACAACAGAGGCGCGCAGGCACGGTGGCGGCTGGTGCACAGCGACGGCCGCGCCGCCGAGATCGAGGTGTCGTCGCGGCTGCGCTGCGACAATGGCGAGGTCGCGCATGACTGGGCGCTCGACGGCGCCGGCCTGATCTTGAAGAGCTGGGTCGATGTCGCGCCCGACCTCGCATCCGGACGCCTGGTGCAGGTGCTGCCGGAGTGGCGCAGCGATCCCGCACCGGTCTGCGCACTGTACGCGCAGGGACGCCAGATGCCGACACGCGCGCGGTTGTTCCTCGACGCCATCTCGAAGCGGATGGCCGCGTTTCAGGTCGCTGGCGGCGCGTAGCGCGCGGCCATCACGGCGTCGAACGCATTTGCCATCGCGGCATGCGGCGGGGTTAATCCCGTGAACAGCTTGAATGCATCGGCCGAGGCGTTGATCGCGAGGTCCCGTCCGGTCAGGACGCTTGCGCCTTTGGCCTTTGCTGCTGTCAGCAGCGGCGTCCAGAGCGGCGTGTAGACCGCGTCGGCGACCCACATCGAGCGATGCAGCAGCGCATCCGGCACCGGCGTGTCGCGACTCGGCAGCATGCCGACCGGCGTTGCATTGACAAGACCTGTGGCGCCGTCCGCCGCGCTCGCGACGCTGGCGGCGTGGACCGCGTGGCGATCCCGCAACTGGGCCGCAAGCTGCGTCGCCTTGGCAGCATCGGCGTCGAAGATCCTGATCCCGGCGACGCCGAGGCCGGCGAGCGCAAAGGCGATCGCCTTGCCGACGCCGCCAGCACCGATCAGCGCGATCGGGCCGCGCGGCGTTGACGCAAGCAGCGGCTGGATCGCACGCGCAAACCCCGTCGCATCGGTGTTGTGCCCGACCAGCCGCGCTCCACTGGCGACGATGGTGTTGACCGCACCGATCGCGCGCGCATCCGGCGCGAGGTCATCGAGCAGATCGACGACCGCCTCCTTGTAGGGAAAGGTGACGTTGACGCCGGCAAAGCCGAGCCGCCGGACGCCCTCCAGCATCGCCCGCAGATCGTCGCGCCCGGCGCCCTGCACCTCGATGAGCTGGTAGTGAGCGTGAACGCCGAGCACGGCGGCCGCCTGCTCGTGCATCGCAGGCGCCGCCGAATGCGCGATCGGATACCCGATCAGACCGGTCAGGAAACGATCGCGCATTGTCCCTCACGTCAGTGTGCTCAGCTCATGCGGTCGAGCCGAGCATAGCTGTCTTCCATGCCGTGCTCCATGCCGGTCGCGAGCATCGCCGCGCGCGTCTCGGCATCGGGCAAGGTCATCCGCATGGTCATCACGGTGCCGCTGCCGTCGGGCGCGAACCGTGTCTCGACATGATTGTCCGGCGTCGGGTCCGGCAGATGCATGCGCTCGACATGCACGATACGGCTGAACGGTTCGAGTTCGACATATTCGCCGGTCAGATGAAAGCCGCCGCCCTTGCCGTCGGTCCATTCGTAGCGGATCTTGCCGCCGGGCCTGAGATCGCTGACGCAGACCGGCATGGTCCAGCCTTCCGGGCCGAGCAGCCACTTCTGCAACAGCGCCGGCTCGGTATGCGCGCGATACACCGCCTCGGGCGGCGCGACGAAGCGCCTGGTGACAACGATAGTGCGGTCGCCTTCGGTCTTCAGCGTCAACTTGCTCATGGGATACCCTTCACTTCTCAGGCTTCATGGCGGCCAGCACTCCGTCCAGCCGGTCGTAATTGGTTTCCAGCGCCCGCCGCAGCATGCCGAGCCATTGATCGATCTCGGCGACCGCCGTCGGCGCCAGCCGGCACGGCCGCTTGGTGCCTTCAACGCGCCGCACGATCAGGCCCGCGCCCTCGAGCACCTTGAGGTGGCGGGAGATCGCGGGCTGGGTCATCTCGAACGGCTCGACCAGCTCCATCACCGTCGCTTCACCCAGCGCGAGACGTGCCAGGATCGCCCGGCGGGTCGGGTCGGCGAGCGCGGAGAAGGCGGCGTCGAGGTTGGGCATGCTTCATCTCGTTTCAGTTATATAACTAACTTGCTATATAACCGATCATGCATAGTCAAGCGAAATCCGCTGCGGCAAGGGCGCGCAGCGGATTTGGGTCGTCCCTTCAATGCTGGATTTGCGCGCCGCCGGGCGCGGTCAGCGGCTAGACGTCGAAGAACACCGTCTCGTTGTCGCCCTGCAGATGGACGTCGAACGTGTAGGTGTTGCCCGCACCGGCCTTGCGCTTTGCAATCAGCGTGACGCGGCGATCGGCCGGCACCAATGCAAGCACAGGATCGCCGGCGTTGCCGGCTTCGTCGTCGAAATAGATCCGGGTGTAGAGGTGCAGCAGCATGCCGCGCGCGAACACCGCGAGCACGATGTGCGGCGCCTGCGGCTTGCCGTCGGCGTCAGGCACCACGCCCGGCTTGATGGTGTCGAAGGCGTAACCACCGCTCTTGTCGGTGCCACAGCGGCCAAAACCCTTGAAGGAGGAGTTCGGCAGCGCGCGCGCATCCTGCGGATCGGAGAAGCGCCCCTGGCTATCTGCCTGCCAGATCTCCAGCATGCAGTCCGGGATCACCGCGCCGTCGCCGTCGTAGACGGTGCCCTCGACGCGGATGCGCTCGCCCGAGACGTCTGATGTCAGCAGGTTGTTGGTGAAGGCGTCGTTCCATTCATACTCGCCGTTCGGCGTCAGGCCGTATTTGAAATAGGGGCCGACGGTCTGCGAGGGCGTGATTCCATCAGGACGCTGGTTCGACACTTACTTGGTCTCCATCGGCGTGGCGCTCTGGCCGCGCAGCACGATATCGAAGCGGTAGCACAGCGCCCATTCCGGTTGGGTGTTCTCGAGATCGAACGACGAGATCATCCGCGCCCGCGCCTTCTCATCCGTCACCGAGTTGAAGATCGGGTCGAACGGGAACAGCGGATCGCCGGGGAAGTACATCTGCGTCACCAGCCGCGAGACGAAGGAATGCCCGAACACCGAGAAGTGGATATGCGCGGGCCGCCAGGCATTGTGGTGATTGCCCCAAGGGTACGCGCCGGGCTTGATGGTAATGAACTTGTAATAGCCTTGCGCATCACTCTGCGTGCGGCCGGCACCGGTGAAATTCGGATCGAGCGGCGCCGGATGCTGGTCGACGACATGGATGTAGCGGCCGCAGGCATTGGCTTGCCACAGCTCGACCAGCGTATTGGGCACACCGCGGCCGTCCTCGTCGCGCACGTGGCCATGCACGATGATGCGCTCGCCGAGCGGCTCGCCCTTGGCCTGGATGGTGAGATCGTTGTCGTGCTCGCGCACCGTCTCGTGGCCATAGACCGGCCCGGTCAATTCCGAGAGCGTGTGCCGCATCGGGATCAGCGGCTTCTGCGGCGAGCGCTTCACGGTGGAGCGATAGTCCGGCGACAGCCGCGCCGGATGGGCCGCAAGCGATTGCAGCGGATACAACAAGGTCATGGCGAATTCCTCCGCGGCCCGCGCGCCCCGCGAGCCCACATCAGATCATTATAATGCATAACCAAATTGGGGAAGGGTTGTTTTCAGCCCTTCCAAGTTGTTGGATTAGTTTAGCTTTTCGATGGCGACCGCGACGCCCTGGCCGACCCCGACGCACATAGTTGCCAAGGCAAGCTTCCCGCCCCGCTTCTCCATGCCGTGCACGGCAGTCAGCACCAGCCGCGCGCCGCTCATGCCGAGCGGATGGCCGAGCGCGATCGCGCCGCCATGCGGATTGACGAAATCGGCGTCTTCCTTGACGCCGAGCTGGCGCAGGCAGGCGATGCCCTGCGAGGCGAAGGCCTCGTTGAGCTCGATCAGGTCGAAGTCCGACACCTTGATGCCGAGACGCTCGACCAGCTTCCTGGTCGCCGGCACCGGGCCGATGCCCATGATGCGCGGCGGCACCGCGGCCGAGGCGAGGCCGAGGATCTTTGCGCGCGGGGTCAGGCCGTGCTTCTTCACAGCGGCCTCGGATGCGAGGATCATCGCAGCGGCGCCGTCATTGACGCCCGACGCATTGCCCGCGGTGACCGTGCCCGGATTGCGCACGATCGGCTTCAGCTTGGCGAGAGCTTCGAGCGTGGTCTCCGGCCGCGGATGCTCGTCCTTGTCGACGGTGATCGGACCGGCCTTGCCGCCGGGTACCTGGATCGGCACGATCTCCTCGGCGAAATAGCCCGACGCGATCGCCGCGCCCGCGCGCTGCTGCGAGCGGATCGCCATCGCATCCTGATCGGCGCGCGAGACCTGGAATTCCTCGGCGACGTTCTCGCCGGTCTCCGGCATCGCATCGACGCCGTACTGCGCCTTCATCAACGGATTGATGAAGCGCCAGCCGATCGTGGTGTCGTAGATATCGGACGAGCGCGAGAAGGCTTCCGCGGCCTTGCCCATCACGAACGGCGCGCGTGTCATCGATTCGACGCCGCCTGCGATCGCAAAATCGATCTCGCCGGCGCGGATCGCGCGGCCCGCGGCGCCGACCGCGTCGAGGCCGGAGGCGCAGAGCCGGTTCAGGGTCTGGCCGGGAACCGACTCCGGCATGCCGGCGAGCAGGAGTGCCATGCGCGCGACGTTGCGGTTGTCCTCGCCGGCCTGGTTGGCGCAGCCGAAATAGACCTCGTCGACCTGATTCCAGTCGAGCGTCGGATGTTTGGCCATCAGCGCCTTGATCGGGGCCGCCGCGAGATCGTCGGCGCGCACCTTGGCGAGCGAACCGCCGAAACGGCCGATCGGTGTCCGGACGGCATCGCAAATGAACACATCACGCATTGAATCTCTCCCTGAATGCCGCGACTTAGGCGCTGGATCGGCTGGAACTTGGGGGGAGTTTTAGGAGCGTGCCCGCGGCAGGTCAATTGACGTGGCTGCGCGCCCTGCACGCATTACCGTGAGGGCTGTCATAATGGCACCGTGGACAGGGTGGAAAACTCCACCTTCGCGGATAGGACCGCATGGCGAAATTCTGTAGTTTCCGCCACCTCATGACTATTCAGCAGCCCATCCCCGTTCCGCCCGAAGCCACTGCCGCCGAGGCGCCGTCGCGCGTCACGCCGATGATGGAACAGTATCTGGAGATCAAGGCGGCCCATCCCGGCCTGCTGCTGTTCTACCGGATGGGCGATTTCTACGAGCTGTTCTTCGAGGACGCCGAGATCGCCTCGAAGACGCTCGGCATCGTGCTGACCAAGCGCGGCAAGCATCAGGGCATCGACATCCCGATGTGCGGCGTGCCGGTCGAACGCTCCGAGGACTATCTGCATCGCCTGATCGGCGCCGGCCACCGCGTCGCGGTGTGCGAGCAGACCGAAAATCCCGCGGAGGCAAAGGCCCGCGGCAACAAGAGCGTGGTCCGCCGCGGCGTGGTGCGGCTGGTGACGCCGGGCACGCTGACCGAAGACACGCTGCTCGACGCCCGCACCAACAATTACCTGATCGCGATCGCGCGCGCCCGCGGCTCGGCCGGCGCGGATCGCCTTGGCCTTGCCTGGATCGACATCTCGACTTCGGAATTCATGGTGACGGAGTGCGCGACATCAGAGCTTGCGGCGACGCTGGCGCGCATCAATCCGAACGAGGCCATCGTCACCGACGCACTCTATAGCGACAACGAACTGGCGCCGACCTTGCGCGAGCTACCGTCGGTGACGCCGCTGACCCGCGACGTGTTCGACAGCGCCACCGCCGAACGGCGGCTGTGCGACTATTTCGCGGTCGCGACCATGGATGGCCTGTCCGCGATGTCGCGGCTGGAGGCGACTGCCGCGGCCGCCGCCGTCACCTATATCGACCGCACCCAGGTCGGCAAGCGTCCGCCGCTGTCGCCGCCGGCGCGCGAGGCCGCCGGCACCACGATGGCGATCGACCCGGCGACCCGCGCCAATCTCGAACTGACGCGGACACTCGCCGGCGAGCGCCGCGGCTCGCTGCTCGATGCGATCGACTGCACTGTCACCGCGGCGGGCTCGCGGCTCCTGGCGCAGCGCCTGGCCGCGCCGCTCACCGATGTTGCCGTGATCGCGCGGCGGCTCGATGCCGTCTCGGCCTTCGTTGCGGACTCCGCGGCGCGCGAGGACATCAGGACCGTGCTGCGCGCGGCGCCCGACATGTCGCGCGCGCTGGCGCGGCTCTCGGTCGGCCGCGGCGGCCCGCGCGACCTCGCCAGCCTGCGCGACGGCATCCTTGCCGCCGACCAGGCGCTGGAGCTGCTGGCGCAGCTTGCCAATCCGCCGGCCGAGGTGTCCTCGGTCATGGCGGCGCTGCAACGTCCCTCGCGCGATCTGGCACGGGAGTTCACGCGGGCGCTGTCCGAGCAATTGCCGCTGATCAAGCGCGACGGCGGCTTCGTCCGCGAAGGCTATGAGGCCGCGCTCGACGAGAGCCGGAATTTGCGCGATGCCTCGCGGCTCGTCGTCGCCGCGATGCAGGCGCGCTATGCCGAGGACACCGGCATCAAGACGCTGAAGATCCGGCACAACAACGTGCTCGGCTATTTCGTCGAGGTCACCGCGCAGCACGGCGACAAGCTGTTCGCGCCGCCGCTGAATGCGACCTTCATCCATCGCCAGACGCTGGCGGGGCAGGTCCGCTTCACCACCGCCGAACTCGGCGAGACCGAAGCCAAGATCGCCAATGCCGGCGAGCGCGCGCTCAATCTCGAGCTCGAGATCTTCGAGCGGCTGAGCGCGCTGGCGCTCGCCGCCAGCGACGATCTGCGCAACGCTGCGCATGCCTTTGCGATGCTCGACGTCGCGACCTCGCTGGCGAAGCTTGCGATCGACGACAATTATGTGCGGCCCGACGTCGACGGCTCGCTCGGCTTTGCGATCGAGGGCGGACGGCATCCGGTGGTCGAGCAGGCACTGAAGCGCGACGGCCAGCCGTTCATCGCCAATGCCTGCGACCTCTCTCCGGCTCCTGGACAGAAGTCCGGCCAGCTCTGGCTGATCACTGGTCCGAACATGGCCGGTAAGTCGACCTTCCTGCGCCAGAATGCGCTGATCGCGCTGCTGGCGCAGATCGGCTCTTACGTACCGGCGTCGCGGGCGCGGCTCGGCATCGTCGACCGGCTGTTCTCGCGTGTCGGCGCCGCCGACGATCTGGCGCGGGGACGCTCGACCTTCATGGTCGAGATGGTCGAAACCGCGGTAATCCTGAACCAGGCGAGCGAGCGGTCGCTGGTGATTCTCGATGAAATCGGCCGCGGCACGGCGACCTTTGACGGGCTGTCGATCGCCTGGGCCGCGATCGAGCATCTGCATGAAAGCAACCGCTGCCGCACGTTGTTTGCCACCCACTATCACGAGCTGACGGCGCTGTCGGCCAAGCTGCCGCGGATGTTCAACGCCACGGTGCGGGTCAAGGAATGGCAGGGCGACGTCGTGTTCCTGCACGAGGTGCTGCCGGGCTCCGCCGACCGCTCCTACGGCATCCAGGTCGCCAAGCTCGCCGGCCTGCCGCCCGCCGTGATCACGCGCGCCAAATCGGTGCTGGCAAAACTCGAAGCCCAGGACCGCGGCCAGACCGCGCGCGCACTGGCCGACGACCTGCCGCTGTTCGCCGTCCCCTCCCGCGCCGCCAGTGAGGACAAGCCGCCGAGCGAGGTGGATCTGCTGGTGGAAGCGGTGAAGGCACTGCACCCCGACGAGATGTCGCCGCGCGAGGCGCTGGATGCGCTGTATGCGCTGCGGGCGAAGCTGCCGAAGGGGTAGCTGACCCGGCTTCCAACAACCAAGGAATGCTGCCAAGCTGGCGGCATGATAAGCCCTGCCCGGTCCATCCTCTCGCCGTCACTTTTTGCTAAGCTTGCCGCTCTCGCAACGCGGCCAGCGACCGATCGCGAGTTGCACGACATCCTTGCTGAACTCGCTACGCTGCCGGCGCACCTTGTTGTGCGCGCTAGCCGGGAAATCGCGAACGTCGCAGGTCTTGGATGGTGGCAGCCGGAAGCGCGGCCGCGCCAACTTATCCCATCCGACCGAGCAAGCCTCTTTCTCCAGCAGATCAGAGACCGGCTCCTTCCAAAGCCGCCGCCCGTTTCCTTTCCGGCTGACCGGGAATTGCTCGCCGCAAATCCGGACTTTGCGTGGCTGTTCCTGTTTCACCCAAGCGGCTACCTCAGGGAGGCAGCGCTATGGCATATAGCAACGCCGCCGACCTCGCCTTTCTTCGTTGCGGCTCTTGCGTGGCGCCTGAATGATTGGGTTGGGCCGGTTCGTCGCGCCGCTATGAAATGTTTCAAGCGCATTTCCGCGAACATCGCCGCTGCTGTCGTCGCGGATGCAGCCCTCCACTTGCTTGAACGACGATTCGTTTGGGGGCGGTGGTCCGATGAGGTCCCAGCGCTTGATCCGATGTTCGCCCGCGACGACGTCCTCGCGGCATTGGCGACCCAGCTCGAAAGACGCCCAACCGGCGGGTTGAGTGGCTGTCTCCGCTCCGCACTGCGATATCCCGGCATCGACCAACACTTGCCGCGACTGGCGACCGCGGCCATTCAGCCCCCCATTAGAGCCATCGCTTATCAATGCCTGATTTTGCGGAAAGCCAGCTGGCCGATCGGATTCGACTGGGTGTGGCTCGACAAGGTGTATGGCTTGAAACGACGCATTCCGAAGCTGGACAGTCGCGGCATCGAAAGCGATCGTCCGGTCGCAGATCTCATCGCCGAAGGCATCCGCGACAGATCACCATTCGTACGAAAAATTGTCGCTGATGCCATGATCGTCGTCCGCTCGCAGATAGCGGACGAGCGAGCGTTAGTGTCCCAATTGGTGAACGATCCGAACCCTGTCGTCCGGTCGCGCGGTGATTTCTTGGCGAGACACCCACGCTCCTCGCAGTGACGGTTAGGCTCGCGCCTTCTTCCTTCGCCCGAGCTGCCACAGCGCCAGATTCCATGCGATGCAGGTGGCGAGGGCGCAGCTCAGCCCGATCGCCGAGCCGAATTGCAGCACCGCGACGTGCAGCACGGCGATGCCAAGACCGAAGCCGAGCAGGCCCCAGGCGCTGTTGGCGAGCACGGCGGCGGTGGCGGGGCCGCCGATCCGCGGATGCAGGATCAGCATCATCGAGGAGAACACGATCGGAAACAGCGCGATCACGCCGGTGACGCGCGGACCGACCCAGGTCGACGCGGTGACGACGGTGCCGACCAGGCTCGCGACCAGCGCGGCGCGCAGCGGAATGTCGTACCAACGCCGCGCGATCAGCGGCATTTTCGCGACATGCCGATAAGGCTTGAGCAGCGGAATGCAGATCGCAAACGCAATGGCATTGAGGATCAGCCCGCCGGCGAGCGTCCAGGCGAACTGACGGATGATGGTCCCCAGCACGAGCCACAACGCGATCGCGGAACCCGCACTGATCCACATGCTGCAGCGCTGCGCCAGCACCGCGTAGGTGAGACCCATGAAGATCGTCGCGGCATTGACCGGCAGGCTCGACAGCGCGCCCTCGGCGATGAAGGCCGCGTCATGGTCGAGCGCGAGGAAGGTGTAGGACGGCCCGGCTGAGATCGGCAGGGTTGCGATCAGCGCGCCGATCACCGGCCCCGAACGTTCGGTGATGATGGACGCGCTGACCACGAAGGCGGCGGCAACCGCCATGCGCAGCACGAGGAGCAGGACGAAGTGGAGTTCGGGGGACATCACGTGTCGTCCCGGCGCAGGCCGGGACCCATAACCACGACTATTCGTTGGGTACGAAAGCCGTCGAACAGCGAAGCTTGAATCGAGAGAGCACGGCGTATGGGTCCCGGCTTTCGCCGGGACGACACCGGTGAAAGCGGCTACACCCGCTGCATCGTGACCGACACCTTCGGGCCGTTCTTGATGGTCTGATAGACCACGCAATAGCGCTCGGTGAGCTTCAGCAGCAGGTCGAGCTTGTCCTGCGGTGCGTCGGTGCCGACGTCGAAACGCAGGCGGATCTCGCGGAAGCCGACCGGAGCCTCCTTGTCGACGCCGAGCGTGCCGCGGAAATCGAGATCGCCTTCCGCGAACACGTTGCCGACCTTCAGCGGCACCTCGACGGCGGTTGCGACCGATTTCAGCGTGACGCCGGCACAGGCGACCAGCGCCTCCAGCAGCATGTCGCCGGAGCAGAGCTCGAGCCCGGAGCCGCCGGTGGCGGGGTGGAGGCCGGCGACCGCGAGCGCGCGGCCGGTCTCGACCTTGCAGGACAGGCTTTCGCTGTCGATCGTGCCCTTGGCCTTCAGCGTGATCACGGCGGCCTGGGGATCGGTCTTGTAACGCTCCTTGATCGGAGCCTGCATTGCGCGGAGTTCGGCGGAGTCCATGGGTCTGCTCCCGGCTGTTCTTCTTTATTCCGATGTAAGGCCTTAGCCGGCCGATGTCACCACCACATCGCCTCGCCGGCGCTGGATTTGTCCGTGACGTCACGCACCCGGCGGTCCAGCGAGCGGTCGAGCGCGGTCAGCACGCGGCGCTTGAAAGTGTCGAACAGCTCCGACTTGCGGTCGCGCGGCCGCGCCAGATTGATGGTGATCTCCTCGAACAGCCGGCCCGGCCGCGGCCGCATCACCAGCACGCGGTCGGCCAGCACCACGGCCTCGTCGACGTCATGGGTGACCAGGATCAGGGTCGGGCGCGTGTCGGCCCAGAGATCGAGCAGATGGTCCTGCAAATCGCGCCGCGTGAAGGCATCGAGCGCCGAGAACGGTTCGTCAAGCAGCAGCACTTCGGGCTGCGGCACCAGCGCGCGGGCGATCGCGACCCGCTGCGCCTGCCCGCCGGAGAGCTCACGCGGCCAGGCCGCAGCCTTGTCGGCGAGGCCGACGCGGGCGAGCGAAGCGGCGACGCGCTCGCGCCTGACCTCGGCCGGGAGATCGGCGAGACCGAAGCCGATATTGTCGGCGACGCTGAGCCAGGGCAGCAGCCGCGGCTCCTGGAAGATGATGCCGATCTTGGCGTGCGGTGAGGTGATGACCGCATTGTCGAGCGCCACGCTGCCGGTGCTGGCGCGATCGAGGCCGGCGATGGCGCGCAGCAGCGTCGACTTGCCGCAACCGGAGCCGCCGATGATCGCGATGATCTCGCCGGGCGGGATTTCGGCCGAGAAGCGTTCCAGCGCATGGACGCCGTTCGGATAGGTCTTGCCGACATCCTTCAGCGCCAGCATCACTGCCCTCCCCGCGCGCCGAACGCATCCTGCCAGCGCAGCAGCGGGGCGGTTGCGACCTCGATCAGCCAGTCGGTCAGCTTGCCAAGGATCGCGAAGATCACGATCGCGGCGAGGATCTGCGCCGGCTTGCCGAGCTGCTGGCCGTCGAGCAGGAGATAGCCGAGACCTTCGGAGGCGCCGATCAGTTCGGCCGCGACCACGAACATCCAGCCGAGGCCGAGCCCGACCCGCAGCGACACCACATAGGCCGGCAGCACAGCCGGCAACAGGATGCGGCGGATCATGGCGGGTCCGGAGAGGCGGAACACGCGGCCGACCTCGACGATCTTGCGATCGACCGACAGGATCGCGCCCATCACGCCGAGATAGATCGGAAAGAACACGCCGACCGCGATCAGCGCGACCTTCGAGGTCTCGAAGATGCCGAGCCAGAGCACGAACAGCGGCACCCAGGCGAGCGAGGGGATTGCGCGCAGCGCCTGTACGGTCGGATCAAGCAGCCGCTTGGCGAAATCCCAGTAGCCGGAGATCGCGCCCATGATGGTGCCGGCGACGACGCCGAGCGCAAAACCCGCGCCGACGCGCCAGAGCGTGGCAAGGATATGGCGCGACAGCTCGCCGCTTTTCGCGAGCGAAACGATGGTCTCGAACACCTTCGACGGTGGCGGCACCAGGCGGCCGTTGGAATAGCCGAGATGGACAACCAACTCCCAGCCCAGCGCGAGAGCGACCGGCAGCACGAGCCCGAGCACCGGGCGCGCATAACGCGACCACCCCGCCGCCGCACGCGGCGCGGCCGTCTGTTCCAGCGCGGGCAGGTCAACGGTCATGGCCATAGCAAGAACTATTCTTCCGGCGGGATTGCAAGGTGGGGGCGATGACCTCTTATCCTCCCCTGGAGGGGGAGGATCGGTTCGCATGAAATGCGAACCGAGGTGGGGTGAAGGTCGCTCGTAACGGGCGCTGCCGGAGTGGAGGGATCACCCCACCCCGGCTCACATCTCGCTTCGCTCGCTGTGAACCGACCCTCCCCCTCCAGGGGAGGGTGAACGATCGAGTTAATTCGTCGGCAGCGGGACCTGATCGTCGATCAGGCTGTCGAGCGCGGCCTTCACGTCGGTCTTGGCGTCGATCACGCCGGCCTGCTGCAAGGCGAGGCCCGCGGCCAAGATCGACTCGCGCTGGGGGCTACCGATCCGGCTGTGGGTCAGCTCGGTACGCTCCTTGAGCTGCTTGTCGACCACGGCGTCCGGCAGCTTGGTGACCGCGATGAAGGTCTTCTTCAGCTCGTCATAGTTCGCCAGCGAATATTTCCTCGCCTCCTCATACGTCGCGAGCACGCGGCGGACGATATCCGGGTGCGCTTTCAGGAACTCCTCGCGCACATTCAGAATGCCCCAGGTGTTGGCGTCGGCCTTGCGGTAGAACAGCTTGGCGCCGTCCTCGACTTCCGCCTGCGCCATCATCGGGTCGAGGCCGGCCCAAGCGTCGACGTCGCCGCGGATCAGCGCGGTCTTGCCGTCGGCGTGCTGCAGCAGCACCGGCGTGATGTCCTTCTCGGTCAGACCGGCGCCGAGCAGCGCCCGGACCAGGAAGATGTGCGGGTCGGTGCCACGGGTCACCGCGACGCGCTTGCCCTTGAGGTCGGCGACCGACGTGATCCTGGAGTCCTTGGTGGTGACCAGCGCGGTCCATTCGGGGCGCGAATAGACGTAGATCGACTTGATCGGGTTGCCGTTGATCCGGGCGACCAAAGCGGCCGAGCCCGCGGTCGAGCCGAGATCGATCGAGCCGGCATTGAGGAATTCGAGCGCCTTGTTGGAGCCGGCCGACTGCACCCAGACGATGCTGATGCCGTCCTTGGCGAACTCCTTCTCCAGGAGGCCCTTCTGCTTCAGGACCATCGACACCGGATTGTAGGTCGCCCAGTCGATCCGGATCTCCTTCAGCGTGTCGGCGGCCAGCGCCGCGCCGGGCAAGAATGTCGAGACCGCGAGCAGCGCCGCAAACGCGCGCCGGGAAAAATTCTGCATTCGTCGCCCCCTTGGGTTGATTAAGAAACACACTTTTAATTCAATGAGTTAGCCTTGCGGTCAACGAGAAAATCTCTACCCTTTGTTTGGCGGCGCGAGCACAGGCTTGCTCTGGGTGCCCAGGAAACAGAATGGAGCTGCTGTCCATATACTTTGGTCAGTGACAGCAACAGCTTGGTCCGATATCGGATGAACGTATGGACAGCGTCGTAGCCGAAGTCCGCCCTGAAGCGGATGGTCGTTTCGAGACCGAGCGGATCACCGCGGCGGTCAATGCACTCGCCGAGCAGCATGCCGGCCGCGAGGACCAGTTCCGCGCCGCGATGGCGCAGTTGCTCAAGGCCGAGCTGATCGCGGCGCGCGCCACGGCGCAGGAGCTGCTGCTGAAGGACCGCCACGGCCGGCGCTGCGCCGAACGGCTGTGCTTCGTGCAGGACGAGATCATCCGCATCCTCTACGCGGCGGCGACCCGACATCTCTACCACTCGCCGATCCCCTCGGGCGCCGAACGCATGGCCGTGGTCGCGACCGGCGGCTATGGCCGCGGGCTGATGGCGCCGGAATCCGACATCGATCTGTTGTTCATCCTGCCCTACAAGCAGACCGCCTGGGGCGAGCAGGTTGCCGAAGCCATCCTCTATTGCCTCTGGGACATGGGGCTGAAGGTCGGCCACGCCACGCGCTCGGTCGATGAATCGATCCGCCAGGCGCGCGGCGACATGACGATCCGCACCGCGATCCTGGAGACCCGCTTCCTGACCGGTGACCAGCCGCTCTATGACGAGCTGGTCGAACGCTTCGACAAGGAAGTGGTGCAGGGCACCGCGGCGGAATTCGTCACCGCCAAGCTCGCCGAGCGCGAGGAGCGGCATCGCCGCGCCGGCCAGTCGCGCTATCTGGTCGAGCCCAACGTCAAGGACGGCAAGGGCGGCCTGCGCGACCTGCATACGCTGTTCTGGATCGCGAAATACGTCTACCGCGTGCGCGAGACCGATGAGCTGCTGGAACGCGGCGTGTTCGACGCGCAGGAGTACCGCACCTTCCGCCGCTGCGCCGACTTCCTGTGGTCGGTGCGCTGCAATTTGCACTTCTTCGCCGGACGCGCCGAGGAGCGGCTGTCGTTCGACATGCAGCGCGAGATCGCGGTCCGCCTCGGCTACACCTCGCATCCCGGCATGCAGGACGTCGAGCGCTTCATGAAGCACTACTTCCTGATCGCCAAGGACGTCGGCGATCTCACCGCGATCCTGTGCGCCAAGCTTGAAGAGGAGCACAACAAGCCGGCGCCGGTGCTGAGCCGGATGGTGGCGCGGCTGCGGCCGGGCACCAAGCGGCGGCGGGTGGCCGGCAGCGACGACTTCATCGTCGACAACAACCGCATCAATCTCGCCGCGCCTGATGTGTTCAAGCACGATCCGGTCAACCTGATCCGCATCTTCCGCCTCGCGCAGCAGAACAACCTCGCCTTCCATCCCGATGCGATGCGCACGGTGACGCGCTCGCTGAAGCTGATCAACACCCAGCTCCGCGACAACGAGGAAGCCAACCGCCTGTTCATGGAGATCCTGACCTCGAACGATGCGGAGACCGTGCTGCGGCGGATGAACGAGACCGGCGTGCTCGGCCATTTCATCCGCGCCTTCGGCAAGATCGTCTCGATGATGCAGTTCAATATGTACCACCACTATACGGTGGACGAGCATCTGCTCCGCTGCATCGGCTTCCTGCAGGACATCGAGCGCGGCGGCAACGAGGAGTTCACGGTCGCCAGCGACCTGTTCCGCAAGATCCGTCCCGAGCACCGCCCGGTGATCTATATCGCAACCCTGCTGCACGACATCGCCAAGGGCAGGCCTGAGGATCACTCGATCGCCGGCGCCAAGGTGGCGCGGCGGCTGTGCCCGCGGCTCGGCTTCTCCGCGGCCGACACCGAGCTGGTGGCGTGGCTGATCGAGGAACATCTGACGATGTCGACGGTGGCGCAATCGCGCGATTTGTCGGACCGCAAGACCATCGAGAATTTCGCCGCCGTGGTGCAGTCGGTCGAGCAGATGAAGCTGCTCACGATCCTGACCACCGCCGACATTCGCGGCGTCGGCCCCGGCGTCTGGAACGGCTGGAAGGCGCAGCTATTGCGCACGCTGTACTATGAAACAGAGCCGGTGCTGACCGGCGGCTTCTCCGAGGTCAACCGCGCCCAACGCATCGCGGTGGCGCAGGCCGAATTCCGCCGCGCCTTCACCGAATGGCCGGAGGTCGAGCTCAACGCCTATATCGGCCGGCACTACCCGGCGTACTGGCTCAAGGTCGAGCTGCAACGCAAGATCCGCCAGGCGCGCTTCATCCGCGCCAGCGAGCAGGCCGGCCACAAGCTCGCGATCAACGTCGGCTTCGACGAGGTCCGCGCCGTCACCGAGCTCACGATTCTCGCGACCGACCATCCCTGGCTGCTGTCGATCATCGCCGGCGCCTGCGCCTCGGCCGGTGCCAACATCGTCGACGCGCAGATCTACACCACGACCGACGGCCGCGCGCTCGACACCATCTCGATCTCGCGCGAATACGACCGCGACGATGACGAAGGCCGCCGCGCGACACGGATCGGCGAGATGATCGAGCAGGTGCTGGAAGGCAAGCTCAGGCTGCCCGAGGCGGTGGCGAAGCGCGCGGTGCGCAGCAAGGCGCGGCCGTTCATCGTCGAGCCCGAAGTAACCATCAACAACCAGTGGTCCGACCGCTACACCGTGATCGAGGTCTCCGGCCTCGACCGCCCCGGCCTGCTCTACCAGCTGACGACCGCGATCTCGAAGCTCAACCTCAACATCGCCTCGGCGCATGTCGCGACCTTTGGCGAGCGCGCCCGCGACGTGTTCTATGTCACCGACCTGCTCGGCGCCCAGATCACCGCGCCGACCCGGCAGGCCGCGATCAAGAGCGCGCTGCTGCATCTGTTGTCGAGCGAGGACCAGGCGGCGAAGCCGGCGGCTTAGGCCGGGCCCTTTCCACTTGTCATTCCCCGGTGCGCAATGGCGCACCTGAGGGCGCGCGCAGCGCGAGCCCGGAATCCATTTCACCACAAAATATGCGGCCCGATGGATTCCGGGCTCAGCCCTGCGGGCTGCCCCGGAATGACGAGGAGGGTCAGCCGAACAGCCGCATCAGCAAGGCCTTGCCGACCGGCGCCGCGCGCACGCCGTGGAAGGCGCGGACATATTCGCCGGCATAGAATGCGCGCACGACATTGATCCGCGTCGCAACCGCGTCCTCGAAGCGGACGCCGAAGCCGTCACGGGTGCGGCGGACCACGAGCGCGTTCACGTTCTGGCCGTAGACATTGCACTTGATCGAGGCGCCGATTGCGGGCGGGGCCGGATCGATGAAGCGCGCGCCCGAAATCGAGACGTCGGCCATCCGCACCAGCCGCGGCTCGGCGCCTTCGTGGATCAGGATCGGCTCGTCGCGCTCGAAACGCTCGGCCTTGCGACGCCGCGGCTGCTCGATGCAGATGAAGCATACGATCGCGAGCACGGCGCAATTGTACAGGCTCCAGGCCAGCGCCAGCCCGCCATAGGCGATGTTTTCACCGCGCAGATGCAGGATGAAGGCGTAGGCGATGGCGACCAGCGTGATCAGTAAGGCGCCGCCGTAGAGCCGCAGCAGCGGCCATTCGATGAAGCGGCGGTTGCGGTCGCCGCCCTTGGCGGTCACCTTGAACTTGTGGCCTTGCGGCTTGGCGAGGCCGGTCACGACGGCCTTCAAGACCGCGGGTGCTGCAATGTATTGCGAGACGTCGGTCATGATCGCGAGCGAGCGGCCGTGCGAGAGCCACGCCATCGTGAAGGCGTGCCAGACGTAGAACGGCAGGAAGTATTTCAGGAGCTCGAACAGGTCGGCATGAACCGCCTTGATCCCGAACAGCAGATAGAGCCAAGGCACGACCAGGCCGAAAGTCTTGGTGCTATAGACCGCCGCCCAGCTCATGAAGGCATCGACCAGCGACAGCCGGTCCATGAATGCGAGCCTGGATTGCCGCGAGAACGGCCCGCTGCGGCCCCTGAAGATCTGCATGAAGCCGAGGCACCATCGCCCGCGCTGGGTGATGTATTCCTTCAATCCCTCCGGTGCGAGGCCGATCGTCAGGCGCTCGTTGAGATAGACCGTACGCAGTCCCTTTTCCTTCAGGCGCAGCGTGACGAGATAATCCTCCGTCACCGAATCGGTCGGAAAGCCGCCGATCTGCATCAGTCCGGAGTAACGGATCAGCGATGAGGTGCCGCAGCAGAACGCAGTGCCCCAGGCGTCCTTGGCCGGCATCAGGATGTCGAAGAAGAAGCGCTGCTCGTCGGGCCAGACGTCGGTTGCGGCGAGATTGGTCTGGATCGGATCCGGATTGATGAAGTGCTGCGGCGTCTGCACGACGCCGACGGCGCCGTCCTGCATCAGGCTGATCGCCCGCGTCAGGAAGTCCGGCATCGGGACAAAATCCGCATCGAGGATCGAGATGAATTCCGGCCGGTCCGGCAGGGCGGATACGTGCTGGAGCGCCTGATTGATGTTGCCGGCCTTGGCGTGCCGGTTGTCCGGACGGGTCAGATAGTTGCAGCCAAGCTCCTGGGCGAGCCGGCGCAGCCAAAGCCGCCGCCCGTCGTCGAGCACCCAGACGCGATAGTTGGGATAGTTCAGCCCCGTCGCGCCGATGATGGTGCGCTCCAGGATCGCCTTCTCCTCATTGTAGGTGCAGATGAAGACGTCGACGAGCGGCGCATCCGTCCGCGCTGTGGATTGGCGCAGGATGGCATTGACCTCGGGCGAGCGGTCAATGGTGCGGCTGAGGAACAGCAGCGACAGGCACACCGCGATCATCGAGGCCGCCTCCGCAGCCACGAAGGGATAGCCGACCACCGCGTCGGCGGTGAGTCCCAGAGGCGGCAAGGTCTGGGTCACCCGCCAGACGAAGTAGTGCAGCAGCAGAACGAACGACATGCCGGCCATCATGATGCGGGCCAGCGTCTGCTCGCGCCGGAGCAGCGGCAGGATCGCAAGGCAGGCGCCGAAGGCAACCAGCCCGGGCGCGAATGCCGCCATCATGGCTTTGCCGCATCCGCGTTGAACACCACCCGCCCGGTGCGACCGACGGCGCATTCCTTGCCCGTGGTATCGAGCGCGGGCATCGAGACCGTCACCCGATACGGTTCCTTGTTGAGCGCATCCGGATTGATCGCGAGGTTTGCGGGCGCACCTGACGCGCCGGTGAGGTTGACGATCTCGCCCTTGATCGCGGCGCTGCCGTCGTTCGGCTCAAAGCTCGCCTGCTCGCCGAGCTTGAGGCGGTTATAGACGCCTTCGGTGACGTTGGCGGTGACTACCGCGCCGCTGCAATCGAGCAGCTTGAGCAGGGGCTGCCCGGCCCTGACATCCTCGCCGGACGACGTCATCATCTCCCAGATGCGCCCGGTAACCGGCGCCCTGATGTCGGCCTCCACCCGGTTGATGTAGTGCAGCTGCTCCGAGGCAATCTCGTGGGTGAGCCAATCGATCTCGGCATCGGAATGCACCAGATCGGCGCGCAGATCGCTGACGCGCTGGCGCATCTCCTCTTCGCGCTGCACGGAACTCGGCCGGTCATTGTAGCTGTCGCCAAGGTAGGTGCCGTTCCTTGCCGCCGTGAGTTCGACCTTGGCGGCGTCGAGGCGGCGCTGCGCGCCGATCTCGGTCTGCTGGGCGATCGCTTGCTCGCGCGTCAGCCGGGCCATTTCGACCGTCGAGACGCTGCCCGATTTGATCAGTGACGAGGCGCGTTCAACCGCCGCCGTCGCCTCTTCCCGCCGCGCGGCCGCGGCCTCGATCGCGGTCTGGATTTCGGCGATGCGCGCCTGGAGCTGGAGAATGCGACCGTCGCGGAACTGGGCCGCCTGGCGCGCAAGGTCCTGCTGCGCCGTCTCGGCGGCCGCAAGCTTGGCGGCGAAACTCGGGCGCTCATTTTCCATCCGGGACATCTGCCGCCGAAGATCGTCGAGCCGCACGCGATCGCCGCGGGCGTTGACGACATGAAGGATCGCATCGCCCTCGTGGACCACGCTGAGCTGCGTCGAGCCCTGCGGCAGCTTCGCGCTCACGGTGCCGTCGATCGGCGAGCGCAAGGTCACGATCCTGGCATTGACCACGGCCTCGACGCTCGAGGTCTGCAGCACGGCCTTCAGCGGCAGCCATCCGAAGACGGCCACGATCGCAAGGCCAATGCCGACCTTGAGCACGCGGCGAACCCAGCGGTCCGAGCCTGCAGGTGCTTCGGGATGGGGAGCGCTATCGCTGACGGGCTCGCTCACTGGCTCGTCGTGCGCCGGCTGCAACCGGTCTTGCAGATCGCGCTGCAATCCGCGTGCGCCTTCGGCCTCATCCTTGGAGACGGAAACTTTGCCTTCAAGAGAGGGCTTCTGCTGCTGTGCCTGATTCATTGACCGGCCCCTGAACTGTCAGTGCGCGAACCCAACGCACAGCTCTGCGGTGCGATGCCGTCGCCGACGGATCCAATGATCAGGTGCTTCAAAAGCGGCTAAAGCGAACCAGCCATCTTTCGGAAAAACTGCTGCAATTTGCCACGTTCAGCAGCTCGGCGCGCCTGCGGGGACTGAGCCCGGAATCCATCAGGGCCGGGGCTAGACGGGGAGTGGATTCCGGGCTCTCACGGAGGCTGTTATCGGACCCGTTTGCGCGACCCAGGCGTGAGCAGCCAGCGCGTCGGTCCCGGCAGCCTGCCGGACTTGGATCCATAGCGGGCTACGATCCTGGATCCTGCACGTTCAATTGCGGCTGCAGCGCCGCGAGGCTTGCCCCCAGCAAGGCCAGGTAGCTCGCCTGACAGAGCACAACGCTCAAATCGAAGACGTCGAGCAGATCAATCCAGGAATTGTCGGCCTGCACGGTCGCTGCTTGCTTGCCGCCGTCGATCACGGAGGGCTGGAAGCTGCGGTTACGTCTCTGAGGCGTCGTCTCGCGCGCGACGTCGTCGGAGCAAAGGATCAGATGCAGGCGCGTGTTGGGCATTTCAATCTCCCGTCTCTGATTGGCGATTGCTGAATCCCGAAAGGCCTCTACTGTCATCGAGTTACCCAATAAGCGTAGCCACCGGGAGGAAACCGGCCATTGAACGGAGGTTGATCCGGCCGTTACATTCGGATGGGGACGACATACTTTGGTTTAGCCGCAACCTGGGCCTGAGTTCGTCCGACGATTGCGCTTTCCGCGCGATCTCGCGCCACGCGAGCGGATCGCCAAAATCGCCCCCGCGATCCCGTTCGGACGTCGAGAAAGCTGTTAGTATGCAGTTTGTTAGGAGGGCGACGTTGTCGCCGCTGATGGTAGCGGTCACCTAGCGACGCAGCGCGGCCCATGACGGCCGAGTGCTGGACGGCCAAGTGCTGGATGGCCAAGTGCTGGTGCTGCCGATGATGCGCATCCCGACCACGAAATCCTGGTCGGCCGAGCAATGGCTGCTCGGCGGCATGGTGCTGGCTTTGGCCGCAACCTGCATCGGGCTGCTGCTTGGTCCGCAGCCTGCAGCTTCCGCCCATCTGATCGCGCTGGCGCTGCTGATCGCCTCGCTTGCCGCCGCATTGCTGATGATCGGGGTGGTGGGCCGCACCCACAGGCAGATGGAAGCCATGTTGCGCGGCCGGGCCAGCGGCGAAGAGCGCGCGGTAGAGGCCCTGCGCAACAGCGAAGCGCAATGGAAGGAGGTGTTCGAGCACAATCCGGTCATGTACTTCATGGTCGACGCGACGGGTCTCGTGCTGTCGGTCAACACGTTCGGCGCGGCACAACTCGGCTACACCGTCGACGAATTGCTTGGACAATCCGTGCTGCGGGTCTTTGCCGCCGAAGACCATCAGGCGGTCCAGCGCAACGTCGCGGCGTGCCTCGAGAACATCGGCCAAACCCACAATTGGGAAATCCGGAAGATCCGCAAGGACGGTTCAAGACTTTGGGTTCGTGAAAATGCCAAGGCCGTGCGGCGGCAGGACGACCGATTGATCGTGCTGATCGCATGCGAGGATATCACCGAGCGCAAACAGGCCGAAAACGCGCTGCAGCAGAGCGAAATGTACCTGAGCGAAGCCCAGCGATTGAGCCACACCGGCAGCTTTGGCTGGCACGTCGCCAGCGGTGAGGTGATCTGGTCGGAAGAGACGTTCAGGATCTTCGGATTCGACAGGGCTCCTTCGATCAAGCATGCCACCGTCCTTCAACGCATCCATCCGGATGATCGCGCCCGCGTGCAACGGACCGTCGACAGCGCCTCGCTTGACGGCAAGGACTTCGAGCACGGCTACCGATTGCTGATGCCGGACGGCGCGATCAAATATGTTCACGCCAGGGCGCATGCGGTGACCACCCCCTCGGGCGACACCGAATTCATCGGAGCGGTCACCGACGTGACCGCCCGCAAGCGCGCCGAGGCGGAGTTGCACGAAGCGCAGACCAACCTCGCGCACGTCACGCGCGTGACGGCACTCGGCGAGCTCGCCGCATCGATCGCCCATGAAGTGAACCAGCCGCTTGCCGCCGTGGTCGCCAACGCCGCGGCATGCCTGCGCTGGCTCAACCGGGCGGCTCCTGATCTGAATGAAGCGCGCGGGGCGGTCAGGTCGATCATCAGCGACGGCAACCGGGCGGGCGAGGTCATCCAGCGCGTCCGCGCGCTGGTGAACAAGACGACCGGTCAGATGGCGCCGCTCGACATCAATGAAGCCATCAACGAGGTGATCGGCCTGGTGCAGCATGAACTGCAGAGCCACCTCGTGTCCCTGCAGCTCGACCTCGCTCCCGCGCTCCCGCCTGTCGTCGCCGACCGCGTCCAGCTGCAGCAAGTCATCCTCAACCTTGTCGTCAATGGCATCGAGGCAATGCAGCCGGTCACGGACAGGGCACGGGAACTCGTAATCCGGACGCACCAAGACGATGCCGGGCAGATCCTGGTCACGGTCACCGATTGTGGTATCGGGGTTGCGACAGAGCATGCCGAGCGGCTGTTTGACGCCTTCTACACCACCAAAGCCAGCGGCATGGGAATGGGGTTGTCGATCTGCCGCTCGATCGTCGAAGCCCACCGAGGGCGCCTATCCGTGTCCAGGAACATCGGCCCCGGCACGACGTTCCAGTTCACCCTGCCGCTGCGTCAGGAGGATCATGCATGGTGATTGGACGCGCGGCATCGCCTCCCGCCCCCGCGAACGCCGAGGATCCGATCGTCTTCATCGTCGACGACGATGTGTCAGTGCGCGACTCGCTGAGCAATCTTTTCCGGTCGGTCGGCCTGCGCGCCGCAGCGTTCGGGTCGGCCCATGAATTTCTGCAGCACAAGCTCCCCGATATTCCAAGCTGCCTGATCCTGGACATCAGGCTGCCCCGGCTGAGCGGCCTCGACTTCCAGGCGGAGCTCGCCAGGGCCGACATTCATATTCCGATCATCTTCATGACCGGCCATGGCGATATCCCGATGACGGTCAGGGCGATGAAGGCCGGAGCCGTCGACTTCCTGACCAAGCCGTTCCGCGATCAGGACATGCTGGATGCCGTCACGACTGCGATCGAACGCGACAGAACTCGCCGCAATGAGGCCAGGGCGCTCGCGAACCTGCGTGCAGCCTTCGCGACCCTGACCCCTCGTGAGCGCCAGATCATGAGCCTCGTCACCGCGGGGCTCATGAACAAGCAGGTCGCCGCCGAAATCGGCGTGGCCGAGATCACAGTCAAGATACACCGCGGGCACATCATGCGGAAAATGGCGGCGAAGTCGTTGCCTGATCTGGTCAGGATGGCGCAGATCCTCGGGTTCAAGCAGGCATCCGGCAGCGCACAAACCTAAGTATGATTCTCCGGCCGCGGCCGACGACGCACTGTGGCTCCGTGATCGCAGACACCAGAGGCCCCTCTGGCCGTTCCAGGAAAGCCCTTCTTGTCCAACCCGGTGATATCGATCGTCGACGATGACATGTCGGTCCGCACCGCGACCGACAATCTGGTCAGGTCGCTTGGCTACGCGGTCCAGACCTACGCGTCGGCCGAAGAATTCCTGCATTCGCCGCAACTGAACGACACATCCTGCGTGATAGCCGATGTCAGGATGCCGACCATGAGCGGGCTCGACCTGCAGGCCCGCCTGATTGCCGACGGCCGGCGCCTTCCGTTCATCTTCATCACGGCCTTCTCCGTCGAGGCCGATCGGGCCCGAGCCATGGAGGCGGGGGCGATCTGCTTCCTGATCAAGCCGTTCGACGGAGATGCGCTGGTCAAGTGCCTCGATGCAGCTCTGGCACAGCGCGGCACAGCGACGAGCGCGTGAGTTCAAATCGGGTATACGCAAGGATGATGCCGGGAAACATCTGGACAAGTTGCGCATCGACGGTGGTAGCGCAAGATTTCGCGGCGCCGTCCTTCAACAAGACCGGCGGCAACGACAGCATCAGGCATTCTTGATTGGCAAATGGCAGTTCCTGGAGGGAAGTCGCCATGCGTACGGAACCGCGCTGCGCCCAGTGTGACAGTGAAGATGCCAAGATCATCTGCCTGCGCAATCCGGCGGGTGAGCGCTACTGCGGACGGCTCTGTCTTCACAAGGGTCAAGAGGACTTCATTCGCTGGCTTTGGCGAGCGAATGCGGAGGCAGCATCATGACGGGCCGTTGCGGCAATCCAGGTTGCCGGCGGCCCTTCGGACTGATCCGGCATAGCTGGTATTTCGAGCAGTTCTGCTCGACGAAGTGCCGCGAGATCTACAAGCGGCAGTTGGAGCGCAACAAGGTCTATTGGAAGTGGCTCTATCCCATCCCGAGAACCGGCGGCCCATCGAAAAAGCTGATCTGACGGCGCAGGCCAGATTTTTGTTTGACGTGTTTTCTTAACCCGAACCGGCGGCCACTTCGCTCGAAAACGCTCAAGGGAGATCCGATGACGACGGTCGATGCGATGCTGGTGGGAGCGATCCTCGCGTGGGTGCCGTCGCTCATTGTATTCCTCTACATCGTGCGCGATCTGCGAAACATGCCGCGCGAGGATCTCGATTGATCGTCTCATTGCGGCTGAGTTCGGCCGCTATATCTCCACGCCCTCGTGCCGCAGCAGCCAGCGCTTGCGCTCCAGTCCGCCGCCATATTTGACCAGCGAGCCGTTGGCGCCGATCAGGCGGTGGCAGGGCACGACGACACTGATCGGGTTGGAGCCGTTGGCGTGGCCGACCGCGCGCATCGCGTTCGGCACTTTCAGTCTTGCCGCCAGCGCGCCGTAGCTCATGGTGGTGCCCGGCGGAATCTTCGGCAACGCGTGCCAGACCTTCTGCTGGAACGGCGTGCCGGCGACGCGCCATTCGACATCGGCGAGCCGATCGAGATCGCCGTTGAAGTAATCGCCGAGCGCCTTGCGCATCGCAGCCGGCGCGCGTCCGTCCCGCAGCGTCACGGCGCCATAGTGCAGCCGCAGCAGGTCGAGCATGCGCCCTTCATAGTCGTCCCAGTCGAGCGCGCGCAGCACGCCGTCGTCATCGGTCACCAGCAGCGCGGTGCCGATCGGGGTCTTGAGGCGGTCGAGGTTGAAGGTCTGTGAGGTCTTGCGGTCGGCCATATCAGTCACTCTGGAAAGTCATCACTCTCGCAACGGGTCGCTCGGCATACAATTCACCGCCCGCATGCTAGCGTCCACCCGAATTCCGGTGAGAGCGTTTTCGAGCGAAAGCCTGTCCCGGACTTGATCCGGGATGGTCACCGGTTCGCGTGAAGAAAACGCGTCAAAACAAGGATCTTGAGCTTTGGTTCTGATTAGATCAGAACCGAAGCTCTGGGGGGACCGCAATATGCTTTTGCTTGCCAATGTCCTGGTTGCGGTGGTGGCCGCGCTGCACGTCTATTTCCTTGTGCTCGAGATGTTCCTGTGGACCAAGCCGCTCGGGCTGAAGACCTTTCGCAACTCGATCGAGAAGGCGACCGATTCGGCAGTGCTTGCCGCCAATCAGGGGCTCTACAACGGCTTCCTCGCCGCCGGGCTGATCTGGGGCCTGGTGCACGGTAATGCCGCCGTCGCATTGCAGATCAAAACATTCTTCCTGCTCTGCGTGATCGTCGCCGGCGCCTATGGCGCCGCCACCGTGAGCCGGCGCATCCTTTATGTGCAGGCGGCACCCGCGGCGCTCGCGCTGATCCTGCTCTGGCTCGCTTAAAGCGCGGGTGCGCTTTTGATTTCTTGAGCATGATCTCCTCGGAAAACCGCTTCACACTTTTCCGGATCATGCTCAAACGCGACATCGCGCGCAGGGTCCATCATCTTGCAATGCCCCCGCCGTTCCTCCATCATCCCTGATAACGGTGACATCCGCGGGTTTGAGCCTTGCGGACAAGATCACCGGCAACATGGGAGGTCACGGACATGAGGAGCGTGCAATTGCTCGCTGCGGCAGCGCTTGCCATCGCGTTGTCGGTTACATCGGCCACCGCGCAGAAGAAATACGACGTCGGCGCGACCGACACCGAGATCAAGATCGGCCAGACCGTGCCGTTCTCGGGCCCCGCATCCGCCTATGCCGGCATCGGCAAGACCCAGGCGGCCTACCTCAAGATGATCAACGATCAGGGCGGCATCAACGGCCGCAAGCTGAACCTGATCCAGTATGACGACGCCTATTCGCCGCCGAAAGCGGTCGAGCAGGTGCGCAAGCTGGTCGAGGGCGACGAGGTGCTGTTCACCTTCCAGATCATCGGCACGCCCTCAAATGCCGCCGTGCAGAAATATCTGAATGCCAGGAAGGTGCCGCAGCTGCTCGCCTCCACCGGCGCCTCGCGCTTCTCCGATCCGCAGAACGCGCCGTGGACGATCGCGTTCAACCCGAACTACCAGTCCGAGGGACGCATCTACGCCAAATACATCCTGGCCAATCACCCGAACGCCAAGATCGGCATCTTCTACCAGAACGACGATCTCGGCCGTGACTACATCACCGGCCTGAAGAGCGGGCTCGGCGACAAGGCAGCGAGCATGATCGTCGCCGAGGTTTCCTACGAGTTGACCGACCCGACCGTCGATTCCCAGATCGTCAAGCTGAAGGCCGCCGGCGTCGACCTGCTCTATAACGCGTCGACGCCGAAATTCGCAGCTCAAGCGATCCGCAAGGTCGCGGACCTTGACTGGCACCCGGTGCACATCCTCGACATCAATGCGAGCCCGGTATCGGCAACGCTGAAGCCGGCCGGCCTCGACATCTCCAAGGGCATCATCTCGACCAATTACGGCAAGGACCCGGCCGATCCGCAGTGGAAGGACGATCCCGGCGTGAAGGCCTATTTCGCCTTCATGGATAAGTATTACCCGGAGGGCGACAAGCTCAACACCGTCAACACCTACGGCTATTCGACGGCCGAACTCCTGATCCAGGTGCTCAAGCAGTGCGGCGACGACCTCACCCGCGAGAACCTGATGAAGCAGGTGACCAGCCTGAAGAAGTTCGTGCCGAGCCTCGCGCTGCCCGGTATGTCGATCACGACCGGACCGAACGATTATCGCATCAACAAGCAGATGCAGATGATGAAGTTCAACGGCGAGCGCTGGGAGCTGTTCGGCCCGATCATCGAGGACACCGGACCGGCGGGCTAGGTCGCGGACGCGAAGAAGCTACTCCCCCTCTCCCGCTTGCGGGGGAGGGTTGGGGTGGGGGTCTATCCACGAGTCATGCTGTGGAGAGAGCCCCCACCCGGATTGCATCTGCGATGCAATCCGACCTCCCCCGCAAGCGGGAGAGGTGAAGGAAGAGCGAGACCGACCGGCGCAGCGCATCCCCGCTGCGCCGTTTCTTTTCGCACCGCCCCCTACTTTCGTTGACTGAAATCGCTCGCCTTTTCGGCATCCGTCGTCTTGCGTCGCAGCAACGGTTCCTCCAGTATCCCGGCCCAGCGATGGCGACCGCGGGACCTTGAACCCCCGGACAAGATCATCGGCCAACCATCAGTCACGTGAGGAAAACAGCATTATGAGGAATGGGATTTTCCACCTGGTCACGGGAACGGCGCTCGCGATCGCGCTGTCTGCAACGTCGGCCTCCGCGCAAAAGAAATACGATCCCGGCGCGAGCGACACCGAGATCAAGATCGGCCAGACCGTCCCCTTCTCCGGACCGGCTTCCGCCTATGCCTCGATCGGCAAGACCCAGGCGGCTTATTTCAAGATGATCAACGATCAGGGCGGCATCAACGGCCGCAAGATCAACCTGATCCAGTATGACGACGCCTATTCGCCGCCGAAGGCCGTCGAGCAGGTGCGCAAGCTCGTCGAGAGCGACGAGGTGCTGTTGACCTTCCAGATCGTCGGCACGCCGTCGAACGCCGCCGTGCAGAAATATCTCAACGCCAAGAAGGTGCCGCAGCTGTTCGCCGCCACCGGCGCCTCGAAGTTCACCGATCCGAAGAACTTCCCGTGGACGCTCGGCTTCAATCCGAACTACTTCGTCGAAGGCCGCATCTACGGCCAGTACATCCTGAAGGAGCATCCGAACGCCAAGATCGGGGTGCTCTATCAGAACGACGACCTCGGCAAGGATTATCTGAACGGCATCAAGGCCGGCCTCGGCGACAAGGCTGCCAAGATGATCGTGGCCGAAGCCTCCTATGAGGTCTCCGACCCGACCATCGATTCCCAGGTGATCAAGATCAAGGACGCCGGCGCCGACCTGTTCTTCTCAGCCTCGACGCCGAAGCAGGCCGCGCAGGCGATCAAGAAGATCGCCGAGCTCGGCTGGCATCCGGTCCACATCGTCGACATCAACGCCACCTCGGTCGGCGCTGTTTTGCAGCCGGCGGGCCTGGAAGCCTCTAAGGGCCTGATCTCGACCAATTACGGCAAGGATCCCGCCGACCCGCAGTGGAAGGACGATCCGGGCATGAAGCGCTATTTCGACTTCATGGCCAAGTACTATCCCGACGGCGACAAGAACTCGAACTTCAACACCTATGGCTACTCGACCGCCCAGCTGATGGTGCATGTGCTGAAGCAGTGCGGTGACGAGCTGACGCGCGACAACGTGCTGAAGCAGGCCACCAACCTGAAGAATGTCGACCTCGACATGGCGCTGCCCGGCATCAAGGGCAACACCACGCCGAACGACTATCGCGTCAACAAGCAGCTGCAGATGATGAAGTTCAACGGCGAGCGCTGGGAGCTGTTCGGCCCGATCCTCGAGGACGCCGGCCCGGCGGGCTAGTCGTTCGCACAGAGTTGAGATGCAATCGGCGGCCTCCGGGCCGCCGATTTTGTTTTTTGGGGACCGCCCTGTCACCGTCATTGCGAGGGGCGATAGCGACGAAGCAATCCATCGCTCCGCAAGCCGAGACATGGATTGCTTCGCTTCGCTCGCAATGACGTGGAGGGTGCACTGCGCTCCCTCACCGTCACCCTGAAGAGCGCGCAGCGCGTCTCGAAGGGTCGACGGCCACTAGCGGGGCCGTGCATCCTTCGAGACGCCGCTTCGCGGCTCCTCAGAGCCTGACCGAAAAAGCAGTGAGTGATTTCAGTCGGCTGTGATTCCTTCGGATTTGCGAAGATTCGAGGGAGTGCACCATGCCATGGACCAAAATCACTCGTGCTCAGTATCTGCGGAACGGACTGCGCTATGCAAGCGACATGACCGACGCGGAGTGGCGTCTGATAGCCAGGAAGTTGCCGGGTCGGCGTCGATTGGGCCGCCCGCGGAAGGTTGATCTGCGCAAGGTGGTCGAGGCCATTTTGTTCATTCTGTCCACCGGCTGCCAATGGCGCGCTCTGCCGCGGGAGTTCCCGCCGTACTCGACGGTGCAAGGTTATTTCTATACTTGGCGCGATACTCGCCGATGGCACAGGATCGTGAAGGCTCTGGTCCGACAGGCACGGCGCAAACTCGGCCGCAAGCCGACACCGACGGCGGCCGTCATCGACAGTCAGAGCGCTTCGACGACACAAGCCGGCGGCCCGCGCGGCTTCGATCCGGGCAAACGTGTTAACGGACGTAAGCGGCACATCGTCACCGATACCAACGGTCTCTTGCTGGCCGTCCACGTTCACCCAGCCAATGTTCAGGACGTGCATGGTGCAGTCCCCCTACTGGAGCGCGTGCGAGAGCGCTTTCCGAAACTGCGTCATGTCTTTGCTGACCGGGTTTATCGCGGAAAGCAGCTTGTTGGCGCGCTCTCCCATTGCGGGCCATGGACCATTGAGATCGTTCAGCGGCCGCCTGGGGTCAAAGGCTTCCAGCTCTTACCACGACGCTGGGTCGTCGAGCGCACCTTCGCGTGGTTCGGCAGGTGTCGCCGCCTCTCCAGAGATTTCGAGGGCTCCGCCTCAACTGAGGTCGCCTGGCTCCTCGTAGCCCATCTCAGACTCTTGACCCGACGCCTCGCTACGCCCTGAAAATACTCAGCTCATTTGGAGTCAGACTCTCAGGATGACGGGATAAATATCTCGCTTCGTGCGCTCACGTCGGAATCTCACCGAAATTCTTCCCGACCGGCAGCACCGCGTGTCGGATCAGCCGCGAATCCTCGACGCCGGCCTGGCGGTGCTTCACGGCCTCGCGATAGACGGGATCGCGGATCATTTCGACGAAGGCGGCAACGCTTGGATACTCGGCGATAAAGCAGTGATCCCAGCGCTCGTCTTGCGGACCGATCAGCATCAGCTCGAAGCGGCCCTGCCAGACGATGCGGCCGCCGAGGCGTTCGAACACCGGCCCGCTCTCGCGGCCGTAGGCGGCATAGGCTTCCGCGCCGGTGGCCTTGCGGCCGTCGGGATAGGCGGCCCATTCGCGTAAGCGCACCAGATTGAGCATGTGGATCGGGCCCGGCCGGTTGTTGTCCCGGAATTGCGCAAACACGTCTTTCGTCGGGTCGATATGGCCCATGCGATGCTCCTTTGTTTTGTTGTTCCATCTACATGTAGCATGCACCGCCTCACCTCCTAATCCCACGTTAAGCTTTGCGTAACCGCCCCTTAAACCGGGAACGCTAGCGTGCACCCCTGTCAGGGTGTGAGCGTTGCGGATGGCGTGGGGACGTAAAAAAGGCGGTGCGCGCAAGGAGCCGCTGTTCGGGCTTCCGGCCGCGCTTGCCGACCTCCGACTGTCACCCTCCGATCGCGTTCCCGGCGGCAGCGACGACAAGCCTGCCAAATCCAAACCCAAAAGCAGCGATTCCGGCGGCGAGAAACCGCGGCCGTCGCGCAGCGGCAGCAAGCGGCGCAGCAAGTCGCGCGGCTTCGGCATCGGCCGCCTGTTCTATTGGACTGCGGTGCTCGGCCTGTGGGGCTGCATCGCGGTAATCGGTGTCGTGGTGTGGGTCGGCGCGCATCTGCCGCCGATCCAGTCGCTGGAAATTCCCAAGCGTCCGCCGACGATCCAGATCGTCGGCATCGACGGCAGCGTGCTGGCGCAGCGCGGCGAAATGGCCGGCGCCAACATCGCGTTGAAGGACCTGCCGCCCTATCTGCCGAAGGCGTTCATCGCCATCGAAGACCGCCGCTTCTATTCGCATTTCGGCGTCGACCCGCTCGGCATTTTACGCGCAGCCATCACCAATGTGCTGCATCGGGGTGTATCGCAGGGCGGTTCGACCTTGACGCAGCAGCTCGCCAAGAACCTGTTCCTGACCCAGGAACGCACCATGCAGCGCAAGCTGCAGGAGGCCGAGCTCGCGCTGTGGCTGGAGCGCAAGCATTCCAAGAACGAGATCCTCGAGCTCTATCTCAACCGCGTCTATTTCGGTTCCGGCGCCTACGGCGTCGAGGCCGCCGCGCAACGCTATTTCGGCAAGTCGGCGAAGAACGTGACCTTGCCGGAAGCTGCGATGCTCGCGGGCCTCGTCAAGTCGCCGTCGCGGCTGGCGCCAAACCGTAATCCAGAGGGCGCCGAGCAGCGCGCGCAGGTCGTGCTCGCGGCGATGGCCGACGCCAAGTTCATCACCGAGGCGCAGGCAAAGGCCTCGATCGGCCAGCCCTCGATCGCGGTGAAGCCGGCCGGCGCCGGCACCGTGAACTATGTCGCCGACTGGATCGGCGAAGTGCTCGACGATCTGGTCGGCCAGATCGACCAGGACATCGTGGTGCAGACCACTATCGATCCGAAGCTGCAGAACGTCGCCGAAGCCGCCGTCATCGACGAGCTCGCCGCCAAGAGCGTGAAGTTCAATGTCAGCCAGGGCGCGCTGGTCGCGATGACGCCCGACGGCGCGGTGCGCGCCATGGTCGGCGGCCGGAACTATGCCGAGAGCCAGTACAATCGCGCCGTCACCGCGAAGCGGCAGCCGGGCTCGTCGTTCAAGCCGTTCGTCTATCTCACCGCAGTCGAGTCCGGGCTGACACCGGACACGATCCGTACCGACGCGCCGCTCGACATCAAGGGCTGGAAGCCGGAGAACTACACCCACGAATATTTCGGCTCGGTGACCCTGACCCAGGCGCTGGCGATGTCGCTGAACACGGTGGCGGTGCGGCTCGGCGTCGAGGTCGGCGCCAAGAATGTGGTGCGCACCGCGCACCGGCTCGGTATCTCCTCCAAGTTGGAGCCCAACGTCTCGATCGCGCTCGGCACCTCGGAAGTGTCTGTGCTCGAGCTGGTCGGCGCCTACGCGCCGTTCGCCAATGGCGGCTACGCTGTGTCGCCGCATGTGGTGACCAAAATCAAGACCAGCTCAGGCAAGCTGCTCTATGACCGCCCAACGGACCCACCCAACCAGGTGATCGAACCGCGCTATGACGCGATGATGAACAGCATGATGCGCGAGACGCTGATCTCGGGCACCGCGCGCAAGGCCGAGATCCCCGGCTGGACCGCCGCCGGCAAGACCGGCACCAGCCAGGATTATCGTGACGCCTGGTTCATCGGCTACACCGCCAAGCTCGTCACCGGCGTCTGGCTCGGCAATGACGACAATTCGCCGACCAAGAAGGCAACCGGTGGCGGACTGCCGGTGGAAGTGTGGACCCGCTTCATGAAATCAGCGCATCAGGGCGTGCCGGTCGCCGCGATCCCGAACTCGCAGGGCAGCTGGGGACCGGCGAACCTGATGCAGATCTCGTCGCAGATATCAGCGCCTTCGGCACCGGCGGGACCGATGCAGATTCAACCGCCGATGCAGGCGCCGCAGCCACCCGCGCTGGCGCCATCCGGCGGCGGCTATTATCGCCAGCCCCCGCCGACGCCGGCCCGCGCCGCGGCGCCACCGAACCCGAACGCGCGGCCCGAAGCGGCGGCGGGGCTCGACGGCTGGCTAGCGGATCGGTTGTTTCGGTAGGCTGATAGTTGCTGGCTACGTAAGCCCGGATGAAGCGAAGCGAAATCCGGGATCGGTCGCGCCATTGGTGAAAGCCGCCCCGGATTGCGCTTCGCTCCATCCGGGCTACGCACCGCGCGTTCATTCACACTCAGGCCGTCATCCCCCGCGAATGCGGGGGATCCAGTACGCTGCGGCCTATCGGTTGAACACGAGCGCCTCTGGAATACTGGATCGCCCGCTTTCGCGGGCGATGACAGCGGAGGTGGCTGAAGCAGCGCCGCCTACTCCTGAATCCCGTAGCGATGCAGGTCGTTGCCGTAGGTGTCGAGCCAGTTCTTGGCGCGCGTCACCGATGCGCAGACCTTGTCGACCACCCGCCAGAACCGCGCCGAGTGGTTCATCTCGACGAGATGCGCGACCTCGTGGGCGGCGAGGTAGTCGAGCACGAACGGCGGCGCCAGGATCAGCCGCCACGAGAACGACAGCGAACCGGCCGAGGTGCACGAGCCCCAACGGCTCGACTGGTCGCGGATCGAGATCCGCCGAACCCGCACCCCGAGTTCCGCGGCGTGCAGCTGCGCCGCCTTCTGCAAATCCTTGCGCGCCTCGCGCTTGAGGAAGTCATGCACCCGGCGGTCCATGTGCTCGACGCCGCCGGCGACGCAAAGGATCTTCTCGCCGCTGTCGCGCGTCTCGGTCCAGACCGTGCCGCGCTCGCCCGAGCGATGCACCAGCCGATGCGGCACACCGCGCAACGGCACCACGGTGCCGGGCTGGAACGGCGCGGCCTTCGGCAAGCGGCCAAGACGGGCGGCAATCCAGCCGCCATGGATATTGGCGAACTCCTTGGCTTCCACGATGGTGCCGCGCGGCGGCATCGTCAGGATCGCTTCGCGATCGGTTGGATGAATCCTGAGCGTATAGCGCCGCGCGCGCCGATGCCGGCGCAGCCTGACGGTGAAGAACTGGGAGCCGTGTCTGACCAATACGGTCGCGGGTTCGGCAGGCCGCCGATAGAGGAGCGCGCGAGTAGCCATTTCTGAGAGTCCGGGGAGCAGGAGTTCGCCCGAACTTTGCCATATCCGCCGCCAGGGAAAGCGCTCGGCGCAAAAACAAATCATTTGCCCAATATACAGGGGTTGGCCGTTAATTGACCTCTACCGGCTGGGGTCGGAACCGGTATTTTTCCGATGAATCAAGGTTGCGAAAAAGGCCCAAGAGATGAAATTAAATTCATCACTTGAGCCTTGGCTGATTTGAGATTCTTTTAGTCAAATCAGTGACTTGCGCGACCGCGATAATCGCGGCCGGGGCGATACCTATTCGGCCGCGGCGACCAGGGAAAGCCGCGTATTGGCCGCCGAAACCATGAAATCGGAGATCCGCGGCACGATTTCGGAGCGGAATCGCGAGCCGTTGAACACGCCGTAGTGCCCGACGCCCTTCTGCACGTAGTGCACGCGGCGATGGTTCGGAATCGCGGTGCAGAGCGCGTGCGTTGCCTCGGTTTGGCCGAGGCCGGAGATGTCGTCCTTCTCGCCTTCCACCGTCATCAGCGCGACGCGGCGGATCTTCGACGGATCGACCGGCTTGCCGCGATGGGTCATCTCGCCCTTCGGCAGCGCGTGCTTAACGAACACGAGGTCGACGGTCTGCAGGTAATACTCGGCGGTGAGGTCCATCACCGCGAGATATTCGTCATAGAATTCGCGGTGCTTGTCGACGAGATCGCCGTCCCCCTTCACCAGATTGGCAAACAGCGCCTTGTGCGCGTCCATGTGCCGATCCAGGTTCATGCTGATGAAGCCGTTGAGCTGCAGGAAGCCCGGATAGACGTCGCGCATCACGCCCGGATGCGGGAACGGCACCTTGGTGATGACATTGTTGCGGAACCATTCGATGCCGCGCTCTTCCGCGAGGTTGTTGACCGCGGTCGGATTGCGCCTTGTGTCGATGGGGCCGCCCATCAGCGTCATCGACAGCGGCACGAACGGGTCGTTGCTGGCTTCCATCACCGAAACAGCCGCGACGACAGGCACCGAAGGCTGGCACACCGCGACGATATGGATGTTGCCACCGAGCGCGTGCAGCATCTCGATCAGGTAATCGACGTAGTCGTCGAGATCGAACCGGCCGGCCGCGAGCGGCACCATGCGCGCATCGGCCCAGTCGGTGATGTAGACTTCATGCGTCGGCAGGAACGCTTCGACCGTGCCGCGCAGCAGCGTCGCATAATGGCCCGACATCGGCGCCACGATCAGCACGCGTGGGTGCGGCGAGCGCAGCGGACGCGTCAGCTTGCGATCGAAATGCAGCAGGCGGCAGAACGGCTTTTCCCAGACCGTGCGAACCTCGACCGCCGTGCGGACGCCGTTGACCTCGGTGGTCGGCAGGTTCCATTCCGGCTTGCCGTAGCGGCGCGTGGTGCGCTCGAACAATTCGCAGCCGGCGGCGATCGACTTGCCCAACTCGGTGTGCGTCCACGGATTGAGCGGATTCTGAAACAGGATCTTGGTGGCGTCGGTCACGGCGCGTACCGGATTGAGCGAAGCATGCGCCATCTCATACATCCAGTACAGCGGCGTCGTGAGTGCCGGGCTGCCTTCCGCCGCTAGTGGCGGGGCACCGCCAAATTCACCGATGGGCATAGTATTTTCAGACCCCTGTTTTGCGCCGCAGCATACTGACCAATGCGCAACAATGCGTCAATGCGCCGCGAGCCGAATCTGGGGTCGATATCGGGCTAAAACACCGAGAATCCACGTGAAAGTGACATTTATTCACCACCCCCGAGCAGCGATCCGTTGCGCTTGGCGCTCTGTAAAAGGGCAAGGAAGACCGCAAAAGAGGCAACCAACAGGATCGCGTTGATGACCAGCGCCCAGGCCATCAGGTCGGCACGGAAGACGTGATCGATCAGCAGCGACCGCATGCCCTCGAACACGTAGGTCGGCGGCAACGTCCAGGCGACATACTGTAGCCAGACCGGTAGCACCTCGACCGGATAGTAGATGCAGGCGAGCGGCATCACCGCGAACATCAGCGTCCAGACGATGCTCTCCGCGCCGAGCCCGTTGCGCAGCACAAGGCCCGAGGCGAACACGCCGACCGACCAGCTCGTGAAGATCAGATTGCAGAAGAACGCGATCAGCGGCAGCCCGATGGCGTAGAAATTGAAGCCGAAAAAGAACAGCGCCAGCAGCGTCATCGGGATCACGCCGATGGCGAGCCGGATCAGGCTCATGATCATCAGCGAGAGCAGGAATTCGATCGGCTTCAGCGGGCTCATCATGAGGTTGCCGAGATTGCGCGCCCACATCTCTTCCAGGAACGAGATGGAGAAGCCGAGCTGGCCGCGAAACAGAATGTCCCACAGGATCACAGCGCCGATCAGCGTGCCGCCCGCCTTGGCGAAGAAGCCGGATGCCTGCGAGATGTAGTTCTGCAGGAAACCCCAGGTGATGATCTGCAAGGCCGGCCAGTAGACCAGCTCCAGCAGCCGCGGCCATGACGACATCAAGAGATACCAATAGCGCAGCACCATCGCATTGATGCGTTGCAGTGAAATGCCGCGCGGCTGATGGCTGACGATCTCGCTCATGGTGTGCCCTCTTGCGCGCCCTCCCGGAGGCGGCCGCGCGCCACGTCGAGAAACACCTCTTCCAGCGTGTCGCGGTTGTAGCGCGCCATGATGCCCTCGGGGCTGTCGTCGTCCTCGATCTTGCCGCGCTTCATAATGATGACGCGGTCGCAGAGGCGCTCGACCTCCAGCATGTTGTGCGAGGCCAGCAGGATGGTCGCGTTATGGGTCTTGCGGTAGGTCTCGAGATGCTGCCGCACCCAATCGGCGGTATCCGGGTCGAGCGATGCGGTCGGCTCGTCGAGCAGCAGCAGGTCCGGCTCGTTGATCAGCGCCTTCGCCAGCGCGACGCGGGTCTTCTGCCCGGCGGAGAGCTTGCCGTTGGAACGGTCGAGGAATTCCTTCAGATCGAGATCGGCCGCGAGCTGCTCGATCCGCTCGCGCAGATGCTTCACGGCATAGAGGCGGCCGAAAATGGTCAAGTTCTGCCGCACCGTGAGCCGCATCGGCATGTCGACATAGGGGCTCTCGAAATTCATCCGGCCGAGCACGTCGTAGCGCTGCTCGGGAATTTTCGCGCCGAGCACCGTGACGCTGCCCGAGGTCGGCAGCACCAGCCCCATGATCATCGCGATCGTCGTGGTCTTGCCGGCGCCGTTGCCGCCGAGCAGGCCGGTGATGCTGCCGCGCGCGATGCGGAAGGAGATATCGTCGACCGCGCGGGTGGTCTTGTAGACCTTGACCAGATGCGCAACGTCGATCGCGGCCGATCCACCCTGATCGGCCGCGGGCGCCTGGTTGGGCGCTTGATTGGCCGCAGGCGCTTGCGCCTGACCTGTCCCGCGCTGTTGCATATCGCCGTCATTGGGGCATTGCGACAATAAGCGCAAGGCTTGCCCCGCGTGCTTGCGCTAAGTCGCGAATTTGTGCGCCGCCCACGGCACAGCTAAAGTCCAGAGATGACCGACTTCGCTTCCGATTTCCGCCAACCTCGCCGCTATGTCCGCCTGGATACGATCCTGCGGCTGCGCTGGCTCGCCGCGCTCGGCCAGCTCGTCGCGATCTTCATCGTGGCCCAGGGACTGGAATTCGACGTTCCGATCGTCCCCTGCGTCATCATCGTGACGTTCTCGGCGCTGCTCAATCTGGCGCTGCAGATCGCGTTCAACCCGATGCAGCGGCTGGAGCCCGCCTACGCCGCCGCCTTGCTCGCCTTCAACATCGTCGAGCTCGGCGGCCTGCTGTACTTCACCGGGGGCTTGCAGAACCCGTTCTCGTTCCTGTTCCTGGCGCCGGTCCTGATCTCGGCCACGGTGCTGCCGATCCGCCTGACGATCGCGCTCGGCTGCCTTGCGGTCGCCTGCGCCTCGGCGCTGTTCTTCTACCATCTGCCGCTGCCCTGGGACGGCGACGATCCGCTGGTGCTGCCGCCGATCTACCTGATCGGCGTCTGGCTCTCGATCCTGCTCGCGATCGGCGTCACCAGCCTTTACGCATTCCAGGTGACCGAGGAGGCCCGCCAGCTCTCCGATGCGCTTGCCGCGACCGAGCTGATCCTGACGCGCGAGCAGCATCTGACCCAGCTCGACGGTCTTGCCGCCGCCGCCGCGCATGAACTCGGCACGCCGCTGTCGACGATCTTCCTGATCTCGCGCGAGCTCGAGAAGACGGTGCACGACCCGGCGATCGCCGACGACCTCAAGATGGTGCGCGAGCAGGCGCAGCGCTGCCGCGACATCCTGAGCAAGATTGCGCAATTGTCATCGAGCGGCGCGCCGTTCGACACCATGAAGCTGTCGACCCTGATCGAGGAGGCGGTGGCGCCGCATCGCGATTTCGGCATCGACATCAAGGTGCGGCTTGCTGTCGCAGCAACGCGCGAACCGGTCGCCGCGCGCAATCCGGCGATCCTTTATGGCGTCGGAAACATTCTCGAAAATGCGGTCGATTTCGCGCACCAGACCGTCGAGGTGAACGCGTGGTGGAACGCCGAAACCATCGAGATCGTCGTCTCCGACGACGGTCCGGGCATCGCGCCCGACATGCTGAAGCGGATCGGCGAGCCGTATTTGTCGCGCCGCCGGGGCGCGGATGAGGCTCAAAATGCCCGTGGCGGCCTGGGTCTGGGCGTTTTCATTGCAAGGACGCTGCTGGAACGCACCGGAGCCAAGGTGTCGTTTACCAATCGCACCTTCCCCGATCACGGCGCCGTGGTGCAGATCGTCTGGCCCCGCGAGCGCTTCGAGGAAGCCGCGCCGGCCGACGAAACCGAAGCCTAAGAACGATTCTTAATCGCAACTCTGGCATACCGGATGCATCGCTCTCTCCAGAGTTGCACGCGACTTTCGGCTGCCTTGGCAGCGCCGCAGTAGGACCCCATATAATAGGTGTCTGCCACAGGGAAAAATGGACCGTGAACGCCATCACTGAGCTGAATGACCATGCCGACCGCTCGCTCCTCATTGTCGAGGACGACAAGCCGTTCCTGGAGCGCCTGTCGCGCGCGATGGAGACGCGGGGTTTCGCGGTGAAGTCATGCGACACGGTGTCCGATGGTCTCGCCGAGATCGGCCGCGCCGCGCCCGCTTTCGCGGTCGTCGACCTCAGGCTCGGCGACGGCAACGGCCTCGATGTCGTCTCGGCGTTGAAGCGCAAGCGCCCCGAGGCGCGCGCGATCGTGCTGACCGGCTACGGCAACATCGCCACCGCCGTCACCGCGGTGAAGATGGGCGCCGTCGATTATCTCTCGAAGCCCGCCGACGCCGATGACGTCGTCGCCGCGTTGCTCGCGACCGGCACCGAGAAGTCCGAGCTGCCGGCCAATCCGATGTCGGCGGACCGCGTGCGCTGGGAGCACATCCAGCGCATCTACGAGATGTGCAACCGCAACGTCTCGGAGACCGCGCGCCGCCTCAACATGCACCGCCGGACCCTGCAGCGCATCCTCGCCAAGCGCGCACCGCGCTAAGCGATAGCTTCATTTGTTTTCGCAATGGCCGGGCTGGTCCCGGCCATTTGCTTTTGTAGTTTCGTAGGATGGGTAGAGCGAAGCGAAACCCATCGATTTATCGCGCCGCGGCGACAAATGATGGGTTTCGCTGCGCTCTACCCATCCTACAGATCGTCAAAGCCTATCACCGTCATCCTGAGGTGCGAGCGCAGCGAGCCTCGAAGGATGAACGGACCGGCTGGTGGCCGTGCATTCTTCGAGACGCCGCTTCGCGGCTCCTCAGGATGACGGATGACAACCGCGCTTGCTCTTAAAATTCATGCCCCTGCGGATCGACCAGGCGGTTGATCCGCTGCGCTGCCGCCATCGCAAATCGCACCGTCATCGCCTTGCGGGTGGCTGCCGGCAGGCGGTGCTCCGGCGCCTCGCAATGCAGATGCGCGCCATAGGCGTCGGCGATGATCAGGCCGGTGTCGGCGGGAAAAATCTCGCACGGCAGATCCTGCGTGAAGGCGAAGAACAGCCGGTCGCAATGCATCCGGTAGTCCTGCCATTTCTGGTCGGCGCGCAGATCCTCGAGCGATGACTTGATCTCGACGATCCAAATCTCGCCGCGCTCGTTCAGCGCGACCAGATCGGCCCGGCGGCCGGACGGCAACGGTAATTCGCTGATGCAGGAAAATCCCAGCGACCTCAGAAGCCGCGCCGTGCCGCGCGCGATCGCCAGCGCGGTCTCCGACTGGCGTCGGTCGGGCGCGGGCACAAGCGCGATCTGGCGGGCGGATGAATCCATTAGGCGAAGATTAGCCGATTCCGCACGCCAACGGCAGCGCCGGAATCGGCCGCAAATTCGCACCCAGGCCGCCGCGATTTCGGCCTCAAGCCACCGCGAAGCCGGTGGAACCTTGGTTCCGAGGGACGAAACCACTGGAGGAGAGACCATGCGGCCACGCATCACACTTCGCTCGTTCGTCTTCGCTCTCGCAACCCTTCCACTGTCCGCCGGACTGTCCTCGGCCATCGCCAAGCCCATGGTCGAGGTCGCCTTCGTGCTCGATACCACGGGCTCGATGGGCGGATTGATCGAGGGCGCCAGGCGCAAGATCTGGTCGATCGCAACGGCGATCGTCGATTCCAATCCCGACGCCGATATCCGGATGGGCCTGATCGCCTACCGCGACATCGGCGATGAGTATGTGACCAAAAAGGTCGAGCTGACGCGCGACATCCAGGATCTCTACGCCAATCTCTTGGAATTGAAGGCGCGCGGCGGCGGCGACTGGCCGGAGAGCGTCAACGAGGCGCTCGACGTCGCCGTCAACAAGATGCAGTGGACGCAAGGCCGCGACAGCACGCGCATCGTGTTTCTGGTCGGCGACGCCCCGCCGCACATGGACTATGCGCAGGACGCCAAATACCCGGTCACGCTCGCGGTCGCCAAGCAGAAGGACATCATCGTCAACGCCGTGCTCGCCGGCAACGCGCAGGATACCGAGCGGGTGTGGCGCGATATCGCGCAGAACGGCAACGGCGAATTCATCCCGATCCCGCAGGATGGCGGCCAGATCGTCACCATCGAGACGCCGTTCGACGAGGACATCATCATCCTGCAGCGCGAGATCAACGGCACCGTGATCCCCTACGGCCCGCGCGCGTTGCAGAAGCGCACCGAATCCAAGACCCAGCAGCTGGCCAGCGTCGCCGCAGCTTCGCCGGCGCGCGCCTCGGAGATGGCAAGCTTCATCAACAAGCGCGCCAAGGTGACGTCAGAAGCGGTCACCGGCGACGGCGATCTGGTCGCCGACGTCGCGGCCGGCCGCAACGACATTGCCAAGGTTGGGGATGAGGATCTGCCCGACAATCTCCGTGCCATGAAGCCGGAGGCGCGCGGCGCCGAGATCGACAAGCAGATCGCCCAGCGCAAGGCGCTGAACGAGAAGCTCGCCGCGCTGGTCGCCAAGCGCGACAAATATGTCGCCGAGCACGGCAAGAGCGCGCCGAAGGCAGCATCGTTCGATCGCGTGGTCGAGGATACGCTGAAGGCACAGATCAAGCGGTAGGGGTTGGTCGCAGGCTCTCTCCATTCCCTCCCCCGCTTGCGGGGGAGGGGCAGGGTGGGGGCTCTCGCTGCGGTGGGACCGGAATTGTCAGCAAGGAATCGTGCCCGCTACGCGCGGCGGGATATTCGCAACCAAGCATCAACAGCCCCAATGTGGAGCGACCCCCACCCTCCCCCGCAAGCGGGAGAGGGAGCCCAGCCGATCTGCTTACCTCACTCGCTCGCGACATCCAGCGGCGGCCCGAGGATCACGCCTTCATTGCCGCGCAGGTCGAGGACGCCTTCGACCTTCTCGCCCTGCCGGTCCATGAAGGTCGACAGCAGAACCTCGTTGCTGAAGCCGATGGCGCTGGAGGAGACCGACGCGGGGGCCGCGCCGAAATTCAGCGCGATCACGGCGACGCCCTCGGCGCTGCGCCGCCGATAGAGCAGGACATCGCCGTGCGCCGCGACCGGCTCGTAGCTGCCATGAACGAGCTGCGGCAGCTTTCGCCGCAACGCGATCAGCGCCTTGTAGAGGTTGAGGATCGACGCGCCGTCGGCCTCGAGGCTTGCGACATTGTCGCTTGCGAAATCCTGCGCCAGCGGCAGCCACGGCCTTGCGGTCGAGAACCCGGCATAGCGCTCGGCGCTCCATTGCATCGGGGTGCGGCAGCCGTCGCGGCCGACGCCGATATCAGGCACGTTCTTCTCGAAGGGATCACGCACCTCGCTGGGGGCGATCGCAACCTGGCGCATACCGATCTCGTCGCCGTAGTAGAGCGTCGGCGTGCCGCGCAGCGTCAGCAGCAGCATCGCGGCGACCGGCGCCTGCGCGGGCCCCACCCGGCTCGCCACCCGCGGCCGGTCGTGATTGCCGAGCACCCAGTTCGGCCATGCGCCCGGCGGCAGCGCCTTTTCGTAATCGGCAATGATCATCTCGACCGAGCGCGCGCTCCACAAGGTCGATAGCAGCGCGAAATTGAATGGCATCTGCGCGCCGCGCAGATCGTTGCCGTAATAGGCGACCAGGCGGTGCAGCGGCAGATAGATCTCGCCGATCAGCACCCGATTGTCGAACTCCTCGGTGACGCGGCGCATCTCGGTGATGACAGCATGCACTTCGAGCTGATCGGTCGAATATTGCGTCAGCACCTTCTCGTGCGGCGGCCGGCCCTCGCGATAATGCGGGTTCGGCGGATTGTCGCGGAATTCGGCATCCTTGATCAGGTGCCAGATCACGTCGACACGAAAACCGTCGACGCCCTTGTGCAACCAGAAGCGCATCACGTCGTAGATCGCGTCTCTCACCTCGCGATTGCGCCAGTTCAGATCGGGCTGCTGGGTCAGGAAGGCGTGATAGTAGTACTGGCCAGAGGCCTCGTCATACGTCCAGGCGCTGCCGCCGAACTCTGACAGCCAGTTGTTCGGTACACCGCCATCCGGCGCCGGATCGCGCCAGATGTACCAGTCGCGCTTCGGGCTATCGCGCGAGCTCTTCGCTTCGATGAACCACAGATGCTGATCGGATGTATGGTTCGGCACCAGGTCGAGGATCAGCTTGAGGCCGGAATCGTGCGCGGCCGCGACCAGCGCGTCGAAATCCTCCATCGTCCCGAACAGCGGGTCGATGCCATTGTAATCCGAGATGTCGTAACCGAAATCGGCCATTGGCGACGAGAAGATCGGCGACAGCCAGACCGCGTCGACGCCAAGCCGCGTCAAATAGGGCAGTCGCGCGATGATCCCCCTGAGATCGCCGACGCCATCGCCATCGCTATCCCCGAACGAGCGCGGATAGACCTGATAGAAGATGCCGCGCCGCCACCAGTCCCTGTCGTCCCGATCCATCCCGTCCCCCCAAGCTCGCAGCCCGGTTGAGGCCGCTCCGCGCCCCGGGGCGGCCTGTCGGTTCAGGGATGACGCATAATTCGGGACGGAAAAATGGCTGCAATGCGTCAGTGGCGGGCGATTGCGAGCTGATAGATGGTGATCAGCACCTCGAACAGGATCAGGAAGACGATGATCAGCTCCAGCCGCAGCGAGCGGCTGGTGTCGATGATATCGGTCAGCACCTGCGCGGTCTCGGCCACGACGGCGAGCTTGCGGTTCAGCGATTCCGCACGCTCCTTCAATTCGTACTCGTCCTCGAGGCGGGCATAGAGCCGCTCGAGATGCGGCTTGTCCCAGAGGATGTCGGGCTTCTCCGACACCTCGACCGGTCCAGCCACGCGATGCCGCACCAACAACGCGTTGCCGATGTGCTTGAGGATCGCGACACGGCCGCCACGGACCTGGCCGCCCTTGGCGAGCTCGCGCGCCAACGGCTCGGTCGTGTCGAAGACCGCCCGAACCTCACGCTCATGCCGCGCCAGCACCACACTCTTGGCCAGCGCTTCGCCGACCAGGATCAGCCGCTCCGGCGACAGGCTTTGCAGATAGATCGGGCCGCCCGGCGGAATCTGGTCTTCCCTGTCGGCCGCAAGCTCGATGATCGCAATCTCCTCCTCGCGCCGCGTAAACAATCCGGTCATGCGCGACTGCAGGCTGCGCAGGAATTCATCCTCCTCCAGCGCGTTGAGACCGATCAGAACGACGACGCCATAGCGGAACAGGATCGCCACACCATTGTCATTGACGCGAAACGCCAGCGGCGTCGTGGCCAGCACGTCGCCGCGCTCGAGGCCGGACGTGTTGATGCGGTCCGCGACGAAGAAGGCGCGGGCGGTGGTCCGAGGTCCGCCGAGCGGTGAGTTGGGGGCCTGGGTCATGAAGTTCCGGACTGCGAGGACTTAACGCATGATCGAGAGCAACCGTTTACCGGCCTGCTCACGAAGTGCCGGAGGTGACCTTATCACGGTCCGTTTTGGGATCACACGCCGGGGCCGACGCATTTCCCGAGCGTGTTGACGGCATTTTCCGGTAGCCTATGGTGCCCCCATGAACGAGACAACCGACACCAAGCCGAAGGCTGGCGCGATCATCGTGCCGGTGACGCTGTTCGAGCAGAACTGCACTATCATCTGGCACGAGCCGACCAAGAAGGCCGTGGTGATCGACCCCGGCGGCGACGTGCCGAAGATCCAGGCCGCGATCAAGCAGACCGGCGTGACGGTCGAGAAGATCTGGCTGACCCACGGCCATATCGATCATGTCGGCGGCGCCGCCGAATTGCGCGACGCGTTGCAGGTCAAGATCGAGGGCCCGCATATCGCGGACAAGTATCTGCTCGACAACGTCGTCTCGAGCGGCGAGCGCTTCGGCATGACCGGGGTGCGCAATTTCGGGCCAGACCGCTGGCTCGACGAGGGCGACCAGGTCTCGATCGGTGACCTCACCTTCGACATCCTGCACTGCCCCGGCCATTCACCGGGCAGCGTGGTGTTCTTCAACAAGGAGCTGCGCTTCGCCCATGTCGGCGACGTGCTGTTCGCCGGCTCGGTCGGGCGCACCGACCTGCCCGGCGGCAGCCACCCGACGCTGATCCAGTCGATCAAGGAGAAGCTGCTGCCGCTCGGCGACGATGTCGGCTTCATCTGCGGCCACGGCGCCGGATCGAGCATCGGCCAGGAGCGGATGACGAACCCGTTCCTGACCGGCGAGATGTAGCTACTTCATCAACCCGGCGGCAGTCAGCGCCCGCGTGATGACGCCGCCGACGTCGACACCCTTGCTCCGTCGCTTGCGCGGCCGGTCGCTCTTGCGGCCGGATACAGCCTCGGGCGCTTCGGCAGGCACGGGTATCGTCATCGAGATCGTGTCGGCGCGCTCGCGCGGGATTCCGGTCGGCGCGATATGCGGCTGACGGACCTTGTCGGTCAGACCGAAGAAGCTCGCGATGTGATACGACGAGGAGATCCCGGCCTCGATCAGGAACGCACCCTCCACGCCATAGCGCTCGTCATTGTCGGCCAGCCCGAGCGGTGTGCCGTGTGCCATGTCGGTGATGCTGAACGATTCGACCAGCGTTTCGCCATCGGCGTTCCACCAGACCTCGCGCGGATGGCCGTCGACATCCGCCTTCGACATCGCCGCAGGCGGCAGGCCGTGCACGTCGAGCCATTGCCGGACGATCGCATCGGCATTGCCGGGATGCACGGTGCGGTCGGCGCTGCCGTGCCACACCGAAATCCGCGGCCAGGCGCCGCTGTGCGTGGACGCGTTGCGGACGAGACCGCCGAGCTCGGGCGCGGACAGTGCGCTCGCATGCATCATCGCATGCAGCGCTTCGCGCAGATCGGTGGCGACGCCGAACGGCAGGCCGGCAATGACGGCGCCCGCCGCGAAGACATCCGGATAGGTCGCGAGCATGACCGAGGCCATCGCGCCACCGGCGGACAATCCCGTTACATAGATGCGCCGCGGGTCGATCTGATGCGCGCCGACCATGTGCGCGATCATCTGCCGGATCGAAGCGGCTTCGCCCTGCCCGCGCACGATGTCCTGCGGATTGAACCAGTTGAAGCAGGTGTTGCCGTTGTTGATCGCCTGCTGCTCCGGCATCAACAGCGCAAACCCGTAATGCTTCGCCAATGTCGACCAGCCGGCGCCGAGATCATAGGACGCAGCGGTCTGGCCGCAGCCATGCAGCACCACGACGAGCGCGGGCGACCGCGCCAGCTGCGCGGGCACGAACGAGTACATCTTCAGATCGCCGGGGTTGACGCCGAATTCGGTCGTCTCGACGAGCGGCGTCGGCACGGCCGGCGCAAGCGCGCCGAGACCGCTGAACGCGTTCATCTTCGGCAGATGACGCAAAAATTCGACGTTGTTGACCAGGGACAACAGCAACTCCTGAGGTGATTTGTTCTTCTGTGTCACCCGATCAGATAATTGCTGCACTGCAAAATGAAAAGGCCGTGTGCTGTCTTTCCCTGCGGAAATGTGAGAATCGGCGTTAACGCGTGATCGCACCGAGGACCGATCGAAATAGTTGCCGTAGCACCTTGTTCGAACGTGAACTTTTCGAAAGTCGGCGCCAGATCCTTGCGGATTCATGCGCTCGCGCGGCGCATCCATGACAGAAATGCGGCTGAAATAATGATCGACAGCACAAACAATGCGCATGCCGCAAACAGCGCCAGATGTGCTGATGTCGCACTTTCAACGGCGAAGAACACCGCGCCGATCGCGGCGACGCCGGCCGCGTTGCCGATCTGCGTCGTCGTGCCATACATGCCGGAGCCGGCGCCGGCACTCGCAGGCTTCACGCTCGACAGCACCGCGCTCGACAGCGGCGCCATCACCAGGCCCTGACCGTAGCCGAAGATCATCAACACCAGCGCTAGCAAGAGCGCCGCTGGCGATGCGATCGCCTGAACCGTCGCGACCAGCACACCGAGGCCAACGATCTGCAGCGCGCAGCCCTCGATCAGCACCAGCGTGCCGCGATGCCTCGCGCGCATGCCGCTGTGCCGCGAGGCAATCACGAAGGTCAGTGCCAGCGGCACGAACACCAGCCCGGCCTGCAATGGCGGGATCTGCAAGCCCTTCTGCATGAACATGGTCATGATCAGGTAGAAGGACAGGTTGGCAAAGAAGAAGAAGAACACCGCGACCAGGCCGCGCATGAAGGCGCGATCCGACAACAGCGACAGGTCGATCAGCGGCATGCCGCCGCGGCGCGCGACGCGTCGCTCGAGCCGCACGAAGGCCGCAATGATCGCGACGCCCACCGCCATCACCAGCCAAATCCACGCCGTCCAGTTGAGATCGTGACCGAACAGCAGCGGCCCGATCAGGCACAGCAGGCCTGCAAACAGCACGATCGCGCCGGGGATATCGAGCCGCGTGCCGGCACGCCGCGACACCGTCGGCATGATCTTCAGCGCGGCTGCGATGATGATGACGCCGAACGGCACGTTGACGAAGAACACCGTGCGCCAGCCGAGGCCGGCGAGATCGAGCGTCACCAGCACGCCGCCGAGCAGGAAGCCGGCCGCGCCGGCGAGCCCCAGCACGATGCCGTAGATGCCGAACGCTCGCGCACGGGCGGCATCGGAGAACAGCAGATGCAGCGTCGCCAATACCTGCGGCACCATCAGCGCCGCCGTCGCGCCCTGTGCCAGCCGGGCGATGATCAACTCGGGTCCGGATTGCGCGAGACCGCACCACAGCGAGGTCACCGAGAAGCCAGCGACGCCGGCGATGAACACGTTCCTTGTGCCGTGGATATCGCCGAGCCGGCCGCCGGTGACCACCAGCGTGGCATAGGCGATCAGATAGATCGCGATCACCGCCTCGATCTGCGCCGGCGTCGCGTGCAGCTCCGCCGCGATTGTCGGGATCGCGACGTTGACGATGAAGGCATCGACGCCGAACATGAACTGCGCGGCGACGACGATCGCAAGCACCCACCAGCGGCGGGAGGTCTCCGCGCGCGTCGAAACGATCTGGTGCATGTGCTGCGGTCCTGCCTGGAATGACGTTGCGGCCGACATCAGCAGATTCCGGTCATCCCATCGATTACCTCAGACGTAGGCGTTCATTCACGGGTGCGTCATCCATGGCCCGTCCTCCCATCCGCAGCACGGGCGCCAATTTGCGTTGATGCGCTGGGAAACATTCCGGAGGGCGGCAATCGCCGCCGATTTGCGCAACAACCATGCGGGCGCCGCAACCCCGGAGCATTGCCTTGCCTCCGGCCACCCCGTAGGTTGGCGGAAAGCCCCCGATAACAATCATCCGGAGAGAACGACCAATGGCGCGCCTCAAGTTCGGAGCCTTCCTCGCCCCGCATCACCCGATCGGCGAGCATCCGATGCTGCAATTCCGCCGCGACCTCGATTTCGTCGAACAGCTCGACGCGCTCGGTTACGACGAATTCTGGTGCGGCGAGCACCATTCTTCGGGCTGGGAGACGATCGCCTCGCCGGAAATGTTCCTGGCCGCCGCCGGCGAGCGCACCAAGCGCATCAAGCTCGGCACCGGCGTGATCTCGCTGCCCTATCACCACCCCTTCAACGTCGCACAGCGCATGGTGCAGCTCGACCACATGACCGGCGGCCGCGCCATCTTCGGCTCCGGCCCCGGCGCGCTTGCCTCCGACGCGCATACGCTCGGCATCGACCCGATGACCCAGCGCGACCGCCAGGACGAGGCGATCGCGGTGATCCGCCGCCTGTTCAACGGCGAGCGCGTTACCGCCAAGACCGACTGGTTCGAGATGCACGACGCCGCGTTGCAGATCCTGCCGCTGCAGGAGGACATGCCGTTCGTGGTGGCCTCGCAGATCTCGCCGTCGGGCATGACGCTCGCCGGCAAATACGGCATCGGCATCATCTCGCTCGGCTCGATGTCGACCCAGGGCCTGATGGCGCTGCCGCAGCAATGGCAGTTCGCCGAGGACGCCGCCAAGAAGGCCGGCACCACGGTGAGCCGTTCCAACTGGCGCGTGCTGCTGTCCTGGCACATCGCCGAGACCCGCGAGCAGGCGCGGCGCGAGGCCGGCGCCGGGCTGCTGCGCTGGCACAACGAATATAACGTCGGCACCTTGATGCGGCCGGGCCTGACCGCGTTCGCCTCGCCGGACGAAGCCGTCGACAAGACCGCCTTCGTCGAAGGTGCTGCCTCCACCATCGGCACGCCGGATGATCTGATCAAGATGATCAAGAACCTGGTCGACGTCTCCGGCGGCGTCGGCTCGATCATTGGCTTCGCCCATGACTGGGCCAATCCGGAAAACACCCGCCGCAGCTGGGACATGGTCGCGCGCTACGTCGTGCCGGAGATCAATGGCTATATCGACGGCCTGCGCAAGTCGCGCCAGTTCGTGATCGACAACCGCGCGGTGTTCGAGCGCGCCGGCCAGGCTGTCATGGCCAAGATCATGCAGAACGACAAGGCCGCCGCCGCGCTTCAGCATACCGGCACCGGCCGCGTCGCGATCCCGGCCGTGAATGCGCCCGACCTCGCAAAGGAAGCGGCGAAGCAGAAGGTGTGATTTGCCGCCCTTCCTAGAGGAAGAAAGAACTACAGCTCGCACCACATCCACCGTCGTCGTCCCGGCGAAAGCCGGGACCCATAACCACAGGATTGGGTTGGTGAGAAAAGCTGTGGCCCCAACGTCCCGCAACAATCACCTTCGGTGGTTATGGGTCCCGGCCTGCGCCGGGACGACACTGAATTTGTTGCACCATTTGTGAGTCATACTTCCGCATTCTCGCGACACGAATTGTCCGAGCTTTGCACTTCATTCCGCCCTCTCTCTTGAAGAGGGCGCAGGGAAAGCCGGGTGCCGATCGCCCGACGACGGAAGCGCTAATTTGCCCGTCAGGTTAGTTTGTCGCAGCTCGGCCAAAGCGGACACCTCGATCACGATCGAATTCCCCCGGCATTCCGAGACGGCGTCGTTCTCTCCCTACGCTATCGCCCCTCGCGCCCCAGCGCCTGAAACTTGATCTCGTCTACCCGCGAGAGCACGAACTGCAGCAACGGAGAACGGTTACCCTCATTGTACCCTATCACCAGATCGACCATGGGTGGCGCGCCCTGGATCGGTCGGCAGACGATGGTTTTCGGGATCAGGTTCTGCGCATAGAGCGGAAGAAGGCTGATGCCGCCGGTGGAGGCGATCAGCGAAATGGCCATGGCTAGATTTTCCGCTTGGTGCGCGGCTTCTATCGCCAACCCGTGACGCCTGAAGAAGTCAGCGATCGCCGCGCGCAGCGTTGGCGCCCTCAGCGGGGAAACGCCGATGTAGTTCAGCCCCGCCAGATCCTTCGGACGGACCGTGGAGCGCGCCGCAAGCGGATGGTCTCGTGGCATCAGGACCAGGATCGGGTCATGGCGGAGCAATTTGAACTGAAGACCCGCCGCGCTTTTCTCCGGACGCATGAACGCAAGGTCGATCTTGCCCCGTGCAAGTGCCGCGGCGAGGTCGGGAGAGTCCTCGCTACGGATGGTGATTTCCGTGCTGGGCAGCTTGCCGCGCAGGATATTCATGACCGCCGGAAGCCAGTCCATCTCGTAGCCGGTAAGAAACCCGATCGAGAAGGCCGATTTCGCCGGCTGGGCGGCGCGCCTCGCAGCTTCCGCGGCGGCCTCGACCTGCAGCAGAGCCACCCGCGCGTGATCAAGAAAAACCCGCCCCGATGGCGTCAGTTCGATGCCGCGCGGTCCGCGCACGAACAACTGCACACCGAGCTCCAGCTCAAGGTCGTGTATCTGGCGGCTCAGTGATGGCTGCGCGGTGTGCAGACGTTTTTGGGCCGCGACCGAGAGGCTGCCCTCCTCAGCCACGGCGACGAAATAACGGAGGTGTCGGAGCTCCATAGCTATCCCTCAAAAGTATAGCTCGAATCCTACGAAGTCTTTCTCAAACAAGCCAGTCCCTCCTAAATCTCCTGCCGTAGAAGCCGCTCTAGCGCGACAGCCTTCCGGGGGCTCCGCTGCGGACGGCCTCGCAAACCAGGCCGATCAAGCATATCGGTCGCATTGGCTGGAGAGTGATATGAGCAATCCCGTTGTCCTGATTACAGGTGCCCTTACCGGTATCGGCCGCGCCACGGCACTCGCCTTCGCCCGCGAAGGCGGCAACGTGGTTGTTTCCGGTCGCCATGACGATGCAGGCCGTGCGCTGGCGGATGAACTCCGTTCGCACGGCGTCGAAGCGGAATTCGTCCGCGCCGACGTCCGGCGCGAGAGCGACGTTTCGGCGTTGGTCGAGCAGACGATCAAGCGGTTCGGCCGGCTCGACGTGGCGGTCAACAACGCCGGCACGGAAGGCACGCCCGGCCCGGTGACTGAACAGACCGCAGAGAGCTACGCAGCAACGTTCGACACGAACGTCCTCGGAGTTCTCCTGTCGATGAAGCACGAACTCCGGGTCATGCAGCCACAAGGCTTCGGCAGCATCGTGAACATCTCGTCGACCATGGGGAGCCGCGGAGCGCCGAACGCATCCCTCTACGTCGCCAGCAAACATGCCGTCGAAGGCTTGACCAAATCCGCCGCGCTGGAGGCGGCTGCCTTCGGCGTTCGTGTCAACGCGATCGCACCCGGCCCGATCGAGACCGCGATGCTCGACAGGTTCACCGGCTCGGCCGATCGCAAGGCCGGGATGGTCGCGGGAATTCCGCTGAAGCGCGCGGGACGCCCCGAGGAGCTCGCGGACGCCATCCTGTTTGCAGCTTCGAGCAAGGCCTCGTTCGTCACCGGCCAGATCATCAGCGTCAATGGCGGCAAGACCGCAGCGTGAACACCCCCGATAGCAATCCAACCAGGAGAACGACCATGACAGACCTCATCAGCCGAACCGCTCTCGTTACCGGTGCCTCTCGGGGTATCGGCCGCGCCACCGCCCGCGCGCTCGCGCTCGCCGGCGCCCGCGTTATCGTTCACTACGGTAATTCCGCCGAGGATGCGCATTCCCTGGTCGCGGAAATTCGCGAAGCCGGTGGGCAGGCCGACGCCGTCGGCGCCGATTTATCCGCATCCGACGGCGCGCAGAGGCTCGCGGCCGAGGTGCGCAAGCTCGTCGTCGGCCAACTCGACATTCTCGTCGCCAACGCGGGAATTGCAGTACCCGCCACTATCGAAGCGCAGACCGTCGAGGATTTCGATCGCATGTTCGCGGTCAACGTCCGCGCGCCATTCTTCCTGGTGCAGCAGTTGCTCCCCTTGTTGGGCGACGGTTCCAGCATCGTGATGACGTCGTCATTGGCGGCGCGGGCCGCGGTCGGGCAGTTGTCGGCGTATTCCGCCACCAAAGGCGCGATCGACACGCTTGTGAAGCATTTCGCCTCGCTGCTCGGATCGCGCGGCATCCGCGTCAATGCCGTGGCACCGGGCATCATCGACACCGACATGTCGGAATTCGCCAAGACGGATGAGGGGCGCGATTACGCGCTCAAGATGCAAGCCCTGCAACGGATCGGTCATGCCGACGACGTCGCCGACGCGGTGACCTTTCTCGCTTCGAATTCCGCCCGCTGGGTGACCGGCGACACCATCCAGGTCGGCGGCGGCTCAAAGCTTTGACTTCGGGAGATGGCCATGAAGCTCTATCAGTCCTCCGGCTCACCCAACTCCCGCCGCGTCAGAATCTATCTCGCCGAGAAGGGCATAACGATGCCCTTCGTCCCGGTCGAGCTCGCCGCGCGCGAACAGTTCTCCGACGCCTACGCGGCAATCAACCCGCGACGCGTCGTACCCGCCCTCATGCTTGACGATGGGATAGTCATAGCGGAAGTGCCGGCGATCATCGGCTATCTCGAGGAAACGCATCCGGAGCCGCCGTTACTCGGAGGTTCGCCCAAGGAGAAGGCGACTGCCACCATGTGGGAGCGCCGGATGGAGCTGGAGGGCTTCGCGTCGGTCATGGAGACTGTGCGCAACGGTGCTCCCGGCCTCAAGGGGCGTGCGATCGCAGGTCCTCACGGCTACGATCAGATCCCCGAATTGGTCGTCCGCGGCCGGCGCCGGATCGCCGATTTCTACGGCGACCTCGAGGCACGGTTATCTGAAACGCCGTTCGTTGCGGGCGACACGTTCAGTATCGCCGACATCACGGCGATCGTCACAATCGACTTCGCTGGCAAGGCCCTCGGATTATCCACGCCAGAACACCACGGGGCGACGCGCCGATGGTACGATTCCGTCGCTTCGCGCTCCAGCATGACAGCGTAGACCTGGAATTCCACGACAAGAACCGGAGTTTGGCCGATTGGATTCAGACGTAGACGCTCTCCGGGGTCGCTGGCATCGCCAATGATCCCTGACGAGTCTGATCAAGGAGCCATCCGAATGAGCAAGCAAGAAGATAACAAGGCGGTCGTCGGCCGCTGGTTCACCGAGTTTTGGGGCAAGTCCGTCAACCTCGGCGTGATCGACGAGATCGCCGCGCCGGACATGCTGCTGAAATATTCGCTGCACGAGCCCCGCCGCGGACGCGACGACATCAGGGCGTTCATGACCGACTTCCGGGCTGCATTCCCCGATCTCAATTTTTGGGGAACGGCTGATCTGATCGCCGAGGGCGACTATGTCGTCGGTCAGTGGGAAGGCGGCGGCACCCACACGGGGCCCGCGTTCAAGGACTTCCTGATCGGCGGTCTGCCGGCCGCGACCGGACGCAAGATGCACTTCACCGGCACCACCGTGCTGAAGGTCGTCAACGGCAAGATCGTCGAGGAGATCGGCCTCGACGACGGTGTCACCGCGCTGACGCAGCTGGGGCTGCTGAAGGCTGCGTAATCGGCGAGGTCGAGCCCCAAAGGCGAAGTCGAGCGAGGCCCGCCGGTTTGCGGGCCTCATTCGTCCGTGCAAGCCGGATATTGTGCACGCCCGCAGGCGTATCGCCATGCCGATCTGCTGAGGCCGGAGTTGCCGGACCGAATTTTGACTGGCCCGCCCGGATTTGAAAGCAAGGACCGTCGTTTGTCCGCTGAAATCGGGTGGCAGTGTCGGCCATCCTGTGGCGTGATGCAATCGATGAACGTGAACCTCAAAAAGACCGGGAAATCGACACCGCTCTCCGTCGCCACCGACCCGCGATGGGCGCGGGTTCTTGCACGCGACAAGACAGCGGATGGCGCGTTCTGGTACTCGGTTGCAACGACCGGGGTCTACTGCCGGCCTTCATGTCCCTCGCGCACCGCGAATCCCGGGAATGTTCAGTTGCATGACACTCTGGAGAGCGCCAAGGCGACCGGCTTTCGGCCGTGTCTGCGCTGCAATCCGGACGGACTATCGATCGAGGCGGGAAATGCCGCACTTGTTGTCAAGGCATGCCGTCTTGTCGAACGGAGGGAAGAAGAGCCTTCGCTCGAAGAGTTGGCTGACGCGGTCTGCTTGAGTCCCAGCTACTTCCACCGCATGTTCAAAGCGGCGACCGGCCTGACGCCCAAAGGATATGCCGCTGCCTACCGCGCCAAGAAGGTTCGCGAAAACCTCGTCTCGGGAAACAGTGTCACGGAGGCGATCTATGACGCCGGCTTCAATTCAAGCGGCCGCTTCTACGAAAAATCCACCGGCATGCTCGGCATGACGCCATCGCGATACCGTGCAGGCGGCGCGAATGAGGAGATCAAGTTTGCGATCGGCCAGACTTTCCTGGGCGCCATTTTGGTCGCGTCGAGCACGAAGGGCGTTGCCGCGATCCTCTTGGGCGATGATGCGGAGACGCTGCTCCGCGATCTGCAGGACCGCTTCCCGAGTGCCCGCCTGATTGGCGCCGACCAGGACTACGAGGCCATCGTCGCGCGCGTTGTCGGCTTCGTGGAAGCGCCGGAACTCGGCCTCGATCTGCCGCTCGATGTTCGCGGCACCGCCTTCCAACAGCGCGTCTGGCAGGCGCTCCAGGACATTCCCATCGGAGAAACCGTCACTTATGCCGAACTCGCGCAACGCATCGGGTCCTGCAAGTCCGTGCGCGCGGTCGCGGGCGCTTGCGCCGCAAACAAGCTCGCTGTCGCCATTCCCTGCCACCGCGTGATCCGCACGGATGGTTCGGCCTCAGGTTACGCGTGGGGCGTCGAGCGAAAGCGCGCTCTGCTCGACCGGGAGGCATCGCAGAAGGTCGAAGTGCCTGACCGACAGCGCTGAACTGAAGCAATGATTTTTCCGGGTCTGTCCGTTCAGTTTGAGAATAACAATCGGAGTGTCGGGTCGCGCGCCGCCTGCTATTTCGTGATGACAAGTGATTCAGGTCCGGCGGACAAACAGCCGCTGATGCTTGGTGCCGGGGCTCCCGGTACAAGGAATGTCCCCGACGATGGATCCTCGCTTCGCACCGAAGAAATGGCTCGATAAGCAAGAGCGTGTCGAGGCGACGTTCGATGCGATTGCAGCCCCGATGCAGTCCGATCTCGCCAGGATCAAGGTGATGGCCCATTTCCGCAAACTCGTCGCAAACGGGTTTGCCGAATGGCGAATGCTGGACAACGGGACCATCCGCCTGCGGCTCGCCACGGGCGAGACGTATCTCCTCGAACAGACCACGATCACGCGCATCGCGTGATCGGCAATACGAGTCCCTGATCTTCTTCAGCCAGGCGCCAATGCGCTTGGCTTTTTTTGCTTCGTCAGCGGCTCGAAACCTTTCTCGATTTGAAAGCAAGCATCGGAGTTTGGCGTTGCGCTCTTTCACATACGTTCGGTCATCAAGACAGATGAAGGAGACGACCCATGAATCTCATGACACACGCTGGGCCCTCGGTCGACCTGGCCACCACCACCGCCGACGTTCTTTTCTATGCGACTGGCAGCTGCGCGTTCGGCACGGTTCTGATCGCACGCAGCGTCAAGGGGGTTTGTGCCATCCTGCTCGGTGATGATACACGCGCACTGGAAGATGATCTGGCGAGACGCTTCCCGCACTCCACGCTCGTTCCGAACCAGGTGATGGTTCGCGACGACCTCGCGAAGGTAGCACGCTACGCCGACAAGCCCTCCGAGGGACTCGATCTCACGCTGGACATGCGCGGCACGCCGATCCAGCGCCGCGTGTGGAACGCGCTTCGTTCGATCCCGCTCGGCAAGACCCGGAGCTACATGCAGGTGGCTCGCCTGATCAACGCCGCCTATCCCCAGGTCACCGCGCGCATCGTCGCGAACGCCTGCGCTGCCAACCCGCTCGCGCTCGTGATTCCCTGTCATCGCGTCATTCGCACCGACGGCGAACTCGCCGGCTATTGCTGGGGCCTCAAGCGCAAGCGCGAGCTGCTCGACAAGGAAGCCAGCGCATGAACCTGCAGCGCAGCCCATGGCGTTGGCGGATGGCCCCTCGCGACCAAGGAGGACGTCATGAAACTGGCCGTGATGACGGATGAGACAATCGGGCTCGTCGTAATCCTTCCCAACGGCCCCCAAATCGTCGACATCGCCAGGAGCGCAGGTGTCTTTGCTCCGCACGATCCGCTGTCGAGCGGCCTCTTGAACGGCGCCTTCAAGGATGGCGTCGACTGGCCGTCGATCCTCAAGCACTGGGCGCGCTTGCAATGGCCCCTCCAGCGGCTTGCTCACATCGCGGTAACCTGCCCGGACCACCCGGGCCTGGTCGTCCAATCGCTTGCCGATCAGAATTTGAGAAACGGGTCCGGCATTCCGATCGTCGCCATCGACATCACGGATGTGCAGCCGTTCGACGAGCGGGATCCGACTGGCTGGCGGGCCATGAAACGGCAGTTCGTGACACCGCCGCTGGAAGCGATTGAAGCGGACTCGACTGCCACATCAGAGACCGCTCAAGTCATCGGCTTCGTGCGTCCCAACAAGGACGAATCCTGGAAGCGGTGACGCATCGCCTTCCGCGCCCGAAAGCAAGGACCGGTGCGGTCTGGTCTGATCGAAGCTCAGTTCCTCGTGTTCGCGCCACACCGGCTCTTGCACGCGGCGGCCTCGGCAGTGCATTGGGCGACGCAGGCACCGGACAGGCCGCAACTCGTCGCGCAGGTATAGTTGGTTGAGTTGCAGGTTGCGACGCATTCCGTTGGCACATCTCTTTGCGCCATTTGACGTCTTTCGAGCAAGGAAGCGGCGTTGCTCGAAACGGTCCCCGACAGCAACAGCACCAGCGCCAGCGTATTCCTCATGTGAAATGCTCCCAGACACGATGCAGTCGCATCATCGGTCGCCGGATTTGCTTTCGCACTCCGGTTCTTGCTTCCAAATCTGAACGCATCGCTGTGGGGTAGGCATCCCAAAGCGCCGCCTCCCGCTTGCAGCAGAGGCGAACACTCTACGCTACTGCTCCGATCCCGACGACGTCGATGCCGTCGACGCGGCCGCGGATCGGAAGCGTTCCGAGATCGCTCACCGGAAACGGCGGCGGCACAGCGAAACGCGCCATCGCCGCGCGCGAGGCGAGAAAGCCGCCGTCGACCTTGCGGCTCAACTCCTCCAGCCGCGCCGCGATGTTCATGACGTCGCCATTGAACACGATCGCGCGCTTGACGTCGCCGATCTCGCCGACGATCACGGGGCCGAAATGCAGGCTGCCGCGGATCTGCGGCACCGCGCCGAATTCGCGCTCGAACTGCGGCGCCGCCTTCCGCAGCGCGCGGCGCATCGCCACGAAACAGCGCAGCGGCCGGCAATCGACCGCGCCGTTATGTTCGGGCCAGGTCACGATGACCTCGTCGCCGATATAGTTGAGCACCTCGCCGCGATAGTCGACCACGGACTGCGTCAGCAGGCGGAAGGTGCGGTCGAGAAAACGATGGATACCGATGCCGCCGAGTCGCTCGGCAAGCCCGGTCGACCCCGCGATATCGACGAACAGCACGAAGCGGTTCTCCTCGACCGGGGAGTGATAGCGCCCGGTGACGAAGTTCATGAAGGCGCGCGGGCCGATCAGATTGGCGATACTGAAGCCGAGATTCACCAGCACCGAGATTCCCGCGGAATAGGCGAAGCTCCACCAGAAATCCTCGAACGAAGCCTGCAGTGGAGCGCCCGCGACACGCTCGCCCGCCTGCAGCAGCTGGATGCCGATGATAATGGCGGCGTAGATGGCGCTGCGTGCGATCAGATTGGTGAGAAAGGACAGTCGGTTGAGCCAATCCCAATCCTCAAGGACGAACAGTTCGATGGCCCCGATGATGGCGGCAAGCAGGAAGCCGTAGGTGGCGCCGGCGATCAGCGACGTGGCTCCGCCCCCGCCGCGGCTCAGCCCGACCGCGAGGCCGGACAGGATTCCGACGACGACCACGGCAGCAAGACGTTGCAGCTTCCGCTCGAGCTTCGCGCTGATGCGAGGCAGTGACTGCGGAGCGCCTTTCGTCGGTTTGGTCAGTGCGGACATGGCGACTTTCTCTTCGCGTCATCGCGAGCTCGAGCGTTCGGCCTACGTCCCCTGATCGAACGCCTTGCGCAGCGCGACGTAGCCCGCCTGCTGCTGGCTCCAGTTGCGGCCGCCGGTCATGGCGCCGTCGACGACGAGGTCATGGCCGTTGATGAAGCTCGATTCGTCACTCGCCAGGAACACCGCGGCATGCGCGATGTCGTCGGGCAGGCCCGCGCGCGGGATCGGCTGCGCCGCCTTGTAGACCTCGCGCATGACAGCCGGGGTCTGCTCGGCGGCTTCAGTCGACAACCCCAGTGCCTTGCCGAAAATGCCGGTGGCGATCGCGCCGGGCGAGATCGAGTTGACGCGGATGCCGGACTCGCCGAGCTCCATCGCCACGCATTTGGTGAAATGAATCACCGCGGCCTTCGCGGCGCCGTAGACCATCGACGAGGAGAAGCCGGCGAGCCGGCCGGCGATGCTGCCATTGTTGATGATGCTGCCGGAACCCTGTTGGCGCATGATGGGCGCAACATGCTTCATGCCGAGCATGACGCTGCGCACCAGCGTTGCCATCGCGGCGTCGAACCGCTCGACGTCGAGGCCCTCGATGCCGCCGGTCTGCGCCGGGCCGCCGGCATTGTTGAACAGGCAATCGATCCGGCCGAACCTCTCCACCGCAAGCGCGATCAGCGCCTGCATCTGCTCCTCGACCGTGACGTCGGTCTGGCGAAAGATGCAGTTGCCGCCGAGCCGGCGCGCCAGTGCCTCGCCCTCCGGCGCGCGGCGCCCGGCGATCACGATCCTCGCGCCCTCCGCAACAAAGATCTCGGCGGTGCGCAACCCGATGCCGCTGGTCGCCCCAGTGATCACCGCAACCTTGCCGTCCAGCCGTCCCATGCCGATCCCCCCGACGTTCAATGTTGCGGATATTCCCCAGCCGCTCCTGACAACGCAAGCGCAGGTGCGGTTAACGGCCGGCGAGGTCCGCCTGTGGCCAGAAGGCCACAACTGCGGTTTTTCGGTCGCAGCGGCCTTATTTTGGGGCGCCTGTTCACGTGAACTGGAGCGACCGATGGTGAAGTGGATCGACGATTTCAGGGCGAGTTGGCGGGGCGATGCGCAGCCATCGTTGCTGCTTGCGGTCGGCTTCGCCGTGTTCTGTCTCGTTTTGGCCACGGCCGCGCGCTTCGGGCTCGCCCAGATCAGGCCGGACGTGTTCTTCACGCCCTATTTCCCGGCGGTATTCTTCGCGACCGCACTTGGCGGCTTCCGGATCGGGATCGCCACCGCGCTGGCCAGCGGCCTGCTCGGCGTCCTGCTCAATTTCAGCGGCGCGCACGCCGATCCGGCGCGCTTTGCGCTGCTGATGATCTTCTGGGTGGTGTGCGGCATCGCGATCTGGGGGGTGGAGCACTACCGTTCCCTGGTCGCGCAGCAGCGCGAGGTTTCCAAGCGGCTGATCGAGGAGGAGCAGTACCGCAAGATCGTGGTCGACGAATTGCAGCACCGGCTGAAGAACAAATCCTCGACCATTCATGCCGTGCTGCATCAGGCGCTGCAGGACCGGCCCGATGTCTGGCAGCGCATCGACCATCGCATCCGCGCGCTCGCGGCGACCGACGATCTGATCGCGCGGGTCGACGGCTATGGCTGCGATATCAAGGATTTGCTGCGCTCGGAGCTCGGCCCCTACGGTCATGTGCGGTTCAATCTCAATGGCGAGCAATTGTTCCTGCCTGCCAAGCTCGCCGTCTCGCTGGCGCTGATCTTCCACGAGCTCGCAACCAACGCCGGAAAATACGGCGCGTTCTCCTCGCCGCGCGGATTTCTGCAGGTGTCATGGACGGTGGACGATGGGCGTCTCAACGTGATCTGGGACGAAACCGAGGGACCGGTGGTCGAGGTCATCGGCGAAGCCGGCTTCGGCACCAAGCTGTTGAAGTCGGCGCTGCGGCCGTTCGACGGCAAGACCGAGATCAGTTACCTGAAGACCGGTGTTCACTGCATCATGCAGTGCAATCTGCCCAACTGTTGATAAGTCTGCTTTTCGGTACACGCGCTTTATTTGCGCGTGCCGATGCAACCGCGCGCGCCGCAATCGCTTTCACCGGCGGCCGATGCCGATATTGATACTCTGTTAATGACGATTGCCGCGACGGCTTGCGAAAGCAGCCCGGGTCTCTTTCTGTCACGGCATTTCGCAAGTCCGCTTAACCAAAACTACAACGGACTTTGCCAAGGTCGGCACATGCATAGTTTCACCAAAAACGATTTTCAGGCGGGCACGGTAGAGACCGGGCAGGACGACATTTCCAGCAATGAATTGCGCATCCTGCGCGATCTTCTCCAACTGCTGCCGGCCGGCGTGACCGTCCAGGATGAGCAGGGCCAGTTCATTCTGGTGAACGAAGCGGCAGCGAGCCAGTTGCAGCTGGCGGCCAGCGCGAGCCAGCCATCGCCGGTCGACGAGCGCCATGCCGCCAATCTGGACCTGTTGCGCAGCGGCCGTCCGGTGGTGCTCGAGGAAGTCCTCGCCTGCGGCGCAGCCAAATACGTGTTCCTCACCGCGCACCGGCCGGTCCAGATCGCCGGCCGCAATCTCCTGATTTCGACCTCGACCGACATCAGCGAGCAGAAGGCGTTCGAGGATCAGCTGTTCCGCTCGGCCTATTACGATGAACTGACCGGCCTGCCGACCCGGCGGGTGATCGAGCATCGCGTCAACGGCCTGATCCGCGACTCCGCGCAGAGCCATTTCGCGCTCGCCTTCCTCGACGTCGACAACTTCAAGCACATCAACGACTATTACGGCCACGCGATCGGCGATGCGCTGCTGGTCGAACTGTCCAAGCGGCTCGGCCACGCGCTGCGCGAGACCGATATCCTGTCACGGATCTCCGGCGACGAGTTCCTGCTGCTGCTGAACCCGATCAGCGGCAACGACGAGGTCGCCGAATTCATCCACGTCATGCAGGAACGGCTGAAGGCGCCGTTCTTCATCGAGGACTCCGAGATCTTCGCCTCGACCTCGATCGGCGTCAGCCTCCACCCCATGCATGGCAGGAGCTACGAGGCGCTGCGCCAGAACGCCGACATCGCGATGTACCGCGTCAAGAACAACGGCAAGGGCGCGACCGCGTTCTTCGACAACAGCATGGAGCGCGAGGCGCTGGCGCGGATGAAGATCGAGCAGTCGTTGCGGCTGGCGATCCTGGAAAAGCGCTTCTGCTGCGCATTCCAGCCCAAGGTCGATATCCGCACCCAGGAGATCAAGGGCATCGAGGCGCTGGTGCGGCTGCGCGACGACGAGGGCGTGATCCAGGCGCCGGGCACCTTCATCAACCTCGCCGTGGAGCTCGGCCTGATCGACGAGCTGACGTTTCTGGTGCTGGCGGAGATCGTCAAGTCAATCGACCTGATCAACGACACGTTCGGCCCCACGGCGACGATCAGCATCAATGTCGCCGCCAAGCAGGCTGGCAACGTCGAATTCATGCGCCGCTTCGCACGCGCGATCGAGGAGACCGGCTTCCCGAAACGCTTCATGATCGAGGTGACCGAGGACGCGTTCGTGACCCGGTCGCATTTCCAGGACCAGATCCTGCCGATCCTGCGCGGCATCGGCGTCGGCATCTCGATCGACGATTTCGGCATCGGCTATTCGTCGCTGTCGGCGCTCGCCGACATCACCGCCGACGAGATCAAGATCGACCGCTCCTTCATCACCGACATCCATCAACGGCCGCGCAGCCAGGGCATCCTGCGCGCGATCGAATCGCTGAGCGAAGCGCTTGGCATGACCGTGATCGCCGAGGGCATCGAATCCTATGAGGAGCTCACCTATCTGCAGGCGGCGACCAAGATCCGCTACGCCCAGGGCTATTACTTCGCCAGGCCGATTTTCCTCGAGGACCTGAAGCCGGCGACCCCGGTCGCCAGCGAGGCGCGCGCCAGCATGGCGGCACGCACGGCCCAGGAAGGTCGCCAGAGCTACTCGCGCGCCAGCGGTTTCAGGCGGTAAGGCAGATCAGAGGGCAATCGCGACGGGACTGCACCCTCTCCCGCTTGCGCAGGGCTATCGTATATTGCGCTCATAGAACGAGACCGATAACCGGATGCGATAGCTTGTCCCAGGGGCGCGCTGCCAAAATATCGAAAACAACCCCATGCAAAGGTGCCGGCAGCCGCCGGCCTTCGACACGGCAACTTGACACGTCGGGCAAATCAGCGGCATTATTCTATTATTCAGAAATCGTGCAGGCGACCGGTACGCTGCGGCTTGTCGGCTCCAGCACTCCGTCTCTGGAATACTGGATCACCCGTGTGCGCGGGTGATGACAGCGCGTGATGTGGGGCGCCTTGAATCGCGAACCCATCCTCATCGTCGTCCTGGCGAAAGCCAGGACCCATTACCCCGAATGAGAATTGCTGCGCGACGCTGGGGCAGCGTTCCCGTTAACAAGCAAATACGGTGGTTATGGGTCCTGGCTTTCGCCAGGACGACGATCGTATGTGTCACCCCGCACTGTCATCGCCCGGTCCATGCGCAATTGCGCACAGGCCGGGCGATGACGGCGGGGGACGAGGATATAGCCCCATAGACTCTTATGCGATTGCCCTACCCGCAAGCGGACGAGGTAGGATAGCGAGACAGCTGCGGACGCAGCTACTTCTCCAGCACCGGGAGCGGAGGCACGCTGTCATTGGCGGAGCCGGCCTGCATCGTGATCAGCGTCATCGAGACCAGGTCGTAATAGCCCATGATGCCGATGATATCCATGATGCCGCGCTCGCCGAATTTCTCCTGCGCCGCCTTGTAGACCGCGTCGCTGACCTTCCTGTCGCGATAAAGCGCAATGCCGAGATCGTAGAGCGCGGCCTCGTCGTCCTTCATGCCGTCGGGCCGCGTGCCCTTGGCAATGGCGTCTGCGATCTTCGGATCGAGCCCGCCCTTCATCGCCAGCGGATAGTGCGCGGACCATTCGTATTGCGCGGTCCAGTGCCGCGCCGTGATCAGGATCGCCATTTCGCTCAGCCGCGCCGGCAGCGAGGTGTTCCAGCGCAGATAGTCCGACAGGTTCGACAGCTTCGGCGCCAGATCGGGGTTGCGGATATAGGCGCGGTAGGGCGGCACAGTGAACTTGGCGTTGCGCGGCGGCGCGCTGATCAGGTCTGCCCAAGACTTTTGCGGTGGTGACAGTTCCTCGGCCTTGAGCGGCGCGAACCGCACGGCGTCCTCGGCTCGCACAGCGGCCTGCGCAGTCAACGCCAGCACTGCCAGAACGCCCGCCCCAAGTAATTTTCTCATTGTTGCTCTCCCTTTCCGATGCAGGCTTCTCGTCGTCCTGCACGGCCGCGCGAGCTTAGAGCGTTTTCGAGCGAAGTGGACCCGGTTCGCGTGAAGAAAACGCGTCAAAACAAGAATCTAGAGCTTCGGTTCTGATTCAATCAGGACCGAAGCTCTAGCCGCGATCAAAGAGATGCAACGCGGCGAGCGCGCATTTGGCCGCACCTACCGCCACGCCCGACATCAGCCTATATTGGGGGCGTCCGAAGCGGCGCGAAGGTGTCAGCCATGCAGCCTGTGTCTATCCTCCTGAACATCCTCTGGATCCTGATCGGCGGCGCCTGGATGGCGTTCGGCTGGCTGATCGCCGCTGTCATCATGGCTGTCACCATCATCGGGCTGCCCTGGGCACGCGCGGCGTTCAACATCGCGGTCTACACGCTGCTGCCGTTCGGCTCGCGTGCGGTACGCCGCGACGAAGTCACCGGCATGTCCGATATCGGAACCGGACCGCTCGGCGTGATCGGCAATCTGATCTGGTTCATCCTGGCCGGCTGGTGGCTTGCGATCGGCCATGTGATCACCGCGATCCTGCTCGCGGTGACCATCATCGGCATCCCCTTCGCCTGGGCACATCTCAAGCTTGCCGGCATCGCGCTGTGGCCGATCGGCAAGGTGATCGTGCCGGTGTAAGGCGCAGTCCGCAGGCGGATCGCGAGGCGTTCGTCAGCGCGCCAGCGCGTCGACCTGCGCTTCGAGCGCTTCGATCACCATCGTCAGCGAGGCCGCCTTGCCCATCGTCCGCGAAATGATCGGCGCGCCGGACTGGAAGCCGGTCAGCCCGGCGATCATCATCACGGCGCGGACGCGCGCCTGCGCCGTCGTCAATCGCGCGCTGGACGCTGCGATGATCAGCTGGGCCACGAGCTCGATTCCCGGCCGCCACAGCCCGGCATAGAGAACCTCGAAAGCCCGCCCGGGATCCGCCAGCTCGCGCTGGACGAACAGGCGATTCTGCTCGCTCGCCGATGTCAGCAGGAAGCGCGCCAGCGCCGTGAGCAGCAGCTTCAACTGCGCGCGGGCGCCGTCCGGATCAGGCGGTCCCTCCAGCGACGCGGCAGCAGCCTCGCCGACCGCTGCCATGCTCTCGCGATAGCGCGCCAGGATTTCATGCGCGCAGGCGAGATAGAGGCCTTCCTTGTTGCCGAAATAATAGTTGAGCGCGGGCAGGTTGATGCCCGCCTCCTCGGCGATCTGCCGGGTGGTCACCCGGGCGAAGCCGCTGTTGCCGAACGCCGCGAGCGCGGCGTTGAGGATGCGGTCGTGGGTCTCGTCACCCTTCTTGTAGGGGGTCGTGGCCGATCGCGTCGGCGGCGGGAGGGGGTTGTTTCGTGCGCTCATCGGAAAATCATATCACACGATATTATTTATTGCATTTCCTATCGCTTGATATAAATTTGCGGCAGCCAATGAAGATCAGGGAGAGCCGCGGATGCAGGCCGGAACGCTGGAAAAGCTGCGCAGCAACGTCGCCGCGCAGAAGGAGAGGAATCCCGGGATCTACGGCAAGGTCGACTTCTCCATCGTCCCGGAACGATTTACGCAAGATGCCGGCAGCCCAAGCGTGCTCCCCGCAAAATTCGACGCCGCCCGCGCGGCGTTACTGGCCGATCCCGACCGTATGGCGTTCATCCGCAGCTACACGATGATGGGCGATCCGCCCGCCGACGCCTATGCGGCGCTGATGCGCGAATACGGCTTCCGCCGGCTGGTCACCATGCTGGTTCAGGCCTGCGATGCGGGCGTCGAGACGGTGGCCGATGCGCCAGGCGAACTGATCGCGCTGATCCGCGACATGGAGCGCACGCCCGCCTGGCTCGACATGAAGCTGGTCGAGGAAGGCGCGCGGATCGATCGCAACGCCGCCGCCAATCTCAGCCCCTTCATCATCCGCGGCGCGTTTCTTGCGACCTTCATGAACAAATACGCGGCGCTGCCGATGGCGATCACCAACGCATTGTCGAGCGGCACGTCGGCGCGGCGCGTCAAGGAGACCGCGACGTTCTTTGCCACCTCGGTGCTTCCAGGTGCGCTCGGGCGGTTCGGCGCGGGCTTCAAGGCAGCGGCAATGGTGCGGCTGATGCACTCGATGGTGCGCGCCAACGTGATGCGCCGCGCCGACAATTGGGACATTTCGGTCTATGGCATCCCGATTCCGCAGGTCGACCAGATGCCGGCCGGACTGATCCCGATCTTCCTGCTTGCGCAGAAGGTGCTGGCCGACGGCCGCACGGCGTTCACGGCGGAGGAACGGGCCCGCGTCGAGCTTGCGCGCTACCGCTGCGTCCTGCTCGGCCTGCCGGAGGACCTGCTCGCCGATACGCCGAAGGGTATTGTCGACCTCATGCTGCTGCGCTCTGCGACGCTGCGGGCCGGCTATGACGACAAGACCTGCGGCGAACTGGTCCGGGCCACGATGGCGGCAACCTTGCGCTCCGACGAATCCTTCGGCAGCCGTCTGTTCGAATTCTTCGAACGCAGCTTCGCGAAGACGTTCTTCCTGAACAGCTTCCTGAACGGCGACAGGGCAAGAGCCGCATCGATCGGCGTACCGGTCACAGCGGGGGATCGCACCGTGACGGCCCTGGTCGGGATCTTCCTGTTCAGCCGGCTTGCGCTCTACCGGCTGGCGTCGCGCATTCCCGGCCTCCGCGAGGCTGCCGACCGGCGGCTGGTCAAGCGAATCGAAAGTCTGCTGAAGGACTACGGCCACGCCGAGTTCACGACGGACGCCGCCGCCTATCGGCCGGCGCAGGCGTCGGCCGTGAAGTCCTAAGGCGCGTGGACCGGGTCGCCGCGCGACATACGCACCGGCGACCTCGGTGCCTAGAGCCAATCCTTCGTCGTCTGGGAACAAGCCTGGTAGTCGCGCCGCCAGATGAAACCACCGCCACTACAGGGGGGACGTGGGCGCGAGGTGGCGGGGCACTCGTTCCTGACCCGTGCGCTGGTGCCCCAGCCGTCGATCACACAGGCACCTCGTGAGGTCCTGTGGCAACCGTCGCCACATCCCTCTGCGGCGTTGGCGGGGGTCAAGCTGAGGAACGCGCTGGCTGTCAGAAGCGTGATCAAACCTGCTCTCATGATGTTCTCCATCGAGCTGTCGGTTCTGATGCTCCATTCGCGAGACGAGCGTAGGCAATCCTCACGCCGCTTGCCACCGATTTCACGCACAAATTCCGGTGTGCGGTATCAGCGCGCCGCCTCGCAGCCGGGGATGTCAAACACCGCGGTCAGGCCGCAGGGCGAGTTGAGCATCTTGCCGCCCTCGTGGCCGACGCCAGGCACATCCCACACGCTGTGGTTCGGCGTGCCGTTGTCGCGGGCCTGCATCGCCGCGGTAGCGCACGCCGATGCCCTCACGGAGCAGTACTTGATCGCCCTTCACCGCGATCGCGTAGCGCTGCACCACCTGGCCGCCGCCGGAGTGGCCGAACACGACGACCTGCTTCAGGCTCGGAAACAGCCTGCGGTCGCCGAGCCTGGCCAGGATCGCATCGAGCGCCTCGAACGAACTCGCAGGATTCGGCGCGACCGCGGGCTCGCCGCCCTGCCAGCCATAGAGGCTCCAGCGCAGCGTTTCCGCCGGCAGCTTGAACGCCTCGACATCAGGCTCGATCAAAAATTGCGGCGCGATCATCAGCGTGCTCTTGCCGATATCGCCGGCCGCGGCCTGCGCACTCAGCGCCGCGCGGAAATAGTCGTCGGCATTGCGCAACACCCCGTGCAGCACCAGCACCGCGCGGGTGACGTCCGGCAGCGGATTGGACCAATCGGCCGAAAGATAGACCGGAAAGGTCGCGCTGCCGACGGCAATGCGACCGCTGGCGACCTCCTTGACCGGCTTCTGGTCACGCTCGATCTGCGCCTGCGTTGCCGACGCGATCGGCGCGTGGGCCGTCGTCGCAATGAGCAGCGCCAGTGCCGCAAGCCAGGCTCGATGATGCATGGTTCAACTCCATTGGTGCCGCCGATGCGATGCAGCTGGATCATGGCGCGTTGGGCGCCGATTCACCCATGAATTTTCGGAAAGCTTCCCGACCGCACCTCAGGCGGCGAGCCGCCCGCGATTGTTCGCGGCAAGGATCGGGCGGATCAGGCGGCCGAACCGCTCGGCCTCCTCGTCATGCAGATAGCCGGACAGGCAGAAGGAGTGGCAGCCGACGTCGATGAATTGCTGCAAGGTCGCGGCGCATTGTTCGGGATTGCCTACCACGGCGATGCCGGCGCCGGGCCGCACCTTGGTGATCCCGGTCCACAGATGCGGCATCAGGAGGTCACCATAGTCGCGCGCGAGTTGCTGCACGCGCTGGTTGGCCTCGGACCTGACATAGAGCGTCTTCATCTCCTGCTTCTGCCGCTCGGTGGCGTGGCGCACCAACTGGTCGGCCGCCTGCCAGGCATCCGCCTCGGTCTCACGGCAGATCACCTGCAGCCGCATGCCGAAGCCGATCGCATCCTCGCGGTCATGCGCCCGCGCCATCCGCCGGATCTCGGCGATATTCTCCGCGATGCGCTCCGGCAGATCGCCCCAGAACAGATGGACGTCGGAATGCTTCGCCGAGACCTCCCAGGCCTGCCGCGAGCCGCCGCCGAGATAGAATTTTGGAAACGGCTGCTGCAGCGGACGCGGCCGGATATGCGCACCCGAGATCGTATGAAACTTGCCCTGGAAGTTCACCGGCCCCCGCGTCGTCCACAGCGCCTTCAGGATCGAGACCTCCTCCTCCATCAACGCGTAGCGTTCCTCCTTGGCGTAGCGCACGCCTTCGACCTCGCTCTCGTTCTGACCCGCGATCAGGTTGATGCAAATCCGCCCGCCCGACATCTGGTCGAAGGTCGAGATCATCTTGGCCATCAGCACCGGGTTGATATAGCCCGGCCTTGCCGCAATCAGCGGCTTGATCCGCGCCGAGCGTGCCGCCATGAAGGCGCCGGATATCCAGGCCTCCCAGCACACCGAGCCGACCGGGATCAGGAGATATTCAAACCCGGCATCCTCGGCCGCCTTGACCACGCGGTCGCAGAGTTCCGGCGACCCCGCGACCTGCGCCTCCATCAGCCCGTAGGCCGTGGTGTCGCCATGCGTGGGCAGATACCAGCCGAATTCCAGCGCACGCATGGCAAACTCCCTCGAAAGACGGCCTTTTTCCGCAAGGCCTGTCATGGCGCAGGCAGTTTACAGCCCTGAACCGGCCGGACAACGCCGTTGCCGACCCGGAGCCAATCAGCTAAATGGTGGCCGGTACGCACCCGTAGCTCAGCTGGATAGAGCGTTGCCCTCCGAAGGCAAAGGTCACACGTTCGAATCGTGTCGGGTGCGCCACTTCGGTACAAAACTGGGCACTCCAAATCCTGCCGATTTTGCGCCGGATGCGGCGACGAGAGTGCGCAAGAGCACGCTTTTCGATCCCATGATGCGAACTTCTTTCGCGTCCACCTCAATGCGCTGGGCCAGCGCGCGCAGGTGATCGCGGCGATAGCCGCCCGATTCGGTCCGCATGCGCCCGCGGGCCAGGCTGGCGAAGGTTTTCAGCGCCTGGGGTGTGATGCTCGGCTCAGCCCGATCCAGCGCGCCCTCGGCCCGCTCCGCGTCGGCGCGGGCCTGGTCGCGGATCGCCTTCAGCTCGGTCACACGCTCGTTGAGCATCGGGTCTGAGACGTCGGCGATCCCGTTTTCGATGGCGTCGTACAGCCGCTTGAGTTTGGCTTCTGCTTCGGCCCCACGCTTGCGCAATTCGGCGATATGCGTCGTTCGGCGCTCGGCGCGCACCTTCCGGCGATGCAGGACGGCCGACAGGACTTCCTCGAGACGTTTGGGCTGCAAAAGGCGCTCCTCGATGTGCTCGGCCACCACGCTGTCCAGTTTTTCCATCGGAACAGTGCGGCCCTTGCATCCGGTCTCGCCCTGCCGGGCCTTGGTCGAGCAGGTGTAGTACCTGTATCTCCCGCTCTTCCCGGTCCTCAGTGTCATCGCGCCGCCGCAGGTGGCGCAAAAGCAGATGCCGGTAAGGAGGGTCGGTCCACTGACGATGCGCGGCGCGGTGAGAGCCGGGCAGCGCGTCTTCAGCAGCGTCTGCACGGTCTCGAACTCGGCAACGTCAATAATCGGCGGCACGGCCATTTCGATCACCTCGGCCTCCGGTTTGCGCTCGCGGGTCTTCCAATGTTTGGTGTTGAAGCGGTGGCGGCCGATATACGTCGTTCGCGTCAGCACCTTGTGCACGGCATCGACCCCCCAGCGTCCGCCGTCCCGGGTTCGGATGCCGGATTCGTTCAGATGCTTGGCAATCGATTTGACACCCATCGACCCGGAGGAGCCGTTTCCTTCGCGCGCGAAGCGATAGATCAGCCGCACGGTCTCGGCCTGGATGGGATCGATCTCCAGCGTCTTCTTGGTGCGGTGGCCGCGCTGCTCGGCGGCATCCACGATGCGGTAGCCGATCGGCGGCAGCGCGCCATTCCAGAAGCCTTGCCGGGCGTTCTCCTTCATCGCCCGCAGCGTATGCTTGGCGTTCTCCTTGGACTGATATTCGTCGAACAGCGCCATGATCTGGCGGATCATGTTGCTCATCGGATCGTCGCCGAGCTCCTGGGTGATCGACACCAGACGGACACCGTTCTTGGCCAGCCGGCGGACGTAAAACTCAAGCTGGAACTGGTCGCGGAAGAACCGGCTGAAGCTGTGCACGAGGATCACGTCGAACGCCGGCGCCCTGGCCGTCGCCGCGTCGATCATGCGCTGGAACTCCGGCCGCCGATCGTCGGTCGCAGACGCGCCCGGCTCGACATAGTCGGCGACGATCTCCCACCCACGCGATGCGCAATAGCCCTTCGTCTGGCGGCGCTGATCCGGGATGGAGAGATCGCTAGCGGCTTGCCGTCCCGTCGAGACCCGCAGATAGAGAGCCACCCGAACCGTTGCAGCCATGGTGATGTCCCCTCAGTTCTTTCCAAACAACTCGTCGAACAGGTCGCCAAACCAAGCTTCGAAGACATCAATCTCCGTTTCGGTCACCGGCACGTCCTTCGGCCAGTCGTCCGTCACCGCCCATGTCACCGAAGCGCGCTTGGCCCGTCGTCGACCAGGACGCGCGGGCGCACGCGCATAGTCGTAGAGGTCGTCAAGTGGGGCGCTGTCCGGCGGACGCCGTAGCTGCGATTTGTGAGGGGGAGCCATGGCGCCACTGTGGCAAGCCGGACCGATCCACAGAACGGCCGATGTCTACGCCAAGTCACGCTGCAGCCCTGCGAACTTGCACTTTCTTTGCAGCATGAGCGCGATCGCGCAGAGCAGGCCATGAACGCATGGAAGCAAAAGAGCCGGGCCAGCGGAGCGCAGTCAAGGCCGCAAGCCGGCGGAGCCGGTCGCGCGCAGCGCGAGCCTTGACGGCGCTCTGTTGGTCCGGCAGCGGCCTCCCATGCGATCTTGGCCGGACATCCCGCCGAGCGCGCGCAACAAAACGCCATGCTACGAACGATGGCGCTCGGAACGTTGATTTTGAATGCTTTTTCGGTTCGAGCGGCACCAGGCCACTTCATGCGGTGCCGCTGCAGTGCCATCCAAAACAATGTGCAGGCAAAGGCTTACGACCCCCAACGGCACGGAGCGACATCGTCGCTTTTATCTTGCCGTCCTAATCGGTCGAGATCCGCGCCCAGCTCTCGGTCGGTAAAGTCGGGTATTGTCGATAGCGGTCGAGAAGGCGGACTTGGCAATATCGACGCGAATGGCCCCATTGCAGACATTGGGGTCCGCTGTCATTCTCCCCGGATGGTAGGCGGCTGGGAAAAAGCTCGACGGATGGATTTGCGGCGCTCCACAGGCACGCGCGCCGACCCACGTCCGCCTCAAGCGGTGCGCGGAGGCGATTACCTCATAGCCCATGCCTGTTTCGAGTGTCGGAAATCGTGGAAGGTGCGGGCGGACACGGGCGCGACTTGTCCGCAGTGCGGCTCTTGTCTCCATGAGATGGGTCGGTCGTTCAAAGCTCCGAAGCAGTCCGACGCCGAACAATGGCAGAAGGTGCAAGCCCTCTGGTCAGCAGGTTTCCGCTTCTGGAGCTATCGGAGCCACCCCGACGCTGAACCATTGCCAGAACGATTGCGGGACGTTGATGAATTCATACGCCGCAACCCAAAGCACCCGATGCGCATCGCGGGCTAACGTGCGCCCTTGTGCAATTGCGGTCATCGCGGACAGCAGGCAAGGTCGATCGCGATGCACGAGGCGATACTCAAACACTATCTGGACGGCACGGGGAATGAGATGGCGCAAGAAAGCGTTGCGGCCGCAGGCAATACGGAAGTCCCAGCGTATCTCGCACTGATCGAACTTGGATATTCCGTTGATCGTATCGATAAGGACGGCGAGGAGCGCTGGATCGCGAAGAAAGGAACGCTCCAGCTTATGGCCGATTGCCCGTTAGAACTCCTCGGCCTCTCCCTATTGAGAAGCGAGCGTGGGCCACGTTGGCAGGCGAGTGATAGCGAGATTGCTGAGTTTCTGACACGGTTCCACCCGTCCGCTGGACGGCCATGATCGGCGCCACGCTTGCCGATCAGTGGTGTCGTTCAACGACTATCAGTGCAAGCTCATCAGCGAGATGCCACTTTGAGGCGAAATAGCAATACCCGCCTGGGTATTGGTCAAGGAAAGCCTGACCGAAATCTGCAAGTCGGGGCTTCACCTCAGTTTTCCAGAACTCGAAGCGATGGGCTGGATCTATCCAGTAAGGCGGTCTCCCCACGTCAGCGACGACGAAGGTCGCCCCTGCCTTTAGCATTTCTATTACGTCAGCCGCATTCAGGCGCGACGAGACGCGTCGTGCGTTCAGAGTGCCCTTTTCGTTCCATAGCTCCTCCAGCGGGAGCTTTGTGATGATCTTCTTGGCGATGTCCATTTTCCCCGCCATTCACTCGGCTAACAAATCGTACCACATGCTTGGTTCATATGTCCGGATCTGGCCCATCGCGCCGTTCCCGGGATTAATCGAAAATGGCCGCCATCGAAGGATGACCGGACCACCCGCGAAAATCGGGAAGACAGCCGCCATGAGGCGTAGCGCAAGATCGCAGTCCGTCGCAGGTTATCCGGCCGGCTCGCTTCACCGGCCGTTGCATCATAGCGCCACGGCGAGGCAATAGTGCCCATCTTCATCGGCCGGGGCGCGCCATTTGGCTACCATCCAGAATAAAGCTGCGAACTCGGACGAACCTCCCACGCATCACGTCAGCATTGACTGAGGCGTTCTTCTTCCGGGAGTAGTGGCGGTGGACCGGCAAGTGGACGGGTTCTTGCCGATTTACCCATCGGATCAACCGGTCGCATCCGAAAACGGTCGTTCGTCGTGCGAGCGAAGCGACTCGTCCACCGACGCTCAATGAGCGAAGGCGGAAGCAATCCATATTGCCGCGCGCGTTGGCGGTCGTGGATGGCTTCTGGGCAGGAATAGAGCGCAACCTTGGTGTACACTCATCGGCCGGTTTAGTGCACTGTCATGTAATTTCGCGATAGGCCAACAAGCCCGCAAGCTCCTTGCTCGGCAAATCGACACCGCCATTTGGTCCGGCCGGCTCGAAGCCCCCTTCTGCAGCGAAAGACCCAACCTCGGGACGGCGCGCCGTCCTTTGGCGCACGCGGGATCTGCAAGATGAAGGCCTTCCTGGGCACATTCGAAGCACCTCCGAGCAAAAGTAACGCTTCCGTAACGCCTGACTGACGCCACCGACGACGACGACAAGCTTCAAGTGGCGTCACACAGCGACGTGCCGGGACATCCCGGTCGCAAAATCGGAGTACCATCATGCGCGCTTATGCACAGCTTGAATCGGGCGACGATCATCTGCGCCTCGGTGCGATCTTCAGCCTGCCTGCCATGTGGCGGCAGCGAGCCTGTTTCAGGGCAGAGTTGCGCGCGGATATCAGAGACAAGCCCGATTTTCTCCGCGATATCGGCATCGGCCTGCACGAAGCGCGAGCCGAAGCGTCGCGGTTTTTCTGGGAACCTTTGCTACTGATGCACCGATAGTCCAAGATCGCAATCCGATTGCGGCGGCGGACGTGGGCTCGACCAAGAGCCTGAGTATCGATGCCTCCGAGATACACCCTAAGATCAAAAATCTCCGGGTGCAGCATTTCCACATTCGTCTTTTTCAATGGCGGTTGATCGGACGATCTAACGCTCCCATTGCGTGCATTTTTCCATAGCGCTTCTGTAGCGCCTGGCTGACGCCGGCGACGACTTCGACAGGCTTCAATGGGTGTCACGCGCATCGTGCGGCCGCACATAGCGGGCCGCAAGAGTCCTTACGAGGTAGTTACCGATCTCGGACCGATGCAATTCCAATGATTGCGATTGCGACTGCTTCGCACTCTAACATTCGCGAGACCAGGGCTGCAGATTGTCAATCGGCGTTCAAATTTGACCCCTCATCGGCGTCCAATTTTGACCCCTTTGCGCGGCGGGCTTTGCTGGTAGCGCTCGTCTCGTCGGAGCTGGCCGGGATAGCGGAGGCGAGACGAGCGCGGGTGGCGTGATCGTCGTCTCGGCTCTTGAACCGCCAGCTGTCGTTGCCGGTCTCGACAATGTCGCAGTGATGGGTCAACCGGTCGAGCAGCGCGGTGGTCATTTTGGCGTCGCCGAACACGCTCGGCCATTCGCCGAAGGCGAGATTGGTGGTCACGATGACAGAGGCGCGCTCATAGAGCCGGCTGACGAGGTGGAAGAGAAGCTGGCCACCGGACTGGGCGAAGGGCAAATAGCCGAGTTCATCCAGCACGATGAAGTCCATCCGGGTCAGATGCTCGGCGAGCCGTCCTTGCCGTCCGTTGCGGGTCTCGGTCTCGAGGCGATTGACGAGGTCGACTACGTTGAAGAAGCGGCCGCGAGCTCCGGATCGGATGCAGCTTCTGGCGATGGCAATGGCCAGGTGGGTCTTGCCTGTGCCGGTGCCGCCAACCAGCACGACGTTGCGTTGTTGGGCGATGAAGCCGCCGCCAGCGAGATCATTGACGAGAGTCTGATTGATCGGCGTGCCGTCGAACTGGAAGTCGGCAATGTCCTTGGCAAGCGGCAGCTTGGCAATGGTGAGCTGGTATTTGATCGACCTGGCTTGCTTCTCGTTGATCTCGGCGTTGAGCAGGTCGCCGACAATGCGCTGAGGTTCGTGCTGGCGTTTGACGGCAGTTGCCATGATCTCGTCGAAGGCAGCCTTCATGCCGTAGAGCTTGAGTTCGCCCATGAGGTCGAAGATTTGGGTTCGTTCCATTAGATGGTCCTCCGGAGGTTGTCGTAGCGGGCACAATCGGCGATCGGCGCATGACGGAGCGTCAGTGCGGCCGGCGTCATGATGTTGGCCGGTGGGGCGGGTTCACGTTGACGGGCCAGGATATTGAGCACGACATCGGCGGAATGGACGCTGTGACTGAGCGCTTCGGCACAGGCTGCTTCCACCGCGGGCAGACCGTCAGTCAGCACCGCGTTGAGGATGTCGACCATCTGCCGATTGCCATCGTCGGTGCTGGCAAGCTTGCGCCGGATCCGCTCGATCGCGGCCGGCAGCACCCAGTCTTTGAAGGGAGCACCGTTGCGCAAGGCGCCGGGTTTGCGGGCGAGCACCGGCACATAATGCCAGGGGTCGTAGACGGTATCGCCGCGGCCAAAGGATCGCGGGTGCTCGGCAACGATGCGTCCATCCTGACGGATCACAATGCGATCGGCATAGGCTTGAACCTCGACCGGTCGTCCGACTGCGCTGGCTGCGACCGAGTATTTGTTATTGTCGAAGCGCACCAGGCAGGTCTTGGAGACCGATGCCGTCACCGCATGGAAGCCGTCGAAGCGGCCGGCATAAGGAACGAGTTTGGGGCGTTCGGCTTCGAACACTTCCCAGATCGTCTGATCGACCAGTTCCGGATGGCGATGAGCCTTGGCGTAGGCGATGCATTTGTCGAGCAGCCAGGCGTTTAACTCGTCGAGGTTTTTGAACCGCAGCCGCGGCGTGAAGAAGCGTTCCCTGACTAGCCCGACCTGGTTCTCGACCTGGCCCTTCTCCCAGCCCGACGCTGGCGTGCAGGCGACCGGATCGACCAGATAGTGGCTGCACATCTGCAGGAAGCGGCGATTGTAGAGACGCCCTTTACCGACGAAGATCGTCTCTACGGCGGTCTTCATGTTGTCGTAGATGCCGCGGGTGCAGGTGCCTTTGAACAGGGCGAACGCCCGGTCGTGGGCGTCGAACACCATCTCCTGCGTCTCCCGCGGATAGGCCCGCACGAACAGCATGCGGCTGTGACAGAGCCGGACATGGGCGGCCTTCACCATCACCGTGGTGCCGCTCAGCAAGACCACCTCGTGGCTCCAGTCGAACTGGTAGGCTTCGCCGGGGGCAAAGCACAGCGGGACATAAGCGGCCGCGGTCGATTGCCCGCGTTCTTTGCTCCACCGCCTGGCGTAACGCCGCACGGCATCGTAACCGCCGTCGTAGCCGCCCCCGCGCAGCTCTTCGAAGATCCGGATCAGCGTCAGCTGTTCACGAGCCGGTTTGGTCGCGTTCGCCGCCAGCAGCCTATCGAGCTCCGATGCCCACCGCCCCAGCTTTGGCCGCGGCTGCACCTGCCGCTCGTACTCGAAGGAGGTCTCTCCGGACCTCAGCACCTTCCGGACCGTGTTCCGCGACACCTTCAGGTCGCGGGCGATCTCCTTGATCGTCTTGCCCTTGATGAAGTGCTCGCGCCGAATCCGCGCAATCGTCTCCACGACCAGCATCCCCGACCACCTGCTTCATTCCAAAGCAGGCAGCGCAACAGACCAACCTACAGGGGGTCAATTTTGGACGCCGATCCCCCGGCTTAGGGGGTCAATATTGCAGGCCGAATGACACTGCAGATCGCCGGAACAATAGGCCTCGTGAGCGGAAGCCGTAACGTCACTCTCGTGTGGGCAGCGGCCAGCTTCGGTCTACCATCTCTCGCGGAGGGCTACGTCGCTGCGTGCGTCATCCCGGTCCTCGCATTCCCTCTCATTGTCAAGCTTTGTCTCAGGCTACCTTCCTTCAGCCGTTTCCTCCCGCAAAACTGATGACCCAAGCCGGCATCCTTCGATCAGCACTCGCACGGGAAGCACGGTCCTGCGCGAACGGCCCCTGCATTTGGCTGGGAAACGCGCTAGGTCATAGATGCGGTCCGCGACCTATGGGGGCAAGGCATTGGACAAGTTCAATCTGAACGATCCTCTATTCGCTACCTACGTCATCGCTGCCAGCCTGACGATCCTCAAGGCTGTGGCTATGTCGTGGCTGACCGTATTCCGCATGATCGGAGTTAACGGCGGCTACCGTTCGCCGGAGGATATCAAGAAGACGCCCATGAACCCCGCGCCAGATCCGGCGCAACTCCTGCCGAATGAGCGCGTCGAGCGGGTCCGCCGAGTCCAGATGAACGACCTCGAAAGTCTTCCGTACTTTCTGGTCGCGGGCTTGCTCTATATCCTGACCCAGCCATCGCTGAGATTAGCCCAGTGGCTGCTCTACGGCTACGTGATCTCGCGCCTTCTACACTTCATTGCTTATCTCACCGGCCAGATTCACGAGATCCGGGCGACCCTGTGGACGGTGGGCTCGCTCATCCTGATCTTCATGAGCATTCGCACGCTGCTGGCCGCGGTCGGCGTCTGATGGCTAGTCGGCAACGCCAACCATGCGCTGCACCGTCAAGTAGCGCTCGAGGGCCTCGTCCTGCTTGAAGAAGCGCACGGCACGAAGCTCGCCGATTGTCGTCTTCTGCACGGCGTCACGTTCGCGAGTGACGTCGCAAGCCTCCTGCAGACGGCCGACTGCCGCCAGGTTTGCTGCCAGCATGCGATGACCTGTGCCGTTGCTTGGATTTTGCTGGACCGAGTTGCGCGCCCAGGAAATGCCTTCCTCGTGGCGCCCGAGCGCAAAGCATGACGCGGCCAAACCTGTCATCCAGAAATGGAGCATGTTGTCGTAGGGGCTGAGGACGATTGATCGTTGGAGGCATGCGACGGCATTTTGGTAGTCCCCGCCCATGCTGTCGATCATGCCCAGAATGCCCCAGGCAAAGGCGGAGCTTGGATTGAGGCGCACGGCTTCCAGGCAGTGGATGCGCCCCTGCTCGTTGTCGCCGACAGGACCGAACAGCGTGAAGCCGTAGACTGCGTGGGCAAAAGCATCCGTGCCGTCCTGTTCGACCGCGCGGCGCGCAAGACTGAGCGCCTCGACGAGCGTTTCCGGCAACGCCGTCGCTCCAAGGGGTGAAGCCATGACGAGGCCCCAGGCGAGCGCTGCAAGCGTAGTTGTGCGCATTTGATCAAGGGTGAGGGATTGCCGCAGCAATGCAATCGCCATCATGATGTCGTCACGCGTTCCACCCCATAGGTGCGGAAGAGCTCGCAGGTATATGTCGTAAGCTGAAAGATTGGCTGGTGGCTTGCGGCGCGCATGTTTGATCTCGGCGTCCCGTACGGCGGGGTCGACCACCGCGGCGACGCTGGCGCTGATGTCGTCCTGTAGATCGAAGACATCGACGATAGAGCGATCGTAGCGCTCCGACCAGACTTGAACCTCATCGTAGGCATGGGTCAATTCGGCCGACACACGAATGCGATTGCCTGCTTTGCGGATGTTGCCGCTGAGGACGTATTGAACACCGAGTTGTCGCGCGATCTGCCGGCTGGTCAGCCCCTTGTCCTTGAAGGCGAAACTCGACCCGCGTGCGATGACCACGAATCCGCGGAAGCGCGACAAAGCGGTGATGATGTCCTCGGTAACACCGTCAGCGAAGTAATCCTGCTCCGGATCGTCGCTCATGTTCCGAAACGGCAGAACCACGATGGATGGCTGATCCACGGCCATCATCGGAGCCGGCGCGGGTGGAAACGATATCTCGATCTCGCTGACAGCTGCCGATTCAATCAGTGTCTGCGCTCTGCGCAGTTCAGCGACGAGCGCCTTGGTTGCCGCATCCGGCTCCGTGTTGAGCTCTCGCTTCAGAAGCGCAACGACGTCCTGATAGTATTTGAGCGCTTCAGCTTTGCGCCCGGTAGCCGACAGGGCTTGCATGATCAGCCGATGCGCATCCTCGCGCATGTTGTTGAGGGCGTTGGCGCGCTGGCCGGCCTTCAAAGCCTGGTCGGCGCGACCGGCAGCCAGCTCTCTTTCACCAAGCCCGGCCATCGCGCTCAGAGCCAGCTCCTGAAATCGCTCGCGTTCGACAGCCAGCCAATCGCTCCAGCCTTCTTCGCCGACATTAACGTCATCGATGAGGCGCCCCCGGTAGAGATCCGCTGCCGCACTCAAGGCCTCACGGCCACCATCCCGGACCAAGGCCTCAAACCGGCCGACATCGCACAGGATCACCGTGGCATTCAGCGATACGAGCTCGCCATGGCCCTCAAGAGCTTCATGGCCCAGAATCTGGCGTAGCTTGAAGAGTGCCTGTCGCAGGTTCTGCTTCGCTTGCGCGTCGAAGTGAGAACCCCACAGCAAAGTCGAGAGCTTCTCGCGCGGCTGCGGCTCGGGCGCCGTGCAAGCCAGATAGGCGAGCAATCCCGAGAGCTTCTTGTTCGGCAAGCTGACGACACCGTTTGGACCAGTCAGCACGAAGCGCCCCAAAAGCGAAAGCGTAAATTTTGGGCACGATGCGGGTTCTATCATTCGGCTTCCAAATGTTGAGCAGCAGCGGCCTCAAAGTATACATCTTACACAGATTGGCGACTTTGCGATCACTATTAACGCAGCGATGACGGCGAGCTAGCGCTCGTGACGACGACTGGAGGGTCAAATCATGTTGCGGCGAGACGCCGGTCGGCATTCGACGCAGAGCGATTTCACTGGGAAAGCCGTTATGCCGTGCATCACCTCCTGGCGGTCGTCACTATCCTGGCCATGGTCCTGACCGGGGTCGATGTAGCGCTGTCTTCCTTCGCTGCTCCGAGAGCCAAGACGGTTTTGCGCTCCGCCCCTTCCGTCGCACCTCTCCTTTTCGGAGGCGACTGATCGAATTCTAACTTCGAAACGGCCATCAAGCAGGGTGGTCGCATTGACCAGCATCGTGCAACTACGGTCGCAACCGCATGTCTTTCGACCAAAGAAGACCCCGCACCTGCGCGAGCATGATTGGCGGCGTCCTGATGGCGTGTGCGGCGCCTGAGCATGAAAGCCTCCCTGTGAACATGGCAGCTTCGGGCGACTGACTGGAACAGGCGAAGACGGCGTCAACCATCAATAGGCAGCTGCGATCGAGAGGCTGACATGACTGCAATCGCAAGCGCGATATCCGGCGCACTCCTCTCGATCATCGGAGTCGATGTGCTCAAACATATTCTGTTTTTCTGTGGAACCGGAATCCTGCTGTTCGTTCTCTCGCTCGCTTACGGCCTGGATTTGAGTCCGGGTCTTTTCTGATCCTCGCTGCGAGTTTGCAGAAAGCGAAGGGCTGCTCATGCTGCGGCGCGAGGCATGATTGTATCTATCGAATAAGCAGCCGTTGGCGCTCCGATGGGGTAGTACCCCCTACTTCTGTCCGCTCCGATGTCCGGCCATGGTGCCGGCCGATCTGCCGGTTTCCGGCAGACCGGCCTCGCCTCAATGATGAGCCGACACGCTCTTCATGTATTGGGACATCAGATCGGCACCGGCAAAGTGGCCTATATCCCCCAGGCTGACCATGCCGACCATCCGTTTGCTCTTGTTGATGACAGGCAGCCTGCGGATCTTCAGCGTCTCCATGTGCTGCACTGCTTTCGCCAGATCGTCGTCTTCCCGGCAGCAGTGGATGCCTTCGGTCATCACATCGCGCGCTGTCGTGCGCGTAGAGTTGAAGTCCTTGCTCGCAAGACCTTTGCAGACGAGGTCGCGATCCGTCACCATCCCGATCAGGCGATCGTCCTGCCCGACCGGAATGCAGCCGACGTCGTGCCCCTGCATCAATTTCGCGATTTCAGTGATCGGGGTATCGGGGCTGACCCAATCGACGCCCTTGTGCATCACATCCTTGACCTTCATGGAGGACCTCCCTTGCAAGGCAGCAGCCCCCTCGCTTGCAACTATACAGCAGATCGGGCGTGACCGCATGCGTGCTGCGCCTTGGTCAAGGCGCAGCGACAGGTGGTCCGGCCATCATGCCCTCAGTCGTGCGTACTGAAGCGGCCGTGCAGGGAACCGGCGGTCAAGCGCGCGAATTGCGCACGACCGAGATGGAGCAACGTCTCATGATCGCCGGCTTCGATATAGATCTCGGGCTGCATCTGGATGCTGTCATCAACGATAACGTCGAGCCCATAACAGATGCCGGCAGCGGGAACCGCCCCATGCGCACAGTCCGCGAACAGCCTATCGATCTCGCTTTCAGCGGCCATCGCAATATCATCGCCGAAGCTCGCCCTCAGATCCGCCAGCCTGAGGTGATGCGATGCCGGCAACACGGCGAGCAGGTAGCCGCCATTGCGGCGCAACACGATGGCCTTGGCCAGGCGATCACCCGGGACGTGACATGCCTGGGCGGTCAGGGCTGACGACATCGTCAGCACATGGGGGATTTCGTCGTACGCGATGTTTTCCGCTGCGAGATATTTGTGCAGTGTGGGAGAAATGGTCATGGCGTCACCTCCGGTGCGACATGCAACCATCCACCGTGGTCCCTGCCCACCGCACGATGAGCGGCTGCGCGGTTCTCAAGGCAAAATATATGTCCTGGTGCAGGACACCGCAATTCGATCGCTAGAGCCGTTGGCTCTAGATTTTTGTTTTGACGCGTTTTCTTGACGCGAACCGGTATCCACTTCGCTCGAAAACGCTCTAATCTGGACGCCGCGCCAGGTTCAAGTTCCGGGCCTTGTCCAGATTGCGGGCCTCTGCCAGCGCGGCCGCGCTCGGCAAGAGGGCCGAGGCGAGGTCGGTCTCGGTGAAATCGGCGCCGGCGAGATTGGCGCCAGATAGGTCGGCTCCCGCAAGGTCAGCCTTGCTGAGGTTGCAGTTCGCCAAATTGGCGTTCTGCAACTGCGCGAATTCGAGATCAGCGCGCGCAAGATTGGCGCCGCTCAGATCCGCATTCCGGAGATCGGCGGATTTGAGCACGCCACGCATCAGGCCCATCGATTGGTTGCGCATATCGGCGCTCAGATCCGCGCCCGCGAGCTTGGCCCCGATCAGGCTGGCACCGGATAGATCGGCGGTGATGCGAGCGCCGCTCAAATCGGCGCCGTCAAGCTTGGCGCGCTGCATCTGCGTGCCGAGCAGCGATGCCTTGACGAGGGACGCCCCCGTCAGATCTGCGTCGATGAGCCAAGCCTGGTTCAGCACGGCCCGATCGAAGCGCGCGGCTTTCAGATTGGTTCGGTTGAGCTTGACGAGATGAAGGTTGCCGCCGGAGAAGTCGAGGCCCGAGAGATCGAGGTGCGACAGCCGCTTTCCTTCCAATTCCACAGTGCGACGGTCCCCTTGAGGCACGGCCTTGAGGAGCGCGTCAACCTCGGCGCGCGTCATCTCCGACGTCGTCATCTCAGGACTGTCGAGGTCGACGCTGCGCAACATGTCCTGCGACGTGGCGGCAGTCGGATCAACGAGCAGCGCCGCCATCGATACAAAGGCAAATGCGAGATGAAACCGCATCGCCGTTTTCCCGCTTTTGAGGTATCGCCTCTCGCATCCTCGCGCCGGCCGCGCCGTGGAGATGCGCTTCCGGCGTTCGGAGTATGAAACCGGATCATGATCCTGGCAATGCCCGTGGCCGTTTCGTACGAAGGAACGGGGCCTCGGCAGCGCGACAACGACCCGACGCGAACCGGCCGCGCTTCTCAGCTTCGGCTCAGCAGTTGCCAGGTCGATGTGGCATGCGCGATCGGCTCGCCTGCTGCCGTGGAGGCCTGGGACTGCACGAAGAAGGTCTTCCGGCCGCGCTTCAGGAAGGTCGCGTGACAGGTCACGCGCCCTTCGCGGACCGCGGCGAGATACTGCACCTTCATCTCGAGCGTGGTGCCGGCACCCGCGACGAGGTTGACGAGATGCCCCATCGAGATGTCGAGCGCGGTCGCGAGAACTCCGCCATGCAGCGTGCCTTGCGGGTTGAACAGCGGCCTCTCGACGTCGAAGGAGACGATGCACGCCTCGCTTTGGTAGGCGATCTCGAGGCCGAAGAAGCGCGACAGGAAGAACGACCCGAATTCCTGCCGCTGGTCCGCGACGGCGCGACGCATCATCTGCTCGGCGATATCTCTCATGACGACACTCGCTTGATCACGATATTCACCTCGGCGATCGCACGAAGCTCCGTCCAAAGTCTCCGAACGCGCCTTCGACCGCGAATCTCTCCAGCCGATCGTCGGTCCAGCCGCACCATTCCGCAAGCACCTCGCGCGTGTGTTCGCCGAGCATCGGCGGCGGCGTGGAAGGTGCCGGCGGCTCGTCACCGAACCGCGTTGGCCTCGCGATGAACCTCACTTCCCCCGCGGCGGGATGGCTGACGGTCTGGACCATGCCGCGCTGCGTGAGTTGCGGCGTCTCGCAGACTTCGCCGACCGACTTGATCGCGCCGCACGGAATACCGGCCACGGCGAGCGCCTGCAGCCAGTCGGCGCGGCTCCTGCGGGCGAAGATGGGGGCGAGGATCGCGACGAGCTCGTTCCGGCTCGCCGCGCGCTTCGGGGCAGTTTCGAAACGCGCATCATCGCGCAGGTTCGGCCGGCCGATGACGTCGCAAAACGCCGCCCAGAACTTGTCGTTCGCGACCCCGACATTGATCCAGCCGTCACTCGCCTCGAACGGTTCGTACGGGCTGATGGTCGGATGGACGTTGCCCCGGCGCCTCGGGCTCTCTCCCGTGGCGAAATACATGCCGGCGTTGAACGTCAGCAGCGATGCCATGGCGTCGAGCATGGAGACGTCGACCCGGCCGCCCTCGCCCGTCCGGCTCTTCCGCATCAGGGCGGCGAGCACCGAATGCGACGCGTAAAGACCGGTGACGAGATCGGCGATCGAGGTGCCGACCTTGGTCGGTGGCCCAATCGGATCGCCGGTGATGTCCATCACGCCGGATTCGCCCTGCAGGATCAAATCGTAGCCGGGGCGCAATGCATCCGCACCGGTGCGGCCGAACCCCGAGATGCTGCACAGGATGATGTCGGACTTGCGGGCCCGCAACGCGTCGAAGCCGAGCCCCCATTTGTCGAGCGTGCCCGGGCGAAAATTCTCGATCACGACGTCGGCCGCGGATGCAAGATCAAGCGCCGCGTCGCGCCCCGCCGGCGACTTCAGATCGATGGCGCAACTGCGCTTGTTGCGGTTCACCGACAGGAAATACGCGCTCTCGCCGCCGATGAAGGGCGGCCCGTAGCGCCGGCTTTCGTCGCCCTGCCGCGGATCCTCGATCTTGACGATGTCGGCGCCGAGATCGCCGAGCTGCATCGTGGCAAACGGACCGGAGACCACCCGACAGAGATCGAGAACCTTGACGCCCGACAGCGGCTCGCGATCAGACGATCGCATCGGCGAGGTCCTTCATCGACGGCACCAGGATATCGGGCTGGTGCGGCGTGATGCCGAACGGGCGGCTGCGCCGGTCGATGAAGGCCGTCCGCATGCCGGCGGACTTGGCGCCGATGCAGTCGAAGGCATGATTGGCGACGAACAGCACCTGATCGGGCTTCACGCCCATGATCTCGGCCGCTTTCGTATAGGTAGCGACATGCGGCTTGAACGAATTGGCCTCGGCCACCGAGATCACGCGATCGAACGGGACCTTGTGATACTGCTTCGCGGTCTCGAGCATGTCCGGATCGCCGTTCGAGAGCACCACCAGTTTGTACTTGGCTTGCAACCGCGCGAGCGCTTCCGGCACTTCCGGAAACGGCACCAGCTTCTCGATCTCGCCGACGAGATAACGCACATCATCCATCGTGTAGTCGATCTTGGCGCGGTCCATCACGTGCGACACCGCGCGATGCCCGATCTCGCGATAGGGCGTGTGCTCGCGGTGCAGCAGCGCATCGATCATCGAATTCTCGAAATGCGTGCGGCGCCACCATGTGACGAAGGAATTCGGATCGCCTTTCCAGCCCTTCTTCGCGAGGAACGGCGCCGCGATCCTGGTCAGGCCGCCCTGCATGTCGACGACCGTGCCGTACTGATCGAACATGCAGATCTTCACTTCGCGTTTGATCGTCTCGGAATTCATTGGTGCCTCCTTGGTTCAGATCGATTGATACGCGCCGCATTGCCATAGATGAAATGGATTTGTGATCTCTCGCTATTCACGATATGAATGATGCCATGAACCTCCGATCCATCGACCTCAATCTGCTCGTCGCGTTGGATGCCCTGCTGACAGAGCGTCATGTCACCAAGGCGGCCGACCGCGTCGGCCTCAGTCAACCTGCGATGAGCAACGCGCTCAACCGGTTGCGCGCGATGTTCGAGGACGAACTGCTGGTGCGGACGACGAGCGGCATGAAGCCGACGCCCCGCGCCACCGAACTGGCGGAGCCGCTGCGCCAGGTGCTGCGCCAGGTCGAGCGCGTGATGGCGAGCGACGCCGGCTTCGATCCAAACCGGACCGAGCGCACCTTCACGATCAGGATGTCGGACATCCTCGCGTGCCTGCTGCTGCCGCGACTCGCCGCGGCGCGGCCGCCGGATGCGCGGATCTCCTACAACACGATCCATCTGCCGCCCGCTCTCACGATCGATGCGCTGGAGCGGGACGAGATCGACGTTGCCGTCAGCATGGGGCTCGAGCATTCCGCATCGATCCGTTCCGAGACGCTGCTGCGCGACCGCATGGTCTGCCTGATGCGGAGCGGTCACCAGATCAAGCGCGGGCGGCTGACCTTCGAGCGCTTCATCGCGCAGGAGCACATGAAGGTCTCGATGAGCCCGACCGACCTTCGCTTCGTCGACGACGTGCTCGCCGAACGCGGCCATCGCAGACGCATCGCGCTGAATGTGCCGCATTGGCTGGTCGTGCCTCATGTCTTGAAGAGCACCGATCTGCTTGCGGTGATGCCGCGGCATCTCGCCGCCGTGCTGATGGACGACGGTCTGCGGATGGAGGAACTGCCGTTCGAGTCCGCGCCGTTCGACTGGATGCTGTACTGGCATCGCAGATACGATCAGAGCAATGCCAACGGCTGGCTCCGCGATCGGCTCAGGGCGGCCTGCTCCGATCTAGGCTAGGGCATGGTGAAGTCAGGTTGCATTGGCTTTGCGGCAGACTGGCTTCACCTCTCCCGCTTGCGGGGGAGGTCGCATCGCATCGGAGATGCGATGCGGGTGGGGGCTCTCTCCACGACATGACTCGCTGAGGGAGCCCCCACCCCAGCCCTCCCCCGCAAGCGGGAGAGGGGGCGCGCCGTCAACGCGATTGATACCCAATCTCTTCATGCTCTAGGCCCCGATGTCCGCCGGCCTCCGCGCGATCGACGATGGATGTCCTGCCTCGGCGTTCGTGACGGCCGACGCGTCCTCCAGCGAGCGTCCCTTGGTTTCGAATCCGAACATGAGAAACACCACGGCCTGGAACACGAGGATGCCGGCCAGGGTCGTCAACACGCCGGTCAACCCTTGCCAGGCGAAGATCGCGACCACGACGTACTGCACCAGCGCGGTCGCGATGCGGCCGGATGTGGCGCAGATCGCCGTGCCACGAAGCCGGTAGCGCGTCGGGAACAGTTCCGGGACATGCATCGCGAACCCGGTCGCCAGCATGACGTAGATCGCAGTGACCAGCAGGAAGCCGACGCCTGCGAGCGCAACACCGTCCGGCATGTACGGATAGGCGATGCCGAGCGCGGCAGCCGCCATCGACGAGCAGACGATCGACAGCCTGCGTCCGAGCCGGTCCGCCAGCACGAGCCCGATCAGCGATCCGACCGGCCCGCCCAGCGCCATCACGGTGGTGTAGCCCAGCGAGGAGACCACGCTGTGGCCGCCCTTGACCATGAAGGTCGGCAGCCAGCCGATGAACCCGTAGAGACTGAAGCCGACGACGATGTGCAGCAGGCTGCCGAGCAGCGTGCGCGCGAGATACGGCGGCTGGAACAGGCGCCAGACCGCACCGGGCGGCTCTTGCGGCGGCGCGCCGGCGGCGACGGGAGCCAGCGTTCCCTTGCGCGCGGCCTCCGCTTCGATCGCCGAAAGAATTGCCTCGGCCTCGTCGGCGCGGCCGTTGGCGGCGAGCCAGCGCGGCGATTCCGGCATCGACTTGCGCAAGAGCCAGACGATCATCGCGAGGAGGCCGACGAGGGCGAACATGTAGCGCCACCCCAGCGTCGGGATCACCCACAGGCCGATCATGGATGACGCGAACAGCGAGAAGTTGGTGATCACGGCGAGCAGCCCGATCCAGCGGCCGCGCGAGGCGGCCGGCACGAACTCCGTCAAGGTCGCATAGCCGACCACGATCTCGGCGCCGAGCCCGATGCCGATGATGAAGCGCAGGCCGATCAGAACCGTCATGCTGGGCGCGAAGGCCGCCGCGATCGACGCCAGGCCGAAGATCGCAAGGTTCATCTGGTAGGAGAAGCGGCGACCGAAGCGGTCGCCAAGGATGCCGGAGAACCAGGCACCGATCGTCATGCCGACAAAGGTCGCGGAGACGAATGCGGCGTTGAGCTCCAGCGTCGACCAGCCTTCCTTGAGCACCGCGCCCAGCACGCCGCCGGCGAGATAGATGTCGAATGCATCGAGGAACATGCCGGCGCCGATCAGGGCCAGGATACGCCAGTGGAATCCGCAGATCGGCAGCCTGTCGAGGCGCGCGCCCGCGTTGATGTCGATGTCGGCGGATCGCGCCATTCCAAACCTCCCTGCCCGGCCTTGTGCGAGCCGGATGTTCCGATCATCGATTGATGACGCGCAGGGGGTCGTCGTCCAATTCAAAACGAAAATTCGACTATTTGGCGCAGTGATGAAGCTGACGCGAGCGGCACGATCGCGACGCAAGGCGCCAGCACAACTTGATCCAGCCGCGAGGTCGCTCGCTTTGAAGCCGCAGCCGATCGCTGTGATTCGCGTTCCATCCTGACACCGAGCTGACGCGCATTCGCCGTCGTTAACGCTTTCATCGACGCGCGATCGCAAAATCACGGTGTTAGCCCAAACATTCACAACGGGTTCATGTCGGCGCCACTATTCGACTCCAACGCTGGGGGAAGAAGATTGGAGTATGTGCCATGCGCCGCATCGCCGGACTGCCTTTCGCTTTAGCTCTCAGCCTCTGCTGTCTCTCACCACCTCACGCTGCGCGCGCGCAGCTTGCCATCGGCATCGGCATCAGCGTCGATGCAGCACCGCCGCCCTTGCCTGTCTACGAGCAGCCGCCGATCCCCGGCGACGGCTACATCTGGACTCCCGGCTATTGGGCGTGGAGCGACGATATCGGTTACTACTGGGTTCCCGGCACGTGGGTGCTTCCGCCCGCGCCTGCATTGCTCTGGACACCAGGCTACTGGGGCTGGAACGACGGCGTCTACGCATTCCACGCCGGTTATTGGGGAGCGACCGTCGGCTTCTACGGCGGCATCTCTTATGGCTTCGGCTACACCGGCATCGGCTATGAGGGCGGCTATTGGCGCGGCGGCAACTTCTTCTACAACAGCTCCGTCAACAACATCTCGAATGTCTCGGTCACCAACGTCTACAACAAGACCGTCATCAACAACACGACCAACGTCAGCTACAACGGCGGAACCGGCGGCACCACAGTGAGGCCGACGCCGCAGCAGCTCGCCGCCCAGAACGAACACCACGTAGCCGCAACCGGGGAACAGACGCGGCACGCCGAAGCGGCGATGAAGGATCCGGCGCTGACGCTCGCCAACAACCATGGTCATCCGGCGGTCGCAGCGACCGCGCATGCAGCACGGTTCAGCGGCGCCGGCGTGATCGCCGCGCACCCGGGCAAGCCGATCGCGGCGCCGCCGCCCCGGCATGCGCAGCCCACGACCGGACATGCTTTGCCGACGGGCAATGCTCTGCCGCCAACACACGCGCTGCCGACAGGAAATGCCCTGCCGCCAGGACACGCTCTGCCGAGCGGAAGCGCTCTGCCGGCAGCACATGCATCGCCGACGGGGCACGCCCTGCCTTCCGGAAACGCGCTGCCGCAAGCACAGACAACGACGACAGGACACGCCCTGCCCACCGGAAACGCGCTACCGCCGGTACACGCGTCGACAACGGGACACGCCTTGCCCGCGGCAAGCGCTTCGCCGGCTGTACACGCACTGCCGACGGGACACGCTCGGCCTGTTGCCGTCAACCATCCCGCTCCGGCACCGCACGTCGCAGCGCCAGCCGCGCATGCGCCGAGACCGCAGATCGCACAGCACGCACCATCTGCGCCACGCCCGGCCGCGCGTCCGCCGGCGCCGCGCGTCGCGCAAGCGGCTGTGCACCGGGCTCCGCCGCCGCCCCGGCGTCCGCCGCCACCGCATGTGTCACGGCCGGCTCCGCGGCCCCATCCTGCGCCACGGCCGCAGCATCCCGCTGCGAGGCCAGCGCCACACAGGCACGCGTGATCCAGCCTGTCGGCGTGCCCGCAAGGGCACGCCGATTTCGTATGAGAACCCATCGCGTAGAGAACGGCACGCGATGCAAATCGTCAGTCACGGGATTTCAGGCGTGCAAGGCGTACGGTCAGGCCAGCTCGTCGGCTGCGTCCGCGATCGCGGCGTAGATCTCAACGAGATCAGCCTCCGTCACGCAGTAGGGCGGCATGACATAGATCGTGTTGCCGAGCGGGCGCAGCAGCAGGTTTCGGCGCGCGAAGAAGGCCTGAAGCTTTGGGCCGATGCCTGCGAGATAGCCGGCATCGCTCGCCTTCAAGTCAAGCGCGGTGATGGTGCCGGTGCGGCGGACGTTCTCGAAGCGTGCGTCGGCGCGGAATGGTGCGATCAGGCGCTCCTGCATCGCGGCCAGCGAGGCTGTGCGCTCGACCGTGCCGCGTTGCCAGAGTTCGAGGTTTGCCCTTGCGGCGGCGCAGGCGACCGGGTTCGCCGTATAGGAACTGGAATGGAAGAAGGTTCGCGAACGATCGCTGGAATAATGCGCGTCGTAGATCTCGGCGCGGCAGAGCGTCACCGCGAGCGGCAGCGATCCGCCGGTCAGGCCCTTCGAATAGCAAGCGATGTCCGGCGTGACGTCGGCCTGCTCGCACGCGAACAATGTGCCGGTGCGACCCCAGCCGGTCATCACCTCGTCGGCAATGAACAGCACATTGTGGGCTTCGCAGATGCGCTTCATTTCCTTCAGCACCCAGGGCGGATACATCAGCATCCCGCCCGCGCCCAGGATCAGCGGTTCGACGATGAACGCGGCCGCGCTCTCCGTCTTGCACGCGGCTTCGAGCGCATCGAGCGTCGCCTGCTCGTGGCCGGCAGCCGGAAACGGGATTGATTCGACATCGAACAGCAGCGGCTCGTAAGCCCTGTTGAAGACGCCGCGCGCGCCGACCGACATCGTCCCCACGGTGTCGCCGTGGTAGGAGTGCTGCATCACGATGATCCGCGTGCGCGGCACGCCGATATTGTGCCAGTAGCCGAGCGCCATCTTCAGCGCCACTTCCACGCTGGTCGAACCGGAGTCGGAGAAGAACACATACTCCAGGCCACGCGGCGCCAGCTTCAGGACCTGCGCCGCAACGTCTTCGGCCGGATCGTGGGTGTGGCCGGCAAAGATGATCTGGTTGAGCTGTTCCGCCTGGTTCTGGATCGCGCGTACGATATGCGGATGGCAATGGCCGTGGGTCACGACCCACCAGGATGCGATCGCATCGATGATCCGGCGGCCATCCGCGGTGTAGAGACAGGCGCCCTCCCCGCGCACGATCCTTGTCATCTGGTCGTGCAGCGCGTGCTGGGTGAACGGGTGCCAGATCGGCGATTTCCGAGCTGATGTCATGAGTTGAAATCGTCGCGCTGGAACGACGCCTTGAACGCTGTTTGCAGCGTGTCTGCTGCGAGCGGAGACAGCCAGGGCAACCGGCCCAGCCGGCGCACTTGCCCGATCTCGCAGATGGCGCGCTCGCTCTCGGGATTGCTCTCGCCGATGAACGCGATCCCGAGAACATCGATGTTGCGCTTGCGCAGCGCCTCGACCGACAACAGCGAGTGATTGATGGTGCCGAGCGCGGTGCGGGCGCAGAGCACGACCGGAAGCCGCCACCGCTCGAATATGTCGATAAAGAGCGTGTTGTCATTCAGCGGCACCATCAGCCCGCCAGCGCCCTCGATCACGAGCGGACGGTCTCCGGCGTCAGGCACGTCGAGCGCGGCAGGATCGATGCGGACGCCGTCGATCGCGGCGGACTGATGCGGCGACGCCGGCGTGCGAAGGCGGTAACGCTCCGGCACGACGCGATCGGCCGCAAGACCTGCAAGCCGCGCCACCAGTTGCGCATCGGTCTCTTCCTCAAGGCCGGACTGAACCGGCTTCCAGTAGCGCGCGCCGAGGAAACCGGCGAGGCCCGCGGAGAAGATCGTCTTCCCGATCCCGGTATCGGTGCCGGTCACCACGATCCGGCTGATCATTGCGCCCAGCCCTGCGTCTCCGCGGCGAGCGCATCGAGCAGCGCGCGCACGTCGTCCTCGTCGACATTGAGGGTTAGCGCAACGCGCAACCGCGCGGTGCCCGCCGGCACGGTCGGCGGCCTGATGCCTCTGACGTCGAAGCCGCGCGCCTGCAGCGCAGAGGCAAGCTGCATCGCGCGCGCATTGTCGCCGACGATATAGGGCACGATCTGCGAACGCGACGGACTGCGCCAGCCGCGCCGATCGAGCTCGCGATGCGTGAACGCCACCAGGTCTGCGAGGCGCTGCTGATGCTCGGGCTCCTCTCGCAAGATCAACAGCGCCTCACGCACGGCGACGGCCACAAGCGGCGACGGCGCGGTGGCGAAGATGAACGGGCGGCAGCGATTGACCATGAAGTCGCGCAGCACGGTGGAGGCCGTGACCAGCGCGCCTGCGGCGCCCAGCGCCTTGCCGCAGGTATGAACGATCACGAGATTCTCGCGCCCTTCATAGGGCACCGTCAGCCCGCGCCCCTGTTCGCCATAGACGCCGGTGCCGTGCGCCTCGTCCACCATCAGGAACGCATCGTGCCGTTCGGCGAGGGTTATGAGGTCGTCGAGCGGCGCGACGTCGCCGTCCATGCTGTAGACGCTTTCGACCACGATCCAGACCCGGCCCGTTCCGCCCTCGGCGCGCCAGCCGCGAATGGTGTCCTCGACCGATCCGGGGTCATTGTGCGCGCTGAACCGGAACTCGGCTCGGCCGGCCCGCGCGCCTTCATGGATGCTGGCGTGCACCAGCGCATCGAGCACGAGCAGGTCGCCGCGCTGCGGCAGCGTCGTCAGCACGGCGAAGTTGGCGACATAGCCGCCGCCGAAGAAGAGCGCGGTCTCGGCGCGGAAGAACGCGGCGGCCTCGGCTTCCAGCCGTTCGTGCTCCTCGCAATTGCCGCGCAACAGCCGCGACCCGCCGGCGCCGATCGGCGTGCCGGCCTCGAGCGCGGCCGCGACGGCCTGCTTGATGCGCGGCGCGCTCGCCAGCGCCAGATAGTCGTTCGATACGAAATCGATGCCCGCGCGCGGCTTGAGACCGCGCAGCCGATCGTCCTTGCTCAGGGCGTGCAAGGCCGCGGCGTAATCAGCGGCCTTGGCCGCATGGATTGCGCTCATGCTTCACTCTCAGGATGGTGGTTGGTCGCGCGGCGAATGACGCCGCGCACACCGGAGGTTACGGTCAGGCGAGGCGGGATGTGATGCCGAGCCGGTCGAGCAGATCGGCGTCGCGATCGCGCTGCGGGTTCTTGGTGGTCAGCAGCACATCGCCGATGAAGATCGAGTTCGCGCCGGCGAGGAAGCACATCGCCTGCAGTTCATCGGTCATGTATTGCCGCCCGGCCGACAACCGCACCACGCTGTTCGGCATCATGATCCGCGCGGTCGCGACCAGCCGCACCAGCGCGATCGGATCGGGCCGCTCGGCGGTGTCGTTGACCGGCACGCCCTTGACCTCGTTCCACAGATTGATCGGCACGCTCTCCGGGTGGCTCGGGAGATTGGCGAGCAGCATCAGCATGCCGAGCCGGTCCTCGACCTGTTCACCCATGCCGATGATGCCGCCGCAGCAGACCTTGATGCCGGCGTCGCGCACATGCGCGAGCGTATCGATGCGATCCTGCAAGGTGCGGGTGGTGATGATCTTGTCGTAGAACTCCGGCGAGGTATCGACGTTGTGGTTGTAGAAATCGAGCCCGGCGTCGGAGAGCCGTTCGGCCTGATCCGGCGTCAGCATGCCGAGCGTGACGCAGGTTTCCATGCCCAGCCCCTTCACGGCGCTGACCATGTCGCAGACCTGATCGAGATCGCGGTCCTTGGGACTGCGCCAGGCCGCGGCCATGCAGAAGCGGGTGGCGCCGGCGTCCTTGGCGCGCTGCGCGACCGCGACCACCTCATCCCGCGGCATCAGGCGGGTGGCCTTCAGGCCGGTGTCGTAATGCGCGCTTTGGGAGCAGTAGCCGCAGTCTTCCGGACAGCCGCCGGTCTTGATGCTGAGCAGGCTCGCGGTTTCGACGTGGTTCGGATTGAAGTTGGCGCGGTGGATGCCCTGCGCCTGGAACATCAGATCCGCGAACGGCAGGTTGTAGAGCGCCTCGGCTTCGGCCCGCTCCCAGTTCTTGCGGGGCGGTGCGCTGCTGCGGCTGTCGGTCCGTTCGATCTCAACGACATCAACCATCGGGCTTGCCTTCTCGCTTGTGTAAATCATAGATAAATCTGTATATTATCTATGATATTGGACTTAAAATGATGCTAGCTGAGCTCGATCATGAGCGCACCCGTTTTTGTGATAGATAATCTATGACCAGCGAGGGCGAGAACACGACGACTGCCGGGCGCATCGCCGAGGCGATCGGCGAGCGCATTATCAGCGGCGCCTTGCCGCCGGATGCCCCGCTCAGGCAGGACCATGTCGCGCGGGAATTCCATTCCAGTCACGTCCCGGTGCGCGAGGCTTTCAGGCAATTGGAGGCGCAGCATCTCGTCGTTGCCGTGCCGCGTCGCGGGGTGCGGGTTGCTCCGCTCGACACCAAGTCGGTGAAGGAGATCGCCGAGATGCGCGCCGCGCTCGAGGTGGTCGCGCTGCGTAATGCCGCCGCCAAATTCACATCCGCCCATCTGGCACGCATCGAGGTCGCGCTGATCGAAGGCGACAATGCCGAGACGGTTCAGGAATTCGAACTGGCCAATCGCGCCTTTCATCACGCGCTGGTGGCGCCTTGCGCGATGCCGCGTCTGCTCGCCAGCCTCGACGGCCTGCAACTTGCCAACTCACGACTGGTGTTCGCGATGGCGCGCAACGCCGGCTGGCGGCCGCGGCCGAGCCAGGATCATCGCGTGATCCTGCAGGCCCTGCGCGCCCGCAACATCGAGCAAGCCTGCAGCCTGCTCGCGCGGCATATTCAGACGATCGAGCGGCTTGCCCTGCCGGCGGCGTGATCGAGATCTGGTTAAGCTGGCGACCGCGAAGCTGGTCTGCTCCCTCTCCCGCTTGCGGGGGAGGGCTGGGGTGGGGGTCTCGCCACGAATCCCATTGTGGAGAGACCCCCACCCGCCGCGCTACGCGCGTCGGCCTCCCCCGCGTGCGGGAGAGGCGAACCGAATATGCGGACGCGCTGATTTCGCACTTAAGCGATCGCGACGATCTCCAGCTCCTGAGCGCCCGTCCCGACGACGTCGCCCACGGCCTTGCCCATCAGCTGCCTTGCCACCGGCGAGACGAAGGAGATCGAACCGGCCTTCGGATCGGCTTCGTCCTCGCCGACAATGCGATAGGTCTGCACCCGCCCATCGGCGCGGCTGAAGGTCACGGTGCTGCCGAAGGCAACGGTTTCGGCCGAGGCAGGGTCGGGCACGACCTGCGCGGTGCGGAGCCTTTCCGTCAGATAGCGTGTGTCGCGCAACGGTACTGCCGACTGCCGCCGCCGTTCATTGACGTCGTCCAGCTGCTGCGCGGTCTCGTAGGCCTCGCGTGCCTCCAGCAGCTGGCGCTCCAGCGCCTTGCGTCCTGCTTCGGTCACCAGATTGGGATGCGGCGATATTGGGCGGTCCGGCAACAGCGTTTCGGACGCGGTCTCGGCACTTTCTTCCTTGGTGAAGGCAACGCTCAATCCAGAACTCCATCGATGGAGCGGGCAGTATAGCCCCGCCTCACCCGCGCCGCCAATGCGCGATGGGGTTAGGCTGATCGTCATCGCAAATTGGCTCGTTGTTCACGCTTGAGGCGCTAATGCGATGCCGGCTGCTCCGTCTTGCCCCGACGACCGAAGCGGTTCTTTACACCCTCGCGCCAGCCCTGGAAGGTGACAAACAGCATCGGCACCAGGAAAATGCCGATCGAGCTCGCGGCAAGCATGCCGCCGAACACCGCGGTGCCGACCGCACGGCGGCTGATTTCCGCGGCGCCGGTCGCGACCACCAGCGGCACCAGGCCGAGGATGAAGGCGATCGAGGTCATCATGACCGCGCGGAAGCGCATCTGCGCGCCCATCGTCGCGGCCTCCGCAATCGGCCTGCCGGCCTCGCGCTGCTCCTTGGCGAATTCGACGATCAGAATGCCGTTCTTGGCGGCGAGCGCGATCAGCACCACGAGGCCGATCTGGCCGTAGAGGTCGAGGTTGAGGCCCGCGAGCTTGATGCCGAGATAGGAGCCCAGCACGCCGACCGTGACTGATAGCAGCACCGGAATCGGGATCGTCCAGCTCTCATACAGCGCCACCAGGAACAGATAGGCAAACAGCACCGCGAGCGCGAGGATGATGCCGGTCTGGCCGGAAGCCGCCTGCTCCTGATAGGCGGTGCCGGTCCATTCATAGGAGTAGCCAGAAGGCAGCGTCGTCTTGGACAGGTCGGCCATCGTCGCAATCGCGGTGCCCGAGGACACGCCAGCCGCCGGGCTGCCGTTCACCGTGACCGAGCGATAATTGTTGTAGCGCGTGATCACCTGCGGGCCGGTCACGATCCGCAAGCTTGCGATCGAGCGGATCGGCACCATCTCGCCGCCGGTGTTGCGCACATAGATCTGCCAGATGTCGGGAATGTCGCCGCGGTCGGCCGCATCGCCCTGCACGTTGACCTGCCAGGTGCGGCCAAACAGGTTGAAATTGTTGACGTAGATACCGCCGAGCGTGGCCTGCAGCGCGGTGAAGACGTCGGCCATGTTGAGGCCGAGCGCCTGCGCCTTGGCGCGGTCGATGTCGAGATAGACCGATGGGTTGGTCGCGGTGAAGGTCGAGAACACGCGGGTCAGATTTGGATTGCGGTTCGCAGCGCCGATCAACCCGCCCATCACGCTGCTGAGGGCAGCCGGATCCTGCCCTTCCAGCGCCTCGAGCTGATATTCGAAGCCGCCGGAGGTCGAGAGCCCGATGATCGGTGGCAGGTTGAACGGCAGCACCGAGGCCGAACGGATCTGCGATCCCGCGATGAAGGTCTGCCGGATCGCGGCCTGCACCGAGTCGGTGACGGCCTTGCGGTCGGCGAACGCCTTCATGCGCGCCACCATGAATGTCGAATTGGGCTCGCTGGCGCCGTCAAGCAGCGAGAAGCCGATGATCGACAGCACATGGTCGACCGCCGGGTTCTTCTTCAGGATCGCTTCGACCTGCTTGGTCACCTCGCTGGTGCGCGCCACCGACGCGCCGTCAGGCAATTGCACCGCGATGAAGAAGGCGCCCTGGTCTTCCTCGGGCAGGAATCCGGTCGGCGTGATCTTCGACACGCCGAACACCGCACCGGCAAACACCAGCACCGCAACCAGCGACAGCACCGCCACGCGGACCAGTCGCTGCACCACGCCGGCATAGCGGTCGCGGACCCAATCGATGCCGCCGAGCACCCGTCCCATGATGCCGCGGCGCGGCCCGCCATGACGCAGGAATACGGCGCACAGCGCCGGCGACAGCGTCAGCGCATTCAGCGCCGAGATCACCATCGCGGCGCTGATCGTCACCGCGAACTGGCGGAACAGCGTACCCGAGATGCCCGGAATGAACGCAATCGGCACGAACACCGAGAGCAACACCAGCGAGATCGCGACGATCGGCGCCGTGATCTGGGCCATCGCCTTCTTGGTGGCGTCGGCCGGCGACAGCTCCGGCTCCTCCTCCATGACGCGTTCGACGTTCTCGACCACGACGATGGCGTCATCGACCACGATGCCGATCGCAAGCACCATCGCCAGCAGCGAGACGGTGTTGGCGGAATAGCCGAGCGCCAGCAGCACCGCGAAGGCGCCGATCAGGCTGACCGGAACCGCGACCGCAGGGATCACGGTGGCGCGCAGATTGCCGAGGAACAGGAACACCACGATCACGACGAGTACGAAGGCCTCGCCGAGCGTCTTCATCACTTCCTTGATCGTATCGGAGACGAAGGTCGTGGAGTCGTACTGCACGAGGTAGGTCAGCCCCGACGGGAACCGCTCCGACAACTTCGCAAGCGTGGCCTGCACGGCCTTGGCCGTGGTCACGGCGTTGGCGCCGGGTGCAAGGTAGATGCCCATCGGCACACCGGGATTGCCATCGATCCGCGATTCCGAATCCATGTTCTGCGCGCCGATTTCGACGCGGGCGACATCCCTGATCCGCAGCACCGATCCGTCCGGATTGGCCCGTAGCACGATGTCGCCGAACTGCTTGGATGTCGTCAGGCGGCCTTGGGTCTGCACGTTGAACTGGAATTGCTGGTCGTTGCTGATCGGACGCGCGCCGATGCGGCCGACCGGTGCCTGCACGCTCTGGGCGCGGATCGCGGCGATCACGTCCGACGGCGCCAAATTGAGGCTGGTCAGGCGCTGGGTGTCGAACCAGATCCGCATCGAATAGTTCAGCTTGGCGAACAGCGAGGCCTGCCCGACGCCGGGCGTGCGCGAGATTGCGTCCAGCACGTTGATGATGGCGTAATTGGTGATGAACAGCGGGTCCTGCTCGCCGCTCTTGCTGTAGAGCACGATGAACTGCAGCACCGCCGAGGATTTCTTCTGCACGGTCAGGCCCTGCGCCTGCACCTCGGTCGGCAATTGCGCGAGCGCGCTCTGCACCCGGTTGTTGACGTTGACGGTGTTGATATCCGGATCGGTGCCGAGCGCGAACGAGACCGTCAGCGTATAGCTGCCGTCATTGCCGCTGGTCGACTTCATGTAGAGCATCTTGTCGACGCCGACGACCTGCGCTTCCAGCGGCTGGGCGACGCTCGATTCGACGACTTCGGCCGACGCGCCGGGGAACACGGCCGAGACCGTGACCTGCGGCGGCACGATGTCCGGGAATTGGGCGACCGGGATTTGCATCAGCGCCAGCGCGCCCGCGATCGTGATCACGAACGCGATGACGATCGCAAGCCGCGGACGATCGACGAAGACAGCGGAAATCATGGGTTGTTGCCCGTCGCTTTCGGCGTGCTGCCGGCGCCGCCGTCCGCTGAAACCTTCATGCTCGACTGGATCAGCGCGCTGGCGGGCCCCGGCGCAACCACCTCGCCCGGCCTGACCTTCTGCAATCCCTCGACGATCACCTTATCGCCGAGCGCGATGCCGCTCGTCACCGCGGCAATCGTCGATGTCGATTGGCCAAGCTGGATCCGCTTTTGCTCGGCCTTGTTGTCCGCGCCGACGACATAGACATATTCGCCCTGCTGGTCCGACAGCACCGCCGAACGCGGGATCGCCAGCACCTCGACCGGCTGCACGCCTTCCAGCAGCACGGTCACGAATTCATTGTCGGTCAGTTCGCGGACCGAGCCGCCGGCTGCGACGGAGTTGTATGTCGACGGGTTGGGGATGGTGCCGCGCAAGGAGATGGTGTCGGTGTTCTGCGCGATCGTGTTGTTGACGAAATTCAGCTCGCCGGTCTTCTCGTACAGCCTGCCGTCCGGCAGGCGTACGCGGATGACGACGGCCTTGAAGCCGCCGCGCGTCGCATAGCGGTCGCGCAGATTGAGTGCCTCGCGCACCGGCACGGGGAAAGTGACATACATCGGGTCCTGGCTGACGATCGTCGTCAGGGTTCCCGAGCTCGGCGTCACGACGTTGCCTTCGGTGACCGCGGTGCGGCTGATCCTGCCGTCGATCGGGGAATGGATCAGGGTATAATCGAGATTGATCTGCGACAGGTCGACCTGTGCCTGCGCGGCCTGTATCTGCGCCTCGAGGCTCTGCTGGTTGGCGACTGCGGCGTCGACGCTCGATTGCTGGCCAGCCGGCCCGCCGAGCAGCGCCTTGGCGCGATCGGCCGTCAGCTTGGCGTTGACCAGGGTCGCCTGCAGCTGCGCGACCTGCGCCTTCTTCGATGCAAGGTCGGCCTCGAACGGGCCGCGCTCCAGTTGATAGAGCAGGTCACCGGACTTGACCTCGGCGCCCTCGACGAAGTTCCGCTTTTCCAGGAAGGCCGTGACACGCGCCACCACATTGACGCGGTTGGGGGCCTCGATGCGTCCCAGAAACTCACTGGTCTCGGTCACGGGCCGCTTCACCGCGTCGAACACGCCCACGGCAGGAGGCCCGGGCGGACCCGCCTGCGCATGAGCCGCCGAGATCCCGATGGCCGCCAATCCCGCCGATACGAATAGCCCTGCCAATCTACCGAGCATTCGTTCCGTACCACTCATGCTGTCCCACCCTTCGGCTACCAACAAGCTCTACGAGACGGATATGACGTCGAGTTCCCTCAGACCGAGAAGGTCAGGATAGGCAGATGCATCACAGGAGATCATAACGCGGCCAATCCGACAATCCTGTAACGCGCTCGCCCCGTTTCGTTGATCCCGGCAACGGGCCGCTTGGAGAAACGTCGCGACGCCGCGATGCCGTGGCGATCGCGACCAGGGCCTCCGCCCCGCGGCACGTCGCAGACGCCGAAGGCTCTCATGAATGGGATGCGCGAAAGGGTGACCTGATTGAAGTCAGGCGTGGACGCCTGCAAGACGGAGCAGGCCCGGCGGCGTATCGCAGCGAGGATGGCTGCCGCCTCTCACAACGCGATCGCGTTCTTCAAACGCGACGTCTCCTGATAGGCCGGCGACGCCAGATGGCCGTACAGCCATGGCCTTGCGTGCTTGCCGCTGGCCTCGTGCACGCCGTCGAACACGTCCATGTCGATCAGATGCGGATGGGCCGCTGATGTATAGACGGCCTGCATTTCCGCGAACTTCTCATCCCGGCCGAGCTCGATCGCGTTTGCAGCATCGTGGCTGCCAATCTCGACGAACAGCGGACACGGACAGAGCAGATACGCGAGCTCCGCGCCGGTGTATTTGGCGCGGCTGTTCGCGAAATGAATGTAGGCCGCAAGCTCGATGCCGAGGTTCTTGCTGATCGCGGACGACATCAGGAACTTCTTCTCGTCACGCATATATCCGGAGGCGACGGTCGGCCGCATCCGCCCAGTAGCGGCCTCCAGGTGCAGCGCGAGAAATGCGCCCGAGGACACCCCGTAGACGCCGACATTCAGACCGGACGCGCCGGTCAGCTTCCGGCAGACGGTTTCGCCGGCGTCGATCGATGCACACGACACGTTGTGCGCGGAGACGCCGTGGGATGCCAGCATCGCGGCGATGTTGTTCTGGCTTTCCTGATTTCCGATCTGGACGATGTAGGGACACCACACGACATAGCCGTCCTGGCAAAGCTGCTTGCCGAGTGCGTTCATGTAATCCTTGTCGGCATCATCGAAACATCGCTCCGGCGTGCTCGCCATGCCGTGGCCGAGCAGGATCAACCCCTTGAACAGGCTGTCCGGAATCCCGAGACATCCGCGCACCGGCACGCCGCATTCCAGATCGAACTCGACCTTCACGACCGAGAATCCATCCGCCGTGCCGCGCCAGAGAATCCGGATCTCGTCGCGCGATGGCCGATACAGCCGCCGCTCCCGAAACAGCGAGCGCATCTCCCTTCGAATGTCCGGGCCGGTGGCGACGGCGCGGAGCTTTCCTCGCGTCGCGATATCGAAGAATGACCGGCAGAACGTATCGTAGCCGAGCGCCGGCAGATCGACATTCGCGCACGATCCCTGACAATGAGTCAGCGTCAGCGTGTTGCCGGTGACCGATGAGGGCCCGACCAGCGTCATCAACAATCCGGAAAGCGCCCTGCGGCTGATCATCGGCCCCTCCGCGAGCCGGCGATGGCTCGACTGCATGTCACGGATCGCCGCCTAGCAGGCGCGATAAGTCGCGCGGATACAAATTAAAGGATGTTCATGGTCGAAGGATCACGCGCAGCGTTGTAAGTGTGTGACGCTTACAAGCCTCGCGCCACAGCGATTCATGCCGGATACGTTTCGAGACGCTTCGGAAATATGTCTAACTGTCACGCGGATTCAATTTTGCCACACGCGGCGATGATCGTCAGGTCTTGGTCAAATCTTGATCTTCAAGTCTTGGGCTTGACCTCGGTGAGCTTGGCAGCGGCGGCCTTCGGCGCGTCACCAAAATCGAGCTTCTTCTGGAAGCCGATCTGCACGTTCAGCGCCCAGGGCTGGACCTCGTCGGTCCGCCGGACCTGCCGGATGCTACGATTATCTGCGCGGCTCACGCCAAGCAGGGCGCGACCATCGATCTCGCATTCTGGCGGGTGCCGGAACGGCTGTTTGATGAGCCCGACGAACTCGTCGTCTGGGCGCAGGCCGCACAGGCCGCCGCCCGCCGGGTCGCAGCCAAACGAGCACGGCCCTCCCCGCCCGCGCGAAAATCCCGAACGAGCCCGGCGAAACGCCGCAATTCCTCTTGATGCGCGCTGACGCGCACCGGGAAAGCCCGGACTCGTGGCTTGGGTTGAATTGCTCTACGCAATACTTACGCGGTCGAGGGGTTAATCTGTTGGGCAGCAATATTTCCTGGAATGACCGATGGCGAACGACCTGCACGAGCATCTGATCGACCTGGCCTACGAGGCCGCGGTCATCCCCGAGTTGTGGCCGAACGTGCTGCATCAGGTCGGCGGGATCGCGCGGGCGCGCGGTATCGTGCTGCTGACGGCAGCCCCGCACGACGTCCGCTGGGTCGCGTCCCCCGACATGCACGACGACACGGTTGCCTATGTCGAAGGCGGCTGGCACGAGCGCAACGGACGGTTGCCACGCCTGCTCGCGGCCAACCATGCCGGCTTCCTGCGTGACATCGACCTGTTCGATACGCCCGAGGAGGTGCAGCAGGATTTCCAGATCCGCGAGTTCTTCCGTCCGCGCGGGCTCGGATGGGGTGCCGGCACCGCGATCCCGGTGCCGAGTGGCGACGTGCTGATCTACAGCGTCGAGCGCGAATACCAGCACGGACCGATCGAGCGGGAAGCGATCGAGCAGCTCGACGCGCTGCGCCCGCATCTGGCGCGGGCGGCGCTACTGTCGGCCCGGCTTGGGATGGAGCGCGCCAGGGCGGCAACCGAGTCGCTGGCGATGCTTGGACTACCCGCGGCGGTGCTGCGGCGCGGCGGCCGTCTGATGACGGCCAACACGCTGTTCGACCGCCTGGTGCCCGACGTGATGCAGGATCGCACCGATCGCCTGACGCTGGCGGCAGCTACCGCCGACGCGCTGTTCGCGCAGGCAGTGGCGGCGCTCGATCAGGGGCTCATCGGCGTCGAGGTCCGCTCGGTGCCGATCGCGGCACAAGACGATCGCCCGCCGCTGATCGTGCATCTGGTCCCGATCCAGGGCGCCGCGCGCGATCTGTTCGACCGTGCGCTGGCGATCGTGATCGTGACGCCGGTGGTGCCATCGGAGGTGCCGACCGCGGAGGTGCTGCAAGGCCTGTTCGACCTGACGCCGGCCGAGGCGCGGGTTGCGCGCGGCATCGGCGAAGGACGAACCGTCGAGGCCATCGCCGTCGCATTCGGCATCTCCCGCGAAACCGTGCGTAACCAGCTCAAGGCCGTGCTGGCGAAGACCGGGCTCGGCCGACAGGTGGAATTGGCCAGACTGCTCGCCGGCGCCAAGGTGCCGCCGGGTTCGTCTGTGGACTGAGACTCAAGCTGCGTTCAGACGAGCCTGGAAGAAACCGGCAACACGGTTAACCGCATCGGCAGTCATCGGATCATAGTCCGCGAAATCGAAACCGTGCGCCTTGCCTGGATAGAGAGCGCGCAACCATCCGCCGGGCCGCGCCCTCGGGGGCAACGCTAAGGATCGCATGTTCAAACGGCGCGGGTTGCGCTAGTGATAGCTCCCCTCCTCCCACCGTGCGCCCACCCGGCGTACGTCCAGTCAATGAGTGTATCTGAATGGCCGAAGCCGACCTCGACGCCGTCATCCGGCAAACCGCAAGAGCGCAGACCAAGGCCGTGATGGCGGCTGCCAAGAAGCGCCAGGCCGTCTGGGTCGCGCGCGCCGCCAAGGCCAAGGACAAGGAGACCAAGGCGCGCTTCCGCTTCCTGGCCAAGAGCACGATCCTGAACGCGACCGCGACCGCCAAGCGGTTGCAGAATTCCGCGGAGAACGCCGCCGACGCCTATGCCCGCGCCATGAAGAAGGCGATGGAAGAGCCGCCGCCAGCCAAGAAGCCTGCGAAGAAGAAAGAGGACGCTTAGCTAAGGAGCGCGCATGCTCACCGTTCACCATCTCGGCAAGTCGCAATCGGAGCGGATCGTCTGGCTCTGCGAGGAGCTGGAGATTCCGTACGAGCTTAAGTGCACCACGCGCGATCCGGTCACGATGCTGGCGCCGGCCGACTACAAGGCGCTGCATCCGATCGGCGCCGCGCCCGTCATCACCGACGGCGCCCTGGTGCTGGCCGAATCCGGCGCGGTCGTCGAGTATATCGTCGCCAGGTATGGCAATGGACGGCTGACGCTGACGGCCAATCATCCCGACTTCGCGCAATTCCTGTACTGGTTTCACTTCGCCAACGGCACGCTGCAGGCGCAGATGGGCCGCAGCATGATCCTGAACCGCCTCAACCTCGCGACTGACAATCCGATGCTGGTCGCGACAAGGGCGCGGGTCGACCGGTCGTTCGATCTGATCGAGGCACGGGTGCGCGACGCCACATATCTCGCGGGCGAGGCGTTCACGACGGCCGATATCATGATCGGCTTTTCGCTGACGACGATGCGCTATTTCCTGCCCTACGACCTCGGCCGCTGCCCCAACATCAGGAATTATCTCGGCCGCATCGCCGCGCGCCCGGCCTATCAGCGCGCGATGCAGAAGGGCGATCCGGGCATGGCGCTGCTGCTGACGTGAGATCGTGATGCCGCGTTATGTCGCTCCGCTGCGCGCGGTCAATGTCGGCGGTACCGGCAAGCTGCCGATGACCGAGTTGATGGCGATGTGCCTCGACGCGGGATTTGCCGACGTGCAGACCTATATCGCCAGCGGCAATGTCGTGTTCTCCTCGAAGCTCGGCGCGCCCAAGGTCAAGGCCGCGCTGGAGAAGCGGCTGCACGCCTATGCCGGCAAGCCGGTCGGCGTCGCAGTGCGGAGCGCGGACGAGATCGCCGCGGTGCTGAAGGCCAATCCGTTTCCGAAAGCGCCGCCGAACACGACCGTCGCGATCTTCCTCGACGAGCCGCCGCCCAAGGACGCCCTGAAGGACGTCAAGGGCCAGCAGGACGAGCAGATGCGGCTCGGCAAGCGCGAGATCTATGTTGCCTATGGCAGCGGCATGGGCCGCTCGAAGCTGAAGATCCCCGCCGCCGCCAACGGCACCGCGCGCAACATCAACACGATCGCGAAGCTCGCCGAGCTGGCGGCGGGTGGCGACTGAGCCCAGTCCGAGAACCCAACCCCGTCATCCTGAGGTGCGAGCTCTTGCGAGCCTCGAAGGATGCACGGCCCGGCTGGTGGCCGATTCATCCTTCGAGGCTCGCTCCGCTCGCGCCTCAGGATGACGGCTCAGGCACTCGGTGCGCGAGCGATCTGTCGATTAGCTCTCCCGCACCGCAAATCCTTCGGCACCGAGCCTCGCCAACACCTCTTCCAGATGCGCGCGGTCGCGGGTTTCGATTACGAGCTCGAGCAGCGTCGCCTTGGCCGGCAGGTCGGAGAAGGTGCGCTGATGCGAGACCTCGATGATGTTGGCGCCGGCATCCGCAAGCAGGATCGACACTGCGGCGAGCTGGCCGGGCCGGTCGACGATGTCGAGCGCCAGCTGCGTCAGGCGTCCCTCGCGCGCCAGCTCGCGGGTCAAGACCGAAGCGATCAGCCTGGTGTCGATATTGCCGCCGGTGAGCACGAGGCCGACATTGCGGCCGGCAAAGCGGCCGGGTGCCGCAAGCACCGCCGCGAGGCCGGCGGCGCCGGCACCCTCGACCACCGTCTTCTCGATCGAGATCAGGGTCGCGACCGCGCGCTCGATCTGGTCCTCGCTGACCAGCACGATATCGTCGACGAGGTCGCGGACGATTCTGGTGGTGATCTGCCCGGGCGCCTTGACGGCGATGCCCTCGGCAAGCGTGTCGCCGCGCATCGGCAGCTGCGCGCCTTTGACGGCATTGTACATCGACGGATAGAGCTGGGCCTGCACGCCGACGATCTGCACCGACGGCTTGATCGCCTTCGCGGCGGTGGCGATGCCTGAGATCAGCCCGCCGCCGCCGATCGGCACCACCAGGGTATCGAGCTCCGGCACCGCCGCGAGCATTTCGAGTCCGATCGTGCCCTGTCCGGCAATGATCAGCGGATCGTCATAGGGATGGATCAGGATCAGGCCGCGCTCGGCGGCATGCGCGCTGACGAATGCGAAGCATTCTTCCAGCGTCTGCCCGGTGATGATGACCTCGGCGCCGTGCCGCCTGGTGTTCTCGATCTTCACCATCGGCGTGCCTATCGGCATCACGATGGTGGCGGGAATGCCGAGCCGCTTGGCGTGATAGGCCACGCCCTGGGCGTGATTGCCGGCCGACATCGCGATCACCCCGCGCTTGCGCTCTTCAGGGGACAGCGCCTGCAACCGGTTCAGCGCACCGCGCTCCTTGAAGGTCGAGGTGAACTGCAGGTTCTCGAATTTGAGGAACAGGCGGCAGCCGCAGATCTCGCCCAGCGTGCGGCTCTCGTTGCACGCCGTGACCATGACCGAATCCCGGATCACGTCGGCGGCACGGCGCACGTCGGCAAGCGTGACGTCAGCAGGAGTTACGGCGGTAGTATCGGAAGGATGCGGCATCGGGTTTCGCTTTGGACCGTTTCGTCAGACGGAACCTAGCGTGTTTCGGCGCCGAAAACGACCGCGCTATCGCTCGGTCAATGCCTCTTCCTCCGGCTTGGCCGGCCCGGCCAGCTCGATCTCATCGCATTTGGGGCAAACTAGCGCGGTCCGGAAATGCTTGTCGAGCACAATGGTGCGCGTCCTGCCGCACCGGCAGCGCATCGGCTTGTCCATGGAAGATCGACCCGGGTTCGAGATGCAAGGAAAGCGTGCGCTTAGCTATCCCGGTCCGGTTAACCCAATATGACGTGCCGCCGGAAAAATCAGAAGAAGCCCGCACTGAGATCGAGGCCATAGCTCGCCCTGAGCACCGCGACGAACAGGACCGCGAAGCCGAACAGCAGGACATGCCGGGCGATGCTGCTCCGAAGCGAATTGGCCGGAAACACGCGTGCGATCGATTGAGCCAAAGCAGTCATTTGCGACCTCCAGAGCCACGTCCCGAAGTTAGGTCGCGCGCAGGGCTATGAGGTTCAACGCGGCTCGCGGAACGGCCGGCGGCGCACCGATGTGCTCGGCTCCAGGTTACGCTGTGGCCGCGCCCTGTTCCTGAAGCGGTGACCGACCACGATCAGCTTGCCTTCTTCGCGGATTGCGGCCTCGGCCAATGGCTCAGGCGGCAGATTGTCTTGGGTGACGGCCTCCAGCGCGCGCAGGAACTCACGACCGACCGCTGTGATCTCCCAGCCTTCGGCGTCACGCAGCACGTAGCCATTGCTAAAGATGTCGAGTTCGGGAACCCGCGACGCCAGGCGCTTGATCCGCGCATGCCAATCCTCGCCGCTCGACGAGAGGATAGCGAGGTCGTGCTTGAGTGAATCGAGCGTCGCTCTGCCGCTGACGTGACTGGCCAATTTTTTTAAGATCGCAACCTGTATGCTCAACTCGACGCCTCGACCGCCACGGTTCTTTTTGTTCTGCGCAGCCGATCTGGAAATTATCGCGCTGATGACTCAGGCGTCCAGTCATCAGCGCCAGTTATCCAGAGACGGCATGGCGGTATCGATTTACGCTGCGCGCGATGTGCCGACGCGGCGCTCGGGCCGCTGCGACGACATCGATTCCTCTTCCATATCCTGGGGCGCGCCCCAGAATTCCCGCACCGTCGGCCCGTGCTTCAACCTGCGGGCGCGCAGGAAGCCAAGAATCTCGTGCGGCCAGACCCGGCGTCCCATCTGCGTGTACCAGCGCATCGCATGACGAAGTCCGGCGTCGCGATGCAGCAGCACGCGGAGCAAGGCCTTCGGGCGGCACTGCAGCGCCATCTCGGTGAACTTGAACCAGAGCAGCACGCGCCACGGCGGCATGTGCCGTGTCGCCAGCACCTGATGCTTGTAGTCCCAGAGCCGGCGATCGGTCTGGATGACGCGCCGTTCTGCCGCGAGACGGAAATACGGCGTCCAGCGATGCGGCGTGACGTAGAGCATCTGGATCTGATCGGGATCGTAGGACAACAGCTGACGCAAACCGCGCCAGTGATCGCGATCGGTCTCCTCCTCGAAACCGACCACCCAGGTCGCCATCGACAGGATGCCGTTTTGGCGCATCAGGCGAATGGCCTCGCGATCGATCGTGGTGGTCGCGCCCTTGCGGATCAGCTCCAGCGTCTTCTCGTCGGTGTTCTCCATGCCGAGCAGGAAGCGCTGCCAGCCCGCCTTCTTGTAGAGATGCAGGATGTCGGCATCGCGGACGATGTCGTCGGCGCGGGTCGAGCCGACCAGGATCAAATCGACATTCTCCGCGATCAGGGCCTCGAGAAAAGCCCGCCAAACCTTCTTCGAGACGGTCGGATTCTCGTCGGCGAAATTGATCACCTTGACGTCGTGCTCGCGATGGAGTCGTGCCAGCTCCTGGGCGAAACGCACGGGATCGCGGTGCCGCCATCGCGTCCAGAAGCCGCGTTGGCCGCAATAGTTGCAGAGATGCGGACAGCCGCGCGAGAACTGCACCACGACGGCGCGCAGCCCTCCCCAGTAGCTGTAGCGCGCGTGATCGATCAACTCCCAGCCGACGCGATAGGCATCGAGATCGCGGATGACCGGCGCGGGCTGCGTGGCGCGCGGCCCATCATCGTCGCGGAATGCGATGCCGTCGATGCCGGCAAGATCGCCGCCATATTCCAGCGCCCGCATCAGGCGGCGCGCGGTCTCCTCGCCCTCGCCGCGCACGATCGCGGTGACGTAAGGCTCCTCGCGCAGAATCTCGCGCCAGTGGTAGGTCGGGAACACGCCGCCGTAGACGATCAGCGTCCCGGGCACAGCCCTGACGATCGCCTGCGCCACCTCGGCGATGACGGGATGGCCCGAGGTCGAGCCGGAGTGGCCGAAGAGCACCGCATCCGGCGAAAACCGCGATGCCTCCGCCAGGATGGCGGTCAACGGCATCGGCCCGAACTCGGCATCGAGCAGCCGGACTTCATGTCCGTCGTCGATCAGGGGACCGCCGATCGACAGCAGGCCGAGCGGCGGCAAATGGTCGTCTGGGATCCGGCTGCCGATCGCCGGATGCGGCACGTTGATGAGAAGAATGCGCATGGATGATCGCTCCCGCTTTGGTTGGCGTGATCGTTCGTCCCCGCATCTTGTGGAAGAGAGCCCAACCCCCGGCCGGGCTTTGAGAAGAGAGCAGTTGGCGCGGCTTGACGCGCTAGAGGTTCGGCACCTCCGCCGGTGCAATCGCGGTTAGCCCGCCGAAACGGCGTTCGCGGCCATGGAACGAAGCGAGCGCGTCGGCGAGATCGTCGGCATCGAATTCGGGCCACATCCGCTCGGTGAAATGCAGCTCGGCATAGGCGCCTTCCCAGAGCAGGAAGTCCGACAGCCGCTTCTCGCCCGAGGTGCGGATGATCAGGTCGACGTCGCGCAGGCCGGCCTCGCCGGTGATGAGATCGGCAAAGGCCTCGCGGCTCAGCGGGCCTGCACCGGCCACGCGCGCGGCGGCGTTCAGGATGGCGTCGCGCGCCGAATAGTCGATCGCGATGCGCAGATGCAGCGTGGTGCCGTCGGCGGTCTCGGCCTCGGCGCGCGTGATCGCGGCGGCGATGCCGTCGGGCAGCCGGTCGCGGCGGCCGATCACGGTGAGACGAACGCCGTTGCGCACCAGGGCTGCGATCTCGTTGGCGAGATAGAACCGCAGCAGCCCCATCAGCGCCGTGACTTCGGCCTTCGGGCGGCGCCAATTGTCGCTCGAGAACGCGTAGAGCGTCAGCGTGCCGACGCCCTGGTCCGGTGCGGCCTCGACGATGCGGCGGATCGCCTCGACGCCCGCCTCATGTCCGCGCAGGCGCGACAGGCCGCGCCGTGTCGCCCAGCGGCCGTTGCCGTCCATGATGATGCCGACGTGAAGCCGTCCGGCAACCTCCGGCTTGAGCGCGACGTTACTTTGCATCACAAAGTCTCCGGACAAAAATGGGATGATCAAATCGGCTGGATACCAAGGCGGCCAGACCTGCCTTCGTCCTTGCCGGCGGCGCTGGCCGCGTCGCGCACAAGCTGCTCGAGCACGGCGAGATAATCGAGGAAACGGCGGCGGCCGCTCTTGGTCAAACGGCAGGTGGTGTGCGGGCGATTGCCTTCATAGCCCTTGATGACGTCGACGAGGCCGGCCTCCTGCAGCACCTGCAGATGCCGGCTGAGATTGCCGTCGGTCAGGCCGCAGAGCTGCTTGAGATCGGCGAAGGCGAGCCCCTTCGGATGCGCCATCAGCGAGGTCAGCAGGCCGAGCCGCGCCTTCTCGTGGATGACGCGGTCGAGGCCATCATAGGCGAATGGCGCGGTGGTCAGGTCAGTCTTCGGCATCATTGCCTCCGGAAGCGAAATACAACAGTGCGGCGAGCAGCAACTGGCCGATCGCAAATGGCAGGCCCATGGTCCAGGGCGACAATGCGTGGCTCTGGCTTGCGATCAGCAGCACCGTGAAGCCCGACAGGAAATACCAAGCGCCGCCGAGCGCGATCGTGCGCGGCAGCAGGCGGACCGAGGCGAACACGCCGAGGCTGACCAGCACCTGCCACAGGCCGGGCAGCATCCACAGCGTCTCGGGCGCGAATTTCCATTGCAGGATCGCGAGCAGCACGCCGGCGATCACGGCGGGAACGAACTGCTCGATCGCCTGCTGAACCATCGCATCCGCAAGGCCGGAATGATGCCGCCGCGAGCGCGCCTGCATCTCGATCCAGATCAAGACCGCAGAGAGCAACGCGGCTGCGGCCCAGCCCGCGAGGAACACGATCGGATGATGAGTCGGATCATCGAGCCAGAGATATTGCGCAAGCGCCGTGACCAGCGCGATGCCGCTGGTGGCGGCGACCGTCGCCGGACCGTAGCCGCGGAACGCGGTTCCGGCCGCAATCTGGCTGCGGATCGCGAGAATATCGGCCAACGCCTTGTCGAGGTCGCGCATGATTTTCCCGCACTTTGTAATGCAAAGTATACGGGATCGCCAAGTAAACGCAAGCGGCATCGCCCGGCGTGCCGAGCGCGATGTTTAACGACCGGTTACTGCGCGGATTGCGGCGAAACCGTGCCGCCTCAGACCTTCACCAGACTCGCAAAGCCGCCATAGATCATCCGCTTGACGTCGAACGGCGCCGTCTTCGGATCCATCGACGACGCCAGGCGGGGATCGGCCATCACCTTGGCGTTGATCCTGTCGCGCTGAGCGCGCGACTTGTAGGTGATCCAGGCAAACACGACGGTTTCGCCGGCCTTCAGTTTCACGCTCTGCGGAAACGAGGTCAGCTTGCCCGGCTTGACGTCGTCGGCAACCCATTCGCGATAGTCCAGCGCACCGTGCTCGCGCCAGACCTTGCCGGCCATCTTCGAGAGCTGGGCGTAGGCCCTGAGTTTCTTCTTCGGCACGGCGACGACGAAACCATCGACGTAAGGCATGGGCGTTTCCTGCGGTTCTATTGTCATTCCGGGGCGCGCGAAGCGTGAACCTCAGGCGCGCAACTGCGCGCCGGGGAATCTCGAGATCCCCCGATGCGCAGTTGCGCATCTGTGGTTCGATGCTTCGCATCGCCCCGGGATGACGAACGCCAACGCTGCGCGTCAGCGTTCGTCAGCTGTGACAGCAGGATGCCTGAACCGGCGCCGGTTGGTACTGGTCACGTAGCCGCACCCAATCCATCGGATAGGGCAAGCCCTCCTCGTGGCGGCCGAGCGGCGTCAGGTCGAGATAGTGATAGGCAGCATTCATCATATCGAGGCCGCGCGCGAAGGTCGAGTAAGTGTGGAACACGCTCCCGTTCTCGTCGCGGAAGAACACGCTGATGCCGGGCAGCTCGGGACCATAGAGCGGGGTCGTTCCATAATTGTATTTCGCGTCCCCGGCATCGATCTGCCCTTGCGTGAACGACACACCGTAATCGTAGTTGAAGTCATTGGCGCCCGAGGAGACCCAATCGAAGGTCCAGCCCATCCGTTGCTTGAAGGCCTCGAGCTTGGCCAACGGCGCAAGCGAGATCGCCACCATCGTGGTGTCGCGTGCGGCCAGATGCGGCACCATGCGCTCGAAACCGTCGACCCAGAACGAGCAGCTCTTGCAGGCTGCGTCCCACTCCGGCGCGAACATCACATGCTGCACCACGAGCTGCGGCCTGCCCTTGAAGAGATCGCCGAGCGTCACCTTGCCGTCAGGTCCGTCGAACACATAGTCCTTGTCGACCTTCACCCACGGCAGCTCGCGGCGCTGCCGGCTCAGCGCTTCGCGGGCCTGGGTGAGCTCCTTCTCGCCGGCCATCAATGCCTTGCGGGCTGCGATCCATTCTTCGCGCGAGACGATCTTGTGCTGTTGCATGAGATGCTCCTTTGCAGTTCAGGCGTCGACATATTGCGCGAGATTGCCGAGGAATTCGGTCCAGCCGCGCTGGTGGTTGTCGCGCGCGGTCTCGTCGACGAACTGCGCGTGACGGAAGGTGAGCAATGTGCCGCCGGCGTCGGGCTTGATCGACACGGTCACTTCGGATTCGCGTTCCGGCGTCGAGTGCCAGGCCCAGCTGAACACCAGCTTCTGGTTCGGCACCACTTCGCGATAGATGCCGCCGACCTCGTGATACTCGCCGTTCGAACCGGTGAACTTGATCCGGTAGCGGCCGCCGACACGGACGTCGAGCTCGGCCTGCGTCGTGCCGGGCTTGACCTGGCCCGGGCCGAACCACTGCACTAGGCTTTCCGGTTCGGTCCACGCGGCGTAGACTTTTTCCGGCCGGGCGCGGAGGCGCCGCGTGAGGGTGAGGCTTGGGCGCGCGGCGAGGCCGGCGTCGGCTGCGGCTGCGGATTTAGTTGCCGATTTAACTGCCATGGGTCTTCCTCCACAAAAGCGGCAAGGCGGTCGAGATTGTCGGACCAGAATTGCGCATAGCGATTGAGCCAGTTCATCGCCTGCTCCATCGGCCTCGCGGTGAGCCGGCATGCCACCGTGCGGCCGGTCTTTTCGCGCGCGACCAGGCCGGCATCCGTGAGCACGTCGAGATGCTTCATGATCGCCGGCAACGACATCGCGAATGGCTGCGCCAGCTCGCTCACCGACAGGCTTTCCTGCTCGCCGAGCCGCGCGAGCAGCGCGCGGCGGGTGGGGTCGGAAAGCGCCGCAAAAGTGCGGTCCAGCGTCTCGTCCTGATACTTAACCATAAGGTTTAGTATAGGCGCAAACGGCGCGACGTCAAGCGCGGCCTTTCACGATCGCGTCAGGGATCGGCGCGTCGCTACGCCGGATGGTCGGGACTGCTGGAGGCAGCGAGCGGAAGCGCCCTCACGTCAGACGGCTAGTGCCGGTGATGCCGATGCCGATGCCGGTACGGTCGTGGTTCCGGCTGCAACTGCTGACCAAACAGGAAGCGCGGATTTTCGCCGCAGGCGAGATAGCGTCCGGACACGCTCGCAAGGCACTGATCATAGGTCTGGTAGCCGCATTCGCCGGGATAGCCGAGGCTCGGGCCCTGCGCGCACCATGGGTAATCATAGGGATCGGCCGTCGCGCGATCGATGCTGGCCGCACCGGCGAGCGTGATCGTTCCCAACACAAGCACTGCCAATCGCGATGTGCGCATGATCCAACCCGTTCCGACTCTCAAGATACCGCGATCAATCAAGCGCGGCATATCGGGTTAAGTTCCTGAACGCCATCTCATTCGGCGTCCAGGCCGGTCAATTCTTGGAGCCCAGGTCTTGGCGCCCGGGCGCAAGACAAGTCCGCCGCTTGCGGCCGGACCTGTCCCGGACGTGCAGCCCGAAGCCTATTCGACCTTGAGGCCGGCGAACTCGACCACTTTCTTCCACTTGTCGGTCTCGGCCTTGATGTCGTTGCCGAAGGCGTCCGGCGTCTGGATCAGCGAGTCGCCGCCGAGCTCGACCAGGCGCTTCCTCATGTCGGGCTCGGCGAGCACGGCGTTGATCTCGGTGTTGAGCTTGGCGATCAGTTCCTTCGGCGTGTTCTTCGGCGCGCCCATGCCGAACAGTGCGCTCGCCTCATAACCCTTCACGGTCTCGGCGATCGCCGGCACGTCCGGCAATTGCGAGGAGCGTTCCGTCGTGGTCACGCCGAGCGCGCGCAGCGAACCGGAGCGGATGTGCTGGATGATCGAAGGCATGTTGTCGAAGATCACCTGCACCTGGCCACCGAGCATGTCGGTGATCGCAGGCGCGGCGCCGCGATACGGCACGTGCTGCATCTTGCAGCCGGTCATCGACATGAACATTTCGCCGGAGAGGTGCACCGAGGTGCCGTTGCCGGAAGAGGCCATGTTCACCTTGCCGGGATTGGCCTTCACATACTCGATGAACTCGGCGACGTTCTTCGCCGGCACGTCCTTGTTGACGGTCATCACGTTGGGCACGCGGTTGAAGGACGCGACCGGCGCGACGTCGCGTACGAAGTTGAATTTCAGGTTGGCGTAGAGCGAGGCGTTGATGTAGTTCGCCGGATTGACCAGCAGCACGGTGTAGCCGTCCGGCTCGGCATTGATCGCAGCTTCGGTGCCGATATTGTTGCCGGCGCCCGGCTTGTTCTCGATCACGAACTGCTGGCCGAGCTTCTCCGACAGCCGCTGCCCGATCAGGCGCGCGATGATGTCGGTGGCGCCGCCCGGCGGATAGCCCACGATCCAGCGCACCGGCCGCGCCGGATAGTCGGCAGCCGAAGCGCGGCCGATCGCGAATGTCGAAATCCCCGACCCGATCAGGCCCAGCGCGGCGCGGCGTGAAATCATGAAGTCTCTCCCAATCCCGCAGGGTTTGACCCCTGCCCGTTTCTGTTGCGTTGCGTGCGGCGCGGTTTTAACAAACAATGTCTGAAGCGGCCAGTGCGACACGTGCGACACCGACCGCGACGAAAGGCTAAGCCTCGGCTCTGCATCAGACCCGAAGCGTTGAATTCTTGTTTAAGACTCTGGACCGAAGAGGATCGATCATGTCCGTCAAGGTGAATGGGCTCGACCATCTCGTGATCAACGTCACCGATGTGGTGCGCTCGGTTGCCTGGTACAGCAGGATCCTCGGCATGGAGGTGAAGGTGTTCGACCCCGGCAAGGGCAAGACACCGCGCACCTCGCTGGTGTTCGGCAACCAGAAGATCAATGTGCGGCCGCGCGATGCCGACAAGGTGGACTGGTTCACCGCCGATCATGAAGCGGCCGGCAGCGACGATCTCTGCTTCCTCACCTCGAGCACGCCCGAGGCGGTGGTCGCGCATCTGAAGGCCCATGGCGTCAAGATCGAGGAAGGCCCCGTCGCCAAGCAGGGCGCGCGCGGCACGCTGCGTTCGGTCTATTGCCGCGACCCCGACGGCAGCCTGATCGAGATCTCGTCGTATGAGGACGGCGCGAAGTAGCCCCTCCCCGTCATTGCGAGCGAAGCGAAGCAATCCAGATCTTCCACGCGGCGGAATGGATTGCTTCGTCGCTACGCTCCTCGCAATGACGCGGACAGTCCGCGGCAAATCCCGATTTGCTCTCGGCGCACGCCGATGGCAGAACTGCTCCCAACCAAGATCAATGGCGGCCGGCAAGGCTGCGCGGGAGGACATATGACGACTTCACAGCCAGTGCCTGGCATCGTCGGACCGTTTGCGGGGCTCGACGTGCCATGGCTGCTCAGGATGCGCGCCGAGGTGCGCCGCGATCATCCATTCCTGATCTGGGCGCCGTTCGATGCGCCGGCGCGGCGCTGGAACTACGGCGAATTCCATGAGCGCGTCGGCGCGCTCGCGGCGGGCCTCGCCAGGCGCGGCATCAAGCAGGGCGACTATGTCCTGATCCATCTCGACAACTGCGTCGAGGCGATCATGTCGTGGTTCGCCTGCGTCGAGCTCGGCGCCATCGCCGTCACCACCAACACCCGCTCGGCCGCGGCCGAGATCGACTATTTTGCCGGCCATTGCGGCGCGGTCGCCGCGATCACCCAGCCGGCCTATGCCGAGCTGCTATCAGCCAACTGCAAGGGCCTGCGCTGGATCGCGGTGACCTCGCACGACGCGGGGCAGGCGCCGGCACACGCGCCCGTGCACAGCGACAGCTTTGACGCGCTGTTCGCCGACAGCGCCGACCGGCCGAAGCGCCCGATCGATCCGCTCGCACCGTGCAGCGTGCAATACACTTCCGGCACCACGTCGCGGCCGAAGGCGGTGCTATGGACGCATGCCAACGCGCTGTGGGGCGCCAAGATCAACGCCGCCCATCAGGACCTGCACGCAACGGATGTGCACCAGACCTATCTGCCGCTGTTCCACACCAACGCGCTGGCCTATTCGATGCTGGCGAGCCTGTGGGTCGGCTCGACCTGCGTGATCCAGCCGCGCTTCTCGGCGAGCCGCTTCTGGCCGGTGGCGCTCGAGCACGGCTCGACCTGGACCTCGACAATCCCGTTCTGCATGAAGGCGCTGCTCGAGCACGAGGTTCCGAAGAACCACAGGTTCAGGCTCTGGGGCACGGCCGTGAACGAGCCGCCGGCATTCGCCGTGTTCGGCATCAAGATCATCGGTTGGTGGGGCATGACCGAGACCATCACCCACGGCATCATCGGCGAGGTCGACCAACCGAACCCACCGATGTCGATCGGCCGCGCCGCGCCGGAATACGAAATCCGCATCACCAACGATGATGGCGCGCCGACCGGCGTCGGCGAGACCGGCAACCTGCTGATCAAGGGCATCCCCGGCCTGTCGCTGTTCGCCGAATATCTGCATAACGAGAAGGCGACGCGCGAGAGCTTTGACGAGCACGGCTATTTCATCACCGGCGACCGCGTCACGATGCTGGAGCGCGGCTATCTCAAGTTCGGCGATCGCTCCAAGGACATGCTCAAGGTCGGTGGCGAGAACGTCGCGGCCTCCGAGATCGAGCAGGTGATCGCGGTGGTGCCGGGCGTGCGCGAGGCCGCCGTGGTGGCGAAGAAGCACCCGATGCTGGACGAGGTTCCGGTCGTCTTCATCATCCCGCAAACCGGCGTCGCGGCGCTGCCCGCCGATCTCCACGACAAGGTCATGACCGCATGCCGCTCCGCGCTCGCCGACTTCAAGGTGCCGCGGGAAATCCGCTTCGTCGACGAGATGCCGCGCTCGACGCTGGAGAAGGTTGCGAAGGCGGAGTTGAGGAAGATGCTGGAGTGACGCGGCCCTAGCCGCGTCATTCCGGGGCGCGCATCAGCGCGAACCCGGAATCCCGAGATTCCCCGATGCGCAATTGCGCATCTGAGGTTCGATGCTGCGCATCGCCCCGGAATGACGGGTTGCTGACTAATTCACCTCGAACCGGATCGGCAGCTTCTTCGGGCCACTGACAAAATAGGCCTGCGTCATCTTCACCTCGCCGTCGAGCGACAGCGATTTCAGGTGCGGCAGCAGTTCCTCGAACAGGATGCGCATCTCGAGCTTGGCCAGATACTGGCCGAGGCAGAGATGCGCGCCATAGCCGAACGCGACGTGGCGATTGGGCTTGCGGTCGCTGCGGAAGCGATCGGGATCCTCGAACACGTCCTCGTCGCGATTGCCCGAGGCGTAGCACAGCATCAGCCAGTCGCCCTTCGCGATCTTGCGGCCGCCGAGCTCGGTATCCGCGGTGGCCGAGCGCATGAAATGCTTGACCGGCGTCATCCAGCGGATCGCCTCGTCGACCAGGCCCGGGATCAATGCCGGGTTGGCCTTCACCTTGGCGAATTCCGCGGGGTCCCTGGCCAGCGCCCAGATCGCGCCCGCGGTCGAGGATGAGGTGGTGTCGTGGCCCGCGGTCGCGACGATCATGTAATAGCTGGTCTGATCGTGCTCGGGCATGTAGTCGCCGCCGATCTTCGCGTTGGCGATGACGGTGGCGAGATCGTCGCGCGGGCTCTGGCGGCGATTTTCGGTGATTTTGCGGAAGTAGGCGGAGAAGTCGGCGACGATCGCCTGCAACATCGCCGAGACTTGTTCCGCGCTCAGCGCCTCGCGGACGCGCGCGGTGTCGGGATCCTGCGGTCCGAACAGCTCCTGCGTCAGCTTGAGCATGCGCGGCTCGTCCGCCTCGGGCACGCCGAGGATCTCCATGATGACGTGCAGCGGATAGCCGAGCGCGACGTCCTCGACGAAATCGCAGGCGCCGCCGCGGTCGAGCATGCGCTGCACTGTGGCGCGCGCGATCTCGCGGACGCGGCCTTCGAACTTGCCGAGATTGGCCGGCATGAACCAGCCCTGCGTCAGCGCGCGGTATTTCGGATGGTCGGGCGCATCCATCTGCACCAGAGAGCGCACCAGATTGGGCCCGCCGGTGATCTTGCGCACCCGCTCCTCGAGCGCCTGCGTCGTCAGCGTGGTCGGGCGGTCGGCATTGTGGAACAGATCGTTCTGCCGGCTGATCGCCTGGATATGGGCGTGCTTGGTCACCACCCAGAACGGATCGAAGCGGTCGGGCCGCGCGATCCCGAGCGGGTTGTTGGCGCGCAGCCAGCGATAGCTGTCGTGGATGCGGTCGTCGGCATAGGCGACGGGATCGACGAGGGTTTCCGCGATGTTGGCGGGGATATCGAGATCCCCGTTCGTTGTCGTGTCCATGATCGTCCTCAGCTGCCCAAGCACCGGTCGCGCCGATGATCGCCGAAATCTAGGCGGAGGTAAGGAGGACGACTTGCGTTGAGAGGCTGATCCAGCGCCGTCAGCCGTCATTGCGAGCGAAGCGAAGCAATCCATCGCGCCACAAGCGGAAGCATGGATTGCTCGGTCGCTATCGCTCCTCGCAATGACGACGCGGTGAAAGGCTCAATAATGCCCGAACGCCACCGGGCGGAACGCCTGCAGCAATTGCTGGTCGAGCTTGCCGCCCATCTCCTCCATCATGGAGAACGCCTTGGCGTGGGTGAATTGCAGCCGGTAGGCGCGCTTCTCGACCAAGGCGGCATAGACATCGACGATCGTGGTGACGCGGACGATGTCGCTGATCTGGTTGCCGCTGAGGCCGTTCGGATAGCCGGTGCCGTCGAGGAATTCGTGATGATGCAGGATCACGTCGAGCATTTCCGGCGGGAAGCCGCCCTGCGCCGACAGCGCCTCGTAGCCGCGGCGCGGATGTTCGCGCATCTCGGCCATTTCCTCGACCGTGAAAGCGCCGGGCTTGTCGAGCAGCGCGACCGGAACAAACGCCTTGCCGACATCATGCAGCAGCGCGGCACGGGCGAGCCGGCGCTGGTCGTCGTCGCGCATGCCGAGATGCTGCGCGAACGCCACCGCAAAGCCGGTCACGAACAGACAGTGGCGATAGGTCTCCTGGTGATGGCAGCCGACCGTGGTCAGCCATTCACGCAGCGAGTTGTGCTTGATCGCCTTGAGGATCTTGTTTTCGGCGGCAACGATGTCCTCGAACCTGAGCGGCTCGCCGGCGCGCATCCGCTCGAACATCTTGACCATGACGCCGTGCGCGGCTTCGACGCCGCGATTGAGCGCCTTGCCGCGGTCGGTTTCGTCATAGCCGCTGTTGTCGGGAAACGCGGCGCGGATCCGCTGCAGGATGCCGCGCGCATCGAACGGCCGCGAGATCGTGTCGGTGGCGCCGAGCGCCCACGCCTGCATCGAGGCGTGATGCAACGCATCCGCCAGCACGAACAGCCGCGGCATCTCGCGATAGGCGTCGGCCTGCAGCTTGGCGCGAACCATTTGCACGGCTTCGGGCGAGCGCAGATTGATGTCGACCACGATGCCGGAGAGATCGCGGGCCGGCTGCTCGGGAATATCCGAGGTCGGAACGGTATCGACCTCGCCCACCGAGCGCAGGATGCTGGCGAGTTCGTGGCTCTGATCGCTTCGATCTGACGCCAGCAGCAGGCGGCGCTTCGAAGTCTGGTTATTGGCCAAGGCAGTCATGACATCCCCGTCGCGGTAACGACCGACAGTGGACGCTATCTGACGATGCGTTCCCTCCGGCTTAATGGGGATGCTGAACGGCGGTTAAGCGCAATGGATACAATTTGAGGAACCGCCAAATCCGCCAGCAGAATCAGGCCCGCCGAAAATGCATGGGGGCGGCTGCAGCGCCGGCGAGTCGTGAATTTTTGCAGCGTCAAAGGCGTCGACGCCGCCACCATCCGGCGGACGCTTGGGGCAAAGAAAAACGCCGGAGAGCGGTCAAGCTCTCCGGCGTCTTCATTGGTTCAGGCCGTTACGCCTTCATCGCAGCCTTGACGGCCTCCGCGGTGATCGGGAGGCCGCGGACGCGGGCACCGACCGCGTTGAAGACGGCATTACCGATCGCCGGCGCCACCACCGTCACGGCGGGCTCGCCGACGCCGGTCGCCTTCTCGCCATTGGCGATGACGTTGACCGCGACTTCCGGCAGCTGGCTCATCCGAAGCGGCGTGTAGGTGTCGAAATTGGTCTGCTCGATGCCGCCGTCCTTCAACGTCGCCTTCTCGAACAGCGCCAGTGACATGCCCCACAGCGCCGCGCCCTCGACCTGGGCCCGGATGCCGTCGGGATTCACCTGCGTACCAACGTCGGTCGCAACCGTCAGCTTCTTCACCGTCACCTCGCCCGAGGGGGCGACGGCGACGTGGGCGACGCAGGCGGTCCAGCTCGCCGTGGCGCGCTCCTGCGACGACACGCAGGCAACGCCCATGCCTTCGCCCTTGGGCAGCTTCTTGGTGCCGTAGCCGGCGAGACCCATCGCCGCGAGCAAGGTGTTACGGAGACGCTGCGCGCCGCCGTCGTTCTTGCCCTTGCCGTCGAGCAGCTCGACGCGAAGCAGGGCCGGATCCTTGCCGGTCGCATGCGCGATCTCGTCGACCATGCTTTCGACCGCCCAGAACGTCCAGCCCGGCGCCACCGAACGGAGCTGACCCGACGGGGTGGCGTTGTGCGCCATCTCGTTCTTGATCGCCCGCACATAGTGGTTGGGGACGGTGTAGAAGAAGTCCGAACCGTTCACCGTGAAAGCATCGAGCGGTCCCTTCTTGTCGACCGAAGGCGACAGGAAATCGGGGATGCCCCAACGCTGGGTCGGCCAGGCCGAGACGACATCGTGGCTCAATGCGACGAGCTTGCCGTCGCCGTCCACGCCAGCCTTTACTTTTTGGTAGGTCAGCGGACGCGAGAAATCCATCGTCATGTCGTTTTCGCGCGTGTAGATGACCTTGACCGGCTTGCCGACGGCCTTGGCCGCCTGCACCGCGGGCACCATCATGTCGGCGTCGAGACGCCGGCCGAAGCCGCCGCCCAGCCACATCTGATGCATCACCACGAACTTCGGATCGATCCCGGCGGCGCCGGCGGCGATCGCACCGGAGCGCGTCGCGAACTGGTTGCCGGAATAGATGTGCAGGATGTCGCCCTTGAACTCCGCGGTGGCGTTCATCGGCTCCATCGGCGCGTGGATGTTGATGTTGGTGGTGTATTCCGCCTCGAGCACCTTGGCCGCCGTGCCGAAGGCTGCGTTCGGATCGCCATCCTTGACGAAGAACTCGCCGGAATCGCTGAGCCCCTGAAGCCGCTTGGCCTCGGCGAACAGCGATTCGCTCGACAGTTTGGCGTTCGGGCCGCCATCATAGCTGATCTTCAGCGCTTCGGCCGCCTTCTTCGCCTGTGCATAGGTGTTGGCAACCGCGACGACCCAGCCGGTCGTGGTTGTGGTCTTGTCGTCCAGGGTGACGGCCCTGATGAAGCCCGGTACCTTCTTGGCCGCGCTATCGTCCACCGACTTCACGGTGGCGCCGTACCGGACCGGCGGGGTGACCAGCGCGCCGTAGACCATGCCCGGCAGCATCACGTCGATGCCGTACTTGGCCGTGCCGTTGACCTTCAACGGAATGTCGAGCTGCGGCACCGAGACGCCGATCATGGTGTACTGGTCGGCGGACTTCAGCTTGATCGCCTTCAGATCATCCGCCGTGAAGGTCTTGGTCGCCTTGCCGCTCTTGACCACCTCGGCAAACGACATCGACTTCTTCGACTTCGGATGGCTGATCGTCGACGCACGCACCACCAGCTCGCTGGCCGGCACGCCCATCGAGGCCGCCGCCGCCTCGGTCAATGCGATGCGGCCGGCAGCGCCGGCCCGGCTCATGGCGTCGAAGTTCATCATCGTCGACCAGCTGCCGCCGGTGATCTGCGCGCCCAGCACGGGATCGTTGAACTTCGGATCGTTGGAGGCGAGCTGGACCCGCATGTCCTTCCAGTTCGCGCCGAGCTCTTCGGCCACGATCTGCGCCATCGTCGAGGCCACGTGCTGGCCCATGTCGGCCTTGCCGCAGGTCACGGTGACGAGACCATCGGGCGCGATCGAATACCAGACGCTCGGCTCGAAGTTGGCGGGCGCGGGTGCCGCGAGCGCCTCATCGATGCCGGACGCGGCGTAGCCGAGCACGAGACCGGTTGCAGCGGTGCCGACCAGGAAGGAACGGCGGCTGAGATCGGTCGTCTCGGGAGCGAGGTTTTTCACGTGCTTGTTCATGTGGCCCTCCGCTCGGATCCGGTGGCCGATGCGGTGCGCATGTCGGACGCAGCGCGCATGATCGCCTTCTGGATTCGTGAATAGGTCATGCAACGGCAGAGATTGCCGTCCATATGCGCGACCACTTCTTCCTTCGTCGGATTGGTGTTCTTCGACAGCAGCGCGGCTGCCTGCATGATCTGGCCGGACTGGCAGTAGCCGCATTGCGGCACCTGCTCGGCGACCCAGGCCTTCTGCAAGGGATGTTCGCCCTTGGCGGAGAGGCCTTCGATGGTGGTGATCTTCTTGCCGACGGCGTCGGCGAGCGAGGTCTGGCAGGACCGCACCGCTTCGCCGTTGACGTGAACCGTGCAGGCGCCACAGAGGCCGGCGCCGCAACCGAATTTGGTGCCCGTCATCTGCAATTGCTCGCGGATGACCCAAAGCAGCGGCGTGTCATTGGCCGCCTCGACGGACATATTCCGTCCGTTGATATTGAGATTTGGCATCTCTCTCCCCTTCCGGTGTCGGAAGCCGCTTACGGCGGCAACTCACTGTTGGGTCATGGCTGGCGCCCACCGGGTAAGCGACAGTTGCCGAAACAATGATCCGGTTCCCGGCTGGAGGCAATCCAATTTGGAATTGCTCGAAAGGAATAAATTTCGGAGACTGCTCGTTGTGCGATGCGGCAACGGCATGAAGCTTTTGAAATGCCAGTATTGATGCCGTATCGATCACTCCTACCAAGGTCGGGTGCGCTGCCGGACCCGACATCGACAACAGAAGGAGCCCGTCAATGGCCAAGCTCAACCGCAGCGGCATCGATATCTACTATGAGATTCACGGCAACGGGCCGCCCTTGATCCTCACCCACGGCTACTCATCGACGTCTGCGATGTGGCACGGCCAGATCGAGGCGCTGTCGAAGCGGCACAGGCTGATCCTGTGGGACATGCGCGGGCACGGCCAGTCCGACTATCCCGACAATCCGGATGCTTATAGTGAAGCGACGACGGTCGGCGACATCGCCGCCCTGCTCGATGTTGCCGGCGCCGACAAGGCGATCGTCGGCGGCCTGTCGCTCGGCGGCTACATGTCGCTCGCCTTTCATCGCGCCCATCCGGAGCGGGTGCGCGCGCTCTTGATCATCGACACCGGCCCTGGATTCAAGAAGGACGACGCCCGCGAGGTCTGGAACACGCGCGCCCGCGACACCGGCGACCGCTTCGATCGTGAGGGGCTCGAGGTGCTGAAGTCCTTGAGCGCCGAGCGCGCGTCGGTCACGCATCGCGACGCCAAAGGCCTGGCGCTCGCCGCGCGCGGCATGCTGGCGCAACGCGATGCGCGGGTGATCGAGTCGCTGCCCGGGATCAAGGTCCCGGCGCTGGTTGTGGTCGGGGCCGACGACACGCCGTTCCTGGCGGCGTCCGACTACATGGCGGCGAAGATCCCGGGTGCGCAGAAAGCGGTGATTCCGAACGCCGGCCATGCCGTCAACATCGACCAGCCGCAGGCGTTCATCGCCGCCGTGCTGCCGTTCCTCGATAGCCTTGAAGCCGGCGCGCCGGGAAAGGCCGCCTCATGAAGACGATTGTCGTCGCCTTGTTGCTGACGGCGGCCGCGACAGGAGCGAACGCCCAGAAGCTACGGCCGTTCGCCGACCCGGCCACGCCAACCTTCACCGCGACGCTGTCGAACAACACACCGCTGGTGTTCGGCATGGACGTCGCGGAAGCGCAGCGCGCGCTCGGCACCCCCTTCACCCATGTCAGCGGACGGCCCGGCAATGAGATCTTCCTGACCTTCCGCGACCTCGGCGGCAGCGGGCTGTTTCCGCACCATGATCGTCTCTATCTGCAATTCCGCAAAGGCCGGCTCGCCGGCTGGAAGGGCGACTGGGGCGAGAACTGGATGTGGCGCTAAACCTCATCGATGGGCTTCATGCAACCCCCAACATGACAAGGATGGACCATGGGACAAGACATCAAGCTGAAGGCTTCGGATGGATTTGAACTCGGCGCCTATCGCGCCGATCCCGTCGGCGCGCCGAAGGGCGCGATCGTGGTGATCCAGGAGATCTTTGGCGTCAACCACCACATCCGCTCGGTTTGCGACCGGCTGGCGAAGGAAGGCTATGTCGCGGTTGCGCCGTCGATCTTCGACCGCATCACGCCGAACTTCCAGAGCGGCTACTCCCCCGATGAGGTCGCCGAGGCGCGCAAGTTCGTCGCCAATCCGGACTTTGCCGCGATGCTGCGCGACAGCCAGGCAGCGATCGACGCGGTGAAGTCGGCCGGGCCGGTCGGCATCATCGGCTTCTGCCTCGGTGGCAGCATCGCCTACGCGGCCGCGACCAAGCTGACCGGGCTCTCGGCCGCGATCGGCTACTACGGCGGCGCCGTCGTCCGCTTCGCCGACGACAAGCCGGCCGTGCCGACGCAACTGCATTTCGGCGAGAAGGACGCGGGCATTCCCTTGAGCGATGTCGAGACCATCAAGTCGAAGCGGCCCGAGGTCGAGGTCTTCATCTATCCCGGCGCGCAGCACGGCTTCCATTGCGACGAGCGCGCAAGCTACGACAAGGCGAGCGCCGACGTCGCCTGGCCGCGCAGCATGGAATTTTTCGGAAAGCATCTGCGCTGACCGTCATTGCCGGGCTTGACCCGGCAATCCATCATCTTCGGAAGACTCTTCGTAGATGGATGCGCGGGTCAAGCCCGCGCATGACGAGCGGTGGTCAAAACCAGCGCTCACCGACGAACACCGTATCGCCCGGGCTCATCGGCGTGCCCAGCGGCACCACGAAGCGGCCGGAGCCGGATGCATCGGTATGGGTGAGGGTGACCTGGTCGCGCTTGGCGCGCGGCGAGAAGCCGCCGGCGATCGCGACCGCGCTTTCGACGGTCATGTTCGGCACGTAGGGATACTGGCCGGGAGCCTGGACCTCGCCGAGGATGAAGAACGGCCGGTAGGACTCGATCTCGACCGCAACCGAAGGATCGCGGATGAAGCCGTTGCGCAGCCGTGCCGAGATTTCACCAGCGAGCCCGGCCGGCGTGCGGCCGCGCGCCGGCACCGAGCCGATCAGCGGCATGGTGATCGAGCCGGCGGCGTCGATCGCGTAGGAGTTGGTCAGGCCTTCCTGGCCGTAGACCACGACCCGGAGCTTGTCGCCCGGGCCGAGATGATAGGAGTTGTCGTAACCGGCGGGCCCACCCGGTGCGGCGGCATAAACCACCGGGGCGGCATCCGGCGCGGCATAGCCATAACCAGGAGAAGCACTGGCGAAGGCGGAACGCAGTGCGCTGATCGCACCACCGCCGCCGGCATCGGCAACCGGGGCGGATGTGTAAGCCGGTCCATAGGTGACCGAATCGACACCTTGCGGGCCGACGGCAACCGGACCCGACGTGCTCATGCAGCCAGACAGCGCGAGCGCAGCCACAACGGCAGTGATCGGCAATCGTAACGCGCGTGCAACCGGCACCGGACCTATCCCTCAACGGCGAGACAAGCCCAGTCTTGCACCACTTATGGTTAACAAAAGGTTTTCGAGGACCGAGTGGGGAGCCGGAAAGCCCGCCTCCCGCTCGATCTAGCGCATGACAGAGCAATCAGGCGGTGACGCCGACGCCGATCGGGCAGGACACGCCGGTGCCGCCAAGCCCGCAATAGCCCGCCGGATTCTTGGCGAGGTATTGCTGATGGTAGTCCTCGGCGAAGTAGAACTCGCCGGCCGGTGCCACTTCCGTCGTGATCGCGCCGAGGCCCTTGGCGGCGAGCGCCTTCTGATACATCGCCTGCGACGCATCGGCGGCTTTGTGCTGCGCGTCGCTGAACGTGTAGATCGCAGAACGATACTGCGTGCCGATGTCGTTGCCCTGGCGCATGCCCTGCGTCGGGTTGTGGTTCTCCCAGAACGTCTTCAGGAGCTTCTCGTAGGAGATCTTCTTCGGGTCGAACACGACCAGCACGACCTCGGTGTGGCCGGTGCGTCCCGAGCACACCTCTTCATAGGTCGGGTTCGGCGTGTGGCCGCCGGCATAGCCGACCGCGGTGGTATAGATGCCGTCGCCGAGTTCCCAGAACTTCCGCTCGGCGCCCCAGAAGCAGCCGAGGCCGAACACGGCCTGCTCGAGGCCTTGCGGATAGGGCGGCGTCAATTTGCTGCCATTGACGAAATGCGTGGTCGCGGTCGGGATCGGCGTCGCGCGGCCAGGCAGCGCCTCGGCGGCGCTTGGCAACGCGGTGGTCTTGCGCATGAACAACATGGATACCTCCGGGCGGGACATCGGCCGACGCGGCAACGGCCTGCGGGCCGGCTGTCACCTATATATGTCGTTACGCGGATGTTGGCAGCCCCGTTACTGACGGCAGCGGCCAAGAGAAGCTCGAGAGGGCTGCAGCCAACTCAGTCGCGTGCGTAGCCGATCAACGGCTTGCGCGGCCGGAACAGGATCATCAGCAGGATGCCGGCAATGCCGAGCACCGCGAACACCGGCTGCTCCAGAAGCACGCGGATCACGCCGTTCCAGAGCCAGGGCGCGAAGCGATCCACCCAGGCATGGAACGCCTGCTGGCTCGACTGATGGATATCGTTCCAGAACTGGCCGAATTGGGTGAACCGCAGGCTCTGGTCGGCGACGTAGCGGGCCCCGTCATAGACCATGAAGATGAAACTGCCGGCCAGCAGCAAAAGGCCGATCAGGCGGAAAAAGCCGCGGATCATGCGTCACCCTAACTCCCAGTCGCGCCCCACGCGTCGACAGGCCTTACCGGGCGTCCCCCGGAAATTCAACCACTTCAGCGGCTTATCCGGCCCTCGCGAGGCCGATTTCGGGTCCTTTTTCGGTCCCGAAAGCGTTGACGGTTAAGCCTGCGCCATCTATAAGACCGGCCGATGGCGGCGGGCGCAATCCTGCCGCCGCTGTTCTTTGGACAGTGCCGCATGCGGGGGCAGCATTATGCGCCTTGGCATGGCCGCCTCAAGGACACCTTGGACAAATACATCAGAGTTGAGATTTGAACCGGCCGGTGCGCGCAAGCCCGACCACCGAGCGATCACCGCCGAAGGACAGTTAGAGAACCATGGCCAACACCACCTCCGCCAAGAAGGCGACCCGCAAGATTGCCCGCCGCACCATCGTCAACAAGTCGCGCCGCACGCAGATGCGTGGCGCGGTGCGCACCGTCGAGGAAGCAATCAAGAGCGGCGACCGCGAGGCGGCACTCAAGGCGATGAGCAAGGCCGAGCCCGAACTGATGAAGGCAGCGCAGCGCAACATCATTCACAAGAACCTCGCGAGCCGGAAGGTGTCGCGCCTCGCGCAGAGCATCGCCAAGCTCGCCAAGTGAGCTTGCGGAGTACAGCTCGCCGCGTGAGCTGACCGAAGAACACATTTGTCACGAAGCCCGGCTCGCGCCGGGCTTTTTGTTTTGGTCTCGCATTTTGTCGTGGAAGTTTCGTAGCGCGAGAAGAGTCGGCGTTGCCGCGCAACGAACTGCGTGTCATGTTTCGTCGCGTCCGTAGTTCTACCGGCTCAATATGCTTAACGCGCCGCACTCGCGCACAGATTGTTCTGCGCTAAGCTAGATAGATGGAATAGCGCGCGAATATCTCGCGTTGAAAATCGCGCAGCGGGGTTACCCTGCAAAAGTAATCGCGAAAAATGACGTCTCGCGAATTACTTATGCACATAGCGCTGAACAGCGATTGGAAAAATGACCGGCGCGAGACCAAATGTAAATTTTCTATGAAAAATTTTTGGTATTGCACCGTCGTTTGTGACACGCGTGAATCTGTGCGCTGATTCAAAACCTTGCTTTCGCAACTCAGCGTCGGCAACACCGCAACAGTGGCGAAGAGTCTCGACCCCCGTCGAATCCACGGATTGTCAGAAAATGTGCTTGGTGTATTTATTTCTTGTTCGCGACGCCCACGGCTCTCCAGATCAGCGCGGTTTGAGACCCAGGGGCGGACGTGCAAATCGGCGGCGGTGTGCGCGTTAGCGACGCTTTCCAAGCGAAGCTAGATTGACGGCTCATAGCGATATGAGGACGGTCGACCTGTGTCAAAATATCTCCGGCGGTGTCCCCGACAATTTGGGGGATCGAACAAGAGAGACCAGGGCGTCAGTCGGAATCTGGCAACGGGAACGCGGCGCAAGCGAACGGGTTGACGACGACACGCGGCGGCGAAGCGCCGGGCATTTCGGTGTTCGGTAGCGGCAGTTCGATTTTGAAGACACCAGCAAGCTGACAACTTGCCGCGATACGTCGCGGTGGGAGGGGGAGGACTTATGCCTTACGGTATCATCACTGCAGTCGAACCAACGACAGCCCAAGTGCAGATTTCCTGTGGTGCCGTAATCAACCCCTCGGACGCTGACTCTTACCCGCAGAGAGCGTCGAGTACGCGCTGACCTCGCGGGACGCATCTTCTCCAAACAGCTGACCTGTCGCGTGGCGCATGGCCGCCACACGGGAGAGCTTTGTCCGGAGCAGACCGCGCCCGCTAGAGGTCGCGTCGTGGCAGGATCCCTGCACGGCGCTTTCGCAATCATCATCTCTCAGTTTTGGAAAAGCACGAAGGCAATGACGAACACGGAACAGGATCGCTGGTCGCGGGTAAAAGGACGTTTGCGGACGAGCGTTGGCGAGGACGTCTACACGAGCTGGTTTGCGCGGATGGATCTCGAGAGCGTGCACGATGAGAGCGTGCATCTGTCGGTTCCGACCCGGTTCCTCAAGAGCTGGATCCAGGCGCATTACGCCGAACGCGTGCTCTCCTGCTGGCAGGCCGAGATGCCCGAAGTGCATCGCATCGACCTCACCGTGCGCTCGGCGATCCGCGCGATGGCTCCGGTGAAGGAAGCGGCTGCGCCGGTCGAAGCGCGCCGTGTCGAGCGCAATGACGGCCGTCCCGCGCCTGAACTGCGCTCGTTCGCGACGGCGCCGGTGTCCGCCAGCCATGATGCGCTCGGCGGCTCGCCGCTCGATCCGCGCCTGACCTTTGCAAGCTTCGTCGTCGGCCGTTCCAACACGCTGGCCCATGCGGCTGCGCGCCAGGTCGCGGAAGGTCGCCGCGGCGATCCCGTGATGTTCAACCCGCTCTACATCCATGCCGGCGTCGGCCTCGGCAAGACACACCTGCTGCAGGCCGTGACCTGGGCGGGCAATTCCGGCGGCGAGCGCAAGGTGCTGTATCTCACCGCCGAGAAGTTCATGTACGGCTTCGTCGCGGCGCTGAAGACGCAGACGGCGCTGGCGTTCAAGGAGGCGCTGCGCGGCATCGACGTGCTGGTCATCGACGATCTGCAGTTCCTGCAGGGCAAGTCGACGCAGGCCGAGTTCTGCCACACGCTGAACGCGCTGATCGATGCCGGCCGTCAGGTCGTGATCGCCGCCGACCGTCCGCCGTCCGACCTCGAAAGCCTCGACGACCGCGTGCGCTCGCGGCTCGCCGGTGGCCTGGTGGTCGAGATGGGTTCGCTCGGCGAGGAACTGCGGCTCGGCATCCTGAAGTCGCGCGTCGCCGCGGCCCGCGCCCACCATGCGACCTTCGATGTGCCGGAGGAAGTGCTGGACTATCTGGCGCGCACCATCACCCATAACGGCCGCGACCTCGAAGGCGCGATCAACCGCCTCTTGGCGCACTCCAAGCTCAACAACCAGCCGGTGACGCTGGAGATGGCCGAACGCGAGGTGCGCGACCTGATCCGCCCGCAGGAGCCGAAGCGGATCAAGATCGAGGACATCCAGCGCGTGGTCGCCCGGCAGTACAATGTCAGCCGCTCCGACCTCTTGTCGTCCCGCCGCACCGCCAACGTGGTGCGTCCGCGCCAGGTTGCGATGTATCTGGCCAAGACGCTGACCCTGCGTTCGCTGCCGGAGATCGGCCGGCGCTTCGGCGGCCGCGACCACACCACCGTGTTGCACGCGGTGCGCAAGATTGAGGCACTGGTCGCCAAGGACACGGCGCTGTCAGAGGAAGTCGAATCGCTGAAGCGTCAATTGCAGGAATAAGACTGCAGGAATAAGGCCGCCTCATTTGGCCGGCTCGTTCCATAGCCCTCCCCTTTATCAAGAGGGGAGGGCTAAACTTTTTTCCGGCCCAAAACGTGGGGAACGGGGCCCGTTTCGCGCCCGTATCCCTTGCACCGGCCGCCCATCCGCGCCACCTTGCGGTCCCCCCGTGGGTTTGATCAAATCCGGTATTGATCCGGCTTATCGGGTTTCCAATGCCGCGGTGCTGCCCTGAACGGCCGCCCGGCTTTTCCATCTGAGGGATCTGGCGGGTATTGCAATGAAGGTCACCGTCGAGCGCGCGCAACTCCTGAAATCGCTGGGTCACGTTCACCGCGTGGTCGAGCGCCGCAACACCATCCCGATCCTCGGCAACGTGTTGATCCGCGCCGAGGGCGCCAAATTGTCGCTGAAGGCAACCGACCTCGATCTCGAGGTGACGGAGACCTTGGCCGCCGAGACCGGAACCGCCGGCTCGACCACGGTGCCGGCGCACATGTTCTATGACATCGTCCGCAAGCTGCCCGACGGTTCGCAGATCGTGCTGGAGGCCGACGGCGACCGCTCGGTGCTCGCGGTGCGCGCCGGCCGCTCGCGCTTCACGCTGCAGACCCTGCCCGAGAGCGATTTCCCGGGCCTCGCCGCCGGCGACATGACGCATTCGTTCTCGCTGCCGGCGTCCGACATCAAGCGGCTGATCGACCGTACCCAGTTTGCGATCTCGACCGAAGAGACCCGCTATTACCTCAACGGCATCTATCTGCACGCCGCCGGCAGCGCCAAGGCGGCGACCCTGCGCGGGGTTGCGACCGACGGCCATCGCCTGGCGCAGATCGACCTCGCGCTGCCCAAGGGCGCGACCGGCATGCCCGGCGTGATCGTCCCGCGCAAGACGGTCGGCGAGGTGCAGCGGCTGATCGAGGGCGACGACGCCGAGATCTCGATCGAGCTGTCGGATGGCAAGATCCGCTTCACGCTCGGCAATGTGGTGCTGACCTCGAAGCTGATCGACGGCACCTTCCCGGATTATGGCCGTGTCATTCCGCAGAACAACGACAAGGAACTGGTGGTCGACAAGAAGGATTTCGAGGCCGCCGTCGATCGCGTCTCGACCATTTCCAGCGAACGCGGCCGCGCCGTGAAGCTGGCTTTGTCCGCCGGCAAGCTGGTGCTCTCGGTCACCAACCCGGATTCCGGCAGCGCCACCGAAGAGCTCGAGGTCGAGTACGCCTCCGATGCGCTCGATATCGGCTTCAACTCGCGCTATCTGCTCGACATCGCCGCCCAGATCGAGGGCGAGGTCGCGGTGCTGAAGCTCGCCGATCCCGGCTCGCCGACCCTGGTGCAGGACCGCGACAGCAAGGGCGCGCTCTACGTGCTGATGCCGATGCGGGTGTGACGATTTCCTCTTGTCATGGCCGGGCTTGACCCGGCCATCCATCCAATCAAATGACCTACTGGGTATACATCCTCGCGAGCAAGCCCGGTGGAACTCTCTACGTCGGCGTGACCAATAATCTGGTCCGGCGCGTCTACGAACATCGCGAAGGTCTGGCCGAGGGCTTTACCAAGAAGTACGGCATCAAGACGCTCGTCTACTTCGAGGCGCATGAGACAATCGCTGCCGCGCTTCAGCGCGAGAAGAACATCAAGCACTGGTCTCGCGAGTGGAAGATTGATTTGATCGTCGCCGGCAATCCCGACTGGCGCGACCTATATGATGAAATTGTCCGCTAACGCGGACGATGGATTGCCGGGTCAAGCCCGGCAATGACAGAGTAGACATGACCCCGTCCCGCATTCATCGCCTGTCGCTGACGCATTTCCGCAATTACCGGGCGGCGACGCTGCAGGTCGCGGGCGACATGGTGGTGCTGGTCGGGCCCAACGGCGCCGGCAAGACCAATTGCGTGGAGGCGGTCTCGTTCCTGTCGCCGGGCCGCGGACTGCGTCGCGCGACCTTGGAGGACATCGCCGACAATCAGGGCGACGGCTCCTGGGCGGTCTCGGCCGAAGTCGAGGGCGCGCTCGGCCTCGCCACGCTCGGCACCGGCATCGATCCCCCGGCAGGCGAGGCGAGCAACAACCGGCGCTGCCGCATCGATCGCGAACCGGTGGGGTCCGCGACCGCGTTCGGCGATCATTTGCGTATGGTGTGGCTGACGCCAGCGATGGACGGCCTGTTCATGGGCGCAGCGTCCGAGCGGCGGCGCTTCTTCGACCGCCTGGTGCTGGCGATCGATTCCGAGCACTCCAGCCGGGTCTCGGCGCTGGAGCGCTCGCTGCGCTCGCGCAACCGGCTGCTCGAGGTGCGCAACTACGACGACCATTGGTGTGATGCGATCGAGCGCGAGACCGCGGAGCTTGCGGTCGCGGTCGCCGCATCACGCGGCCAGACCGCCGCCAAGCTCGCCGCGATGCTGCACGAGCGCGGGGCCGCCTCGGCCTTCCCGTCCGCCGAAATCATGCTCGACGGCTGGATGGAGAACGCGCTGCTGCAGGAGCCTGCGACCGCGGTGGAGGACCGCTACCGCGAGATCCTGCGCGCCAGCCGTCCGCGCGACGCCGCCGCCGGGCGCACGCTCGACGGACCGCATCTGACCGATCTGCAGGTGATTTACGCGCCGAAGGGCATGCCGGCGCGCGACGCCTCGACCGGCGAGCAGAAGGCGCTGTTGATCGGGCTGGTGCTGGCGCATGCCACGATGGTCGCGGAGATGACCGGCATCGTGCCGCTGCTGCTGCTCGACGAGGTCGTCGCCCATCTCGATCCCAATAGGCGCAAGGCGCTGTTCGAGGAGCTCGCCAAGCTCGGCGCACAGGTCTGGATGACCGGCGCCGACCCTGCTGCCTTCGTCGATATCGGCCCGACGGGAGAGATTTTCGACGTCGAATCCGGCCGCGCCACACGGCGCGGCTAGGCGCGCGGAATCGGCTCCAAAAGGGGTTCGAATCTGCCTTCGAATCGGGCTTTTCAGAGCCTCCGGAATCGGCCTTTGAGAGCCTTGAAACAGGCCGAAAAAATCCTATTTATTCAATAGTTTGTAGACAGAGACTTTGCGCTAGGCGCAACTGCTCTTTCATGGCACAAATAGCGGAATCAGCGCCTCATTTTGTGCAGCTGATTCGGGACATCCTCGAAGGCCTCACATGACTGAACCTGCCCGGCAGACCCCTGCCGAATCTGAGCATCCCATTCCGGCCGAATATGGTGCGGAATCGATCCGGGTGCTGAAGGGCCTCGACGCCGTCCGCAAGCGGCCCGGCATGTATATCGGCGACACCGACGACGGTTCCGGCCTGCACCACATGGTCTACGAGGTCGTCGACAACGCGATCGACGAGGCGCTGGCGGGCCATGCAAGCCGCGTCCTGGTTACCCTCAACGCCGACAATTCCGTCACCGTGTACGACGACGGCCGCGGCATTCCGGTCGGCATCCACAAGGGCGAAGGCGTCTCGGCGGCCGAGGTCATCATGACCCAGCTGCACGCCGGCGGAAAGTTCGACCAGAACTCCTACAAGGTCTCCGGCGGTCTGCACGGCGTCGGCGTCTCCGTCGTCAACGCGCTGTCCAGCAAGCTGGGCTTGCGAATCTGGCGCGACGACAAGGAGCACTACATCGAATTCGCGCACGGCGATGCCGTGGCGCCCCTCAAGGTGGTCGGCGATGCCCCGGGCAAACGCGGCACCGAGGTCACCTTCCTCGCCTCGCCCGAGACCTTCAAGAACATCGAATATGATTTCGCGACGCTCGAGCACCGGCTGCGCGAGCTCGCCTTCCTCAATTCCGGCGTCCACATCGTGCTGTCCGACATGCGCCACGCGGTCGAGAAGCGCGAGGAGATGCACTATTCCGGCGGCGTCGAGGAATTCGTCAAATATCTCGACCGCAACAAGAAGGCGATCGTGCCGGCGCCGATCATGGTGCGCGCGGAAGCCAACGGCATCGGCGTCGAAGCCGCGCTGTGGTGGAACGACAGCTACCACGAGAACGTGCTGTGCTTCACCAACAACATCCCGCAGCGCGACGGCGGCACCCATCTGGCCGGCTTCCGCGGCGCGCTGACGCGCCAGGTCAACGGCTATGCCGAGGCCAATGCGAAGAAGGAAAAGATCGCGCTGACCGGCGACGATTGCCGCGAAGGCCTCACCGCGGTGCTGTCGGTGAAGGTGCCCGATCCGAAATTCTCGTCGCAGACCAAGGACAAGCTGGTGTCCTCGGAGGTTCGACCGGTGGTCGAGAACGTCCTGAACGAGGCACTGGCGGCCTGGTTCGAGGAGAATCCGAAGGAAGCCAAGGAAATCGTCGGCAAGGTGATCCAGGCCGCCGCAGCCCGCGAGGCTGCGCGCAAGGCGCGCGAGCTGACCCGCAAGAATCCGCTCAGCGTCTCCTCGCTGCCCGGCAAGCTCGCCGACTGCCAGGAGAAGGATCCGGCGAAGTCCGAACTGTTCATCGTCGAGGGCGACTCGGCAGGCGGCAGCGCCAAGCAGGGCCGCAACCGCGAATTCCAGGCGGTGCTGCCGCTGCGCGGCAAGATCCTCAATGTCGAGCGCGTGCGCCCCGACAAGATGCTGTCGTCGGAGCAGATCGGCACGCTGATCACCGCGCTCGGCACCGGCATCAGCGACGATTTCTCGGTCGAGAAGCTGCGCTATCACAAGATCATCGTAATGACCGACGCCGACGTCGACGGCGCCCATATCCGGACGCTGCTGCTGACGTTCTTCTACCGCCAGATGCGCTCGATCATCGATGGCGGCTTTCTCTATATCGCCCAGCCGCCGCTCTATAAGGTCTCGCGCGGCAAGTCCGAGCAGTATCTGAAGGACGAGCGCGCGCTCGAGGATTACCTGATCTCGACCGGGCTCGACGAATGCGTCTTCAAGCCGGCTTCCGGCGAAGACCGCTCGGGCCGTGACCTGCTGTCGCTGGTCGAAGACGCCCGGACGATCCGCTCCGTGCTGCGCAACCTGCACAGCCGCTACAATCGCGCGGTGATCGAGCAGGCCGCGATCGCCGGCGTGCTGACCCCGAGAATCACCAGCGATATCGCGACCGCCAACTCCGCGGCTGATTACATCGCCAAGCGGCTGGACGCGGTTGCCGACGAAGTGGAGCGCGGCTGGATCGGCACGTTCACTGAAGGCCAAGGCTTCCAGTTCGAGCGCACCGTGCGCGGCGTCAAGGAAGTGGCCGTGATCGACGACGCGTTTCTCGGCTCGGCCGATGCACGCAAGCTCGACGAGTATGCGACCAGGCTGCAGGAGATCTACGTGCGGGCGGGCAAGCTCCGGCGCAAGGATGCCGAGCAGACCATTCACGGCCCGATCGACCTGTTCGAGGCCGTGACCGATGCCGCCCGCAAGGGCGTCTCGCTGCAGCGCTACAAAGGTCTCGGCGAGATGAACCCGGAGCAGCTGTGGGAGACCACGCTGGACACTGAGGCGCGCTCGCTGCTCCAGGTGAAGATCAAGGAGGTCGACGAGGCCGACGATATCTTCACCAAGCTGATGGGCGACGTGGTCGAACCGCGCCGCGACTTCATCCAGGAAAACTCGCTCAGCGCCAACATCGACATCTAGGGACCTGCTCCCGGCGGCCAGGCGGACATGCGCTTTCCGACGCGACGGCTCGGCCAAGATGACGTGTCCGTGACCGCGCGCGCCGCACCGTTGCGCGGCTACCTTTCGTGTGGAAGCTGCGCCGGGAGTTGTGTTACGGTGCCGGACAGCCATTGATTCCGTTACGGAATTTCGCGTGGGTAAATTCGAATCCAAGTCTGGATGATGCGTTAGGGGACATTCCGCGTGCCGCCGATCCAATACATCGTCGAAGGCGGCCGCCGCCTTTCGGGCACCATCGAGCCGTCGGGCAACAAGAACTCCGCGCTGCCGATCATCGCAGCTGCCCTGCTCACCGAGCATCCGGTCACGCTGACCAACGTGCCGCGCATTCGCGACACCGAAACGCTGGTCGAGCTGTGCCGCTCGGTCGGCGCCAGCGCCGAATGGACCGAGCGCAACACGCTGCAGATCCATGCCAGGGAGATCCGCGCCGCCGATCTCGATCCGGCTCTGTGCGCGCGGATCCGCGCCTCGATCCTGCTGGCAGGTCCGCTGCTCGCCCGCTGCGGCGAGGTCGCGTTGCCGCCGCCCGGCGGCGACGTGATCGGCCGCCGCCGCCTCGACACGCACTTTTTGGCCTTCGAGCAGCTCGGTGCCACGGTCACCGCAACGCACCGGCTGGAATTCCGCGCCGCGCGCCTGAAGGGCGCCGATGTGTTCCTCGACGAGCCCAGCGTTACCGCGACGGAGAACGCGCTGGTCGCCGCCGTCGCCGCCCGCGGCACCACCTATCTGCGCAACGCGGCCTCCGAGCCGCATGTGCAGGACCTCGCCAATTTCCTGGTCGCGCTTGGCGCGAAGATCGAAGGTATCGGTACCAACACCATTACCGTGCATGGCCAGGCGCCGCTCGGCGGCACGAGCTACGCGATCCAGCCCGACCATATCGAGGTCGGATCGCTGATCGGCCTTGCCGCGGTGACCCGCTCGCCGCTGCGCATCGCGCGCGCCGGCGTCGAGCATTTGCGCTCGATCCGGATGGGCTTTGAACGGCTTGGCATCGTCTGCGGCGTCGAGGGCGACGACCTCGTCGTGCCGTCGAACCAGACCATGAAGATCCAGGACGATTTCGGCGGCCATGTGCCGAAGCTCGAGGACCAGCCCTGGCCCGCCTTCCCGGCGGACCTGATGTCGATCGCGATCGTCACCGCGACGCAGTGCGACGGCGTCATCCTGATGCACGAGAAGATGTTCGAGTCGCGGATGTTCTTCGTCGACAATTTGATCGCGATGGGTGGCCGGATCGTGCTGTGCGACCCGCACCGCGCGATCGTGGCCGGTCCGAGCCGGCTGCGCGGCGCGCCGATGAACTCGCCCGACATCCGCGCCGGTATGGCGATGTTGCTGGCCGCGGTGTGCGCCAACGGCACCTCCACCATCAACAATGCCGACCAGATCGAGCGCGGCTATGAGCGGATCGACGAACGGCTCAACGCGCTCGGCGCCAAGATCAAGCGGATACCAGCGCGATCGTGATCCGGGCATGATCCGGAAAAACGTGAAGCGCTCTTCCGGTCGGACCATGCTCAAACGACAATTTGGGAGGCGATGATCTCTGCGTGAGATCGTCGCGTTTGGGCAGTTTGGCCATCCTTCCGGCCGGTTTGCCGTGCTAAGCGTGCCGTCATGACCTGCATCGACAAGATCGACCCGGCCGCGTCGCGCGCGGCCGTCGTCCCCTCCGGGGCGGCGTTTGCCGTCCCCCGCAAGCTGCTCACGGCCGAGCTCGCCGAAACGCTGAAGCTCGCGGTGCCGCTTGCGCTGACGCAGCTCGGGCAGATCGCGATGATGACGACCGATCTCGCCTTCATCGGTCGGCTCGGCAGCGAGAACGTCGCCGCGGCGGCGCTGGCGCATACCGTGTATTTCGTAAGCTTCACCATCGGCATGGGCATGATGTCGGCGGTCTCGCCGCTGGCCGCGCAGGCGTTCGGTGCCCGCAACCCGCGCGTGATGCGGCGCGCGCTCCGCGTCGGCCTGTGGGCCGGGTTCTTCATGGTGCTGCCGCTGATGGCGCTGCCGTTCCATGGCGAGCGCATCCTGCTCACGCTCGGCCAGACCCAGGCCACCGCGCATCTGGCGCAGCAATATCTGTTCGGTCTCGCCTGGGGCATCCTGCCGGCGCTGTGGTTCATCGCGCTCCGCGGCTTCATGAGCGCGGTGAACCGGCCGGAGCCGGTGCTGTGGATCACACTCGCGGCGATCCCGGCCAATGCGCTGATGGTCTGCCTCCTGCTCTACGGCAAATGGGGCATGCCCGAGCTCGGTATGTTCGGCGCTGGACTTGCGACCACGATCGTCAATCTCGGGACCTTCCTCGCCGGCGCGTGGTTCGCGGCGCGGCGCCGCCCGTTCCGCAAGTACCATGTGTTCAGCCGCGTCTGGCGCATCGACTGGCCGTTGATGGGCAAGCTTGTCGCCGTCGGCGCACCGATCGCGATCGCGTTCCTCCTGGAATACGGCCTGTTCGGCGCGGCCGGCCTGCTGATGGGGCTGATCAGCACCACGGCGCTGGCGGCGCACCAGATCGCGCTGCAGATCGCGGCGATCCTGTTCATGGTGCCGTTCGGCGTCAGCATGGCCGCCACCGTGCGGGTCGGCCAGGCTGTCGGCCGCCGCGACACCGATGCGGTGCAGCGGGCCGGCTTTGTCGCGGTCGCGCTCGCCGGTGTGTTCATGAGCGTCATGACGCTCGCGGTGATCCTGGCGCGCTTCGAGATCGCAGCCCTGTTCCTCGGCGAAGCCTCCGACGCCACCGCGCAGCTCACCGCGATGCTGCTCCTGATCGGCGCGACCTTCTTCATCGCCGACGGCGTGCAGACCACCACCGCCGGCGCGCTGCGCGGGATGAACGATACCCAGGTGCCGCTGCTGTTCGCCACCATCAGCTACTGGCTGATCGGGTTCGCGTCCGCCTACGCGCTCGCCTTCTGGGTCGGGCTCCAGGCGCCCGGCGTCTGGATCGGATTGTCGCTCGGGACTGCGGTCTACGCGACCCTCCTGATCTTGCGTTTCCGCCTGCTGGCACGCAGACTGGTAGGATGAAGGTTGCCGCATGAAGGTTGACGAGGTCACACCGAACGGAGCCTAGCGCATGACCTTGTCGGTCGACCTGTTCTTCTCGTTCCGCAGTCCGTACAGCTATCTGGCGTTGCCGAAGACGCTGAAGATGGTCGCAGACTACGATGTCGCGGTGAATTTGCGACCGGTCTATCCGCTCGCGGTCCGCGTGCCCGGCTTCTTCAAGAAGACCAATCCGCAATTCGCCCGCTATGTCGTGCTCGATTCCAGCCGCGTCGCCAAGCACGAGAACATCCCGTTCCGCTTTCCGCGCCCGGACCCGATCGTGCAGGACATGACGACGCTCGACGTCGCCGCACATCAGCCCTACATCCACCGCCTGACCCGGCTCGGCGCTGCCGCGCAGCTCGAGGGACGGTCGCTTGCCTTCACCTCCGCCATCGGCCGCGTGCTGTGGGACGGCTCGGTGAAGGGCTGGAACGAGGGCGATCATCTGGCGCGAGCGGCTGCTGCCGCAGGCTTCGATCTTGCGGCGATGGATGCGGCAATCGCTGCCGATCCCGATCGCTATGAGGCGGTCATCAAGGGCAACGAGGAGGCGCATGCGGCCTCAGGCCATTGGGGCGTGCCGACCTTCGTTTTCGAGAACGAGCCGTTCTTCGGTCAGGACCGTATCGACCTCCTGATCTGGCGCATGGAGGGCAAGGGCCTGACGCGCCGCACGACATAGCCACGGGTCATGCCGCGCTCTTCTCCGAAGTTTCGGCAACGATCTTTTCGGAAGCATCTTCGTTGGTGCACCAATTGCCGTGGCAGCGCTTGAGGTCGCTCAGATTCTGCCGCATCTGGTCGAGCGAAAATCCGAGCGCGAAGAACCGCTCCATGGCATCGACCGGAAGGCCCCGGGTCAGGCCCTCGCTGCGCACCGCGGCAACCTCCTCGCTATAGGCATGCAGCGCGGCATCGACCGGCGCCATGTCGGCCGGGCCGCTGCCGGCGCGCAGGGCTGTCGCGACCGCCACCATATAAGTCACGATGGCATTGCTGACGTCGGCCAATGGCCGCGCCAGCCTGGCCTGGATATCGGCCGGCAGCGGCACGACACAGGCGCGCCCGATCATCACGACGTCGTGCCGCAGCCGCTGGATGGTCCGCAGCAGCGGACCGGTGTCCGGCCCGGATGACAGATGCATGGTGCGTTCACGCTCGGCCTCGAGGCCGGTCGCGTGCAAATTGGTCACCGCGGTACCGATGCCATCCTGGATCCGGTGCAGTGCGTCGTTGTCGAGCCCGCGCGTCAGACCGGCGAGCAATTCGGCGAACGCCGCCGAGAGCAGTTCCAGCAGCTTCGACGCATTGACCCTGATCTGGCTGACCGCGCGCGACGGCAGCACCAGGAACGAGATCACAAGGCCAGTCAGCGCACCGACCGTGACCTCGAGGACGCGGTCGATCGCTGAGTCCAGCGGATTGGAATGATGCATCGTCGGCAGCAGCAGCACGATCACCGCCGTCACCGTCGCCGAGTTCAGGCTCGGATTGAGCGCGGCGATGAACGCCAGCGGCACGATCGCCAGCACCAGCAGCGCCAGCAGGCTGCCCTCGCCGGAATGCGGGATCAGCACCGCGATCGCGCCGCCATAGATGGCGCCGCCGATGGTGCCGAGCATGTAGTCGCGGGTCGCCTTCAGCGAGCGGCCGACGCTCATCTGGGTCACGATCAGCGAGGTCAGCACCGCCCACAGCGGCAGCATGAGGTGCAGTGCGAGCGCGATGGTATAGGCGGCCACGCCGGCGGATGCGATCCGGACCGCCAGCGCCAGCTGCGTCCTGCGTGTCCAGAGCTGGTCGAACATGCGTTTTGCGAAGGTCCTCATGCACCCTGATCCGCAATCAATGGAAAGGCCCGTGTTACACGACTTGACGTCCAGCGACCGGAAGCATGGCTGCTGCCCGCGGCGGCAAGGTGGCTTGAAAGGCCAAACCCGCCCGCCTACCCTGCGCCGCAAAATTGAGGAAACACGATGGCCCACGAAACCGCAACGCTCGCCGCCTATGTCGCCGACCTGAAATATTCCGACATTCCGCCGGAGGTGCTGGAGCGTGCCAAGGTTTTGACGCTGGATTTCCTGGGCAGCACCATCCGCGCCCGCCGCGATGCGGAATCGACCCCCTCGCTGATGAAGATGCTGGAGGCGCTGGCGCTGGACGGCAAGGGCGAGGCCACGGTGTTCGGCGACACCAAGACCTGGACGCCGGCGGTGGCGGCGCTGCTCAACGGCGCGCTCGGCCATTCGCTCGACTTCGACGACACCCATGCCGATTCCTCGCTGCATCCGAGCGCACCCGTGGTGCCTGCTGCGTTCGCGATCGGCGAGATGGTCGGCGCCTCCGGCCGCGACGTGCTGACCGCGATCGTTGCCGGTTATGAAGTGTGCTGCCGGCTCGGCAACGCGCTCGACCCCACCTCGCATTATGCCAAGGGTTTCCACCCGACCGCGACGGCCGGCACCTATGGCGCTGCTGCTGCGGCGGCAAAACTGTTCGGGCTGTCGAAGGAACAGATCGTCTCCGCCTTCGGCGTCTCCGGTAGCCAGGCCGCGGGCTCGCTGCAGTTCCTGGTCAACGGCGCCTGGAACAAGCGCTACCAGGTCGGCGCCGCTGCGATGAACGGCGTGATCGCCGCGACCCTGGCGCGCAACGACTTCATCGGTTCGAGCGAATCGGTCGAGGGCAAGCATGGCCTTTTGGTCGGCTATACCGATGACGCGCATCCGGACAAGGCGGTCGCGGGCTTGGGCCATACTTATGAGACCCTGAAGATCGGCGTGAAGCCGTATCCGAGCTGCCGCTACACCCATGCCGCGATCGACGCGCTGATCGCGATGCGGCGCGAGCACAATCTGACGCCGGACCAGATCAGGAAGGTCGAGATCGGCCTGCACCGCAACGGCATCACGCTGACCGGCGATGCCGCTACCAAGCGTCACCCGACCTCGGTGGTCGGCGGCCAGTTCTCGATGTTCTTCACCGGCGCGATCGCGCTCGACCAGGGCCATTTCGGCTGGGACGATTACGACCGGCTGGGTGATGCGGCGATCGACGCGCTCGCCGACAAGTTCGACGTGGTGCAGGACGACCGCCTCGAGGTCGGCCGCACCCATCCGTTCGGCGCCCGCGTCTCGATCACCACCGATGACGGCACCCATGAGCGCCTCTATGCCGATCCCTCCGGCGAGCCGACCTCGTTCCCCGATGCACAGGCGATGCAACAGAAGTTCCTGACGCTGGCCCGCCCGGTGCTCGACAAGCGCGCCGACCAGCTCGCGGACGCGATCCTGACGCTGGAGCGGTTCGATCGCGTGGAGAAGGCGACGCAGCTGGGGCGGCAGTAGGGGCGGCCGTGGTCGAGCGCAGGCTGCGCACTACACCCGCCGCTGTCGTCCCTGCGAAAGCAGGGACCCATAACCACAGGGTTGCGTTGTGGGAGTGAGCTACGGCCCCAGCCTCGCGCAACAATGCGCATTCGGGGTAATGGGTCCTGGCTTTCGCCAGGACGACGAGGCGCAATTCAAGATCTCAAGCAGCGCGGTGTCATCACCCGCGAAAGCGGGTGATCCAGTATTCCAGAGACAGCGGCGCTTGAACCGAGAGGCCGCGGCGTACTGGATCGCCCGGTCGAGCCGGGCGATGACAGCTGTATTTGACGGCGCAGCTTCGCATTTTCAGGACATGATTCGTCCGAACTTTTGCTTGCTCACCTCACTGTCATTCCGGGGCTCGCGAAGCGAGAGCCCGGAATCCATCAGGCCGCATCACGCGTGGCAAAATGGATTCCGGGCTCATGCTTCGCATGCCGCGGAATGACGGAGACTTACTCCGCTCCATCAATGATCACAAAATCCCCGTCCGAGTATTTCTGCCGGATTGCTTTCGCGGCCTGATAGTCGGGGCAGGTGTAGCATTCCATCGCGGTGGCGCGATCCCTGAACTCGATGACGAAATTGCGCTGGCGCGTCGCGCCTTCCATCACCTCATAGGAGCCGTTGCGCACGATGAAATTGGCGCCGTATCTGGCGAAGACCGGCATCGCGGCGACGAGGTATTCGGGATAACGGGCTTCATCGTGCACCGTGACGTGCACGATCCAGTAGGCTTTCGGCATGATGGTCTCCGGCTGAGGCGATCTTAAAGAACTGTGGCGCATCTCCTGCGAGATGCGCCACGGCATCAGAAAATTCCGGAGGCCAAGATTCAATTCACGATCGCGCGGGCGGTGTGTGACGTGCCAGTCAATTGCCGCCCGCGAGCCGCGCGCCCGTCGACGTCGCCGTGACGACATCACGGACCAGATCGAACACGCCGTCCGCCTCGAGCGGCATGTTCGGCGAGCGGCCGAGCCGCACGATGACGAGGTGCTGTGACGGCACGATCACGACATATTGCCCGATCGTGCCCTTGGCGAAGAAGGCGTCGCGCGGCCAGCCGTGCTTGACACGGAAGTTGGCGCCAAAGCTCTCGCCGAGATTGGTCCAGAAGCCCGCGCCGATGCCGACCCAGGCGTTCGGCGTCGGCGATGCGGAGTACTTGACCCAGCCTTCGGGCAGGATGCGCTTGTCGCCGGCCATCCCGTCATTGAGGTAGAGCTGGCCGAGACGCGCCCAGTCGCGTGCGCTCGCCATCATCGCGCCCGATCCTTCAGGCGTGCCGGCAACATCGAACTGCATGACCACGTTGTACATACCGAGCGGATCGAACAATTCGCGGCGCGCAAACCGCATCACGTCGGCGGCGTGGCCGCCGGCCGCGTTGCGGATCAGATGCGAGAGGATGATGAAATTGCCGTCGTGATAATTCCACGCCTCACCCGGCGCGGTCTCGAGCGGAATGCTCTCGGCGTACGCGGCCATGTCCGGCTCCATGAACTTCATCCGGTTGACTGGCTCGAGCGCGGAGGCAAGCGAAGCCTGCAGCGAGCTACCGAGCGCGAGGCCTGCGGTGTGGCGCAGCAGTTGATCGACCGTGATCGCGTGGCGCGGATCCTTCGGATCCTGCCAGGCGGCGATCGGCACCGGCCGGTCGACCGCAAGCTTGCCGTCACGCACCAGAACGCCGATCAGGGCCGAGATCACCGATTTGGTCGCGGAGAAGCCGAGTAGCGGCGTCTCGATGCCGATGCCGTCGGCGTAACGCTCGGCGACGATGCGGCCATCCTTCATCACGACGACAGCGCGGGTGTGACGGAACGGCGGCTCCGCCGGCTCGGCAAAGGCGCGGTCGAGCGCGGCCCCAAGCTGCGGGCTTTGTGGTGCGACGAGCGCAGGGCCTGCGATCTCGGGCAGCGATGCGGCTTGCGGCCTCGAGGGCGGCAGCGGGCCATCGGCGAGCACCGCGCCGTGGTCGAGCGTGCAGCCGAACCCCTCGCGATAGACGGCGTGGCTGCGGCCAAGCCCGAACAGCGTCACCGTGACATCCTTGCGATCAAGATCGACCTCGGTGTCCATCGCCCAGGTGATCAGGCCGGCCCCCGGCATCGCATCCGTGGTTTCGGTCAGGTTTCGCCTGGGGTCGAGACCGCTGACGAAGGTCTCCGAGCAGACGACATTCGCAACAAAACCGGTCGCGACCTTGGGCACATCGCGGGCCCGGGCGGCGGACAGCGCCAGCGCACCGCAGGCGGTGGTGGCAATGAGAATGAAGGCGAGCTTTCGACGGGTCACGGGATCCTCCGGCATGGCGCATGGGGCGCGTGGCCGGGATCAGGCCGGAGCGGACGCGCAAGCGCTCGCCGGATTTGGAATCGGGCTGGCCGAGAACTCGGGGCCGCTCGCCGAATCTAAAAATGCGCTGTGATTACAATGGCCTACGACCGAGGCAGCTCTTCCCTTCTCCCCTTGTGGGAGAAGGTGGCGCGGACGCAGTCCGCGACGGATGAGGGGTCTGCCTCCGCGGAGCGAGACCCCTCACCCGGCTTCAATGCTTCCGCATTGAAGCCACCCTCTCCCACAAGGGGAGAGGGTACAGCGGCGCATGCGGCACCAATTACACCGCTTTCAGCTTCCGATACTCCGTCGGCGTCACGCCGGTCGTCGCCTTGAAGGCGCGGTTGAAGGGGCCGAGCGACTGGAAGCCGGCGTCCATCGCGATGGTGATGACGGGAACTGCGGACTGCGAGGGATCAGCGAGCGCGGCCTTGGCCTCCTCGATCCGGTGGTTGTTGAGGAAGACGTTGAAATTGCGGTAGCCGAGCCGCTGGTTGATCAGCCGCCGGAGACGATATTCGGGGATCTTCAGCCGGGTTGCCAGCGTGCCGATGGTGACGTTGTCGTGGCGATAGATGCGCTCATCCGCCATCAGCCGCATCAGGGCATCGACCAGTCTCTGGTCCGCCGCCTCCTCGACCGCGGCCGGCTTCGTCAGCACGACGGCCTCCGCCGGCACCGTGAACAGGTCGGCGCCGTCGACGCGCATCATCGCCCAGGTGATTGCGGCCACGACGGCGGTGAGCACGGCCGCGTTCAGCAAATTGGCCCATTCCACAGTCACGCGGCTGCCGGCATAGGCGATCTGAAGCAGCGCGTTCATGCCGCCGTACAGCGCAGATGCGGCGACGATGAAGACGCGGACACGGCGGCGGCGCTCGACCAGATCTGCCGACCACGATCCGATGGTTTGCGCCACCGCGAGCGCAACGAAGACGAGCGTGAGCGAATTGACCATGATGATCGCGATCTGCGCGTGACCACCGGGCGCAATCCACATGCAATTGACGAAGCTGTAGGCCACGACCGCGGCCCAGATCAGGCCGTGCCACCAGCGCAGTTGAAACGCGTCATCGAACAGCGCGCGCGTGAACAGCCAGAACACCACGATGTCGCCGGTCGAGAGCGCGATCAGTGGCGCATGCCAGTCCGAGACCGGCGGGCCGGCACCCATCGACGCGGCCACCGCATGCGCCGCCGAGCCGAGCGCGAAGGCGACCGCAAGGCGCCCGGCCAGCACCGTGCGGAAATCCGCGAACATCGAGGCCGCAAGCACCAGCAGCAGCGTCACGGTGGCGGCGCGCAGGCACAGTTCGGTCGCGGCAAAGGTCATCGGTCGGTTTGCTTCGGGCTCGAAACGGCAACGACTCGAAGATCGACCGTCACGCCGTCTTTTTCAAGAACCATCGCGCGACCAGCGGCTGCGCTGCGTGACCCAGATATCGATGACATCGCCCTCGAGCTTGCCCGGGCCCTCATTGACAGCACCCAGCCGCCGCGCCACGGCCTGCGAGGCGAAATTGGCGGGATCAATGCAATGGATGATGCGGTCGATGGTGAAGTTCGCGAACACAAAGTCGATCGCGGCGCGTGCCGCCTCCACCGCATAGCCCTTGCCGCGATACTCCCTGGCGATGCCCCAGCCGACCTCGAAGTCCGGCCATTCCGGCGGATAATACGGCCCGACGCGGCCGATGTAGCGAGCGGAAGACCTCTCCTCGACCGCGAACATGCCAAAGCCGTGCAGCGCCCAATGGCCGGAGATGACCGCCGCATTGCGCCAGCCCTTCAGCTCCGAGGTGACCGGCTGATGATCCGGCGTGATGAAGCGCGCCGTCTCGGGATCGGACAGCATCTTCGTGTTGTCCGCGATGTCGGACGCGCGCCACGGCCGCAGGATGAGACGCGACGTCTCGATCACGGGCCCGTCGACCTGCAACAGCTTTGCGCCCGGCTTGATCAGAGAAACCATCACACGCTCCAGTTTCCGGAATTATGCTGCTGTTGTCGAACGCACGCCAGAGCCACACTTTCGTCGTCCCTGCGAAAGCAGGGACCCATAACCACAGGGTTGCGTTGTTGAAGCAAGCCGTGGCCCCAGCGAGCGCAACAATAGACATTTGTGGTTATGGGTCCCGGCTCGCCCTGCGCTTGGCCGGGACGACGGATAGAGTATGATCGCGGCAAAAGAGTATGATCCGGCAAAACTGCAAGGAGTCCGACATGAGCTGGCAGCCCTCGACCGATCCCGAACTCGGCGATCCCAAGACCTGCGACGCGCTGGATCTGATCATCGTGCCGCGCACCCGCGATCTCGGTGACGGCTTCGCGGTGCGCCGCGCGCTGCCGCATGGCAAGCGGCAGATGGTCGGGCCCTTCATCTTCTTCGACCATTTCGGCCCGGTGCAATACCTCGCCGGCAAGGGCATGGATGTGCGGCCGCATCCGCATATCGGGCTCGCTACCGTCACCTATCTGTTCGACGGCAGCATCATGCACCGCGACAGCGAGGGCAACATCCAGGAAATCCAGCCCGGCGCGATGAACTTGATGACCGCGGGGCGCGGCATTGCGCATTCCGAGCGCACCCCCGACGTGCAGCGCCGCGACGGCCAGAAGATGCTCGGTCTGCAAAGCTGGATCGCACTGCCGGAGGCTAAGGAGGAGATCGCGCCGTCGTTCCAGCATTACGGCGCGGGCGATCTGCCGATGATCTCGGAGCGCGACTTCACCGCGCGCGTCATCGCCGGCTCGGCGTTCGGCATCAGCTCGCCGGTCAGCATGGTCTCGCCGTGGTTCTACACCGAAGTGACCGCGCAGGCCGGCACCTCGGTGCCGCTCGACCCCGATCACGAGGAGCGCGCGATCTATCTCGTCGACGGCGAGGTCGAGATCGCGGGCGACCGCCACGAGGGACCGCGGCTGCTGATCTTCCGGCCCGGCGACCGCATCACTGTGAAGACGCTGCGACCGACCCGCATGATGTTTTTGGGCGGCGATGCCCTGGAAGGGCCGCGCCACATCTGGTGGAATTTCGTCTCGTCATCCAAGGAGCGGATCGAGCAGGCCAAGCAGGACTGGAAAACCGGGCGTTTCGTACAGGTTCCGCACGAACACGAGTTCATTCCGCTGCCGGAGTGAGCTATTTCCTGTGTTAGTCTTTGGCGCCCGCACGCCTCGTGCGGGCGCACGTCTTTGAACACCGCGTCTTTGAGAAACGAGCCCGGAAAGACCCCGCCATGACCGCGATGCTCTCCAGCGATTTGCCCCTGCCCCGGATCGGCCGCGGCAAGGTGCGCGATATCTACGCCGTCGGCGACGACCGCGTGCTGCTGCTCACCACCGACCGCATCTCGGCATTCGACGTGGTGATGGCGGAGACCATTCCGATGAAGGGCGCGGTGCTAACCCAGATCAGCGCCTGGTGGTTCCGGCAGCTCGAAGGCACCGTGCCGCATCACATGATCAGCGCCGATGCCGACGAGATCATCCGCGCGGCGCCTGAACTCAAGAACCATCACGCCGACATCCTCGGGCGCGCGATGCTGTGCAAGCGCACCACTGTGTTCCCGATCGAGTGCGTGATCCGCGGTTACATTTCCGGCTCGGCCTGGAAGGAATACGCCGCCGAGGGCACGCTCGCCGGGGAGAAGCTGGCGGCGGGCCTGGTCGAAAGCCAGAAGCTCGAGCCCGCGATCTTCAGCCCGGCGACCAAGGCCGAGGCCGGCCATGACGTGAACATCACGGTTAAGCGGGTGCGCGAGATCCTGGGCGCCGACGTTGCCGCGACGCTCGAGAAGATGGCGCGCGATGTCTACGCATACGGCGAACAGACCAGCCGCGCCCGCGGCATCATCATCGCCGACACCAAGTTCGAATTCGGCCGCGACAAAGACGGCCGCATCATCCTGATCGACGAGGTGATGACGCCGGATTCGTCGCGGTTCTGGGCCGTCGATGCCTACAAGCCCGGCCAGCCGCAGCCGAGCTTCGACAAGCAGCCGCTGCGCGACTATCTCGACGTCGAGCGCCACGCCGGCCGCTGGAACGGCGACGCCCCGCCCCCGCCGCTGCCGGCGAGCGTGGTGGATGCGACCAGCAAGCGGTACCTCGAGGCGTACCGCCGCGTGACGGGGACTGAGCTGAAGGTCTGACCGCACAGTCATTGTGTATCACCGTCACCCTGAGGAGGCCGCAACGCGGCCGTCTCGAAGGGTCGACGGCCCGGCTGGTGGCCGTGCATCCTTCGAGGCTCGCTGCGCTCGCACCTCAGGATGACGGGAGAGGGGCGCTGCGCCTGCATCGACTGATCGTGCGATCACGTTAGGCCAGGTGAATCCCATTCACCCCTGTTGAAGACAAACCTTTTGTCGGCACATCCGACACGCTGCACTCTCCGGCTAAACGGAGAGCTCACGATGCGGCAATTGACTTATATCGGCGACAACAAGGTCGAATGGTGGGACGTTCCCCCGCCGAGGCTCCAGGATGACCGCGACGCGCTGGTGCAGCCGCTCGCGGTGACGCGCTGCGATCTCGATCTTGCGATCGTTCACGGCCGATCCGGCCTCGCGGGCCCATTTGCGCTAGGACATGAGACCGCGGGCCGCATCGTCGACATCGGCGGCGCGGTGAGGCATTTCGCGCCCGGCGATCTCGTCATCGTACCGTTCCAGATCAGTTGCGGGGCCTGCGATCGCTGCCGGCGCGGCCACACCAATGCCTGCGCGGCAGTGCCGTTTCGCTCCTCCTACGGCTTGAAGCCGGTCTGCGGCGTGGAATATGGCGGCGGCCTGTCCGACCTGATCCGTGTGCCGTTTGCCGATCACATGCTGGTTCGCCAGCCGAACGGCCATGCCTTGTCGCAAACCGCAGGACTGGCCGACGGCGCGACCGACGGGTTCAGCGCGGTGGCGCGCTGGCTCGCGCAACGGCCCGGTGCCGACGTGCTCGTGATCGGCGGCTTCGCGCAGTCGCTCGCGCTATTCGCGGTGCAGGCGGCGGTGGCGCGCGGTGCGGGCCGCGTCGTCTATCTCGACGACTACGCGCCGCGCCTCGCCAAGGCGAAGTCGCTCGGTGCCGACATCATCGAAGCCCCTAGCGGCCTGTCGATGGAGCCGCCCGGCCTGTTCCCGATCGTGATCGATGCGGCCGCGACCGACGCCAGCACGCTGCTCGCATTCCGCGCGACGGAACCGAACGGCATCTGCCAGCGCATGTATGGCGACTTCGCCGAGACCACGCCGGTGCCGCTGCGGCATATGTATGGCGTCGGGATCACGTTGAAGGTCAGCCGCGTCAATGTTCGCGCCGAGCTGCCCGACTGCGTCGCGCATGTGGCGGCAGGACATTACCACCCGGAGCATGTCATCACCCGCCGCGTCCGTTTCGAGGATGCGCATGAGGCGATCGGGGACCCGACCATCCGCGTCGCCTTCGTTCGTGATGGCATTGCCTGACCGGGACTATTAGGTTGGCTCCAACTAACAAACCCAGGGAGCCACCCATGTCCGATGCCGATACCGTGCTCGTCGAGCGCGACGGTCCCATCACCATCATCTCGATCAACCGCCCGCACAACCGCAATGCCGTCGACGGCGCCACCGCGCGGAAACTGTATGACGCGTTTCTGGCCTTCGACGCCGACGCGAGCGCATCGGTCGCGGTGTTCACCGGCACCGGCGGATATTTCTGCGCCGGCGCCGACCTCAAGGCGGTGGCAGCAGGCGATCCCGAGAAGAAGCGCGAGGTCGGCGGCCACAATACCATCGCGCCGATGGGGCCAAGCCGGCTGCGGCTGTCGAAGCCGGTGATCGCCGCGATCGAGGGCTTTGCGGTCGCCGGCGGCATGGAGCTTGCGCTGTGGGCCGACATGCGCGTCGTCGCCGAGGACGCCACGTTCGGCGTATTCTGCCGTCGCTTCGGCGTGCCGCTGATCGACCTCGGCACCATCCGCCTGCCGCGGCTGATCGGCCATTCGCAGGCGATCGATCTGATCCTCACCGGACGCCCGGTCGCAGGGCCCGAGGCGCTTCGCATGGGGCTCGCAAACCGCTTGGTGCCGAAGGGCGAGACGCGCGCGCACGCCATCGCGCTCGCCAAGGACATCGCGAAATTCCCGCAGAACTGCATGCGCGCCGACCGCCTGTCGGCATTGCGGCAGTGGGACCTCGACGAGGAAGAGGCGATCCGGAACGAGATGCGCGGCGGGCTCGAGGTGATCGCATCGGGCGAAACGCTATCCGGCGCGGCGCGCTTCGCCTCGGGTATCGGCCGCCACGGCGCATTCGGCAATGAGGGCGGGAATGGTTAGTCCCACAGCGCCAGCCTTTGCGTTCCTGCTGCCGACGTGCTGAGCTGTCGCCCATTCCGAAAGCAAACGATGCCCGCACAATCGATCGCAACCGAGCTGAAGACATTCACCACGTCCGATTTCCGCCTGGAGAACGGCAGCGTGCTCGGCGAAGTGACCATCGCCTACCGCACCGTCGGCACGCTGGCGCCCAAGCGCGACAATGTCGTGCTGATCACCCACGGCAACACCAGCGGGCCGCAGATGATCGATCCCGACGGATCGACCGGCGAAGGCAGCTGGAACGAGATCGTCGGCCCCGGCAAGGCTGTCGACACCAACCGCTACTTCGCGATCTGCCCGAACATGCTGGGCTCGTCCTACGGCTCGACCAACGCGGCAAGCATCGACCCGCGGACCGGCCGGCGTTACGGGCCGCGCTTCCCTGATATCACCGTCAGCGACATCGTCGCCACCCAGCGCGCGATGCTCGATGAACTCGGCATCGACAAGCTCGTTGCGATCGTCGGTCCGTCCTATGGCGGCTTCCAGGCGCTGCAATGGGCGGTGAACCATCCCGATGCCATGCGCGGCATCGCTGCCGTCGTCACCGCGCCGCTGGTGCCGCGCGAGCGCGCCGAGGGCAATGTTGCGCGGCTGATGGCGGCGCTGTCGCAGGATCCGAACTGGAACGGCGGCGACTATTACGATCACGGCGGCGTGCTCGAAAGCATGATCCAGATCCGCACCGCGACGCTGAAGAGCTACGGCATCGAGACGCGGCTGCGCGACACGATGGCCGATCCCGCTGACATCGAGGCCGCGATCCGCGCCGAGGCGGCGGAATGGGCCAGGGGGTTCGACGCCAATTCGCTGCTGACTCTGGCCAAGGCGCTGCGCGGCTTCGACGTCACGGCGCAGTTCGGACGGATCAAGGCCAAGGTGCTCTATGTCCTGTCGCGGACCGACAAGCTGTTCCCGCCGGAGCTTGCGCCGCAGGTGATGCCGGCCCTGAAGGCCGCCGGCGTCGACGCGGATTATTTCCTGCTCGACAGCGACTATGGCCATTCGGCATCGGGCCGCGACGCGCACAAATGGGCGCCGCGGTTGCGCGCGTTCATGGACAGCCTCGGCTAGACAATCGGACCGCATCGATCCATCCGATCCGGGAACCCGCACCCGCCGCTCCCCGCAACCGGGAGGGACGAAACTGCGCGCGTTGAGAATAGGCTGTCACAAGAATCCTGTTGTCGTCCTGCACCGGGCCCGTCTACGACTGACGGCGAAAGTTTCAGGACATTTTTCAACGTGATTAGTCGATCGCTTTATTTCGGCTCGCGCGCGCGGCGGGCCATGCACGACGTTATCGGCGGCGGCGCGGCCAGCGTGCTCGGCATCACGTTCGGCCTGTCCTACGCGCTGCTGATCTTCGCCGGGCCATTGTCGCCCTATCTGTCATACGGCGTCGCGGCGACATTCATCTCCTCAGCGGTGCTTGCGACCTTGATTGCGCTCGGCAGCTCGCTGCCCTTCGCGGTCGCCGGCCCTGACAGCTCGACCGCGGCGGTAACGGGGATCCTGATGGCCTCGCTGGTCGAGCGCATCAGCGCCGCCAACCCGGCGGCGCCGCTGCTGACGCCGGTGCTGATCACGCTGGGGCTCTCGACCATCGTCACCGGCATCGTGCTGTGCTGCCTCGGGCTGACGCGGCTCGGCCGCGCCATCCGCTACGTGCCTTATCCCGTGGTCGGCGGATTCCTCGGCGCGACCGGCCTCTTGATCGTGCTGGGCGCAATCAGGGTGATCACCGGTTACCCCGTGCAGCTCAACACGCTCTTCCACTTCACGAATATCATCACGATCTCCGAGCTGAGCGCCGCCTGCGCGATGGCGCTGGTGCTGTATCTGACCTGGCATCGCTCGCGCACCCCGTTTGGCCTGCCGATCATCCTGGTCTCCGGCGTGATCGTGGCGCATCTCGCATTCTGGATCATCGGCATCACGCCGGAGGAAGCCCACCTGACCGGCTGGACCTTCGCGCCGCCGCCGGCATCGACCTTCAGGCTGCCGTGGCACGCGGCCGAGCTTGCGCAGTACCCGTGGTCGGCGGTGCCGGACCTGCTCGGCAACATGGTCGCCGTCGTCTTTGTCACGGCGGCGAGCACGCTGTTCAACACCACCGGCATCGAGGTCGCGGTGCATCGCGAGGCCAACCTCGAGCGCGAGCTCAACATCACCGGCTTCGCCAACATCTTGACCGGCGCGCTGGCCGGCTATGCCGGCTGCACTTCGGTCAGCCGCTCGATTCTGAATTTCTCCAGCGGCGGGCGCGGCCGGCTGTCGGGGTTGACGGTTGCGGCGATCTCGCTGTTGATGCTGGCGGTAGCGCCGCAGTTGCTCGGCTACATGCCGAAATTCGTGCTCGGCGGCCTCCTGATCTATCTCGGCGCCGACCAGCTGCACAAATGGATGATCGAATCGCGCAAGCGGCTGTCGCAAACCGAGTATCTGTCGCTGCTCGCGATCATCGTCATCATCGTAGCCTGGGGCTTCGTGCCCGGCATCCTGATCGGCATCATCATCGGCTGCGCGACCTTTGCGCTCAGCGCGGCGCGGGTCGAGGCGATCAAATACGGCTTTGACGGCTCGGAATACCGCAGCTCGCTGGACCGCTCGCGCGACGACCGGGATGTGCTGCAAGCGCACGGCGGCAAGATCCAGGGGCTGACGCTGCAGAGCTATCTGTTCTTCGGCTCCGCCAACAGGCTCTACCAGCACGTCAAGGCGCTGCTGCGCGAGCACCCGGAGTGCCGCTATTTGCTGTTCGACTTCAAGCTCGTCACCGGCGTCGATTCATCGGCGGTCTACAGCTTTGCGCAGATCAAGCGCAGCGCGCACGAGGTCGGCGTCGAGCTGGTGCTGGTGCACTTGTCCACCAAGGCCGAGCAGGTGCTGCGCGCCAGCGACTTCATCACCGAAGGCGTCACCGTGATTGACGAGCTCGACCATGCACAGGAATGGTGCGAGAACCAGATCATCGCGCAGCACCAAGAACTTGCGCAGGAAGAGGCCGACCTGCGCGGCTGGTTCACGGGACTGCTCGACAGCGAGGGCGACGCCGACGCCCTGATCCGGCGCTGCCAGCGCATCGAGGTCGACGCCGGCGAGGTCATCGTGCGCGCCGGCGACGCCGCCGATTCCATGCACTTTATCCTGGACGGCCGCGTCGGCATCATGGTGCCCGCCGACGACGGCCGCTCTACGCGGGTGCGCAGCCTCGGCCGCTACACCACGATCGGCGAGATGGGCCTCGTCGCGCACACCCCGCGCAGCGCGACCATCCAGGCCGAGACGGCGAGCGTGCTCTATGTGCTGAACACCCACCAGTTCATGGCGATCCGTGACGAGGACCCCGAACTCAGCCACAAGCTGCTGACGTATTTCGTGTCCGTGATGGCGGAGCGGCTGACGTTTGCGAATCGTACCATTGCGGTGCTGCGGCGGTAGCAAGCGACGAGGCGAGTTTCGCCGTCAGCCACGGCGGGATTCGGCTCCCTCTCCCGCTTGCGGGGGAGGGTTGGGGTGGGGGTTTCACCACGAGTCGTCCAGTGGAGAGAGCCCCCACCCGCACCGCGTCTTCGACGCGATGCGACCTCCCCCGCAAGCGGGAGAGGTGGAGCGAGAACGCGGATATACTACAGCAGCCCCCTGCTTTCGCTCGCAGCGAGCTGCTCCATCAGCGCCTTGTCGTCATAGCGCGCGAGCGAGAGGCTGCGGGCGAATTCGGGTGCCGGCGCGCCGACCACGGCGCGGGCGCAGAGATCGCCGGCGGCGCAGGCGCCCATCGTGCCATAGCCCGACAGCGCGGTGGCGAGGAACACGCCTGACGTCTTCGCCGCGCCGATCAACGGCCAGTTTTCCTTCGTCATCGGGTAGTAGCCGCCATAGTGCACGCGGTCGCGCGGCAGCGCGCCGAGATACTGCGTGAGGCGCGGCTGCAGCCGGCTCGCCGCGCGCAGCACGACTTCGGGGAAATACGGATTCAGCTCCGGCTCGCGCACTGGCGCCGTGGTCTGCTCGGCATTGAAGGCCCAGCCGAGCTTGATCCACTCGCCGTGGTCGCCGCCGTCGGGCCGGCAATGGATGCTGCCCGGCATCGGCGCCAGCAGCCGCGCGAATTCCGGCGCCGTTGACAGCGCCTCGCGCTCGTCGTCGGACCACGCCAGCGTCTGGCCGTCGAGATCGATCGCAAACGGCATTTTGCGATCGACCGCGCGGTTGCGATCGGCGAAGGCAATCTTCTGCTGCAGCACATTGACGATCGGAAGCTGCTCGCCATGCATCGCCGCGACATCCGCGGCAAAAGGCCCCGCGGCATTGATAATGATGTCGGCCTTGATGGTCTGTCGCGCGCCATCGGCCAGCACATCGACGGTGAAGCGATCGGTCTTTACGATGCCGACCACCTTCGCTTGCTGAAACTGCGCGCCGAGCGGTCGCATCGTCTCCAGCATGTACTGGCCGAGCTGCTGGCCGCTGATGTCGCCTGCCCTGCGGATATGAAGCGCGGTCGCGACTTCCCGATCGAAGGTCGGGTAATGCTGCTGAATCAGATCGCGGCCGCGCAAGACATCGACACCGTCAGGTGCGCTCTGCCAGTCCGCGGAATGCGGCGGCATGTAGCCGCGGCTCGCTCCTTCATGCAGGCGGATCAGCTTCGCAGCTTGCGCGCCATAGCCGGCGTAGAGCTGCTGCAGCAATTCCTCAGGTTTCTCCTCGCGCGTGACCAGAAGATATCCGCGCCGCGTCATGTGGATGCGGTTGTCGCTGCGGTGCGCGATCTCCTCCATCAGGTCGGTGGAATGATCAGTGAAATCGGCCATCGTCGGGTGCGGCCACCAGTTGCGGTAATTCTCGCCGGACTGCGCCGAGGTCAGCGCCATCGGCTGGCCTTCGTCGACGATCAACAGGCGCGAGCGCTCGTGCTGGACGGCGAGGTAATAGGCCGTGGCGATGCCGACGATGCCGGCACCGATCACCAGGATTTCGACGTCATTGGTCTTCACGCGGTATCTCCCAAGCGCCCGCAGCAGGGCCTGCGATGATTCAATTCGTCCGTGCGGCAATCAGGCGGGGCGTTCGGGGCTCGCATCGCGCACCGCCTGGCGCTGCGCCGAGCGCAGCGTCTTCTGCGTCTCCTCGATGTGATCGCGCAACAGGCGGACGGCCTTCTTGACCTCGCCGTCGCGGCAGAATTCGAGCAGCCGGTAGTGCTCGCGTTGCGGACGCTCCTTGCCGGTCGCCTGCGACACCAGCGCCCGCGTGAAGCGGCCGACGTGGCCGTAATTCGCCTCGATCATGCTGAGCAGGCGCGGTCGGTTGCACGGCGCGTAGAGCGTGGCGTGGAATTTCCAGTTGAAGGCGCCCCATTGCGCCGGATCAGGCTCGGCGTCGTAGGCACGAAGGATTTTCGTCGCCGCCTCGAGATCGATCTCACCCATGGCGGGAATCGCTAATCGCAACGCGTGGCATTCGAGTGCGATGCGGATCTCGAGCAGCTCGATCACCTCATCGATCGACAGGTCGGAGACGACAGCGCCGCGATTGGGCAGGAAGGTCACAAAACCCTCGGCCTCGAGCTGGCGCAGCGCCTCGCGCACCGGGATGCGGCTGGTGCCGAACCGGGCAGCAAGCTCGTCCTGGCGGAGCTGTAGTCCGGGCGCGAGCTCGCCCGAGCTGATCGCGGCCCGCAGCGCCTCGCGCACTGCGTCCGGCGCGGAACCGTGAGGTCCGGCCCCTCGATGGCTGGCGGCGGTCTCTGGTTCCATCCGGCTTCTCTCTTCTCTCGCTGGCATCAAGCCGAGGTATCCGACTTGGCCACGATTGTATAAAATCAGATTGCCGATTATGCAATACTGTGTATAAAATCTTGACCTATTGTATCCAATTCTGCCGACGTCCGCGAGCACCTGATGAACAAAGCATTCAAGCGATTGATCTACCTGGCCTTTCTTGCGACGACGGCATCCGTCCCGGCGCAGGCCCAATCGCCCGGCGGCACGCTGGCCAAGATCCGCGACATCGGCGAGATCCGGCTTGGGCATCGCGACGTCTCGGTCCCGTTCTCCTATCTCGACGACAACCAGAAGCCGGTCGGCTTCGCGATGGACCTCTGCGCGCGGATCGTCGAGGCGGTGAAGAGCGAGCTCAAGCTGCCGGCGCTGCAGACCAAACTGCAGCCGATCCAGCTCTCCACCCAGATACCGCTGATCGAGAACGGCACCATCGACATTGTCTGCGGTCCCGCCACCAACACGCTGGAGCGGCAGAAAGTCGTCGCCTTCAGCACCACGATCTTCGTGTCGAGCATCCGCGCGGTGGTGCAGAAGGACGCGCCGATCAAGTCCTTCGAGGATCTCGGCGGAAGGCCGGTCTCGCTGACCTCGGGATCGACCTCGATCGGCCTATTGAGCGCGCGCGCCCAGGCGAAGAACTTTCAGACCAAGAACATCCTGACCCCGGATCATGCCGCCTCGTTCCTCGCGCTGACCACCGGGCGCAGCGACGCCTTCGTCATGGACGACATCCTGCTCGCCAGCCTGATCGCGGGCAGCCCCAATCCGTCCGACTGGCGCATCATCGACGACAGCCTGCGCACCGAACCGTACGGGCTGATCATCCGCAAGGGCGATCCTGAGTTCAAGGCGCTGGTCGACCGGACGCTGGCTGCCATGATGAAGAACAACGAATTCCAGGAGCTTTACGCAAAATGGTTCACGCGGCCGATTCCGCCGAAGAACGTGAACCTGAATTTCCCGATGACGGCGCCGCTGAAGGACGCCGTCGCCAACCCGAACGACAAGGGCGTGTGACTGGCAGTCGCGGGCGCGCGGCGGATGTTTCGCAGCGGAATCGCGAGAACGGAATGGCCACCGCGGCACCAGCTTGTGACGCGCGACGGCCTTTCGACGCTTCGCCGACTTGTTGGGCATGATCTTTTCGGAAAACCGCTTCGCACTTTTCCGGATCATGCCTTAGAAGTCGACCGTCATCGAGAGCCACAGCGTCCGCGGCATGCCGCTGATCACGTAGCCGGTTGGATTGCCGATCCAGTAGTGCTTGTCGAACAGATTGGTCAGTGACGCCCTGAACGTGGTCGGCCGCCCCGCGAGCCTCGTCGCGTAGCGCGCACCGATATCGAAGGTCGCCCAGGCGGGGACGCTCTGGAAATTATCGGCGCTGACATAGGCCCGGCTGGTGTAGATGGCGCGCGCCGTCGCGGTGAGGCCCGGCACGAAGGGCGTATCCCATTCGACACCCAGATTGCCCTGCAGGTCGGGCGCGCCGATCGCCCGATTGCCGTCGTAGAGGTGGCCTTGCGTCTGGGTGAGCCGGGCATCGAGCCAGGTCACGCCACCGAGGACGCGGACGCCGGGCGCGACCTCGCCAAAGGTATTGAGCTCAACACCGCGGTTTCTCTGTTGGCCATCGAGGCTGTAGATCTTGGTGACGGGATCGATCACACCGCTCGGCAGGCTGATCTGGAATGCCGAAAGGCTCGCGCCGAAGCCCCCAAGATCGAGCTTCGTGCCGACTTCGGCCTGCCGTGTCTTGAAGGGTGCGAACACCGCATTGGTATTCGCCGCGCCCGAAGGCGGCGTCGGCCCCGGCGTCAGGCCTTCGATGTAGTTGGCATAGAGCGAGAGCTGCTTGATCGGCCGCACCACCAGCGCGATCGAAGGCGACGTTGCGCTGTCGTCGTAGTGCGTCGTTTCCAGCCCGCTGACGGGATTGAAGCTGCTCGCGATCACCTGCTGTTGGCGCGCGCCCACGATCACCTGCAACATGCCCCCCATGGTCGTGATGGTATCGGCAACGCCGACACTGCGCAGCCCGAGGAAGTCCGACTTGCCCTCCGGGAAGGTCGATACCGGGGTGCCGGCGGTCGCCAACAAGGTCGGTCGGTAGATATTGGTCAGGTAGGTCGCGTAGTTGGTCTGGCCGAGCCAATCGGTCCGGTCGAGCGCACTGCCGCTGACGACGACCTCGTGGCCGACGGGTCCCGTGTCGAAACGCGCACGGACGCCCGCCTCGCCGGAGACGCCCTCCGACTTGCCGGTCTGGAATCGAGACGTGCCCAGGGCATCGCCCGCGGTGTTGAGAATCGTCGCGCCGGGATCTTCCTGCTTGTCGTAGCGGAACTGGTTGGCGCCGATCGCGCCAAACACGGTGACGCTGTTGCTGAGATCGTATTCGGCCCTGGTCAAGCCGGTCAGGCTCTGCGAGCGCGCACTGTCAAACGGCTGTGCGAGATTGATGCGCGGATCGGGAGCCTTCGGCATGACGATGCCGGGCAGCGGCGTGTAGCCACGCTGGGCGGCCTTCATCCAGTCGTCCTGGGAGATAATGTCCGCGGACCAGCGAAAGCGTTCGCCATGATAGTCGACGCCGAGCGAACCAACGCCGTTGCGCGTGGATTGCCGGTCGATCGAGGTGTTGCCGCCATCGATCCCGCCGTTGAAGCGAACGCCCCACTCCTTCTGTTCGCCATAGCGGCGGGCGAGGTCGAGCTCCGTTCCGAAACGTCCATCCGAAATGTAGCCCGCGGTCAGGCGCGTGAGGTCTTCCGCCGCCCGCTTGGTCACGACATTGACCGTGCCGCCGATGCTGCCTTGCGGGGCCATCCCGTTGAGGAAGGCACCCGGTCCCTTGAGCAGCTCAATACGTTCGATGGGCGCCGGGTTGACGCGATAGGCCGGAACGAGGCCGTAAAGTCCGTTCAAGGCGATTTCGCTGTTCTCGACCCGGAAGCCGCGGATGGTCAGCGCGTCGTAACGGTTGCTGCTGCCGATCGCAGCGCGCACCGACGGATCGGAATTCGTCAGCACTTCCGCAACGCTGGTTGCCTGCTGATCGCGGATCGTCTTCTCCGTGTAGCTCGTCAGGCTGTACGGCGTATCCATATAGTCCTTGTTGCCGAGCAGCCCGAGTTGTCCGCCGCGCGCGACCTGGCCGCCGATATAGGGCACGGGCAACGCCGCCTGCTGCGCGACGGCTGTGGGCGTGGCCGCGGGTGCCTGCGCGTGCTCACGCCTGCTCGCCTGATGCGATGCCGGCGAACGCGCCGACCGTGACGATGACGGCCTCCGAACCGGCGTGGCGCGATGCTGTGGCGCGGCCACGACGACCGGCGGAAGCGGCGCAGCACCGTTTGCAGGTGGTTGCTCCGGCGACTGTGCGAGCGAAGGGACCGTGGTCAGGAGGAGAGACGCGCACACGAGTCGGAATGCGCACGGAACGTTTGAAGTGACGAGCATAAGGTCCCCGGATTCTTCTTGGTTTCGTCTCGAACATCGTCAAAGTTCGAGCGCGACCACCGGGGCATAAGCAGCAGGCGCTGTGACGCCAACTAGAACGCATCTAAGAGAGGGGATGAAGCTTGCTGCGCGAGGCGACATCGATGCGGAAGATTCCGCGTTTCGATTATTCTTCGTTGAGTGGCGTCGCGCGTATACAGCTTGATTCTGACGGCGAACCTCGAGATTAGAACAATTCTTGGCGCAATCGTCGTCGCGATAGGAACGATAGATTCGGCGATCGCGCTGAATTGTCGCAGCCTGATAAATGCCGCCGGGAGCGATCGACAATGACGACTGACGGATTCGCCGGCATGTGTCCCCTCGCCCATGAGAGCGAAGGGACACGGCACTCCGCGATCAGACGCCGGCCATCATCACGTATTTGATCTCGACATATTCATCCATGCCGTGGCGCGAACCTTCGCGGCCGAGGCCCGATTCCTTGACGCCGCCGAACGGTGCGACCTCGGTCGTGATCAGGCCGGAGTTGACGCCGACCATGCCCGACTCCAGCGCCTCGGCGACACGCCAGACGCGGCCGATGTCACGCGAATAGAAGTAGGAGGCGAGGCCGAACGGCGAGGCGTTGCACATCGCGATCACATCGGCTTCGTCCTTGAAGCGGATCACCGGCGCGAGCGGGCCGAAGGTTTCCTCCTGCGCAACGAGCGCGTCGGGTCTCACGTCCGACAGCACGGTCGGCTCGAAGAAGCTGCGGCCTAGCGCCGAGCGCTTGCCGCCGGTCACGACCTTGGCGCCGCCCTTCACCGCATCCGCGATGTGCCGCTCGACCTTTTCGATCGCCTTCATGTTGATCAGCGGTCCCTGAGTCACGCCGGCCTCGGTGCCGTCGCCGATCTTCATCTCGGCGACCTTCTTCGACAACTTCTCGACGAACTGGTCGTAGATCTTGTCCTGCGCGTAGAGACGGTTGGCGCAGACGCAGGTCTGGCCCATGTTGCGATACTTCGAGACCATGGCGCCTTCGACCGCCGCATCGATGTCGGCATCGTCGAACACCACGAAGGGCGCGTTGCCGCCGAGCTCGAGGCCGAGCTTCTTCACGCCAACCGATGCTTGCCGGTACAGGATCTTGCCGACATTGGTCGAACCGGTGAAGCCGACGAACCGCACCGCCGGATGCTCGCACAGCACCTTGCCGATCGGCGGCGCATCGCCGGTGACGATGTTGAGCACACCCTTTGGCACGCCAGCCTTTTCGGCCAGCACCGCGAGCGCGAGTGCCGAGAGCGGCGTCTCGTTGGCGGGCTTCAACACGACGGTGCAGCCGGCGGCCAGCGCAGGCGAGACTTTTCGCGTGATCATCGAGTTCGGGAAATTCCACGGCGTGATGGCGCCGCAGACGCCGATCGGCTGCCGGATCGCGAGCAGGCGGGCATCCGGACGCTGGGTCGGGATCGTCTCGCCATAGACGCGGCGCGCTTCCTCCGCGAAGAATTCGACATAGGCCGCGCCGATATCGACTTCGCCGAGCGCCTCAGCCAGCGGCTTGCCCTGCTCGGAGGTCAGGATCAGCGCGAGGTCCTCGCGATTGGCGATGATCAGGTCGAACCATTTACGCAGGATGTTGGAGCGCTGCTTGGCGGTCAGCTTGGCCCAGGCCGGAAACGCGCGCTGGGCGGCCTCGACGGCCCTGGTGGTATCGTCAGCGCCCAGTTGCGGAATCCTGATCAGCTCGACGCCGGTCGCGGGATTGTTGACGGCAAATTCCGGGGTGCCGACCCAGGCGCCGTCGATGTAGCAGCGGTCGCGCAGCAGCGACGGGTCCTTCAGGCGGCTTTGCAGAGAGGATGCTGCGGCTTGCGTGGCGCGTGCGGCAACGGGCGGGGTCATGGCGTTACTCCTGGAATTTCTTTGGAGGGTATTCGCCGCCTATATAGGCGGAAAGCCGCGGCGATGCACTGGCGGCCAGCGCGACCCTGCTTGGACGCAAACGCGGCTCCGTTGCGGAAGACTGTCGTTCCGGGGCGATGCGTAGCATCGAACCTCAAGTGCGCAATTGCGCACCGGGGAACCTCGAGATTCCGGGTCTGGTCCTTCGGACCATCCCGGAATGACATTCGTTCGTCAGATCGCGCCGCCCGACATGTAGGTTTCGCGGCGCCCGATCATGCGTTCGGCCGCGGCCTTGGCGTCCGCCTTGGTCGTGGTCGCGCAGGTCCGGTATTCGAGGTCGGCTTGTGCCCGCGCGTCGCGGCGGCCGAACCAGGACTTGGCGCTGGTCTGCAGCAGCGCCAGCGCCTGGGCGACATTATCGACCGCCTCAAACGAGTGCAGGGCGCCGGTACCCGCGTAGCGAACCTCGTAGAGACCTGGGCTGATCGGCGCCTCGATATTCTCGCCGCGGCCCGGCCGCGGATAGCGCTTCCATTCACTCCATGTCGAAATCATTGCTGCGTCCCCGCAAGGCGCGAAATGACGAATCTTTTCGTCAAATCCATCCCAATTCGCCGCACCGTTTATGCAGCGATCTGAATGCGTTAATGCAAATAATCAGGTACGAAAATCAATCTGCCGATCACGTTACCGTGGCCGCCTTTCCGGGTCATCGGGACTGGTCCGGAGTCCACCGCTAAATCTGTGCGCGTGGTGAACACCTGTTGAGCGTGGCCGTTCCTAGTGGCCGGCTGTCACGACATCGCGACATCATCGCAGCCGCGCCCGCCTTGCGGGGGCCGAAAAGCGGGAGGATGATCCCCGCACTTCAAAACAATAAACCCCACCGGAGGACGCCCCCAATGCAGAGCAAGGCTCAGATCGATCAGGTATTGCGGCAGAAGAGCGAGGCAAAGGAGATTCCCGGCGTGGTCGCCATCGCGGCCACCGGCAAGGACGTGATCTACGAGGGCGCGTTCGGCAAGCGCGACCTTTCCAAGAGCGATCCGATGACAGCCGACAGCGTGTTCTGGATCGCCTCGATGACCAAGGCGGTGACCTGCGCGGGCGCGATGCAGCTCGTCGAGCAGGGCAAGCTCTCGCTCGATGAGCCGATCGGCAAGCTGCTGCCCGATCTCGCCGCCGTGCAGGTGCTCGACGGCTTCGATGCCAAGGGCGAGCCGAAGCTGCGGCCTGCCAAGGGGCCGATCACACTGCGCAAGCTCATGACCCATACTGCCGGCTTCTGCTACGACCTGTGGAACGCCGACATGGGGAAATATATGGAGAAGACCGGTACGCCCGGGATCATCTCCTGCTCGAATGCCGCACTGAAGACGCCGCTGGCGAGCGATCCCGGCACGCGCTGGGAATACGGTATCAATATCGACTTCGTCGGCAAGGCGGTGGAGGCAGCATCCGGCAAGAAGCTCGACGCCTATCTGCGCGACAACATGTTCGCGCCGCTCGGCATGAGCGACACCGGCTTCAAGATCTCGGACGACATGCGCAAGCGGCTGGTCGGCATGCATGCGCGCGGCGAGGACGGAGCGCTTGCGGCGATCCCGTTCGAGCTCGAGCAGAACCCTGAATTCCACATGGGTGGCGGCGGACTCTATTCGACCGCGGCCGACTACCTCAAGTTCTGCCAGATGATCCTCAACAAAGGCAAAGGCAACGGCAATCAGGTGCTGAAGGCCGAGACCGTCGCGACGATGGGGCAGAACCACATCGGCGATCTCACCGTCGGCAAGATGACATCAGCGGCGCCGCCGTTCACCAACGACGTCGATCTCTGGCCCGACATCGTCAAGAAGTGGGGCCTGAGCTTCCTGATCAACACCGCCAAGACGCCGGAAGGCCGCAGCGCCGGCAGCCTCGCCTGGGCGGGCCTCGCCAACACCTATTACTGGATCGATCCGTCGCGCGACGTCTGCGGCGTGATCCTGACCCAGCTGCTGCCGTTCGCCGACAAGCACAGCCTGGAGGCCTTCGCGGGCTTCGAGAAGGGCATCTATGCCGGGCTCGACGCCGGCAGCGGACAAAGGGCGGCCTGAGGTAACTAGGGTCAAATCGGCGACCCCAAAGACGCTGCGCTCCCTCTCCCGCTTGCGGGGGAGGGCTGGGGTGGGGGTTTCACCGCGAGTCACATCGTGGAGAGAACCCCCACCCGCCGCGCTACGCGCGTCGACCTTCCCCGCAAGCGGGAGAGGTGAACCGAGTCCATACCCGCCATAGGTCGGGCCTGTCCTGCCGGCACCAAACGATTAAGATCGCGCAAAAAAAGCGCGGCGACACGAACACGACCACGAGGAGGACGATCTTGGCACCCGCACCCAAGACAGACAGCTATGTCTGCGGCATTTCCGATACGCCGCTGCTCGGTGAAACCATCGGCCGCAGCCTCGATCGCGCCCGCGCGCGCTGGGGCGATCGCGAGGCGCTGGTCTCGCCGAGCCACAATGTGCGCTGGACCTGGAACGAATTCGCCGCCCGCGTCGAGGCGCTCGCGGCCGGCTTCCTCGCGCTCGGGCTGCAACGCGGCGAGCGGATCGGCATCTGGTCGCTGAACCGGCCGGAATGGACGCTGACGCAATTCGCCGCCGCGAAAGCCGGCCTGATCCTCGTCACCATCAATCCGGCCTACCGGCTCAGCGAACTCGAATTCGCACTCGGCAAGGTCGGCTGCGCCGCGATCGTGACCGCGACCGCGTTCAAGACCTCGGCCTATATGGAGATGCTGAACACGCTGCTGCCCGAGCTTGCGGGCTCCGAGCCCGGCCATCTGCGCTCGGCGCGGCTGCCGCAGCTGCGCGCCGTGATCCAGATCGGCGGACCGGCGGCACCAGGCACGATTCCGTTCGAGCAGGTGTCGAAGATGGGCGGGGAGCGCCATCGCGAGCAGCTTGCGGCGCTCGGCGACAGCCTGCAGTTCGACGATCCGGTCAATATTCAGTTCACCAGCGGCACCACCGGCTCGCCCAAGGGCGTGACGCTGACCCATCACAACATCCTCAACAACGGCTATTTCACCGGCCGCGCCATGCGCCTGACCGAGCAGGACCGCATCTGCATTCCGGTGCCGCTCTATCACTGCTTCGGCATGGTGATGGGCAATCTCGCATCGGTCACGCTCGGCACCACCATGGTGTATCCCGGCGAAGGTTTTGATCCGCTGGCGACGCTTGCGACGATCGCGCAGGAGAAATGCACGACGCTGTACGGCGTGCCGACGATGTTCATCGCCGAGCTCGACCATCCGGAGTTCAAGCGCTTCGATCTGTCGTCGCTGCGCACCGGCATCATGGCCGGCGCGCCCTGCCCGATCGAGGTCATGAAGCGCGTCAACACCGAGATGAACATGCGCGAGGTGACGATCGCCTACGGCATGACCGAAACCAGCCCGGTGAGCTTCCAGAGCGCGACCGACGATCCCCTGGAGCGCCGCGTCTCCACCGTCGGCCGCATCCATCCGCATGTCGAGGTCAAGGTCGTCGATCTCGACGGCAAGGTGGTGCCGCGCGGCGAACGCGGCGAGCTCTGCACCCGCGGCTACAGCGTGATGTCAGGCTATTGGGACGAAAAGGAAAAGACAGGCGAGGTGCTCGACGCCAATGGCTGGATGCACACCGGCGATCTCGCCGTGATCGACGACGAGGGCTACTGCAACATCGTCGGCCGCATCAAGGACCTGGTGATCCGCGGCGGCGAGAACCTCTATCCAAGGGAGATCGAGGAATTCCTCTACCGCCATCCCAAGATCCAGGACGTGCAGATCTTCGGCGTCGCCGACGCGCGCTATGGCGAGGAGCTGTGTGCCTGGGTCAGGGTCCGACAGGGCGAGACATTGACCGCCGACGAGGTCCGCGCCTTCTGCCAGGGCCAGATCGCCCACAACAAGATCCCGCGTTATGTCGAATTCGTCGAGGAATTCCCGATGACGGTGACGGGGAAGATCCAGAAATTCGTGATGCGCGATGCGGTCGAGCAGCGGCTGGGATTGAAGGCTGCGAAGACCGCGTGACTCTTCTCCCTCTCCCGCTTGCGGGGGAGGGTCGGGGTGGGGGCTCTCTCAGCGAGTCACATCGTGGAGAGAGCCCCCACCCGGCGCTACGCGCCGACCTCCCCCGCAAGCGGGAGAGGTGAAGAAGCCGCCGCCCTTAAACCAGCAGCCCCTTCGCCTTCGCCAGATCCTTCAGCGACACCAGCGGCCGGGCGCCGATGTGCTGGATCACTTCGGCGGCGGCGAGCGCGCCGAGGCGGCCGGCGTTCTCATGGCCCACATTGCGCACGAGCCCGACCAGGAAGCCGGCGGCGAACAGGTCGCCGGCGCCTGTCGTGTCGACGAGCTTGTCGATCGGAGAGGCGGGCGCCGATACGACGGCATCGCCTGAGGTCACCACGCAGCCCTTCTCGCTGCGGGTGACGACACCGAGCTTGGTGTCCTTGCCGAACTGCTTCAGCGCGGTGTCGAAATCCGAGGTCTGGTACAGCGAATGCAGTTCGGACTCGTTGGAGAAAACGAAGTCGACCGTGCCCTTGCGCATCAAAGCGAGGAATTCGTCGCGGTAGCGATCGACACAGAACGAATCCGACAGCGTCAGCGCGACCTGGCGGCCCGCGCCATGCGCGATATCGGCCGCCTTCACGAAGGCGTCCTTGGCGTTCTTTGGATCCCAGAGATAGCCCTCGAGATAGATGATGCTCGCCGCTTCGATCTGGGCCGGATCGATGTCGTCGGGCGTCAGGTCCTGCGCGGCGCCGAGATAGGTGTTCATGGTGCGCTCGCCGTCCGGCGTCACCAGGATGTAGCAGCAGCCGGTGGCCGGGCCGGTCTTGGCCGGCGCGGTGTCGAAGGCCACGCCGGCGGCGCGGATGTCGTGGGCGTAGAGCTTGCCGATCTGGTCGTCCTTGACCTTGCCGACATAGGCGGCGCGGGCGCCGAGATTGCCGACGCCGACGATGGTGTTGGCAGCCGAGCCGCCCGACACCTCGGTCGCCACCCCCATGTCGCTGTAGATCGCGGTGGCGCGCGCCTCGTCGATCAGCTGCATCGAGCCCTTGGTCATGCCGTGACGGGCAAGGAATGCCTCGTCGGTCTGCACCAGCATGTCGAAGATCGCGTTGCCGATCCCGAGAACGTCATATTTTGCGTCAGCCATAGACCTGCCCTGTGTAAACGCCACCCAACAAGAGCCGCGACCTATCACGTTAGGCCTCGGGGCAGCAAGCCGCTGTCAGTTCCGTCATCCTGAGGAGCGCGAAGCGCGTCTCGAAGGATGCACGGCCCCACTGTGGCCGATTCATCCTTCGAGGCTCGCTCCGCTCGCGCCTCAGGATGACGGGTTTGGTACAGTGGCGGTGGCGGCGAGACCGGCGGCTGATATAGATGCCTCATGTTCCGCTCCTTCCTCACAGTCTCCACGGGAACGCTGGCTTCGCGACTGCTCGGTTTCGTGCGCGATTCCGTGATCGCGGCGCTGCTGGGCGCGGGGCCGGTGGCGGATGCCTTCCTGGCGGCATTCCAGCTTGTGAACGTGGTGCGACGGCTGCTTGCCGAGGGTGGATTGAATGCCGCCCTGGTGCCGGCATGGCTGAAGGCGCGCGACGCGGAGGGCATGGCCGCGGCGACCGCCTTTGCCGGCCGCGTGCTGGGCACCGTCAGCGCCGCGGTTATTGCAGCGGCGCTCGTGACCGGCGTGCTGATGCCGCTGGTGATCGCGGCGATCGCGCCCGGCTTCGTCGGCCGCGACACGCTGCAATTCGCCGTCGACGACGCGAGGCTGATGCTGCCCTATCTCGCCTTCGCCGGCCCCGTCACTGTGATGATGGCGCTGCTCAACGCGCAGGGACGCTTCGCGCTGACGGCGTTCTCGCCGCTGCTGTTCAACATCGCGCTAATCGCGGTGATGGCCGTGCTGCTGGCGCGGCAGCAGGAGCCGATGCAGGCCGCGCTTGTCATGGCCGCGACGATCGGCGTCGCCGGCTTCCTGCAATTGTCAATGCTGGCGGTGCGCGGGGCAAAGCTCGCCGCGCCGCTCCGCATCTCCTTCGATCCCGAGATGCGCGGCTTTCTCGGCCGCGCGGTCCCCGGCATGGTCGCGAGCAGCGCACCGCAATGGCTCATGGTGGCGGGCGCCGTGATCGCATCGACCTCGCCATCGGCGGTGTCCTGGCTGTATTTCGCCAACCGCCTGCTCGAGCTGCCGCTTGGCATCGTCGGCGTCGCCATGGGCACCGTGCTGATCCCGGAGATGACGCGCGCGGTGCGCAGCGGCGAATCTATCGCGATCGCGCATGCGGAATCGCGCGGGCTCGAACTCGCGGTCGGGCTGGCTCTGCCGGCAACGCTCGGCCTGATGGTGCTGAGCGAGCCGATCGTGCGGATGCTGTTCGAGCATGGCGCGTTCACAGCCCAGGATACCGCGGCCACCGCGCAGGCCCTGATCTGGCTGACGCTCGCGCTCCCCGCGCACGTGCTGGTGAAGGCGCTGTCGCCGGCGTTCTTTGCGCGCGAGGACACGTTGACGCCGCTGTTTGCGACGCTGAAGGCCATCGTGGTCGCGATCGCGGCGGCCTTCCTGCTCGGCCATATCTTCGGCGCGAGCGGAATCGCCGCCGGCATTGCGCTCGGCGCGTGGAGCAATGCGCTGGCGCTGGTCCGCAAGGGCGCTGCGACTTTCGGCTTTTCGATCGATGCCGAGGCGCGCCGCCGGCTGCCGCGCATCCTGGCCGCCGCGCTCGCGATGGGCGGCCTGCTCTGGCTCGCAGAAGGCGCGCTGCCGGCGGCCGGTAGCCACGGTTTCGTGCAGGCGGCCTCCCTCCTCGTGCTGATCACGGCCGGGATCGCCGGTTACGGGCTGTTCTTGCAGCTTTTCGGTGTGACAGGCTGGCGTGAGGCGGTTAACGCCGTCAGGCAAAGACGCCCGGCCTGACTTGCGCACGCGGGGCTTAAGTGGCAAACGACGCCGCCAAAGCCGCAATTTCCGGGAATTAGACCATGGCGTTCGTTGAACGGGTTTTCTCAGGCGTCCAGCCGACGGGCAATCTGCACCTCGGCAACTATCTCGGCGCCATCGTCAACTTCGTGAAGATGCAGCAGACCCATAACTGCATCTATTGCGTCGTCGACATGCACGCGATCACGCAGGGCGTCGAGGTCTGGGGCGGCCCGGCCGAGCTCGCGCGCAACACCCGCGAGGTGACCGCGGCCTTCATCGCCGCCGGCATCGACCCGAAGAAGCACATCGTGTTCAACCAGAGCCAGGTTGCCGGCCATGCCGAGCTGACCTGGATCTTCAACTGCGTTGCCCGTGTCGGCTGGCTCAGCCGGATGACCCAGTTCAAGGAGAAGGCGGGCAAGGACCGCGAGAATGCCTCGGTCGGTCTCTACGACTATCCGGTGCTGATGGCGGCCGACATCCTCTTGTACCGGGCCACCCACGTGCCGGTCGGCGAGGACCAGAAGCAGCATCTCGAACTGTCCCGCGACATCGCGCAGAAATTCAACAACGATTTCGGCGATTCGATCCGCGGCCACGGCTTCAATGAAGGCCTCTATTTTCCAATGCCGGAGCCGTTCATCACGGGGCCCGCGACGCGGGTGATGAGCCTGCGCGACGGCACCAAGAAGATGTCGAAGTCGGATGCGTCGGACAATTCGCGCATCAACCTCACCGACGACGCCGAGACCATTGCGCAGAAGATCCGCAAGGCGAAGACCGACCCGGAACCGCTGCCCTCGGAAGAAAAGGGTCTGGAGCTGCGCCCCGAAGCCGACAATCTCGTCGGCATCTACGCGGCGCTCGCCGAAATCACCAAGCAGGAGGTGCTCAGCCAGTTCGGCGGCGGGCAATTCTCGAGCTTCAAGAACGCGCTGGTCGAACTTTGCGTCGCGAAACTGGCGCCCATCGCCGGTGAGATGAAGCGGCTGGTTGCCGATCCCGGCTATGTCGATTCGATCCTGGCCGACGGGGCCAACCGTGCACGGATCATTGCCGACGAGACCATGCGCACCACGAAGGACATCGTCGGCTTCATCCGCCAGCGCTGACACCACCGGCAGAACTGCGCGCTCCCTCTCCCCAACGGGGAGGGAGTGTGGCAGCATGGGCCTCGTTTGAGCATGATCTTTTCGGAAAACCGCTGCGCACTTTTCCGGATCATGCTTTTTGGTTCAGCACCGGGACATGCATGACCGCCCAGCGACGAAGCTACGAGACAGGTCACAAGCCGAAATGCCTCGTCATCGTTGACGACACCGCGGAATGGGACCGCGCGGTCTATTACGCCAGCCGGTGGGCGATCCGGGTCGGCGGCGGCGTCCTGATGCTGCGGGTGATCGAGACCGAGGACCAGAACCAGCAATGGCTGGGGGTGGCCGACATCATGCGCGCCGAGGCCGAGGAGGCCGCCAATGAGGCGCTCGATCGCGCCGCCGGCCGCGCCAACGGGATCGCCGCGATCACCCCGGAGCGGGTGATTCGCGAAGGCGACCCGACCGAGCAGATCCTCGACGTGATCGACAAGAACGTCGATATCGCGATGCTGGTGCTGGCCGCCAATCCGGGCGCCGAGGGGCCCGGGCCGATCATCACCACCATGGCCAAGACCATGGGGGCGTTCCCGATCCCGGTCACCATCGTGCCCGGCGGCCTGACCGACGCCGAGATCGACGCCTTGTCCTAGCGCTATCGGGCCTCGCAGCCGCTCCAGCGCATGGATTGGAGCCTGGAACCGCGGTTTTGCAGCTTGATCGCAGGCTTTTTAATTGCCATCTGGTAGGGGAACCCCAACGCGCCGGCCTTGAACCGGCGACGCCGGAGACAGCACATGTTCATTCAGACCGAAGCCACGCCAAATCCCGCCACCCTGAAATTCATCCCGGGCCGCACGGTGCTCGACAGCGGGACCATGGAATTCTCCTCGCCCGAATCCGCCGCGCGCTCGCCGCTCGCCGAACGGCTGTTCGCCGTGTCAGGCGTCACCGGCGTGTTCTACGGCGCCGACTTCGTCACCGTGACCAAAGCGGACGGCGACTGGCAGCACCTCAAGCCCGCGATCCTCGGCGCCATCATGGAGCACTACATGTCCGGCGCGCCGCTGCTCGCCGACGGCACCGCTGGCAGCGACGACGCCCGTGATGAGGAAGACGAGTTCTTCGATGAGGCCGACGCCGAGACGGTCGAGCAGATCAAGGACCTGATCGAGACCCGCGTGCGTCCGGCGGTTGCCAATGACGGCGGCGACATCACCTTCCGCGGCTTCAAGGACGGCATCGTCTATCTCAACATGAAGGGCTCCTGCGCCGGCTGCCCGTCATCGACCGCGACCCTGCAACACGGCATCCAGAACCTGCTCCGGCACTTCGTGCCCGACGTGCAGGAAGTCCGGCCGATGTGATGGAGCGGCGAATGGCGCATGGCGAATTGCGAATAGCGTTCTCCTCCACTTCTCTATTCGCCATTCCCTATTCGCTATTCGCCCTCCCATGATGATTCTCGCGATCGATACGGCGCTCGACGCCTGCTCCGCGGCGGTACTCGACACCACGTCCGGCAATACCATCGCCGTCGAATCCCAGGCGATGCAGCGCGGCCATGCCGAGGCGCTGATGCCGCTGATCGCGCGGGTGATGAAAGAGAGCGGCATCGGCTTTGCCGGGCTTGACCGCATCGCCGTCACCACCGGCCCCGGCAGTTTCACTGGCCTGCGCGTCGGCCTCTCGGCGGCGCGCGGCCTCGCACTGTCTGCGGAAAAGCCGGTGGTCGGGCTATCGACGCTCGCCGCCTACGCCGCGCCCGTGGTCGCCGAGAATGGCGCACACGCGATCCTGTCGGCGATCGATGCGCGGCACGATCACGTCTATTTCCAACTCGTCGGCGGTGACGGCAGCTTGATGCTCAAGCCGAAGGTTGCGCCGATCGCAGAAGCGATCGAGGCCGCACAGTTCGGCGCGCTGCATCTGGTCGGCAACGCCGCCAACATCCTTGCCGAGCGCTGGCCTGCGGATGCCGCTCCGCCGGTCAAGGTCGACAGGCAGCCCGCACCCGACATCACTTGGGTCGCCTGGGTCGGCGCCGCGGTGGATCCCGACACTGCGCCGCCGCGTCCGTTCTATCTGCGCGCGCCCGACGCGAAGCCGCCGAAGGATCGCCTGGTCATCAGCGCGCCGCCATCAACATGAGCGGCTGGCTGGCGCGATGGTGGGGCGGCGGTCCGCCCGCGGTCGAGCCCGCATCGCTGCGTGATGCGGCGCGGCTCGCCCAATTGCACGGCGCCTCGTTTCATCGCGGCTGGGGCGAAGGTGAATTCGAGGCGATGCTGACCGAGCGCAACACGCTGGTGCACCGGCTGCGCCAGGGACGCAAGGTGATCGGCTTCGCCGTCTCGCGGATGGCGGCGGACGAAGCGGAAATCCTGTCGATTGCGATCGATTCCAAACAGCGCGGGCGCGGCCTGTCGCGCGACCTGCTGCTGATCCATCTCGGCCACCTTGCCGGCCGTGGCATCCGCACCATCTTTCTCGAAGTGGAAGAGAACAATCAGCCGGCGCGACGGCTCTACGAAAGGGCCGGATTCGGCGTGATCGGCCGCCGCGAGCGCTATTACAAGCAGCCCGGTGGGGAACATTTGAACGCGCTTCTGATGCGGCGCGACTTGTCGTAACATCGGCGCGATGGCAGAACACCCCGCTCTGCCACCCAAGGTTTGAAGGATACGGCCCGAAACCCATGACCACGGTGAAAATCCCGCCTGCGCATAAAAATACCGGCATCGAGGCGCGCTGCGCTGCGACCGGCATGCGCATGACCGAACAGCGCCGCGTGATCGCGCGGGTGCTGGCGGAAGCCATGGATCATCCCGATGTCGAGGAGCTTTATCGCCGCTGCGTGGCGGTCGACGACAAGATCTCGATCTCGACGGTCTATCGCACCGTCAAGCTGTTCGAGGACGCCGGCATCATCGAGCGTCACGACTTCCGCGAGGGCCGCGCGCGCTACGAGCAGATGCCCGAGAGCCATCACGACCATCTGATCAATCTGCGCGACGGCAAGGTGATCGAGTTCACCTCCGAGGAAATCGAGAAGCTGCAGGCCGAGATCGCGCGCAAGCTCGGCTACAAGCTGGTCGATCACCGTCTTGAGCTCTATTGCGTCCCGCTCGACGACGACAGCAAGTCGTAAGCCGGGTGAGCTTCGACCTCGTCATCTTCGATTGCGACGGCGTGCTTGTCGACAGCGAGGTGATCTCCTGTCGCGCCCATGCGGACACGCTGACACGGCACGGCTTTCCGATCACACCCGACGGCGTGCTGAAGCGCTTCCTCGGCGTGTCCGACCGAGAGGCTCGGCGGATCGTTGAAAGCGAGATCGGCCGCGCGCTGCCCGAGAGCTTCGAGGCCGAGGTCAAGCACGCAACGCTCAGTCTCTATGCCGACGATCTCAGCGCGATCGCGCATGTCGGCGAGGCGATTTCAGCGCTGACCTTGCCGAAATGCGTGGCGTCCAGCGGCACGCCGGAAAAGATCCATCACGGCCTGACCTGCGCCGGGCTCTACGTCCAGCTCGCGCCGCATATTTTCTCCGCCACCCAGGTCAGGCGCGGCAAGCCGGCGCCCGATCTCTTCCTGTTCGCGGCCACGCAGATGGGCGCCAGCCCGGCACGCTGTGTCGTGATCGAGGACAGCGTCGCCGGCGTCACCGGCGCCCGCGCCGCCGGGATGACGGTGCTCGGTTTTTACGGCGGCAGCCACTGCACGGCGGAACACGAGGACCTGCTGCACCAGGCCGGCGCGGCCATAACCTTCGCAGATATGCGCCAATTGCCCGATTTGATCGCCCGGGTGGGTGCCGTGGCCCCGGCGACGTGAGCAAACAAACGCTGTCATTCCGGGATGGTCCGAAGGACCAGACCCGGAATCTCGAGATTCCGGGCTCGCTCCCTCCGGTCGCGCCCCCGGAATGACGGTTGAGACGCTGGATTTTCCCCGGTTTAAGCCTTATTTGAGCAACGGCGCCCTGATGGCGCCGTTTCCATTTTCGCATTCAGGGTTCCATGACGCCGCCGCGCAAGCTGCACATCAAGTCCTATGGCTGCCAGATGAACGTCTACGATGCGCAGCGCATGGTGGACACGCTGGCCGGCGAGGGCTTTGTCGAGACCGCGAGCGCCGAAGACGCCGATCTCGTGATCCTCAATACCTGCCACATCCGCGAGAAGGCGTCGGAAAAGGTCTATTCCGAACTCGGACGGCTACGCGTCGCCAAGGATGAGGCGGCGCGCCAGGGCCGCGAGATGAAGATCGCGGTCGCCGGCTGCGTCGCGCAGGCCGAAGGCGCCGAGATCATCCATCGTGCGCCGACCGTCGACATCGTGGTCGGACCGCAGAGCTATCATCATCTGCCTGCGCTGCTGAAGCGCGCCAAGGAAAACGGCCGCGCGCTGGAAACCGAATTCCCGGTCGAGGACAAGTTCGGCTTCCTGCCGCAGCCGAAGCCCGACGCGATCCGCGCCCGCGGCATCTCCGCCTTCGTCACGGTGCAGGAAGGTTGCGACAAGTTCTGCACCTTCTGCGTGGTGCCCTATACGCGCGGCACGGAAGTCTCGCGGCCGGTCGCGAAGATCATCGACGACGTCAAGCAGCTCGCCGACAACGGCGTGCGCGAATTCACGCTGATCGGACAGAACGTCAACGCCTATCATGGCGAAGGCCCCGACGGCCGCGCCTGGCCGCTCGGCCAATTGCTGCGGCGGCTCGCGGAAATTCCCGGCGTCACGCGGCTGCGCTATTCCACCAGCCATCCGCGCGACGTCGACGACGACCTGATCGCGGCGCATCGCGATTTGCCCGAACTGATGCCGTTCGTGCACCTGCCGGTGCAATCGGGGGCGGACCGGATCCTGGCCGCCATGAACCGGAAACATACCGCCGATGACTACCGGCGCGTCATCGACCGGTTCCGGGCCGCGCGGCAAGATATTGCTTTTTCATCAGATTTTATCGTGGGCTTCCCCGGCGAGACCAGGGAAGAATTTTCCGCCACTCTCGCGCTTGTCACGCAAATCGGGTACGCTGCGGCGTATTCATTCAAATATTCGCCTCGGCCAGGCACGCCGGCGGCGGAGATGCGGGAGACGGTGTCAGCAGCCGAGATGGACGAGCGTTTGGGGCGGCTTCAGGAACTGATCGACAGCCAGCAATCGGCCTTCAACCGGGCTGCGATTGGCACAACGGTCGATGTGCTGTTCGAGCGCGCCGCGCGCAATCCGGGCCAGATCGTCGGCCGGACCGCTTATCTGCAGCCCGCCCATGTGATGGCGTCGCCTGACATCATCGGCCAGGTCCTCCCGGTGAGGATCGACAGCCTCGAGCGCTACAGCCTGATCGGCGAGCTCGCGTCCCAATCCGCACCCGGCCTCATTTCGCAGACCATTGGAGCCTGAAATCCTTGCCCAAAAGCGCATCGGATTCGTCTTCGCTCGCTCCCAGCCGCAAACCTGACCGCGACATGCAAATGCCACCTGAGACCCGGCCCCCTGAAACTCAGGTCGTCATCGATTTCGACGACAACCGTGCCGCATCCGCGCTGGTCGGCCCCTACGGACAGAATCTGGCGCTGATCGAGCGGCGGCTTGGCGTCGTGGTCGATTCCCGCGGCAATCATCTCACCATCGCGGGCTCCCGCGACGGCTGCGACGCGGCGCGGCGCGTGCTCGAGACCCTGTATGCGCAGGCCGTCGAAGGGCACGACCTCGATCAGGGCGAAGTCGAAGGCGCGATCCGCGCCGTGATCGCGCAAGGCTCGCTGTTCGAATTCGACAACAAGACCGCCAAGCCGACCTTTGAAACGATCAATCTGCGCAAGCGCCCGGTGCGCGCCCGCACCGCGGCGCAGGATTCCTACATCCGCGCGCTGAAGCGGCACGAGCTGGTGTTCGGCATCGGTCCGGCCGGCACCGGCAAGACCTGGCTCGCGGTCGCCCACGCGGCACAGCTGTTCGAGCGCAAGGAAGTCGATCGCATCATCCTGACGCGGCCCGCGGTCGAGGCCGGCGAGCGGCTCGGCTTCCTGCCCGGCGACCTCAAGGAGAAGGTCGATCCGTATCTGCGCCCGATCTACGATGCGCTGTACGATCTGATGGATGCCCGTGTCGTCGAGCGCGCGCTGCAGGGCAACGAGATCGAGATCGCGCCGCTGGCCTTCATGCGCGGCCGCACCCTGACCAACGCCGCCATCATCCTCGACGAGGCGCAGAACACCACGACGATGCAGATGAAGATGTTTTTGACGCGTCTCGGCGAAAACAGCCGGATGATCGTCACCGGCGACCCGTCGCAGGTCGACCTGCCGCACGGCCAGGCTTCGGGGCTCACGGAAGCCGTGAAGCTGCTCGACGGCGTCGAAGGCATCGCGCAGGTGCGTTTCAAGGCCGAGGACGTCATCCGCCATGAATTGGTGGCGCGCATTGTGGCCGCCTATGAGGGATTGCCGCAAAAGCCGGCAAACGCCAGATCTTGAGACCAATAGCTTCGGCCGCGAGCCCGCGCGATGCGGGTTCCGGCCCTAACGCAGATTTTGAAACCAACGTGTCTGCTTTTCCTGCAACCGAGGTTCTCGTCACCGCCGACTGCTGGCAGGCCGAGCCCGATGCCGACGCGGTGATCCACCGCGCCATCGAGGCCGCCGCCGCAATCGTCGACGCCGATGTCGCGGATGCCGAGCTTGCGGTGATGCTGACCGACGACGCCGGGATCCGCACCCTCAACGCCAACTGGCGCAGCATCGACAAGCCGACCAACGTGCTGTCGTTTCCGGCGCTGCAGCCGGAAGGCGCCGGCGGACCCGACGATGCCCCGCGCATGCTCGGCGATATCGCGATCGCCTATCAGACGACACGGCGGGAAGCCGATGAAGAACAGAAGCCGTTCGACCATCATTTGAGCCATCTCGCGGTGCATGGCTTCCTGCATCTGATCGGTTACGACCACGAGAACGATGACGATGCCGAGGACATGGAGGCGCTCGAGCGCGAGATCCTTGCCTCCCTCGGCATTCCCGACCCCTATGCGGATCGGATCGCCTGACATGCCGGATTCCGACCCGACCCATGACAATCCGCGCAACGTGAGCAACCTGCCCGCCGTGGTGCACGAGGGCGAGGTACAGCGCCCGGCGGCCGAAGGCTGGCTGGTGCGCGCGATCCGCACGCTGTTCGGCTGGAAGGCCGGCTCGGTGCGCGACGATCTGCAGGTGGTGCTCGACGCCTCGACGCCCGACGATGTCGGCTTCTCGGCGATCGAGCGCACCATGCTGCGCAACATCTTGTCGCTGAACGAGCGGCGGATCGCCGACGTCATGATCCATCGCGCCGACATCGTCGCGGTCAAGCGCGATATCCCGCTCGGCGAATTGATGAGCCTGTTCGAGAGCGCCGCGCATTCGCGGCTCGTCGTCTACAACGAAACCCTCGACGACCCCGAGGGCATGGTGCACATCCGCGACCTGCTCGCCTTCATGACCGCGAAGGCGCGCGTCACCGACGCGACCAAGACGAAGCGCAAGAAGCCGTTCCCGGCCGGACTTGATCTGCGCAGCGTCGATCTCGCGCTGCCGCTGGCGGACGCCCACATCATCCGTAAGCTGCTCTACATCCCGCCGTCGATGCGCGCGATCGACCTGCTGGCGCAGATGCAGGCCTCGCGCATCCATCTCGCGCTGGTGGTCGACGAATATGGCGGCACCGATGGGCTGGTGTCGATCGAGGATATTGTCGAGCAGATCGTCGGCGAGATCGACGACGAGCATGATTCCGACGAGCCGCCGTCGATTGTCCGCCAGCCGGACAACTCCTTTATCGCCGACGCGCGCGCCAGCCTCGACGATGTCCGTTCGGTGATCGGCGAGGACTTCGTCACCGGCGAGGCCGGCGAGGAGGTCGAGACGCTGGGCGGCTATCTGGTGTCGTTCGTCGGCCGCCTGCCGGTGCGCGGCGAAGTGATTTCCGGTCCGGGCAATTACGAGGTCGAGGTGCTCGACGCCGATCCGCGGCGGGTCAAGCGCGTGCGGATCACGACGCGCAAGGAACGGCCGGCGCCGCGCAAGGAGCGCGAACGGCGCCGCGAGCAGGCACCGGATTCCGGCAACCCGCAGGCGAATGACAACATGCCGCCGCCCGGCGAGGGAGCCGGTCCGCAGTGAGGCTTTCCGACAAGCTCCGATCGATCGGTCTCGCCGTCATCCTGACCTGGGGATGGAAGCGCGTCGTGCTCGCGCTCGCGGCGGGCGCCTTGTCCTCGCTGGCGATGGCGCCGTTCAACGCCTGGCCGGTGCTGTTCCTGACGTTTTCGATCGCGGTCTGGCTGATCGATGGCAGCGCTGCGGGACGCTGGCGCGGCGTACCCGCCGCAGCGCTGTCCGGCTTCTGGTTCGGCCTCGGCTATTTCGTGCCGGGACTGTACTGGATCGGCTACGCCTTCTTCGTCGATGCTGACACTTTCGCCTGGCTGACGCCGTTCGCGGTGCTCGGCCTGCCCGCCTATCTCGCTTTGTTCACCGCCTTCGGCTTCGCGATGGCACGGCTGATCTGGCCGCGCGACGCTTCGCGCGTGCTGGCGCTGGCGGTTAGCTTGACGATTTCGGAATGGCTGCGCGGCCATCTGCTCAGCGGCTTTCCGTGGAATGCGTTCGGCTACGCACTGACCGAACCCCTGGCGCTGGCCCAGACCGCATCGCTGATCGGGCTGTGGGGCATGACATTCCTGGCAGTCGCGATCTTCGCAAGTCCCGCCGTGCTGATCGACGGCGCCTCACGCGGCCGCAAGCCGTGGCGCGCGCCGGTGGCCGCGGTGCTGGTGCTCGCCGCGATGCTGGCGTTCGGTGCGGTCCGCCTCTCGCAACAGCCGACCAGCATGGTCAGCGGCGTCAAGCTGCGCATCATGCAGCCCGATCTGCAGCAGGACGCCAAGTTCAACTACTCCGCCAAGGCGGCGGTGATGCAGAAATATCTCACCCTGTCGGATCGTGCGTCCGGGCCGCACTCGACCGGCGTGAGCGACTCCACCATCCTGATCTGGCCGGAATCCGCGTTTCCGTTCTTCCTGACCAAGGAAGCCGACGCGATGGCGCAGATCGCCGACTTGCTGCCGAAGGGAACGGTGCTGATCACCGGCTCGGTGCGCGCGCCCGATCTGCCGCCCGGCGTCCGCGTCACGCGCGCATATAATTCAATCTACGTCATCGACCATGACGGCAGCGTGCTTGCGGTCTACGACAAGCTGCACCTTGTCCCATTCGGAGAATATCTGCCGTTCCAGGACTGGATGGAGAAGCTCGGCTTCGTGCAACTCACCAAGGTGCAGGGCGGCTTCATTCCCGGCACGATCCGCCGGACGCTCGATATTCCGAATGCGCCGCGCGCGCTGCCCTTGATCTGCTACGAGGCGATCTTCCCCGGCAATGTCGTGAGCCGCGACGACCGCCCCGGCTGGATCATCAACGTCACCAATGACGGTTGGTTCGGAATCTCGACCGGCCCCTATCAGCATCTGCAGCAGGCCCGGCTGCGCTCGATCGAGGAGGGCCTGCCGATGGTGCGCGCCGCGAATACGGGCATCTCGGCCATCATCGACCCGCTCGGACGGATTGTCGCCCGACTCGGGCTCGGCATCGAAGGCGTGCTCGATGCCGGCCTGCCGGCGGCCATCGCGCCGACGATCTATGCGCGCGTCGGCAACATCCCCGCCGCTGTGATTGTGTTAGTTGCCCTCGCAATCGTATTGCGGAGGCGTTTTGTCAGGCGAAAGGCCTGACGGCGCTTATCGCCGGTTGTCACACGAACCCGAAAAAGTGTCGAAATTTACCTCAGTGTGATTCCACCTGTTGACAGATCGACCGTGCACTTCGCATTGTACGGGTCCACGCGAAATCACAAGCCAAGTCAGCCCCTTTGCGCAAATTGTCCGCATTTCGTCCCGATCCTCCTTGCAGGATTTGACGGCACCGGCGCCTGAGGCATACTCCTCGCCCAACTTGCCTCACCCCCGGGCGCGCAATCCCTTAGGAGAGTTGGAGATGTCCACCAAAGCGCCCAATCCTGTTGACAAATATGTCGGCAGCCGCGTCCGTATGCGACGCATCATGCTCGGCATGAGCCAGGAAAAGCTGGGCGAAGCGTTAGGCCTGACGTTCCAGCAGGTGCAGAAATACGAGAAGGGCACCAACCGTGTCGGCGCCAGCCGGCTGCAGCAGATCTCCGAAATCCTGCAGGTGCCGGTCTCTTTCCTGTTCGATGGCGGTCCGAGCGGCGTCAAGACCGCTGACGGCTTCAGCGAGGGCTCCTCGCCGGCCTATGTGTCCGATTTTCTGGCAACCGCCGAAGGCCTGGCCCTGACCCGTGCGTTCACGCGGATCGCGGACGCCAAGCTTCGCCGCAGCATCGTCGAACTGGTCGAGCAGATCGCGGCGCGCGAGGCGGCCGAGCAGGTCTGATCCGGCCCTATCCGTTTGAGAGATCGTCAAATCTGGAATATGTCATTCCGGCATGCGTTAAGGCGTGATGAGTTCCGATGGAATCTCGTCGCGCTCTAGCTCCTTGATCGAGCATGATCTTTCGGAAAACCGCGTCACACTTTTCCGGATCATGCCCTAAAGCGTTTTCGAGCGAAGTGGACACCGGTTCGCATGAAGAAAACGCGTCAAAACAAGAATCTAGAGCCCCGTTCCGATTCATCGGAACGGAAACGGCTCTAGCGTGCGCTGAATGACAAAGCGAATTCACAGGCGACGACAACAACATGGCCAGCAACCCGTTTGAAACCGCTGATATCCTCGACGGCATTCGCCGCTGGGTCGAGATCGAATCTCCGACGGAGCGGCCGGATCAGGTCAACAAACTGGCTGATCTCGTCGCGTCTGAATATCGCGACCTGCCGGCCACCGTCGACCGCGTTGCGGGACGCGACGGCTGCGGCGATCACCTGCTGACGCGCTCGTCCTGGGGGCAGGACGCGCCGGGCATTCTGGTGTTGAGCCATCTCGACACAGTTCATCCGATGGGGTTCATCGAACGGTTACCATTCAAGATCGAAGGCGACAGTGCGTTCGGCCCGGGCATCTACGACATGAAGGGCGGCGCCTATCTCGCCTATCACGCGTTCCGGCAGATCTGCGCCGCTGACACGCGCCCGCCGCTCGGCATCACCCAGCTCTACGTCTCGGACGAGGAGATCGGCAGCCCGACCTCGCGCGCTTTGATCGAAGCCGAGGGCCGCAAGGCCAAATACGTGCTGGTGACCGAGCCCGCGCGCGACGGCGGCAAGATCGTCACCGGGCGCAAGGGCGTCGCGCGCTTCGATGTGCATATCAAGGGCGCGCCGGCACACGCCGGCACGCGCCCCGAGGATGGCCGCAGCGCGATCCGGGAACTCGGCCATGTGATCCTGGCGCTGGAGGCGATGAACGATCTCAAGCGCGGCGTCACCGTCAATGTCGGCGTGGTCCGCGGCGGCACCAAGCCGAACGTGATCGCAGAAGAAGCCTACGCCGAGGTCGACATGCGCGTGCCGACGATGGCCGACGCCGACGAGCTGGTGCCGAGGATCCTCGGGATCACCTCGCGCACCGACGGCGTCACCGTGAAAGTAACCGGCGAATTGAACCGTCCGCCCTATGAGAAGAGCAATGCCGGCGCCGCGCTCTACGAACACGCCAGGGAGCTTGCAGGCGAACTCGGCTTCGAGCTGATCGATGTGTTCACCGGCGGCGGCTCCGACGGCAATTTCACCGCACCGCATACTGCAACGCTCGACGGCCTCGGCGTCGACGGCAAGGGCGCGCATACCCATTACGAGCAGCTCTACATCTCGTCGATCGAGCCCCGCGCGCGCCTGCTCTACCGTCTCTATCAGACGCTGCGATGACACCGGCTCCGAACGACAGCGGCGATCGCGATTCGTCCGACGATGGCGCGATGGCCCATTCGCGCGGCTCGTTCTTCGGGCGACGCAAAGGCCACAAACTGCGCGCGCACCAGGCCGACCTGATCGACAATCTGCTGCCGCATCTTTCGATCGACATCTCGGCGCCCGCACCCGAGGCGCTGACCGAACTGTTCGATGACGGCATCGCGGATGTCCGGCTCGAGATCGGCTTCGGCGGCGGCGAGCATCTGATCGCGGAAGCGCAGGCCTTTCCGGCGACCGGCTTCATCGGCTGCGAACCCTATGTCAACGGGATGGCCAAGATCCTGACCCAGATCGAGGCGCAGAATATCGGCAACATCCGCCTGTTCGCCGGCGACGCCGCCGAGCTGCTGGCCTGGGCGCCACCGCGCTCGCTGGCGCGCATCGACTTGATTCATCCCGATCCCTGGCCGAAGCGGCGGCACTGGAAGCGGCGCTTCGTGCAGGATGCAACGGTCGCGGCGATGACCCGGCTGCTGCCGCCGGGCGGCGAATTCCGTTTCGTCAGCGATATCGACGACTACTGCGCCTGGACGCTCGCACACCTGATGCGCTCGCCCGACTTCGCCTGGCTCGCCGAGCGCGCGATCGACTGGCAGCAGCCATGGCCGGACTACACCATGACGCGCTACGGCGCCAAGGCCGAGCGCGAAGGGCGCAAGGCGGCGTATCTGAGGTTCAAGCGCTTGCCTTAATGTCGTCATTCCGGGGCGTGCGAAGCACGAGCCCGGAATCCATCGGGCCACATGCGGAAGCGGAGAAATGGATTCCGGGCTCGTCGCTATCGCGCCGCACCGGAATGACGACCAGTCATCCCTGTCCCGCCCATCCGCGCCTTCCTGGCGTCGGTCGCTTCCCAGACCATGCGCTTGCCGCGTTCGCGACCGAGCAGCTCGATCGGATCGTGATTGTCGATGTGGCCGAACTGGCCCTTGTAGACGCTGTAACCGCACAATTCCTGCAGGCGGCGCGGAAAGCGGGCCGCGGTCTCGCGCGGAATGCCGAGCTGCAGATTCTCCTGCTGCCGCATCCAGCCCCAGCAGTAGGCGCAGGAGAAGGCAAAGCGCCTCGTGTCGCTGGTGTTGGCGCCGCCGCCATGCCACAGCGCGCTGTCGAACAGCATCACGCTGCCCGCCGGCATGGTCGCGGTGACAGCGTCATAGTCCTTGCCGTAGTCCGGCGACGAATCGAATTTGTGGCTGCGCGGAATGATCCGCGTCGCGCCGTTGTCGTCGCGGAAATCGGACAGCGCCCAGATCGCATTGATCGTGATCGGAATGTGCGGCCGCGGCAGCGGGATCAACTGGGTGTCTTCGTGGATCGGCTGCGCCTCCTGGCCCGGGCCGAGCACCAGCGAGCAGAACGACGACAGCAGGCATTCCTTGTCCAGCACGCGCTCGACCACCGGCAGCACGTTCTCATGCAGCGGCACCTCCCAGAACAGATCGTCATAGGTCAGGAGGTTGTTGATGCGCAGCGTCTTGAAGCCTTCGAACGACGTCCTGGCGAGGCCGAGATTGTGCTCACTCTCGATTCTTTGCACCGCGTCCTTCAATCCCTCGACCAGGTCCGGCGAGGCGGCGCGCGCGATCACGGTATATCCGTCGTCGCGGATCCGCTCGGCGTGCGATTGGATGTCGGCGTCCGTCAGCATGGCGATCTCCCCGTTGGCGCTGTGTCGCGCCTTGCGGAAAGCATAGCGGAACGACTCTAGTCCGTCACCCTGAGGAGCGCGGAACGCGCGTCTCGAAGGGTCGACGGCCCGACTGTGGCCGTGCATCCTTCGAGACGCGCCTGCGGCGCTCCTCCAGCGACAAAGGCGAAGCCTTTGCGCGGGGATGACGGAGCCAAGAGCTGTTAGCGTGAACTAGCGCGACTTCCAGAAATCCACGACGCGCTGCGCGGTCGACGGCATCAGGCGGACGAAATTCAACCGCGCGCCTTCGATATCGGCCGGCGACGGCACGCGGTTCGGCCCGAGCCGCATCAGGATCAGGGCGCGCACGGTCGGCCATTCGAAACCGATCGTCTTGCTGGCGATCAGGATCGGATCATAACGATCGCCGGAGATCAGGCGATCGAGCGTGACGATCTTCACGCCGGTCAGCGCCGCGAGCGCCGCCACGCATTCCTCGTATTTGAAGGCCTTGGCGAAGCCTGCCACCGCGGCCTCGTTCAATTCGCCGGCGCGATGCAGCGCCAGGATCGTGCGCTGTGCGGCTGCGAAATCGCGACCCTCGACCTGCGCGACGACGCCTTCGATCTCGGTCAGCGCCAGCTTGATCTCGGCCTGCCGTTCCGGCTTGGCGACGACCTGCAAGCGGCGGCGGATCACGTCGATCGAGCCGGCCAGCAGGCTCTTCAGATGCACGGGCGGGAGATCGTCACGGCGGCCGATCCGCAGCGTCAGCACGCCATCCTGACCGGCGCGCCGCACCAGCGTCGTGAAGGACGCGTCCGAGAACGCGGCGCCCGCATTGCCGGCCGCGCATCGGATGACGTCGCGATCGCCGCGACGGACGATGACATCGGTCAGCGCGGTCGAGAGCCTGGACCGCTCGGCCATTGCCAGCAGATGACCCTGGCCCTTGGCATTGGCGATCTCGACCAGCACCTTTTCGTCGATCACCGGCGATTGGCGCAGCACCGGCCCCGCGATCGCGACCTCGTCCTCGCGGGCGAGTTGCCCGACCAGATGCCGCGGCGCGTTGGCGAGCGGCGCAAGCCGTTCGGCGAGATCGATCCGCGCAGCCAGGTCGGCATGCGGGACCAGACTGGTCAGCACCCCGTCGAACAGGTCGATATGGTCGGGGCGGAAGCTCGCGGCACCCTGCAGGAACAGCTCGCCGAGCCGCCGCGCGGCCTCGGCGCGGCGCTTGGGGTCGCCGCGGCGAACGATGTCGTCGAGTTCCGGGATCAGCGCGGGGGCTGTCGTCATGAGCCTTGTCCAACCGGCGACTTCTGCCGATTTTCGGCAATCTATGGCCCCGTTCGTAAACGGAGGGTTAGGTCAAACCTGCACCCCGGAGCCTGCAAAATCGCCCTCCGCCGGGCCTGGAGGCCTTGCCGGACCCCGGCAAAAGGGCTATATCCACCGCAACTTATGGTATCTCATACGATCGCGTAGGAGAGTGGGCCCCCCGGGACCCGCTCTTTTTTATTACCTGACGGGACCCAGCGAGGCCGGGTCCAGTTTAGGTAGCGTTAGCGGCCCCTTAAGGCCACCTGATCAACACAACAGACCTCAGACAACCCATAGACCTTAGACAGCCTTTGACACTGGATATGACCGATCCGACCGCCACGCCCGTGGACACCGAACTGCTCGCCGAGCCGCGGCTTGTCGTCGAGCCCGGGGTCGCGGCGCGCGTCGCCGCGGTCGCGGTCCCGGTGCTGCAGGGCATGGGCTATCGCCTGGTACGCATCAAGGTCTCGGGCGACGCCGGCTGCACCGTGCAGATCATGGCGGAGCGTCCCGACGGCTCGATGCAGCTCGAGGATTGCGAGGCGATCTCGCGCGCGCTGTCGCCGGTGCTCGATGTTGCCGACCCGATCGAGCGCGCCTACCGGCTGGAAATCTCCTCGCCCGGCATCGACCGGCCGCTGGTGCGCCGCTCCGACTTCGAGCGCTATACCGGGCATCTGGTGAAGATCGAGATGGCGGTGGCGCATCAGGGCCGCAAGCGGTTCCGCGGCCTGCTCGCCGGCGTCGAAGGCAATGCGGTGCGCATCAAGCGCGACGATCCGCGTCCCACCGAGGACGCTGAAGTTCTCCTGGTGATGGAGGATATTTCGGACGCGCGGCTGGTGCTGACCGACGAGCTGATCGAGGAATCGATGCGCCGCGGCAAGGCCGCCGAGCGCGAGCTGCGCCGCGAGCTTGGTCTCGCGCCGCCGCAGCCGGCCCACGCCAAGAAGGGCGATCCTGCGAAGAGTCAGAAGCCGAAACCCAAGCCTGCTCAGAAGCCCGGCACCAAGCCGGCCCCGACCAACACCAAAAAGCACCGCCTGGCCGCCGAACGCGCGCGCCGTGGCGAGATCGATCCATTCGAAGGAGACTAAGCCATGGCAGTCAGCGCCAACAAACTCGAACTGCTGCAGATCGCAGACGCAGTTGCGCGCGAAAAGTCGATCGACCGCTCCATCGTGATCGCGGCCATGGAAGACGCCATCGCCAAGGCCGCACGTGCCCGCTACGGCAGCGAGACCGACGTCCATGCCGAAATCGACGCCAAGAAGGGCGAGCTGCGGCTGACCCGCCACATGCTGGTGGTCGAAGTCGTCGAGAACTCGTCGAACCAGATTTCGCTGCATGATGCGCAGCGCGCCAATCCGGGCGCCCAGGTCGGCGACACCATCGCCGACACGCTGCCGCCGCTGGAATATGGCCGTATCGCCGCGCAGTCCGCCAAGCAGGTGATCGTGCAGAAGGTGCGCGAGGCCGAGCGCGATCGGCAGTACCAGGAATTCAAGGACCGCATCGGCGACATCGTCAACGGCATCGTCAAGCGCGTCGAATATGGCAGCGTGATCGTCGATCTCGGCCGTGGCGAAGCGATCGTGCGCCGCGACGAGATGTTGCCGCGCGAAGTGTTCCGCAACGGCGACCGCGTCCGCGCCTATATCTTCGACGTCCGCCGCGAGACCCGCGGTCCGCAGATCTTCCTGTCGCGCACCCATCCGCAGTTCATGGCGAAGCTGTTCGCGCAGGAAGTGCCCGAGATCTACGACGGCATCGTCGAGATCAAGGCGGTCGCCCGCGATCCGGGCTCCCGCGCCAAGATCGGCGTGATCTCACGCGATTCCTCGGTCGATCCGGTCGGCGCCTGCGTCGGCATGCGCGGCTCGCGCGTGCAGGCCGTGGTGAACGAGCTGCAGGGCGAGAAGATCGACATCATCCCGTGGTCGCCCGATATCGCGACCTTCGTCGTCAACGCGCTGGCGCCGGCTGAAGTCGCCAAGGTCGTGATCGATGAGGACCGCGAGCGCATCGAGGTCGTGGTTCCCGACACCAACAACCAGCTGTCGCTGGCGATCGGCCGCCGCGGCCAGAACGTTCGCCTCGCCTCGCAGCTGACCGGCTGGGACATCGACATCCTGACCGAGCAGGAAGAGTCGGAGCGCCGCCAGGCCGACTTCGAGAACTCGACCCGCGTGTTCATGGAAGCGCTCAATGTCGACGAGGTGGTCGGCCAGCTGCTCGCCTCCGAAGGCTTCACCTCGGTCGAGGAACTCGCGCTGGTCGATGTCAAGGAACTCGCCGGTATCGAAGGTTTCGACGAGGAGACCGCCACCGAGCTGCAGACCCGCGCCCGCGAATATCTGGAGCAGCTTGAGGCTGAACTCGAGGCCAAGCGCAAGGAACTCGGCGTCGAGGACGCCATGAAGGACGTGCCCGGCGTCACCGGCAAGATACTGGTGAAGCTCGGCGAGAACGACGTGAAGACCGTCGAGGATCTGGCCGGCTGCGCCACCGACGACCTGGTCGGCTGGACCGAGCGCAAGGAAGGCGGCGAGCCGACCAAGCATGCCGGGTTCCTCGATGGCATCGAGGTCTCGCGCGACGAAGCCGAGGCCATGATCATGCAGGCCCGTCTGAAGGCCGGCTGGATCACCGAGGCCGACCTTGCCAAGCCTGCTGAGGAGGCCGAGGCCGCCGAAGCAGAAACGGCGTCGTAAGGAGATGCCCCACGGATGTTCGCTCAGGCTGACCCCGATCTCGACGATGGGCCGCGGACGCAGAAGTCCGCGACCACGCGGATGTGCGCGGTCAGCCGCGAGGTGCGTCCGATCGACGAACTGATCCGGTTCGTCATCGCGCCCACGGGCGAGGTGATCCCGGATCTCAAGCGCAAGCTGCCGGGCCGCGGACTATGGGTTTCCGCATCGCGGCGCAGCGTTGCGGAAGCAGTCCGTCGTCACCAATTTAGCAAGGGATTCAAGCGCGATGTCCGCGTCGCGCCGACCCTTCCCGCCGACACCGACGCCCTCCTGGTCCGCAGCGTCACCGAGGCCCTGGCGATGGCCGCCAAGGCCGGTCAGGTCGTGGCGGGCTTCGGCAAGGTCGAGGACGCACTCAACCGGAACGAAACTGCAGCCCTGATCCACGCTTCGGACGGCGCAGCGGACGGAATCCGCAAATTGGACGCGATCGTCAGGCAAAGGGGCGAAAAACGTGGTGAATCGCCGGTAATCGCCGTCGTCAATGTTTTGACGTCGGAAGAATTGGATTTGGCACTTGGGCGGTCAAATGTGATACATGCTGCGCTGCTCGCGGGCCCGGCGAGCAAGACGTTCCTGTCGCGCTGCCAGATACTGGTCCGATACCGGATGGCCGACGACGACAAGACCGCCGAAGCGGCCAGAAATTCCAGAGCCTGATCCAGGAGGGCGGATGCCGTCTTTCCGACCGGATCATGCTCAGCAAACGACGACAGTTGAAGGATTTGTGCGGCATACGCACAGCGAAACGAGATTAGGACTGCTGAATGGTTGATACCAAGACCCCTGGCGACAAGACTCTGAGTGTCCCGAGCAAGACGTTGTCGCTGAAGCCGCGCGTCGAGACGGGCACCGTGCGCCAGAGCTTCAGCCACGGCCGGACCAAGCAGGTCGTGGTCGAGAAACGCGGCAAGCGACGCGTCGGTGGCGATGGCCCCGGCGAAGCGCATGCGCCGGAACCCGTGGTTGCAAAGCCGGTGGCGCCCGCCCCGAGGCCGCCGCAGGGCCGCCCCTCGGGCCCGCCTCCCGGCCAGCAACAGCGCAACACCCGCTCCGGCGTGGTGCTGCCGACCCTGACTGAAGACGAGCGTTCCGCACGTGCCAGCGCGCTTGCCGACGCCCGTCAGCGCGACATCGAGGAGCGTCGTCAGGCCGAAGAGGAAGCCAAGCGCCGCGCTGTCCGCGAGGCTGCCGAGAAGGTCGAGCGTGAAGCCGCCGAGGCCCGCCGCAAGGCGGAAGAGGAACGCCACCGCCACGAGGAAGAGGCCAAGCGCAAGGCCGAAGTCGAGGCCAAGCGCCGCTTCGGCGAGGGCGAAGCCAAGCCCGGCGCAGCGCCTGCCGCTGCACCGGCCAGGCCTGCCACAGCCGCACCCGCATCTGCTCCGGCAGCCCGGGCGCCGGCAGCCCGCACCACGACCACGACGCCTGCGCGCACGCCGGTCGTCGCGCCGAGGCCCCCGGGGGTTGCCGCAGAGGCGGCGGACGAAGACGAAGGTCCGCGCCTGGTGCGCCGTCCCGGCGGCGCCGTGCGTCCCGTCGCGGCGCCGAAGACCACCCAGAAGCCCGGCCCGCAGAAGCAGCGCGGACGCCTCACCGTCGTCACGGCGCTCACCGCCGACGACGTACGCGAGCGCTCGATCGCCTCGTTCCGCCGCCGTACCCAGCGTCTGAAGGGTCACGCCGCGAACGAGCAGAAGGAAAAGCTGATTCGCGAGGTCGTCATTCCGGAAGCGATCACGATCCAGGAACTCGCGAACCGCATGTCGGAGCGCGCGGTCGACGTCATCCGCATGCTGATGAAGCAGGGCGCGATGCACAAGATCACCGACGTGATCGATGCCGACACCGCGCAACTGATCGCCGAAGAACTTGGCCATAGCGTCAAGCGCGTCGCCGCGTCCGACGTTGAGGAAGGCCTGTTCGACGTCGTCGACAATTCCACCGACACCGAGCCGCGTTCGCCCGTGGTCACCGTCATGGGTCACGTCGACCACGGCAAGACCTCGCTGCTCGACGCGCTGCGCCACGCCAACGTGGTGTCGGGCGAAGCCGGCGGTATCACCCAGCACATCGGTGCCTATCAGGTGACTTCGCCGGAAAGCGGCAAAAAGATCACCTTCATCGATACGCCCGGCCACGCCGCGTTCACCGCGATGCGCGCCCGCGGCGCCAAGGTCACCGACATCGTGGTGCTGGTGGTCGCGGCCGATGACGGCGTCATGCCGCAGACGATCGAGGCGATCAACCACGCCAAGGCGGCCAAGGTGCCGATGATCGTGGCGATCAACAAGATCGACAAGCCCGATGCGCGGCCGGAGCGCGTGCGCACCGAATTGCTGCAGTACGAGGTGCAGGTCGAATCGCTCGGCGGCGACGTCGTCGACGTCGAGGTCTCGGCCAAGAACAAGACCAATCTCGACCGGCTGCTCGAGATGATCGCGCTGCAGGCCGAAATCCTCGACCTGAAGACCAATTCGCAGCGTCCGGCGGAAGGCACCGTGATCGAAGCCAAGCTCGATCGCGGCCGTGGTCCGGTCGCGACCGTGCTGGTGCAGCGCGGCACGCTGCGGATCGGCGACATCATCGTGGCCGGTGCCGAGATGGGCCGCGTCCGCGCCTTGATCTCCGACCAGGGCGAGAATCTCGACGAGGCCGGCCCGTCCGTGCCGGTCGAGGTGCTCGGCTTCAACGGTCCGCCGGAAGCCGGCGACCGTCTCGCTGTCGTCGAGAACGAAGCCCGCGCCCGCCAGGTCACGAGCTACCGTGCGCACCAGAAGCGCGAGAACGCGGCTGCCTCGATCTCCGGCATGCGCGGCTCGCTCGAGCAGATGATGTCGCAGCTCAAGACCGCGGGCCGCAAGGAGTTCCCGCTGATCGTCAAGGCCGACGTGCAGGGCTCGCTGGAAGCGATCCTGGGTTCGCTCGAGAAGCTCGGCACCGACGAAGTCGCCGCCCGCATCCTGCATGCCGGCGTCGGCGGCATCTCGGAGTCCGACGTCACGCTGGCGGAAGGCTTCAACGCCGCGATCATCGGCTTCTCGGTCCGAGCCAACAAGGAAGCGGCGGCCGCAGCCAAGCGCAACGGCATCGAGATCCGCTACTACAACATCATCTACGACCTCGTGGATGACATCAAAAAGGCGATGTCCGGCCTGCTCGCGCCCACGCTGCGCGAAACCATGCTGGGCAACGCGCAGATCCTGGAAGTGTTCAACATTTCCAAGGTCGGCAAGGTCGCGGGTTGCCGCGTCACCGACGGCACCGTGGAACGCGGCGCCAATGTTCGCCTGATCCGCGACAACGTCGTGGTGCACGAAGGCAAGCTGTCGACGCTGAAGCGCTTCAAGGATGAAGTGAAGGAAGTGGTCGCCGGCCAGGAATGTGGCATGGCATTCGAGAACTACGGCGACATGCGTGTCGGCGACGTGATCGAATGTTACCGCATCGAGACGATCCAGCGCTCTCTGTAAGTCCAAATCTTACGAAGCGGTCTGGGTCCATTTAACTGAAAATGCGACGACGTGGCCGGACTTTTAGTCCGGCCACCGGCGCATCGTCCGATTGAAAGCAAAGCTAGACATTGATGCCCGCGGCCAAGGCCGGCGGGCGCGACGGTTTTGGAAGAAGGTCATGCCCCGTCAAAAGAAGAGTTCCAGCCCCGGCGGATCGCAACGTCAGCTGCGCGTCGGCGAAACGGTTCGCCATGCGGTTGCCGAGATTCTGTCGCAGGGTGAGGTCCACGATCCCGATCTGGAAGGCCACATCATCACCGTTCCCGAGGTGCGCATGTCGCCGGACCTGAAGCTCGCCACGGTCTACGTGATGCCGCTCGGCGGACGCGACACCGACGCGGTGATATCCGCGCTCGAGCGCAACAAGAAGTTCCTTCGCGGCGAGATCGCGCATCGCGTCAACCTGAAATTTGCACCCGACATTCGCTTCCGCGTCGATGAGCGATTCGACGAGGCGGAGCGCATCGAGAAACTACTGCGGACACCTGCGGTGCAGCGAGACCTTGCACCCGATTCGGACGACGAGTGATGACTGTGATGACGACCAACAGCGTGATCGACGCGAAGGATGCCGACGCGCGCGACGCTGAGCGGGATGCTTTTGCCGGGCCGCGCACCGACGATGTGCGCCGCACCAACAACGACCCGCGCCAGAAGCACGGCAAGCAGAACCAGCAGCCGCGCCGCGACAAGCGCGACGTCCATGGCTGGGTGGTGCTCGACAAGCCGATCGGAATGACCTCGACGCAGGCCGTCGCCGTGCTCAAGCGCCTGTTCCAGGCCAAGCGCGCCGGCCATGCCGGCACGCTCGATCCGCTCGCCTCCGGCGGTCTGCCGATCGCGCTGGGCGAGGCCACCAAGACGGTGCCGTTCGTGATGGACGGCCGCAAGCGCTACCGCTTCACGGTCAGCTGGGGCGAGGAGCGCGACACCGACGACACCGAGGGACGGCCGGTCAGGACCAGCGAGAGCCGGCCGACCGCCGATTCGATCAGAGACCTGCTGCCGCGCTTCACTGGGGTGATCGAGCAGATCCCGCCGCAATATTCGGCCATCAAGGTGCAGGGTGAGCGGGCCTATGATCTGGCACGCGACGGCGAGACCGTAGAACTGAAGCCTCGCCCGGTCGAGATTCACGAATTAGCCCTTGTAGAACATGGAGATAATGGACAATCCGTGTTCGAGGCCGAGTGCGGCAAGGGAACCTATGTCCGGGCCCTGGCCCGCGATATGGGCCGGATTCTGGGCTGTTTCGGCCATATCTGCGCCCTGCGGCGGACCCTGGTCGGTCCGTTTACCGAGCGGGACATGATTCCGCTGGAACAGTTGGAGGCTTTATGCAATAGAGCCGCGTCTGGCGAGGGCAGCCTCGCCGACGCGCTTTTGCCCGTTGAGACCGCGCTGGACGACATCCCGGCACTGGCCGTCACACGGGCTGATGCGGCAAGGCTCCATAGGGGCCAGGCCGTTTTGTTGCGCGGACGGGATGCGCCCAATACCAGCGGCACAGTCTATGTCACGGTGGCAGGCCGGCTTCTCGCGCTTGCCGAGATTGGCAATGGCGAACTCATCCCCAAGCGCGTGTTCAACCTGAACGGACTGACTGCCAGTCCGGCTCGCAACAACGAAAGTAACTGACGATGTCGATTACCGCCGAACGCAAAGCGGAAGTCATCAAGACGAATGCCAACAAAGCCGGCGACACCGGCTCGCCCGAGGTTCAGGTCGCGATCCTGTCGGAACGCATCAATAACCTCACCGAGCACTTCAAGAGCCATGTGAAGGACAACCATTCACGCCGCGGCCTCCTGAAGCTGGTGTCGACGCGTCGCTCCCTGCTTGACTACATCAAGCGCAAGGACGAGGCGCGCTACAAGGCGCTGCTCGAGAAGCACAACATCCGTCGTTGATTTGAGAAGCACGCGCGCGAGGTTCGCGCGCGTTTTCGTATGGTCGTCCGTGAACTCGGGCTTTCGAATTGTCGAAAGATGATCATGCGCAACAGCATGGCCATCGCGTCATGCACACTAGCGTCCAGCAGCAATCCGGCCGCTGGACCGGGCAAGATGCCCAGACGACCGAAAGGATGGACGCCATCCGAAATCCAGGGACCATGGCAGGATCGCCGGATGCTGACCGCAGCAGCGCATCAGTGTCTCGCCGTCTTGGCATGGTCTTTGTGTTTCAGGGCGCCGTGCTTTCGTGAAACCATGAAAGAAAACCGAAATGTTCAATTCGCATTCCGTCGAGATCGACTGGGGTGGACGTCCCCTCAAACTTGAAACCGGCAAGATCGCCCGCCAGGCCGACGGCGCCGTGATGGCCACCTATGGCGAGACCGTGGTGCTCGCCACCGTCGTCGCGGCGAAGACGCCGCGCGAAGGCGTCGACTTCCTGCCGCTCACGGTCGACTACCAGGAGAAGACCTACGCCGCGGGCCGCATTCCCGGCGGCTATTTCAAGCGCGAAGGCCGCCCGACCGAGAAGGAGACGCTGGTCTCCCGCCTGATCGACCGCCCGATCCGTCCGCTGTTCGTCGACGGCTGGCGCAACGAGACCCAGGTGATCGTCACCGTCCTGTCGCACGACATGGAGAACGATCCGGACATCGTGTCGCTGGTCGCCGCCTCCGCCGCCCTGACGCTGTCGGGCGCACCGTTCAAGGGCCCGATCGGAGCCGCGCGCGTCGGCTTCGCCAATGACGAGTTCATCCTCAACCCGACGCTCGACGAGATGACCGAGACCCAGCTCGACCTCGTCGTCGCCGGCACCGCCGACGCCGTGCTGATGGTGGAATCGGAAGCCAAGGAGCTCAACGAAGACGTGATGCTCGGCGCGGTCATGTTCGGCCACCGCCACTTCCAGCCGGTCATCAACGCGATCATCGAGCTCGCCGAGAAGGCCGCCAAGGAGCCGCGCGAAGTCACCACGATCGACAATTCGGAGATCGAGAAGGAAATGCTTGGCATTGCCGAGCAGGAGCTGCGCAAGGCCTACGCGATCCCGGTCAAGCAGGAACGCTATGCCGCGGTCGGCGCCGTCAAGGAGAAGGTGCTCGCGCACTTCTTCCCGGAAGGCCAGGAGCCGAAATACGACAAGCTCCGCGTCGCCGGCGTGTTCAAGGAACTGGAAGCCAAGATCGTTCGCTGGAACATCCTCGACACCGGCAAGCGCATCGACGGCCGTGACGCCAAGACCGTGCGCAACATCATCGCCGAAGCCGGCGTGCTGCCGCGCGCCCACGGCTCGGCGCTGTTCACCCGCGGTGAGACCCAGGCGATGGTGGTGACCACGCTCGGCACCGGCGAGGACGAGCAGTACATCGACGCGCTGTCGGGGACGTACAAGGAAACGTTCCTGCTGCACTACAACTTCCCGCCCTACTCGGTCGGTGAAACCGGTCGCCTCGGCGGCACCAAGCGCCGCGAGATCGGCCACGGCAAGCTCGCCTGGCGCGCGATCCACCCGGTGCTGCCGCCGCACCACGAGTTCCCGTACACGATCCGCGTGGTCTCAGAGATCACCGAGTCGAACGGCTCGTCCTCGATGGCCTCGGTCTGCGGCGCCTCGTTGTCGCTGATGGACGCCGGCGTGCCGCTGAAGCGGCCGACCGCCGGTATCGCCATGGGCCTGATCCTCGAAGGTCAGCGCTTCGCGGTGCTGTCGGACATCCTCGGCGACGAGGATCATCTCGGCGACATGGACTTCAAGGTCGCCGGCACCGACCAGGGCATCACCTCGCTCCAGATGGACATCAAGATCGAGGGCATCACCGAGGAGATCATGAAGGTGGCGCTCGGCCAGGCCAAGGAAGGACGCATCCACATCCTGGGTGAAATGTCCAAGGCCCTGACCGCTGCGCGTGCCGAGCTCGGCGAATACGCGCCTCGTATCGAGACCTTCAAGATCGCCACCGACAAGATCCGCGAAGTGATCGGCACCGGCGGCAAGGTGATCCGCGAGATCGTCGAGAAGACCGGCGCCAAGGTCAATATCGAGGACGACGGCACCGTGAAGGTCGCCTCCAACGATGGCGAGGCGATGAAGGCTGCAATCAAGTGGATCAAGTCGATCGCCTCCGATCCGGAGATCGGCCAGATCTACGAGGGCACCGTCGTCAAGGTGATGGAGTTTGGCGCGTTCGTGAACTTCTTCGGCGCCAAGGACGGCCTGGTCCACATCAGCCAGCTCGCGGCCAGCCGCGTGCAGAAGACCTCCGATGTCGTCAAGGAAGGCGACAAGGTCAAGGTCAAGCTGCTCGGCTTCGACGATCGCGGCAAGACCCGCCTGTCGATGAAGGCGGTCGACCAGGAGACCGGCGAGGACCTCGAGGCCAAGCAGAAGACCGACGCCCCGGCCCCGCGCGAAGCTGCCGGCGAGTAAGCCTGTTTGAAATGAAACGACGAAGGGCGGCCGAAAGGCCGCCCTTTTTGTTTGATGCGATGCTTGCGCGCGAGACGCCCTGCCGCAGCAATGCGGGATTCCGACGCAGCGTCACAATGACCGTGTTCGAAACGGCATAGGGTGGCTTGCACGTATCTCGCTATGCTCTGTCGAAAGCGACACCAGAGTTTCAGGTCAGGAGGAATCGATGTCACCCATATCCCGACGCCATCTCGTGCTTGCGGCAACCACGGCTGCCGCGGTTGCAGCAGCGCCACGCCTCGTGCTCGGCCAGGCCGCGGCGCAGGCCCCAGCCGGACCATTCAAGATCGACCCGCTGACCTATCCCACCAATGCACTGGAGCCGCATATCGACGCCAAGACGATGGAGATCCATCACGACCGGCATCACCAAGCCTATGTCACCAACCTCAACACATTCGCCAAGGACAATCCGCAAATCGCGGAGAGGCCGGTCACCGAGGTGCTCACCAATCTCGGCGACGTGCCGGACGCGATCCGCACCGGCGTGCGCAACAACATGGGTGGCCACGCCAACCACACGATGTTCTGGCAGATCATGGGACCGAACGGCGGCACGCCCGACGGCGAAGTGCTCGCCGCGATCGACCGCGACCTCGGCGGCCTGGAGAAATTGCAGACCGACTTCAACGCCGCCGGCGGACGCGTGTTCGGCTCCGGCTGGGTGTTCGTCACCGTGACCAGGGACGGCACGCTCGCGATCGAGACGCGACCGAACCAGGACAATCCGATCATGGACGGCAAGCGCGCGCTGCTCGGCAACGACGTCTGGGAGCACGCCTACTACCTGACCTATCAGAACCGACGGCCCGATTATCTCAAGGCGTGGTGGAATACGGTGAACTGGAAGGCCGTGGCCGAGCGTTATGCCGCCGCCAAGGCCGGCACGCTCGGCGTGTGAGCCGGCGGAGGGCTCGCTCGTTACGAACGGCTGCGCTAGAGTTGAAGGCCCCGCGAACCCATCGCGGGGCTTTCTGCTTTGTACGCCCGGAGCCTCGCCCTCCCGGTGACGAGCGCCAAGGAAACAGTGATGACACGGCCGATCATCCGCCCTGCCCGTCCCGACGAACTTGACGAGATCGCACGCGCCTGGATGGACAGCTGGGTTTCGACCGGGCTCTCGCAGGCGAGCGAAAGCCTGTTGAACGATCTGCGCGCCCGTCTGCCGCGCGAGATCGCAGGCGGCTGGAGCCTGTTTGTCGCCGACGATCACGGCACCATCGCCGCCATGCTGGCGCTGCACTTGCCGACCTTTTTGCTCGACCAGCTGATGGTCGTGCCCACCCACCAGGGCCAGAGCCTCGGACGCGAGTTGCTCGCCTTCACGCGCCGGCAAATGCCCGACGAGATCTGGCTGAAATGCGTCCGCGAGAACGAAAAGGCCTGGCGCTGGTACGAGCGCGAGGGTTTTGTGTTCGAGAAGGAGGCGATCAATCCGGTTACCGGCTTCATGATGAAGCACTACCGGTGGAAGAGAACAAACCGCACATCGGAGGCTAACCCATGATCAAGCTGTACTGGTCGCCGCGCTCGCGCTCGTTCTCAGCCATCTGGCTCCTGGAAGAATCCGGCCTGGCTTACGAACGGGTGCTGACCGATATCAGCACCGGCGCACAGAAGTCGCCGGACTTCCTCAAGATCAACCCGATGGGCAAGGTGCCGGCGTTGACCGACGGCGATGCCCGGCTCGCCGAGGCCGCCGCGATCTGCGCCTATATCGCCGACCGCTACCCCGAGACCAAGCTCGCGCCGGCCACCAACGATCCGAAGCGCGCACGCTATCTGCAATGGCTGTTCTTCTCGCCGAGCTGCATCGAGCCGGCGCTGATCCAGCTCTTCACCAAGCTCGAGGTACCGACCAGCACCGCGGCGTGGGGCAGCGCGGCACAGGTGTTCGACGTGCTCGATGCCGAGTTGCAGAAGGGGCCGTGGATCCTCGGCGATCAGTTCTCCGCCGCCGACATCGCGATCGGCGCGGGACTGAACTTTGCGGTGCGCGTGTTCAAGATGGTGCCGCCGCGGCCGTCATTCGAGGCCTATATCGACCGCTGCGTGGCGCGGCCCGCGTTCCAGCGCGCGGAGAAGATCGCGGCGGGATAACGCGATGTAGCCCGGATGCAGCGAAGCGAAATCCGGGAAACTATCTCCACGTCAACGTCTGTCCCGGATTGCGCTCCGCTCCATCCGGGCTACGGAGCGGTGGTCCCGGCCCTAGTCCGGGACGACGCGCGGATCGACGTCCTGCGTGTAGTCGACGCCGTCGATGCCGAAGCCGAACAGGCGGAGGAACTGGCTCTTGTATTCGCCGAGGTCCGCCAATTCGCCGAGCGTCTCGGTGGTGAGCAGCGGCCAGCGCCGCGACACTTCCGTCTGCACTTCGGGCGACAGCTCCCAGTCGTCGACCCGGATGCGCTGCGCGTCGTCGAGCGCGACGCCCTTGCCGAGCTTCGTCCGGAACAGGCGGTCGATCTGCTCGATGCAGCCCTCATGGAGCCCGAGCTGCTTCATCACCTTGAACAGCACCGTGCCATAGAGCGGCACCACCGGAATGGCCGAGCTCGCCTGGGTGACCACGGCCTTCAGCGCGACGACGCGGGCGGCGTCCGCACCGAGCCGGCCCCGGATCGCTTCCGCCTTGCTGTCGAGATCGACCTTGGCGCGGCCGAGCGTGCCGTTCCAGTAGATCGGCCAGGTCAGTTCGCTGCCGATATAGGTGTAGTTGAGCGTCCGGAAGCCGGGCGCCAGCACGCCGGCATCGGCGAGCTGGTCGATCCAGCGCTTCCAATCATCGCCGCCCATCACCGCGACCGTGGCCGCGGTTTGCTCCTCGTTCGCCGGCTCGAGGGTGGTCTGGAACACCTCGCCGGTCTCGGTGTCGAGCGTCTTGATCTCGACCGGGGCACCGAGCGGCTTGATGACCGAGCGATAGGTCTTGCCGGTGTCGGGGTCAGTGCGGACCGGCGCCGCCATGCTGTAGACCAGCATGTCGAGCTGTCCGAACTTCTCACGCACACGCGCGATGAAGTCTTTCTTCATCTCGTCGGAGAAGGCATCGCCCTCCAGCGTAAGCGGCGAGCGCCCGATCTTCTGGGCCTCGATCTCGAAGGCACGGTTGTTGTACCAGCCGGCGCTGGCGCTTCTCTTTTCCGACGGCTCGCGCTCCAGCGACACGCCGATCGTGTCCGCGCCGCCGGCGAAGGTCGCGACGATGCGGCTCGCGAGGCCGTAGCCCGTCGAGCAGCCCAGCACGGCAACGCGTTTCGGGCAGTCCGCGACCGGGCCCTGCTTGAGAACGTAAGCGATCTGTTCGCGGACATTCGTGGCGCAGCCGACGGGATGTGCCGTCGTGCAGATGAAGCCTCGCACGCGCGGTTCAATAATCATTCCCACCCCATTCCGGATCGTTGCAATATCCCCATTCGCTGCCTGCGGACCTCCCTCAGCAAGCGAGGAGAGGCGAAATCAGGCATCAAGCCGCCTGAATACCAGCGTGGCGTTGGTGCCGCCGAAGCCGAACGAGTTCGACAGCACGGTCGTGAGCTTGACGTTGTCGATGCGCTTGCGCACGATCGGCATGTCGGCAAACACCGGATCGAGCTCGGTGATATGCGCGCTTTCGCAGATGAAGCCGTTGTTCAGCATCAGCAGCGAGTAGATCGCTTCCTGCACGCCGGTAGCGCCGAGCGAATGGCCGGTCAGCGCCTTGGTCGCCGAGATCGGCGGGCACTTGTCGCCGGTGCCGAACACCTTGCGGATCGCCTCGATCTCCGGCGGATCGCCGGCCGGCGTCGAGGTGGCGTGCGGATTGATGTAGTCGACCGGCGTGTCCACCGTCGACATCGCCATGCGCATGCAGCGCTCGGCGCCTTCGCCCGACGGCGCCACCATGTCGTATCCGTCGGAGGTCGCGCCGTAGCCGACGACCTCACCGTAGATCCGCGCGCCGCGCGCCCTGGCATGCTCGAGCTCTTCGAGCACCACGACCCCTGCGCCACCGGCGATCACGAAACCGTCGCGGCTGATGTCGTAGGGACGCGAGGCGGTCGCCGGCGTGTCGTTGTACTTCGACGACATGGCGCCCATGGCGTCGAACAGCACCGATAGCGTCCAGTCGAGTTCCTCGCAGCCGCCGGCGAAGATGATGTCCTGCTTGCCGATCTGGATCGTCTCGTAGGCATTGCCGATGCAATGGTTCGACGTCGCGCAGGCCGAGGAGATCGAGTAGTTCACGCCCTTGATCTTGAACCAGGTCGCGAGCGTCGCCGACGCGGTCGAGGACATTCCCTTCGGCACGGCGAACGGACCAACGCGCTTCGGGCCCTTGGCGCGCGCGATGTCGGCGGCCTCCACCAGCGTGCGCGTCGACGGTCCGCCGGATCCCATGATGATGCCGGTGCGGATGTTGGAGACCTCGTTCTCCTCGAGGCCGGAGTCGCGGATCGCCTGCTCCATGGCGACGTGATTCCACGCAGCACCTTCGGCGAGGAACCGCATCGCGCGGCGATCGATCACCTCGGCGGGATTGAGTGTCGGCGCACCGTGCACCTGCGAACGGAAGCCGAGCTCAGCAGCCTTCTCCGCACGCGAAATGCCCGACTTTGCCTCGTAGAGGCTCGCAAGCACTTCCTGGGTGTTGTTACCGATGGACGAGACAATCCCCATCCCCGTGATGACAACCCGCCTCATGTTCGCCTCGCCCTGCCTTTGTGTTGCCGCATGATGATCCTGCTCAAGATGGCGCCGTGCCCTGCTTGAACAATCCGACCTTCAAGTCCTTGGCGCGATAAATAATCTCGTCGTCCATGGAAAGCCACCCGTCGGCAATTCCAAGCACGAGCTTTGACCGCATCACGCGCTTGATATCGATGTTGTACACAACCTTGCGCGCCTGCGGCAGCACCTGTCCGGAGAACTTCAGCTCGCCGAGGCCGAGCGCGCGGCCACGACCTTCGCCACCGATCCAGCCAAGGTAGAAGCCGACCATTTGCCACATGGCATCGAGGCCGAGGCAGCCCGGCATCACCGGATCGTTCTTGAAATGGCAGCCGAAGAACCAGAGATCCGGTTTCACTTCGAGCTCGGCGCGCACCAGCCCCTTGCCGTACTCGCCGCCGGTTTGCGAGATCTCACTGATGCGATCGAACATCAGCATCGGTGGCAGCGGCAACTGGGCGTTGCCGGGACCGAACAGCTCGCCCCGCCCGCAAGCCAGCAAATCCTCGTATTCGTAACCGCCGCGCCGATCCAGCATCCTCTTTACACCTCTGATGTCCCGATGAAGCGCTTTGCTTGGTCGGACCTTAATCTACCCACGGGAACCGGAATATCCCGTCCCGCATCTTGGCGCTACCTGGGTACGCTACCGGCCTGTTATCTCTGCCGAAAGCGCATATGTGGTCCGCGCGCTCTCTAACATAGGGCCAACTGGGCGGCAAAGCGGCATTCCGATGATAAATTGCCGTTTCTCCTTAGGTTTCTACCGCAGCTTGGATTCGTTCTAGTTGCGAAAAACTTGCATCTGATGGGCATCCTTTTTATATTTAAGAGGAATATTGCCTGAGTTGGGTGCATAGAGTGGATATGAACGACGAAGTACCGGCTGTGAACGATGATGCCGTGCACCCGGCTGCCCGGGGCGCTGGGCACCACCCTGCGCTGACCGGTTGTCCGTGGCATGACGTCAACGAGATGCTGCAGTCTGCCGGCCTCCGGCCGACCCGTCAGCGCATGGCGCTGGGTTGGCTGCTGTTCGGCAAGGGTGCCCGCCACCTGACCGCTGAAATGCTGTACGAGGAAGCCACGCTGGCCAAGGTTCCGGTGTCGCTGGCGACCGTCTACAACACCCTCAACCAGCTGACCGATGCCGGCCTGCTGCGCCAGGTCAGCGTCGACGGCACCAAGACCTATTTCGACACCAACGTGTCGACGCATCACCACTTCTATCTCGAGCACAATCACGAGCTGGTCGACATTCCCGACCCGAACCTCGTGCTGTCGAAGATGCCCAACGTGCCTGATGGCTACGAGATTTCCCGTGTCGACATGGTCGTGCGGCTGCGCAAGAAGCGCTGATCCGGCCTTGGCGTCGATTTGAGTTGTGATGGCCGGGCTCGTCCCGGCCATTGTCGTTTGCGACGAAGAAGTTCAGTCCACCTTCTCGTCGGCGTAGACGCCCCACAGGCGTTGCTGCTCGATCCAGCCGTCGAACCCGTTGCCGGTGACCCGGCACCAGTTATTGGCGCATTTCTTGACCTGCGCGACGACGCCGGCCTGCAGGCGCGCCGCGATGGCGCTGGTGGCGTCGGGACGATCGTACAGCGAGGCCAGATCGTCCTTGTTCTTCATCGTGACGACCGCGGTGCGGCGGCCGGACAGCAGAGAGTGATAGACCCAGCCTTCGGCGCCCTCGGAATCGCGCACCCGGCGCCAGTTCTCGAACTCGGCGGTGATTTCGACCGGCAGCCCCGACCGCGTGTAGACCCAGGCGACGTCATTGTCCTTGGTCGGGCCGGCCCGGACGTTCACATGATCGGATTTCAGGCTGACATAGCGCGGAATCGGCAGGCCGCTGGTGGTGGGGCTCAAATCCTTGGCGGAATGTCCGGGGATGACCGACGCGCTCAGCATGCTCCCGACCAGAGCCACCAATGAACCGAAACGCCAGACCATCAACTCGTCTCCTGCCGAGATGCCCAACCCGCATTCGGCGAGCTGCAACCCAAACCCAAATTCAAACCCGTGCCCGAAGGCCCCTGCGCCGGCGCTGTTCGTTCCCTGCCCGCATCGATCCGAGGGGTTCTTGTCTTGGCCCGGCCTTCTGCTAGAGAGGACGGAACGCCTGAGAGCCAGAACACCCGAATTTCCCGTTGTCTCCCCTTGGCGACAGCCGGGGCAAGTATCGGGGAACCCTAGGAAACGCGAAGGAAACGCCGGGACAGCGCGGCTATCAGCAGTGTCGAACAACCGGGTTAATGAGGCCTCAACGGCTCGGTTTTTGGCGGGCCGCGCGCCTCATGAAAGCAGGACATGTCGGTGAAGAAAAAGCCTCTCGTCGTCGTCACCCGCAAGCTGCCGGACTCGATCGAGACCCGGATGCGCGAGCTGTTCGATGCCAGACTGAATCTCGACGACACGCCGATGACACCGGAACAGATCGCCGAGGCGGCGAGGACCGCCGACGTGCTGGTGCCGACCGTGACCGACATGATCCGCGAGGACGTGATCAATCAGCCCGACTGCAAGCTGAAGATGATCGCCAATTTCGGCAACGGCGTCGACAATATCGACGTCACCGCCGCGCATGCCCGCGGCATCACGGTGACCAACACCCCGAAGGTGCTGACCGAGGACACCGCCGACATGACCATGGCGCTGATCCTGGCGGTGCCACGGCGCCTGATCGAGGGCGCCTCGATTCTGACCGAAGGCAAGCAGCACTGGGCGGGCTGGTCGCCGACCTGGATGCTCGGCCACCGCATCGGCGGCAAGAGGCTCGGCATCGTCGGCATGGGCCGCATCGGCCAGGCCGTGGCGCGCCGTGCCCGCGCCTTCGGCCTGCAGATCCACTATCACAACCGCCGCCCGGTGGCGCCCATGATCGCCGAAGAGCTCGGGGCGACCTATTGGGAAAGCCTCGACCAGATGCTGGCGCGGATGGACATCATCTCGGTGAACTGCCCGCACACGCCGGCGACCTATCATCTGCTCTCGGCGCGGCGGCTCAAGCTGATCCGCAAAGAGGCCTATGTCGTCAACACCGCGCGCGGCGAGGTGATCGACGAGGACACCCTGATCAAGCTGATTGAAGCCGGCGACATCGGCGGCGCAGCCCTCGACGTCTATGAGCACGAGCCCGCGGTGAACCCGAAGCTGGTGCGGCTCGCCCGGGCCGGCAAGGTGACGCTGCTGCCGCACATGGGCTCGGCCACGATCGAAGGCCGCGTCGAGATGGGCGAGAAGGTCATCATCAACATCCGAACCTTCCTCGACGCCCACAAGCCGCCGGATCGCGTGCTGCCGAGCATGCTGTAAGTCGGACAATCGGTGTCGTCCCTGCGAAAGCAGGGACCCATACGCCGCGGCGGTTGTTGTTGAAGGGATTCGCCGTTCCGACATTGCGCACAACAGACACTCGTGGTTATGGGTCCCGGCCTTCGCCGGGACGACGATGTGGCTCTAGCCGCGAAAATATCGAAAACAACCCCATGCACAGTAGCCGGTGCGGCCGGCGCTCGACCACGCAACTTGAAACCAACACTCGCTGTCGTCCCGGCGCAGGCCGGGACCCATAACCACCGATAGTCATTGCTCCACCGTGCTGGAACGACGAGTCTCGCTCCCAACTTCCGCTGCGGAGTATGGGTCCCGGCTTTCGCCGGGACGACGGTGTGGCAAGGGTTTGCCTTACTTCTTCCGCCGCGCCTGCTTGCGCCAGTCGGCGACGAACGACACGAACGCGGCGAGCGCTGGGGGCGGCTGGCGGCGGCTCGGGTAGTACAAAAACGGCCCGTCGAACGGCGGACACCAATCGTCGAGCACGCTGACCAGCGCGCCGGATTTGACGCCGTAGCGGACATAACCCTCGAACGTCGCCCAATAGCCAACGCCGTCATGGACCGCACGCAACGCGAGGCCGAGGTAGGTCGCGATCAGCCGGGCCGGCGGCGAAACCTTCACGACGCGACCGTTCTTCTCGAACTCCCAATCGAAGATCGCACCGCTGCCGAAGCGGGTGCGGATGCAGGCGTGCTTCAGGAGATCCTTCGGGTGCATTGGCCGGCCGTGCTTTGCGACATGATCGCTCGACGCCACCACCGCGTAGCGCTGTTGCGCGCCGAGCGGAACCGCCACCATGTCCTGCGCCAGATGCTCGCCATAGCGCACGCCGGCGTCGAAGCCTTGCGCGACGATATCCACGAAAGCACTTTCGGCGACGATATCGAGATCTACTTTCGGATATTTGGCGAGGAACGGCGCGACCATCGGCGCCAGCACGAGATCGACCGCGGGCGGCGGCGCGTTGATGCGCAGCCGCCCCGACGGCTCGGCGCGCAGGCCGCGCACCTCGGTGATCGCGTCGGCGACGTTGACCATTGCCGGCGCAACGCGGGCGAGCAGCAACTCGCCGGCTTCGGTCAGCGCAACGCTGCGGGTGGTGCGGTTCATCAGGCGGACGCCGAGCCGCTCCTCCATGTCGCGCAGGCGCTGGCTGAGGCTTGAGACCGAGACACGCTGCTCGAGGGCCGCACGCCGGAAGTTGCGCGTGCGCGCCACCGCCACGAAGGCATCGAGGTCGCGAAGGTCGAAATCCTGCATTGTTCGATATAGTGAACAACCCATTCGGGATTGTCCAGCTTATCCCAAAAACCGAACCGGCCCATATCAGCCGCGTCATTGGCGGCGGATCATCCGCTGCAACGTTTTGGGAACACCACCATGGACACACGCAAACTCGGTTCCGCCGGCCCAATGGTCTCGCTGATCGGCCTCGGCTGCATGGGCATGTCCGACTTCTACGGTCCGACCGACCGCAGCGAGAGCATCGCCACCATCCATGCCGCGCTCGATGCCGGCATCACGCTGCTCGATACCGGCGACTTCTACGGCATGGGCCACAACGAGATGCTGATCGGCGAGGCGATGGAGAGCCGCAGCCGCGACAATCTCGTGATCAGCGTCAAGTTCGGCGCGCTGCGCGATCGCAGCTACGGCTTTCTCGGCTATGACTGCCGGCCCGTTGCCGTGAAGAACTTCGCCGCCTATTCGCTGCAGCGGCTCGGCGTCGATCACATCGACATCTACCGCCCGGCGCGGCTCGATCCCAATGTGCCGATCGAGGACACGGTCGGCGCGATGGCCGACATGGTCAAGGCCGGCTGGATCAGGCATATCGGCCTCTCCGAAGTGGGTTCCGACACCATCCGCCGCGCCCACAAGGTACATCCGATCGCCGATTTGCAGATCGAGTATTCGCTCATCTCGCGCGGCATCGAGACCGACATTTTGAAGACCTGCCGCGAGCTCGGCATCGGCATATCAGCCTATGGCGTCTTGGCGCGCGGGCTGATCAGCGGGCACTGGTCGAAGGACCACGGCGGCGCGAAGGATTTCCGCCTGATGAGCCCGCGCTTCCAGGCCGGCAACATCGACACCAACCTTGCGCTCGCCGATCGGCTGCGCGGCATCGCCGGCGAGATCGGCGCCTCTCCGGCGCAGGTTGCAATTGCCTGGGTCGCAGCGCAAGGCAACGACATCGTGCCGCTGGTCGGCGCGCGGCGGCGCGAACGGCTGACCGAGGCGCTCGGCGCACTCGACGTGAAATTGACCGCGACGCATCTCGCCACACTCGCCGAAGCATTTCCGCCGGGCGCGGCTGCCGGCGGACGCTACCCGGAGGAGCACCTCCGGCACATGGACAGCGAGAAGCCCGCGACTGCGTCCTGACCTCTACAGATGCCCGCTCAGATCGGTGATGGCAGGCGCATCACCATTGAGCGGGTTCTGCGGATCGCGCGCGTAGCGCAAGGTTTCGAACCGCATCGCGCGCGCATCCACCATCAACAGACGGCCGACCAGGCCCTCGCCGAAGCCGACGATCTCGCGGATCGCCTCCAGTGCCATCATCGATCCCAGCACGCCGGCGAGCGCGCCCATTACGCCGGCCTCGGCGCAGGCCGGCACCGTACCCGGCGGCGGCGCCTCCGGAAACAGGCAGCGATAGGTCGGGTTGAACACGCCGTCCGCATTCTTCTCGTGCGCGCGGATCGTGGTCAGCGAACCGTCGAACTGGCCCAGCGCGGCGGTGATCAGCGGCCGCTTCGCGAGGAAGCAGGCATCGGCGACGAGGTAGCGGGTCTCGAAATTGTCGGAGCCGTCGAGCACGAGATCGTAACTTCCGATCAGCGCCATCGCATTGTCGGCCGTGAGCCGCGTTGGATGCGCCTCGAACGCCACATGCGGGTTGAGCGCATGGATCTGCGCCGCCGCGCTGTCGACCTTGCGCTTGCCGATATCAGACGTCGTGTGGATGATCTGGCGCTGCAAATTGGAGAGCGAGACGATGTCGTCATCGATCACGCCGAGCCGGCCGACGCCGGCGGCAGCCAGATACATCAGCACCGGCGCGCCGAGACCGCCGGCGCCGATCACCAGCACGGATGCCTTCTTCAGCGCATTCTGGCCGGGGCCGCCCACCTCGCGCAGCACGATGTGGCGGGCATAGCGTTCAAGTTCGTCGGCACTCAGCATCTTGATGTCCTGCGCGCGCTTCCCTGAACCGGAGCGCGGTTGTTGCCGACCAAGCAGATGTGCTTAATTGCGTGGACGTCAATGGTATCAGTCATTTCTCCCGGATTTGTCATGAGATTGATGCTTTCGGCAACATTGATGGTCGCGGCCGTGATGGTCGCAGGCATGGGCGCCGCAAACGCCCAGTTGACGCCGCCGACGACGGCCGGGGCCAAGCCGAAGACGGTGACGACGGTGCCGGCTCGCCCCGCGCTGCAGAAGCCCGAGGATACCGCCAATGCGATGGCGCAGGCCGAGCGGCTGGCGCTGCAATCGGACCTCGCCTGGGTCGGCGAATATAACGGCGCGATATCAGGCGACGTCAGCGAGCGCATGGTCAATGCGATCAAGGAATTCCAGAAGAACCGCGGCGGCAAGCCGACCGGCGTGCTGAACCCGCAGGAGCGCGGCGTGCTCGCCGACACCGCGCGGCGGAAGCAGGAGAGCGTCGGCTGGCGGGTCGTCACCGAGCCCGCCACCGGAGCACGGCTCGGCATTCCCACAAAACTGGTGCCGCAGCTGACCAGCGACGCCTCCGGCGCCAGATGGACCTCGCCGACCGGCACCGTCCAGGTGCAGCTCGCCCGGCGCAAGGAAGCCAGCCTGACCACCGCCAAGCTCGCCGAGCAGGAGAAGAAGGAGCCGGCCGGCCGCACCATCGACTACACCGTGGTAAAGCCGGACTTCTTCGTGCTGTCGGGCATGCAGGGGCTGAAGAAATTCTATCTGCGCGGCACCTTAAGGGGTGACGAGGTGCGCATCCTCACCATTCTCTATGATCAGGCGATGCAGACCACCGTCGAGCCGGTGGTGATCGCGATGTCGAGCGCCTTCAACGCATTTCCGTCCGGCGTGCAGGCCGGGCCGCCGCCGCGCAAGACCGTCGAATATGCCACCGGCGTCGTGGTCAGCGACGATGGCGCTGTCATCACCGACCGCGTGGCGACCGACGACTGCATCGCGCTGACGATCCCGGGCTACGGCAACGCCGACCGGGTCGCCGCGGACAAGGAGCACGATCTCGCACTGCTGCGCATCTATGGCGCGCGCGGGCTGAAGCCGCTCAACGTCGCAGGCCAGGCGACGCAGACCGCGCTCGACATCACCGGCATCGCCGATCCGCAGAGCCAGGGCGGCGGCGCGGCCGCGAGCAGCGTCAAGGCCGCGGTTGCGCAACTCGGTGGCGGCGATCAGGCGCTGTCACCGCCGCCGGCGATCGGGTTCTCCGGCGCGGCGGCACTCGACGGCGGCGGCAAATTTGCCGGCATCGCAGTGCTGAAGCCTGTCATCGTTGCAGGGCCTGCGAACGCCGCACCGCCGGCACAGGCCGCTTTGGTGCCGGCCGAGACGGTGCGGAGCTTCCTGAAAGAGCACGGCGTCAACGCAGCGGGCGAGTCGGCGGACGCCAAGGCCGCCGTGGTCCGCGTGATCTGCGTCAGGAAGTGAATTTCACCTCGCCCCGCTTGCGGGTGATCCCGCAGAGCAGACCGGGTTCTGTCCATCTCGTCGTCCCGGCGCAGGCCGGCAACTGTTATGTTGGTTTGGTTTGCAGGTAGGGCTTTCGGTCTCGCATGATGGCATTGAGGACCGTCAGCAGCTTCCTGGCGACGGCGATGAGGGCGAGTTTGGCTGGTTTTCCGGCTTGTCGCAGTCGTGCATAGAAGGCCTTGAACGGATCAGCTCTGCGAACTGCGTTGAGGGCCGCCATATAAAGGGCGTCACGAACGCGCTTTCGGCCGCCCGCAATCTTGCGCTTGCCGCGGAAGGTGCCGCTGTCGACGTTGAAGGGAGCAAGACCAGCGAGCGCTGCGAGTTGCTTCGGTCCGACCCGCCCGAGTTCCGGCATCTGCGCGATGAGCTGCATGCAGGCCACGGGACCCACGCCGGGCAGCGAACGCATTAACTTCGCATCGTCCGCGATCTCCGCTTCGGCTTTAATCAATGCGCTGATGTCGGCCTCGATCTCGGCGATCTCGCGGTCGAGGACCTCGATGAGGCGGCCAATGCGTTCGGCCATGGCGCGATCGTCGGCCTCGCTGCGCCGGTTCTTCTCCTGGGCGCGCATGAGGACCAGCTGATCCCGCCGTTTTGCAAGCCTCGCCAGGGCGTTGCGTGCAGGATCGGCGACCTGCTCGGGGGCGGGCTGCATGGCCCGCGCAAAGGCTGCCAGCATCCGCGCATCGATCGGATCGGTCTTGGCGAGTAGGCCGCTCGCCCGCGCAAAGTCGCGGGCACGGGCCGGGTTGATCCGTGCGAAGCGGATGCCGGCCTGACGCAGCGCCTCGCGAAGCGCGAGGTCATAGATACCCGTCGCCTCGAAGACGACCAGCGCATCGCATTGCCAACGCGCCACCTGCTGTGTGATGGCCTGTGTCGCGTTGGCAATGCGCCTCGGCACGCCGTCAGCCTCATCAAAGATATCGAGGTATTTTTTGGAGATGTCGATTCCGACGTAACGAAGAGCTATGGTCACGGTGCCTGTCCCTGTGATGCGAGGTCTGTTGGCGCAGCCTCGTGCAACTGTTCAGGTTGATAGATGGAACGGGCGGGAGACCGAGCCGGCTCACGGCGTCAAGCGCCAAGGACCCAACGGCTTCCCGCCCACCCCATCATGACAGACTTCCAAGACACAGGGACCCATACGCCGCAGCAGGCGTTGTAGGCGGGACTCGTCGTTTCAGCAGCGCGTAACAATGACGGGCTGTGGTTATGGGTCCCGGCCTTCGCCGGGACGACGTTGAAGATGGTAGTGCTCGATTCAACCTGTCAAACAGCGTCGTCGGCGTCACCTCAACGCGAACCGCACCCCGGCGCGGGCGAGACCGCCGGCGATGCCGACCGGCGTGCCGTCGGCGCGCCAGCAGGCGGCGCCCGACATCGTGCCGTCGGCGTGGAACTGGATCGCATTCATGCCGCCGGCGACCGTCGGCACGACCTGCACCTTGTGGCCTTTCGCTGACAGCGCGGCGCGGATGCTCTCCGGTATCGCCTGCTCGACCTCCAGCGCATTGCCCTCGGTCCACACCCGTGGCGCCTCGACCGCCTCCTGCAGGTCCATGCCGTGATCGATCAAATTGATCAGCGCCTGCATCGCGCTCGGGAAGATGCGCTTTCCGCCGGGCAGGCCGAGCGCGTAAGCCAGTTTACCGTCGCGCAGCGCCATCATCGGCGACATCGAGGTGGTGACGCGCTTGCCTGCGGCGAGCGACAGCGCGTGCCCCGGCCGCGGATCGAACAGGTTCATGTAGTTGTTGGGCACAGTGCCGAGGCCCGGGATCAGGATCTTGGCCCCGAACAGATTGTTGATGGTCTGGGTGGTCGCGACCACATTGCCCATCGCATCCGCTGCGGTCATGTGTGTTGTGTGCGCGCTTTCGAGCTGGGTGACGCCGGCGCTCCAGGCCTGTGCGCGATCGGGATCGATCGCGCGGCGGCGCTCCTCGGCATAGGCCTTCGAGGTCAGCCGCTCCACCGGGGCATTGATATACGCGGGATCGCCGCTCGCGGCCGCGCGATCGGCAAAGGCGATCTTCAGCACCTCGGCAAGGTAATGGATCGTCTCCACCGTGCCGAAGCCGAGGCCCGCGATATCGTAGCCTTCGAGGATGTTGAGCATCTGCGTGACATGCACGCCCGACGCTGCCGGCGGCGGGGGCCCGAGGATTTCCCAGCCGCGGTAGTCGCAGCGGATCGGCTGCCGCTCGACGGTTTTATAGGTCGCGAGATCCTCTTGCGCGACGAAGCCGCCGTTGTTCTTCATGTAGTCGACCAGGATGTCGCCGAGCGGTCCCTGATAAAGCGCGTTGTCGCCATGATCGGCGATGTGTTTCAGCGTCTCGGCATATTCGGCCTGCACCACCCGCTCGCCCGGCTTCAGCGGGGTGCCGCGAGGCAGATAGATCGCCGAGATCGGCTTGTCCTTCAGCATCTCCTCGGCGCCGTCGGTGATGCATTCGTGTAAGTAAGGCGTCGCCGCATAGCCGCGCGCGGCATGCTTGATCGCGGGCTGCATCACGTCGGCGAGGCTCATGGTGCCGAATCGGCGCAGCGTCTCGCACCAGGCTTTCAGCGAGCCCGGCACCGCGACCGCCTTCGGCCCGTTCAAATTCTCGTTGCCGACAGTGTCGAACACGTCATGCGCCGAACCGGGCTTCGAGGTGTAGGTATCCGGCCGCACCGCTTTCGGCACCGTGCTCTGGCCGTCGATGAAGCGATGGCTGCCGTCGGCGAGGCGGATATGCGCCATGCCGCCGCCGATGATGCCGACCATCATCGGCTCGACCACGGTCAGCGTGAACAAGGTCGCAATCGCCGCATCGATCGCATTGCCGCCGGCCGCCAGCATCTCGGCGCCTGCGCTCGATGCCAATGGGTGATTGCTCACCACCATGCCGCGGCTGCTGGTCGCCGGTTGCTTCTCGCACTGAAAACTTGTCGCGGCGCGATCGCGCCAATTGCCGTTCATCGCCATTGTGTTCTCGTTTTTGAAGGAGCGATGGGCGCCATGTTCTGCGGCCTCGCAGGCGCGGTCAAGCCGTCGCGAATTCCCTCACGACGGCATTCGCAACTGGGGTCACGTCGCCGGGCGATCGCGCAGCCAGGCCTCGCGCGTGACCTTCCACTTCTCCGCTCTGGACTCGCCATTGTGGTGCGGAAGTTCGACGAAGCCGACGAATTCGGCGCCGGTCTTCTGCTTGACCCGGCGCGAGGCGACGTTGGACTGCGCGTTGCAGACATGGAAGTGATCGAGGCCGAGCGTCAGGAAGGCGAGGTCATTCACCGCGGCGATCGCCTCGGTCATCAGCCCTTGATTCCAGTAAGGCTCGGCAAGCCAGAATCCGCGATTGCCCTTGCGGCCGTCGGCGCGCGGCCGGAAATTGATGTTGCCGATCGCCTCGCCGTCACCGGAGCGCAACACCAGCACCCATTGATAGCTTTCCTCGCCGGCCGCGATCTTGTCCAGCTCTCGCTTGATGAAACTTTCCGCGCCGTCGTCGGGATACGGCCACGGCACCACCGTGGCGAGGGTCTTAATCACGTTCCAATTGTTGAAGTGTCGCTGGATGGCAGCGGCATCCGACAGCGCAAGCGGCCGCAGGATCAGGCGTCGCGTCTCGATGCGCGGCGTCGCGAACATGTTACTTCTGGCACTTCGGGCACCAGAACGTGGAGCGCCCGTTCTGGGTGAAGCGCCTGACGATGCCCTCGCAGCCCGATGTGCGGCACTTCTCGCCTTCGCGGTCGTAGACCTGGAACGAATGCTGGAAGTAGCCGAGATCGCCGTTGGTCAATCGATGGTCGCTGATCGAGGAGCCGCCGGCCTTGATCGCCTGGTTGAGCACCGAATGGATCGCGTCGACCAACCGTTTGGAATGGTCGGTGGGCTCGGCCTTCTTCGTTGCAAGCGTCGCGGCCAATCGCCGCGGCGACAAATGCGAGCGAAACAGCGCCTCGCAGACATAGATGTTACCAAGTCCCGCCACCACGCGCTGATCGAGCAGCGCGGCCTTCAGGCTGGTCTTCTTGTTGCGGCACGAGCGCGCCAGCATCGCCGCGTCGAATTCGTTGCCGAGCGGCTCCGGTCCGAGCCCCTTCAACAACGGTTCGTCCTCGATCGCGTTGCGGGCGATGATCTTCATGTAGCCGAAGCGCCGCGGATCGTTGAAGACGACGGCCGCGCCGGACGACATGTGGAACACGACATGATCGTGCGCGCGATCCTCGCTGCGCGGATGGTGAAACTGTCCCGGCGCCGCCGCGCCCTCCTGCTTCAGCACGCGGAACGAGCCCGACATGCCCAGATGCATCAGCAGCACGTCGCCGGAGTTCAGGTCCGCCATCAGATATTTGGCACGGCGGCCGAGCCCGGTGATGGTCTGGCCCTCGAGGCGGGCGATAAAGTCTTTTTGAAACGGAAACCGCAAATCCTTGCGGCGGGCCTCGGCCTTGAGGATTTTGGACCCTTCCATGGCCGGTTGCAGGCCGCGGCGGACGGTCTCGACTTCGGGTAATTCCGGCATGGTAGGCATTCACCTTTTGGAAGTGACGTGATAGCGCCATTGCGGCCGCCGCGCTATGGTCCGGCTGGAGCGTTTTCGAGCGAAGCGGGCACCGGTTCGCGTGAAGAAAACGCGACCAAAAAGTAAGAGTATGAGTTGATGGATCGGCCGGATCAAACCACCCATTTCGGCTTCAGGGACGTGCCCCTGGGCGAGAAGCAGACGCTGGTGAACGAGGTGTTCCACAGCGTGGCGTCGCGCTACGACCTGATGAACGATCTGATGTCGGTAGGCCTGCACCGGGCCTGGAAGGACGTCATGATCACGACGCTCGACCCGCCGAAGGGCGACCGGCCGTTCGCGCTGCTCGACGTCGCCGGCGGCACCGGCGACATCGCGTTCCGGGCCGCCAAGACCGCGGGCACCGGCTTCCATGCCACGGTCTGCGACATCAATACCGACATGCTCGCCGTCGGCCGCGAACGCGCCGCCAAGCAGCACCTCGATGACCGCGTGTCGTTCGTCGAGGGCAATGCCGAGGCGTTGGGTTTCGGCGACCGCGCGTTTGACGCCTACACCATCGCGTTCGGCATCCGCAACGTGCCGCAGATCGACCTCGCGCTGCGCGAGGCCTACCGGGTGCTCAAGCCCGGCAGCCGCTTCCTGTGCCTGGAATTCTCTACCGTCGATGTGCCCGGCCTCGACCGGATCTACGACCTGTTCTCGTTCAAGGTGATCCCGCCGCTCGGCCGCGCCGTCACCGGTGACGCCGAGTCCTATCAATATCTCGTCGAGTCGATCCGCAAATTCCCGCGGCCGAACGCGTTCGCCGACATGATCGGCGCCGCCGGCTTTGCGCGCGTGAAGTGGCAGAGCCTCTCCGGCGGCATCGTAGCGCTGCATTCGGGCTGGCGTTTGTGATCTCTGCACTGACCCACATTTCGCGCCTTGCCCGCGCCGGTTTCGTGTTTGCGCGCGAGGGCGTGTTCGGCGTCGTCGATCCCGCGCTGGTGCCGCCGCCAGGGCAGCTCGCGCTGAAGCTGGCGCGGCTGATCGAGCGCCGCTCCGCCAAGTCAGGTCCACGGCTGTCGCGCGCGCTGACCCGGCTCGGGCCCGCCTATCTCAAGCTCGGGCAATTCCTCGCCACTCGGCCCGACGTGGTTGGCGTCGCGATGGCGCGCGATCTCGAAGCCCTGCAGGACCGGCTGCCGCCATTCGCGCAGGAAGAGGCCGAAGCTGTCCTCACGCAATCGCTGGAACGGCCGCTGTCGCAGGCCTTTGTGCATCTGGGTCCGGCGGTTGCGGCAGCCTCGATCGCGCAGGTGCACCGCGCCGAGGTCGAGCGCGATGGCGTGCGCCATCAGGTTGCGGTCAAGGTGCTCCGGCCCAATGTCGCCGCGCGCTTCCGGCGTGACCTCAGCGACTTCTTCTTTGTCGCGCACAAGGCCGAGACGCATTCCGCCGAGGCGCGACGTCTGCGGCTGATCGAGGTCATCAACACGATGTCGCGCTCGGTCGCGATGGAGATGGACCTGCGGCTCGAGGCGGCCGCGTTGTCCGAGATGGCCGAGAACACCCGCGACGATCCGGACTTCCGCGTGCCGGCGGTGGATTGGGATCGCACCGCCCACAGCGTGCTGACGATGGAGTGGATCGACGGCATCGCGCTGAACGACCACGCCCGGCTGGCGGAGGCCCAGGTCGACCTGCCGGACCTCGGCCGCAAGGTGATCCAGAGCTTCCTGCGCCACGCGCTGCGCGACGGCTTCTTCCACGCCGACATGCATCCGGGCAACCTGTTCCTCGACGAGGCCGGCCGCCTCGTTGCCGTGGATTTCGGCATCATGGGGCGGCTCGGGCTGAAGGAGCGGCGCTTCCTCGCCGAGATCCTGCTCGGCTTCATCACCCGCGACTATCGCCGCGTCGCCGAGGTGCATTTCGAGGCCGGCTATGTGCCGAGCCATCATTCGGTGGAGAATTTCGCGCAGGCGATCCGCGCCATCGGCGAGCCGATCCACAACCGCACCGCCGAGGAAATCTCGATGGCGAAGCTGTTGACGCTTCTGCTCGAGGTCACCGGCCTGTTCGACATGCAGACGCGGCCCGAACTGATCCTGCTGCAGAAGACCATGGTGGTGGTCGAGGGCGTGGCGCGCGGCTTCGATCCCAAGCTCGACATCTGGAAGATCGCCGATCCGGTGGTGCGCGAATGGATCACGCACAATCTCGGCCCGGCCGGACGCATCCAGGGCGCGATATCGGGTGTGGGCGAGCTCGGCCGCGTCATCGCCAATTTGCCGTCGATCGCCAGCCGCGCCGTGACCGTGCTCGAGCAGCTCGAGACCATGACGCGGGAGGGCCACATGCTGTCGTCCGACTCGATCGACGAAATGGCCCGCGCCGAGGCCCGCAAGGCGCGGGTGCAGACCGTCGGCCTCTGGGTCATTGCCGCGGCCCTGATCGCAATCTTTTTCGCCATCCGGGCCCATTGATTGCAATGCATGCACCATGTGATAGCATCGCTATCATATTTGAGCACCATGCCGAGGGCACGCCATGGCCAGCCTGACCATCCGCAAACTCGACGACGCCTTGAAGGCCTATCTGCGGCTTCGCTCCGCCAAAAACGGCCGCTCGGTCGAGGAGGAGGTCCGGGTGATCCTCCGGGAGCTCGCAGAGGGCGGCACGGCGCCCGCAGAGACGCCCGGCGCAGGTTCCGCGACAGTTGCAGCCCCTGCTCCACGGGTCGCCAGCGCGGCCGGCGAGCCCCGCGTGACCCTGATCATCGGTGGCGGGATCGCAGCCTACAAGGCGCTGGATTTGATCCGGCGGCTCAAGGAGCGGCACATCCAGGTCCGCTGCGTGCTGACCAAGGCGGCCCAGCAGTTCGTCACCCCGCTGGCCGCCAGCGCGCTGTCGCATGAGCGCGTCTACACCGACCTGTTCGACGCCGAGAGCGAGTTCGACGCCGGCCATATCCGCCTGGCGCGGGACTGCGATCTGATCGTGGTGGCGCCGGCGACCGCCGACCTGATGGCCAAGATGGCGCAGGGCCATGCCGACGACCTCGCCACCGCCACGCTGCTCGCGGCCAACCGGCCGATCCTGCTGGCGCCGGCGATGAACCCCTTGATGTGGAACAACCCGGCCACCCGCCGCAACGTGTTGCAGCTGCGCCGCGATGGCGTCCACACCGTCGGTCCCAATGCGGGGGAAATGGCGGAGGCCGGCGAGGCCGGCGTCGGGCGGATGGCCGAGCCGACCGAGATCGCCGCCGCCGCCGACCGCATGCTGCGCCCGCCGCAGCCGCGCCCGCTCGCCGGCAAGCGCGTGCTGATCACCGCCGGCCCGACCCATGAGGCGATCGACCCGGTCCGCTACATCGCCAACCGCTCGTCCGGCAAGCAGGGCTTTGCCATTGCCGCCGCAGCGCGCGCCGCCGGCGCCGAGGTCGTGCTGGTGACCGGCCCGGTCGAGCTCGGCGATCCCCAGGGCATCTCCGTCATGCGGGTAGAATCCGCGCGCGACATGCTGCATCGGGTCGAGGCCGCGCTGCCGGTCGACGTCGCGATCTTCGCCGCCGCGGTCGCCGACTGGCGGGTCGCCACGGAAGGCAGCCAGAAACTGAAAAAGACCGCGGCCGGGATGCCGCCGCTGCAACTCGTCGAGAACCCCGACATCCTTGCGACGATCTCCAAGCTGAAGGAGAAGCGGCCGCCGCTGGTGATCGGCTTTGCCGCCGAGACCGAACATCTGATCGAGAACGCCAAGGCGAAGTTCGCGCGCAAGGGCTGTGACTGGATCGTCGCCAACGACGTCTCGCCGGCGACCGGCGTGATGGGCGGCGACCGCAACACCGTTCACCTGCTCTCGCGCGAGGGCAAGGACGTCACCGTCGACTCCTGGCCGGTCATGACCAAGGAAGAAGTCGCGAGCGCGCTGGTGTCGCGCATCGCAAGAGCCGTAGGAACCGCATTGTGAGCGCCACCATCAAGGTCGAAATCCACCAATTGCCGCACGGCGCAGATCTTCTGCTGCCGATCTACCAGACCGCCGACGCAGCGGGACTCGACCTGCTGGCCGCAGTGCCGCGGTCGGCGCCGCTGCTGCTGCTGCCGGGCCGCTACGAGATGGTTCCGACCGGACTGACGATCGCGCTGCCGCCGGGCTATGAGGCGCAGGTGCGGCCGCGCTCCGGCCTCGCCGCCAAATACGGCGTCACGGTGCTGAATTCGCCCGGCACGATCGACGCCGACTACCGCGGCGAGATCAATGTGCTGCTGATCAATCACGGCCAGGAGGCGTTTTCGATCCGGCGCGGCGAACGTATCGCGCAGATGGTGATCGCGCCGGTCACAAGGGCCGAGCTGGTTCCGGTCGGCGTGCTGTCGTCGACCGATCGCGGCAGCGGCGGCTTCGGCTCGACCGGACGCTAGAACGCGACCGGAGAAGTGTGCGGCCGTCTCCGGGAGATCACGCTTCGGCGCGCGCTCTCCGCGCGAATACGGAGTCAATTCGCATAAAATCCACATCGCCCGCCGCATTTTTTCACAGCGGATTCTGCGTTCACGGTCTGGACTCTTACTCGCCGAGTCCGGTTGGGACTATTCTGGATTGATTCGAGCGCGACGGGGGGTCTTCGTCGGGCTGTTGGGTCCTGCTTGGGCATGATCCCCGGACAGACGTTATACGTTTGCCGTGGGGGAATACCGGTCTCCTGTTTTCCGGATCATGCCTTAAGGTTTGTGCGTTCTGGGGCAACATATGTCGGGCGTAGTCGCGGCAATGCGTCGAACCCTGCTGTCATGCACCTCACTGGCGCGCGACGGCATGCTTGGGCTCGCCATCACCGTATTGCTGCCGGCCCGCACCTCATTTGCCGCCGAGAGCCTGGTGGCCCAGGCGATGTCGGATCATTTCGGCTTCAATCATCAGGAGGTCGCGGTTCTCGCGACGTCGTTCGCGCTGGTCGGCTTCTCGGCCGTCGCCGCGATCCTCTTGATGCGCACCCGCCTGCGCGCCACAAGGAACGAGGAACAGTTGCAGTCCGAGATCACGGACCTGCAGGCGCAATCGGACCGGCTGCGCGCGCTGCTGTTCGTCGAGCCGCAGGTCCTGATCTCCTGGGCCGCCGGCGACAACCGGCCGCAGATCTCGGGCGACGTCTCGCTGGTGATGTCGCAGGAAAGCGCGCCGCAACGCATCCTCGCCTTCGGAACCTGGCTGCCACCCGAGCCGGCGCTGCAGATGGACCATGCGGTCGACGCGCTGCGCGAAAAGGGCGAGGCGTTCCTGCTCAACCTCTCGACCTCGGCGGGCCGCGCCATCGAGGCGATGGGCCGCGCGATCGGCGGCCAAGCCATCGTGCGGATCCGCGAGCTCGGCGGCCTGCGTCGCGAACTCGCCGAATCCAACCTGCGCTACAAGACGCTGCAGGAGGAGACCGAGCTGCTGCGCGATTTCGCCGCCGCCGCGCCGTGGCCGATCTGGGCCAAGAGCCTCGAGGGCAATCTGCGCTACGCCAACGCGGCCTATGTCCGCGCCACCGAGGGCAAGAGCGTGTCGGACGCGCTGCAGCGCAACCTCGAACTGCTCGAAAGCGACCAGCGCACCGAACTGACTCGCGCGCTGAACGACAATGCCAATTATGCCGCACGGCTGCCGATCGTGGTCAGCGGCGAGCGGCGGATCTACGACGTGCAGGCGCTCAAGCTGTCCGGCGGCAGCGCCGGCATCGCGATCGACGCCAGCGAGGCGGCTGCGCTGCGCGCGGCGATCGCACGGATGGTCGAGGCGCACCGGCGCACGCTCGACCAATTGTCCTCAGGCGTTGCCGTGTTCGATGCCGACCGGCGGCTCACCTTCTACAACGAATCCTATCGGCGGCTATGGGGCCTCGACCAGGCCTTCCTCGACAGCAACCCCGACGATTCCAGCGTGCTGGACCGGCTGCGCGCCAACCGCAAGCTGCCCGAGCAGCCGGATTTCCGCGCCTGGAAGGCCAAGCTGCACGAAGCCTACCGCGCGGTCGAATCCGAGACCTACACCTGGTTCCTGCCCGACGGCCGCGCCATCAGCGTCGTCACCACGCCGAACCTCGAGGGCGGCGTCACCTATCTGTTCGACAACGTCACCGAGAGCCTCGACCTCGCGCGCCGCTACGACCGCCTGACGCGGGTGCAGCGCGAGACCCTCGACAATCTCGGCGAGGCGGTCGCGGTGTTCGGCAGCAACGGCCGCGCCGAGCTGTTCAACCCGCCGTTCGCCAAGATGTGGAAGCTGCCGGCCGATGCGCTGCAGGGCGAACCGCATATCGAGGCGGTGGAGGCGCTGTGCCGGCCGCTGTTCGACGACGCGCTGACCTGGCGGACGCTGCGCGAGCAGATCACCGCGATCGAGAACCGCGCGCAGGTCGCGCTCAAGCTCGAGCGCAAGGACGGCAGCGTGCTGAATTGCATGACCATCCCGCTGCCCGACGGCAAGACCTTGCTGGCCTTCCAGGACATCACCGACACCGAGAATGTCGAGCGGGCACTGCGCGAGCGCAACGAGGCGCTGGAAGCCGCCGACCAGATGAAGGTGGATTTCGTCCACCACGTCTCCTACGAGCTGCGCGCGCCGCTCACCACCATCATCGGCTTCGCGCATTTCCTCAGCGATCCCTCGACCGGGCCGCTGACGCCGAAGCAGGCCGAATATCTCGACTACGTCACCAAATCGACCAACGCGCTGCTGGCGCTGACCAACAACATTCTCGATCTCGCCACCATCGATGCCGGCGCGATGAAGCTCGAGCTCGGCCCGGTCAATATCGGCCAGGCGATCGAGGCCGCCGCCGAAGGCATCCAGGACCGTCTCGCGACCGACCGCATCACGCTGAAGGTCGATATCGAGCCCAACATCGGCGCCTTCGTCGGCGACGAGCGGCGCGTGGTCCAGGTGCTCTACAATCTGCTCGCCAACGCGGTCGGCTTCTCGCCGCATGACGCCACCGTCGCGATCAGCGCGCACCGCACCGAGCACAGCGTGGTGTTTTCGGTGACCGACGCCGGTCCCGGCATTCCGGCCGAGATGCGCGACAAGGTCTTCAACTGGTTCGAGAGCCATTCGCACGGCTCGCGGCATCGCGGCGCGGGGCTTGGCCTGTCACTGGTCCGCTCCTTCGTCGAACTGCATGGCGGACGGGTGCGCGTCGATTCGACCGTAGGCCGCGGCACGACCGTGACCTGCGACTTCCCGATCGACCAGACCGCACATCGCAACGCCGCGGAATGACGGCGACCTCGACATTCGCGGTGGCGCTCGCGAACGAAACCGCGACGGCCGAGCTGATGGCCGACCTCGCGCTCCTGATCGGCGCCGGCGACGTCATCACGCTGTCGGGCGACCTTGGCGCTGGCAAGACCGCGGCCGCCCGCGCGCTGATCCGCTACCTCGCCACCGACGAGACGCTGGAAGTGCCGAGCCCGACCTTCACGCTGGCGCAGACTTATGACCTGCCGTCGTTTCCGCTGGTTCATGCCGACCTCTACCGCATCAACGATGCCAGCGAACTCGAGGAGATCGGGCTGTCGCCACTGCCCGACGACGTCGTGGCACTGATCGAATGGCCGGAACGCGCGCCGGACGCCATGCCCACCGACCGCATCGACATCGCGTTCAGCCACCGCCCGGCGCTCGGATCGGCGGCCCGCGCAGCCGAGATCACCGGCCATGGCAAAGGCGCGGCGAAGGTTGCGCGGCTCAACGAGCTGCGCCAGTTCCTCGAGCGCGGCGGCTTCCTCAACGCCCGGCGCGAGCGCATGCCGGGCGATGCCTCGACGCGCTCCTATGCGCGCCTGCGCAACGACGACGGCAGCGTCATCCTGATGAACTCGCCGCGCCGCCCCGACGGCCCGGCGATCTACAACGGCCGGTCCTACAGTGCAGCGGTGCATCTCGCCGAAGACGTCAGGCCGTTCGTCGCCATCGGAAACGGCCTGCGCAAGCACGGCTTCTCCGCACCCGCGATCCGCCACATCGATCTCGAATCCGGCTTCCTGATCACTGAGGATCTCGGCGCCGAAGGCGTGATCGAGGGCGATCCGCCGCAGCCGATCGCCGAGCGTTACGAGGCCGCCGTCGACATGCTCGCGGCGCTGCATCGCGAGGCGCTGCCGGAGCAGCTGCCGCTGACATCGGACGAAAGCTACGACATCCCGGTGTTCGATATCGACGCCTGGCTGATCGAGATCGGGCTGATGCTGGAATGGTACCTGCCCGACCGCGGCGTGCAGCCAAGCGAGGATCTCCGCAGCGAATTCCTCGGGATGTGGCGCGGCCTGCTGCGGAAGCCCGCCGCGGCGCCGCAGACCTGGGTGATCCGCGACTTCCATTCGCCGAACATCATCTGGCTTGCCGAGCGCACCGGCATCCTGCGCGTCGGAATCATCGACTTCCAGGACGCGCTGCTCGGCCCTGCGGCCTATGACGTGGTGTCGCTGCTGCAGGATGCGCGGATCGACGTGCCCGAGCAGCTCGAGCTGTCGCTCTTGACCCGCTACATCAAGGCGCGGCGCGCGACCGACGAGAGCTTCGATCCGGCGGGCTTCGCCGAACTCTATGCGATCATGTCGGCGCAGCGGAATACCCGCCTGCTCGGCACCTTTGCGCGGCTCAACCGCCGCGACGGCAAGCCGCAATATCTCAAGCACCAGCCGCGGATCTGGACCTATCTCGAGCGGTCGTTGGCCCATCCGGCACTGGCGACCTTCCGCATCTGGTACACAGCCAACGTCCCTCCCCCGGTACCGTAGTTTACGGGTTATTAGCCTTGGGTCTCCTAAGGTTGCGGAGGCCGCTTTTCATCCAGGGCGCGGTCGGATCGGGAGCAGGACCACACGATGGGGACGGAACGACGCAAGGGCGATCGTGTCACGTTTGAGCGCGGCATAGCCGCGCACATGATGGGCATTGACGGCACCTGGCGGCGCGACTGCACCATGGAAGACGTGTCGGAGACGGGCGCCAAGCTCTCCGTCGACGGCTCGGTCGAGGGCCTGAACCTGAAGGAGTTCTTTCTGCTGCTGTCGTCCACAGGATTGGCCTATCGCCGCTGCGAGCTGGCGTGGGTCAATGGCGACCAGATCGGCGTCAACTTCCTCAAACAAGGCGACAAGAAGAAGAAAACTGCCAGACGCGGCGCGCAGGCTGCCGACGTCTAGGCCCGTTGCCGTCTTACGGCCGTCATGTCCGGTGACTATGGCGTCTGATCGATGCGCTTGCCGAATCGCCGTGATATGATCGGCGCCGAGAGATGATGACCGAGAATATCAGGAAAATGCCCGTCACTCCCCACAAGGCTATGGTGCTCGCTGCGGGCCTCGGCGTGCGCATGCGCCCCCTGACTAACACGATGCCGAAGCCGCTGGTGAGCGTCGCCGGCCAGCCACTGCTCGATCATGTGCTCGACAAGCTCGCCGGCGCCGGCGTCAGTGAAGCGGTCGTGAACGTACACTACCTGCCCGACCAGATCATCGAGCACGTCAAGACCCGCAGCAGCCCGCATGTGATCATCTCCGACGAGCGCGACCAGGTGCTCGGCACCGGCGGCGCGGTGGTGAAGGCGCTGCCGCTGCTCGGCGATACGCCGTTCTTCCATCTCAATGCCGACACGATGTGGATCGACGGTGTGCGCTCCAATCTGGCGCGGCTGGCCGAGACCTTCGACCCCGCGCGGATGGATATTCTGCTGCTGATGGCGCCGACCGCCTCGAGCATCGGCTATAGCGGCCGCGGCGACTATTCGATGTTGCCGGACGGCGCGCTGCGCAAGCGTCGCGAGAACCAGGTGGTGCCGTTCGTCTATGCCGGCGCCGCGATCATGTCGCCTGCGCTGTTCGCCGACGCCCCCACCGGCGAATTCTCGCTGACCAAGATGTTCGACCGCGCCAACGAGCAGGAACGGCTGTTCGGCCTGCGCCTCGACGGCGTCTGGATGCATGTCGGGACCCCCGACGCGATCCAGGCCGCGGAAGAAGCCTTCCTGGAAAGCGTCGCGTAAGCCGCTCGCCGCTGTCAGCCTTCGGCGTCGATGGCGAGCACCGCAAAACTCGCGAGCCAGTGCTCGCCCATATAGTCGCCGGCGATATGCGGCAGGCCGGCGTCGAGATGGCCTCGCGCAGCATCCAGCAGGATCGGGCGCCGCGCATCGCCCTCCGGCAACGCGACGGCCAGCGCGCGCCAGCACCATGCCCGGCTGAGATTGAGCCCGTCGAGATGCGCAAGCTTGCCATCCGACCGATCGGTGACTGTTGCAGGCCGGAACAGGGTTGCGGGCTCGCGTTGCGCAAGCCGCGGCAGGAAGCGGTCGAACCAGGGCAGGAAGTCGCCCGGCGCCAGCAGCCGGCGCATGCATTCGGCTTCGATCAGCGCCGACGACTGGAAATCATCGCCGCTCGGCTCGCCCCAGGCGGGACAATCCTGATCGGCGCCGTACCAGCGCAGCGCGGTCTCGCGGAGCAGCGCACTGAGCGCATCGTCCTGCGTCACCGCGGCATAGTCGGCGGCCATGCGAAGCCCGAACGCGGTGTTGAAATGCGTGCCGACCCGCACCGGATAGGTGGCGAGCGGCAGGAAATCGCGAAAGCGTTGCGCGAAGATTTGGGCCAGCGGAGCAATCAACCCGCGCCATCGCGTTTCGTCCAGACGCGCGAGCTCCGCCGCTAGCTTCAACAGCCAACCCCAGCCGTAGGGCCGCTTGAAGCCGCGCGCCGTCGGCGCCGCGAGATAGGCGCATTCGGCCGCGATCTTCTCCGTGACAAACTGTGCGTCGAACAAAGCGCGGATATCGTCCGCCGCTTCGGATGCCGGATAGCGGCGCAGTAGCCGGGCGAGCATCCAGTAGCTATGGACGCAGGAGTGCCAGTCATAGCTGCCGAAGAACACCGGATGCAGCTCACGCGGCGTCCGCGCGTCCTGCGGCCCTGCCAGCACATGATCCGGCTTGTTCGGATACTTGCGTGTGACATGGCCGAGCGCGATGCGGGCGAAACGGACGGCGAGGTCTTCGGTCAGGATCGTCGCGCTCATGATGGGGCTTTCTCCTTTCGCTCGCGCCGAACCAGCATCTCGATCAGGCGCGGCATCATATAGATCGGAAACTGTGTGGCGGCGAAGAACAGCGCCGTCATCGGCGACACCGCCGCGCCCATCGCCGACCAGACCAGTCCGACGTTGCGGTTGCTCAGAATGAGGCCCGTGGTCAATCGCTCGGCCAACGGACCCGGCGTGAGCAGCGCGCCGAGCGCTTGCAGCGCGAGATTGCAGGCGAAGGCAAGGCCCACCAAAGTCAGCGCGGTGGCCGGCTGCGCTGCGATCTGTGCACGCACCCCCGCCATGGTGGAAATCGCGAACACGAGCAGCGAGGCGAGCACAAGCGCGTCGATGATGTGCGAATGCCGCGCCAATTGTGCAGCGGCCTGACGGCGTAGCAGCAACGCCAGCGCGCCGGCGCCGACAACCAACAGCGCGAGCCGCGCGGCGAGCGCCAGCGGATCGAGCGCGAGGCCGGCAAATCCCGCCGCGATCAGCGGAACCGTGATCGGGGCCAGCGCCATCGACAGCAGCGTCACGGCGAGCGGAATGGTCGCGTCGAAGCCGAGCATGCGTGCGACCGCCGCCGTGCCGGTCGATGGCGGCGCGCACACCGACAGCACCAGCGCAACGATCAGCTCGGGCCGAAATCCGGCGCTGCGCGCCGCGAAGCCGACCGCAAGCGGACAGGCCAGCATCGCCAGCGCCGGCAACAGCAGCGACACCAGCGGACGCCCCAGCGCACGCCGGAACGCCGCACCGTCGACCTGGAGAAAGGTCCCGAGAACCAGAACAAAGATCGCCGCCGCCATCAGCGGGCGCGCGCCGTCCGCGAGGGGCGGGAAAGCCAGCCCGGCCAGGACGCCGATGATCAGCAAGGTCGGCCCGCGCGGCATCAGCTTCGCGACTGATCGTCCCAAGCCTGAACGTCTCAAGTCTGAACGTCTCAAGTCTGCACGTCTCAAGTCTGCACGTCTCAAGTCTTTCCGCCTCGTCGTCGAGTCGGTGATGACCGTAGGCGCGGGCAAATCATTGTTGAAATCGATTATTCTTATAAGCATTATTGCGGTGATGAATTTAGCCGCCGTCGATCTCAACCTGCTGGTCGCTTTCGAAGCGCTGATGGAGGAGCGCCACGTCACCCGCGCGGCCGAGCGCATTGGCCTCGCCCAGCCGTCGATGAGCAGCGCATTGCGCAGGCTGCGCGCGCTGTTTGCGGACGAACTGTTCCTGCGCGCCGGCGCGGGCATGCAGCCGACCGAAAAAGCGCTGGCACTGGCAGGACCGATCGGAGAGGCGCTGCGGCAAATCAGGGGCGCGCTGGCGCCCGATCCGGGCTTCGATCCGGCCACCGCGCGAAGGCGCTTCACCATCGCGGCGACCGACTACGGCGACCTCGTTCTGGTCCCGGAACTGAGCCGCCTGTTGCGCTTGGAAGCCCCGGGCATCGACCTTGCCGTGCGCCCGCTCACCGATGCGACGGCGGCCCTGGCAAAGCTCGAGCGCGCCGAGCTCGATGCGCTGATCGGCGGCCATCTGCCGGACTCGCCACGCTGCGTCCGGCACCGGCTGTTCGAGGAACGTTTCGTCTGCATCCGCGATGGCGCGCGCGCGAGCCGATCGGAGGCGCTCAGCCTGGAAGATTATGCGACCCTGCCGCACGCGCTGTTTTCCGCGGCCGGCGGCGATGGCCTGCCGAGCGTGATCGACGCGCTGCTGGCGCGCCATCGGCTGAAGCGACGGGTGGCCGTAACGCTGGCGCATGTGGTGGCCGTTCCCTTCGCCGTGGCCGGCACCGATCTGATCGCCACGATGGCCGAGCGCGTCGCCCGCCGCTTCACGCATCTCGCCGACATTGCCGTCGTGATGCCGCCGATCGACATCCCTGCCTTCGCGATCGACCTGATCCATACAGTCCGCGCGGCTGAAGATCCGGCGCTGCGCTGGTTCCTGGATGCCGTCGATCGCTGCGCCGGCCGGCTGCGATAATCAGCGGTGATGGCTGACCCGCAGGGGTGGCTAACGACGGCCGCCGCTCCCTATATTGGCGCCTGATTCGAACCAGGCAGCCCATGCGCGTTTTCAGCGTTCCCGTCTCTGCGCCGTTCCTGCGCACCGTCATTTCGGCGCTGGTCGATGGCCGGCTGGTCCCGGGATTCGAGGCGAAGAGCGATCCGGCAAAGCTCGCCGGCGCCACGCTCTATCTGCCGACCCGCCGCGCCGGCCGGCTGGCGCGCGAAATCTTCCTCGATGTGCTCGATTCCGACGCCGCGGTGCTGCCGCGCATCGTTGCGCTCGGCGAAATCGATGAGGACGAGCTCGCTTTCGCCGACCAGGGCGACGACGTCGGCGGCGCCGCGCCGCTGGAAATTCCGCCGAGACTCGGCGAGCTCGAGCGCCGGTTGACGCTGGCGCATCTGGTCGCCGCCTGGGCGAAGACGCCGGTGTCGGCGCCGCTGGTGGTCGGCGGCCCGGCCTCGACGCTGCAACTCGCCGGCGACCTGGCGCGGCTGATGGACGACATGGTGACGCGCGGCGTCGACTGGCGCGCGCTCGACCGCCTGGTGCCGGACCAGCTCGACAAATACTGGCAGCACTCGCTCGACTTCCTGCGTATCGCGCGCGACGCGTGGCCGAACTACCTCAAGGAGATCGGCCGGATCGAGCCCGCGGCGCGCCGCGATCAGCTGATCGAGGCGGAGGCGGCGCGACTGACCGCGCATCATGCCGGCCCGGTGATCGCGGCCGGTTCGACCGGCTCGATGCCGGCCACCGCAAAATTCCTCCACGTGGTGGCGAAGCTTCCGAACGGCGCCGTGGTGCTGCCCGGGCTCGACACCGATCTCGCCGAAGATTCCTGGGACACGATCGGCGGCGAACGCGGCGACGACGGCAGGTTCACCACGCCGCCCTCTTCGAACCACCCGCAATTCGCGATGCACGCGCTGCTCGACCGCTTCGGCATCAAGCGCCGCGACGTCGAGAGCCTTGCTGAACCTGCGCCGCTCGGCCGCGAGGTGCTGGTGTCGGAGACGATGCGCCCGTCGACCGCAACCGCGCAATGGCACGACCGGCTGGAGCGGCCCGAGATCGTGGCGCGGATTTCCGCGGGAATGACCAATCTCACCGTGGTCGAGGCGCCCAATCCGGAGATGGAAGCGCTGGCGATCGCGGTCGCCATGCGCGAGGCGCGGCATCTCGGCAAATCGGCCGCGCTGGTGACGCCGGATCGCGCGCTGGCACGCCGCGTGATGGCCTCGCTGACGCGCTGGAAGCTGGAGTTCGACGATTCCGGCGGCGATGCGCTGATGGAAACCCCGCCCGGCGTGTTCGCCCGCCTCACCGCGGAGGCCGCGGCCAAAGGGCTGGAGCCACCAACATTGCTCGCGCTGCTCAAGCATCCGCTGTTCCGGCTCGGCGGCGCCCATCGCGCGCTGAAGCGCGCGATCGAGGTGCTCGAGATCGCGCTGCTCCGCGGCACGCGGCCGCAAGCTGCGACTGGCGGCCTCGCGCGCGACTTCGCGCGCTTCCGCGCCGAGCTCGTCAAGCTGCACGGCGGCGAGACCTCGTCGCTGCACGCGATGGAGCCGCGCGCCCGGCTGCGCGACAACGAGCTCGACCAGGCCCAGGACCTGATCGCCAGGTTGCAGACGGCGCTGGCGCCGCTGGAAGGCATGGCGTCGTCAAAGCCCTATGATTTCGCCGAACTGGCCGCGCGTCATCGGGAGGCGCTGATCGCGCTGTCGGCCGACCAGAACGGCGTCGCAATCGTGTTCGAAGAACGCGCCGGCGCGTCGCTCGCGTCCGCCTTCGACGAGCTGCTCGCCAAGCAGGAGCCGAGCGGGCTGATGACGCCGCTCGCCGATTATCCCGAGGTGTTCCAGACCGCGTTCGCCGACCGCATGGTGCGGCGGCCGGAATCGGCGCGCGCGCAGCTCAACATCTTCGGCCAGCTCGAGGCGCGTCTGACCGAGTCGGATCGCGTCATCCTCGGCGGTCTGGTCGAGGGCGTCTGGCCGCCGGCGCCGCGGATCGATCCGTGGCTGAGCCGGCCGATGCGGCACGAGCTCGGGCTCGATCTCCCCGAACGCCGCATCGGCCTTTCCGCGCATGACTTTGCGCAGCTGCTCGGCCATGACGAGGTGATCCTCACCCATGCGGCCAAGGTCGGCGGTGCGCCGGCGGTCGCCTCGCGCTTCCTGCACCGGCTCGAAGCGGTTGCGGGCGAAGCGCGCTGGAAGGTGGCGACAACGGCCGGCGAAACTTACGTGCAATATGCCGCCGAGCTCGACCGGCCCGACACCGTCGAGCCGATCCCGCAGCCGGAGCCGCGGCCGCCGCGCGAGGCGCGGCCGCTGAAAATGTCGGTCACCGCGATCGAGGACTGGCTGCGCGATCCCTATACGATCTACGCGCGCTACATCCTGAGGCTCGATCCGCTCGACCCGGTCGACATGCCGCTGTCGGCGGCCGATCGCGGCTCCGCAATCCACGAATCGCTCGGCGAGTTCACACAGGTTTATGCCGACGCGCTGCCTGACGACATCACGAGCGCGCTGCGCGACATCGGGGCCAAGCATTTTGCGCCACTGATGGAGCGGCCCGAAGCGCGCGCGCTGTGGTGGCCGCGCTTCCAGCGCATCGCCGCGTGGTTTGCCGAATGGGAGCAGGCGCGGCGCGGCAGTATCGACGCGATCAAGGCCGAGATCCGCGGCGAGATCGGCATTCCGCTCGACGCTACGAGGACATTCACGCTCTCCGCGCGCGCCGACCGCATCGAGCGGCGCGACGACGGCAGCTTTGCGATCCTCGACTACAAGACCGGCCAGCCGCCGACCGGCAAGCAGGTGCGCATGGGCCTGTCGCCGCAGCTCACGCTGGAAGCCGCAATCCTGCGCGAGGGCGGCTTTGCCGACATTCCGGCGGATTCCTCGGTCGGCGACCTCGTCTATGTCAGGCTGAGCGGCAACAACCCGCCGGGCGAGCAGCGCTCGCTGGAGCTCAAGATCAAGACCAACGACACGCCGCAGCCGCCCGATGAGGCCGCCGACAGCGCGCGGCGCAAGCTGGAGGCCTTGATCCGCGCGTTCGACGACGAGCAGCAGGCCTACACCTCGCTGAACCTCTCGATGTGGGCGAACCGTTACGGCGCCTATGACGACCTCGCGCGGATCAAGGAATGGTCCGCGGCCGGCGGTTTGGGGATCGAGGAATGGTGAAAGCGCCGCGCCCCATCCCGCCGGCGGTACGCGACGCGCAGGCGCGTGCATCCGATCCGAAGGCGTCGACCTTCGTGTCGGCCAATGCCGGCTCGGGCAAGACCCACGTGCTGGTGCAGCGCGTGATCCGCCTGCTGCTGTCAGGCGTGCCGCCGGAAAAGATCCTCTGCATCACCTTCACCAAGGCCGCCGCGGCCAACATGGCCGAACGCGTGTTCACGACGCTCGGCCATTGGGTGACGCTCGACGACACCGCGCTCGATACCGCGATCCGCGAGGCCGGCATCGCACATCCCAGCGCCACCCTGCGGCGCGAGGCACGAAAACTGTTTGCCTGCGCGCTGGAGACGCCCGGCGGCTTGAAGGTGCAGACCATCCACGCGCTGTGTACCCGCCTGCTGCAACAGTTCCCGTTCGAGGCCAACGTGCCGGCGCGCTTCGCCGTGCTGGACGACCGCGACCAGAACGAGATGATGGAGCGTGCCAACCTCGCGGTGTTCCTCGAGGCCTCGCGGATTCCCGACAGTCCGATCGGCCGCGCGCTGCGGACGGCGATGGCCAACGCCGCCGACGTCACTTTCAAGGAGGTGGTTCGCGAGGCTTGTCTGAGCCGCGACCATTTCATGGCCTGGACCGATGCCGCCGGCAACGCCGCGGCCGCCGCCGCGCAGATGTCTGCCGCGCTCGGCGTCTCCGCCGATATTCGTATCGAGGATGTCGAGCGCGAGATCGTCGACGGGCCTAACCTGCCGAGGTCGAGCTGGAAGAAGCTGGCGACGCTGCTCGACACCAGCAGCAAGGCGGATCAGAGGCAGGCCGAGCGGCTGCGGAGCGCGCTGACCTTTACCGGCGCGGCCCAGGTCGACGAATATCTCGGCGTCTTCCTGACCGATGACCGCGCGCCTCGCGCCTCTGTCGTCACCAACAACTTCATCAAGAAGAATTCCATCGCAGGCCACAGGTTCGAGGCGGAGGTCGACCGGCTCGGTCCGTTGATCGAGCGCCGCCGCGCCGTGGTCGCGCGCGACCGTACCGAGGCATTGATCCACATCGCGACCGCCGCGGCCGCGCACTACCGGCGCGAGAAGCTGGAGCGCGGCCTGCTCGACTATGACGATCTGATCGACAAGACGCTGGCGATGCTCGACCGCGTCTCCTCAGGCTGGGTGCATTACAAGCTCGACCGCGGCGTCGATCACGTGCTGATCGACGAGGCACAGGACACGAGCCCCCGGCAATGGGACATCGTCGCCCACATCATCTCGGAGTTCACCTCCGGCGCCGGCGCGCGCGACGGTCTCGTGCGTACCGTGTTCGCGGTCGGCGACGAGAAGCAGTCGATCTTCTCGTTCCAGGGCGCCGCACCCCGCGAATTCGACCTGCGCCGGCGCGAGCTGAAGCGGCGGTTCGAGGAGGCCGGGCTGAAATTCGATCCGGTGTCGTTCACCTATTCGTTTCGCTCGGGGCCGGTGATCCTGCATTCGGTCGACCACGTGTTCCGCGAGCAGGAGATCTTCCGCAGCATCCATGCGGTCGAGAACGGCTACCCGATCCACAATGCGATGGCCGACGCCGGCCCCAGCCTGATCGAGCTCTGGGATCTCGCCGTCGCCGACGACCGCCAGGATATCGAAGGCTGGCGCGCGCCGTTCGACGGCGTCTCGGTGACGAGCCCGGAGGTGAAGCTCGCACGGCGCATCCAGGCCGAGATCAAGCGGCTCGTCACCAGCGGCACCATGACCGGCAGCGAAGGCGGTCGGCGGCCGCTGCGTTACGGCGATATGCTGATCCTGGTGCGGCGGCGCGGCAACGCCTTCGACGCGGTGATCCAGGCGCTGAAGCACGCCAACATCCCGGTCGCCGGCGCCGACCGGCTGAAGCTGACCGAGCACATCGCGATCATCGACCTGATGAACCTCGCCGACGCGCTGCTGCTGCCGCAGGACGACCTTGCGCTCGCGGTGGCGCTGAAGAGCCCGCTGTTCGGCCTCGATGACGACGACCTGTTCAAATTGGCGTACCAGCGCCGCGGCTCGCTGCGCGAGGCGCTGGCCGCACAGGCGCCGACCGATGAGCGGTTCGCGGCCGCGCTGCACCGCCTCGAGCAATGCGAGCGCCGCTTCACCCAGGAGACGCCGTTCGCGTTCTACGCCTGGCTGCTTGGCGGCGACGGCGGGCGCGCCCGAATCCTGCGCCGGCTCGGTCACGAGGCCAACGACGCGCTCGACGAATTCCTCGAGCTCGCGCTGGGCTATGAGCGCAAGGCGCCGGCCTCGCTGCAAGGTTTTGTCGCCTGGCTGCGCGCCGCCGACACCGAGGTAAAGCGCGACATGGAAATTTCGCGCGACGAGGTTCGCGTCATGACCGTGCACGGCGCCAAGGGCCTCGAAGCGTCGGTGGTGTTCCTGGTCGACACCACGACCTCGCCGTCGGACACGCAGCGGCTGCGGCTGATCCATCTGCCGCAGGGCAACGCCGCGCCGAACGCGCCCGGCGTCGTGGTGTGGGCCGGCAAGAAGGCCGAGGATCCCCCCAATGTCGCCGACGCGCGCAAGGCGATGCTCGGCGACACCGAGGACGAATATCGCCGCCTGCTCTATGTCGCGATGACCCGTGCGGCCGACCGGCTGATCGTTGGCGGCTGCATGCCCGGCAACATGAACACGGTGAGGAAATCCTCCTGGTACGACCTGATCACCAGGGGGCTCGCGAATGCCGGGCTCAAGCTCGAAGAGCTCGAGACGCCGGCCGGCAAGGTGATGCGCTATTCGCGGCCGGACGACGTCGCCGATCTCACCGGCGCGGCTGCATCGACGGCCGCAGCGCCGATCGCGCTGCCGTCCTGGCTGCGGACCGCGGCCGCACCTGAAGCTTCCGCCGCGGGCGTGCTGCGCCCGTCCGATCCGGCCGACGGCGACAGCCACCCGATACGAACCGGCGAATCGATGCTGCTGCGCGCCCGCGCCCTGCAGCGCGGCACGCTGGTGCATCGCCTGCTGCAATCGCTGCCCGAAATTGCCGCTGAGCGGCGGCGCACCGCCGCGCTTGGCTACCTCGCGCGCAATGCCGACGGCTGGAGCGACGAGGAGCAAGCCGCGCTCGCCGACCAGGTGCTGGACTTGATTGCCGATCCGCGTTTCGCCGCGGTGTTCGCACCCGGCAGCCGCGCGGAGGTCTCGATCGTCGGACGGCTGGAGCGGCCGGGCCAGCCGAAGACGTTGGTCTCAGGCCAGATCGACCGGCTGGTAGTGACGCCAAACGACGTCCTGATCGTCGATTTCAAGACCAACCATGCTCCGCCGAAGACCGCCGCCGACGCTCCCAGGGGCTATGTCCGGCAGCTCGCGCTGTACCGGGCCGTGCTGGCGAAGCTTTATCCCCAGCTGCCCGTCCGGGCGGCGCTGCTTTGGACCGAAACACCTGAAATCATGGAGATATCCGCCCCCGCGCTGGACGCCGGGCTGGCATAAGTTCATGTCGGCGTGAGCGAGCTTGACCCGGCAAGGGGGCATTCATACGTTTGCCCCATGCTCCCGGGCGCGATTCTCAGCCGCCCTTTTGTCTCAACCGAACGAGGTACTCACATGGCCGTTGGCAAGGTTTCTGACGCCGATTTCGAAGCCGAAGTGCTCAAGGCGACCGGGCCGGTGGTCGTCGACTTCTGGGCCGAGTGGTGCGGCCCCTGCCGTATGATCGCGCCCGCTCTCGATGAAATTTCCGGCGCGATGGGCGACAAGGTCAAGATCGTGAAGCTCAACGTCGACGAGAGCCCGAAGACCGCCTCGAAGTATGGCGTGATGTCGATCCCGACCCTGATGATCTTCAAGGGCGGCGAGATGGCGTCCCGTCAGGTCGGCGCCGCGCCGAAGGCCAAGCTGCAGCAGTGGATCACCGCTGCGGTCTGATCTGTTTCGAATTAGCTGATTTGCGACACGGCCGGCGTCATGCCGGCCGTTTTGTTTTTGCGTAGCCCGGATGGAGCTGAGCGTTCCCCTTCCCCCTGAAAGGGGAAGGTCGGGATGGGGGTCAGCCGCAGGCGACGCTGCAAGTGGAGAGAGCAGATCCCCACCGCTTTGCTCTGACGAGCAAAGCGACCTCCCCTTTTCAAGGGGAGGTTGGAGCTACCTGATCCATCCGGTCGCCAGTGCTGAGGCGAGTTCGGCCTGGCCGTGCTGCCGCGCCAGCGCCGCCATTGCCGCGTGATCGTAGGGGATGTGGCGGAAGGTGACGTCCCAACCGCCGTCAACTTTTTCAAGAATCGCGTAGCGCGCATCGGGCGAACCGGCCTCCACCACATGCGGATGCGGCTTGCCGGCGCGATAGCCGGGCGAGCCGACGCTGCCGGGATTGACGATCAGCCGCCCATCGCGAAGCCGCACGGCGCGCGCGGTATGGGTGTGCGCGCACAGGATCAGCGATTGCGTCACGCCGGCTGCCCTCGCCTCGATCGCTTCCAGCGTGGATATGCAGACTTCGCCGCCCGGCAGCACCGTCTCGAGCCAATAGGTTTCGTCGTCCTGCGGTGTCGCGTGACAGAGGAAAACCTCGTCGCGATAGACCGCATTCGCCGGCAGCGTGCGCAGCCAGTCGAGATGCCGCGGCTCGAGCTGGGTGTAGGTCAGCCGCTCCCAGGAGCCCATTTTCTCGTGCGGGCGGTCGATCAGATAGCGGTCGTGATTGCCGAGCAGATGGACGGCATCGAGCGCCATCAGCATGTCGATGGTCGGCCGGGCGTCGAGCGGCCCGCTCACCATGTCGCCGAGATCGACGATATCGGAAATTCCCTGCGCCCGGATGTCCGACAGCACCGCTTCAAGTGCGAGATGGTTGCCGTGGATGTCGGCGATCGCAGCAAAGCGCATGGTGTTGTCCTGTCCTCAAGCGCCACGTCCCGTAGCCCGGATGGAGCGAAGCGCAATCCGGGATTCAGCGTCCGCGGATCGTGTGGCCCCGGATTTCGCTTCGCTGCATCCGGGCTACGACACCGGGATCATGCAGGAGGCGTGCCGTTGGCCGCGAGCACCGGGCCGGCCAGGTAAAGCGAGCCGGCGATCAGGATGCGCGGCGGCACCTCGTAGGCCAGCGTGGCGAGCCGTTGCAACGCGGCGTCGACACCGGATGCGATCTCGACGCGCATGCCGAGCGCACGCGCGGCATCGGCGAGCTTGTCCGGCGCCATGCCGTTGTCGCGGCCGGGCACCGGGACCGCGATGATGTGGCGCGTCAGCCCGGCGAAATTGGCGAGGAAGGCATTGGCATCCTTGTTGGCCATCATGCCTGTGATCACGACCAGCGGCCGCGACACGCGCTCCTCGAGATCGCCGAGCGCCGCCGCCGCAACGCGGCCGCCCTCGGCATTGTGCCCGCCATCGAGCCAGACCTCGGAGCCCTGCGGCCCCTGGCAGACCAGCGCGCCTGAGACCAGCCGCTGCATCCGCGCCGGCCATTCCGCGTTGACGATGCCGGCCTCATAGGCCGCGATGTTGAGCTTGAACGTGTCGATCGCACGCAAGGTCGCGATCGCGAGGCCCGCATTGTCGAACTGGTGCCGACCGAACAGTTTTGGCGCGGCGAGATCCATCAGGCCGCGTTCGTCCTGATAGACCAGCCGGCCGCGCTCGACGCCGACATGCCATTGCTGGCCGGCGGCATGCAGCGGCGCGCGCATGCGCCTCGCCTCCGCCTCGATCACGGCCATCGCATCCGGCGCCTGCTCGGCAGAGACCACCGGCACCTTGCGCTTGATGATCGCGGCCTTCTCGCCGGCTATCAAAGTCAAGGTATCACCGAGGAATTCCATGTGATCCATGCTGACCGGCGTAATCACCGAGGCCAGCGGCGTCTCGACCACATTGGTCGAATCCAGCCGGCCGCCGAGGCCGACCTCGAGCAGCGCAACGTCGGCCGGATGCTTCGCGAACAGGCAGAACGCCACCGCCGTCTCCATCTCGAAGATGGTGATGGGATTGCCGGCGTTGATGCGCTCGCAATGCTCGAACGTCGTGCGCAGCTCGTCGTCACCGACGAGCTTGCCGCCGCCGACAGCGCCCAGCCGGTAGCATTCGTTGAGCCGGACCAGATAGGGCGATGTGAAGACGTGCACGCGCAGGCCGGCGGCTTCGAGGATCGCGCGCAGATAGGCGATCGTCGAGCCCTTGCCGTTGGTGCCGGCGACATGGATCACCGGCGGCAGCTTGCGCTCGGGATGATCGAGCCGCTCCATCAGGCCGCGCATGCGATCGAGGCTGAGATCGATGCGCTTCGGATGCAGCGCCGATATCCGCGCGATCAACGCCTCGAACGAGGGTTGCGATGGGGCGGCGCTTGCGGTCACGCGTGCGGCGCGGCCGGCACCGTCTCCGGTGCCGTGACGATCTGGGCCGGCTCGGTGACGGCGACCGTGGGCTTGGACGCGGTTTCAGGCGCCGGCGCCTTGGTCAGCAGGCGGCACAGCCGCGCCAGCGTGGCTTTCATCTCATGGCGGTGGACGACCATGTCGACCATGCCGTGCTCGCGGAGATATTCGGCGCGCTGAAAACCTTCCGGCAGCTTCTCGCGAATGGTCTGCTCGATCACCCGCGCGCCGGCAAAGCCGATCAGCGCGCCGGGTTCGGCAATCTGAACGTCGCCGAGCATCGCATAGGAGGCGGTCACGCCGCCGGTGGTCGGATTGGTCAGCACCACAATATAGGGCTGCTTCGCCTCGCGCAGCATCTGCACGCCGACCGTGGTGCGCGGCATCTGCATCAGCGACAGGATGCCTTCCTGCATCCGCGCGCCGCCGGACGCGGCGAATACGATGAAGGGCGACTTCTTCTCGACCGCGAGCTCGAGCCCGCGCACGATCGCTTCACCGGCAGCCATGCCGAGCGAGCCGCCCATGAAATCGAAATCCTGCACCGCGACCACGACGCCGGTGCCTTCGAGCTTGCCGTAGCCGACCTTGACCGCGTCGTTCAGGCCGGTCTTGGCCCGCGCATCCCTGATCTTGTCGACATATTTGCGCTCGTCGCGGAATTTCAGCGGATCCGCCGTCACCTCGGGCAGCGCAACGTCGAACCAGGTCTCGTTGTCGAAGATCGACTTCAGCCGCGCCACCGCGCCCATGCGCATGTGGTAGTTCGAGCCGGGGATCACGAACTGGTTGGCCTCGACGTCCTTGTAGAACACGAGCTGCCCGGAATCCGGGCACTTGATCCAGAGGTTCTCCGGCGTCTCGCGCCGCAGGATGTTGCGGATCTTCGGCCGGACGACGTTGGTGAGCCAGTTCATGGTTCGCTCCGAAATGCGGGGTCAGTCCCGGCACCAGCTGGATATATGGCGGGCCGGGCGAACCCGGCAAGCCGCCGTTGGCGGCCTTGTTGCCGCAAAATGTGGCTTATTCAGCGGCCTGCTTGGCGCCCCGGACCCCCTGCGCCAGCGCAGACACCAGGTCCGCCACCGCGCTCACGGTCTTCGGCGTCGCGCGGCCCTCGGCATCGAGATTGGCGCGCACCACGTCGACGATCGCGGTGCCGACCACGGCGCCGTTGGCGTTCTCGGCGATCGCGCGCGCCGTTTCCGGCGTGCGGATGCCGAAGCCGACGCAGACCGGCAGCTTGGTGTGCCGCTTGATGCGGGCGACGGCTTCCGCAACCGCGTTCGAATCGGCCGTCGCAGCGCCGGTGATGCCGGTGATCGAGACGTAATAGACAAAGCCCGAGGTGTTCGCGAGCACCGCCGGCAGGCGCTTGTCGTCGGTGGTCGGCGTCGCCAGCCGGATGAAGTTCAGCCCGGCCTTCAACGCGGGGATGCAGAGCTCGGTGTCTTCCTCCGGCGGCAGGTCGACGATGATCAGGCCATCGACGCCGGCGGTCTTGGCATCGGCCAGGAAGCTCTCGACGCCGTAGATGTAGATCGGATTGTAGTAACCCATCAGCACGATCGGCGTCGCGTTGTCGTCCTTGCGGAAGTCGCGGACCATCGCCAGCGTCTTGCGCAGCGTCATGCCGCCCTTGAGCGCGCGCAGGCCAGCGGCCTGGATCGACGGGCCATCGGCCATCGGATCGGTGAAGGGCATGCCGATCTCGATGACATCGGCGCCGGCCTTCGGCAGCGCCTTGAGGATGTCGAGCGAGGTTTTTGCGTCGGGGTCGCCGGCCATCACGAAGGTGACGAAAGCGGAGCGGCCCTGCTGCTTCAGCTCGGCGAAACGTGCGTCGATACGGGTGGTCACTTCTGCCTCGCCTTCAAGATGTCGCCGACCTGCGGCACGTCCTTGTCGCCACGGCCCGAGAGGTTGACCACCATCAGGTGATCCTTCGGCCGCTGCGGCGCGAGTTCGGACAGTTTTGCGATGGCGTGCGCGGATTCGAGCGCGGGGATGATGCCCTCGAGCCGCGACAGCAGCTGGAATGCGGCCAGCGCCTCCTCGTCGGTCGCCGAGAGATATTTCACGCGGCCGGTCTCGTGCAGCCAGGCGTGCTCGGGGCCGATACCGGGATAATCGAGGCCCGCCGAGATCGAATGCGCTTCCTCGATCTGGCCGTCGGCGTCCATCAGAAGATAGGTGCGGTTGCCGTGCAGCACGCCGGGGCGCCCGCCGGCGAGCGAGGCGGCATGCAGCTGCGTCAGCCCGTGACCGGCCGCTTCGACACCAAAAATCTCGACCGAGGGATCGTCGAGGAACGGATGGAACAGGCCCATCGCATTGGAGCCGCCGCCGATGCAGGCGATCAGCGAGTCCGGCAGGCGGCCCTCGGCCTCCTGCATCTGCGTGCGGGTCTCGTGGCCGATGATCGACTGGAAATCACGCACCATCATCGGATAGGGGTGCGGACCCGCCACCGTGCCGATGCAATAGAAGGTGTTGTGCACATTGGTGACCCAGTCGCGCAGCGCGTCGTTCATCGCATCCTTCAGCGTGCGCGCGCCCGACTGCACCGGGACGACCTTGGCGCCCAGCATCTCCATGCGGATCACGTTCGGCTGCTGCCGCTCGACGTCGACCGCGCCCATATAGACCACGCATTCGAGCCCGAACCGCGCGCACAGCGTCGCCGTCGCCACGCCATGCTGGCCGGCGCCGGTCTCGGCGATGATGCGCTTCTTGCCCATCCGGCGCGCGACCATGATCTGGCCGAGCACGTTGTTGACCTTGTGCGAACCGGTGTGGTTGAGCTCCTCGCGCTTCAGATAGATCTTCGCGCCGCCGAGATGCTCGGTGAGCCGTTCGGCGAAGTAGAGCGGCGAGGGCCGGCCGACATAGTCCTTCAGATAGACGTTCATCTCGGCCTGAAACGCCGGATCGGCCTTGGCGTCGGCATAGGCCTTTTCGAGATCGAGGATCAGCGGCATCAGCGTTTCCGCGACGAAGCGTCCGCCGAAAATGCCGAAATGCCCGCGCTCGTCGGGGCCGCTGCGGAAGGAATTGGGCAAGTTTTGATTCATCGAACCATCAGTTCTTGGGTAGTTCTTTGGGTTGCGCGTGCGGCGCGGATGAAGGCGCGGATCAGCTCGGGATCCTTGATACCAGGCGTGCGCTCGACGCCCGACGACACGTCGACCCCGCCGGCGCGGGTGACGCGGACAGCTTCAGCGACGTTCTCGGCGTTGAGCCCGCCGGAGACCATGTAGGGCAGCGCGAGATCCAGATTTTCCAGCAGGTGCCAGTCGAAGGGCGCGCCGAGACCGCCCGGCCGCGTGGCATCCTTCGGCGCGCGGGCATCGAACAGGATGCGGTCGGCGACGCCGGCATAGCCCGGCAGCGGGGCGAGATCGGCCGCGGTCTCGACCGGCAGCGCCTTCATCAGCGGCAGGCCGAACTTCTGCTTGATGTCGCGCAGCCGCGCGGTGGTTTCCTTGCCGTGCAGTTGCAGGATATCCGGGCGCAGCGTCTCGACGATGTTTTCGAGCGTGGCGTCGTCGGCATCGACGGTCAGCGCGACCTTGACGGCGCGGCCCTTGGCGCGGCTGCCGAGCTCGCGCGCGGTCTCGAGGCTGATATGGCGCGGCGACGGGGAGAAGAACACGAACCCCACCATGTCCGCGCCGCCCTCAAGCGCGACGTCGAGCGTCTCGCGCGTGGACAGGCCGCAGATTTTGACGAGCAGGGGCATGGTCTCGAAACGGGTCTCAAAAACGGGTTTTCGGGCGTCCGGACAGGGGTTGGCCCGGGTCCGACGGGGCGGGTTCTACAACGTCGCGCCCTGCTTGTCTCGCCCATTGGGCCCGTAAAAGCCCAGCTGGGCCGGGGCCGAACGGCGCTGCGCGTCGTCCCGGGAGGCGGTGGCCCTGAGGTCGGCGAGCTCGGCGCGGACGTGCCGGGCGTCGGCCTCATGCTGCCGGGCGGCGCGGCGCCAGCGCCCTTGCTTGAACCAAGTTCCAATGCCACCGGCGATTACGCCGAGAATGGCGGACGCGATGATGACGACGAACAGCGGCAGTGTGACCGCAACCGTCGGCGTCACAGAGTTGAAGGGATCAAACGACACCGTCACCCAGTGACGGTTGGCGACGGCAAAGATGATGAAGATCAGCCCGAGCGGAACGACGACCACTGCCGTGAAGAACTTTCGCATGACCATCTCTCGCCGCGATGGAGAAAGTGCGGGCCCGTCGCCCGCAGCAACGACAACGCCGGGCGTCGCGCTAAGCGTCAGCCTTAAGCATCAGCCTTGGGCGCGTCGATCTTGGAGGCCCCCGCCTCAGCCTCGTCGCGATTGAGGCGCTCGCGCATTTCCTTGCCGGTCTTGAAGAACGGCACGCTCTTCTGGTCGACCGGCACATGCTCGCCGGTACGCGGATTGCGGCCGGCACGGGCCGGGCGATGCTTCACCGAGAAAGCGCCAAAACCGCGCAGCTCGACGCGGTCGCCACGCGCCAGCGCCGCGACGATTTCATCGAGAATCGCATTCACAATGTTCTCGACGTCCCGCTGGTAGAGGTGCGGGTTGTGCTCGGCGATACGCTGAACAAGTTCGGATTTGATCATCGAAAATGGGATCCGGGCTCTTGCGGAAACCCATTTCCGTGAAAATGCCGTGCACTGTCAAGACGCTAAATCGATTTAGGACGCCGTGAAATCGCGTGACAAATAGCCCAATTGGGGCATGCGGCGATTCCCGCAGAGCGAGAATACCCTGATCAGTACGCCTTTCGCTCTCGACTAGTCGGTTCCTCCGGGAGCCCACAGCGCCAGCATGCCGTCGAGCCCGAATCGGTCGACCGCCTGGGCTACGCCACCCTGCTCGATCCGCCGCGCGATGCCGCCAAGGCCGAACGCATCGAGCGTCATCGACGCCGCGGTGCGCAGGAAGGTCAGGTCGCTGAATCGCGGATTGAGCTTGTAATTGCGCACCGGCAGGTCGCTTTTGACCTTCTTCTCCGCAACCAGCCAGGCGATCGCGGTCTTCTCATCCCCGAGCTGATCGATCAGCTTGAGGTCGACCGCCTGCCGGCCAGTGAAGACGCGGCCATCCGCGACCTTCTCCAGCAGGGCGTCGTCCATGCCGCGCCGTTCCTTCACCAATCCACGGAACCATGCATAGGAATCCTTGACCAGGCCCTCGATCGCGGCGCGGGCCTCGGGGCTGGTCGGCTCCATTCCGTTGGGCGCGGCCTTCAGCGGCGAGGATTTGATCTCCTCCATCTTCACGCCGACGGTCTTGAGCAATTCGGAAACGTTGGGAAACTGGAACAGCACGCCGATCGACCCGACCAGCGAGGTCTGCTGGGCGACGATATGGTCGGAGGCGATCGCGGTGATGTAGCCGCCCGAGGCGGCCAAGCCCTCGACCACGACGACGAGCGGCTTCTTCGCCTTCAACTGCATCAGCGAGTCGTAAAGCTGCTCGGAGCCCGCGGTGGTGCCACCGGGCGAATTGATGTGCACGACAACCGCCGCATAGCTCGACTTGCCGAGCCGCTCCAGCGCCTCGACGCGCTCCTGGTCGCTGCGGATCAGTCCGTCGATATTGATCCGCGCGATCGTGTTCGACGTCGAGAAGGCGCCGCGTCCGCCGGCGGCGATCACACCCACGCCGACGATGGCCGCGATCGCGATGACCGCCGCGGCGACGCGCCAGAATGTCAGCTTGCGCCTGATCCGGCGACGGTCGACGATCACGTCTGAATCCAGCGACATCCGATCTCTCCAGAAATAGTCAGCGCGCAATCCGCGCGTTTTGCCGTCGCAGCGTCACTATCAGCTTAGCCAAATACATCAATTGCGACGCAATATGAAGAAAACAAGGCCCGCGACATCGCCGACATTAGTAGCCCGGATGAAGCGAAGCGTAATCCGGGAAAGATCGCCGCGGGGATAGAGCCCCGGATTTCGCTGCGCTTCATCCGGGCTACAAGGACAATGGGACCAACAAAAGGGGCCCCGGCTTGCGCCGGGGCCCCAATGTTCGCCTGAACTATAGCGAATGCTTACTTGTCGGTGCCGCGGTTCTTCAGCGCGGTGCCGAGGATGTCGCCAAGCGTCGCTCCCGAATCGGAGGAGCCGTACTGCGCGATGGCTTCCTTCTCTTCGGCAACTTCCAGCGCCTTGATCGAGACCTGCACCTTGCGGGCCTTCTTGTCGAACTGGATGACGCGGGCATCGACCTTCTCGCCGACGGCGAAGCGTTCGGCGCGCTGGTCGTTGCGATCGCGGGCCAGCTCGGACCGCTTGATGAAGGTGGTGAACTCGGTGCCCGAAATCCGGACCTCGATGCCGCTCTCCTTCACTTCGAGCACTTCGCAGGTCACGACCGCGCCCTTCTTGACGTCGCCCGGCTCGGCGAAGGGGTCGCCTTCGAGCTGCTTGACGCCGAGCGAGATGCGCTCCTTCTCGACATCGACATCGAGCACCACGGCCTTGACCATGTCGCCCTTCTTGAAGTTGTCGATGACCTGCTCGCCCGGAAGCTTCCAGTCGAGGTCGGAGAGGTGGACCATGCCGTCGACGTCGCCCTCGAGACCCAAGAAAAGTCCGAACTCGGTCTTGTTCTTGACCTCGCCCTCGACCACCGAACCGACCGGGAACTTCTCGACGAAGACTTCCCAGGGATTGCGCATGGTCTGCTTGAGACCGAGCGAGATGCGGCGCTTGACCGAATCGACTTCCAGCACCTGCACTTCGACTTCCTGCGAGGTCGAAACGATCTTGCCGGGGTGCATGTTCTTCTTGGTCCACGACATCTCGGAGACGTGGATCAGGCCTTCGATGCCCGGCTCGAGCTCGACGAACGCGCCGTAGTCGGTGATGTTGGTGACGCGGCCGGTGAAGCGGGCACCCAGCGGGTACTTGGCTTCGATGCCCTGCCACGGATCATCCAAGAGCTGCTTCATGCCCAGCGAGATGCGGTGCGTCTCGTGGTTGATCTTGATGATCTTGACCTTCACGGTCTGGCCGATGGTCAGCACCTCGGTCGGGTGGTTGACGCGGCGCCAAGCGATATCGGTCACGTGGAGCAGGCCGTCGATGCCGCCGAGATCAACGAACGCACCGTAATCGGTGATGTTCTTGACCACGCCGTCGATCACCTGACCCTCTTCGAGGTTCTGCACCAGCTCCTGGCGCTGCTCGGCGCGGGTCTCTTCGAGAACCGTGCGGCGCGACACCACGATGTTGCCGCGGCGGCGGTCCATCTTGAGGATCTGGAACGGCTGCGAGTTGTTCATCAGCGGCGCAACGTCGCGGATCGGACGAATGTCGACCTGCGAGCGCGGCAGGAAGGCCACCGCACCGTCGAGGTCGACCGTGAAGCCGCCCTTGACCTGGTTGAAGATGACGCCGTTGACCTTTTCGTTGTTCTGGAACGCTTTCTCGAGCTTGCCCCAGCTTTCCTCGCGGCGCGCCTTGTCGCGCGACAGCACGGCTTCGCCGAGCGCATTCTCGATCCGGTCGAGGAACACCTCGACTTCGTCGCCGACTTTCAGTTCGCTTTCACGGCCGGGGCCGGCGAATTCGCGCAGCGCCACGCGGCCTTCGGTCTTCAGGCCGACGTCGATGACGGCCATGTCCTTCTCAATTGCAACCACCTTGCCCTTGATGACCGAGCTTTCCTGCAAATTGCCGCCGGCAAAGGATTCATCAAGCATCGCCGCGAAATCGTCGCGGGTGGGGGTATAGGAAGACACAGTATTCGAAGCCATTTGTTCTCCAAATGCGGGATCATGCCGGCCGTTCGGGTTGATGGGCGCACCGCGCGTGAAGTGTCAGGGTTCCGCAAACCCTGACGACCGCTCATTGCAGGAGGTGCAACAGCGGGCCGGCAGTAAAACTGCACGTTCGGTACGTTTGAATGATCCGGAGCCTGAAACGAAAATATCGACTTCAAGACCTGGGAGCGGGCGTTCCTCCAGATGCGGCGAGGGTTCAAACCCGGCGCCGGCCCGCTCAGACACGGCCTCGACACGGTCGATGGCGCTCCGAACGGCGCTGATATAGCCCTGCAAGCCGTTTTCGGCAAGCAGGAAATGCCCCATTTTGCTGGGTTTTCGGGCCGAAAGGGCCCTCCGATGCCGGCGATTCTAGCGCCGGGCGCGCGCCGCCTCGACGATGGCGATGGCGGCGCGGACGCCGGCCTCGATGTCGAGATTGGAATTGTCCAGCGTGTGGGCGTCCGCCGCCGGCCGCAACGGCGCAACGGCGCGGTTCTTGTCCCGCTCGTCGCGCTTGAGGATGTCAGCCAGCACCGCTTCCTCGTCGGCGTCCTCGCCACGGGCGCGGGCCTCCAGGGTGCGCCGACGCGCCCGCACGCGGGGATCGGCGACCACGAAGATCTTCACGTCGGCATCCGGGCAGATCACGGTGCCGATATCGCGTCCATCCAGCACCGCACCGGGCGGATCGGCGGCGAACTGGCGCTGGAAGCTGACCAGCGCCTCGCGCACCCTCGGAAAGGCCGAGACAACCGATGCGCCCTCGCCGACCTTCTGGGTCTTCAGGATCGGATTGCCGAATTTCTCGGGATCGAGCTCGAGCGCGACTGATACCGCGAGCGCCTCGTCGTTGAGGTCGGCGCCTTGTGCCATCATCGCATAGGCCACCGCGCGGTAGATCACGCCGGTGTCGAGATGGCGGTAGCCGTAGTGGTGGGCGAGCCGCTTGCCGAGCGTGCCCTTGCCGGAGGCGGCGGGTCCGTCGATGGCGATGATCATGCGAAGTCAGCTCCGAGTGCGCGCATCATCGGAATGAAATCCGGGAAACTGGTGGCGATGAAAGCGGTGTCATCGATCTTCACCGGCCGATCCGAAGCACAGCCCATCACCAGCGCCGACATCGCGATGCGATGATCCATGTGGGTGGCAACGAGGCCGCCGCCTGGAACGTGGCCACGGCCCTCGACGATCAGATCATCGCCGGAAACCTCGACCTTGACGCCGTTGACGCGCAGCATGTCAGCGGTGGCTTCGAGACGGTCGGATTCCTTGACGCGCAGCTCCTGCAGTCCGCGCATGATCGTGGTGCCCTCGGCGAACGCAGCGGCGACCGCCAGCACCAGATATTCGTCGATCATCGATGGCGCGCGCTCCGGCGGCACCTCGACGCCCTTCAGCTTCGAGGCCCGCACGCGCAATTGCGCCATCGGCTCGCCGGCATCGCCGCGCACATCGCTCTCCTCGATCGAGGCGCCCATTTCGCGCAAGGTGGTGAACAGGCCGGTGCGCAGCGGATTGGTCATCACGTCGGAGAACACGACGTCGGACCCTCCGACGATCAGCGCCGCCACGATCGGGAACGACGCCGAGGACGGATCGGCGGGCACCACGACCTCAGCGCCGTGCAGCTCGGGCTCGCCATTCAGCGAGATCCTGCGGCCGTGGCTGCCTTCCTTGTCCGTGGAGATCTCGGCGCCGAAATGCTTCAGCATCAGCTCGGTGTGGTCGCGGCTCGCCTCCTGCTCGATGACCGTGGTGATGCCAGGCGCGGACAGGCCCGCCAGCAGCACCGCGGACTTGATCTGGGCCGAGGCGACCGGGGTCTTGTAGACGATCGGTACCGGATAGCGGGCGCCGTGCAGGGTGAGCGGCAGCCTGCCGCCCTCCCTGATGTCGCTGGTCCGGGCGCCCATCAGCTCCAAGGGATCGAGAATCCGGCGCATCGGCCGCGTACGCAGCGAGGCGTCGCCGTCGAAGATGGCCGCGATCGGGCAGCCGGCCACCGCGCCCATCACCAGCCGGCAGCCGGTGCCGGAATTGCCGAAATCGAGCGGAGCCGAGGGCTGGGCGAATCCACCGACCCCGACGCCTGCGACCGACCAGGCAAAAGGCGCCGTCCGCTCCACCTTGGCGCCCAGCGCGCGCATGGATTTGGCGGTATTGAGGACGTCCTCGCCCTCCAGAAGGCCGGAAATGCGGGTTTCGCCGACCGAAAGCGCCCCGAGGATCAGGGCACGGTGGGAAATCGATTTGTCGCCGGGAACGCGGACCTTGCCGGCCAAGGGGCCGCAAACGCGCGATTCCAGCGGGGTCGGGGTGTCGGAATGAGCCAAGATTGTGTCCTCTCGCGCCGCGGCAGGTATCACATAGGCAACACCGCGTCACGCGCCCGTCACTTGCGCACAAACCGCTATTGACAGCGGCTCCTCAACTAGCCAAGTGAAGCACCGTTTTTCAGCAAAATTCTGGGATGACCACGTTGGCTAAGTCCGAGCTCGGAACCAAGCGCATTTGCCCGACCACGGGCAAGAAGTTCTACGACCTCAACAAGAATCCGGTGATTTCGCCCTACACCGGTGAGGTCGTGCCGATCGCGCCTGTCGCCCCGCCGCGGGGCGGCCGTGGCGCCACCGTCAGTTCGCCTGCGACCGCCGCCGAGATGCCCGAGGCGGCCGAGACCGAAGAGTTGGTCTCGCTCGAGGAGGCCGATGCCGAGGAGAACACCGGCAAGGTCAAGGCCGTGGTTCCCGAGTCCGAGGACGATATCGAGGTCGACGAGACCATCGACGACGATGACGACGACGATTCGACCTTCATCGCCGACGAGGAAGAGGGCGATGAGGACGTGACCGATATTATTGGTGACGTCGGCGGTGACGAAGAGACTTGAGATCGGCGCCGATCTATGATCAACGGTGCTGCCGCGCGAGTCATCTAGGCCGCGCGGGCCGGGATCGATCCCCCAGGATCATCCCACTGGATAAGGGGCCATAGCTCAGCTGGGAGAGCGCTTGCATGGCATGCAAGAGGTCGGCGGTTCGATCCCGCCTGGCTCCACCACGCTTCGCCCTTCAGGCTACGCGTGGCGCAGCCACGAGTTGCCTGAAGGGCGAAGCGTGGTGTCCGGCGTAGCCCGAAGGGCGAAGACGGACTGCCAAGGGTTCTACTCCCGTCGGGCTTCAGTGGATGCGAATGTGGTACGTCTACATCATCCGCAGCATCAACTTCCCTGATCAGGAATACGTTGGCGCCACCGAGGATCTGAAACGGCGGATTCCCGAGCACAATGCCGGCAAGTCCGCGCACACCTCAAAATTCAGGCCGTGACAGCTCGTCTGGTACTGCGCATTTCCGGACAAGTACAAAGCTCTGGCATTCGAGAAATATCTCAAATCCCATAGCGGCCGCGCCTTCGCCAAGAAGCGTCTCTAACCACGCCCCACTACTCCCCCAGCACCGCATTGAGCCGGTCGCGCAGCGCGACGATTTCATCCTTCATCGCCATCAACTCGCCAACCGTACAGTCCGAGGCCGCAAGGATCGACTGCGGAACGGCCTTGGCCTTTTCGCGCAGCGCGTGGCCCTGCGGCGTCAGTGCGATCAGCACGACCCGCTCGTCTTCGGTGCTGCGGGTCCGCTTGATCAGTTCCGCCGCTTCGAGCCGTTTCAGCAGCGGTGTCAGCGTGCCGGAATCCAGGAACAGGCGCTCGCCGAGGTCCTTCACCGGCACGTCGTCGCGCTCCCATAGCGCCAGCATCACGAGATACTGCGGATAGGTCAGCCCGAGCCGGTCGAGCAGCGGCTTGTAGACCCGGTTGAAGGCGTGCGCGGTCGAATAGACCGCAAAGCAGATCTGGTTATCGAGCCGCAGCGCCTGATCCGCCGCCGTCTGTTTCCTGACCATGATTCCCATCGAATCCATCTCGTTTCCGGGTCATTCTGGGCTCACAGGACCGCGGATTCAATTGCGAACAATTAAATGTGAGGCCGCATAATTTATATTGCGCACAATCTAATTGGATGCAATACATAGCACGTCGAATTCGAACTGAAGTCCAAACCCAAGGGAGACCACAATGTCTGTGAACGTGCTCTATAAGACCAGCGCCAAGGCAACCGGCGGCCGCGACGGCCATGCGGCAACGCTCGACGGCGCGCTCGACGTCAAGCTCACGACCCCGAAGGAGCTCGGTGGCGGCGGTGGCGCCGGCAACAATCCGGAGCAGCTGTTCGCAGCCGGCTATGCCGCCTGCTTCATCGGCGCCATGAAGTTCGTCGCCTCCCAGGGCGGTCCCAAGGTTCCCGCCGACGCCTCGGTGACCTCGACAGTCGGCATCGGCCCGCGCTCGGAAGGCGGCTTCGGCCTCGCCGTCGATCTCGCCGTCTCGCTGCCCGGCCTGTCCCGGGCCGACGCCGAAGCGCTGGTCGAGAAGGCCCACCATGTGTGCCCCTATTCCAACGCGACCCGCGGCAATGTCGACGTCAAGCTGAGCGTCGTCTAACTCACCGACTGCCGATAGTCCGCCACGTGCCGCGTGGCGGACTATTGCGTTTCAAGAGAGCATTGCAGATGCCAGTTCGCTCTTTTCAGTTCGCTTGGCGAACGCACGCGCCGCCTGCTGCATGGGCCTGCGCCGACGGAAGCATTGCTGCCTCGCCTGAAGACCGTTAGCTCTGGGACCCTCGTTATCCGATCCCAACTGAGCGAAGGTTGTTTCCATGAATACCCCAGCAGCTACGGGCGCGATGACCGGACTGCGCGTGATCGATCTGACGCGCGTGCTCGGCGGCCCGTATTGCACCCAGATCCTTGCCGACCACGGCGCCGACGTGATCAAGGTCGAGCCGCCCGCCGGCGACGAGGTGCGCGACTGGGGCCCTCCCTTCCATGAGGAAGACGCGGCCTATTTCGTCGGCATCAACCGCAACAAGCGCTCGATCGGCCTCGACCTCGCCTCCGAGGGTGGACGCGCAGTGCTGATGAAGATGCTCGAGACCGCCGACGTGCTGATCGAGAACTTCAAGCCGGGCACGCTCGACAAATGGGGCATCGGCAACGACGTACTGCGTGCGAAATTTCCGCGCCTCGTGCATTGCCGGATCTCCGGCTTCGGCGCCGACGGCCCGCGCGGCGGCAATCCCGGCTATGACGCGATCATCCAGGCGATGACCGGCATGATCGCGGCGACCGGCTCGCCGGAGAGCGGCCCGATGCGCATCGGCGTGCCGCTGGTCGACATCACGACCGGGCTCTATGCGGCGATCGGCATCCTGATGGCGCTGTCGGAGCGGCAGCGCTCGGGGCTCGGCCAGTTCATCGAGACCACGCTGTACGAGACCGGGCTTGCGATCATGCATCCGCATACCGCGAACTATTTCATGCATGGCAAGCCGCCACAGCTCACCGGCAACGAGCACCCGAACCTCGTTCCCTACGCGATCTTCCCGACCAAGACCGACAACATCTTCATCGGCGTCGGCAATGACGGCACCTTCCGGAAGCTCGCCAAGGAAATCGGCAAGCCGGAGCTCGGCACCGATCCGCGCTTTGCCCGCAACAAGGACCGCATCGCCAACCGCGATGCGCTGCGCGCCGAGCTTGCCGCGGTGTTCAGCCAGCACGAGGCCGAGCCGCTGTGCAACCGGCTGCTCGCTGCCGGCCTGCCGGCTGGCCCCGTGCAGAAGATCGACCAGGCGCTGACCAACCCGCACACGATCCATCGCGGCGACGTCATCGAGAAGGATTGGTACAAGGGCGTCGCCTCGCCGATCCGCCTCGAACGCACCAAGCCGAGCCTGCGCCGCACGCCACCGAAGTTCAGCCAGCACGCTGCGGAGGTGCTCGGCGAGTTCGGCTACTCCAGGGACGAGATCAACAGCCTGGTCGACAAGGGCGTGGTCTGCGGTCCCCAGCGCAAGCGCTAAAAGCGTATTCGAGCAAAGCCCGTCCCGCACGCGATGCGGGATGGGCAAGCCAACACATCGCCCCTGCGGTGCAACGTCGCGTCCGGCGTTGCACCGCACGCACGCGGCTGCGTTCTCCGCCTTTTTTAGCGCTTCCCTTTGCTTCGGCTTCCCCCGTACCATGGCTTTCGTTTATACGGTCATTTGAACGTCATCCGGCGCTGATAACGCGCCCAACGAAAGATGGTGTTCCAACCGGAGGGGCTTTTGATGATTTTCAGACGACTCGGCGCTGCTGCGGCAGCCGCTGCCACGCTTGTATTCGCGTCGCCTGCGTTTGCAGTGACGGAAATTCAGTGGTGGCACGCGATGACCGGCGCCAACAACGATGTCATCGTCAAGCTGGCCAACGACTTCAACACCTCGCAGTCCGACTACAAGGTGATCCCGACCTACAAGGGCGGCTACGCCGACACCATGAACGCCGGCATCGCCGCGTTCCGCGCCGGCAACGCGCCGCACATCATGCAGGTGTTCGAGGTCGGCACCGCGACGATGATGGCCGCCACCGGCGCCGTCAAACCGGTCTACAAGCTGATGGCCGACGCCGGCGAGAAGTTCGATCCGAGCGTCTATCTGCCTGCGATCACCGGCTATTACTCGACCTCGAAGGGCGAGATGCTGTCGTTCCCCTTCAACTCGTCGTCGACCGTGATGTGGGTCAATCTCGATGCGCTGAAGAAGGCCAACATCGCGGAGATCCCGAAGACCTGGCCGCAAGTGTTCGAGGACGCCAAGAAACTGAAGGCGGCCGGCTACACCACCTGCGGCTTCTCCGGCTCGTGGGTCACCTGGGTCAATCTCGAGCAGCTCTCGGCCTGGCACAACGTGCCGCTCGCCAGCAAGGCCAACGGCCTCGACGGCTTCGACACCGTGCTCGAATTCAACGGCCCGCTGCAGGTCAAGCATCTCGAGAACCTGGTCGAGCTGCAGAAGGACAAGACCTACGACTACGCCGGCCGCACCAACACCGGCGAAGGCCGCTTCACCGCGGGCGAGTGCCCGATCTACCTGACCTCGTCGGCCTTCTTCGGCAACGTCAAGGCGCAGGCCAAGTTCAACTTCACCGCCGCGCCGATGCCGTATTATCCCGACGCCAAGGGCGCACCGCAGAACTCGATCATCGGCGGCGCCTCGCTCTGGGTGATGGGCGGCAAGTCGGCTGAGGAATACAAGGGCGTGGCCAAGTTCCTGACCTTCCTCTCGGATACCGACCGCCAGATCTGGATCCACAAGGCCTCGGGCTATCTGCCGATCACCAAGGCCGCCTACGCCAAGGCTAAGGAAGAGGGCTTCTACAAGGACCAGCCCTATCTGGAGACCCCGCTGCTCGAACTCACCAACAAGGAGCCGACCGAGAATTCCCGCGGTCTGCGCCTCGGCAACATGGTGCAGCTCCGCGACATGTGGTCGGAGGAGATCGAGCAGGCGCTGGCCGGCAAGAAGACCGCCAAGCAGGCGCTGGACTCGGCCGTCGAGCGCGGCAACCAGATGCTGCGGCAATTTGAAAAGACCGCCGTCCACTGACATGATGGGCTAAAGCGCGATGAAGATCGGGTTGAATCGTCACCGCGCTTTAGCTTCTTGTTTGAGCATGATCTTTTCGGAAAACCGCTTCGCACTTTTCCGGATCATGCTTTAGGCAACCGGCAGGCCGCAAGCGCGCGGCCTGCCAATTCTTGCGAGATCATGCAAAAGCAAGCGATTTTCCAGTCAAAGCTGTTGCCTTACGCGCTGGTTGCCCCGCAACTCGCGATCGTTCTGATTTTTTTCTACTGGCCGGCCGCGCAGGCGGTGATCCAATCCTTCCTGCTGCAGGACGCTTTCGGCCTTTCGACCACCTTCGTGTGGTTCGAGAACTATCTCGAATTGTTCAAGGACCCGGCCTATTTCGCGGCGATCGTCCGAACCTTCGCGTTCTCGCTTGCGATCGCGGTCTCCTCGCTGTCGTTCGCGCTGCTGCTCGCGGTGATGGCCGACAAGCCGCTGCGCGGCTCGACGCTCTACCGCACGCTGCTGATCTGGCCCTACGCGGTCGCACCGCCGGTGGTCGGCGTGCTCTGGGTGTTCATGCTGCATCCCTCGCTCGGCGTGCTGTCGCGCTATCTGCGCGCCATGGGCGTTGACTGGAATCCATTGCTCGACGGCGACCAGGCTGCAGCCCTGATCATCCTCGCCGCGGCCTGGAAGCAGATCTCCTACAATTTCCTGTTCTTCCTCGCCGGGCTGCAGAGCATCCCGAAGAGCGTGATCGAGGCCGCCGCGATCGACGGCGCCCGCCCGATGCGGCGGTTCTGGACCGTGATCTTCCCGCTGCTGTCGCCGACCATCTTCTTCCTGTTGGTGATCAACATCGTCTACGCCTTCTTCGACACCTTCGGCATCATCGACACGATGACTCGCGGCGGCCCCGGCAAGGCGACTGAGACGCTAGTCTACAAGGTCTATACGGATGGCCTGCTCGGCGGCAATCTCGGCTCCTCCGCAGCACAGTCGGTCATCCTGATGGTCATCGTCGTCGTGCTGACGGGAATTCAGTTCCGCTTCGTCGAACGCAAGGTGACCTACTGATGGTCGAGGAGGAAGGCTTTCAGCGCTATCTGGCTCACGCCATCCTGTGGATCGGGATCGCGATCGTCGCCTTCCCGGTCTATCTGGCGATCGTCGCCTCGACCCAGGACAATGCCGTCATCGCCAACGGCCAGATGTCGCTGTTGCCCGGCGGCCATTTTTTCGAGACCTACTACCAGACGCTGTTTGTCGGCACGAGCGGCTCGACCCGCGAGCCGGTGCTCAACATGATGCTGAACTCGCTGATCATGGCGCTGCTGATCGCGGTCGGCAAAATCGCGATCTCGATCATCTCGGCCTACGCGATCGTCTATTTCCGATTTCCGTTCCGGATGGCGATCTTCTGGATCATCTTCATCACCTTGATGCTGCCGGTCGAGGTGCGCATCTATCCGACCTACAAGATCGTCGCCGACCTGCATCTGCTCGACAGCTATGCCGGCCTGTCGCTGCCGCTGATCGCCTCGGCGACTGCGACGCTGCTGTTCCGGCAGTTCTTCATGACCGTGCCGGACGAGTTGCTGGAGGCCTCGCGCATCGACGGCGCGGGCCCGTTCCGCTTCTTCTGGGATACGCTGCTGCCGCTGTCGCGCACCAACATGGCCGCGTTGTTCGTGATCCTCTTCATCCTCGGCTGGAATCAGTATCTCTGGCCGCTTTTGATCACCACGCGCGACGACATGCAGACCATCCAGGTCGGCATCCGCAAGATGATCACCACGACCGATGCGCTGACCGAATGGCCCGTGGTGATGGCGACCGCACTGCTCGCGATGCTGCCGCCGGTGTTCGTCGTCGTCGTGATGCAGAAACTGTTCGTGCGCGGATTGGTGGAGACGGAAAAGTAATGGCTAACGTCACGCTGCGCAGCGTCCGCAAGACCTATCCCGGCGGCTTCGAGGCCATCAAGGGCGTCGATGTCGACGTCGGCGACGGCCAGTTCTGCGTGCTGGTCGGGCCAAGCGGTTGCGGCAAGTCCACGCTGCTGCGCATGGTCGCGGGGCTCGAGACCATCACCGGCGGCGAGATCGACATCGGCGGCCGCATCGTCAACCAGATCGAGCCTGCCGATCGCGACATCGCGATGGTGTTCCAGAACTACGCGCTCTATCCGCATATGAGCGTCTACAACAACATGGCCTACGGCCTGCGCAACCGCGGCATGGCCGAAGCCGAGGTCAAGACCCGCGTCGAGGAAGCCGCGCGCGTCCTCGAGCTCTCGCCGATGCTGGAGCGCAAGCCGCGCCAGCTGTCCGGCGGCCAGCGCCAGCGCGTCGCGATGGGCCGCGCCATCGTGCGCCAGCCGAAAGTCTTCCTGTTCGACGAGCCGCTGTCGAACCTCGACGCCAAGCTGCGCATCGCGATGCGGGTCGAGATCCGCAAGCTGCAGCGCCGGCTCAACACCACCTCGATCTATGTCACCCACGACCAGCTCGAGGCGATGACGCTCGCCGACATCCTCGTGGTCATGAATGGCGGCCAGGTCGAGCAGATCGGCAATCCGCTGGATATCTATCAGAAGCCGGCGACCACCTTCGTCGCCTCCTTCATCGGCGCCCCGCCGATGAACCTGATGCCGCTGCGCTCGGACGAGCTGACCTCCCAGATCGCGGGCGCCGATGGCGCCGGCATCGTCGGCATCCGGCCGGAGGATTTCGTGATCACCGGCGAGACCGCCTCCGGCGGCGTCGCGCTCGGCCTGACGGTCGAGGCGATCGAGCACGTCGGCGCCGAGACCTTCGTCTACGGCAGCCGCCAGCGCGAGGAACGGGCCATCGCCGCCAATCCGGGCGAACTGCCGCCCGGCGAAGTGATCGTCCGGGTTCCCGGCGCCACGGGGCCTGCGATCGGCGAGCAGATCCGGGCGGTCGCGCCGCGCGACAAACTGCATCTTTTTACCGCTGACGGCCGCAAGCGCGTCGGCCCGTAACTGATCGGGAAGAATTTCCCCCCATGTTGCGGGCGTTTAGGCTGGTTTCGGGGCTGCTTGAACGCTATCCAGATCGCCCCCATATCCCTCACTGACCGGAGAAGCCACACGGCCCGCCGGTTGCATGGGGTGCCGCAAGGGCCCCTCAAAGTCGCTTCGAGAGGACTTTGTAATGTCTCGTGTTCCATCGTTGTCCAGTCCGTTCCTTCTGGGATTCGACGAGATCGAGCGTGCGCTCGACCGCGTCGTGAAGGGCGCTGACGGCTATCCTCCGTACAATATCGAGCGGTGCGACCGTACCAACGGACAGCCCGAGCGGCTCCGCATCACGTTGGCGGTGGCGGGCTTCACCCGCGACCAACTCGATGTAACTATTGAGGAAAATCAGCTCGTCATCCGCGGCCGCCAGCAGGACGACAAGGCTCGGCAATACATCCATCGCGGCATCGCCGCGCGCCACTTCCAGCGCACCTTCGTGCTGGCGGAGGGGATGCAGGTGCTGGGCGCGGATCTGAAGAACGGGTTGTTGTCGATCGACCTGGCGAGGCCAGAACCTGAACGGGTCGTTAAGACAATCGCTATCAATGAACACGAATAATAGAAACAACGAGCGGACTCGACCGCTTATCTGACTGAGGAGTCGAGACCATGAGTGAAGCGAATATCATCTTCCAATCCGAGAGCGTCACGCCGGAAGCGCTGGCCCATCTGGGCGAGGGCCATATCGCCTATGTGAAGCAGGTCCGTTCCGAGGACGTGCCGGATCTCTTTCCGCAGGCGCCGAAGATCGCGCCGGGCCTCAAGCTGTTCGCACTGCATGCCGCCGACGGCACGCCGATCATGCTGACCGACAGCCGCGAAGCCGCGATCGCGAACGCCTGGAGCAACGAGCTGCAGGCCGTCAGCGTCCACTGACGCTAACCGACGGCTGAATTCAGCATCCGCGAGTTCAATGCGCGGGCATGCCTCGACACCGATCGAGGCGGCCCGCGCATTTTTTTGCGGACCTCGTTTGGATCATTCGATCAGGGTCTGTCGTGCTCCTCGGAAATGTCCTGGTTGGTGTAGTCGGGCATCATGGCGGTCGCGACAATGCTGACCACCGCGCAGAACAGGATGTAGAGCGCGATCACGTAGCCGGAGCCGGTGGCCGCCAGCAGCGCGGTGGCGATCAACGGTGCCGGTCCGCCCGATATGACCGAGGAGAGCTGGTAGCCGATCGAACTGCCGCTGTAGCGCAGCCGCGGCGTGAAGCATTCGGCGATCAGCGCCGCTTGCGGACCATACATCAGGTCGTGCGGCACGAATGACAGCACGATGGCGATGAAGATCAGCGCCGGCGCCGCCGTGTTCAGCAGGCCGAAATAGGCGAAGCCGAACAGCCCGGTCAGGACCGAGCCGATCAGATACATCCGCTTGCGCCCGATGCGATCCGACAGGTGCCCGGCCAGCGGGATGGTGACGAGCGAGACGAGGCCGGCACAGATCAGGCAGATCAGCAGGAAGTCGCGGTCTTGATGGACCACCTGGGTGCCGTAGGCGAACACAAAGGCGAGATAGATGTAGGCCGGCGCCTGTTCGGCCATCCGCGCCAGCGCCGCGAGAATGATCGACCGCGGCTGGCGCTTGATCACCTCGATCACCGGGACTCGCGCGACGCGATTCTCGGCCACGATCCGCCGGAACGTCGGCGTCTCCATGATGCCGAGCCGGATGTAGAGCCCGACCGCGATCATCACGAGGCTGAGCAGGAACGGGATGCGCCAGCCCCAGACCAGGAACTGGTCGCCTGAGATTCGGCTGAACGCCAGCACCGCGATATTTGCCAGCAGCAACCCGGCGGGACCGCCGAGCTGCGGCCACGAGGTGATGAAGCCGCGATGCTTGTTGGTTCGCGCCCACTCCATCGAGAGCAGCACCGAGCCGCCCCACTCACCGCCGACGCCGACACCTTGGAGGAAACGGATGACGGTCAGGATGACGGCACCCCAGATGCCGATCTGGTCATAGGTGGGGACGAGGCCGACCGCCGCGGTGGCGATCCCGGTCAACAGCAGCGTGGCGATCAGCGTCGCCTTGCGGCCGATGCGATCGCCATAGTGGCCGAAGATCGCGGCACCGATCGGCCGCGCGATGAAGCCCACCGTGTAGATGGCGAATGCCTCCAGCACGCCAACCAGGGGATCGGACTTGGGAAAGAACAGCTTGCCGAAGACCAGGCCGGTTACCGTGCTGTAGAGTAGAAAGTCGTACCATTCGATGGTGGTACCTACCGTGCTGGCAATCAATGCGCGACGCAATTGCGCATGATGCTCGGCTTCCGGGAGCGGGGCGACTGCAATGTCCAATGTCGTCATTGTACATCTCCCTGGCCCGACATGTTCGGGCCATCTGGAATGCGTTTCGTCCCCCGTCCACGGCAGTGGACGGTGGTATCGATGCCCAATTGTTTGTTTGGTTGGGGCAGGGCCGCAAAATGCGCGGGGCGTGCCCATGCAGGCCTTAAGGAAGCCGGTTCTGGATCGCGCGCGGCCTAACCGATCGCCATCGCGGGAGTACGACATCCCTTCATGACACGGTCTTGCACTCCGAAATCTAGTCCTTCGGCCCGCTCGGTAAATTCGACCTTGGTCTGTGGCACCCGCCGTCGGACTTTTCGTCGACCACTGCTGCAGCGCAGTGGCGGCCCGCGCCTTTATGGCGATGCGGTCGATGCGCCGAGCAGCGGCCCCATGCAGTGCTGCACTTCGCCGGGCACGCTGTAGGTGCGCATGATCGCGCGGCTGTCGCGCATGCCGCAGGCTTCCCGCTGCACCACGAACATCCAGAGCGCATGGCCGGCTTCTCGCACCAGGATGCGCCGCGTCTGTTGTGCGGACACGGGTGCTTCAGCGCGCGGATGGGCAGCATCGAACTCGCGCAGCCTGGCGAGAGCCTGTTCCAGCGCGCGGCCCATCCGTCCGAGTGCGGAGGCCTTCTCCTCGGCGAGCTCGTAAGCGAGAACGTCGACGGGAGTGCGATGGAAGCGAAAGTCGAGGGACATCGGTTATCCCCTGGGGTCGCATGCACGGCGATGCGCCCTGAGTCTTCTGGCGCGGTGGGACGGTTGTCAATAGGCGCTCACGCCGGTGCTTCGGGCCGCGGACCATGGCAGCGGCCCCATTTCGCTCCGCGCCATTCCATGCTGTAGTTCGGTCCCGTGACCAACGGTCCGCGCAGTCCTGAGCCTCGGAGAAGGCAACGGGACAAGAGGAATTTCCAGCAAGAGAATATCCGCCGCCAAATCGATTGAGGGAGATGCGACCATGCAGAAGAGCTCGCTGATCAATCTCGTTGCTTCGGTGTCGATGTCCGTCCTCGCGACCGGTGTCGCGATTTCCGCGCAGGACAAATACAGCCTGCAAGTGCCTGGTGGGCTCGCGTTCTCCGAGTTCAGGGGATACGAGGACTGGTCGGTGATCGCGATCAGCGAGAACGAAGGCGTCATCGCCGTGATCCTGGGCAATCCCGCGATGATCGGCGCCTACCGCGAGGGCGTGCCCGGCAATGGCAAGCCGTTCCCGGACGGCGCCAGGATGGCGAAGATCCATTGGATCCCGAAAAAGCAGGAAGCGTATCCCGGTCAGCCGACGGTGCCGGGCGCCCAACACGACGTCGACTTCATGCTGAAGGACAGCAAGCGGTTCGCGGATAGCGGCGGATGGGGATACGGCGCGTTCGAGTACGACGCGGCGTCGGACGTGTTCAGGCCAGCCACCACGGCGGACAATCCGCCACAGGAGAACGACGCGAAGTGCGGCTATGCCTGCCACACCGTGGTGCAAAACCGCGATTACGTTTTCACCGAATACGGCAAGAGGTGAACGCCGATCGCGCGAGCTGGCGCTCCGTGAGCCGCGCGCGCTTTCCGGCTTCAGTCCCTCGCTGAAACGGGGTCTTCCGCGCCGATGGCGCGGTCCAGGGCTTCGATCAAGGCCTGGACCTCGACGAACTTGCTGCGGGCGCGCTCCGCCTTGTCACGATCGAACGGAGCGGCCAGCACTTTCGCGTGCGCGTCCCTGTCCTCGATCATGCGATCGCGGGCCTTCTTCAGCGTTTCAAGTCGCTCACTCATCTGGGTCCTCCCGTACGTACCCGCTCACTCGCAACCAGGGACTCAGCCGAAATTGCTCGGAAGCTCACCCTTCCGGAAGAAGACCATGGGCTCATCATCATAGTCGCCCATTTCGGGGTCGCCGGTGGACGAGAATGCAACGACGGCGAGCTTGCTCAACGCCAGGCGCTCTGCCGTTCGCAGCGCGCCATTTGCCGTCTTGCAGACGATCGGAGGGTCCGGCTTGAGATGCCCGCCCTTGCCGGCGTTGAACGCCTGCACGACGTAGGTTGTTTCGCTTGCCATCAAGGCTCCTTCCGCCGGCCACCGGACGCGGTGACGCCAAGGACGAAGCGGTGCGCTCGTCGCCGGCCACTCGCGTATCTCGTCGCAAATCTCAACAACCGCGACAGATGTTTTTCAGCTTCGCCGCAAGGCGGGCCTCTTCCGCGATCAACGGGTCCTTGTATTCGGATCGCGGCGCGTTGCTATCGATGGCCGGAGGCTTCTTGACCGTCGGAGGGAACGCGGCATCGTAGCAGGCGAGACGACCGACCGTGCCTTCGATCTTGTGGCAGGCCGGTTCGGCGGCGAACGCGCCCTGTGCAAGCAGGGTGGCCGCAACCGCGGCGAATAGCAGCGTTTTCATACAGGAGCCTTTCCGGGTGATCGTCCCACTGAGCATTTCATGATTTTGGGTTGTGAGCCGGCTGCGCGCTTGCGCGTTGCCGGCCACATCAAGCGCCGGCCTGGCGTGGCCAAACGCCGACGAATTCATCGTTGCGTCGCCTTATCCATGCAGGACGGCGGCAGCGGCCACCAAGAGCAGAAGAAACAGGGGAACGATCACCGGCGGCACGATCCAATCGGCCAGACGAAATCCAGACACGTATGCTCCTCATCTGTTGGCGGGAGCCCTACGTTACCCTCAGTCACCGGTGGATGCCGTGGATGGGCGGTGATGCCGCGACTCTACGCTCAAGACCGGCGAATAGCGAGCGTTTAAACCCGATGCGGCAACAGCGTCAGGTCCACAGCGTCACCATCGAGCGCCGCCCTAGCTGCCTGAACGCCCGGTCAAGCGCGCGCGGATGTCCGGCTTCAGCACCTTGCCGACCTTGGAACGCGGCAGATCGTCCCAGACCTCGATCTGCTTCGGCGTCTTGATGCTGCCGACCTGCTGCTTGACGAACGCGGCCAGCGCCGTCGCATCGACGGTTTGGCCGGCGCGCGGCTGCACCACCGCGACGATGCGCTCGCCCCATTTGTCGTCGGGCAGCCCGATGACAGCGCAATCCTGCACCGCCTCGTGGGCGCGCAACGCGTTCTCGACCTCGATCGAGTAGACGTTGAAGCCACCGGTGATGATCATGTCCTTGGCGCGGTCGACGATGTAGAGGTAGCCGTCGCCGTCGATGTAGCCGATATCGCCGGTGTGGTGCCAACCATGTGCCGAGGCCTCACGCGTGGCCTCCGGGTTCTTGTAATAGCCTTCCATGACAAGCGAACCGCGCACCACGATCTCACCGCGCGATCCTGCGGGCAACAGCTTGCCGTCGCTATCCATGATGCCGGCCTGCACCAGCGGACCGATCCGCCCGGCGGAAGCAAGGCGCTCCATCGCGATGGTGCCGTCTGCATTGTAGTGATCGGCGGGCGCCATCATCGAGATCATCATTGGCGCCTCGGTCTGGCCGAACAGCTGCGCCATCGGCCCGATCCGCTTCAGGGCCTCGGCGAGCCGCGTCGCCGAGATCGGTGCCGCGCCGTACCAGAAGCATTGCAGCGAGGTGAGATCGGCTGCATCGAGCCCGGGATGATCGAGCAGCATGTAGATCACGGTCGGCGGCAGGAACGTATGCGTGACGCGATAGCGTTCGATCAGCGCGAGGTACTCGCCGATGTCGGGGTGGTGCATGATCACAACGCGGCCGCCCCGCGTCATGATCGGAAAACAAAGCACGCCGGCGGCATGCGTCAGCGGCGCCAGCGCCAGATAGATCGGGCGGCCCTTGAACGGGTAGCCCATCAGGGTCAGCGCGGTCATCGCCTCGATGTTGCGCCCCGAGAGCATCACGCCCTTGGGCTTGCCGGTGGTACCGCCGGTGCCCGGGATCATCGCGAGATCGTCGATCGTGTCGCGCCGATAGACATCGTCAGTGAGCCCGCCGAGCCAGCGATCGAACGACGGCGCGAACGGCAGCTCGGTATCAAGGCAGACCAGCGCGCGCAGCTTGGGCAGATCCTGCCTGACGGCTTCGACCATCGGCGCGAAGCTCGAATGAAACAGCAGCAGGCTGCAATCGAACTGGTCGAGAATGAACTTGTTCTCCGTCGCCTCGTTGCGCGGGTTGATCGGACACCACACGGCGGCCGCGCGCGAGATGCCGAACACACAGGCGAACGCGAGCGGATCGTTGCCGGACAGGATCGCGACCTTCTCGCCGGGCGCGATGCCCGATCGCTCGAGCCCGCGCGCGATCCGGTAGCTCAGCCGCTGCACCTCACCATAGCTGAGATCGCGCCCGTCCATGGTGAGGCACGGCGCGGCGGCGCCGAGCGAGGCACCCTTGTCGAGATAATCGATGAAGCGCATGGCAGGTCTCGCGCAAGAGGCGGGTGACGCGCGACTGCGTCACCCGCGGAGGCGGCGTTTTCGAGCCAATTGGATACCGGTCCGCTTGACGAAAACGCTTCAGGGAACGGAGTGTTGGGCCCCGAGCCGATCGGGGCCCAAGCTCAATCGTGCACGGTCAGGACCGGCTTGCCGACCAGGCCGAAGCTGCGCAATTGCCCGAGCAGCTCGTGATGGCCGAACGCCTGGCAGGCGGAGGCGAAGCCCACGCGCTTGGGCGGCTGCTGCAGCAAATACGCCGCGGCAAAGGCCTGCAGCATGCCGGTCTGCTTGTAGTTGCTATTGCCGTAGATGACGCAGTGCGCGCGCCCCAGCGGGCCGGAGGCGTACACCGAATCCAACGACTTGTTGACGCGCGGGTTCTCGCGCGGCGGCATGGTGTTCATCACGCCGGCCGCGGTCTGCGCCAGCGCGGCGTAGCGCTCGTCGGGCTTCATGTCCTTGGTCGCCTCCAGCGCGGCGGCGACGATCTGCGGCACGCCCAGCATCAGCGCGCGGTTGAACACGCCGCCCAGCACCTTGACGTTGGCCACGCGCGGATCGCGCTTGAACCACACCGGGTGCGAGGTGCCGCCCCAGGGCAGCGCCAGCGCCAGCTCATGCTGGCCGGGGATGGCGAGGTTGTAGAGGCCGGCATCGGGCTGATGCTCGACGTACTTGTTCTGCTCGAGGTAGTAGGCCTTGGCCATCGCGGCGTTGACCAGGATGGTCTGCGTCGAGGCGATGGTCGGGCTGCCGCCCCAGAACACGGCGATATCAAGCGTGTCGAGGCCGGGCGTCTCCAGGCACAGCTGCGCGGCGATCTCGCCGGTGGTGTACATCTGCGCGATGCCCGGCGCCAGCAGCAGGCCGGCATTGGCGAACTTCGCGCCGAACTCCTGCTCGAGCGTGATCAGCCAGTCCTGCTCGCCTGTCGTGTCGGTGTAGTGGCACTTGGCAGCGAGGCAAGCCTGCACCACCTCGGTGCCGAACTTGGCGAACGGACCCACGGTGTTGAGCACCACCGAGGCGCCCTTGAACAATTCAGTCAGCGCGGCCGCGGTGTGCGGCACGGTCACCACCTCGTAGTCGGCGGTCTCGATGCCAGCCACGTTCGACTTCATCGCGGCATTGAGCTTCTCGCCACTGCGGCCGGCGGCGATGAAGGGAATGTTGTACTCGCGCAGATATTCGCAGACCAGCCGGCCGGTGTAGCCGGAAGCGCCATAGACGATGACGGGTTTCTTCTCGCTCATTGCGATCCTCCGAAATGCTTGTTGTCGGCTTTGTTGCTACATGCCCATGCCGCCATCGACCGGAAGGCCGATGCCGGTGATGAAGCGGGCCTCGTTCGAGCACAGGAACACCGCGGCGTCGGCGATGTCGGAGACCTCGGCGAGCTTGCCGAGCGGCGTCTGCTCCACCACCGAGCCGACGGCGGCATTGACGTCGGGCGCGAGACCGATCTTCACGATGTCATTGGCGAGCTGCAGGCCCATGTCGGTCGGGATCAGGCCGGGATAGATGCAGTTCACCCGCACCCCATAACCGAGCTTGCCGGCTTCCATCGCGCCGACCCGCGTCATCCGATCGACGGCGGATTTGGTGCCGGAGTAGACGGCGATGCTCGGAAAGGCGATCGTCGCTGCGACCGAGGCGATGTTGACGACTGCGCCACCCTTGCCCGCGGCTCCGCCCGGCCGCATCGCGCGGAAGGCGTGCTTCATGCCGAGCACGGTGCCGACGATGTTGACGTCGCACATGCGGCGCGCGTCCTCGGCCTTGATGTCGGCGACCAGCGAGGTGATCTCGATGCCGGCATTGTTGATCAGGATGTCGTAGCCACCGAGGGTTTCGACCGTCGCGGCGGCGGCCCGCTCCCATTGCGCGTCATCGGTGACGTCGAGCTTGACGAAGCCGGTTTTGACCCCGGCCTTGGCGATCTCGGCGGCGCTGGCCTTGCCGGCATCGTCGAGGATATCACCGATCATGACCGCGGCGCCGGACCGCGCCAGCGCCTGCGCGATTGCCGCGCCAATCCCCCGGGCGCCGCCGGTGACCAGGGCTTTCCTGCCTTCAAGGCTCTTCGCACTCATGACGTAGTCCTCCCTTTGCTTGGTGATTGATCGGTGCTTTGGCGATCGACAGCACGCTCGGCGGCCTTGCGCATTCTGAGCGCATTGGTGGTGACGGCCGGCGTCGGCGGGGCGCAGCGTTGGCGCGCCCGGCAGTGCATTTCCTCCTTGATGTCGTTAGGTCAGCCGTCTTGACGGTTGTCCAAATTATTGCGCCAACCCTCGTCCAGGAACTTGACACTTGTCAAGCCTGAATTTGACAAGTGTCAAAGAGGATGATTGTGAAGAGATGGAGTGCGCCGCGGTTCGCGCGGTATAAGTTGCTGCAGGGAAGAGACAGGAAAGGCACGAGATGGCGCGGCAAGCGACAGGAGCGGCCCAACGCGTGGCGGTGGCGGCCGAGACGCTGCGCGACGAGAAATTCAACGCACGACGCGTCGAGCTTGCGGAGGCCGCGCTGGAAACGCTCGGCGAACTCGGCTTCGCGCGCACCAGCCTGCGCGAAATCGCGCAGAACTCCGCGTTCACGCACGGCGTGTTTCACTACTACTTCAGCGACAAGCTCGATCTGATCTGCTGCTGCGTCCGTCATTACAAGGCGAAATGCGTCACGCGCTACGACGAGGTGGTGACGACGGCACGAAGCCGCGACGAATTGACCGAAGGCTTCCTCGCCAAGCTCGCGGCGACGTTGCAGGACGAAGCCCGCATGCACCGGCTCTGGTACGACCTGCGCTCGCAGGCGATGTTCGAGCCCGCGTTTCGCAAGGACGTGCTCGAGATCGACAAGAGCCTGGAAGCGATGATCTGGCGGATCGCCACGCGCTACGCAGAGTTGGGCAACAGAAAGCCGGCATCGTCTCCAGCTGCGCTCTACGCGCTGTTCGACGGCCTGTTCCAGAGCGCGCTGCTCAGGCACCTCGCCAGCGACGAGAAGGCCGTCCCCGATCTGCTCGACGAAGTCCGCCGTCTGCTGCCGACGATCTGCTGAGAGAACTGCGAACGCTTCGTAGCCCGGATGAAGCGCAGCGAAATCCGGGATTTGCGCTGGTTGCGAGATTTCCCCGGATTGCGCTTCGCTTCATCCGGGCTACGGCGATCGAAATGATCGCGCAGTGTCGCGCGCCATCGCGTGGCGAACGAACTATGTCTTGATGACAATTGCGCGAACGAATTCGCGAATGCGGATGATTACGCCGCGCTCGCCGGCGGCAGCGCGAGCACCGAGTAGATCGCCTGCGCGTCGCGCGAGGCACGGAGCTTCTTGGCGACGTCCTGGTCGCGCAGCAGGCGGGCGATGCGCGCCAGCGCCTTGAGGTGATCGGCACCGGCGCCTTCCGGCGCGAGCAACAGGAAGATCAGATCGACCGGCTGGCCGTCCATCGCCTCGAAATCGATCGGGCGCTCGAGGCGGGCGAAGAAGCCGAACAGCTTCTCAAGCTTCGGCAGCTTGCCGTGCGGAATGGCGACGCCATAGCCGACCGCCGTGGTGCCGAGCTTCTCGCGCTGCAGCAGCACTTCGAACACCGCGCGTTCGTTCTGCCCGGTCAGCGCGGATGCACGCGCAGCGAGTTCCTGCAGCGCCTGCTTCTTGCTGATGACTTTCAAAGCCGGGAGAATCGCCTCGGGTGCGACCAAATCGGTAATCGGCATTGGGACGTTCCGAGGTGAATGAACCGTCAGGTTGCGAAATAGGCTTTACAGCGGCGGCGTCAAGAAGTTGAGGTGGGATGCGGGCTTAGCCCGGGTCCAGTTGGCAGGGCTTCTACTCCAACGTATCGGCGGTGCCAACACCTGCGAACCCTGTTCCGCCTCCTTATTGCTGGAGGCGGCGGACCATAAGCAGGGCCGGCTTCGGACGTCAATGCCATGGGCCAACTATCCTCAGGGGCTCACCGCCGGCGGATCGACCCAGCCGACATTGCCGTCCGTACGGCGGTATATGATGTTCAACCGGCCACTGCCGCCATGTTGGAATACCAGGCAGGAGGCGCCGGTCAGATCGAGCTCCATGACGGCTTCGCTGACCGACAGCCGCTTCAGCGCAGTGGTTGCCTCGGCAATGATCACCGGGCTGTATTCGGTGACCTCATCCTCGTTCTCGGGCGCCTCGATGACGTAGCTCGGCGCGTCGAGCCCGACGCCGTTCAATTCGGCAAACGCAGCGTTCGCGGTGTAGGTTTTGCGGGCCGAGCGGTCCTTGAGCCGGCTCTTGTAGCGGCGCAGGCGCTTCTCGATCATCAGGAGCGCGGCGTCCGCGCTGGCATAAGCGTCGGCGGCGTTGGATTCGGCTTCCAGCGTGATGCCGGAATCCAGATGCAGCGAGCAATCGGTGCGGAAGCCGAAGCCATCCTTGCTCAGCGTGATGTGACCGGAATAGTTGCCATCAAAATACTTTCGCAGGACCTCGTCGGTGCGCTCGCTGACGCGCGCGCGAAGCGCCTCGCCGATGCTGATGCTCTTTCCCGAGATTCGAAGGGTCATTTGATGCCTCAATTGCTGGATGCCTCGATCACTCTTGCAGGAGCATGATGTTTGCTGGGCTTCCGGTCACCTCCCTTGCTGGACGACGCTTCGCCAGGAAAGATTGAGACTATCGCGATTTGACGCGAACGCAACGAGGGCATGATCCTGCCCGTACTCGGACGGGGTCGTACTCAAGAAGTAACCTAAACGGGGGCTGTATCGCGCGAGCGGTCGGGCGAGGAGGCAGGGGCCGAAAGGGCATTACCGAGCATGCTCTGTTTGTCACGGCGGCGCTGCACCGAGGATGGTATCCGCATCGCCTCGCGGTACTTCGCGACGGTGCGGCGGGCGATATCAATGCCCGAAGCGCGCAAACGTTCCACGATCGTGTCGTCGGACAGGATCGCCGACGCCGCCTCGCCGTCGATCAATTGCTTGATGTGGTGACGCACCGCTTCGGCCGAATGCGCCTCGCCGCCGTCGGCGGAGGCGATCGACGCGGTGAAAAAATACTTCAATTCAAAACTGCCGCGATTGGTCGCCATGTATTTGTTGGCGGTGACGCGCGACACCGTCGATTCATGCATCTGGATCGCATCCGCTACCGCCTTCAGATTGAGCGGCCTCAGGTGCGCGACGCCATAGGTGAAGAATCCGTCCTGCTGGCGGACGATTTCGGTTGCGACCTTCAGGATGGTGCGGGCGCGCTGATCAAGCGCGCGGACCAGCCAGGTCGCGTTCTGCAGGCAATCGGTGAAGTACGACTTGTCACCGTCCTTGCGGATCGTCTTCGACAGCTCAGAGTAATAGGTCTGGTTGACCAGGACGCGCGGCAGAGTGTCGCTGTTGAGCTCGACATGCCAGCCGCCGTCGGGACCCGGACGCACATAGACGTCGGGCACCATGGTCTGCGTCCGCGCGGCGCCGAACTTCAGCCCCGGCTTCGGATTGAGCCGGCGGATCTCGGCGATCATGTCGGTGATGTCTTCGTCGTCGACGCCGCACAGCTTTCGCAAGGCCGCGATGTCGCGCTTGGCGAGCAGATCGAGATGCTCGACCAGCGCCTGCATCGCCGGATCGTAGCGATCGAGCTCGCGCAGCTGGATCGCCAGGCACTCGCTAAGATTTCGCGCGCAGACGCCCGGCGGATCGAACTTCTGCAGCACCGCGACGACCTCGTCGACCGCCTGCTGCGACGCTCCGAGGCGCTCGGCGGCCTGGCCGAGATCGGCCGGCAGGTAGCCGGCGTCGTCGACCAGGTCGATCAGATACTGCCCGATCATGCGCTGCGCCGGCGCCGAGAACGCCACCGCGAGCTGTTCGGCGAGGTGGTCGGAAAGTGTCAGCTCGGCGGCCACGAAGGCCTCGAGATTGTATTCGTCGTCGCTGGAGGCGCCACCGCCCCATTCGGTATAGACCGACGGGGCCGCGTCCTGCGCGGCGCGCGCGGCGGCTTCGGCCGGCTCTTCGGAGAACACGTTGTCGAGCCCGGTGTCGAGCGTCTGCTCGATCTCGGCGCGGGTGCCGAGGTCGCGGTTCAGCCATTCCTCCTGGCCGGGCTCAAAGGCGGGCTCGCCGCCCGAGCCTGCGGCCATGTCGGACGGCTCGCCGTCATCCCCGTAGCTCGAGGAACCGTCGGAGTCGCCGTAGTCCGGCCGCTCCATCGCCGGCTCGCCCGCCACCGGCGGTTCCGGCCCATCGGCGGCCCGCTCGAGCAGCGGATTGCGCTCCAGCTCTTCCTCGACAAAGGCCGACAGATCCAGGTTCGACAGTTGCAGCAGCTTGATCGCCTGCATCAGCTGCGGCGTCATCACCAGCGACTGCGACTGGCGGAACTCTAGTCTTTGCGTCAGCGCCATGGAGGCAAGATCGATCCCAAAAATTGGCTCGATTCTTGCTTATATTAGTCCGCCTGGGATGTACACGGCTTGACGGATGCAAAATTTGGGCTAGAGGCGGAATTCCTCGCCAAGGTAAAGCCTGCGTACATCCGGGTCGTTAACGATCTCCTCCGGGCTGCCCTCAGTCAAGATCTCACCGGCATAGACGATATAGGCGCGGTCGGTCAGGCCGAGCGTCTCGCGGACATTGTGGTCGGTGATGAGCACGCCGATGCCGCGGTTGGTGAGATGGCGGACGAGGTCCTGGATGTCGCCGACCGCGATCGGGTCGATGCCGGCGAACGGCTCGTCGAGCAGCATGTAGTTCGGGCGCGTCGCCAGCGCGCGCGCGATCTCGACGCGGCGGCGCTCGCCGCCGGACAGCGCGATCGACGGGCTCTTGCGCAGCCGCGTGATGTTGAACTCGTCGAGCAGCGAATCCAGCTCGTGCTCGCGCTTCTTCTTCGAGGGCTCGACGACCTCGAGCACCGCGCGGATGTTCTGCTCGACCGTCAGGCCGCGGAAGATCGAGGCTTCCTGCGGCAGATAGCCGATGCCGAGCCGCGCGCGCTGATACATCGGCAGCTTGGTGACGTCGTGGCCGTCGAGCTCGATCGCGCCGCGATCGGCCTTGATCAGGCCGGTGATCATGTAGAACACGGTGGTCTTGCCGGCGCCGTTGGGCCCGAGCAGGCCGACCGCCTCGCCGCGGCGCACATAGATGCTGACGCCGCGCACGACCTGGCGGCTGCCAAAACTCTTTTCCACGCTATGCACAGCCAGATAGCCCGGCCGCTTGATGAGCTGCGGCGCAGAAGCGGCATTGTTCCTGGCCGGCCTCGCCCGCGCCGGGGCGGGTGCCGCTGCGGGCTGGGATCGCGGCAGCTCGACGGCGGGAACCGGAGCGGCGCGCGCCATCGGCGGCGCGTCGCGCACCGGTGACGTCAGCATCTCGCCGAACTGGTCGCCGAGCGCCGTGATGTCGTCATGCGCGCGCGCAAATCCGGAACTGCGTTTCGCAGGGCGCCGCCGGAACATGCCGAGAAAATCCACCATCCCCGCTTCGCTTCAGCCTTTCACGGTGATCCCGCGACCTTGCCTGCGGACCAATCGATTCGCACGGCAAAGCGCCAACATGCGCCTTGAATGAATGGATGCCCCTGTCCCGGCCAACATAACTCCCCCTCAAAGGCACATCGTCCGGCCGGGCCGCTGGAGTAGATACAGTCTCGCCCGGCGCGCTTCAACCTTGCGACCGCAAAATTTTATCTAACTTATTGATTCTACTTCACCTTACGCGAAGCTTACTTTGGGAGGCCTATTTCGGCTTGCTGCCCGGAAGCAGCTGAAGCGGCGACGGGGCAGCAGGGGCCGTGCCGGGGGCGGCCGGCGTGCCGCAGCCGCCCTTGCCGTTCTGTCCGCCCTGCGACTGGATGAACAGGCCCTGCACCTTGCCGCTGTCGGATTCCACCCGCGAGACGCCGGTGGTCATGTCCACCAGCAGGCGGTCGCCGCGCAGCACGTTCTGGCACTGGGTCAGCACGACCTGGCCGCCACCCCCGCCGATCATGGTGATCAAATTGGTCTTGGTGTCGAAGATCGCGGTCTCGCCGGTGACGACCTGATCCTTCTGGGTGACGACGACATTGCCCTTCGCCTCCAGCCGCTTGATCGAGGACGCGCCGCCGGGGCCGGGCGTTGCCGACTGTATCGGCGCGCCCTTCTGACCGGCGGCAGCCTTGGTGCCGCCCGAGGTACCACTCGTGGCCGGCGTCGGCGACTGCGTCGATTTATCCTCGTAGAACACAACCAGCACCTTCGAGGTCATGGTGGTGTCGCCCTGCACGACCTTCACATTGCCGGCGAAGGTCGCCTCCTTCTTCTTGTCGCGCATTTCGAGCGAGGCGGCCTCGATCTGGATCGGCTGGTCGCGGTTCTGCGAAAAGCCCTGCATGGCGTTGGGAACGCCACTCATCGAGCCCTGTGCGGACGCAGTGCCGGCTGCGAACAGCGTGAGCAGAAAGGCCGCAATTGCGATGCCGTGCGGAAAACGTCTCATCATCAAATTCATTTCGGGTTGGCGGACTTGCGCGGCTTCGGTGGCGGCGGAGGTGGCGCGGGCTCGGCGGGCGGGCTCGGATTGTTGTCGCCGAGCTTGTCCAGATTCATCACGACATTGCCCTCGAACCGCACGAGCTCGCCGCTGTTGTAGATCCTGAGGCGGTCGGCGGTCAGCGTGCCTTGGAGCAGCTTGACGTCGACATGCTCGTCCGACGACACGTTGCCCTTGTTGATGTCGACAAAGGCCTGCGTCAGTTTGGCCTCATAGCCGGTGGACGACTGCAGGAAGATATCCTGCCGCAGGTCGAGCAGCTGCTTCTTGTTGTCGAAGAAGCCGGTGCGCGCATCCATCGTCACTGTCGACTGATCCTGCTGCGCCACCTTGGCGCGGATCGTCTTCAGTTCGACATGATCAGGGTCGGTGACGTCCTGGATCGCCGCCTTGGCCCACATCTCATAGGGCCGGCCCTCAGCGGAGAAGCCGGCGATATGCGGCGATTCCATCGTGATCTTGGTGCCGGACACGACGAGGTTATCCATCTCGACCGGCAGCTTGGGGATCATTTCGCGGAATGGATTGTAGACCGAGACGAAGATGATCGAGGCCATCGACAGCCCGACCACTGCAGGCACCGCGACGCGCAGAATCCGCACCATGCGGCTGTGCCGCGCGGCAGCGGCAAAGCGCGCCTCGAGGCCCGTGACATAGGCTGGATTCTGAACCGAATTCACCTGAGCTCCAGAGGCGCGGAATTGCCCCTATTCTAGCCGGAGCCGCCCGAATATGCAGCCCGGACCTCGCGTCGCGCCCCCCAAGCCGACTTCAAGGCGGACCACGCGTGAACAGTTTGGCCGAAACGGGGCGGAACCGGCCCTGCTGCGACGAATTCGGCGCCCATCATGAACGGGCGAAATCAGGAATGGGCGAAGATGTCCTCGGCCTCCCAGCCGTCGAGATCGAGCCTGGCGCGCGTCGGCAGGAAATCGAAACAGGCCTTCGCGAGATCCGTGCGTCCCTCGCGCGCCAGCATGACATTCAGCTTGTCGCGCAGCGCATGCAGGTGCAGCACGTCGGACGCGGCATAGGCGAGCTGGGCCTCGCTCAGGCTTTGCGCACCCCAGTCGCTCGACTGCTGCTGCTTCGACAATTCGACGTTCAGCACTTCGCGCACCAGATCCTTCAGGCCATGGCGGTCGGTGTAGGTGCGCGACAGGCGCGAGGCGATCTTGGTGCAATAGACCGGCGCCGGCATCACACCGAACGTGTTGTAGAGCACCGCGACGTCGAACCGCGCGAAATGGAAGATCTTGGTGATCGCAGGATTGGCGAGCAGCGCCTTCAGGTTCGGCGAGTCGGTGTGCCCCTTCGGAATCTGGATCACGTCGGCGGTGCCGTCACCGTTCGACATCTGCACCACGCAGAGCCGGTCACGGTGCGGATGCAGTCCCATGGTCTCGGTGTCGATTGCCACGGAATCGGTGTAGCGGGACAGATCAGGCAGATCGCCGCGATGCAGGCGGATGGTCATGCTGTCAAAAACCTCGTCGAATCGCTCTCGGGACAAGCTATCGTTCAATTCCCCGACAGGCGAGCGTGCATCAAGCTTCGTTGTCCAAGCCTTGGCTTGCGTCTCGGCGTCAAAGCCCATCAAGGGCGGAGCGCCGGCAACGCGAACCTCATTGTGCACGCACAGATGGTTCAGGGTTTAGCGCCATTGTGCAGCGGAGACAATGGCTTGGGCAGTCCACAGCGCCAGCGCGGCGCGCGCCATTATTGCCAGCTGACGCGCAGCCCGAGCCGGCCGGTGATGTCGTCGCGGCGGGTGCTGTCCACCGACGTCGTGTAACCCGCGCTCGCATAGGCGCTGATCGTGCGATTGAGCTGCGCGATAACGCCGGCGCCGATCTCGACCGCGGTGCCGCGGCTTTGCACGCCGATCAGGTCGGTGGTCGCAAAGGCGATGCTGCGGTCATTCGCGGCCGTGTGCCAGAGATTGGCCTCGAGATAGGGGCGCAGTTCGGCGGTGCCGACGCTGAAGGTCGCGGGAACGCGCACGCCGAGCCGGCCGGTCAGCGTATCGGCGCTGCCGGGCGCGACGCTGGAGAAGATGTCGTTGAAGCTGTCGAACGACTGGCGCTGCCAGATCAGTTGCGCCTGCGGCTCGATCGCGAGAAAGCGGTTCAGCTGTAGCGGCACGCCGGTTTCCAGCGACGCCGCGACACCGGTGCCCGACACAAGCGCGCCGACCTGACGATCCGACTGCGGGCTTGCACCGTAGAAGCTGCCCATCAGCACGGCGTCGACGTACCAGCCTGAGGGGCCGATATGGGTCCAGTAGCCGCCGACATTCTGGCTGTCGATCGAGAGCGTGCCGGTGCGGACGTTGTTCATGCCGAGCGCGAAGCCGTTGATGCTGCCGCTGGCCCAGCCATACGCATAGAACAAGCCCGCGCGATCATGATGCCCGGGCGCGGATTCAAAGCGCAGGATGTCGACGCCGACCTGCACGCCGGCCATGGTGCCGTCGAAGGACGGGCTGACCGTGCCGGCCCAGCTCTGCGCGCTGTGCGAACCGTACGCGCGCGCCCACGCTGCCGGTTGTTCACCGCCACTGGTCAACAAGGCCTGATCGCCCTGGCGCTGATGGAAGGTGCCGAGCGTTGCGAGCCCGAGCTTCTGCGCGACCTGCGGCAACGCCGAATAGACCGCGACCTCCTCGCGGTAGAGCTCGACGGGCGCTGCGCCTGCCGGCGGCGGCGTCAGCGACGACAGGTCCTCTGCCGGCAGCATCGCGGGCGGCGGCACCACGTTGGGCGATGCCGGCGGCGTTGGTGCGGGTGCAGCCGGTGGCGCCGGCGACGATGTGCCGGGCAACAGCTGCGAGCGGAGATACCAATTGTCGGCGCTGCCGGCCGAGACGCCGCCACGAAACAGCAGATATTCGTGCGCGCCGGCCACGACGGCGTTGGAGAGGCCGAATGCGCCGGGGGCCGTGCTGCCGCCGTTGACCGCCTGCACCACCATGATGCCATCAGAGGTGGTCAGCGCGCCCGCGCCGCCGGCATTGGTGACGGTCACCGCGGTCGAGCCCGACGCATTGCCGCCGGAGATGACGAGCCGATCCGACGGCGAACCGTCGCCACCGAGCACGGTGCGCAGATAAAGCCCGCCGCCATTGCCGACATAGTTGCCCGCGATCGTCAGGCTGTTCGCTGCGGTGGCGCCGCCATTGGTGAGATTGATGACGCCGGCGTTGGTGACGGTGATCGGCGGCCCGCCCGGAAACGACGTGATCGACGGGTTGGCGCCGTTGCCGGCCAGCAGGCTGCTGCCCGCCGCAATCGACACATTGCCGGTCAGCGAGGTCTGCAGCGTCAGCGAACCGCTGTTGATGAAGGTGTTAGCGAAGGTGCCGGTGCCGGCCCAGGTCCAGTCAGCGCCTTCCATCGTCAGCGTTTGGAATCGCGCGAACGCATTGTCGGCCGTGCCGCTGCCTTGCAGCCGCACCTGGTTGTTGCCGCCGCCGCCATCGGCAAGGCCGACAATTTGCGAGCCGGTTTGCAGGATCATCGTCACCGCACCGCCGCCGCCCGCGAGCGCCGTGCCGCTGTTGCCGGCGATCAGGCCGGCATTGACGATGGTGGTGGCGCCGTTGAGCGTGCGGATCGCGGGCCCGTTCTGGCTGATGATCTTGCCGCCGGCGAGGTTCTCGATGCGCGCGGTGAACGACGAGCCGGCCGTGTTGGAGAACACGCCGTCGGCATTGACGCCACGCGCCTCGATGGTGCCGCTGTTGCGCAGGACGGCGGCATTGCCCTGCATGAAGACGGTGTTGTTGGCGGTGCCGCCGGCATCGCCGCCGGTCGTGAGCAGCGTGCCGGTGTTGGTGATGGTCATGAATTGTCCGGCGGAGAAGATCGCACGCGCACCGGCGCCGGCCGTGGTGATGGTGCCGCTATTGGTGAAGGTGTTGCTGTCGCCGGTCTGCACATAGAGGCCGTGCGACTGCGGGCCCTGGGTGGTGATGGTCCCGGTATTGATCAGCGTATTGTTGTTGTGCTGCGTGAGACCGGTGATGGCAAGCCCGCGCGAGGTGCCGTTCTGCGTCGTGATCGTGCCGTTGTTGATCAGCGTGTTGCCGTTGCTGCTGGCGGCGATCGCATTGCTGCCGGCGCCGGTGGTCGTGATCACGCCCGACGTAGCATTGGTGAAGACATTGCCGTCGCCGCTGCCGAAGATCCCCGTGCCGCCGCCGCTGATGGTCAGCGTGCCGTTGTTGGTGGCGGTGCTGCGGGAGACAAGGCCGATCGCGGCCGCGCCGGCGCCCGGCGTGATGCCGGCGCCCTGCAGCACGTTCACGGTGACGTTCGAGCTGCCGGCTGCGGCCTGCACGCCAGCGGGTGAGGGATTCGGCGCTGTGGTCGAGCAGGTCACCGTCTGACCGCTCGCCGGCGCAAGACTGTCGCAGGCAGCAAACGCCTGCGAGACCGATAGAAGATAGCCGCCACCCAAAGTGCACGACAGGATCGCCGCGAGCCGCGATGAAACCATGCCCTTACTCCAACCTCGGCGCGAACCCGACCCCCGGCCTCCCGCCACCTGTGACCCCCCTGCCCCGCTCTCAGCGTCGGCTGATCCGCTCCGTTCAAGCTTGAGACGATTTGCAGCGATCTGTTGCGCGACCGCCACAGACGGAACCATGAGCTGTATCATCACGATTCACATCCTTGACGTGCGTACGCTTCCGAGGTTGTGAAGTACAGCACTCACCCGTTGCAGTTATCGCCCGACACAACCGGAAACAATCGCTTGGCGTGATCCGGTGCACCGCTGCCCCCATTTTCTCGCCAAGTTCGATCTGGGGCGCACGGCCAAGTCATTGCCGCCGCACGTTCAATTTCGATGGAACTGTTGCCGGCGCGCCCCATGAAATCCGGCCGTACCCTCCCTATCTGTTGCCAGCCCGGACCCGCTTCGCAATGAAATGAGCCTTATGTCGGAACAGACCATCGCCGCGCCGATCGACGAGCCGCAGGAACGCGGCTTTTCGCGCTATCAAGCCTTCCTGATCGCGCTGCTTGCCTTCACGCAGTTCACCCTGATCCTCGACTTCATCATCATGTCGCCGCTCGGCGCCATCCTGATGCCGTCACTCAACATCACGGCGGGGCAGTTCGGCGTCGCGGTCTCGGCCTACGCCTTCGCGGCCGGCATTTCCGGCATCCTCGCCGCCGGTTTTGCCGATCGCTTCGACCGCAAGCGGCTCTTGCTGTTCTTCTATGTCGGCTTCACCTTCGGCACCGCGCTGTGCGCACTGGCGCAGAATTTCCATGTGCTGCTGCTCGGCCGCATCGTCACCGGCCTGTTCGGCGGGGTGATCGGCTCCGTCGTGCTCGCCATCGTCACCGACCTGTTTCCGCTGCATCTGCGCGGCCGGGTGATGGGCTTCATTCAGACCGCATTCGCCGCGAGCCAGGTGCTCGGCGTGCCCGCCGGGCTGTTCCTGGCCAATCACTGGAACTGGCACATCTGCTTCGTGGCCATCGTCGGCCTGTCGATCGCGGCGATCGCCACCATCGCGCTGGTGATGGAGCCGGTCGACGGCCATCTCAAGCTGCAGCACGACCGCAACCCGTTCCAGCATTTGATCGCAACCGTCGCGCAGCCGCGCTACACGCTGGCCTTTTTGGTGACGACGCTGCTGGCGACCGGCGGCTTCATGCTGATGCCGTTCGGCAGCGCCTTCACCGTGCACAATCTCGGCATCGATATCGTCCATCTGCCGACGATCTATCTGGTCTCCGGCCTGTTCAGCATCCTGATGGGACCGCTGGTCGGCCGCGCCAGCGATGCATTCGGCAAATATCCGACCTTCATCTTCGGCTGCGTGGTGTCGGCCATCATGGTGCTGATCTACACCCATCTCGGCCACGTCTCGCTGCTGACCGCGATCATCGTCAATGTGCTGATGTTCGTCGGCATCTTCTCGCGCATGATCCCCTCGCAGGCGCTGATGTCGGCGATCCCCGACGCCAGCCAGCGCGGCTCGTTCAGCGCGATCTCAGCGTCGGTGCAGCAGTTGTCGGGCGGGCTCGGCTCGGTGGCTGCCGCCGCGATCGTCGCCGAGAATCCGGACGGCTCGCTGCTCCATTTCGACCGGATCGGCTACGTCGTCATAGCGAGCTCGATGATCTCAATGATCGCGATGTATTTCGTGCAGCGGCCGATCGCGCGGCGGGCGGGACGGCGTGTGGTGTGAGAGGCGCGGACGCGACACCGACTGGGGAAGCAGGCTGCGGCCATCGCTTCGGGCCAGCTGCAGCCCGACACACCGAGCATAACGGTGACGGGTTACGGCTTCGCCGCACCCACCCTCCGGATACTGAGCGATTTCAATCGCTTAAAAAGGAGGTGGTGCCCAGGAAAGGACTCGAACCTTCACGGCCGTTAAGCCACTGGCACCTGAAGCCAGCGCGTCTACCAATTCCGCCACCTGGGCATGTGGAGCGGCTTAGTAAGGATCGGTTACGCGCTTGTCAAATTCGCGATTGGAAATTCAAATAGCCTGTACAGGATTGGGCTGATGGCGTATCGGCAGAAGCTCTAAATACGCCCAATCGCTCTCGAATCCGGCAGGAATGGACCTCATGGCATCGAACCTGGAAACGCTCGTCACGGTCTTCGGCGGATCGGGTTTTCTGGGACGGAACGTGGTCCGGGCACTCTGCAAGCGCGAATACCGCGTGCGAGTCGCGGTGCGGCGGCCTGAACTGGCGGGCCATCTGCAGCCGCTCGGCCGGGTCGGGCAGATCCATGCCGTCCAGGCCAATGTGCGCTACCCGGCCTCGGTCGAGGCGGCGATGCGTGATTCGCATATCGCCATCAACCTGGTCGGCATCCTGGCCGAGGGCGGCGGGCAGAGCTTTGACGCCGTGCAGGTGAAGGGCGCCGAGACCATCGCCAAGGCGGCAGCCGCGAATGGCGCTCGGATGGTCCACGTCTCGGCGATCGGCGCCGATAAGGATTCGCTGTCGGGCTATTACCGCGCCAAGGCGGAAGGCGAGCAGGCGGTGCAGGCCGCCCTGCCACAGGCCACCATCATGCGGCCGTCGCTGCTGTTCGGGCCGGAGGATCAGTTCACCAACCGCTTTGCGGCGCTGGCGCGGATGTCACCGGTGCTGCCGCTGGTCGGCGGCGGCGTCAACAGGCTGCAGCCGGCCTATGTCGCGGACGTCGCGGACGCCGTGGCCGATGCCGTGGACGGCAAGGCGAAGGCAGGCGCGACGTACGAGCTCGGCGGGCCGGAAGTGCTGACCATGCGCGAGGTGATGCAGATCATCCTTCAGATCACGCAGCGCGATCGCATGCTGGCGCCGCTGCCGTTCGGCCTCGCCAAGCTGCAGTCATATGTCCTGCAATTCGCACCGGGGCCGTTCACGCTGACCCCGGACCAGGTCGCGATGCTGCGCTCGGACAATGTCGTGTCCGACGCCGCCAAGGCCGCCGGTCTCACTTTCGCGGGTCTCGGCATCACGCCCGATTCGATGGAAGCGATCGCCCCGCAATATCTCTGGCGCTTCCGCGCGACCGGGCAGTTCCAGAAGAAGAGCGCGTAGGCGCTCTCTCCACCTGACGTCCCGGCATCGCCGACGCGGGCTGCCCCGCCCACGCAACACGGCTCTTTCCCCGTCATCCTGAGGAGCGCGGAACGCGCGTCTCGAAGGATGAATCGGCCACGGTCGGGCCGTCGCCCTTCGAGACGGCCGCTTTGCGGCCTCCTCAGGGTGACGGTGATGGATGGCCTCTACCTTCCCATCGCCAGCGCGATCAGGCCGAGCGTGCCGACGATCACGCGCCACCAGGCGAAGAAGGTGAAGCCGCGGCGGGTGACGAAGTTGAGGAATGCCCGCACCACGATCATCGCGGTGATGAACGACACCACGAAGCCGACCGCGATGACGCTGAGATTGTCCGAGGTGAAGTCGCCGCGGTTCTTGTAGAAATCATAGGCGAACGCGCCGACCATGGTCGGGATCGCGAGGAAGAACGAGAACTCCGCCGCCGAGCGCTTGTCGGCGCCGAGCAGCATCGCAGCCACGATGCTGGCGCCGGAGCGCGACACGCCGGGGATCATCGCAAGGCACTGCGCGACGCCGATCCAGAAATACATCAGCAGCGGGAACCGGGTCGCGTCGTCCTCGTACACCTTGAGATCGAGCTGATCGACCCAGAGCAGGACGGCGCCGCCGACGATCAGCGTGAAGCAGACCACCCACGGATTGAACAGGAATTCCTTGATGTATTTGCCGGCGATCAGGCCGATCACGACGGCGGGCAGGAACGCCACCAGCACGCCGATCACGAAGCGGCGGTCGTCGGGATTGGAGAACATGCCGAGCGCGACGCGCCACAATCTGGTGAAGTAGAGCACGAGGATCGCGAGGATCGCACCGAGCTGAATCAGGATCGCAAAGCTCTTCCAGAAATTGCCTTCGCCGAGATTGAAGAAGCGTTCCGCAAGCAGCAGGTGGCCTGTCGAAGAGACCGGCAGGAACTCTGTGACGCCCTCGACGATGCCGAGAATCACCGCCCGCAGCATATCCGTCATCATGATCTGATCTGCCCTGTGTGAAAAACCGAATTCTTCTCGCTTATTCGCACATAGGCCGCAATCGCAAAGAATCGTCAAACAATGGGTTACCCGGCCGATTTGCTGGGCTATAGCGTTTTTGTGACCCGCGCCATCTGCGGGGGTGGCTACCGGTTTGCGTGCCGACGCGACATAGAGACGAGCGGAACTGGTCCGCCCAATTCACAGGTCAGGTCACACAGGTTGATGGTTTCTTAAGCGCCACGACACTACCAAGGGCTTCATGTATACGCTGTATCACCATCCGTTCTGTCCGCATTCGCGCTTCATTCGCCTCGTGCTCGGCGAGTATGGCCTCGATCTGCGCCTGGTTGAGGAACGCGTCTGGGAGCGGCGCGAGGCGTTCCTGGCGCTCAATCCGGCGGCAAACACGCCGGTGCTGATCGCCGAGGGCTTTCCGCCGATCCCGGGTGCACCCATCATCGCCGAATATGTCGACGAGACGCATGGCCTCGATGCCGGCGAGCGGCGGCTGTTGCCGACCTCAACGGCCGAGCGCGTCGAGGTGCGCCGGCTGATGGCGTGGTTCAACGAGAAATTCTTCGAGGAAGCCTCCAACCCGCTGGTGACCGAGCGGATCTACAAGCGCTTCATGAGCGAGGACAATGGCGGCGGCCCGCCGGCGCCCGACATCATGCGCGCCGCCAAGGTCAATGTGCGCTATCATCTGAGCTATATCGGCTGGCTGGCGAAGACGCGGAACTATCTCGCCGGCGACCGCCTCACCTACGCGGATCTCGCCGCCGCGGCGCACCTCTCGGCGATCGACTATCTGGGCGACGTGCCATGGAGCGAGGACGACGCGGCAAAGGCGTGGTACGCGCGGGTGAAATCCCGCCCGTCGTTCCGCCCGCTGCTCAGCGAATGGCTGGCGGGGGTGCCGGCGTCGCGCACCTATGTGGACCTCGACTTCTGAACCAGGCGGTCCGCCTCTCTCCGTCCGATCTCAAGGCCGCCCTTCAGCGCGAGGCGCGCGCGCTCGGCTTCGACGCCATCGGCTTCACCGATCCTGATGCGACGCGCGAGGCCGGACAATATTTTTTGGAATTCCTCGGCTCCGGCGGCCATGGCGACATGGACTGGCTCGCGGCCAATCCGGAGCGGCGCACTGAGCCGCGCGTGCTGTGGGGTGGCGTGCGCTCGATCATCATGCTCGGCGTCAATTACGGGCCCGACGACAACCCGCTGGATATTCTCGCGCGCCGATCGCATGGCGCGATCTCGGTCTATGCGCAGGGCGACGACTATCACGACGTGATCAAGAAGCGGCTGAAGATTCTCGCGCGCTGGCTCGCTGCTGCGACCGGCGACGAGGTGAAAGTGTTCGTCGACACCGCCGCGGTCATGGAGAAGCCGCTCGCGCAGGCCGCAGGCATCGGCTGGCAGGGCAAGCACACCAATCTGGTGTCGCGCGAATTCGGCTCGTGGCTGTTTCTCGGCGCGATCTATTCCGCGACCGAGCTGCCGCGCGACGAGGGCGAAGCCGATCATTGCGGCAGCTGCCGCGCCTGCCAGGACATCTGTCCGACGGCGGCGTTTCCGACTCCGTACAAGCTCGATGCGCGGCGCTGCATCTCGTATCTGACGATCGAGAACAAGGGTCCGATCCCGCACGAATTCCGCAAGGCCATCGGCAACCGCATCTATGGCTGCGACGATTGCCTCGCGGTGTGTCCGTGGAACAAGTTCGCGATGGCGGGACGCGAGCAGAAGCTTGCGGCGCGCGACGCGTTGCGCGCGCCCGCGCTTGCCGATCTCGCGCGGCTCGGCGATGCCGCGTTTCGCGCGCTGTTCACGAAATCACCGGTCAAGCGCATCGGCCGCGACCGCTTCATCCGCAATGTGCTGATCGCGATCGGCAATTCCGGCGATGCAAACCTCGCCGCAGAGGCGCAGCACCTGCTCGACGATACAAGCCCGCTGGTGCGCGGCGCGGCGGTGTGGGCGCTATCGCAGCTGATCGCCCGCGATGCGTTTGCGACGCTGGCGTCACGAGCCGACGCCGAGCCCGATGCCAGCGTGCAGCAGGAGTGGCGCGCGGCAGCCGGCTCTTGATTTCATCGCGCCGTTCCCGTCATGGTCGACAACCATGACAAACCCGCCCTTCTTCACCAGACATGGCGACGGCTTCATGCCGACGTCAGTTGCCAACGGACCGTGGAGCCCGGAATCGATGCACGGCCGCGTCGTGATCGGGCTGCTCGGCTTCGTCATCGAGGAGCGCCACGGCTCCGACGATTTCGTCCCCGCGCGGCTCACGGTCGACATGTTCCGGTTGCCCAACATCACGACGCCGGTCGAGGTGACGACGAAGCTTGTGCGCGATGGGCTCCGCATCAAGGTGATCGAGGCCGAGTTCGTCTCAGGCGGCACCAGCATGGCGCGCGCCTCCTGCCAGTTGTTGCGCAGGACGGAAAATGCGCCCGGCAACGTGTGGTCGCCGCCGAACTGGAAGGTGCCGGCGCCCGGGGAGATTCCGAAGCCCGCCGATCCGAGGCTCGGCATGAACGGCAAATGGGAGACGCGGCCGATTGTCGGCCACATGGGCTCGCTCGGCGAGCGCAGGCTCTGGATGAGCGAAGTCCGCGAGCTCGTCGCGGGCGTGAAGATGACGCCGTTCGTCCATGTCGCGACCGGCGCGGATTTCGCCAGCCCGTTCGCCAATGCCGGCGACCAGGGCCTTGGCTACATCAACAGTGACGTCACGATCTATCTGCACCGATTGCCGGTGAGCAACTGGATCGGCTTCGAGGTCGTCAACCATCACGCCACCGACGGCATCGCGATCGGCGAATGCTGGCTCTATGACGAGCAGGGCCCGATCGGCACGTCGACCGTCGCGGCGCTCGCCCAGCGCAAGCCGATGACCAATCCGCCGCCGCCGTAGGTCCTCGTCATTGCGAGCGAAGCGAAGCAATCCATTTGTCCGCGCATGCGGTGGCATGGATTGCTTCGTCGCTTTGCTCCTCGCAATGACGGCGAACTACTCGGCCAAATGCCGCTGCATCTCCGGCCGGGCCCTCAGCGCAGCGCCTTGCTTGCCGACGATCTTCGCGATCCGCTCCGGCGCGAAGTTCAAGTCGACGAAAGCCGGCGCGGTGTTGGCGACCTCGTGATACTCCGTGATCTTGCCGTCGCGCAGCCGCATGATCGCGACGCCCTCGAACATCGCACGCGCGCCGTTGGCTTCCGGCAAGGTCGAGCGGTAGCTGAACGTGTAGCGCGCATAGAGCGTTGTGCCGTCGCTGACGGGATCGTGCATCACCCAGCGGAAATCGGTCGCGGTCCGGTAGAACCAGTCGTCGATCATCTCGGCGATCCTGGTGTGGCCCTCGAACGCGCCGTAGAACACGTCGTGGTAGACGCCGTCGTCGGTGAAGAGGCTTGCGAAGGCCTTGCCGTTGCGCTGCTCGACCGCGTCGCAGAACGCGCGCAGCATTGTGGTCGTGTTCATTGGCGTTTCTCCCCGGTGCTTGTGGCCCATCCTTCGAGGCTCGCTTTCGCTCGCACCTCAGGATGACGCCTGTTTCTGTAGCCGTCACCCTGAGGTGGCCGCTTCTTCAGCGGCCCTCGAAGGGCGGCGGCGTGGCTAGATCTCCGCCACCGCGGCGATGATCCGCGCGATGTCCTGCGGCCGCGACAGCCGGTGGTCGCCGTCCTGGATCATGGTCAGCACCACGTCCTCGGCCGGCAGCCGATGCACCAGCGCGAAGGCGTGCTTCCACGGCACGTCGGGATCCTGCGCGCCCTGCAGGATGCGCACTGGGCAACCGACGTCGATCTTGCTGCCGAGCAGCAGATGGTTGCGGCCCTCCTCGATCAGATCGCGGGTGATCGGATAGGGCGAGCCGTCGCCATATTCGGACGGCCTGAGCCAGACGCCCTTGGTCTCGATCTCGGCGCGGATCTCCGGCGAAAAACCCTTCCACATCAATTCCTCGGTGAAGTCGGGCGCTGGTGCGATCAGCACGAGGCCGGCGAGTTGCGCCTTCGCGTTCCCGCGACGCATGATCTCGCGTGCCAGCAGCAGCGCCATCCAGCCGCCCATCGAGGACCCGATCACGACCTGCGGCCCGCGGCAGAACTGCGAGAAAACAGCGACGCTCTCCTCGAGCCAGCGGCCGATCGTGCCGTCGGCGAAGTCGCCGCCGGATTCGCCGTGGCCGGAATAGTCGAACCTGACCGAGCTGCGGCCATGCTCGGCCGCCCATGCATCGAGCGCGATCGCCTTGGTGCCGGTCATGTCGGACTTGAAGCCGCCGAGCCAGAACAGGCCGGGATTGCTGCCAGCCCGGGCGCGCACCGCGATCCGGCGCGCCCCAAGGCCCTCGCCGACCTCGATGAAGGCGGGTTCCTGCTCGAATGCGGCGGTTTGGCTCATGGTTCGGTCACTCGCGTGTCAGAGACCTGCTTTTCAATCGTCGCGCGGCAGCGGTCAACGGCAGCAGGCCCGCCTTGCAGAGCAGGTGCGCCCGCTATATGTGCCGGGCGTGGCCAAAATGCCTCGCAATTGACGGTTTTGCCGCGTAAAAGAGCGAGTTCGCTTGCCCGTCGCAGCGTCTTGCTTCAAAATATCCGCCTTCCCTTTCACAACTTTGGAGAGTTACCCATTCGCCGTCCCAATAGAGCCCCGCCCACAGTCGCAAAAGACGGGCCGCGCACCAATGATGAGATTCGCAACGCGCAGATCCAGCTGATTGATTCAGATGGTGTCAACCAGGGCACCGTCGAAACCATGGTGGCCATCAAGATGGCCATGGAAGCCGGCATGGATCTTGTCGAGATTTCGCCGAACGTCAGTCCTCCGGTCTGCAAGATCATGGACTACGGCAAGTACAAATATTCCGCGCAGAAGAAGGCCGCCGAAGCTCGCAAGAAGCAGAAGGTCGTCGAGATCAAGGAGATCAAGCTCCGCCCGATGATCGACGATCACGACTATGACGTGAAGATGCGCGCGATGCAGCGCTTCTTCGAGGAAGGCGACAAGGTCAAGATCACCTTGCGCTACCGCGGTCGTGAGATGGCGCACCAGGAGATCGGCACCAAGCTCTTGGACAAGGTGAAGGCCGACGTTGCCGAATTCGCCAAGGTCGAGCAGGACGCGAGGTTCGAAGGCCGCCAGGTCGTGATGGTGCTGGCGCCGCGCTAATTCGAATTCGTCGCTTTGCTGAAAATGGAGCAGCCCGTCAGACCTCTGGCGGGCCGTTTCTTTCCTGTAGCCCGGATGGAGGCTCCCGTAGCCCGGATGGAGCGCCAGCGTAATCCGGGACGGTGCGTCCGCGGCTCGACCTGCCCCGGATTTCGCACCGCTCCATCCGGGCTACTGTTCCGTAGTTTGGCTACCTGAAACGTTGCAAAACCGCCGATCCTCTGTCATAAGCCGGGCCTTCGCCGCCCGGCTGATCAAGGGCTGCCGTGGCGACGTTCAGTGCAGGTTCTTTCAATTCGGAAAAAACCATAGCACTTTCAACGCTCTAACGAGCATTTTAGCCGACCGAACGCCTCTTTGGGCGATATTCGTGTTGGGCGACAGGAGAGCTAAATGCCCAAGTTGAAGACTAAGTCGGGCGCTAAAAAGCGCTTCAAGGTGACTGCCACTGGCAAAGTCATGCACGCCCAGCGCGGCAAGCGCCACGGCATGATCAAGCGGACGAAGAAGCAGATCCGTCAGCTCCGCGGCACCCGCGTGCTGTTCAAGACCGACGGCGACAACGTCAAGAAGTACTTCTTGCCGAACGCCTGATCGCGCTCATCTGCTTGAACCCGGCCGCCTGAAGCGCGGCGCCCCGTCACTTCTTCTAGATCTCAAGGATTTCCGTCATGTCTCGCGTCAAACGCGGTGTGACCTCTCACGCCAAGCACAAGAAAGTCTTCAAGGCCGCCAAGGGCTATTACGGCCGCCGCAAGAACACGATCCGCACCGCCAAGCAGGCCGTCGAAAAGGCCGGCCAGTACGCCTTCCGCGACCGCAAGCGCAAGAAGCGCACCTTCCGCGCGCTCTGGATCCAGCGCATCAACGCTGCGGTCCGTCCGTTCGGCATGACCTACAGCGTGTTTATCAACGGCCTCTCCAAGTCGGGCGTCGTGGTCGACCGCAAGGTGCTGTCGGATCTCGCGATCCACGAGCCGGTTGCGTTCCAGGCGATCGCCGAGAAAGCCAAGGCCGCGCTGGCTGCCTGATCCTAGCGGGCCTTCTGGCCCGCTTTCAGCGCCTTCTGCGAATAGCGCTGGGCGACCTGCGCCCGACAGAACGCCGTAAACGAGATGTACATGGTGCCGGATTCATTCCGGTACTTGCGGTCGCAGACCTGCATCTCGTGCTGGTACGCCCGCTTCGGCGCGCCCTTGAGGCCGGACAGGAAGTCCGCCTCGCATTTCTTCTCGACCACGGCCCCGAACTGGACGTCTCCGCTGGCGCCGTATTCGCACGCCTCGAAGATCTTCATCGCGCGGTTGCAGCTCGGCGCCTTCTCCAGCACCGCGATGATGTCGTCCATCTGGGTCGATTTGGCGGGACATTCCTCGGTCGCGGCATACGCCGCGCCGAGCATGAACAGGACCGCTGGCACGGCCAGGCAAGATCGCAGCAACATCGCGTGGGTCTCCTTGAACTCCCCTTGGGTAGCCCGACCTCCGCGCGGGGTTCAATGCAGTCGGCCACAAGCCCGAAATGACCGGCTTTTTGCTTGACGTTACGGCCTTCGGGCGGCGACAACCCAGCCGAATTTTGGCGCATGGTTCGGAAGCCGGCTCTTCCCGCCGGATCATGCTCAGCGCAGGAATTGACCGTGTCCGACCTCGCAACGCTCGAAACATCCATCCTCGACCAGATCGCCTCGGCCGCTGACGAGGCCGCCCTCGAGGCGGTGCGCGTCTCAGCGCTCGGCAAGAAGGGCTCGATCTCGGCGCTGCTTGCCACCCTCGGCAAGATGTCGCCGGAGGAGCGCAAGACCGAGGGCGCCAAGATCAACCTCGCCAAGGATGCGGTGACGCAGGCGCTCGCGGCCAGGCGCGATGTGCTGAAAGCGGCCGCGCTCGATGCACGCCTTGCCGCCGAGACCATCGACGTCACGCTGCCGCTGCGCGAGACGCCGGCGGAGACCGGCCGCATCCATCCGCTGAGCCAGGTGTGGGACGAGCTCACCACGATCTTCGCCGACATGGGCTTTGCGGTCGCCGAAGGTCCCGACATCGAGACCGACGACTACAACTTCACCAAGTTGAATTTCCCCGAGGGCCATCCCGCGCGCGAGATGCACGACACCTTCTTCTTCAACCCGAAGGAGGACGGCACACGCATGCTGTTGCGCACCCACACCTCGCCGGTGCAGGTGCGCACCATGCTGAGCCAGAAGCCGCCGATCCGCGTGATCTGCCCGGGCCGCACCTATCGCATCGACTCGGATGCGACCCACACGCCGCAATTCCACCAGGTCGAAGGCCTCGTGATCGACAAGGGCTCGCATCTCGGTCACCTCAAGTGGATCCTGCACGAGTTCTGCAAGGCGTTCTTCGAGGTCGACCACATCAACATGCGGTTCCGGCCCTCGTTCTTCCCGTTCACCGAGCCGTCGCTCGAGGTCGACATCCAATGCCGCCGCGACAAGGGCGAGATTCGCTTCGGCGAGGGCGAGGACTGGATGGAGATTCTCGGCTGCGGCATGGTGCACCCGAACGTGCTGCGCGCCTGCGGCATCGATCCCGACGTCTACCAGGGCTTTGCCTGGGGCATGGGCATCGACCGCATCGCGATGCTGAAATATGGCATCGCCGATCTCCGCCAGCTGTTCGAGAACGACATCCGCTGGCTCAACCACTACGGCTTCAAGCCGCTCGACATCCCGACGATCGCGGGAGGGTTGAGTACGTGAATACAACTCCCGCTTCCATCGCGGAGAGAGCCCCCTCCCTGACCCTCCCCCGCAAGCGGGAGAGGGAATGGATAGGGCGTGCTCGCATGGATACGAAGATTCCATCGCCGCGAACGGTCGAACTCCCTCTCCCGCTTGCGGGGGAGGGCTGGGGTGGGGGTCTCTCCGCAGTGGGGTTGCCTATGGTCGATCCTGAACATCCGGATTGGAAGATATCCGCACGACTGCGCGCAAATGCGCGCGCGCTCAGACGTAACTCCACCGACGTGGAGCGAATCCTCTGGTCGGAGCTGCGAGGCAATCGTCTGAACAGCGCAACCTTCCGCCGTCAGGTGCCGATCGACAACTACATCGCTGACTTCGTCTGCCACGCGGCGAAGCTGGTAATTGAGCTCGACGGCAGTCAACACTTTTCGGACGAAGGCGAACGCGCCGATGCCGTACGCTCAACCGTTATCGAAGCAAAAGGCTTCAAAGTGCTTCGCTTCAGCAATCTCGACGTCATGACAAACCGCGCAGGCGTCCTTGAAACAATCGCCGCTGCCATCGCGGAGAGAGCCCCCACCCTGACCCTCCCCCGCAAGCGGGAGAGGGGACCGGAGAAGTCATCGTCATGAAGTTCACCCTCTCCTGGCTGAAGGAACATCTCGAGACCGACGAGCCGCTCGACAAGCTCGCCGACAAGCTCACCATGATCGGGCTTGAGGTCGAGAACATCGAGGACAAGGCGAAGGCGCTCGCGCCGTTCACCATCGCGCGCGTGATCTCGGCCGAGCAGCATCCGAATGCCGACCGGCTGCGCGTCTGCATGGTCGACACCGGCGACGGCGGCGCGCCGGTGCAGGTGGTGTGCGGCGCGCCGAATGCGCGTGCGGGGCTGATCAGCGTGTTCTCGCCCCCCGGCACCTACATTCCCGGCAAGGACATCACGCTGGGCGTCGGCACCATCCGCGGTGTCGAGAGCCGCGGCATGCTGTGCTCGGCCGCCGAACTGCAGATCTCCGAGGACCACGACGGCATCATGGAGCTGCCGGCCGAAGCGCCGCTCGGCAAGGGCTATGCCGAATGGGCTGCGCTCGGCGATCCCGTCATTGAGATCAATTTGACGCCGAACCGGCAGGACTGCACCGGCGTGCACGGCATCGCGCGCGATCTCTCCGCCGCCGACATGGGCAAGTTCAAGGACCCGGGCATCAAGCAAATCAAGGGCGAATTCCCTTGCCCGGTTCAGGTCAAGGTGGAGGACGCCGCGCTGTGCCCGGGCTTCGCGCTGCGGCTGGTGCGCGGCGTCAAGAACGGTCCGTCGCCGGAATGGCTGCAGAAGCGGCTGACCTCGATCGGCCTGCGCCCGATCAACGCGCTGGTCGACATCACCAACTTCATGACCTACGACCGCGCGCGCCCGCTGCACGTGTTCGACGCCAAGAAGGTGACGGGCAACCTAACCGTTCGCCGCGCGAAAGATGGCGAGACGCTGCTCGCGCTCGATGGCCGCACCTACACGCTCGACAACAATGTCTGCGTGATCGCGGACGAGCACGGCGTCGAGTCGCTGGCCGGCATCATGGGCGGCGAGGCCTCGGGCTGCGACGACAACACGACTGACGTGCTGATCGAATCGGCGCTGTGGAACGAGATCAACATCGCGCAGACTGGCCGCAAGCTCGGCATCAATTCGGATGCGCGCTACCGCTTCGAGCGCGGCGTCGATCCGGCCTTCATGGTGCCCGGGCTCGAGCTCGCGACCAAGCTGGTGCTGGAGCTGTGCGGCGGCACGCCGTCCGAGAACGTCGTGGTCGGCAAGCAGTTCGGCGAGGACCGCGTCGTCGATTTCCCGCTCAGCGAGGTCAAGCGCCTCGCCGGCATCGAGGTGCCGCTGGTCGAGGTGAAGCTGATCCTCACCCGGCTCGGCTTCATGCTGGCCGGCACCGGCCCCGTCGTGAAGGTCGCGATCCCGTCCTGGCGCACCGACGTGCAGGGCAAGGCCGACATCGTCGAGGAGATCGTGCGCATCGTCGGCGTCGACAAGGTGCCAATGACGCCGTTCGATCGCGGCGAGGAGCCGCGCAAGCCGGTGCTGACGGCGATGCAGCAGCGCACCCGCCGCGCCAAGCGCGCGCTCGGCGTCCGCGGCCTGGTGGAGGCCGTGACCTGGTCGTTCATCACCAATGACGCGGCAAAACTGTTCGGCGGCGGCCAGAGCGAGCTCGTGCTTGCCAACCCGATCGCGGCCGATCTCTCCGACATGCGGCCGAGCCTGCTGCCCGGCCTCGTCGGGGCGGCTCAGGCCAACATCAACCGCGGCACTCCCGATGTCGCGCTGTTCGAGGTCGGCCAGGTGTTCCGCGGCGACAAGCCCGAGGACCAGCTCGTGGCCGCCTCCGGCGTGCGCCATGGCTACGCCTCGTCGAAGGGGATCGGGCGGCACTGGACCGGCTCGGCCGCGGCGGACGCGATGGATGCCAAGGCCGACGCCTTCGCCGTGTTGGCGGTCGCCGGCGCGCCGATGCAGGCGCTGCAGATCGTCCCCGGCGGTCCGGCGTGGCTGCATCCGGGACGTTCCGGCACCATCCAGATCGGCCCGCAGAACGTGCTCGGCTATTTCGGCGAGTTGCATCCGCGCGCGGCCGAGGCGCTCGGCGCCGACGGTCCGATGCTCGTGTTCGAGGTGATCCTCGAGCGCATCCCGCAAGGCAAGCAGAGGGCGACCCGCGCCAAGCCGGTGCTGGAGCTCTCGGCGTTCCAGCCGGTGTCGCGCGACTTCGCGTTCATCGTCGACCGCAGCGTCAAGGCCGGCGACATCGTCCGCGCGGCGCAGAATGTCGACAAGAAGCTGATCACCGACGTGACCGTGTTCGACGTCTATGAAGGCAAGGGCATCGATCCCGACAAGAAGTCGATCGCGATCGCGGTGACGATCCAGCCGCGCGAGAAGACGATGACCGACCAGGAAATCGACGCCGTCGCCGCCAAGGTCGTCGCCGAAGTGACGAAAAAGACCGACGGCACGCTGCGGGCGTGATCAGGCTGCGCGCGCTGTATTGACACCGTCACCCTGAGGAGGCCGCGTAGCGGCCGTCTCGAAGGGTCGACGGCCCGACTGCGGCCGTTCATCCTTCGAGGCTCGCTCCGCTCGCACCTCAGGATGACGGGTCTGACACAAGTGCAGTTGCGTTAGAACCGTGGTGCGAGCGCGCCGGACAGTAGATCTAACCTCACTTTCGGCCCCCGCATGACCTCCCTCTCCCTCCTCCCCTCCGACATCTCGACCAGCATCGCGCTTGCGATCTGCGCGATCGCCTTTGTGTCGGGCACGGCGCGCGGCTTCTCGGGTTTCGGCTCGGCGCTGATCTTCATGCCGCTGGCGAGCAGCGTCGCGGCGCCGCGGCTGGTGGCGGCGCTGCTGCTCATCATCGATTTCGTCGCCGCTGCGCCACTGCTGCCGAACGCCTGGACCCATGCCGACCGCAAGGCGACCGCGGTGATGGTCGCCGGCGCGCTGGTCGGCGTTCCCGTCGGCACCTATTTCCTGACGGTGCTCGAGCCGGTGACCACGCGCTGGATCATTTCCTGCTTCGTCGCGGCGCTGCTCGCGCTGCTGCTATCGGGCTGGCGCTATCACGGCAAGGATCACGCCGCGCTCTCGATCGGCGTCGGCGGCCTCTCCGGCTTCTGCAGCGGGCTTGCGCAGACCGGCGGCCCGCCGATCGTCGCCTACTGGCTGGGACGCCCGATCTCGTCGGTGATCTCGCGCGCCAACATCGTGCTGTTTTTCGGCGCCTCGGATTTCTTCTCGCTGGTCAGCTACTGGTTCACCGGATTGATCACGATCGAGTCCGTCAAGTTCTCGCTGATCGTCGGCCCCGTCTACGGCATCGGCGTCTGGTTCGGCGCGTCGCTGTTCGGCAAGGCCAGCGAGCAGGTATTTCGCGCAATATGCTACGCGCTGATCGCGGCGGCCGTCATCGTCGGCCTGCCGGCGCTTGATGGCATTTTGCGCGGCGGGTAGGGTCATTATCTAGAAGGAATTCAGGGAGGATCCGATGATCGATCGCCGCAATGCATTGAAACTGGCGCTCGGCAGCGCCGCTCTGCTCGCGGCGCCCAGCGTGCGCGCGCAGGGCACAAAGCCGCGCACGCGCATCGTGTTCCTCGGCACCAAGGGCGGCCCGCGCGTCGGCAACGGTGCCTCCAACCCCGCCAATCTCGTCGTCGTCAACGACACGCCGTTCGTGATCGATTGCGGCATGGGCGTCAGCCGCCAGCTGGTCAACGCCGGCGTGCCGATACCGTCCGTGAAGTACATCTTCATCAGCCACCACCATTCCGATCACAATCTGGAATACGGCAATTTGGTCTACAACGCCTGGGCGGCCGGCCTCTCGACGCCGATCCATTCGTTCGGTCCCAACGGCATCGAGGCGATGACCAAGGAATATTGGGAGCTGAACAAGTTCGACGTCGAGACCCGGATCGCGGACGAAGGCCGGCCCGATCCACGCAAGCTGCTGATCGCCAAAGACATCACCGACGACGGCGTGGTGCTGAAGACGCCTGACGTCACCGTCACCGCGTTCCGCACGCCGCATCCGCCCATCGTCGACAACTTCGCCTACAAGTTCGAGACCCCGGACGGCACGATCGTGTTCTCCAGTGACACCGCCTACAATCCGAAGCTCGCCGAGTTCGCCAAGGGTGCCGACGTGCTGGTGCACGAATGCCTCTACATTCCCGCGGTCGATCGCCTGGTCGCCAAGACCAAAAACGGCGCGACGCTGAAGAAGCATCTGCTCGACAGCCACACCTCCACCGAAGACGTCGGCCGCATCGCAGCCGCCGCCGGCGTCAAGACGCTGGTGCTGAGCCACTTCGTCCCCGGCGACGACCCTGATGTCACCGACGACGACTGGACGAGAGACGTGAAGACGAATTTCAAGGGCCGCATTGTGGTGGCCAAGGATCTGATGGAGCTGAAGCTGCCGGTGTGAGCTCCCTTCGTCATTCCGGGGCGTGCGAAGCACGAACCCGGAATGACGGGTGGAAGGAGCCGCGGAGCGGCGAAACGACAGGCAAAACTCGGACAAATCATATTGCGAGAATGTGGATGGTCGACTCTCAGGTCGTGAGACAAATTCCGCGTCGTCCCGGGCAAGCGTAGCGCGACCCGGGACCCATAACCACCGATGGTCATTGCCGCGCAACGCTGGGGCTACAGCTCACTCCTACGACACAACCCTGTGGTTATGGGTCCCGGCCTTCGCCGGGACGACAGCTGTTATGCAGCAGCTCTCTGCCCAACCACCATCAATTCATCGGCCCGGCAGAGCGAGGCGCGCGGCGCTTGTGTTTTGCGGCGGGCGCTGCGGGCTCCGGCGTCGCATCCTTCGCCCCGCCGATCCTGCGCAGCGCGGCATCGGCGGCGCGCTCGCCGCTTTCCCAGGCGCCGTCGACCGTGCCCCACAGCGTCTCGTGGGTGGCCTCGCCCGCAAGATACATCGCGCCGATCGGCTCGGACAGGATCCTGCGGGAGAATTGCGCGCCGGGAACTGCTGCCGACATCGCGCCGAGGATGAAGGGCTGTGCATTCCAGCGCGTCGCGCTGGTCTTCTTCACGGCAGCGCCGACCTCGCTGCCATAGAGCTTCGTCAGCCATTCCACCGCGAAGGCGGACATCGCCTTCTCGCCCTGCGCGGACAGGTCGCGGCCGAACGAGCCCGCGACGTCGATCGTACATAGCGAGGAGCCCGCGATGTTGCCGTAGAGCAGCGCCGTCTTGGTCGAATTGCTCTGCTCGATGATGACGTCGTCGCGCGACAGCCCGAGCGGATTGCCGGGGATCTGCAACGCGATGCGATCGTAGCTGCCGAGGCCGAGCTTGGCGGCGGCGTCGAGCGTGCGCTTCGGGATCTCAGGCGCAAACTTGATATTGCCGCTCGCGAGCACGTTGCTCGACACCGTGACGATGGCGGCGCGCGCGGTGATCTTGCCGGAAGGCGTCTCGACCATCACGTCGCGATTGCTCCACAGGATGCGCTGCGCGGGTGTCGACAGCGCCAGCGGAAGCTGCTCGCCGAGCTTCGCGATCAGCGCGCCGAGCCCTTGCCGGCAGGCGATCGCGGTGTTGCGATCCTGCGCGCGCACCTTGTCGACGGCCGAAAGATCCTTCAGATCCTTGCCGCTGAAATTGGCGCCGAGCAGAAATTCCGCAGTGCCGGCCCAATCGGCGAGATCCTTCGGCATCGCCGCGGCGCAGGCGATATCGGCCTTGCGCGACGCATCGTCGATGGCGCGGTTGGCGCGCACCAGCGCCGCCAGAAACTCTTCGGTCTCGCCGGGGCGGGCGTAGCGCCGGCCGATGCGAATCTTCTGCCCTGCGGGTGCGGTGACGATGTCGAGGCCCGCGGAGCGCGCCAGCCGGATCATCGGATTGGTTTCGGGATTGTGCATCCAGCGCGCACCGCGGTCGAACGGCACCTCGAAGGTCGATGCATCGGTCTGGCAGCGGCCGCCGACCTGGCCGGACGCCTCCACCACGATCACCTTGCGGTTCGCGGCGGCGATCCGTCGCGCCGCGGCAATGCCCGCGGCACCCGCACCGATCACGACAATGTCGGCCTCGCGCGGCAGCGGCGCAGCGACAACCCGGCCGCCCAGCACGGGCGCCAACGCCAGAGCTGCGGACGCCGACAGGAAATCGCGGCGGGTCACTGTCATGACATTGCTTCTGGCATGGTTTCCGGGGACTTGCAGAGAATGGGAACGCTTCGCGAACTGTGCCGCATCTCACCGACCGCAGCAACCATCATGGTAAATCAATCATGATTGATCCGCCGATGGCATGAACTAAATTGCAACGGCTTGCGACCATGATTAAGTGAACAGAAGCGGTCGTAGAACCGCTGGGGGGAATTCATGGGCGTAATGCTCGATACCGTCGGCAAATGGATCGCGGGGTACCTGCAGAAGGAAGTCCCTGGTTACGAGCCGTTCACGCCGAGCGACCCGGACCATCTGCGGGGCATCATGCAGCCCGGCGATGTGCTGCTGGTCGAGGGCAACAACCGGATTTCCGGCATCATCAAATACCTCACGCAATCGACCTGGTCGCATGCCGCGCTTTTCGTTGGACCGATCGACGGCGCGTTCGAGCCTGACGGCGAACAGCATGTGCTGATCGAGGCCAATATCGGCGAAGGCGTGACCTCGGCGCCGCTGTCGAAATACCTGTCCTATCACACCCGCCTCTGCCGCCCGGTCGGGCTGTCCTTCGAGGACCGCACCACGGTGTGCCGCTACGCCATCAACCGCATCGGCTTCGGCTACGACACCAAGAACATCGTCGATCTCGCGCGCTTCCTGTTTCCGCTGCCGATCCCGCAGCGCTGGCGGCGCCGCATGATCGCGTTCGGCTCCGGCGATCCGACCAAGATCATCTGCTCGGCGCTGATCGCGCAGGCGTTCGACGCCGTGCGCTATCCGATCCTGCCCAAGATCACGCGTGCTGCCAGCCGCAAGGCGCGCCGCGAGATCCTGCACATCCGCGATTCCTCGCTCTACATGCCGCGCGACTTCGACATCTCGCCCTATTTCGAAGTCGTCAAACCCACCATCGTGCACGGTTTCGACTACACGGCCCTGCACTGGGCCGACAAGCAGAAGCCGCTCCAGGAGGTAGCCGGCGAGTTCAGTGTGTTTCCAGAGTATAAGTCGCCGCCGCTCGTTCCTGAAGCGATTGACGAAGCGGCGCCGCTTCCGGCTGCGGAAGTGACCGCTACGGAAACCGCGCCGGTGTGACGGCCGCAGGCGTCAGGCTCGACATGTCGAGCGCTGGCCGCCTCAACCCCGGTCTGGAATCCGTCTCATCGTCCGGCGCCGCCGTTGAGTTCTCGCGCTCGCATCACTAGGGTGCGCGCGCTTCACGCCTGCTTTCATTCGGTAGTTTTACGGTGCTTTCGCTTATCAATTTCTCAGCGATAGCTGCCGCGTCGGACAAGGATCCGGCGCGCTGGCGCCGTCCATTGATCAAATGGCTGGAGGGAATCGAGACCGGGTGGTCGATCCCGATTCTGCTCGTCCTCTTTGTCGCGATCTGGACCACGTATCTCGTCATCGCCTATCTCGGCGCCGGCCTGCATCCGGACGTGCTCGAGACCTGGACGCTCGGCCGGCACCTCTCATGGGGATACCCCAAGCATCCGCCGTTGATGGGCTGGATCACGCGGGGATGGACGGCGATCTTCCCCGTGACCGACTGGTCGCTGCAGCTGATGGCAATGGTCAACGCGGCTGTGGCGCTGTGGGCGGTCGACCTGATCGCCCGCCGCTTTGTCCGTGGCGAGAAGCGGGCGATCGTGCTGCTGCTGTTGATGCTGCTGCCGGTCTATCAATTCCACGCTCAGCGCTTCAATGCGAACACGGTGCTGCTGGCAGTCTGGCCGCTGGCGACCTACTGCTTCCTGCGTGCGTTCGAGGCGCCCAGGCAGCTCGGCTGGGCGGTCGCGGCAGGCGCGGCCTGCGCACTCGCGATGCTCGGCAAATATTATTCGATCTTCCTGGTCGCGAGCTTCGTCTCCGCAGCCGTGCTGCATCCGGATCGCCGCCGCTATCTGCTGTCGGCCTCACCCTGGATCTCGGCGTTGGCCGGCATGCTGGTGCTTGGCCCGCATCTGCACTGGCTCGCCACCACAGGAGCAACGACGTTCGACTATGCGCTCGCGCATGCCGGCGCCGACCATGTCGCCGCGCTATGGGAAGTCACCTACTTCATCACGGGCCTGATCGCGGCGCTCGCGATCGCGGCGGTGACCTGGGTGTTCATTGCCGGCCCGCGGCTGGCGCGGCTGCCTGCCGATTTCCGCGCGATGAACCCAGGGCTCCGTTTGCTGCTGCTGGTCGCAATCGGGACCATCTTGTTTCCGGTGACCGTCTCGCTCGCGATCGGCACCGACCTGCCGTCGCTCTGGGCGGTACAGGGTCTCTTCCTGTTCGTGGTTCTGATCGTGTGCGCAACGAGCTACCCGATCGAGCGCTTCTACGCGGTCAACCTGACCGTCATGGTGGCCGGGATCGCCATTCTCGCGGTCACCGTCGGCGCTCCGATCCATGCCCTCTATCGCAACGCTTACGGCTATGAAGAAGGCCGCGACTTCTATCACGCCGCCGCGATCGAGCTCACGACGCGATGGCGCGACGCGGCCGGGACGCCGCTCGCCGCGGTCAGCGGCGACGACGCGCTCGCTTTCGCTGCCGCCTTCTACAGTCCGGACCATCCGCGCTATGCCCGGCCGTTCGCTTATCAGTACACCTGGGGATTGCCGCGCAAGACCACGCTCGATCGCGGCTGGGCCGCATTGTGCTTCGCCGACCAGACGGAGTGCCTGAGCTGGATGGAGCGCACGACGTTGCGCGCGACCGACGTCTTTCGCTCCGAGTTTGATGCCCAGGCGACGCTGCTCGGCAGGCTCGGCCGGACACGGCGCGTCGTGATGCTGATCGTGCCGCCCTATCGCGAAACACCCCCGGTGCGGCCCGATGTCGAGGATTTCAGCTCGAGCCGCCGCGTGCGCGACTGATCAGAAAGTCGCCGCCAGCGTCAGGCGCACGGCAAGCGGCTCTGCGGGATGCACATGACGGTCCGCGACGCCGTCGATCGGCTCACCCGGCAGCCGCGACAGATAGTCATATTCAATCTGGTTGGTCTGCGCGTTGAAGAGATTGAGGACGTCGAGCTGCAGCCGCATCCCGTTGTCGAATTTATAGCCGGCGCGGGCGTTGACGATGAACGACGACAGCGAACGGACGCTGTCGTCCTCGATCAGCGGACGCGGGCCGAAATAGCGGGCGCGCAGGCTGCCGAACCAGCCGGTGTCGCGCCCGAAGGTGACGCCGCCGCTGGCAACCCAGGCCGGCGCGCCGGGAATGAAATTGCCGACCGGATCATAGTCAGTGAAGCGCGCGCGGGTATAGGCGAGGTCGAAATCGAGGCTCATCCACGGCAGCAGTTTGTACTGGTTGGTCCACTCGACGCCGATCCGCCGGCTCGGCCGGCTCGGCTCGGTGGTGCCAGCATCGCCGACGAACAGCAGTTCGGAATCGAAGTCGAGCACGAACACCGCAAGCGACGAGGTGAGACCGTCGATCGCCTTGGTGCGGATGCCGAGCTCGGCGCCCTTCGAGCGCACCAGGAGCGGCACGCGTTCGAGCGGCGTCACCCTGTCGTTGGGATCGACCGTGATGGTTGCGCCGCGGATATCGTTGGAATGCAGGCCGAAGCCGGCATTGCCGTAGAACTCGGTCTTGGACCAGGGACCGAGCACGATGCCCGCCTTCGGGCTCGTCATGGCGGCCTGCGCGTTGCCGGAATTCTGCGGCGTGTCGCTCAGCACGTGGCCGGCGAAATAGTCCTCGCGGATACCGACCGTGGTGCGCAGCCAATCGGTCCAGCGCGCGGTGCTATCGGCCCACAGTGCGACGCTGCCCTCCTGCACCTGGTCGTTGCGCACCGTGGACAGGGTCTCGCGCTGCGCGGTCTTGAACAGGCCGACATTGATGTCGTCGTAGCGGGTCTGCACGCCGACCCGGGTCTGGGTGTCGACGCCGGCGATGCGGACATCGGCGGCGTGGCTGGCATCGAAGCCATAGACGGTGCGCTTGTCGATCTGGCTGAACTGGTCGCCGTTGACGGGGTCGTCGAGAAAATACGTGAAGTCGTTGTAGAGCTGCAATGACGAGCGGATCACATAGGCGTTGAGCTTGGTCTGCCCGTAGTCGCTGGACTGCGCCCAATTGCCCGACAGGCTGAAGCGGCTGGAGGTGCCGCCGTCGGTCGGATCGAGCGAACCGTAACGGCCGATCAGGCCCTGATCGATGGCGCGCTGCGCGACCTGGTCGGTCGAATTCCAGCCGTTCGAATAGGCCATCGCAGTCAGCGAGAAGCCGTCGGTCGCGGTACCCTGGCTGTAGCGCAGTACGCCGTTGAGCTTGCGAATGTCATCCGGCACGTCCCACGGGCCGTTGTATTTGTTGGCCTCGAAGGCTGCGAGCAGCGTGCCGTCACCGACCTTGGTCGAACCCGCGGCCATCGCGCGCTGGTAGCCGAAACTGCCGGCGGTGATCTCGACGATATTCTTCGAAAGCCGGTCGAGATAGTTGATGTCGACCGCGCCGGCGGACGCGAAGTCGCCCTTGTCGGCGTAGTAGGGGCCCTTGCGGACATCGATCGACTGGATCAGCTCCGGGATCAGGAAATTGATGTCGGCATAGCCCTGGCCGTGACCATGGGTCGGCATGTTGACCGGCATGCCGTCAACGGTGATGGCAAGATCGGTGCCGTGGTCGAGATTGAAGCCGCGCAGAAAATATTGGTTGGCTTTGCCCTCGCCGGAATGCTGGGTGACGATCAGGCCCGGCACCACCTCCAGGACTTCGCCGACGCGCGAGACCGGCCGTGCATTGACCTCGTCGCCGCTGATCTGCCGCTCGCTGGCGGCGGTCGGTTGCAGACTGGAAGACACCGTTGCGGAGCCGCCGCTGATTCCGCTGGTTGTAGAGGTGGACTGGTTCGGTTGCGGCGCGGCCGGCTTGCGGCCGCTGGGGGCGACATGGTGTGGACGCTGGGATGGTTTGGCCCGCCTGGGCTGCGCTCGATCTGGCGAGGTCACCGTCACCTGCGGCAGTTGCCCGGGCGCGGCGGAAAGCGTCTGCGCTTCGGCGACCGGCGCGAATGCTGCAATGGATACGGCGGCGGGAAATATCCGCCATACAGTACGACGCAACGCCCATGCCCCCGCATGATCCTGTTACAGTCACGCGACGACCGCACCAGCTTAAACCAATCCCGGCATAGCGACGCTAGCAAGCACGGTATGACGTTTCAAGAATAATGTCATACCGCCGCGCCGACCAGCCAACACGGATAGTCCATGCAACGCATCACCATCACCATCGAGGATGATCTGCTCGCGGAGATCGACGCCGCCGCCGAGGCGCGCGGCTATCAGAACCGCTCCGAGATCATCCGCGACCTCGCGCGCGCCGGCCTGCAGCAAAGCACGGAGGACGCGCCGTCAGGGCAATGCGTCGCGGCGCTGGTCTATGTCTACGATCACGCCGCGCGCGACCTGTCGAAGCGGCTGGTGCAGAATTTCCACGGCCATCACGACCTGTCGCTGGCGACGCTGCATGTCCATCTCGACGACGACAGCTGCATGGAGGTGACGGCGCTGAAGGGCGCCAGCGGCGAGGTCCGCCATCTTGCCGACCACATCATCGCCGAGCGCGGCGTGCGTTACGGCCGCGTCGTGATGATCCCGACGGCGGCGGACAAGAAGCCGCGCAAGCGGGGGCATCGGCATGACTGAGGATGCTTACCTCGCCCCGCTTGCGGGGAGAGGTCGGATTGCATCGCTAGATGCAATCCGGGTGAGGGGGTACAGGTCTATCCAGTGAGATTGCCCGCGGAGAGGCCCCCTCACCCCAGCCCTCTCCCCGCAAGAGCGGGGCGAGGGAGAAGAAAGCTAAGCCGCCTTCGCCTTGGCGCCGCCGGGCAGGCCGGCGCGGGCGAGGCCGCCATAGAGCTGCTCGTTCGGCATCTCGGCTTTCAGGATCGCGCGTACCTCGATGAGGCGATCGAGATCGATGCCGGTCGGAAATCCCTTGCTCTCGCAGAGGAAGACGAGATCCTCGAACACGACATTGCCGGTGGCGCCCGGCGCGAACGGGCAGCCGCCGAGGCCGCCGAGCGAGCCGTCGAGCACGCGTGCACCTTCATCGAGCGCCGCGGAGGCATTCGCGATGCCCATGCCGCGGGTGTCGTGCAGATGGACGCAGACCGGCTTGGAACCTGCGATCTTGACCGCGCCGCGCGTCAGCTCGCCGACCTGCTTCGGCCCGGCATAGCCGACCGTATCGGCAATCGCGACCATGTCGACGCCGACCTCGTAGAGCTTCTCGGTGAGGCGCAGCACCTCCTTCGGATCGACCGCACCGACGATCGAGCAGCCCAGCCCCATCGAGATCGCGGCATTGACCAGCGGCTTGTGCGCGCTGGCGTCGCGCAGCTCGCAGAGACGCTTGATGTTCGCAATCGCGGACTCGCGCGAGCGGTTGGCATTGGCCTGGCTGTGCTCCTCGGTCGCCGACACCACCGAGGCGATCTCGGCGACGCCGGAGGCCAGCGCTTCGTTGACGCCGCGCTCGTTCAGCGCCAGTGCGACGCCATGCGCGCCGGGCAGCGCGGCGATGGTCGCGATGACATCGCGGACATCGACGAATTGCGGAAAGGTCCTGGCCGGCAGGAACGAGCCGACCTCGAAATGCCGGACGCCGGCGGCATATTCGTCGCGCACCCAGCGCTGCTTCGCCGCGGTCGACGGGAATGTCTTCACGAGCTGCAGGCCGTCGCGCAGACCGACCTCGCGCAAGCTTACCTTGTCGTTGGGATAGATATCATGGACGCGGGTCATGTCAGCCTCACGCAGCGTTTCCGGTTGATGTAATCTTCTGTTGTGCGAGTTCGGCGCGGACCGCATCGGTATCGGCGCCAAGCACCGGCACTTTCAGGCCCTCGCCGATATGGTGGCCGTTCCATTCGACCGGCAGCGCGGGAACGCGGAACGGCTTGCCGTCGGCGTTGACATTATTGACGAGCCCGCCGGGCCGCAGCACATGCGGGTCCTGCAGCAGATCCTCCGGCCGGTTGATCGGCGAGAAGCAGATGTTGAGCGCGTCGAGCCTGGCCGAGAGGTCGGCGACGTTCCAGCCCTTGATCACCTCGGCGACGTGCGGAATGATCCGGTCGCGCGCCATGATGCGGTCCGTGGTGGAGCGCAGCGTCGGATCGTCGGCGAATTCCGTCAGGCCAAACTCGCGGCAAAAACTCTGCCAATGGCCTTCGGTGACGACCCCGATGAAGATGCGGTCGCCGCCGGCGGCATCGAAGATGTCGTAGATCGGCCAGGCATGCTCGCGCTCCGGCATCGAGCGCGGCTTGCGCCCGGTCATCTCGTACTCGACCATGTGCTGGGCAACCAGGAACAGGCAATTCTCGAACAGGCCGATGCGGATATCGGCGCCATTCCTGTTGCCGCCGCGCTTCTGATAGAGCGCAGCTAGGATCGAGATCACGCCGAACATGCCGCCCATGATGTCGTTGGCGGAAGAGCCGACGCGCTGCGGCTTGTCGCGCGTGCCGGTCATCGCCGCGAGCCCCGACATCATCTGCACGACCTCGTCGAGCGCCGGGCGATGATCGTAGGGCCCGGAGAGAAAGCCCTTGTGGCCGGCGATGATCAGGTGCGGATATTTCGCGCGCAGTTCGTCGGCGCCAAGACCCTGCTTGTCGAGCTGGCCATCACGAAAATTCTCCAGGAACACGTCGGCGCCGGCGAGCAACCGGTGCATGGTGTCGCGGTCCTCGGGCTTGGCGAAATCGAGCACGACGCTGCGCTTGCCGCGGTTGAACAGCGGGAAGAACGACACGCCCATGCCGCCGAGCGAGCGGGTCTTGTCGCCGGCGGGAGGTTCGACCTTGATCACCTCGGCGCCGAGTTGCGCCAGGATCATCCCGCAGGTCGGCCCCATCACCATGTGGGTCATCTCGACGACCCTCACGCCTTCCAGCGGCAGCCCGCTCCCGGTCATCGGTTTCTCCGTGCTCGTTGCGCTCGTTTTGACTGATCGGCGCAGGTTAGGCTTCCGCACGCTATCTGAAAAATATAATCTGTCGAATAGTGCATTCGTCGTTCTAGAACGCAGAACCCCCATGGATTCGCGCCAGCTTCGCTATTTCATCGCGGTTTACGAGCAACGCAACCTGTCGCGGGCAGCGGATCAGGCCAATGTCGCGCAATCCGCGCTCAGCCACCACATCGCCAATCTCGAGGCGGAATTCGCCACGCCGCTGTTCGAGCGCAAGCCGCGCGGCATGGAACCGACCGCAGCGGGCGAGCGGCTCTACGAGCATGCCCGCATCATTCTGCGCGCGATGGCAGCGGCCGAGCGCGAGATCAAGGAAGGCGGCAGCGCGATTGCCGGCGAGATCTCGATCGGCATGGCCAATTCCGGCATGAAGGCGATCGGCGTGCCGCTGATGCGGACCGTGCTGGCGAAATATCCGAACCTGAAGCTGTCGCTGACCGAGAGTCTCTCCGGTGCGACGCTGCTGCATTTGATGAGCTCGGACGTCGACCTCGCGCTGGTCTACAATCCGCCGTCGGAAAAGGATTTGATCGCCGAGCCGGTGCTGGAGGAGCAGATGTTCTGCGTCGGCACCGAGAAGCTGATCGGCAAGAAGGGACCGATCACGTTCGAGCAGGTGGCCCAGCTGCCGCTGATCCTGCTGCGGCACGGGCTGTCCGCCCGCGCTTTGCTGGACGACCCCGTGCCGCTGAAGCGGCTGGAGGCCAACGCCATCCTGCACCTCAATTCGACCAGCGGCATGATCGGTGCCTTGACCGCGGGCCTCGGCTGCACGATCGCGACGACGCATTTCGTCAGCGAGGCGTTGAAAGCCCGATTGCTGGTTGCGCGCGAGGTGATCGAACCCAGGCTGAGCCGCACGCTCTATCTCTGTCGCTTGCGCAACCGGCCGATGACCTATGTGATGGAGGAGATGTGCCGGCTGATCCGCTCCCTGATCGCCGAACAGGTCGGGCGCGGCGCGTGGGAGGCGACGCTGCTGATCTGAATGCACGACTCAGTGGTTGCATAACAGGTTCAGCGTCGTCCCTGCCTAGTGCGCAATTGCGCACTAGGCAGGGACGACAGTTGAACAAGTCGTTTGACAGGTGAATCAAAGCAACCCTTCCCCCTGAGTTCGAAAATATCGAACGATTCCTTCGATATGTTCGTCTGGATTTCTGGCACCCGGCTGCCAAACATGCCTCGCCGGCACGCCTTCGCAAGAAAGGCGGCCGCTGGAGCATTCGGGGAGGACCATCATGAGCGCCGTCGAACTCGGCTCGGTTGCCGATCTTGCCAACACGACAAGCGGGCCGGACGAGATCTCGCGGCGCCTCGAAGCGCTGCCCACCTCCGGCTACGTCTGGCGGCTGGTGATCCTGCTCTCGCTCGGCGGCTGCTTCGAAATCTACGATCTGTTCTTCACCGGCTATATCGCGCCGGGCCTCGCCCGCAGCGGGCTGATGACCACGACGACGCAGGCCTTCTTCGGCTTCTCAGGGATCGGCGCCTTCGTCGCGGCGACTTTCGCCGGCCTGTTCATCGGCACCTTCTGCCTCGGCTTCCTCGCCGATCGCTACGGGCGCAAGGCTGTCTTCACCTATTCGCTGCTGTTCTACAGCGCGGCGTCGGTGATCATGGCGTGCCAGACCACCCCTGGCGGCGTGCTGCTGTGGCGCTTCATCGCCGGAATCGGGATCGGCATCGAGGTCATCACCATCGACGCCTACATCACAGAGCTGGTGCCGAGCTGGATGCGCGGCCGGGCCTTTGCAATCAACCAGGCGGTGATGCTGTCGGCGGTGCCGATCGTCGCCGCGCTGTCGTGGTGGCTGGTGCCGCTCTCGCCTTACGGCATCGATGGCTGGCGCTGGGTGGTACTGATCGGCGCGGCCGCCAGCATGATCATCTGGGTGCTGCGGCTCTACGTGCCGGAAAGCCCGCTGTGGCTGGCCCGGCATGGCCGCCTTGCCGAAGCCGAGACAATCATGCGGAGGCTCGAGGCTTCATCGCCTGCGGCCGCGCCGCGCCCTGCCGTTAAAGCCGCGATGACGCCGGCACGTCCGGCGGTCGAAACCGGCTATGCCGATCTGTTCCGGCCGCCCTACGCCTCGCTCGTCGTGCTGTTCATGATCTTCAATCTGTGCCAGGCGTTCGGCGTTTACGGCTTCTCCAACTGGGTTCCGGCGCTATTGGTCCAGAAGGGCATCAACGTCACCAAGAGCCTGCAATATTCCTTCATCATCGCCTTCGCCTATCCGCTCGCACCGATGCTGGCCGCAACCTTCGCCGACCGCTTCGAGCGCAAATGGATCATTTGCGGCGCGGCCGCCGCGATCTCGGTGTTCGGCCTCGCCTTCGCGCAGCTCACCGAGCCGGTGCTCTTGATCGCCAGCGGCGTGCTGGTGACCGGCGCCAACATGACGCTGTCCTACGCCTACCACGCCTACCAGACCGAGGTGTTCCCGACCGCGATCCGGGCCCGCGCGGCGGGCCTCGTCTATTCGATGAGCCGGCTCAGCGCGACATTCTCCGGCTTCATCGTGGCGTTCATGTTGAGGGAGGCCGGCGTCAGCGGGGTGTTCGGCCTGATCACCGCGGCGATGGTCATCGTCATCATTACGATCGGTGTCTGGGGGCCCAACGTCCGCGGCAAGCCGCTCGACGCCTAAAGCGTTTCTTGACGCGAACCGGTGTCGACCCCGCATCAAATGCGAGCGGACTTTGCTCGAAAACGCTGTGACCGCGACACGAGCGGCACTTGCCGAAGCCATATTGGGTGGCTACCTCTCGCTCGTCATCTTGCAGAGGTAACCCGGTCATGTTTGACGCCGCCGTCAAGGCGCTTTCGCAAATCCTGTCGCCGCCGATGCGCACGATCTTGTGGCGTTCGATCGGACTTGCGCTGGTGCTGATCACCGTGCTCGCAATCGGCTTGCAGCGGCTGCTGGGCTGGTTTGCCGACACCGGCGAGGTCTGGGCCGAAGGCATGCTCGGCCCCAACTTCCATTCCACCCTGCACGTGCTGTCCTGGATCATCTCGATCTCGGCGGGCCTCGGCGTCGTGCTCGGCGGCATCTTCCTGATGCCCGCGATCACCTCGCTGGTGGCCAGCCTGTTCGTCGACGACGTCGCCGACCATGTCGAGCGCGAGCACTATCCGGCCGACCATCCCGGCACGGCGTTGCCGGTCACGCTCGCGACCATCGAGGGCGTCAAGACGGCGCTGCTGACGATCCTGGTCTACCTGGTCGCGCTGCCGTTCGTGCTGTTCGCGGGCGCGGGCTTCATCATCTTCTTCATCGCGACCGCCTGGCTGCTCGGCCGCGAATATTTCGAGCTCGCCGCGATGCGCTTCCGCTCGCCAGAGGATGCCAAGGCGATGCGCAAGGAGAATGCGGCAACCGTGTTCACCGCCGGCCTGTTCATCGCCGCCTTCGTGTCGATCCCGATCGTCAATCTGGCGACGCCGCTGTTCGGGATGGCCTTCATGGTCCACATGTACAAGCGGCTGTCAGGCCCACGGCGAGAGCTGATCGAGCCGGCGCGGCGAAGCAACGTGCCGACGATCTAGTTCGCATCCCGAGGCACCGGGAGCGATGCCGGTGTCCGATCGCGCGCGAATAACACCAGCAGAAGCCCGACGATCGCCACGCAGGCCAGCATCGCCCATGCCTCGTTGACGCTGAGGGCGAGCGATGCCCGCTCGACCAGCGGCCGGATGAACGCCACCGTCGCGTCATCCGGCGGACCCGGCGGGCGGTTGATCAGCAACATCGGATCGAGGCCGATCGCCTGTGCCGCGTTGAGATCACCTGCCAGCAGGCGTGCACGAAAATCCTCGCCATAGATTGGGCTTCGCCCGTAGAGGATGGTATCGATCAAGGCGATCCCGATCGCGCCACCCAGATTGCGCATCAGGTTGAACAGTCCGCTGGCGTCGGCAACCTCCGCCTCGGGCAGGGTGCCCACCGCAATGCGCGTCGGCGGCAGCAAACAGAACATGATCGCGACGCCGCGCACGATCTGCGGCCAGAACATCTCGCCGAAATCCGCGGTGCGCGGCTGAAAAGAGCTCAAGCCGAGACCGAGCGCAAACAAGGCGAAGCCTGTACAAGTCAACAAAAGCGCGCCGACGCGGCTTTCGAGGATTGCCGCCAGCGGCGCGGCGACGAGCTGCGCAACCCCCGTGACCAGCATGATGGTGCCGATCTCGAAGGCATCATGGCGGCGGACGAAGCCGAGGAATACCGGCATCAGATAGGTCGATCCATACAGGCCGATGCCGAGGCAGAAGCTCAGGGCGCAACCGATCGCGAACGAACGCCGCCTGAACAGGGTCAATCGCGCGATCGGATGCGTCGCGCGGAGCGTGCGCCGGATCAGCAGCGCCATCCCGGCCATGCTTCCGATTAGCAGGCTCAGGCAAAGCATCGAGACCCAGCCGCGCTGCGGCGCTTCCTTCAGACCGATCATGAGGCTTGCGAGCGCCGCTGCGAGCAGGGCCAGCGACCATGTGTCCAGTCTGGCGAACGCACGGAGATGCACGCCCTCCTTCGGAAGCAGCAACGGCGTGACCGTCGCCGCAATCGTTCCCGGAACCAGGTTGATCAGGAACAACCACGGCCACGACCAGGTCTGCGTGATCCAGCCGCCGACGACCGGTCCGACCGTCGGTGCGAGCACCGCGACGACGCCTCCGATCGTGGTCGCCGCCGGATGAAGGCGCGCCGGAAACAACATGAACACGGCGGAGAACACCGCCGGGATCAGGACGCCGCCGGAAAATCCCTGCAGCACGCGAAACGCCAGCAGCACGGCAAAGCCGCCACTGAAGGCGCAGCCGACCGAGGCGATGGTAAACAGGCTCACGGCGATCGCGAACAGCCACCGCAACGACAGCGCATGGGTGAACAATCCGGTCAGCGGGATCGCGATCACCTCGGCGATCAGATAGGCGGTCTGGATCCAGCTCATCGCGGAAGGCGAGATCGCAAGCGCGCGCTGGATCGTCGGCAACGAGGTCGCGACGACCTGGATGTCGAGGATCGCCATGAACATGCCGAAGCACATCAGGAGGAAGCCTGCCCAGGTCGCAACGGATGGGCTGTCGGTTGGATAATCCGCGCGACCGCTCATGGCGTGCCTGTGCGTGGCCAGCCGGCAACCGAGAGTGCGCGGCTTTCGGCGCGAATCCGGATCGCAAGCACCGCGAGATTGAGCAAGGTGAAGATCAGCGCCAGCACCGGCAGATGCAGTGCGAGCGGAAGCAGCGCGATTTCACCGACCACGACGGCATAGTTTGGATGCGGGAAAAACCGGTACGGCCCGGATGCGACCAACGGCGCACCCGGCAAGACGATGATCCGCGTGGTCCATCGCGGTCCGAGCGCAGCGAGGATCCACAACCGCAAGCCTTGCAGCAGCAGAAAGGCCGCGAGTATGGCCAAGTTGACATCCTGGTTGCGGCCCCAGATCCACAGCGCGGTCAGCCAGCCGGCATGAACCAGCACGATGAGCGGGTAATGTCTGGCGCCGACCTCGATCGCGCCGCGCGCCAGCAGCCGCTCCGTGTTGCGCCGCGCCAGCCCGAGCTCGCCGAGACGCTGCAGCGTCACCAGCGCAAGGATGACCGAGGCGAGGCTCATGCCGCGTGCCTGAGCGCGACGCAGCTGAGCGTGAAGCCGGGCCCGAGCGCCGTGAGCAGCGAGCGCGGCGGCAAGCCCTTGGCGCGGGCGCGTTCGAGGACGAAGAGAACCGTCGGGGCCGACATGTTGCCGCAGGCAGCAATGACGTCGCGCTCGTGATCGAGCGTGCCCTGATCGAGCGCCAGCGCCCGCTCCAGCGCGGCGATGACCTTGGAGCCGCCGGGATGGCAGAGGAAGCGATCGATATCATCGGCCGTCAGCTCCATCCGTGCCAGAATTTCGCTAACGGCCGGTCCAACATGGTCGCGGACGAAATCCGGAATGGTGCGCTGAAAGACGACGCCGAAGCCTTCCGGATCGACCGTCCAACCCATGATGCCGAGCGTATCCGGCCACAGCTTTTCGCCGGCCGCCTCGATCCGCGTCGCGCCGCCGTCTCCGGCGCGCAGCACGATCGCCGCGGCGCCATCGCCGAACAGGCTGGCGGCAACGATATTCGCCTTGGTGAGCTCGTCGTGGCGGACCGCGAGCGTGCAGAGTTCGAGCGCGACCAGCAGCACGTTCGCACCCGGCTGCGCCTGCGCCAGCCGCGCCGCGATCGACAGGCCCGACACGCCGCCCGCGCAGCCGAGGCCGAACACCGGCACGCGCGACACATCGGTCCGCAGGCCGAGCTTGCCGGCGACGCGCGCCTCCAGCGTCGGCGTGGCGATGCCCGTCGAGCACACCGTGACCACGACATCGATGTCGCTGCCGGTCAGGTCGGCACGCGTAAGCGCCTTGCGGGCGACATCGACGAACAGCGCCTCCGCGCCTTCCAGGAAGGCCTGCGTTCGCTCCGGCCAACCGCGCCGTTCGAGATACCATTCGATCGGCTTCACGCCATAGCGATGCTGGATGCCGGTGTTGGCGAACAGGCTGGAGAGCGTCTCGAACTCCGGATAGCGGTCGGCGAGAAGGTCGCGCGCGGCCTGCAGGACTCGTCCCTGATGGAACAGATGCGGTGGAACCGCCGTCGCCATGGAAACAAGCGCGGCCGTCTGCTTGGTCTCGATCATCGTGGCTCCCGTTCCCCCGCTTGTGGAACCACGCGGCGTGCAAAATATTTCAGGCGCCCACGAGATAGAGGGGGCGCCGCATTCACTATAAATTGACCCCGGCAGCAAGCCGCCGGCGATCTCCGCGCAGATCAGGAAGCGGCGGCGCCCAACCTGCGCAGCACGTCCTTCACGAAGCCAAGCGGCACCGGCGACAGCGGACCCTGCGGCGCGCGCGTGATCAGGGCGACCACGAACAGCGCCAGGATCGCGATCCAGAAGCACAGCCAGAAGCCGTCAATGTAGGCGAGCGTGTTGGCCTCGCGCTGCACCAGCGCCGCCAGCGTGCCGATGGCACGTCCCGCCGCCGTGCCGATGCCGTGGCCGGAAAATTCACCGGCCAACCGCTTCAGCAGGTTCACGACGTCGACATCGCCGCTCTGGACGTGCTGGCCGAGATAGTTCGAATGGATCTGCTCGCGAACGCGCAGCCAGGTGCCCATCAGGGCGATGCCGATCTCGGCGCCGCCGAGCCGCATGATCTGGATATAGGCCGCGAACGCCGTCGCCCGTGACGGATCGGAATTGGACAGCGCCATGATGATGATCGGCAGCAGCGTGAACGCCTGCCCGACCGACGTGAGCAGGACGATGCCGACGAAGTCCTCGCGTGCCCAGACATGGCTCAGCTGCGTGCCCCAGAGATTGGCGGCTGCGAATGCCGAGAATCCGAGCACCACGACGATGCGCGGATCGAGGTGACGCAACAGGACAATCGAGATCGGCACCAGCACGAACATCGGCAGCGCGCCGTAGGTGAACAGCAGCACGCCCGACTGCTCCGGCCGCAGCGCGCCGATGGTGCCGAGGAAATTCGGCACCAGCGACGAGTTCGACAGGCTGGTCAGCGTGTACAGCAGGATGACGATCAGCGAGAGCCCGATATTGCGCGAGAACAGCACGTTGAAATGCGCCCACGGCCGGCGCGCGACCGTCTCGTTGATCATGAAGGCGATGATCAAAAGCCCGCCGCCAATCAAGAGCGCCATCACGGTGCCCGACGACAACCAGTCAAGCCGGTTGCCCTGATCGAGGCCGGCATAGACCATCGCCAAGCCGGCGCCGAGCAGCAGCATGCCGCCCCAATCGGCATGGTGCAGCAGGTCGCGATTGACCGGCTCGTTCGGCGTGCCGAGATAGACCATCAATCCCATTAGCGGCGCGACCACGACGCCCTGCCAATACAGCCACTGCCAGCCGAGGTGCTCGACATAGAATCCGACCAGTGAGCTCGACGAATCCAGCGCGAAGCCGACGCGGATCGAATACATCGCGATCGCGGGCAGCCACCAGCGGATCGGCAGGTTGCGCAGGATGATCATCAGCGTCGCCGGCACGAAGGTGCCGAGCAGCATGCCGTGGGCGATGCTGAGCACGACGATCAGCGTCGTGTAGTCGTGCACGAACGGGATGGTCAGCGAGACCACGGCATAGACCAGGCTCGGAATGCCGAGCACGCGGCGCAAGCCGAACGCGGTGGCGAGCCAGGCCACCGCGGGCGCGATGAAGATCTGCGAGCCGATCGCCGCGGTCGAGAGCCAGGCGCCCTCGTCGAAAGTGAGCGAGAACGCGCCCCGCAGGTCGGGCAGGCCGACCGAGGTCAGGCGGCTGTCGAAATTCGCCAGGAACGCGCCGAGCAGCACGGCGACGACGGCAAACACCGGATAGCGTGCGACATCGCCGCGCGAGACCGGACCGCTGTTGCGGTCGTCATTTTCCGCCATTGGCGACCGCCTCGCCGGTATTGATCCGCGTGACCACCGACATGCCCGGCAGCAGGCGCTCGAGCAACGGCTGGCCCTCGTCGAATTGGATACGCACCGGGATGCGCTGCACCACCTTGGTGAAATTGCCGGTGGCGTTATCGGGCGGCAGCAGCGCGAATTGCGATCCGCTCGCCGGCGCGATGCGCTCGACGACGCCGCGCAGCGTCTGGCCGGAGAACGTATCGACGGTGACCGCGACCGGCTGGCCCGGCTTGACGTTGGTCAACTGGGTTTCCTTGTAGTTGGCGATCACATAGACGTTCGGCAGCGGTACAACATTGATCAGATTGGCGCCGATGTTGACGTAGTCGCCCGGCTGCACCTGGCGCTCGCCGGTGACGCCGTCGAACGGCGCGACGATCCTGGTGTATCCAAGCTTGAGCTTGGCCGATGCCAGCAGCGCCTTGGCGGCGTCGAGATCGGCGGCGCGTTGCTTCTTGGTGCCCTGCAGGACCTCGAGCTGATGGCGCTGCGCAGCGATCACCGCACGGCTGGCCTGCACGTCGGCCTCCGACTTGGCATAGGATGCGGTGGCTTGCTCGAGCCGCTGCCGCGTGCCGGCGTCGGTTTGCGACAGCGATTGCTGACGCTCTTGCTCCTGGCGCGCCAGGGTCTGCTGGGCCTCTGCTGATAGCCGCGAGGCCTCGGCCTGCGCGATGGTCGCATATTGCAGCTCGACCTGATTGTTGAGGTTATCGAGCGCGGCCTGCGCGCCGACCACACCGGCCTCGGCCTGCGCGACCTGCGCCTGATAGTCGGCAGGATCGATCTGCACCAGGAGATCGCCGGCCTTGACGCGCTGGAAATCGGAGACGGCGACGGTGAGCACTTCGCCGGACACGCGGCTCGAGAGCTGGGTCAACTCGGCGCGCACATAGGCATCATTGGTGGTCTGGATCGTGGCGCTGCCGACCCAGGCGTCCCAATGCGTGGTCGCCACCGCGACGAATGCGAGCGCAGCCAGCACCGCAAACAACGGGATGGCGAAACGGCTCCAGAAGCCGCTCGCCGCAGGCTGCGGCTTGGCTGGCGCGGCCGCCGGGGCAGGCGCGGTCTGGCTGGCGGGTAGCCGACTGTCTTGAACCTGCTCTGTCACACCACACTCCCGTCAGTCACACCCGGAACGCCGGACAATTTGCCAACACATGATGATGATCATGCCTTAGACGGTCTTCTCCGGCCACCGGCAAAGATCATTGATCAAACATACGTCGCAACGCGGACCGCGGGCGAGGCAGGTATAGCGGCCATGCAGGATCAGCCAGTGATGGGCGTGCAGCATGAACTCGGTCGGGATCACCTTCTCCAATCCCAGCTCGACCTCGAGCGGCGTCTTGCCGGGCGCGAGACCGGTGCGGTTGCCGACCCGGAACACATGGGTGTCGACCGCCATCGTATGTTCGCCGAACGCCATGTTGAGCACGACATTCGCGGTCTTGCGGCCAGCGCCAGGCAATGATTCGATTTCGGCGCGGGTGCGCGGCACCTCACCGCCGAATTCGGCGATCAGCTTCTCCGACAGCGCGATGACGTTCCTGGCTTTGTTGCGATAGAGCCCGATGGTCTTGATGTAGTCGCGCACTCGGTCTTCGCCGAGCTCGAGCATCTTCTCCGGCGTGTCGGCGATCGCAAACAGCGCCCGCGTCGCCTTGTTGACGCCGGCATCGGTTGCCTGCGCCGACAACACCACCGCAACCAGCAGCGTGTAGGGGTTGAGATGCTCGAGTTCGCCCTTCGGCTCGGGATTGGCTTTGCGGAACCGGTCGAAGGCCTCGTAGACCTCCGCCGCCGTCCATGGTTTTGGCTTTGCGGTTTTCTTGGCAACCTTCTTGGCGGCCTTGGTCGCCGGCTTCTTTGCCGCGCGTTTGGGCAGCGGCTTTGCCGCTTTGGCGGCTTTCTTCTTCGGCGCGGACCGAACGCTTGAGGTGCTGGCGCGTTGAGAGCGGATGATTTTGGCCATGAACGGGATATACTGATACGTCATGACCGCAGGCAACGACTTTGATCCGGGCGAAGACCCCAGGGCCGATGACCTCGACGTCGATGCGCCCGAGGCGGAGCCGAAACTGTTCTCGGCGCTGCTGACGCCGCACCGCTCGCTGAATCGCACCGGCTTTATCGTGCTGATGTCGTTCGTCACCGTGGTCAGCTTCATCGCCGGCGCGGTGTTCTGGTGGCTCGGCGCCTGGCCGATCTTCGGCTTCTTCGGCCTCGACGTGCTGGTGATCTACTGGGCGTTCAAGGTCAATTTCCGCACCGCCAAGGCGAGCGAGGAGATCACCGTGACGCCGTCGGAACTGCGGGTGCGCCGCATCAGTCACCGCGGCCATGTGGCCGAATGGGTGCTCAACCCGCTCTGGGTGCGGTTCGAGCAGATCTCGCACGAGGAGTTCGGCATCGAGCGGCTTTACCTGGTGTCCCGGGGCCGCCGGGTCAGCGTCGGCAGCTTCCTGAGCCCGGACGAAAAGGCCAGCTTTTCCAAAGCGTTGACTGCTGCGTTGAATACCGCGAAACGCGGCCTGACCTACAATCCCATCCGCTAGGCCAGCTTGTCGGAAATCGGGTGGTTTGGACGCGCCATGGCTCCTAAATCAGACACCATGATGACACTCGCCATACATGACCAGCGCCTGGCCAAGCCGGGCTTCCACCAGAGCGCCGCGCTGCGCGACTATGACTCGGTCCGGCGCGCCATCGCGTTCATTTCGGAGCACTGGCGCGCGCAGCCGACCATCGAAGCGATGGCCGATGCCGCCGCCGTGACGCCGGATGAACTGCACCATCTGTTCCGCCGCTGGGCCGGGTTGACGCCGAAGGCCTTCATGCAGGCGCTGACCCTCGACCACGCCAAGAACCTGCTGCGCGATTCCGCCAGCGTGCTCGACGCGGCACTCGACTCGGGTCTTTCAGGCCCGGGACGGCTGCACGATCTGTTCGTCACGCATGAGGCGATGTCTCCAGGCGAATGGAAGACCGGCGGCGGCGGCATGACGCTGCGCTTCGGCTTCCACCCCTCGCCGTTCGGCACAGCGATCGTGATCGCAACTGACCGCGGGCTCGCGGGGCTTGCCTTCGCCGACCCCGGCGACGAGCAGACCGCGTTTGCCGACATGAAGCGGCGCTGGCCGAACGCGACCTTTGTCGAGGACACTGACGGCACCACCGCACTGGCGCAACGCGTGTTCGATACGCGGTTGTGGCGCGCGGACCAGCCGCTGCGCGTCGTCTTGATCGGCACCGACTTCGAGGTGCGGGTGTGGGAAACGCTGCTCAAGGTCCCGATGGGCCGCGCGGTGAGCTATTCCGACATCGCCAGCAATATCAACAATCCGAAGGCCTCGCGCGCCGTCGGCGCCGCGGTCGGCCGCAATCCGGTGTCGTTCGTGGTGCCTTGCCATCGCGCACTCGGCAAGAGCGGCGCGCTGACCGGCTACCACTGGGGCATCACCCGCAAGCAGGCGATGCTGGGCTGGGAAGCTGGCCAGGTGGGATTGCACTAGCGCGAACGCGCTCTCACCGTCACCCTGAGGAGCGCGAAGCGCGTCTCGAAGGGTCGACGGCCCGGCTGGTGGCCGCGCATCCTTCGAGGCTCGCTCCGCTCCCACCTCAGGATGACGGATCACTGGACTTGATCGCCTACCCCGCGAGATCGACCTTCGATGCAACGGTGGAATCGGCGTTGAGCCGGTAGACCACCGGCGCGCCGGTCGCGAGTTCGCGCTTGAGGATCTGCTCCGGCGAAAGCTTCTCCAGCACCATGATCAGCGCGCGCAGCGAATTGCCGTGGGCGGCGATCAGCGTGCGCTGGCCGCGCAGCACGCCGGGCAGGATCTCCTGCACGTAATAGGGCAGTGTGCGCGCCAGCGTATCTTTCAGGCTCTCGCCGCCGGGCGGCGGCACGTCGTAGGACCGGCGCCAGACCAGGACCTGGTCCTCGCCCCACTTCTTGCGGGCGTCGTCCTTGTTGAGGCCCGAGAGATCGCCGTAGTCCCGCTCATTGAGCGCCAGATTCTTCGTGGTCGGCAACCCGGTCTGGCCGATCTGCTCCAGCATCAGCTTCAGCGTGTGCTGCGCGCGCGTCAGATCGGAGGTGAAGGCAACGTCGAACGACAGGCCCTGCGCCTTCAGCTTGCGGCCGGCGTCCTTGGCTTCAGCGATGCCCTGCTCGGTGAGATCGGGATCCTTCCACCCGGTGAACAGGTTCTTCAGATTCCATTCGCTCTGACCATGACGAACGAGCACAAGAAGACGATCACTCATTTCAGATTCCGTTTTCGCTTGGCTGGATTTTATTTCGTCGGGCGATCTCAGTCGCTCAACCCGAGAACGTCGGTCATCGAATACATGCCGGGCTTCTTGCCATGCGCCCACAGCGCCGCCTTCAGCGCGCCCTGCGCGAACAGCGCGCGGTCCTCGGCATGATGCGAGAGCGTGATGCGCTCCGAAGGACCGGCAAAGATCACGCTGTGATCGCCGGCCGCGGTGCCGCCGCGCAACGAGGCAAAGCCGATATCGCCGGCACGGCGCGCCCCGGTGAGGCCATCGCGGCCGCGCGCCGAATGCTGCTCCAGCGCGATCTGGCGTCCTGCAGCGGCAGCTTCGCCGAGCATCAAGGCGGTGCCCGACGGCGCGTCGATCTTGGACTTGTGGTGCATCTCGAGAATTTCGATGTCAAAGCTCTGGTCGAGCGACTGCGCGACGCGCTTGACCAGCGCGGCAAGCAGATTGACGCCGAGGCTCATATTGCCCGATTTCACCACGATGGCGCGGTCGGTGACGCTGCGGATCACCGCGTCGTCGGACTGCGACAGGCCGGTGGTGCCGATGACGTGAACAAGGCCGCGCTCGGCCGCGATCGCGACATTGGCGATGGTCGCGGCCGGCACGGTGAAATCCAGGATGCCGTCGGCAGCCGCGGACATCGACCACAGATCGGCCGACAGCTTGACGTCGTTGGCGGGAAGGCCGGCGAGCACACCGGCGTCCTTGCCGAGCAGTTCCGAGCCCGGCGCTTCCAGCGCGCCGACCAGCACCGCCCCCGGGGTTTCGGAAATCACCCGCGTCAGCGTGCGGCCCATCCGGCCGCCGGCTCCCGCAACAATCAGACGCATGTCAGCCATGGCTCACCTCTCACCGCCGTATAAAGCATGATCCGGCAAAGTGGAAACCGGTTTTCCGGCGCGGGATCATGCTTAAACGGCGGTCGTCGGCGACTGTTCCGGGCAACCGAACCGGCGGCCCGGTGTCCAGGCCTACGGGCTGTCGTGCCCCTCGATGATAATGAGGTCGGCGATCGAGTGCGGCTGCCGCACCTTGATATTGGCCTGGTATTCCGGCGATTGGTAGCAAGCGAGCGCGGTCGCGTAATCGGGGAATTCGATCACGACGTTGCGCGAGCGGCTCTGGCCCTCCACGCCGGTGAACTTGCCACCGCGCACGATGAACTTGCCGCCGAACTTCTGGAAGATCGCCGGGTTGGCCGCCATGTAGGGCTTGTAGCCCTCCTCATTGTGAACGTCGACGCGTCCGATCCAGTATCCCTTCGCCATATCTGTTCTCCCTTGTTGTTGGCTCAGGCGAGTGCCTGGGCGATCTCGGTGTGAATGGCTTCGGCTGCGGCCTTCGGATCGGCGGCTTCCATCACCGGACGTCCGACCACCAGATAGTCGGCGCCGGCGGCAATGGCGCGGGCTGGCGTCATGATGCGCTTCTGGTCGCCGGTCGCCGAACCCGCGGGGCGGATGCCCGGCGTCACCAGGTTCATCTGATCACCCACGATCTTGCGCAAGGCGGCAGCTTCCTCGGGTGAGCTGACGAGGCCGTCGACACCGAGCGCCTGCGCCTGCCTGGCGCGCGCTTCGACGAGATCGGAGACGTTGAGGCGATAGCCCGCTGCGTGCAGGTCGCTGTCGTCGTAGGAGGTCAGCACCGTCACCGCGAGGATCTTCAGGCCCGAACCCGCGCGCGCCTCGACCGCCGCCTTCATGGTCTGCGGGTAGGCATGCACGGTGAGAAAGGTCGCGCCGAGCGCGGCGACGCTTTCGACCCCGCGCGCCACCGTGTTGCCGATGTCGTGCAGCTTGAGATCGAGAAAGACCTTCTTGCCGCTGCCCGCAAGCTGCTTCGCCAGCGCGAGGCCGCCGGCGTAACCGAGCTGATAGCCGATCTTGTAGAAGGTGACGCTGTCGCCGAGCCTGTCGATCATCGTCTCGGCGCTGGCGACCGACGGCAAATCGAGCGCCACAATCAACCGGTCTCTTGGAGCGATCCTTGGAGCGATCTTGGCTGGCTGCATGTCACCTCACATCATGCGTTGGGAATGGTCGATCAGCTGCCGCACCAGCGCCCGCATCGTGTCGACGTCGGCCTGGTGCTTCAGACGATCCATGTCGTCATAGGCCTGCTCGGCAAATGACAGCGCGAGCTGGTTCGGGATCACGGCGGCATGGCACGCCGTCAGGATCAGGCGCAGCGCCGCCAGCGCGCGCGTTCCGCCGAGCCGGTTGCCGGATGCCGCAGCTAGCGCGAAGGCGCGGCCGTGGAACACTTGGCCACGGGTCTCGTGCGGGTCCTGCACGCGGCTCACCCAGTCGATCGTGTTCTTCACCAGCGCCGGCACCGAGGAATTATATTCCGGCGTCACGATCAGCACGCCATGATGGGCGCCGATCATCCGCTTCAGATTGACCGCGTGCTGCGGCACGCCCGATTTGGCCTGCAAATCGCCGTCATAGATCGGCAGCGGAAAATCGCCGAGCGAGATGCGGGTGACGTCGGCCCCCGACTGCGCGAGCTCCTGCGCCAGCACGGCGGCGAGCTTCGCGTTGAGCGAGCCTGATCGCAGCGATCCGGGGATCACGAGGATTTTCAGCGCGGACATTTGGCAATCGCGTTTGGGTCGTCGACCCGGCGCGACGACGCAGGGCGATGATCAGCCCTTGCGATACACCCAGACCCGCGCGGGCGGAAGGTTCATCCAGATCCGCTCGGACGCCTCTGTGGACACGCCGGGCAGCGACTTCGGAATCGGTGGCGCCACCGAATAGGTGAACTGGACGAACGGCGCACCGGGCGCGAGGGCCAGGAAGGCGTCGCGGACCAGCTTCAGGCGGGTCAGCATCGGCTTGGTGACCAGAGGCAGGCCTGAAACCACGGCCGAGGCCGGAGACTTCATGACGTCCCACAGCGTATCGCGAAGCCTGTAGGCGTCGCCCTGGACCACCTTGGCCTGCGGATAGCGTTCGCGCAGCAGCGCACAGAAGCCGGGATTGTACTCAACCAGGACGAGACGCTTTTGATCGACGCCATGCTCGATCAGCGCATTGGTGATCGCACCGGTGCCGGGTCCGAGCTCGACAACCGGTCCTTCGGACTCGGGATCGACATATTGCGCCATGGTGCGTGCGAGCAGCCGCCCGGACGGCATCACCGCGCCCATATGCAGCGGCTTCTCGATCCATGAACGGAGAAATCGAACCTCGTCGTCGAGACGGAGGGGCTTCTTCGACGCACGCACGGACGATTGCAGAGGCATGTCGCTACCAGGCGGGACCGCGCACAATCGAGCGGTTGTCAGAAAACAGTCATAAACACGTATAGATCGAAGTCGTTACGGTCAAGCATAACGACTGCGGCTAGACGGTGCGGCTTCCGAAGAAGTCCTTGACCTTAGAGAAGAAACCCGCTGCCTCCGGTTGCGTTGCGCCGGACGACAGTTTTTCGAACTCCATCAGCAATTCTTGCTGTTTCTTGGTCAGATTCTGCGGCGTTTCGACCACAACCTGGACATACATGTCGCCGGTCTGGCGCGAGCGGAGCACCGGCATACCCTTTGATGCGATGCGGAATCGGCGGCTGGACTGGGTCCCGGCCGGCACCTTCACCTTGGTCTTGCCCTTGTCGATGGTCGGCACCTCGAACTCACCGCCGAGGGCTGCGGTCACCATCGAGATCGGCACGCGGCAGTGCAGGTCAGCGCCATCGCGCTGGAAGAACTGGTGCGTGGTCAGCGACAGGAAGATGTAGAGGTCGCCGGGCGGTCCGCCGCGGACACCGGCCTCGCCTTCGCCGGCGAGACGAATGCGGGTGCCGTCCTCGACGCCCGGGGGAATGTTGACCGACAGCGTGCGCTCGCGCGTCACCCGGCCGGACCCGGCGCAGGAGGTGCAGGCGTCCTCGATCATCTGGCCGCGGCCCTGACAGCCGGGGCAGGTCCGCTCCAGCGTGAAGAAGCCCTGGGCCTGCCGGATACGGCCGGCGCCGCCGCAATGCGAGCAGGTCTTCGGCTTGGTGCCGGCCTTGGCGCCAGTGCCGGAGCAGGATTCGCAGGTCACCGAAACCGGGATCTCGATCTGCGCGGTCTTACCCTGGAAGGCCTCCTCGAGCGTGATCTCCATGTTGTAGCGCAGGTCGGCACCGCGTTCGCGGCCGCCGCCGCCGCGGCGCTGCCCGGCCATGCCGAACAGGTCCTCGAAGATGTCGGAGAAGGATGAGGCGAAGCCGGCGCCGAAGCCGGGACCGCCACCGCCCATGCCCTGCTCGAAAGCGGCATGGCCGAAGCGGTCATAGGCGGCGCGCTTGTCGCCGTCCTTCAGCACCTCATAGGCTTCGTTGATTTCCTTGAACCGGACCTCGCTGGTGGCGTCGCCCGGATTCTTGTCCGGATGCCATTTCATCGCGAGTTTGCGGAAAGCCGATTTCAGCTTGGTCTCGTCCGCGTTCCGCTCGACCTCGAGGGTCTCATAATAGCAGCGCTTGGTGGACATCCTTCAATTCCGTCCGAAGTTCGTCGCGATCGCCAAAGATTTCGCCAAGGATTGCGCAAGGGATTGCGTCAAGGATTGCGCCTGTCTGGAAGATGCAGCGATCGCCTTAAAGAAAAATGACCCCCACTCCTCCGAGACGCGTCGCGTGCTCTTTGGTGTGAGGGCCATGATCGCAAGCCCGCTTAAGCAGACTTCTTGTTGTTCTTGTCGTCGTCGACCTCGGTGAACTCCGCGTCGACAACGTCATCCTTTGCAGCGTCCTTGGCCGCATCGGCCTCGGCCTGCTGCTTGTACATGGCCTCGCCGAGCTTCATCGAAGCCTGCGCCAGCGTGTTGGTCTTGGCCTTGATCGCCTCGGCGTCGTCGCCCTTCAGCGCTTCCTTGAGGTCGCTGACGGCGTCTTCGATGGCGCGACGATCCGTCTCCGGAATCTTCGAGCCGTGCTCGGCCAAAGCCTTCTCGGTCGAATGAACCAGGCCGTCGGCATGGTTCTTGGCGTCGACCGCCTCGCGGCGCTTCTTGTCCTCGGCCGCATTGGCCTCGGCGTCCTTGACCATCTTGTCGATGTCGGCCTCGGACAGACCGCCGGATGCCTGGATCCGGATCTGCTGTTCCTTGCCGGTCGCCTTGTCCTTGGCCGAGACGTTGACGATGCCGTTGGCGTCGATGTCGAACGTCACCTCGATCTGCGGCATGCCGCGCGGAGCCGGCGGAATGCCCATCAGGTCGAACTGGCCGAGCATCTTGTTGTCGGCCGCCATTTCACGCTCGCCCTGGAAGACGCGGATGGTGACGGCGCCCTGATTGTCTTCGGCCGTCGAGAACACCTGGCTCTTCTTGGTCGGGATCGTGGTGTTGCGGTCGATGATGCGGGTGAACACGCCACCCAGCGTCTCGATGCCCAGCGACAGCGGGGTCACGTCGAGCAGCAGCACGTCCTTGACGTCGCCCTGCAGCACGCCGGCCTGGATCGCAGCACCGATCGCGACGACTTCGTCGGGATTGACGCCCTTGTGCGGCTCCTTGCCGAAGAACTGCTTCACCACTTCCTGGATCTTCGGCATGCGGGTCATGCCGCCGACCAGCACCACTTCGCCGATCTCGCCGGCGGTCAGGCCGGCATCCTTCAGCGCCTTGCGGCACGGCTCGATGGTCTTCTCGACGAGGTCGGCCACCAGCGCCTCGAACTTGGCGCGGGTCAGCTTCATGGTCAGATGCTTCGGACCGGTCTGGTCGGCCGTGATGAACGGCAGATTGATTTCGGTCTGCGTGGTCGACGACAGCTCGATCTTGGCCTTCTCGGCGGCTTCCTTCAGGCGCTGCAAAGCGAGCTTGTCGTTGCGCAGGTTGATGCCCTGCTCCTTCTGGAACTCGTCGGCGAGGTAGCCGACCAGGCGCATGTCGAAGTCTTCACCACCGAGGAAGGTGTCGCCGTTGGTCGACTTCACCTCGAACACGCCGTCGCCGATCTCGAGGATCGAGACGTCGAAGGTGCCGCCGCCGAGGTCGTACACGGCGATCGTGCCGGCCTTCGTCTTGTCGAGACCGTAGGCGAGCGCGGCAGCCGTCGGCTCGTTGATGATGCGCAGCACTTCGAGGCCGGCGATCTTGCCGGCATCCTTGGTGGCCTGACGCTGCGCGTCGTTGAAATAGGCAGGAACCGTGATGACGGCCTGATCGACCTTCTGGCCGAGATGCGCCTCAGCGGTCTCCTTCATCTTCTGCAGAATGAAGGCCGAGACCTGCGAGGGCGAATAGGTCTTGCCGTCGGCTTCGACCCAGGCATCGCCGTTCGATGCTTTGACGATTTTGTAGGGAACGAGCTTCTTGTCCTTCTCGACCATCGGGTCGTCATAGCGGCGGCCAATGAGGCGCTTCACCGCAAAGAACGTACGCTCGGGATTGGTCACCGCCTGGCGCTTCGCCGGCTGTCCGACGAGGCGCTCGCCATCGTCAGTGAAAGCAACGATCGACGGCGTCGTTCGCATGCCCTCGGCATTCTCGATCACCTTGGCGTTCTTGCCATCCATCACGGCGACGCACGAATTCGTGGTGCCGAGGTCGATCCCAATGACCTTACCCATGGTTTTGATATCCTCTTTGCTACGGCAGGTTGGTTGGGCCCTGACGGCGCTCCGTACCGAACCCCCAGACGTTCACATACTCGCGATATTGCGACGGTGAGCCTGATATAGGAGAGAGGGTCCTGCCCGCAAGGACTGGACGCAACGTTGAGGCCTGAAAAGACTGACGTTTGAAAGATTGTGTCAGCCCGGCCGCGGCCCCGGTTCAAGCCCAGACCAAGTTAACAAATCGGCAAGAATGCCGCCCGCCGTCGACCGCGACATTCGCGGCGCGACGTCAGCGCTGTTGAGTGAACGCTCACAAACGTCGTATGCGAGAGCGGCGCACGGGTCGAGGGCGCGCTGTTTGGCCGCTGGCGGCCGCAGGTGGTCGTCCCTGGAAACCTCGGGAAACTGGAAAGTGCCCGCCAATCAAGGCGAAAAGCCCATGGAATCGAGCCGGCTGGCCTGGAGCGGAGATTTGGCGGCCTGTTGCAGGGCCATCAAAACCGCTAAAAGCGGTCCGACTGAAGAGGCCATCCAGCCCTGCACCGGCCCCGTTGCGCGGCCACCCAAAGCAAAACCGGTAGATCCCCCATGACGCCTTTTCGAGTTCTCGTTGCGGTTGCCTTGCTGATTGCTGCCACCTGCCGTGGCTTTGCCGCCGACGTGGTGTTTCCGCCGGGCGCGCATGTCGGGATGAAACCGCTGGTGGGCCTCGTCCGCGCCAAATCGTTCATCGGCTTCGAGACCGAGGATCGGGGCGTCAAGGTCCTGATCGCCGACCTGCCCGCGGACGCCTACAACGAGGTCGTGACCGCCTTCAAGGCCAACCCGGCCGGCACCGGAAACATCAAGCCCGAGAGCCTCGAGACGCCGGCCGGCCTCGCCTACTACACCGTGGAGAGCGCGCGTGACGGCGCCAGCAATGTGCGGCGCTATTCCATGATCCTGCCGGGGCCGACCTTCTCCGGCTATGTCGCGGTGCAGGTGCCGGAGAACGCGGGCAAGATCTACACCGACGACGCCGTCCGGCAGATGTTCGCCTCCGCCGAAATCCGCAAGGAGGTGCCGGTCGACGAGCAGCTCGCCATGATGCCGTTCAAGGTCACCGAGCTCAGCGGTTTCAAGAATATCCGCATGCTGGCGCCGGGCGCAGCGCTGCTGATGGCCGACGGTGACGACAAGGGCCTGGAGGCCAAGCCCTTCATGCTGCTCGGCGTCATCGCTTCGGCACCGGCCACGCCCGATGATCGCGGCCGCTTTGCCCAGCAGATCGCGACCACGATCCCCGGCGTGCGCGACGGCCGGATCACCATGTCCGAGCCGATCCGGATCGACGGCCAGCCCGGCTTCGAGACGCGGATCGACGCGGTCAGCGGCAAGGACAACACCCCGGTGACCATCGTGCAGTGGCTGCGGTTCGGCGCGCAGACATCGCTGCGGATCATCGGCAGCTCGCCGCGCACCGATTGGGAGACCGCCTTCCCGCGCTTCCGCGCAGTCCGCGACGGCATCCAGCCGCGCGGCTGATCGGCCCTTCGCAAGGCCGGTTGGAAAAATCCCACTTTCGTCGTTCGTCGAACGGAACTAGCCTCCACGCGCGGTATCAAAGCGAGGAGGGGCGCGATGTTGGATCGACGACAGATAGTTGCGGGCCTCGGCACGTTGGCGCTTGCAACCCTGGTTCCCAAAAGTCTCTGGGCGGCTGCGATCAAGCCCGACGAGGGCTCCGCGCTGCTCGTGATCGACGTCCAGAACTGCTTCCTGCCCGGCGGCAGTCTCGCGGTGAAGGACGGTGAGCAGGTGGTGCCTGTCATCAACAAGATCGCCAGGAGCTTTGCCAATGTGGTGATGACGCAGGACTGGCACACGCCCGGACACGTCTCGTTTGCCTCGGTCCATGCCGGCAAGAAGCCGTTCGAGACCATCGACCTCGCCTACGGCAAGCAGGTGCTGTGGCCCGACCACTGCGTGCAGGGTACCGACGGCGCCTCGCTGTCGAAGGATCTCGCGATCCCGCAGGCCGAGCTGATCATCCGCAAGGGTTTTCACAAGGACGTCGACAGCTACTCCGCCTTCACCGAAGCCGACGGCAAGACCACCACCGGGCTTGCCGCCTATCTGAAGGCGCGCAATGTCGAACGGGTTTTCGTGGCCGGGCTCGCCACAGATTTCTGCGTGGCATGGACCGCGCTCGATGCGCGCAAGGCCGGCTTCGAAACCTATGTCGTGGAGGACGCCTGCCGCGGCATCGACACCCAGGGATCGCTCGCCAAGGCCTGGGCCGACATGGACAAGGCCGGCGTCAAGCGGATCCAGTCGTCGGATATCGGGTAAGACACCGCCTCACGCGAGATTCGCATGGCCGAGTTTGCGCCGCCCGTCGCATTTGAATTCGTGCAGCGCGCACCATCGCTGCGCACCGCGGGACTGATCGCTGCGATGACCGGCTATCGCGAGACCGCGACCGGCCGGTTAGCGCAGCGGCAGACCGCGCCGCTCATTGTGCCGCTGATCATCAGCTTCGGCTCGCCATTCCTGATCGCGCTCGGGCGCGAGCCTGAAGCGAGCGATCGGCAGCAGAGCTTTGCTGCCGGTCTCTATGCGGGGCCGGTCTACATCGAGTCCGATGGCCACGCCGCCTGCGTGCAGGTGGATTTCACCCCGCTCGGTGCTTACAGCTTCTTCGGCGGCGCCGTGACCGAGCTTGCCGGACGCATGATCGAACTCGACGACGTGCTCGGCCATGATGGCCGTCATCTGCGCGAACAGCTCGGCGCTATGTCGTGCTGGCAGCGCCGCTTCGACCTGATCGAGGATTTCGTGCTTCGCCGCGCCGGCCACACGCCGTCTCCCGAAATCGCGTTCGCCTATCGAAGACTGGCGCGTTCGGCCGGCGCCATCAGCATCACGGCACTGGCCGGCGAGATTGGCTGGAGCCGCAAGCATCTGGTCGGCCGGTTTCGGTCCGAGCTCGGCCTCGCGCCCAAATCGCTGGCGCGCATGATGCGGTTTCATCGGGCGAGCCGGCTTGCGCAAAGCGGATCCAGGCTCGGCTGGGCGGGGATCGCGGCGGAAAGCGGCTACGCCGACCAGGCCCACCTCGCCCGCGAATTCGTCGAATTCGCTGGCGAACCGCCAACGGCCTGGGCGCGCCGCCAGGCGCTGACCAGTGGCCGGCTGGTTCGTTCCGAGGACTGGTAACAAACCTTCAAGCCGAAGCCGCATCGGCTCGTGCAGGATGGCACGATCAGCCAAGGAGGCCCGTGACATGACGCACGACATCGAACCCCCGCGCATCTACCCGACCCTGCGCTGCAAGGACGCCGAGGCGATGATCGGCTGGCTCAAGACAGTGATCGGATTCACCGAGCACGTGGTCTACCGCGACGGCGGCGTGATCCACCACGCCGAGCTCGCCTACGGTTCCTCGATGCTGATGCTGGGGCAGAGCCGCGACGATGCCTATGGCAGGCTGGTCGGCGATGCCACCGGCCGCCGCACCGATTCAATCTACATCGCCGTCGACGATCCCGACGCCCTGCATGCGAAGGCCCGGGCGGCGGGTGCAAAGATCGAAATGGAACTGCGTGATACCGATTATGGCAGCCGCGATTTCGCCTGCCGTGACCCGGAAGGAAATCTCTGGAGCTTCGGCACCTATTGGCCGAAGGCTCATGAGAGGCCGCTGCCGTGAAGCCACGACAGCGCGCGCTCACAATTTCGCAATCAGGGTCGAACGGATCAGACCGTGATGTCGGCGCTCGGAGCGGCCTTGGCGCCGCCCTTGGAGACGCCGACCAGCGCCGGACGCAGGATGCGCTCGCCGATCATGTAGCCGGCCTGCACGACCTGCACCACCGTGCCCGACGGCACCGATGTGTCCGGCACCTCGAACATCGCCTGCTGGAAGTTCGGATCGAACTTCTCGCCGATCGGATCGAACTTCTTGACGCCGTTCTTCTCCAGCGCGTTGAGCAGCGAACGCTCAGTCAGCTCGACGCCTTCGATCAGCGCCTTCAGGCCGGGATCGGCGGCTTCCTTGGTCTCGGCCGGCACGGCGTCGAGCGCGCGCTGCAGATTGTCGGCGATATCGAGCACGTCGCGGGCGAAGCCGGTGATGCCGTAGGTCTTGGCGTCGGCAACCTCGCGGCGGGTGCGCTGACGGAGATTCTCCATCTCGGCCAGCGTACGCAGTGTGCGGTCCTTCGCCTCGGCGAGTTCCTTGGCCAGCGCCTCGGCCGATCCCGCCTCGGGGTCGTCAGGCATGATGTAGGGCTTCGAGACCACGGGCTCACCCGTCGGCGCCGAATTCTCGGTGTTGTCATTGGCCCGGTTCGGATCGGTCATGGCTTGCCTTCTCGAAAACTCGCGTCGGTTCAAATCTTGGGGATTGCTTGCCGGGATATCGTGCTTTGGGCGGCGAAAATCAAGCGCAACATACCGGCTTCGGGAACAAGGACCTCCGGCTTGGGTGGCGAAAACCCGTCAAATGAAAGCGAAATGCGCTCCGGTCAGCCGCCCAGCATCTTGCTGACGATGCGCGCGGCGTAATCGACGGTCGGAATCACCCGCGCATAGTTCAGCCGCGTCGGTCCGATCACGCCGAGCACGCCGACGATCCGGCCCTGGGCGTCGCCGTAGGGCGCGATGACGGTGGAGGAACCCGACAGCGAGAACAGCTTGTTCTCCGAGCCGATGAAGATCCGCACGCCCTCGCCGCGCTCGGCGCGGCCGAGCAGATCGATCACGCCACGCTTGGTTTCGAGATCGTCGAACAGCGACTTGATCCGCTCGAGATCGTCCAGCGCATGCAGATCCTCGAGCAGATTGGCGTGGCCGCGCACGATCAGCTGGCGGTCCTCGCTCTCGCCGCCGGACCAGCTCGCGATGCCGGCCGCGACGACCTTTTGCGTGAGCTGATCGAGCTCGGCGCGGTTTTGCGTCAATGCCGTCTCGAGCTCGAGCCGCGCTTCGGCCAGCGTCCGGCCACGGATCCGCGCATTGAGGAAATTGGTCGCTTCGATCAGGGCCGAGGAGGGAACGCCCGGCGGCAATGCCAGCACCCGGTTTTCGACCTGGCCGTCTTCGCCGACCAGCACGACCAGCGCCTTCTCCGGCTCCAGCCGCACGAATTCGATGTGCTTCAGCCGCGCATTCGACTTCTGTGTCAGCACCACCGCCGCGGCGCGGGTCAGCCCCGACAGCCGGGTCAACGCTTCGCCGAGCGCCGCCTCAACCGATTGCGCACGGCCGACCGCAGCAAGCTGGGTCTGGATCGATTGCCGCTCGGCCTCGGTGAGGTCGCCGACCTGCATCAGGGCGTCGACGAAGAAACGCAGGCCGAGTTCGGTCGGCAGCCGGCCCGCCGAGGTGTGCGGCGCATAGATCAGGCCGAGTTGCTCGAGGTCCGACATCACATTGCGGACCGAGGCCGGTGACAACGGTAATGCGATCAGGCGCGAGATATTGCGCGAACCGACCGGCTCGCCGGTCGCGAGATAGCTTTCGACGATTTGACGAAAAATGTCGCGCGAACGCTCGTTGAGCTGGGCGAGCCCGGCATGCGGCGCGATCAGGCCTATCGGATCGTGGTGCGTCACACTCCAGTCCTTCACAATTGCTGCCTAATCTGTCGCTCCCGGAGGCCGGTGACAAGCATGCATTCGGTCCCCCGGCACCGGACCATACCGGGGCCGAAAACCCTCGCCAAAACCCTTGCCGCTGCCCCTTCCCCCTCCTACAAGCACGCCCAACCCACTTTCTCGGAATTCTGGAGGATTTCCAATGCGGCCAAGCCGCCGTGCGCCCGATGAACTGCGTCCCGTGTCGCTGGAACGCGGCGTCGTCAAATATGCCGAGGGTTCCTGCATGGTGAAGTTCGGCGACACCCATGTGCTGGTGACCGCCACGCTGGAAGAGCGGTTGCCGCCCTGGCTGAAGGGCCAGGGCCGCGGCTGGGTCACCGCCGAATACGGCATGCTGCCGCGCGCCACCCTGGAACGCACCCGCCGCGAAGCCTCGGCCGGCAAGCAGGGCGGCCGCACGGTCGAGATCCAGCGGCTGATCGGCCGCTCGCTGCGCGCGGCCGTCGACCTCGAGGCGCTCGGCGAGCGCCAGATCACGGTCGATTGCGACGTCATCCAGGCCGATGGCGGCACCCGCACCGCCTCGATCACCGGTGCCTGGGTGGCGCTGGCCGACTGCATCAACTGGATGAAGACCCGCAACATGCTGAAGACCAACGTGTTGCGCGACAACGTGGCGGCGATCTCCTGCGGCATCTACCAGGGCACGCCGGTGCTCGATCTCGACTATGCCGAGGACTCAGAGGCCGATACCGACGCCAATTTCGTCATGACCGGCGACGGCCGCATCATCGAGGTGCAGGGCACCGCCGAGAAGACGCCGTTCTCGGAAGGTGAATTCCTGGCGCTGATGGCCCTGGCGCGCAAAGGTGTCGCGCGTCTGGTCGACTTGCAAAAGATCGCGGTGGCGTAGTCAGATTGGTCATGCACCGCCGAATCACCGGAAGGCTCGTCATCGCCACCCATAATCCCGGCAAGCTTGCCGAGATGCGGGAACTGCTGGCGCCGCACGGCGTGGAGGCGGTGTCGGCCGGCGAACTCGATCTCGCCGAGCCCGAGGAGACCGGCGACAGCTTTCGCACCAATGCGGCAATCAAGGCCATCGCCGCGGCGAAGGCGACGGGACTGCCGGCTTTCGCTGACGATTCCGGCCTCGTGGTCGACGCGCTCGACGGCGCGCCCGGGATCTACTCGGCGCGCTGGGCCGGCGAGGGCAAGGACTTCATGGCGGCGATGACGCGGATCGAGCGCCTGCTGCAGGAGCGCGGCGCCACCGCGCCCGACCGCCGAAGTGCACATTTCGTCTCCGCGCTGTGCGTGGCCTGGCCCGACGATCACCTCGAAGAGGTCGAGGCCCGCGCCGATGGAACCCTGGTCTGGCCGCCGCGCGGCACCGCCGGATTCGGTTATGATCCGGCCTTCCTGCCCGACGGATATACGCGGACCTTTGGCGAGATGAGCAGCATCGAGAAGCACGGCCTGCCGCCGCTCGGGCTCGGCCTGTCGCATCGCGCCCGCGCCTTCGTGAAGCTCGCGGAGATCTGCCTTGAGCCACGCTGAACGAGGAGCTTTCGGCGTCTACGTGCACTGGCCGTTCTGCCTGTCGAAATGCCCGTATTGCGATTTCAACAGCCACGTCCGGCACGCGCCGGTCGACGAAGCGCGCTTCGTGCGCGCGTTCGCCCGCGAGATCGAGACCACGGCCGCGCGGGTGCCGGGACGCGAGGTCACCTCGATCTTCCTCGGCGGCGGTACGCCCTCGCTGATGCAGCCGCAGACCGTCGGCGCGGTGCTCGATGCGATCGGCAAGCACTGGCAGGTGGCGCGCGACGTCGAGGTGACGCTCGAGGCCAATCCGACCAGCGTCGAGGCGACGCGCTTTCGCGGCTATCGCGCAGCCGGCGTCAATCGCGTCTCGCTCGGCGTGCAGGCGCTGGACGATGCTTCGCTGAAGGCATTGGGCCGCTTGCATACCGCGCGCGAAGCGCTCGACGCGGTTGCGATCGCGCGCTCCGCGTTCGACCGCTACTCGTTCGATCTGATTTATGCGCGGCCCGACCAGACGCCGCAGATGTGGGCCGACGAATTGAAGCAGGCGATCTCGGAAGCGGCCGAGCACCTGTCGCTCTATCAGCTCACGATCGAGGAAGGCACGCCGTTCTTCGGGCTGCATGCCGCCGGCAAATTGCAGACCCCGGATGAGGCGACCGCGCGCGCGCTCTACGACGTGACGCAGGAGGTCTGCGCCCGCGAGGGATTGCCGGCCTACGAGATCTCCAACCACGCCCGCGCCGGCGCCGAGTGCAAGCACAACCTCGTCTACTGGCGCGGCGAGCAATATGCCGGCATCGGCCCCGGCGCGCATGGCAGGCTCGACATCGACGGCGTCAGGCACGCGACCGCGACCGAGCGGCGCCCCGAGGCCTGGCTGTTGAACGTCGAGGAGCGCGGCCATGGCGTCGTCACCGATGACAGCCTCAACAGCGAAGAGCGCGCCGACGAATTTCTCCTGATGGGGCTGCGGCTCGCCGAGGGCATCGATCCCAGCCGCTATGCGAAGCTCTCCGGCCGAAAGCTCGATCCGCACCGGATCGCGATGCTGCGCGAGGAAGGCGCCATCGCCGTCGATGCCGACGGACGGCTGCGCGTGACGAAGTCGGGATTTCCGGTGCTAGACGCTGTCGTCGCGGATCTCGCGGCCTAAAGCGCGGTAAGATTAGGTTGAGCTGGAACGGCGTCGACAATTCACCTCTCCCTTGGGAGAGGTCGATTTGCGCAGCAAATCGGGTGAGGGGTTACGGTCCATCGAGAGAGCAAGAGCCCTCACCCCGTCGGGGAGAGGTGAACTGAACCCGCGGCAAGCCGATTCACCAAAAATCAGCCCGCTCTCGGTGCACGCTGCCAAAATATCGAAAACAACCCCATGCAAAGTAGCTGGCGGGTGCCGGGGCTCGAAAGGCAGCTCGACCGCCTGACGAAAATTAAGCCCCAAAACTCTTCGGTGAGCCTGCGACCGGCGTGCTGCCGCTGGACGCCACCTTCATGACCGCCAGGCCGCGCTCATTGGTGCCGTCGGAGCGGAGCCGGAACAGGCCGTCGATGCCGGCAAAGCCGGATGGATTGGTCAGCGTCTCCGGCGCGAAGCGCTGCGCGCCCTGGGTGCGCGCCAGCGCCGCCATCAGCGCCACGGCGTCATAGGCAAGCGTTGCGGTGCGCACCGGCTCGCCGCCGTATTTGGCGCGATAGCGGCCGGCGAAGCTGCGGAAGCCGGACGGATCGGGCGCGGCGTAAAGGCCGCCTTGCAGGACGGGGCTCGCGAACACCCGCGGATTGTCCCACAGTCCGGTGCCGAGCAGCTGGATGTTGCGCAGATTGGCACCCGCCGCGGTCAGCGCGTCGGCGGTCGCGACCACCGAATCGCCGTCGTCGGCGAGCAGCAGCGCATCGGCCTGGCCGAGCGCCTGGGCCACGGTCCGCGCCGGCGTCGCGCGGTCGGCGCCATATTTCTCGAAGGCGACGACGCGGCCGTTCTTGCGGCCGACCGCCTGCTTGAACGCCGCCTCGACCACGTTGCCATAGGCGTTGTCAGGCACCATCGCGGCGAACGAGCGTTTCCCGATCCCGGCGGAATAGTCGACGATCCGATTGATGTCGGATTCCGGCAGGAAACTCAGCAGATAGACGCCGCGTCCGGCGACGCTCGAATCGGTCGAGAAGGCGATCACCGAGGTGCCGCGCGGCCGCGTCAGTTGCGCGACGGCCGGCACGGAGCCTGCGAACAGCGGTCCCAGAATGATCTCGGCGCCTTCGGACAGCGCCTGCTGCGCACCCTGGGATGCGCCCTGCGGGCTGCCGCCATCGTCCTTGATCAGGAGCTGGATGTTGGGGTTCTGGAATTCCGCCAGCGCCATTTCGGCGGCGTTGCGCATCGACTGGGCGGCGAGGCCGGCATTGCCGGACGCCGACAGCGGCAGGATCAGCCCGATCTTGACCTGCCCGGTGCCGACCGCCTGCGGCTGCTGCTGCGGGCCGGCGGGGCCGGCTTCCTGGTTGCCGCCGAACGGGCTGGAAAATTGACTGAGGCTTTGCTGGACGCCGGAACATGCCGATAGCAGCGGCGCGCCCACGAGTAGGCCAAGCGCGGTCCGCCGGGTCGTGCCCGACGGCGGGGACGTGCGGTGATGCGGGCCTTCCATCGTCTCTCTTCTCTTGGCCGACCGTGATCGGCCAGGACTCCATCCGGCTCTGATGAGGCGGGTGGATTCAGGCATATTGTCGGCGAATAGTTAACTAAAACAAAAGGATTATGGCCCCGCGACGCCCTTGCCGCGGCCTCCATTTCCCCTCCCCTCGGGCAACGTTCACCGCCATTTGCGGATGTGGCGCAAGCGCGGCCATCCCTCTAGATTGGCATTATGCGCGCAAAAGCCAGTTCCCTCCACCATTCGGATGCCTCGACGGGCGCTGCCGCCAAAACCTTTTCGATCGGCGGCCAGCAGCTTGCTGCGCCAAAGGCCAGGCCCGGGCTGCATCTGGTCGCGACCCCGATCGGCAATCTCGGCGACATCACCCTGCGCGCGCTGGAGACGCTGGCGGGCGTCGACGTCATCGCCTGCGAGGACACCAGGATCACGCGCCGGCTGACCGAGCGTTACGCGATCACCGCCGAGCTGGCGCTCTACCACGAGCACAACGCGGCGCAGGCCCGGCCCAAGATCCTCGAGCGGCTGGCGCAAGGTGCTGCCATCGCACTGGTCTCGGATGCCGGCACGCCGCTGATCTCCGATCCCGGCTTCAAGCTGGTGCGCGAGGTCTGCGCCGCCGGGCATGCGGTCATCGCGGTGCCGGGACCGTCATCAGTGCTGACCGCGCTGTCGGTTGCGGCGCTGCCGACCGACCGCTTCTACTTCGAGGGATTTTTGCCGGCGAAGGAGCACGCGCGCCGCGCGCGGCTCACCGAGCTCGCCCGGATCGATTCGACGCTGGTGATGTTCGAATCCGGCAATCGCGTGCAGGACACGCTGCGCGATCTCGCCGCGATCATGGCTGGACGCGATGCAGCGATCTGCCGCGAGCTGACCAAGCTGCACGAGGAGGTCAAGCGCGCGCCGGTCGGCGAGCTTGCAGCAAGCGCGGACGCGCTGGAGACCCGCGGCGAATTCGTGCTGGTCATCGGGCCGCCGCCTGACGATGCCGGCGTGATGGGCCAGGACGCACTCGACGATCTCCTGCGCGTGCAGCTCGCCCGCGGCAGCGTCAAGGATGCGGTGGCCCACGCGGTCGAACTGTCGGGCCGGTCGCGCCGCGAGGTCTACGCGCGCGCCCTCGAGCTTGCGAAGACCATCGGGGACGCCGATGGCGAAGACTGACAGCGCCTCGCCCGAACGCGTCGCCGCATTCCGCACCGGCATCTCGGCCGAAAGCCGCGCCGCGGCGCTTCTGATCGCCAAGGGCTATCGCATCCTGGCAAGGCGCTTCCGCACCCCCTATGGCGAGATCGACCTGGTGGTGCGCCGGCGCAATCTGCTCGCCTTCGTCGAGGTCAAGGCCCGTGCAAGCCTCGACGACGCCGCCTATGCGGTGACGCCGCGCCAGCAGCAGCGCATCGTCAATGCCGCCCAGGCCTGGCTGATGGCGCATCCCGAACATGCCGAATTTGATCTTAGATTCGACGCCGTGCTGATTGCGCCGAAGAGCCTGCCGCGCCATCTGTTAGCGGCATTCGACGCAAGCCCTTAAAGTTACCCTCAGACCTCGCGGGACACGCTTATGAAATTGAAGATCGCCGTCCAGATGGATCCCATCGCGCGCATCAACATCCGCGGCGATTCGACCTTTGCGCTGCTGCTCGAGGCGCAGAAGCGCGGCCATAGCATTTCCTACTACACGCCCGACAGACTGTCGCTGCGCGGCGAAGAGCTGGTGGCCCCGGTGCAGTCGCTCACCGTGCGCGACGAGGTCGGCGATCACTTCACGCTGGGCGAGCCGAAACGCGAGGCCCTCAACGGCTTCGACGTCGTGCTGCTGCGGCAGGACCCGCCGTTCGATCTCGCCTACATCACCTCGACGCATTTCCTCGAGCGGATCCATCCGAACACCCTGGTCGTCAACGATCCGGCCAGCGTCCGCAACGCGCCGGAAAAGCTGTTCGTGATGAATTTCCCGCAGCTGATGCCGCCGACCCTGATCTCGCGCGACCTCGACGAGATCAACGCCTTCCGCGACCAGCACGGCGCCGTCGTCATGAAACCGTTGCACGGCCATGGCGGCGCCGCGGTCTTCCGCGTAATGCCGCAGGACATGAACTTCGGCTCGCTGTTCGACATGTTCTCGGTCACCTTCAAGGAGCCCTGGGTGATCCAGCGCTTCCTCCCCGAGGTGAAGCATGGCGACAAGCGCATCATCCTGGTCGACGGCGAATTCGCCGGCGCCGTCAACCGCGTGCCGGCCGCCGACGATCTGCGCTCCAACATGGTGCGGGGCGGAGCGGCCAAGGCGACCGAGCTTTCGGATCGCGAGCGCGAAATCTGCGCCACGCTCGGACCTGCGCTGCGCGAACGCGGCCTGCTGTTCGTCGGCATCGACGTGATCGACGGCAATTTGACCGAGATCAACGTCACCTCGCCGACCGGCATTCGCGCAATTCAGCGGCTCAACGGCCCGGATGTCGCAGCCATGATCTGGGATGCCATCGAGAAGAAGCGCGCCGCGAAATAATCCTCTTCCCTTGTGCGCTGCACATGCAGGTTGAGCTCTAACCAGAGTTCGACCGCGCAGCCGTTCGCCTTATTCTTCTTGCCAGCTTGCGCAGGCGAAGGCAGCATCCTGTTGCCTGCGTCAGGTCAAGCGGCGGGCCAACGCGGGCGACAACGCGAAAATCTCATAAAAATTGTGGAGGAAGACGTTATGACGCTCAATGTCTCACGACGATCCTTACTCGCGCTCGGTGCCGGTCTCGGCGCCAGCACACTCCTCGGCAGCACCGCGCAGGCACGCGCGCCGAAGCTCGGCACGCAGACACCCTACTGGCACCGCTTCGAGCTCGGCGACGCCGAAGTGACCGTCGTCTCCGACGGCCCGCTTCCGCTCGGCGATCCCTCCGGCACCTTCACCGGCGTGCCGAAGGAAGAAGTGAAGAAGATGCTCTCCGACAACTTCCTCTCGCCCGACAATGTCGTGCTCGAGCAGAACTCACCGATCGTCAACATGGGCGACCGGCTGATCCTGTTCGATACCGGCATGGGCACATCGAAGGCGTTCGGTCCGACCACCGGACGGCAACAGAAGAGCATGCAGGAAGCCGGCATCAAGCCGGAGGACATCGATGCCGTCGTGCTGTCGCATGCGCATATCGATCATATCGGCGGCATCGTCGGCGCCGACGACAAGCCGCTGTTCCCGAATGCGCAATACTACATCGCGCAGAGCGATCTCGATTTCTGGACCGACGAAGGCAAGATGGGCAGTCCGCTGAAGGACTTCATCGTGCACGCCCGCAAGAACCTGCTGCCGGTGCGCGACCGCATCGTGTTCTTCAAGGATGGCCAGGAATTCCTGCCCGGCGTGACGGCGATCGCAGCGCCCGGCCACACCGTGGGTCACTCCATCTTCATGGTGAGCTCGGGCGGCAAGTCCTTCGCCTTCCTCGGCGACCTCTCGCATCACGCGGTGCTGCTGCTGGAGCGGCCGCGGATGGAGTTCTCCTACGACACCGATCCGAAGCAGGCGGCGAACTCGCGGGTCAAGCTGCTGGACATGCTGGCCGCGAACAAGACGCCTGTCATGTCCTATCACTTCGCCTGGCCGGGCTACGGCCACGTCGCCAAGGCCGGCGAGGGCTTCCACTACTATCCGGAACCGATGCAGATGACGTTGTGACGGCGGTGCATCCGGGGGCGGCGCGCGTCGCCCCCGAATGTTCCCTTGATGTTCTCGTGCCGGGACTGCCGGCGTTTGTGATCGTCGGCCGTCAATAGCAGTTGATATGTATCTATAGCGATAAAATACTTCAAGCTATGCATATTTGCCGATAGACATAGGTCATCATTGCTGTTCCAATGTAGGTCATCGTCTATTGCCTCATAGGGACTCGCTCATGTCGCCTTATCCCCCATTGGTCCGCACCCCCGAAGCCCTCAAGGAGGCCCGTCAAGCCTTGGGGCTTAGCGCTGATGGTCTCGCTCGCATGCTGCGGGTCGATGATGGTCGGACCATACGTAGGTGGGAGAGCCCCAGCGCCTCGATCCCCGGCCCTGTAATCGTCGTGATGGAGACCGCCATGAGCTATCTGAACAAGCGTTCCATGATCTCGCAGCAGTTGGACATGTTGCGGGCTGGGAAGATGTACACTGGCGCCTCCAACGGGCATCACATGGTTGATGATACCGCGAACACCATCAAGCAGTTGGAAGCAGCGGACGCCGACTACGAAGGCGCTCTGAAAACCTTGATGCAGGTCGAGGACAAGCTCGGCACTGAGTTGGAGATGTTGACGCGCCAGCCGGTCACGAATGAGCCCGCACGTGAGGTCCACTGGTATCATCTGTGGCGCAAGACGCCCAAACATGAGGTGGGCCTGAAAGATGACTGGTCGCTCCCGGGTGAGGTAAGCCCCGATGCGGCCTTGGCCTACTTTGAGAAGCACGAGGGTTTCACCGACGGCCTTTCGCTTTGCGCTGATCCTGAAGACCCTTCAGCAGATTTCGTTCTGGAAAAGCGCGAGGTGTTGCGCACGCCCCGAGGCAACTCGGTGGGGCTCCGTGCGGGTCGGCTGATCGATAGTCTCTCAGTCAGAAGCGGTCGAGCGCGTCACCTTCGCAACGAAGACACGCGGCCCTTCCCGATCATTCGCCTCAACCGCTTGGCCCCCGGCTCGAACGGCGGATTCCGTCAGCTCGGCTCCCTGCAGGCGGCAGTGTCGTACGTGAACGACCACGTGCCCAACGATAAGCGCTCTGAGTTCTGGTGGCTGGTGGCGATCAATGCTCTCAACTTCTCGGCCCGCACAGGCGAGCGCTTTGACCATGCACGTGCCGCGCTCGCGGAGGCACTCCGGACGGAAGGGTGGATGGGCGACTAACTCGCGGGCCCTCTCCCGAGTGCCTTAGCGGCTCTGCAGGCTCCTGCAGTGCGCACGCACGTACTCCACCCATTCCGAAGCGCATGCGAACATAGTCAGACACGACGCTGGACGAGCCATTGTAGTGATCCCGAGGGAATTGGGTCGCTTGCTCCCCGACCACACGATTGCGCCTCCGTGCGCGCATACGTGCCTCGTGGGGGATCACTCAGATTCGCCGTTGCGGACATGTGACTTTTACCATCGGCTGCCACTGTGCCGTTGGCCGTCGCGCGGTTATCTCCGATAAGCAAGAGGGTCTGAGGCGTCGCGCGTTGCCCCCGAATGTTCCCTTAATGTTCTTGCGCTGGGCAGCCCGCTCCGCTACCTTGGGTGGCGGAAGATAGGGGCAGCATGGTCCAGCGGGTTTCCACCGTCGCATTCGAGGGGATTGAGGCCCGTGCGGTCGACGTGCAGGTCCAGGTCGCGCCGGGGTTGCCGGCGTTCGCGATCGTCGGCCTGCCCGACAAGGCGGTGTCGGAGGCGCGCGAGCGGGTGCGCTCGGCGCTGATCGCCTCCGGCCTTGCGCTTCCCGCCCGCCGCATCACCGTCAACCTCGCGCCGGCCGACCTGCCCAAGGAGGGCAGCCATTACGACCTGCCGATTGCGCTCGGCCTGATGGCGGCGATCGGGGCGATCCCGCCGGACGCGCTGAGCGGCTTCACCGTGCTCGGCGAGCTCGGGCTCGACGGCTCGATCGCGCCCGTAGCAGGCGTGCTGCCCGCGGCGATCGGCGCCAATTCGCGCGACGAGGGATTGATCTGCCCGGCCGCCTGCGGCTCGGAAGCCGCCTGGGCGAGCCCCGACATCCAGATCATCGCAGCCCATTCGCTGATCCAGATCGCCAATCACTTCAAGGGCACGCAGCTGCTGTCGCGGCCGCAGCCGAAGGTGCAAGACCAAAACGAGGCGCGCGAGGAAGCGCTGCTCGACCTGCGCGACATCAAGGGCCAGGAGAGCGCAAAGCGCGCGCTCGAGATCGCGGCCGCCGGCGGACATCATTTGCTCATGATCGGCTCGCCAGGCGCCGGCAAATCGATGCTGGCGGCGCGGCTGCCTTCGATCCTGCCGCCGCTGTCGCCGTCCGAATTGCTCGAAGTCTCGATGATCGCCTCCGTCGCCGGCGAGATCCGCGACGGCGCGTTGACGGCGCGGCGCCCGTTCCGCAGCCCGCATCATTCCGCCAGCATGGCCGCGCTGACCGGCGGCGGCATGCGCGCCAAGCCGGGCGAGATCTCGCTCGCGCATCAGGGCGTGCTGTTCCTCGACGAATTGCCGGAGTTCGATCCGCGCGTGCTGGATTCGCTGCGCCAGCCGCTGGAGAACGGCGAGGTTTCGGTGAGCCGGGCCAACCACCGCGTCACCTATCCGGCGCGCTTCATGCTGGTCGCGGCGATGAACCCGTGCCGCTGCGGCCACGCCTACGAGCCCGGCTATTCCTGCAAGCGCGGCCGGCTCGACCGCTGCACCGCCGACTACCAGATGCGGATCTCCGGCCCGCTGATGGATCGGATCGACCTGCGGATCGAGGTGCCGGCCGTGACCGCGGCGGATCTGATCCTGCCGCCTCCGGCGGAGGGCTCGGCCGAGGTCGCCGCCCGCGTCGCGGCCGCGCGCGACATCCAGCTCGCGCGCTACGCGGCGGCCGGCATGCCGCATGTCCGCACCAACGCGGAAGCGCCGAGCGCGCTGCTCGAGACCATCGCGCAGCCTGATGCGCATGGCCAGAAGCTGCTCCGCGAGGCGGCCGAGAACATGCATCTCACCGCGCGCGGCTATCACCGCGTGCTGCGGGTGGCGCGCACGCTCGCCGATCTCGACGGCGCCGAGACGATCGGCCGGCTGCACCTCGCCGAAGCGCTGTCCTATCGTGCATTGGCCGACGATTTGCGCCGCGCGGCGTGACTCGAACCGGAGCCCTGTCCCGATTCATGCCGGAATCATCCGCGTCAACGCGACGGTAACCACTCTCATTTACGCTCCGCAAACCATAAGCACCGCGATCCGCGGCAGGCTTGGGTCGAGCGAGTTGTGTCATGTTGCGTATGAAGGTTTTGGCCTCGGTGGTCCCCCTTGCCGTGGCCGCGGTATTCGCCCGCGCTGAATTCCTGCCCGGTCCCCGGCCCTGCATCGAGGTCGGCGGCGCCACGATGCAGATCGCATCGGTCCCCTGGCAGGCGCAGCTTCACGTCAGCTTCACCGACGATCCGAGCCTTGCCACCGTCCGGGTCCGGGTCGCCGACAACGCCGAGGCCGCCGACTTCACGGTGATCGACGACATCGACGATGCCGAGGCCGGCGCCTGCGAAAGCAACGCTGTGCCCCAGCTGATCGGGATTTCCAGCGCGCCGACCGCAACCGGCCCCGTGATCTATCTTTCCCATGACGGTCCGTTCGATTACCGCGTCTACGTGCAGTCGAAGACGTTCTCAGTGCGCGATGCCGCGGCCCTGATCGTCAGCGCCCGCGGCGGACACCGCCGCCTCGAAGCGGCATCGCTCGCGCCGCACGCGCGCTTCCAGGGCCAGACAGTGGCGGAGTTAACCTCCCGCTAACCCTGTTCGGAGGGGCGGCGCGAAACGGCCACCAACCTCAAGCACTTTTCAAGGTGGCCGACGCATCGTCGTCACCAGATCGGGCACTCTCAGGACCACCATTGATGGGGCGTTTCTTCCGGATCAGGTTACGCCTTCGCCGCTTCCTGCGACGCCATTCCTGGGTCGCGACGATCGTCCGTTCCTTCACGATCTTTTCCGTCGCATTCGGCGGCGCCTTCGGGTTCATCTCCGGCGCCCTCTCGCCGCACAGCGGCTACGATCCCAATTCATTCGCGATCGGCGTCAGCTTCCTGTTCGCGCTCGCCTGTCTCTGGATCGTGACGCTCGGCATCCGCCTGCGGCTGATGCGCAGGCGGCTGCGCACCATCGCCATGCACAATGAGGCGATGGCCGACCGCAATTGGGAACTGCAGGAGGCCGAACAGCGCGCCTCCACCCTGTTCGAGGCGCAGGACGATTTGATCGTGCTGCGCGACCTCGACGGCCTCATCACCTACGCCAACGACGCCTATTGCGCGCTGGCGCAGATCCCCCGCGGCGAATTGATCGGCAGCACCGCGACCCTCAAGGTGCTCGAGCAGGGCGATACCGCGCTCGAATCCAACGGCACGCGGGTCTACGACCAGAAGATCGAGGGACCGCTCGGGCCGCGCTGGATCGCCTGGCGCGAGGGCCTCGTGCGCAACGATGCCGGCGCGCCGGCGGAGATGCAGAGCGTCGGCCGCGACGTCACCGACCGCACCGAGAGCGAGCGCGCGCTGGCCGAAGCCCGCGATCAGGCCGACGCCGCCAACCGCGCCAAATCGCGCTTCCTGGCGATGGCGAGCCACGAGATCCGGACCCCGCTGAACGGCATCATCGGCATGAGCGGGCTGCTGATGGACACCCAGCTGACACCGGAGCAGACGACCTACGTCAAGGCGGTCAAGACCTCCGGCGACGCGCTGCTCGCGCTGATCGAGGAGCTGCTCGACTATTCCAAGATCGAGGCCGGCAAGATCGATCTCGAACACCGCGCCTTCGCGCTGTCCGGCTTGATCGAGGACACCACCGAGCTGCTGGCGCCCCGCGCGCAGGCCAAGGGCATCGAGATCGCCGCCTATGTCGACGAGCGGCTGCCAATGCAGGTGACCGGCGACGCCGCGCGGCTGCGCCAGGTGCTGCTCAATCTCGCAGGCAATGCCATCAAGTTCACCGCGACCGGCGGCGTGGCGCTGATCGTCGAGCCCGGCATCTGGCCGAACGAGATCAGCTTCCTGGTTCGCGACACCGGCATCGGCATCGCACCGGAAGCGCAGCAGCGCATCTTCCGGGAGTTCGAGCAGGCCGACGACCGCATCGCGCGCAGCTATGGCGGCACCGGCCTCGGTCTCTCGATCAGCGACCGCATCGTCAAGCGAATGGGCGGCCGCATCTCGCTCGCAAGCACGCCGGGCGCAGGCTCGACCTTCGAGGTCTCGATTCCGCTCGCCGCCGCCGACACCGGCGAGGCCAATGGCTTCACAGCGCCAGATCTCGCCGGCCAATCCATCATGCTGGTTGCACCGCACAGCATCGAGGCTTCGCTGATCTCGCGGCGATTGCAGCGCTGGGGCGCGCAGACCTGCATCGTGTCGGATGCCAATGTCGCCGAGGCACTGCTGCCGGAGCGGAGCTGGCACACGGTCCTGATCGATCACACGCTCGGCACGCAGGCGATCGAGGCGTTCGCCAACGCTGCTCGCATCCACGCAAACCATCGCATCGTGATGGTCACGCCGGCGACGCGGCAGGACCTTTCGGCCTCCGATGCAACCGTGTTCACCGGCTATCTGGTCAAGCCGCTGCGTGCGTCGTCGCTCGCCGCGCGCCTGACCGCGTCACCCGAAATCGCCGCGCCAAGCCTTGCGATACCAAGCCTTGCGATCGAGACGGTCACGGAGTCCGCGCCCACTGCGCCGGCGGCCGCGCCACCGGGGCTCTCGATCCTGGTTGCGGAAGACAATGAGATCAACGCGCTCCTGATGCGCTCGCTGCTCGCCCGGCTCGGCCACAACGTGGTCATCACCACCAATGGCGAGCAGGCAATGGAATCCTGGCTCTCGGCGACGTCAGCCGGCACGCCCTACGATCTCGTGCTGATGGACATCCAGATGCCGCGCCTCAACGGCATCGAGACCACCAAGCAGATCCGCGCCCATGAGTCCGGCGGGCTGGCCGGCCAGTCCGGCCGCCGGACGCCGATCCTGGCGCTGACCGCCAACACGCTGGTGGAGGATCGCTACGCCTGCTTCGAAGCCGGCATGGATGGCTTCCTGATCAAGCCACTCGACCGCGAGAAGCTCGAGGAAGCGCTGGCGGGCCTCGCCGCTTCGCGGCATGTCGCGGCGTAGTCACCACAAACTCGCTGTCGTCCCTGCGAAAGCAGGGACCCATAACCACGAATGTTAATTGGTGAACGACCGCGTCTCCCCGCGTGCCTTTTGCAAGGGCCGCGGCGTATGGGTCCCGGCCTACGCCGGGACGACACCACTGATGTGGTCAGCTTTTAGCGGGTCAGAACTTACAGCCGGCGCAGCGCGACCGTCTGCACCACGTGGTCGGCGCCCTTCTTCAGGATCAGCGTCGCGCGCGGCCGGGTCGGCAGGATGTTGTCCTCGAGATTGGCGAGGTTGGTGCGCTCCCAGATCGCGATCGCGGTTGCGGTCGCTTCCTCGTCCGACAGCAGCGCATAGCGGTGGAAGTAGGACCTTGGATCGGTGAACGCGGTGTCGCGCAGCGCCAGGAAGCGCTTGATGTACCACTGCCGCAGCGCAGACTCGTCGGCGTCGATATAGACCGAGAAATCGAAGAAGTCGGAAACGAACGGCACCGCCTTGCCGTCGCGCGGCAGCCGCCCGGTCTGCAGCACGTTGACGCCCTCGACGATCAGGATGTCGGGCTGGTCGATCTCGACCCATTTGTTCGGCACGATGTCGTAGGTCAGATGCGAATAGACCGGCGCGCGGACACGGCGCCGTCCCGCCTTGATGTCGCTGAGGAACGACAGCAGGGTCGGCAGGTCGTAGCTCTCCGGAAAGCCCTTCTTCTGCATGATGCCCTGCCGCTCGAGCACGGCATTCGGGAACAGGAAACCGTCGGTCGTGATCAGGTCGACCTTCGGCCGCGGCGACCAGCGCGCCAGCAGCGCCTGCAGCACGCGGGCCGTGGTCGACTTGCCGACCGCGACGGAGCCGGCGACGCCGACGATATAGGGCATCTTGCGGTCGCGGATGTTGAGGAACTGGCGCTGCGAATAATACAGCCGCTGGGTCGCATCGACATAAATGGAGAGCAGTCGCGACAACGGCAGATAGATGTCCTCGACCTCCTGCAAATCGAGGCGGTCGTGCATCGAACGCAGGCGGTCGAACTCGCCCGGCTCGAGCGTCATCGGCGTATCGTCGCGCAAATGCGACCATTGCTGGCGCGTGAAGGTGCGGTAGGGGTTGTATTGCTGATCTGGTGCCCGGATGTCCATGAGGCCGCCCCTGTCAATGCGCTCGATCATGTGCGCTAGTCGCGCTTGCGCGCCGCCTTCTCTTCCAGTCCCGACATCGAGGTGCGCTTCTCCAGCGCGGCCTCGACATCCTCCAGCTTCACGCCGCGTGATTTCAACAGAACCAGCAGGTGAAACAACAGATCGGCACTTTCCGCGATGAGATGATCGCGGTCATTCCCGACCGCGGCGATCACGGTCTCGACCGCTTCCTCGCCCAATTTCTTGGCGCAGTGCTCCGCGCCCTTGTCGAGCAGCTTGCGGGTGTAGGACGCCTCGCCGCCCGTTGCAGCACGGGCGTCGATGGTAGCGGCCAGATCGTGGATCGTGAAACGCGACATCAACTCAACTCAAGCATGCGCACCGGCACCGCCAAGGTGCCATCCCCTAGGTGGGGGCTTAGCATTTTTGTGACAAGGAGTCCCAGATCTCTCTGTTTGAGCGTGGTCTTCACGGAAAACCGGTTTCCACTTTGCGCTAACGCGGCCGTACCGGTCCTGACCACGCTCTAGGGATCGAGGCGCATCGGCAGCCCGGCGCGCACCATGTGATCCTTGGCCTGGCGGATGGTAAATTCCCCGAAGTGGAAGATCGACGCGGCCAGCACGCCGGTGGCATGACCCTCGCGGACGCCATCGACCAAATGATCGAGATTGCCGACGCCACCGGACGCGATGACTGGTACGGGAACACTGTCCGCGATCGCCCGGGTCAGCGGCAGGTCAAAACCCTGCCTCGTGCCGTCCCGGTCCATCGAGGTCAGCAGGATTTCGCCGGCGCCGAGCGAGACGACCTCCTGGGCATATTCGATGGCATCGATCCCGGTGGCATTACGCCCACCATGGGTGAAGATCTCCCAGCGCTCCGAGCCGCCGGCGCGCTTGACCCGCTTGGCGTCAATCGCGACCACGATGCATTGCTCGCCGTACTTCTCGGCCGCCTCCTTGACAAATTCGCGCCGGCTGACGGCCGCTGAATTGATCGAGACCTTGTCGGCGCCGGACCGCAGCAGGGTCTTGATGTCGTCGACGGTGCGGACGCCGCCGCCCACGGTCAGCGGCATGAAGCAGGCTTCCGCCGTCCGCCGCACCACATCCAGCATGATGCCGCGGTTCTCATGGGTGGCGGTGATGTCGAGGAAGGTGAGCTCGTCGGCGCCGGCGGCGTCATAGGCGATCGCGGCCTCGACCGGATCGCCGGCGTCGCGCAAGTCGACGAAGTTGACGCCCTTGACCACGCGCCCGTCCTTGACGTCGAGACAGGGGATCACGCGAACCTTGAACATGTCTGTGTCTCCTAAGCCGCGCTGCGGATCAGCTTGAGCGCGGCGGCCGGATCAAGCCGTCCGTCGTAGAGCGCGCGGCCGACGATGGCGCCGGCGAGCTTTTTGGCACGCGGCTCCAGCAGCGCCTTGACGTCGTCGATCGAGGCAAAGCCGCCGGAGGCAATCACCGGAATGGAGATGCGGTCGGCGAGGGCGATCGTGGCGTCAAGGTTGAGGCCCTTGAGCAGCCCGTCGCGGGCGATGTCGGTGAAGATGATCGCGGCGACGCCGGCATCCTCGAAGCGCTGTGCGATCTCGAGCGCCGTCACATGCGAGGTCTCGGCCCAGCCCTCGACCGCGACCTTGCCGTCGCGCGCATCGAGGCCCACCGCGACGCGGCCGGGGAATCTCCTCGCCGCGCCCTTCACCAGTTCAGGATCGCGCACCGCCGCGGTGCCGATGATGACGCGGGTGATGCCCTTGTCGAGCCAGGCTTCGATGGTCTTGAGGTCGCGGATGCCGCCGCCGAGTTGCACCGGCATGGTGACGGCCTTCAGCATCGCCTCCACCGCATGCGCATTCATCGGCTTGCCGGCGAAGGCACCGTCGAGATCGACGACGTGGAGATATTCGAAGCCCTGCGCGGCGAAGCTCGCTGCCTGCGCCGCCGGATCGAGATTGAACACGGTGGCGCGCGCCATGTCGCCCTGCTCCAGGCGCACGCACTGGCCGTTCTTCAGGTCAACCGCTGGAAAGAGAATCACGGCTTCCACTTCAAGAAATTGGAGATCAAAGCGAGGCCGAAGCGCTGGCTCTTCTCGGGGTGAAACTGGGTGCCGATCACGGTGTCCTTGCCCACGATCGCGGTCACCGGCCCGCCATAGTCGGCGCGCGCCAGCACATCCGCCTCGTTGGCGGCGTTGAGATGATAGGAGTGCACGAAATAGGCGTGGCGCCCCTTCGGCCCGAGCGGCAGCCGCTCCAGCACCGGGTGCTCGCGCACCATATCGAGGGTATTCCAGCCCATATGCGGGACCTTCAGGCTCTCGTCGCGCGGCTCGATCTTCACGACATCGCCGCCGATCCAGTTGAAGCCCTCGGTGATGACGTGCTCCTTGCCGCGCGTCGCCATCAGTTGCATGCCGACGCAGATACCGAAGAACGGTCGCGCCTTGACCCGCACCGCTTCCGTCAGTGCTTCCAGCATGCCGTCGACCGCGTCGACGCCGCGGCGGCAATCGGCGAACGCGCCGACACCGGGCAGCACGATCCGATCCGCCCGATACACCGCATCGGGATCGCGCGTCACCTTGATGGCTTGCGGATCCTGCATGCTGCGCGCGGCGCGCTCGAAGGCCTTTGCCGCCGAATGCAGATTGCCGGAGCCGTAATCGATGATTGTAACGGTCATCGCGATCCTCCTGGCTCTGGAAACAATCCGATGATGCCGCCCTGCGGCATCGGCGGGGGTTTTGAGAATGACTGGCCCGGAACGTCCCGGGTCGGCGGCGGTCCGCCGCGATCGACAGACCGCTGGTCGTTGACAGCGCCGCGATGCCGCGCGGTCCAGCGCTCGAAGAAGCGGCGCTCAGCGGCGTCCGCGTTGTCGGCCACGACGATGTCGAGCTGGCGCCATTTGCGCCGCGACAGCGTCCAGCGTTGCAAGGTCGCAGCCTCCAGCCCAATCAGCACCATCAACACCAGGTCGACGAGCAAGATCGCGCCGCGGCCGATCCCGAGCTTGGCCAGCGCAAAATCGATCGCGAAAGTCAGCACCAGCCAGCCGATCAGCGCCAGCCAGAGCCTGTTCCAGGCCAGCCAGATCACACCGGCGACCGCGGCCCAGACATGGAAGCCGTCGCGCACGAAGACGAACTTGTCGGCCGCCGCGAGATCGGCGCCGTTGGCCACGGGGGCATGCACTGTATAGACCGGCATCGAACGCTCCGCCGAGGATGGACTTTTACTTACCGCATGATCTCCGGGAAAACCGGTGCCACCGTTTCCGGATCATGCCCCCGGGATCAGCCGCCGAGCTGACCCTTCGTCGAGGGCACTTCGCCCTGGGCACGCGGATCGATCGCAACCGCGGTCCGGAGTGCCCTCGCCAAACCCTTGAAACAGGATTCGGAGATGTGATGGCTGTTCTCGCCATATAGGGTCTCGACGTGGAGAGTCACGCCGGCGTTCATCGCGAAGGCGTTGAACCATTCGCGCACCAGCTCGGTGTCGAACTCGCCGATCTTGTCGCGCGGGAACTCGACCTTGAACACCAGCACCGGGCGGCCGGAAATGTCGATCACGACCCGCGACAGCGTCTCGTCCATCGGCATGTGGATCGAGGCGTAGCGGGTGATGCCGGCCATGTTGCCGAGCGCCTGCTTCACGGCCTGCCCGAGCGCGATTCCGACGTCTTCGGTGGTGTGGTGGTAATCGACATGGAGATCGCCATCCGCCTTCACCGTGATGTCGATGCGCGAATGCCGGGCCAGGAGATCGAGCATATGGTCGAAGAAGCCGATCCCGGTCGAAACCGTGGATACGCCTGCCCCGTCGAGGTTGACCGTCACCTCGATGTCGGTCTCCTTGGTCTTGCGCTTGATGGTTGCCGTGCGCATGAAGATTAAGCTTTCCCGTGCCGAAAACGCCGGTCTTTTAACAGGCTGATGTCACCTTCGCTACTGCGGGATGACCCCGAAACGCCCTAACTTCGGGCCATGGTGACCCAAATTCCTTGCTAAATCGCCCGATTGTAACCCCCTGCCCGACCGCCTAAATCTGCCCGGAAGAGAGGTAACCTATGCAAGCATCCCAAAATGAGCTGCCGGTTTGGCATGGCACGACGATCTGCACGGTCCGCAAGGGCGGCAAGGTGGTGATCGGCGGCGACGGGCAGGTCTCGATCGGCCAAACCGTGATCAAGGCCAACGCCAAGAAGGTCCGCCGGATCGGCAAGGGCGACGTGATCGGCGGCTTCGCCGGCGCCACCGCCGACGCCTTCACCCTGTTCGAGCGGCTGGAGAGCAAGCTGGAGCAATATCCGGGGCAGCTGACCCGGGCCGCCGTCGAGCTCGCCAAGGACTGGCGGACCGACCGTTATCTGCGCCGGCTGGAGGCCATGATGATCGTGGCCGACAAGGACGTCTCCCTGGTGCTGACCGGTACCGGCGACGTGCTGGAGCCCGAATCCGGGGTCATGGCGATCGGCTCCGGCGGCAATTATGCCCTCGCCGCGGCCCGCGCGCTGGTCGATACCGACAAGGACGCCGAGACCATCGTGCGCCGCGCGCTGGATATCGCCGCCGATATCTGCGTCTACACCAACCGGAACGTGACGATCGAGACGATCGGCGGCTGAGCATGGCCGGCCCCTATCGCTTCCGCCCGATGACGACGGACGACCTGCCGCAGATCAAGCGGTGGCTGACGCTGCCGCATGTCAGGGAGTGGTGGGGCGATCCGGCCGAGCAATATGCGCTCGTGAGCGGCGACCTCGAGGAGCCTGCGATGGACCAGTTCATCGTTGCCGCAGAGGGCGACGATTTCGGTTACATCCAGTGCTACGACCTGACGGCGTGGAATTCCAGCTTCGGCAAGCAGCCGGATGGCACCCGCGGCATCGATCTCTTCATCGGCGCGCCCGACATGGTGGCGGGCGGCCACGGCTCGGCGCTGATCCGCACCTTTGTCGACGACCGGCTGGCGCAAGGCGCGCCCCGCATCGTCACCGATCCCGATCCGGCCAATGCGCGTGCAGTGCGTGCCTATGAGAAGGCGGGCTTTCGGGAGGCCGGAATGGTCGATACGCCTGATGGGCCTGCGCTGCTGATGGTCCGCGACGCATGACACTCGCGCCAAAGCCCGACACCAATGTTCCGGCGTGGCAATGGTTTGCGATCGCCGCCGCGCTGCTCGTGCTGCAGGCCGCGCTGCTCTATGCGATGGGCCGCTTGCCGATCTGCGCCTGCGGCTATGTCAAGCTCTGGCACGGCACGGTGCAGAGCTCGGAGAACTCGCAGCACATCGCTGACTGGTACACGCTGTCGCACATGCTGCATGGCCTGCTGTTCTATGGCCTGACCTTCCTGCTGCTGCCGCGGCTCGCCTGGCCCAGGCGGGTGATTGTCGCGATGCTGGTCGAAGGCAGCTGGGAGCTCGTCGAGAACTCCAACTGGATCATCGAGCGCTACCGTGCCGGCACGATCTCGCTCGATTATTACGGCGACACCATCGTCAATTCGGTGTCGGACACGCTTGCGATGGTTTTGGGTTTCCTGCTGGCGCGCAAGCTGCCGGTCGCCGCAACCGTCGCGCTCGGCGTCGTGTTCGAAACCGTGATGCTGCTGCACATTCGCGACAATCTGACACTGAACATCATCATGCTGATCCACCCGTTCGAGGCGATCAGGCAGTGGCAGGCTGGGCCGCCGATCCTCTAGGGGATCATGCCCTGGAAGACTGCCGCTTGCCGAGACCACCTTTTCAACCTAGCTAGAGCCAATGACCGACTTCTCCCCCCGCGAAATCGTTTCTGAACTTGACCGTTTCATCGTCGGCCAGGCCGATGCCAAGCGCGCGGTGTCGATCGCGCTGCGCAACCGCTGGCGGCGGCTGCAGCTTGCCGGTTCCCTGCGCGAGGAGGTTCTGCCCAAGAACATCCTGATGATCGGGCCGACCGGCGTCGGCAAGACCGAGATCGCGCGGCGGCTGGCCAAGCTTGCGGGCGCGCCGTTCCTCAAGGTCGAAGCCACCAAGTTCACCGAGGTCGGCTATGTCGGCCGCGACGTCGAGCAGATTGTCCGCGACCTCGTCGAGGTGGCGATCTCGCAGACCCGCGAGCGCAAGCGCAAGGACGTCCAGGCCCGTGCCCAGCTCGCCGCCGAGGAGCGCGTGCTGGATGCGCTGGTCGGCCCCGCATCGAGCCCGGCGACGCGGGATTCGTTCCGCAAGAAGCTGCGGGCCGGCGAGCTCAACGACAAGGAAATCGAGATCGAGACGCAGTCGTCCGGCAGCGGCATGCCGATGTTCGAAATCCCCGGCATGCCCGGCGCCCAGATGGGCGCGATCTCGCTCGGCGATATCTTCGGCAAGATGGGCGGACGCAGCAAGACCCGCCGCCTGACGGTGGAAGGCTCGCACGAGATCCTCGTCAACGAGGAATCCGACAAGCTGCTCGACACCGACCAACTGGTGCAGGAGGCGATCAACGCCGTCGAGAACAACGGCATCGTCTTCCTCGACGAGATCGACAAGATCTGCGTGCGCGAGAACCGCCAGGGCGGCGACGTCTCTCGCGAAGGCGTGCAGCGCGACCTGCTGCCGCTGATCGAGGGCACCACGGTCTCGACCAAGCACGGCGCGGTCAAGACCGACCACATCCTGTTCATCGCCTCGGGCGCCTTCCATATCGCCAAGCCGTCGGACCTCTTGCCCGAGCTGCAGGGCCGCCTGCCGATCCGGGTCGAGCTGCAGGCGCTGTCGCGCGACGACATGCGCCGGATCCTGACCGAGCCGGAGGCGTCGCTGATCAAGCAATATGTCGCGCTGCTGAAGACCGAGGGCGTCACGCTCGACGTTACAGACAGCGCGATCGACGCGCTGGCCGACGTTGCGGTCGCGGTCAATTCCACGGTCGAGAACATCGGCGCGCGGCGGCTGCAGACCGTGATGGAGCGGGTGCTGGACGAGATCTCCTTCACCGCCCCCGATCGCCACGGCGAGACCATCCAGGTCGACGCCGATTACGTAACCAAGCATGTCGGCGACCTCGCCAAGAACGCCGATCTGAGCCGGTTTATTTTGTAGGCGTTGCAGCTAAGATTGTCGTCCCTGCGAAAGCAGGGACCCATAACCACCGGCACCCGTCGTTGAAGCAAGCTGCAGCACCAGTCCTCGTCAAACGCGGGCCTGTGGTCATGGGTCCCGGCTCGCGTGGAGTTTATCATCGGGCGGCGCTTCGCGCCGACCCGGTGGCTTGGCCGGGACGACAATGACTTTGAACTCGGATTGGTGGCAAAACCCCTGGCGCTTGATGCTGGCCGTCAATGCGGCGGTGCTGGTCGGGGTGTTCCTGCACAAGATCGCGCTGCCGCCCTTCGTCCCGTACATCCACCTGCTGGTCGACTATCACTACGGCTTCACCAAACGCGCGCTGATCGGCGCGATCGTGTCGCTGTTCACCGACAAGGTGCCGGTGTGGCTGGTGTTCGCGCTGGCCGGCGCGGTCTGGCTGGTGACGCTCGCCCTGTTCGTCAAATTGTTCCAGCGGACATTCGGCTTCGACGATGCGCATTGGCCGCTGTTCATCTTCATCGCGGGATCGCCGTTCTTCCTGAAGAATTTCATGCACACGCTCGGCCATTTCGACATCTATGGCTGTGCGCTGGCGATCGTGCTGCTGCTGATCCCGGCGCGCTCGGTTGTCTTTGTGCTGATCGCGGCGCTGTTCTCGATCCTGCTGATCCTGGTCCATCACATCTTCGTTCTGATGTATGTTCCGACCATCGCGGCGATCGTGGTGCTGCGCTTCTATCTGATGCAACGCGTGACGCCGCGGAACGTCGCCGTCGGCCTTATGGCGCTCGCGGCGGTCGGCATCCTGTTCCTGGTCGCGCAGTTCGCCGGCACGGTCGAGGTGCCCTACGACGAATTCATCCGTCACCTGCAAAGCCGGATGGCCGATCCGTCGCGGACCGACCTGCTTCAGTTCGGCTACATCTGGTACCAGCCGCTGTCGAAGGAGTTCACCGACACCTGGGCGCGGATGCCCTCGAACATCCTGGGCGTCCCGGTGTTTGCGCTGCTGATCTGGCTGCACGCGCCGCTGTGGCGCTATTTCGCGCGGCTGATCGGCGCGCTCGCGAACGAGCTGCATCGGCAGACCGTGTTCGCCGCGCTCATCATGATCAGCGCCGGCTATTTCGTGATGTTCGTGACCGTGTTCGACTATTCGCGCTGGATCTCGAACTGGGCGGTCTGCATGTTCCTGATGCTGCACGCGACCAGGATGCTGCCGGCGTCGAAGGACGTGCCGCTGATCCCGTCAGATGATCGCAAGACGACGGTATCAGGCTGGATCGTGACGCTGATCCCGCGCGTCGGGATCGTCAGGCCTTTTTAGGTTCAGCGCGCGCGCCGGACGCGCACGTAGAGCGCGCCCTCGCCGCCATGGCCGATATGCGCTTCCTCGAAGCCGACCACCAGCGAACGGAATTCCGGCAGGCTGAGCCATTCCGGCACCTGGCGGCGCAGCACGCCGCGTTCGGACTCCAGCCCGCCGACCTTGCCCTTGCCGGTGATGACGAGCACGAAGGTGAGCCCGTCGTTGTGCGCGCGTTGCAGGAAGGTGAACAGCACGCGATGTGCGCGGATCTGCGTCATGCCGTGCAGATCGAGCCGCGCATCGATCTCCTGCCGGCCGCGCGACAGCTTTGCGCGCTCGCGGCGGCCGATCGGCGCCAGTGGCGGCACCTGCGGACGCGGCGCCGGCGCAGCCTTCGCCGACGTCACCGGTTTGACCGGGATGGGCTTGGCCGCGGCGTGATGCGTGGCCGGGTCAGAGGCTGCGGCGTGGGCTTTCGGTGCGGCCGGCTTCTTGCGCAGCGGCTTGACCTGCTTGGCGACGCTCTCCCAAAGCGCACGTTCCTCCTCGCTCAGCGCACGCTTGCGCCGCGACGGAGCGGACAGGTCGGGGATCGGCGCGGGTCGTTTCATTGATCGCGGTGATGGCGATAGCGCCGAGTGCGCCGCTTCTCCGGTTGCGGAATGTCGGGCCGGGCGACCGGCAACGGCACCGGTTCTGCCACAGGTGCCGACTGTGCAACAGAGGTTGTTGCAGCCGGTGCTGCGGGTGCGGCATCCTTCGCGGGCGGGGTCTTGGCGACGCCATTTGCCGCGTCCTTGCTCCCAGCCCTGGCGACGGTCGCAGTCGGTACATCCGCCGGCTTGGCCTTCTGCGGATCGGTCTGCGGAAACAGCTTCGCGATTTTGGCCGACGGCCGCTCGTCAGGGATCGGCAGCTTGTGGCCGCGCGCGACGGGATCGAGCCCCTTCGGCACCAGCATCATGAACTGCATGTTGTGCCGCAGCCGACCCGAGACCTTTCCGGCATCGGCGCCGGCGCCGAAATAGAGATCGGCGCGTGCCGGACCGACGATCGCCGATCCGGTATCCTGCGCGATCATCAGGCGGTGGAACGGCGTCTTGGACTGCTCGGATTCGATCGGCAGCTCGCCGGCAATGAAGAACGGCGTGCCGTAGACATGCAGCGCCTTGTCGACCGCGATCGAGCGACCGGGCGTCAGCGGCACGCCCTGCGCGCCGACCGCCTCGTCCTTGTCCGACAGCGGCACTTCGCGGAAGAACACATAGGCGCGATTCTGCCGCCGCAGCTCCTTGGCGCCGTCGGGATTCTGCTCCATCCACTCCCTGATCTTCTGCATCGACATCTGCTCCTTCGGGATGATGCCGCGGTCGATCAGGACGCGCCCGACCGGCGTATAGGGATAGCCATTATGCGCGTCGTAGTTGATGCGCAGGGTGGTGCCGTCCTCGAACTTGATCCGCGCCGAGCCCTGGATCTGGGCGAACAACAGATCGGTCTGGCTCTTCAGCCAGGCGATCTCCAGCCCGCGGCCGGCGATCGCACCGTCCTCGATCTGGCCGCGGTCGTAATAGGGCACGAGCTTGCGCCGGCCGATCTTGCGATAAACCGGACCGCTGTTGGGCAGGCCGACAGACGCTTGCGTCTTGCCGCGCACGAACAGGTTGGACGGCCGGCGATAGACGGGGACATTGTAGACGTCGGTCTGGGTCCGCGAGCCATCGAGCACCGGCTCGTAATAGCCGGTGACGAAGCCGGCATCCTCGCCGAGCCGCGAGATCCGCAGCGGCACAAAATTCTGCTCAAAGAATTCCTTCGCTTTCGCGCCACTGGCGAGATCGAGTCCCTTGGCGATCCCGCAGGGATCGCGCAGCGAACTGCCGAGCGCCTTCGAATCCGTGGGCGCGCCGTGCTGGGTCGTGATCGGCTTGCAGCTGGTGCGAAACGCGTTGTAGGCCGCGAGATGATCGTCGTCGCTCCAGCCGGAGACATTGGCCCAGGCGAGCGGTTCGTACTGGCTGCCGCTGACCTGCAACGGCAATTCCAGATCGGGATAGGGGATCGGGTGGGTGTGCTCGTGTCGCGGCGCAGCGTGCCGGCTCGACCTGTAGCGCGCGGCGATCGCCGCCGTGGAGCACACAACCGCGAGCGCACAGCACGCGATCGCGAGGCGCCCGTAGCTGAGATGTTTAGTGAGCGCTTCCAGTTCCAACCAGCTTCCAATTCGGATCGCGGGAAGTCGAGTCGCGGGCGAATGTCCAGATATCGGTGATGTCGGCAACCTTGTCCGGGCTGCCGTCGACGATGGTTCCCGCCTTGTCGCGCGTGACCGAAATCATCTGCGACACGAAACGGACGGTGAGCTGGGTCGAGCGATCGCGCGTCTCCGCGCTGACGATCTCGGCCTTGTCGATCGAGACGAACCGCGTCTCGGTCTTCTGCTCGTGCTTCTCGCGATCCTTGATCGCGGCCTCGAAGCTTTCATAGACCTCGGCCGACAGCAGGTCGCGCAGCGCGCGGCGATCGCCGTTGGCGAAGGCCAGCACGATCATTTCATAGGCCGAGCGGGCGCCCGAGAGGAAATGCCGTGGATCGAACGAGGAATCCTGGGCGACGACTGCGTCGAGACCCTGCGCCAGCGGCGTGCCGGGCTCGGCGATGCCCTTCCAGCGTTCCGTCGGTTCGACCGGTTCGGCGGGCGCGGCCGGGGCCGGCTGATCGATCACCGATCCCGGGATCGGCACGACGTTGTTATCCTGGCCGCGCTGCAGGACGTTGGGTGCTGCACGATCATACGGCGGCCGCTCGCTTCCCGTGCGCTGTCCGAGAACGCTGCGCAAGCGCAGGAAGATAAATACGGCCAGCGCCAGGAAGATGATGGTGTAGATATCCACGTCGAATTCGCTTTCTGGTCTCTGCCGGCAACGGGCCGGGCATCAAAGCGTTCCCGGTCGGGAACGGCAGAGATTACATCACCGATTGAGTCCGCAGCATGTAGGCACGAAACTATGCCCGGCCAATGGCGCTTTTTGGCACGGGCAAGTGTAGCGCGTTTTGACCCCGGGGGGAAACCCGTTCCTTCCCGGAAATCGCGTATCTTCAATAATTTAGGAAGCCGTTAAGGGATTGGGCGGAGTTGCGTTCACGATCCCGATGCCGGCGATTTGGCCGCAGGGCCGCCGGGGTACACGCGCTCGTCGTCCTTGTGGACCGAGCCGGGCCTATGATAGCCACTCGCCGGCATCGGCATTTCCAAACCTTAACGCGTGCCGTCGGACACCCTGTCCCGAGCGCCGCTCCAGGAGACATTTTCATGACCAATGGCAACGGCGCCCCCGTCGAACAGCCCGCTCCCCAGCTCAACGTACTGGCGCAGTACACCAAGGATCTGTCGTTCGAGAACCCGAATGCGCCGACCTCGCTCGGCCAGCAGCAACAGCAGCCGGCGATCAACATCCAGATCAACGTCTCCGCCAACAACCTGTCGGAGAACGAGTACGAGGTGATCCTCTCGATCGAGGGCAAGGCCGAGTCGGCGGGCAAGGTGATGTTCAGCTTCGACCTCGCCTATGCCGGCGTCTTCCGGATCGTGAACGTGCCGAAGGAGAATCTGCACCCGCTGGTCATGATCGAGTGCCCGCGGCTGCTGTTCCCGTTCGCGCGCGAGATCGTCGCGACCTCGGTCCGCGACGGCGGCTTCCCGCCCCTGCTGCTCGATCCCGTCGATTTCGTCGGCCTCTACCGCCAGAACATGGAGCGGCAGGCCGCCGCCCAGGCCGCTTCCGGAGTCAAGCCGAGCTGAACTGAGTTAGAGAATACCGAAGCCTCACCCCGTCATCCTGAGGAGCGCGTAGCGCGTCTCGAAGAATCGACGGGCCCGGCTGATGGCCGTGCATCCTTCGAGGCTCGCTCCGCTCGCACCTCAGGATGACGGAACTGAGAGATCAAGCCGCCGGTGCTGCAGCGGGCGCTGGCGGCGGCAGATAATCGTTCCAGATCGGCTTGTCGCCGAGTGTCGCGACGAACGCCCGGTGGGCCTCGCGATCCGCCTCGCTGACCCGTGCAACCAGCGCCGTCTCGCGCTGCCGCCGCGGCGTATCGCCGTAGCTTCCGCTGCGCGCATCCAAATTTTCCGACGCCAGGATGAGCTGCGACTGCCGCGCCCCGATCAGGTCGATATAGACCTCGGCCAGCAGCTCGGCGTCGAGCAAGGCGCCGTGCTTGGTGCGGCGGGAATTGTCGATCTGATAGCGCGAGCAGAGATCGTCGAGCCGGTTCGACACGCCGGGATGCTTGCGTCGCGCCAATAGCAGCGTATCGACCAGCCGGTCCTTCGGAATCGCCTTCCGCTTGATGCGATCGAGCTCGGCATTGATGAAGCTGATGTCGAACGACGCGTTGTGGATCACCAGCGGCGTATCGCCGATGAAGGCCAGGAACTCGTCGACCACCTCATTGAACAGCGGCTTGGAAGCGAGGAATTCGGTCGACAGCCCGTGCACGTTGAACGCTTCCGCCGGCATGTCGCGTTCGGGATTGATATAGACGTGGTAGGTCTGCCCCGTCGGCATGCGGTTGAATATCTCGACGCAGCCGATCTCGACCAGCCGGTCGCCGCGCAGCGGATCGAGGCCAGTGGTTTCGGTATCGAGAACGATTTCGCGCATGACGTGAGGGAATCCGGAAAAGCGGGGCGAATCAGGTTCGCCGCTCCGGCATCTTAACAACCTCGGCCAGAATGTCGCGGATGCGCGCCCGCACCGGGTCAAGTCCGTGCGAGGTATCCACGATGAAATCCGCGCGTTTACGCTTCTCGGCGTCCGGCATCTGCTTGGCGATGATGGCGTCGAGCTTGGCGGCATCCATGGTGCCCCGCGCCAGCACCCGCTCGCGCTGCAGTTCCGGCGAGGTGGTGACGACGACGACCGCATCGACTCGCTTCTCGCCGCCGGTCTCATACAGCAGCGGCACGTCGACGACGACGATCGGCGCGCCGGCGGCTTCCGCGTCGGCAAAGAATGTCTGCCGCGAGGCGCCAAGCATCGGATGCACGATCTGCTCGAGCTGCCGCATCGCCGCAGGGTCATGCACCACGCGTGCCGAGAGTTTTGCGCGGTCGACCTTGCCGTTCGCCGTGGTGCCGGGAAAGGCTGCCTCGATCGCAGGTGCGGCTTCGCCTTCGTAGAGCTGATGCACGGCCGCATCAGCGTCGTAGACCGGCACGCCAGCCTCCATGAAGAGTTTGGCCGTGGTGGATTTTCCCATCCCGATCGAGCCGGTCAGTCCAAGAATCAGCATCGCATCAACATCGGTTCAGCATCTCTCCGTCGCCATGCCCCGGCACCTCACACCGCGAGCAGTTTTTCGCGGCGCAGGAATGCGAGCAGCGACAATAGCGGCAGGCCGAGGATGGTGAAATGGTCGCCTTCGATCCGCTCGAACAGATGCACGCCGAGGCCCTCGAGCTGGTAGGCGCCGACGCTGGTCGTCACCGCATCGCCGGCCTGGTCGAGATAGACCTCGATCTCACCGGCGGCGAGCCGCCGCATCGTCATCCGGGCCACGCTCACATCGTCGAACAGGACTTTCCCATCGCGCGCGACCGAGACGGCTGAGTGCAGCTCGTGCGTCTGTCCGGCGAGCAGGCCGAGCTGCTCGGCGGCCTGGGCACGGCCGGCAGGCTTGCTGAACATCCGTTGCCCCAGTGCCAGCGTTTGGTCCGCGCCGACGACATATTGACCCGGCTTCTGCCTCGATATGAACAGCGCCTTCTCGCGCGCCAGGAGCGACGCGATCTCGCCCGGCGCCGAAACGCCGGAGTTTTTCTGCACCGCGCGCTCATCGATATCGGCTGGCAGCGCCTCGAACTCGAGGCTGGCGTTTTCAAGCAGCATCCTTCGCGCACGGCTTTGCGACGCAAGGATCAGCTTCTGCGGGCCGCGCCAGATGCTCATGATTTGGCCGTTTACTCCGACGGTCGCGCGCGCTGGCGATCGTTGTAGAGCTTCATGATCGCAGCCGCCGTCTCCTCGATCGAGCGACGCGTCACGTCAAGCAATGCCCAGTTGAATTTCGCGCTCAGGCGCCGCGCAAACGCGACTTCGTCGGCCACCGCCTGCTTGTCGATGTAGGTGTCGTTGTCGCGGTCGCCCATCGTGAGCAGGCGGTTCTGCCGGACCTGGATCAAGCGCTCCGGCGTCGCATGCAGGCTGACCACCAATGGCTTCTTCAGGGTCTCGAGCTGGTGCGGCAGCGGGATGCCCGGCACCAGCGGCACATTGGCAGTTCTTATGCCGCGGTTGGCGAGATAGATCGAGGTCGGGGTTTTCGATGTGCGGGACACGCCGACCAGCACGACGTCGGCCTCCTCGAGGCCTTCGACATGCTGACCGTCGTCATGGATCATCGTGTAATTCAGCGCGTCGATCCGGCTGAAATATTCCGCGTTCAGCACATGCTGCGCACCGACGCGTCCGGTCGTCGCAGCACCCAGATACGCCTCGAACAGCTGCATCACCGGCCCGATGATCGACAGGCTCGGCACGTTGATCGCCTTGCACTTGCCCTCCAGCCGGCCGACCAGATCCTTCTCGAGCAGCGTGAACAGGACAATGCCGGGCGATTCCTCGATCTCGTCGAGCACGCGGTCGAGCTGCTTCTGGCTGCGCACCAAAGGATAGACATGCTCGACCGCGGTCACGTTGGCGTATTGCGCGGCGACCGCGCGCGCCACGGTGATCAGCGTCTCGCCGGTCGAATCAGACACCAGATGCAGGTGGAAATAATTGGAGGTCGTCGGCACCGGGGCCCCTGTCTATCCTGTGAATCCCTGTGGAGGTCGAGGAGAAGAATCCGGGTCCGCCGCCAGGTCCCTGTATATCTCGTCCTCTTCTTCACAGCACCGCCGAAAAGGATAAGTCGACGTCATCGGACGGATGATAGTGAACCGGTGTGGATTTGTCTCTTCATAAGCTGGCCACAGAGGTACGCAACCGATTGAGTTGAGCGACAGATTCCGGATGTCCGGTCCTGCCGGCCGAAATGTTGAGGGATGTGAACAAGCCCGCAAGAACGGCTGGATTGTTTTGCATGAGTCCAATTCACCGTCACTTAGACTCAAACCTTAGATTCTAAACTTAATTAAGTTTAGGAGAGCCGTGTGAGCGGATATGTATCGGTCCCTCGCAAGCAGAGCTTGGCGCGCAACGCCAAGACCGCCCGAACTGCTCCCTGAAAGGCATCTCCGCGATGTTGTATGACTGGATCAAGGCCCTGCACATCGTTGCTGTGATCTCCTGGATGGCGGGCATGCTCTATCTGCCGCGGCTGTTCGTCTATCATTGCGAGGCCGAAGTCGGCTCGAAGCAGTCCGAGACCTTCAAGGTCATGGAGCGGCGGCTTTTGAGAGCGATCATCAACCCCGCGATGATCGTGACCTGGCTCGCCGGGCTTTATCTGGCCTGGGCCGGACACTGGTACCTATCGGGCTGGTTTCACGTCAAATTTACGCTGGTCCTCATCATGTCGGGTATCCACGGCTTTTTGTCCCGCTGCGTGAAGGATTTCGCCGCCGACCGGAATCAACGCACTCAGAAATTCTATCGCATTATCAACGAGGTGCCGACGCTTCTGATGATCCTGATCGTGATCATGGTGGTCGTGAAGCCGTTCTAGACATCGCGATGGTCAAGACGCATGCTTCAGTCCTTCTTGCGAAGAACGAATCGATTTTCTATATAGGCCTTATCCCACCCCACGCAGGCGGATGTGGTCGCGTTTCGGTTCTTTTCGGGCCGGCGCCGCATCAGGTTTGAAAGCCCAAACGGCACTTTCCTGGCTGAGACCTGCGGACCTTCCTTTGGCGTCCGCTTTTTCCAAGCCACCTCGCACCCCTTCCCTACTTACTTCCTCACAGGACGACCCCAATGCGGGAAATCAAACTCCAGGACCTCAAATCGAAAACGCCGGCCGAGCTCGTCTCGTTCGCGGAAGAGAACGGGGTCGAGAATGCCAGCACCATGCGCAAGCAGGAGCTGATGTTCGCCATTCTCAAAAACCTCGCCGCTGCCGAGACCGACATTGTCGGCGAGGGCGTCGTGGAGGTGCTGTCCGACGGATTCGGCTTCCTTCGTTCGCCCGACGCGAACTACCTGCCCGGTCCCGACGACATCTACGTCTCGCCCTCGCAGATCCGCCGCTTCGGCCTGCGCACCGGCGACACCATCGAAGGCCACATCCGCAGCCCGAAGGAAGGCGAACGCTATTTCGCGCTGCTGAAGGTCAATACGCTCAATTTCGAAGATCCCGAGAAGGCCAAGCACAAGGTCAATTTCGACAACCTCACGCCGCTGTTTCCCAATCAGCGTTTCCGCATGGAGCTGGAGGATTCCACCAAGAAGGATCTCTCTGCCCGCGTGATCGACATCGTCGCGCCGATCGGCAAGGGCCAGCGCGCGCTGATCGTGGCGCCGCCGCGCACCGGCAAGACGGTGCTGATGCAGAACATCGCGCACTCCATCACTGCCAATCACCCGGACTGCTATCTGATCGTGCTTCTGATCGACGAGCGTCCGGAAGAAGTCACGGACATGCAGCGCTCGGTAAAGGGCGAGGTGGTGTCGTCGACCTTCGACGAGCCCGCCGTGCGTCACGTCCAGGTCGCCGAGATGGTGATCGAGAAGGCCAAGCGTCTCGTCGAACACGGCCGCGATGTCGTGATCCTGCTCGACTCGATTACGCGCCTCGGCCGTGCCTACAACACCGTGGTGCCGTCATCCGGCAAGGTGCTGACCGGCGGTGTCGACGCCAACGCCCTGCA